>NZ_CP070859.1:4800000-6101078 GCF_017068255.1 Rhodococcus sp. PSBB066
GTGAGGGTCATCGGGGCTCCAGCTCACGAGCGCCGGTCCAAATATGTACCGGCTCGGTCGAAAGGTTTCGCCCCGAACAATAGAACGAGTTTCAGTTCCGGGTCAACGCCTCGCGGGGTGCGAGCGAATGTATCGCCCACTCGATCAGACCGACGGCATGATCCATTCGCTCGGTCCCCCGGGGCCGCAACACCCGGCCGTCACCGGGCCGGGCGACGCCCGCGTCACCGGGCCGGGCGACGCCCGCCGAGCTCGCGCGTGACGGCCTCGGCGGTGGCCACGAGGGCCGCCCCGCGCCGGGCGATCTCCCGGTTGGCCAGGGTCGCGCCCACGTGGAGCGTGAGCACCACCGACTGCCGCCCGTCCGCGTCGTAAGCGGGGGCGGCGAGCAGGTTCACCGGATGCTCGGCGTCGGCCGGTTCCGCCCCGGTCAGCAGCACCCGCTCCCCCAGGCTGGACACCATCTCCCCCAGCAGTTCGCGCAGCTCGGACGGCAGGTCGTGCGCCGCGACGCCCGCCATGAGCGCGTGCAACCGCCGCCCGCCCGCGGTGAGCGACTCGACCAGGTATCCCGCGGTGCGGCACTCGTCGACCACGTCCCGCAGGCGGTCCCGGTCCAGCCGCACCGGAAGCGTCGGCTCGCGCGCGAGCCACTGCTCGAGCCGCTCGTCGGAGTCCCACAGCACGTACATCAGGCCCACCGGCGGCGCGAACGGATAGACCTCTCCCACCCGCGCCCCGGCACCGTCCGGATCGGCCCCGGCGACGTCGAGGACCGCGATGCGGTCGCCCACCACCGCCGACGCGGCGCAGGTGGCACCGAACTCGGCGCCGAGCGCGGCCAGGTGCCGGTGGGTGACGGGACCGACGGCGAAGCCGCGCTGCGCGGCGCGGCCCGCGACGATCAGCGCGGGACCGAGGCCGTACGTCCTGTCCGCGGGATGGCGCATCAGGTAGCCGGCCTCGGTCAGGGCGGTCAGGATCCCCAGGCACGTCGGCTTGCTCATGCCCAGCTGGCGCGCCAGCTCGGAGAGCCCGAACCGGGTCTCCGGGTGCGCGACCAGGTGGTCCAGGACCTGCACGACCCGATCGGTCGGCGGCGAACGCCGAGCGGACGACGTCGCGGCGGCCTCGGTCATTGACGCCTCCTTGGAACACGTTCTATCGTCGCTGCACCGAGAGCCTACCGCACCGGTACATATTTGAACCGCAAGGAGATCGTGTGCTCACCGATCCGCTCACATCCGCCATCGCCGAGGCCGAGAAGCTCGTCGCGACGGCGCCGCACATCCGCACCGAGCAGGACCTGGTCGAGGGGTACCGCTACCTCGCCGGCGGGATCACCGCCTGCGTCCACTCGGCGTGGGCGGCCGAGAGCCCCCACCCCACGTTCGTCACCGGCACCGGGCCCTACACGAAGATGGGGCTCGACAACCCCGACACCCTCTACTTCGGGGCGCGCATCCGCGACGACGCCGAGTACGTCGTCACCGGCCGCCGCGGCACCACCTGCGACCTGAGCTTCCAGGTGCTCGCCGGCAACTACACCGACGCCGAGGTACCCGGCAACGTCACCGCGTTCGACGACCGCGAGCTGCGCATCGCCGACGACGGCACCTTCGAGGCCCGGTTCGGTCCCGGCCCTGCCGACCCCGGAAACAACTACTTCACCCTCGCCCCCGGCTCGTCCCAGCTCGTCGTCCGGGAGGTCTACAACGACTGGTCCCAGCGGCGCGGCACCCTGCGCATCGACCGGGTCGACGCGCTCGGCACACCGCCGCCCGAGCCGACGCAGGACGACGCCGCCGCTCGCTACCGGCGGGCCGGGCGCGCGCTCGTGTCCCGGGTGCGGACGTGGCTGCAGTTCCCGCAGTGGTTCTACCTCGACCTTCCGGTCAACACGGTCACCGAACCGCGGCCGACGCCTGGCGGCCTGGCCACCCAGTACTCGTCCGTCGGGCACTTCGACCTGCGCGACGACGAGGCGATGATCCTCACCGTCCCCGCCTCCGACGCGCCCTACCAGGGCTTCCAGCTGGGCAGCCTCTGGTACATCTCGCTCGACTACATCCACCACCAGACGTCGCTGAACAACACACAGGCCCAGGTCGATCCGGACGGGATGATCCGCATGGTCGTCTCCGCCCGCAATCCCGGCGTCGCCAACTGGGTCGAGACCCTGGGCCGCAGCCGCGGGTTCCTGCAGTTCCGCTGGCAGCGCCTCTCCCGCGACCTCACGACCGCGGACGGCCCGACGGCCCGGGTGGTCCCGTTCGACGACCTGGCCGCGGCACTGCCGTTCCTCGACCACAACCGGGTCACGCCCCAGCAGTGGTCCGCGCGGATCGCCGCTCGCCAGACCGCGATCGCCGACCGGATGCTCGGGTGAGCGCCGTGACCACCACCCCGAGCCCCCTGCTCGCCGGACAGACCGTCGTGGTCAGCGGCGTCGGGCCCGGACTCGGCCGCACCCTTGCGGTGCGGTGCGCCGAGCACGGCGCCGACGTCGTGCTCGCCGCCCGCACCGCCGCCCGCCTCGACGACGTCGCGGCCGAGATCACCGCCCTGGGCCGGCGCGCCCTGTCCGTCCCGACCGACATCACCGACACCGGCTCCGCGTCCCGGCTGGTCGAGACGGCCCTCCGCGAGTTCGGCCGGGTCGACACCCTGGTCAACAACGCTTTCTCGGTTCCGTCGATGAAACCGTTGGCACGCACCGACTTCCAGCACATCCGCGACAGCGTGGAACTCACCGTCCTCGGCGCGCTGCGCCTGACCCAACTGTTCACCGACGCCCTGACCGAGACGAAGGGCTCGGTGGTGAACATCAATTCGATGGTGCTGCGACACTCGCAGGAGCGCTACGGCAGCTACAAGCTGGCCAAGTCGGCCCTGCTCGCGCTGTCACAGTCCCTCGCCACCGAGCTCGGCCCTCACGGAATCCGAGTCAATTCCGTTGCCCCCGGCTATATCTGGGGAGAAACCCTGAAGGCGTACTTCGAGCACCAGGCAGAGAAGTACGGCACCACCGTCGAACAGATCTACCAGCACACCGCGGCGGGCACCGACCTCAAACGCCTGCCCACCACCGAGGAGGTGGCTGACGCCGTGATCTTCCTCGCCTCCCCGCTGGCACGGGCCGTCACCGGCCAGTGCCTGGACGTGAACTGCGGCGAATACCACCACTGACCAGCCGTGCGCGTTTTCGGTAGCCGGCACTACCAGAAGCGCGCACAGGGAAGGGAGATGCATGAGTGAACGCACCAGCGTCGGCACCGTCGAGGACCTGCACGCCTCCGCGACGCGGCTGACCGGCCTGACCGACTTCGGCGACGACGACTACACCGAGGCCCTCGGCGTCCTTCTCGACTCGTATGCGCGCGACGAACACCTCACCCCGCTCGGCAGCAAGATGTCGCGGGTGTTCCTGCGCGGCGCCCTCGTCGCGCGGCTGCTGAGCGAATCGGCTTGGCGCGCCCACCCCGAGCACGCCGACGTCGCGATCGAACGGCCGATCTTCGTCACCGGCCTCCCCCGCACCGGCACCACCGCGCTGCACCGCCTGCTCACCGCCGATCCCGGCCACCAGGGACTCGAGATGTGGCTGACCGAGCTGCCGCAGCCACGGCCGCCGCGCGAGACGTGGGCCGGGAACCCGGCGTTCGCGGCCATCGAGGCCGGGTTCGCGCAGCACCACGTCGAGCACCCGGAGTTCATGGGTGTGCACTACATGTCCGCCGGCGAGGTCGAGGAGTGCTGGCAGCTGCTGCGGCAGTCCTTCCGATCGGTGTCCTACGAATGCCTCGCGCACCTGCCCACCTACTCGCGCTGGCTCGCGCGGCAGGACTGGACCGGCGCGTACGCCCGGCACCGCCGGAACCTGCAGCTGATCGGGCTTCCCGACGCCGGCAAGCGCTGGGTCCTGAAGAACCCGAGCCACCTGTTCGCACTCGACGAACTGCTCACCGTCTACCCCGACGCGCTGATCGTCGTCACCCACCGCGACCCGCGCACCGTGATCCCGTCGGTGTGCAGCCTGGCCGCGCACGCCACCGACGGCTGGTCGCACACCTTCCGGGGCGCGAGCATCGGGCGCAGCCAGCTCGACCTGTGGGCGCGCGGGCTCGACACGTTCACCGCGGAACGGAGCCGGCACCACCCGGATCGGTTCGTCGATGTGGACTACCGCGACTTCGTCGCCGATCCCCTCGGCACGGTCGGCGCGATCTACGACCGGTTCGGCATCCCGCTCACCGCCGGCGCCGAACAGGCGATGGCCGCGCTGCACGCCGAGAGCCGCAGCGGGGACCGCCGGCCGGCGCACCGCTACCGGCTCGAGGACTTCGGTCTGAGCGACGCCGAGGTGGACGAGCGGTTCCCGGACTACGCCTGTCGCTGACCCGCGGCGACCGCCGCGGCGGCGAGGACGTCGAGCAGCGGGAACAGCGCGGCGGCGATGAGATCCCCGGTCTCGACGAACGCCTGCTCGGACAGGCCGATCGGGTCGGGGATGTTCGGGGTGCGGGCCGCGCCGCTGGGATCCCGGCAGGCGTCGAGCCGGGCGATCGTCTCCGCACCGGTGACGGTCGCGATGCGGTGCGCCTCGGTCAGGGTGAACGACTTCGCCGCGGCGCCGGCGGTCAGGCCGGCGACCCGGTCGCGCTGCTCCTCGCTCATGGTCAGGACCAGGTCGGCGCCCTCGACCATCGTCGCGGTCACCCGGCGGGCGCGGAAGTCGCTCGCGTCGGCGCCGAGACCGGCGATGACCGCGGCCGCCCGGGGTTCGACGGGATACCCGACGAGGGCCCGCGTGCCCGCGCTCTCGGCGGTCAGGTCGGCCCACCCCGATTCGCACGCGTAGGCCCGCGTCAGCCGCTCCGCGATCACGGACCGGCAGACGTTGCCGCTGCAGACGAACAGGATGTGCACGCGCGCACTCTAGCCGCCGCGAATCGGGCGGAGGGGACGCGATTTTCGGCGCCGTGCGATGTTCACGTGCCGTTCGCACGCACGCCGCGTGTCGTTCACTCACGGCGGCCGGTTCGCGGGCCGCCCCGGCGGGGTCCGGAAGCCGTGTCCACGTCACGTCCAGACCGTGCGACATGGGATGATCGACGTATGCCCGGTATGCCCGCACCCCTACCGCTCGATCCGATCGCCGAGGCCCACCGCCAGTGGACGGCCCACGGCTGGGGTGAGGTCGCGGACGGCATGGCCGCGGTGACCTCCGTGATGCGCGCGCAGCAGATCATGATGGCGCGGGTCGAGGAGGTCCTCAAACCGTTCGGGCTCACGTTCGCCCGGTACGAACTGCTGACCCTGCTGCACTTCACCAGGACCGGGGCGCTGCCCATGGCGAAGGCCAGCGCCCGGCTGCAGGTCCACCCCACCAGCGTCACCAATGCCGTGGACCGGCTCGAGACCGCGGGGCTCGTGCGCCGCACCCCGCACCCGAGCGACCGTCGCGCCACACTGGTCGAACTGACCGACGAGGGGCGGGCGCTGGCCGTCGAGACCACCGAGAAGCTCAACGCCGAGGTGTTCGCCCGGCCCGGCGTGCCCGACGACCAGCTCGAGACGCTGCTGCGGATCCTGGCCGGCCTGCGCCGCGACGCCGGCGACTTCGACACCGGAGGCGATCCCACCAGGTGGTGACACGGATCGGGGCCGTCCCGCAGGATGCGGAACGGCCCCGGTCGAGGACGACGATCAGGCGTGCTTGAACTCCGGCGCGCGCTTCTCGACGAACGCGGCCATGCCTTCCTTCTGGTCGGCGGTGGCGAACGTCGAGTGGAACACCCGCCGCTCGAACTTCACGCCCTCGGCGAGGGTGGTCTCGAAGGACCGGTTGACCGCCTCCTTGGCCATCATCGCGACGGGCAGCGACATCGACGCCACCGTGGTCGCGGCCTCGAGCGCCACGTCGAACAGGTCCGCGGCCGGCACGATGCGCGACACCAGGCCCGCGCGCTCGGCCTCCTCGGCGTCCATGTTCCGGCCGGTCAGGCACATGTCCATCGCCTTGGCCTTGCCCACGGCGCGGGTGAGCCGCTGCGAGCCGCCGATGCCGGGGATGACGCCGAGCTTGATCTCGGGCTGGCCGAACTTGGCGGTGTCCGCGGCGATGATGAAGTCGCACAGCATGGCCAGTTCGCAGCCGCCGCCGAGGGCGTACCCGGAGACGGCGGCAATGATCGGCTTGCGGGCCGAGGAGAGCCGATCCCACTGCGAGAACAGGTCTTCCGCGTACACCTCGGAGAACGTCTTCGGCGCCATCTCCTTGATGTCCGCGCCCGCGGCGAACGCCTTCTCGGAGCCGGTGAGCAGGATGGCGCCGATACCGGCATCCGCCTCGAGCTCCTCGACGGCCGCCACCACCTCACGCATCAGTTGGCTGTTGAGGGCGTTGAGCGCCTTGGGCCGGTTCAGCGTGATGATGCCGACGCGGTCCTTGCGGTCGAGCAGGATCGTCTCGAAGTCCGTCACTGGGTTTCCTGTTCTGTCGAGCGGTTGCGGATCTCGGTGATGATGGCCGAGAAGTCCAGTCCGCCGCCACCCGACTCGTTGAAGCGGTGGTAGATCTCCGCGGCCCGCAGCCCCAGCTCTGCGTCGACGCCGTTGGCGCGCAACGCGTTCGCGGCCAGACCGAGGTCCTTGTCCATGAGCGCGGCGGCGAACCCGGGCTGGTAGTCGTTGTTGGCGGGGGTGGTGGGCACCGGCCCGGGCACCGGGCAGTTGCTGGTCAGCGCCCAGCACTGGCCGGAGGCGTTGGACGCGACGTCGAAGAGGGCCTGGTTGGTCAGTCCGAGCTTCTCGCCGAGCACGAAGGCCTCGCTGATGGCGATCATCGACACGCCGAGGATCATGTTGTTGCAGATCTTGGCGGCCTGGCCGACGCCGGACCCGCCGCAGTGCACGACCTTGCGACCCATCACCTCGAGCAGCGGCTTTGCGGCTTCGAAGTCCTCCTCCGACCCGCCGACCATGAAGGCGAGGGTGCCGGCGGCCGCACCGGCCACGCCGCCGGAGACGGGCGCGTCGATTGCGCGGTGCCCGGCCTGCACGGCCTTCTCGTGGGCGGCGCGCGCGTCGGCGACGTCGATGGTGGAGCTGTCGACGAACAGCGTGTTCGGCCGGGCGGCCGGCAGGACCTCGTCGTACAGCTTCAGCACGAGGGCGCCGTTGGGCAGCATCGTGATCACGACGTCGGCGTCGCGGACCGCGTCGGTCGCGGACTCGGAGATCGTGAGGCCGTCGGCGCGGCCCTGTTCCTGGGCCGCCGGCACCGGGTCGAAACCGGTGACCGGGTAGCCGGCCTTGACGAGGTTCGCGGCCATCGGCCCGCCCATGTGGCCGAGACCGAGGAAGGCGACGTTCGGCAGTGTGCTCATGTCAGGCGGTTTCCTTCTCGGGTGCGACGAGCCCGAGTTCGAGCTCGCCGAGTGGCTGGAAGTACGCGTCGACGTCCGCGTCGGTGACGTCGGCGAGGGTCGCCGGCGACCACGCCGGGTTGCGGTCCTTGTCGACCACCTGCGCGCGGATGCCCTCGACGAGGTCGTGCGAGCGCAACGACGCCAGGGACACCCGGTACTCCTCGTTCAGTACCTCTTCGAGGCTGCCGAGTTCGCGGGCGTGGCGCACCGATCGCAGGGTCACCTTCAGCGCGACGGGCGACTTGCCGAGGATCTGCTCGGCGGCCGCGCGGGCCTCGGGCTCCTCGGCGGCCTGCAGGCGGGCGACGATCTCCTCGACGGTCGGCGCCGAGTAGGCGGCGTCGATCCAGGAGCGCTGCGCGAGCAGCGGCGACTCCGGGGCCGGCTGGGCGAATTCGGCGAGCGCCTCGTCGACCGTGCCGGATTCGAGGGCGGCGACGAACTTGTCGAGCGCCTCGGACGGCACGAAGTGGTCGGCGAAACCGAGGGCGATGGCGTCGCCGGCCGTCATCCGGCCGGTGGTCAGGGCGAGGTGGGTGCCGAGCTCGCCCGGTGCGCGCGAGAGCAGCCAGGTGCCGCCCACGTCGGGGACGAAGCCGATGCCCACCTCGGGCATCGCGATCGTGGAGCGTTCGGTGACGACGCGGACGTTGCCGTGGGCGGCGATCCCGACGCCGCCGCCCATGACGATGCCGTCCATGAGCGCCACGTACGGCTTCGGGTAGCGGCCGATGGCGGCGTTGAGGATGTACTCGTCGCGCCAGAAGCCCTGCGAGCCGGTGCCTCCGTCGCGGGCGTCGTGGTAGATCGAGACGATGTCACCGCCGGCGCACAGGCCGCGCTCCCCCGCCCCGTCCACGACGACCGCACGGACCGAGTCGTCCCCGGCCCACTCGCCGAGCGCGGCGGCCGTCACCTTCACCATGTCGTAGTTCAGGGCGTTGATGGCCTTGGGCCGGTTCAGGGTGATCCGGCCGATGCCGCCGGAGACCCGGACGAGGACGTCTTCCGTCTCGGTCATTTTGCTCCGTTCTGCGCCGCGGCCACCACGCTGCGCGCGACGACCACCCGCATGATCTCGTTGGTTCCTTCGAGGATCTGATGCACCCGCAGATCCCGCACGATCTTCTCGAGCCCGTACTCGGCAAGATAGCCGTAGCCGCCGTGCAGTTGCAGCGCGTCGTTGGCGGCGTCGAAGCAGGCGTCGGTGGCGAATCGCTTCGCCATGGCGCACAGCTCGACCACGTCGTCGGCATTCCGGTCCAGTGCGTCGGCCGCGCGCCACAGCAGGGTGCGGGAGGCCTCGATACCGGTGCGCATGTCGGCGAGGCGGAACTGCAGGGCCTGCGAGTCGAGCAGCCGCTCGCCGAACGCCTTGCGTTCGGCGAGGTAGCCGACGGTCTTGTCGAGCGCGGCCTGAGCGCCGCCGACCGAGCACGCGGCGATGTTGAGCCGGCCTCCGTTGAGCCCGTGCATGGCGATGCGGAAACCGCTGCCCTCCTCGCCGAGCAGGTTCTCGGCGGGCACCCGGGCACCGTCGAAGATCACCTGCCGGGTGGGCTGGGCGTTCCAGCCCATCTTCTTCTCGTTGGCGCCGAAGGACAGCCCGGGGGTGTCCTTCGGGACGATGATCGCGGAGATGCCGCGCGGGCCGGGGTCGCCGGTGCGGGCCATCACCACGTACACGTCCGACGTGCCGGCGCCGGAGATGAACTGCTTGGCGCCGGTGAGGACGTACTCGTCGCCGTCGCGGACGGCCCTGGTGCTCAGGGCCGCCGCGTCGGAGCCGGCGCCGGGCTCGGTCAGGCAGTAACTCGCGAGCTGGTCCATCGAGCAGAGCCCGGGGACCCAACGGCGGCGCTGCTCGTCGTTGCCGAACCGGTCGATCATCCACGTGACCATGTTGTGGATGGAGATGTAGGCGGCGATGGACGGGCAGCCCTTGGCGAGTTCCTCGAAGATCCGGACGGAGTCGAGGCGACGCAGGCCCGACCCGCCGACGTCCTCGCGGACGTAGATGCCGCCCATCCCGAGGGCCGCGGCCTTGCGCAGGACGTCGACCGGGAAGTGCTTGGTCTGGTCCCATTCGACCGCGTTCGGGGCGAGGAACTCGGCGGCGAAGTCGCGGGCGGTGTCGCGGATCGCCCGGTCGTCGTCGGTGAGGGTGAACATCGGTATCTCGTCCTAGTCCATCGTCGGGATGACGAAGTGGTCGGCGTTCTCCTTCAGGCCGGAGAACCAGCGCTGCGTGACGGTCTTGGTCTTGGTGTAGAAGCGGATCGAGTCCGGGCCGTGCTGGTTGAGATCGCCGAAGCCGGACCGCTTCCAGCCGCCGAAGGTGTGGTACGCGATCGGCACCGGGATCGGCACGTTCACGCCGACCATGCCGACGTTGACGCGGTTGGTGAAGTCGCGGGCGGTGTCGCCGTCGCGGGTGAAGATGGCCACGCCGTTGCCGTACTCGTGCTCCGAGGGCAGCCGCAGGGCCTCCTCGTAGTCGTGCGCGCGGACGACGATCACGACGGGACCGAAGATCTCCTCGCGGTAGATCTTCATCTCCGCGGTGACGTTGTCGAACAGGGTGGCGCCGGAGAAGAAGCCGTTCTCGTGGCCCTCGAGCACGAAGTCGCGCCCGTCGACGACGAGCTCTGCGCCCTCGTCGATGCCGGACTGGATGTAGTCGTGCACCCGCTGGCGAGCCTCGGCGGTGACGAGCGGGCCGAAGTCGGCGTTCGGGTCGTCGCTGCGGCCGACCTTCAGCTCGGCGACGCGTTCCTTCAGCTTGGCGACGAGAGCCTCGGCGGCCTCCTCGCCGACGGGCACCGCGACGGAGATGGCCATGCAGCGCTCACCGGCGGAGCCGTAGCCGGCGCCGACGAGGGCGTCGGCCACCTGGTCCATGTCGGCGTCGGGCATGACGATCGCGTGGTTCTTGGCGCCGCCGAAGCACTGGGCGCGCTTGCCGTGGGCGGCGGCGGTCTCGTAGATGTACTGGGCGATCGGCGTGGAGCCGACGAAGCCGACGGCCTTGACGCGCTCGTCGGTCAGCAGCACGTCGACGACGGTCTTGTCGCCGTTGACGACGTTGAACACGCCGGCGGGCAGCCCGGCCTCGATGAACAGCTCCGCCAGGCGCAGCGGCACCGACGGGTCGCGCTCGGAAGGCTTGAGCACGAACGCGTTTCCGCACGCGATGGCCGGTCCGGCCTTCCACAGCGGGATCATCGCGGGGAAGTTGAACGGGGTGATGCCGGCGACGACGCCGAGCGGCTGGCGCATCGAGTAGACGTCGATGCCGGTGCCGGCGGAGTCGGTGAACTCGCCCTTGAGCAGGTGCGGGATGCCGGTGGCGAACTCGATCACCTCGAGGCCGCGCTGGATGTCGCCCTTGGCGTCGGCGACGGTCTTGCCGTGCTCGGAGGACAGCAGCCGCGCGAGGTTGTCCATGTCGTCCTGCACGAGCTGCAGGAACTTCATCAGCACGCGGGCGCGCTTCTGCGGGTTGAACGCGGCCCATTCCTTCTGAGCCTCGACGGCGTTCGCGATGGCGGCCTCTGCCTCGGCGACGTCGGCGAGCGGAACCCGGGCCTGCACCTCGCCGGTGTTGGGGTCGAAGACGTCGGCGAACCGGTCGGAGGCACCGGGGATGTGCTTGCCCCCGACGAAGTGGGTGAGTTCTCGAACGCTCATGTCCGGATCCGTCCTAACTGGTCGAATTCTCGTGTTTCGGTGGGATGATCGGGGGCAGCGGACGACACCCCCGGCAATGTGTGCTCATCCTATAGTTGGAAGTCCATGTATGTCCATAGGCGGCTGCGCCGCCGGTGCGTCCTTCGGGTCGCTCCAGCCGCCCAAAGGACGCACCGGCCGAGGAGCGGCCTATCGCAGCCGCCGGTACATCTCTTCCAGGTCGGCGGCACCGCGGATGACCACCGACTCGTCGGTGCCGCCGGCCCGCAGGACCCGCCGCAACAGCATCGGATCGAGATCGTCCAGCGCGGGCCGGTACGGCTCGGCCGGCAGATCCGGCAACCGGATCGCGTCCCCGTAGAAGTCCTCGTCGTCGGTCTCGGCGGCGTCCACCCCGCCGATCAATGCGTTCAGGTCGACCCCGCGCAGGGTGAGCACCGCCAGCGGCTGCTCGTCGATGTGCTCGGCCAGCAGGTACCCGACCGCCGCCGCGTGTTTGCACGGCCACCCGTCGTCCGGGCACGTGCAGTCGAAGTCCAGTTCACCGGCGCGCCGCGGCAGCAGCAGCGGACCCAGTTCCTCCGGCAGCGCACCACCCGCGAGCCGGACCAACATGCCCGGAGCCGACCGCACCCGGTCGATCAGCTCCGTGACCGCATCCTCGTCGAGCGTGCGGATCGAGACCGTCGAGGTGAACGGGCGCAGCTGACTGCCCTGCACCTCCCCCACCGCCACGCCGGGCTCGAGCCGCATCGAGACCACCTGTCCCGACCGGGCGTAGGTCCGGCCCCGCGCCAGCCGGCCCTTGTCGGCGACCTGCTCCATCGCCGAGACCAGCTCCTTCGACCACCAGGTGCGTCCGATCGACCCGCGCTTCGTCCGCGCCTCGATGCCGCCGACGACCCGCCGGCGCTTGCCGTAACGGTCGAACCCGCCGGCCGGGCTCACTCGCCCACCGCCTCGTCGCCCAGGGACAGCAGCGAGTGCAGCTGCTCGGTGGACAGCTCGGTGATCCAGTTCTCGCCCGCTCCCACCGCAAGCTCCGCCAATTCCTGTTTCCCCGCGATCATTTCGTCGATCCGTTCCTCCAGCGTGCCGACGCACACGAGCTTGCGGACCTGCACGTCGCGGCGCTGGCCGATGCGGAACGCCCGGTCGGTGGCCTGGTTCTCCACCGCCGGATTCCACCAACGATCCAGGTGCACCACGTGATTCGCGGCCGTCAGGTTCAGGCCCGTGCCGCCGGCCTTGAGCGAGAGCAGCATCATCGGCGGGCCGCCGTCGCCCTGGAACGCGGCGACCATCGCGTCGCGCCGGCCCTTGGACACCCCGCCGTGCAGAAACGGCACCGTGGTGTCGAACCGCTCGGCGAGATACGGGGCGATCAGCTCACCGAACTCCCGGAACTGGGTGAACAGCAGCGCCTTCTCGCCGTCGGCGAGGATCGACTCGACGATGTCCTCCACCAGCCCGAGCTTGCCCGAACGGTGCCGGCCCCGCCGCAGCACCCCGGAGCCGTCGCCCAGGTAGTGCGCGGGGTGATTGCACACCTGCTTGAGCCGGGTCAGCGCGGCGAGCACCGCGCCCTTGCGGGCCATGCCCTCCTTGTCCCGGATCTGCCGCATCATCTCGTCGACCACCGCCCGGTACAGCGCCGCCTGCTCGGCGGTCAGGTTGGCCCGCACCGTCTGCTCGAACTTCTCCGGCAGGTCCGAGATCACCGACGGATCGGTCTTGACGCGGCGAAGCACGAACGGCGACGTCAACGCCCGCAGCCGCGCGGCGGCGGCCGCGTCGCGCTCCCGCTCGATCGGGACGGCGAACCGGGCCCGGAACGTCGACGGCGAACCCAGCAGGCGGGGATTGGCGAAGTCGAGGATCGATCGCAGTTCCTCGAGCCGGTTCTCCACGGGGGTGCCGGTGAGCGCGACGCGGTGCCGCGCGGGGATCGCCCGCGTCGCGCGGGACTGCGCGGTCGCGGCGTTCTTCACGTGCTGGGCCTCGTCGAGCACCACCCGGCCCCAGCGCAGCGACCTCAACGGCGCCACGTCACGCGCGACGAGCGCGTACGTCGTGATCACCAGGTCGCTGTCGGCGACCGCCGCGGCCAGCGCGGCGTCGCGCAACCGCGCCGGGCCGTGGTGGACGTGCACGCGCAGGCCCGGGACGAACCGCTGGGCCTCGCGCTGCCAGTTGCCCACCACCGACATCGGGCACACCAGCAACGTCGGGGGCACGTCGTCGCCGCCCGCCCGTTCGTGGGCGAGCAGCGCGAGCACCTGCACGGTCTTGCCGAGGCCCATGTCGTCGGCCAGCACCGCGCCCAGCCCGAGGCCGCTCATGAACGCCAGCCACTCCAGGCCGCGCTGCTGGTACGGACGCAAGGTCGCGTGCAGGCCGGGTGGGGGCGACACCGGTTCGGGCCGGACCTGCCCGTCGAGCAGGGTCGCCACCCAGCCGGTCGCGGCGACGTCGGTGACCTCCACCGGTGGCGGCTCGTCGCCGGTGAACCGGCCGAACAACGTCGCCAGCGTCGCGTCCGTCGCGCCCTGGCCGGCGACGTAGCGGGCGGCCCGCGCGAGCGCGATCGGATCCGCCTGCACCCACTTGCCGCGCAGCTTGACCAGGTCGCTGTTGGCCGCGATCAGCCGTTCCATCTCGGCGGGGGTGAGCAGCATGTCGCCCACGGCAAGCTGCCACTCGAACGAGACGAGCGCGTTCATGCCGACGGTGTCGTCCTCGGCGGCGACGGGTGCGACCGGCGAGGACACCTGCAGCCGCAGCGACGGCTCGAGCCGCGCCCACGCGCGCGGCAGCAGCAACGCGACGCCGGCCTCACCCAGCGCACGGCCACCGTGCTCCACGAGGTCGGTCACGACCCCCGTCGGCAGCAGCAGGTCCAGGCTGTCCGGGTCGCGCGGCACGTCCTGCAGCCGCGGATACGCCTTCAGGGCGGCGCCGAGCTTGCGGATCCCGATCTGCAGCAGCTGCGCGTCGGAGCCGTCCACCGGCACCGGCACCGGCGCCTGCCCCTCCGACCGCAGGCACACCTCGAGCCGCCACAGCGTGTCGGCGCCGATGCCGTCCTCCTCGTCGTCCGGTTCGACGAGCCGCAGCACCAGGTCGGGCTCGTTTCCGGCGAGCGAGGCCCGCCATTCGTCCAGCGCCTCGGCCATGCGCTGGGAGCCGCTGTGGTGCGGCTGCCCCTCGGCCAGGGCGGCGATCAGCGGATGCAGCGAGGTACCCACGTTGCCGATCAACGCCCGGGTGATCGGATCGGTGAGCTCGGTGGCGAGGTCGTCGAGGAGCGCCGCGGGCCGGCCGGCCTGCCGCTGCACCGGCGGCATCGCGGCGGACAGCTCGGCCGTCCAGGCCCGGATCCGGTCGCCGCCGAGCAGGCGCCACCGGGCCCACCACTGCCCGTCGGCGCGGTGCAGTTCCGGGGCCACCCGCCCGGCCTGCGCCCAGCGCTCGATGCCGCGGGCGACGTGGGCGAGGTAGCGCAGGTCCCCGGCCACCCCCTCGGCGTGCCGCGGCAGCGCCAGCAGCAGCTCCGCGGCGTCGGGCGGCGCGACCGCCACCGCGGGGATCCGCCGCGGAGCGTCGTCGCCGGGCAGACGCAGCTCGACGCGGTGCCGGAACGGCCGGTCGATCCATCGTCGCAGTACAGCGGGTGTGTCGTCGGGCGGGTCGTCGCCGTCGCGCCACAGCATCAGGCCCGCTCCCGGTGACCACAGCCCGTGCAGCATGCCCACCATGGTGCCAGCCGCGACCGACACCGTCGTGACGGGCTGGGGCGCACGCCCGCCGTCGTGGCGGGTGGGCCCGCGCGGGACGGTCGTGCCGAGCGTGCGCCGAGCGCCGGTGACGATCGGCCCTGGATCGGGCTCGCTCCCCGGAGGACACTGGGCTGCAGGTGCACCCACCAGGAGACTGCGATGTCGATCATGATCCAGGTCCTCGAACAGGCCTACAGCGCCCACACCCCTTGGGAGCAGGTCAAGTACGCGTTCGTCGACTCCGAGCACATCACCACGATGCGGCTCGACGGCCAGTGCGGCGTGTGGCTCGACGGGACGAAACACGGTGAGTCCCACCGGCTCGCCGCCACCGCCACCGCGGAGCAGGCGGTGTTCTTCCTGCTGACCGTGTTCGACCGGATCGCCGAGTGCAGGCAGCACGGGGGGTCGTGGATCGTCGGGCACGACGGCCGCACCATCGAGTCCATCCACGCGACGCGGTTTCCGCTGACGACCGACGGCTGAGCGGGCACCGGCGCCGCCGCTGTCGGTGCGGTCGGTGAGAATGTCCGCGTGCGAGGGGGCGCAGCGTTCTGGGGGCTGGTGGTGGCGGTCGCGATCGCCGTGTCGTGGGGTTGGGACCGGATCGAGTCGAACGCACCACCGGCACCGGGCAGCCCCGGCCGCGGCGAGCTCGAACAGTTGCTGGCGCGGGCGGCGGTGGTGCCGCACCGGCCGCAGGTGCCGGGGTACGAGCGGGGGTGCGGACCGGGCGAGGGGTGCGTGTTCGGGGAGGCGTGGTCCGACGACCATCCGGGACCAGGCGGCCGCGACGGGTGCGACACCCGCAACAACGTGCTCGCCCGCGATCTGCGCGACGTGGCGTTCCGGCCCGGCACCGGCGACTGTGTCGTCCTGTCGGGCACGCTGACCGACCCGTACACCGGGGCGCGGCTCGAATTCCGTCGCGCCGAGGGCCGGGCCGTCCAGATCGACCACATCTACCCCCTGGCGGCGGCGTGGGACCTCGGGGCGGCGGCCTGGCCGGCCGAACGGCGCCGGCAGTTCGCCAACGACGTCGCCTACAACCTGATCGCGGTGGACGGCCCGGCGAACGAGGACAAGCGCGATCACACCCCGGCCGAGTGGCTGCCGCCGGCGGCGGCGTATCGCTGCTGGTTCGCGGGCAAGTACCTGTCGGTGGCGGTGCGCTACGGGCTGCCGATCACGGTGGCCGACCGGCGGGCGCTGGCGTCGACGATCTCCGCGTGCCGAGCCCGTCGTCGCGGCGACCGCCCGCTCGTCGGTCGGACCCATCCACGAATTGCCCGCGCGGACGCCCGGTGGTCGCGCGGCTGCCGTCCTCCGGCGCCGTGCCCCGCATCCGGGCACAGGGAACTAGCGTGGCACTCATGGTTTCGCGCATCACCAAGGACACCCGCCTGTGCATCTCGCTGTCGGGCCGCCCGAGCAACATCGGCACCCGCTTCCACAACTACCTCTACGACGAACTCGGCCTGGACTTCGTGTACAAGGCGTTCACGACGACCGACCTGCCGGCGGCGGTGGCCGGGATCCGCGGCCTCGGCATCCGCGGGTGCGGGGTGTCGATGCCGTTCAAGGAAGCGGTCATTCCCCTGATCGACGAGCTGCACGACTCGGCGCGGGCCATCGAGTCGGTGAACACCGTCGTCAACGAGAACGGGGTGCTGCACGCCTACAACACCGACTACCAGGCGGTGGTGGATCTGCTGCGCGAGCACGAGGTCGACCCCGCGTTGCCGGCCGCCGTCGCCGGCAGCGGCGGGATGGCCAAGGCCGTGGTGGCGGCCCTGCGCGACAGCGGGTTCGCGAACGTGTCGGTGATCGCCCGCAACGAGAAGACCGGTCGCCCGCTCGCGCAGCAGTACGGGTTCGACTGGCGGCCCGAGCTCGGCGAGCTCGCTCCGGGCCTGCTCGTCAACGCCACGCCGATCGGGATGGCGGGCGGGCCGGAATACGGGCAGCTGCCGTTCCCCGAAGCCGCGGTGGGCGCGGCGACGACGGTGTTCGACGTGGTGGCGATGCCCCCGCAGACGCCGCTGATCCGCGCGGCCCAGGAGCGGGGACTGCCCGTGATCACCGGCGCCGAGGTCATCGCCCTGCAGGCGGCGCAGCAGTTCGCGCTGTACACCGGCGTGACTCCGACGCCCGAGCAGGTGCGCCGCGCGTCGGAGTTCTCCCGATCCGCGGCCTGAGCCCCGGCATTCACGCCCCGGTGGCGATCTCCCGGGCCGGGTCCCGGCACCACTGCGACCACGACCCCGGGAACAGGGCTGCGTCGATCCCGGCGAGGGCGAGCGCCGCAATCTGATGGGTCGCGGTCACCCCGGATCCGCAGTAGACGGCGACGGGACCGTCCCCGCACACGGTCGCGAAGCGGTCGGCGAGTTCCTCGGCGGTCCGGAACGTGCCGTCCTCGCGGAGGTTGTCCGTGGCGGGGGCGCTGACCGCGCCGGGGATGTGGCCGGCGCGCGGATCGACGGGCTCCTCGTCGCCCCGGTACCGCGCCGCGGCCCGCGCATCGAGCAGGGTTCCCCGCGAAGGGAACTCGGCCGCCTCGTCGATGCCGACGGTGGACATCCGGCCGCCGCGCAGGGTCACCGATCCCGGCTTCACGGCCTCCCCCGGCCCGGCCGCGAGGCCATGTCCCGCCGCCGTCCACAGCGACAGCCCGCCGTCGAGCAGGCGCACGTCCCGAAGGCCCGCCCAGCGCAGCAGCCACCAGGCCCGGGCGGCGGCGAGGCCCCCGGTGTCGTCGTAGACGGCGACGGTGTCGCCGTCGTCGATCCCCCACCGTCGCGCGTGGTCCTGCAGCCGCACCACGTCCGGCAGGGGGTGACGGCCTCGCTCGGGCGAGCCCGGATCGGCGAGCTCGGTCTCGAGGTCGACGTACACCGCTCCGGGGATGTGACCCTCGTGGTAGCGGTCCTCGCCGTTCGGGTCGTCGAGCGACCAGCGCACGTCCAGCAGAACCGGCGGCCTGCCCACCTCGACGAGATCGGCCAGTTCGCGCACGGTCATCAGCACGGGATTCGCAACCATGGCTCCGATCCTGGCACGCCCGCGCGGTGGGCGCCGCGCGACACGGGAGGTGCGGCGGCGTCCACTGCGGCAGAATGCCGCCCGTGTCAGATGCTCCCGCGCCCACCCGTCCCGCCCCGCTCACCCAGCCGATCGGGGCGGGCATCGTCACGGCCCTCGTCGGATTCACCAGTTCGTTCGCGGTGGTGCTGACGGGACTGCGGGCGGTCGGGGCGTCGCCGTCGGAGGCGGCGTCCGGTCTGCTGGCGCTCTGTGTGACGCAGGGGCTCGGCATCCTGTGGCTGGCGCGGCGGTACCGCACACCGATCACCCTCGCGTGGTCCACGCCCGGCGCCGCGCTGCTCGCCGGCACCGGCGTGGTGGCGGGCGGATGGCCGGCCGCGGTGGGCGCGTTCGTCGTCGTGGGCGCCGCGATCGTCCTGACGGGGCTGTGGCCGCGGCTCGGCGCCCTGATCGCGGCGATCCCGACGCCACTGGCGCAGGCCATGCTCGCCGGGGTGCTCGTCCCGCTCTGCCTCGCCCCGGTCGAGGGGGTGATGTCCTCGCCCGCCTCGATCCTGCCCGTGGTGGCGACGTGGCTCGTGCTGCAGCGGCTGCGGCCGCGCTGGGCGGTGCCGGGGGCGTTCGCGACGGCCGCGGTGGTCGTGGCAATCCACCTGTCGCGCTCGGGAACCCGGCCCGCGGCGCGGGATCTGCTGCCCTCGATCGATCTCACGGCTCCGGCGTGGACGTGGCAGGCGCTGCTCGGCATCGCCGTGCCCCTGTACATCGTGACGATGGCGTCGCAGAACATCCCGGGCACCGCAGTGCTCGACTCGTTCGGTTACGCCACGCCGTGGCGGGCGGCGATGACGGTCACGGGCCTCGGCACCGTCGTGGGCGCGCCGGCCGGTGGGCACGCGATCAACCTCGCGGCGATCAGTGCGGCGCTGGCGGCGGCGCCCGAGGCGGACCCGGATCCGGCACGCCGGTGGGTGGCGGCGTGGTCTGCGGGCTGGTCGTATCTCGCGCTGGCCCTGTGCTCGACCGGGCTCGCGACGGTCGTGGCGATGGCACCGGACGGGGTGGTCGAGGCGGTGGCCGGATTGGCCCTGCTCGCGACGCTCGGCGGGGCCCTGGCCTCGGCTCTGCGCGACGCGCCGGAGCGCGAAGCAGCGGTCGTGACGTTCCTGGTCGCGGCGTCCGGATCGACCCTGTTCGGTATCGGATCGGCATTCTGGGCGTTGATGGTCGGACTTGCCGTCCGCGTGGGACTATCGTCAGCACGGTGACGAACCGCCAGCCGACGACGCCCGCCGCCGACCCACCCGTTCCCGCCCGGTTCCCGGTCCTCTGGCCGATGCAGACCCGGTGGGCGGACAACGACCACTACGGCCACGTCAACAACGTCACCTACTACTCGTACTTCGACTCCGCGGTCAACGGATGGCTGATGGCCACGACCGGGGTCGACATCCGGGAGCTGGACGCGATCGGCGTGGTCGCAGAGACGTCGTGCCGGTATCTGGCGGAGCTGTCGTTCCCGGACCGGCTGCGCGTCGGCCTGGCGGTGGAGCGGCTGGGAACCCGCAGTGTCACCTATTCGCTGGCCATCTTCCGGGAGGACGGCGAAGGCGGGCTGCAGCCGGCGGCGACCGGGCGTTTCGTGCACGTGTACGTCGACGCCCGCACGCGACGTCCCGTGGCGATCCCCAAGGAGATCAAGAAGGCGGTCGCCCAGCTGGTGACGCCCCCGGCGGAATAGCTCCCGACCACCAAGCATCCGCTTGGCATTGTATTCATCTACCGGATTACACTCCGGGGCATCCGCACGTCCCCGAGAGAGAGCGATCCCAAGATGCGCGATGCTGTCATCGTCGAAGCCGTTCGTACCCCCATCGGCAAGCGGGGCGGCGGCCTGTCCGGCGTCCACGCCGTCGAGCTGTCCGCCCACGTCCTGCGCACCATCGCCGAACGCACCGGCATCGACCCGGCGCTCGTCGACGACGTGCACTGGGGCACCGTGCAATCCGTCGGCATGCAGTCGGGCAACATCGGCCGCATGGCCGTGCTCGGCGCGGGCTGGCCGGAATCGGTGCCCGGCTTCACCATCGACCGGCAGTGCGGCTCGTCGCAGCAGGCCGTCTCGACGGCGGCCGCGGCGGTGATCTCCGGCCAGGCCGATCTCGTCGTCGCCGGCGGCGTCGAGATCATGTCGGCGATCCCGCTGGGTTCCTCCGCCCCCGAGGGCACCGGGCAGATGGGCGGTCCGGCCCGCGAGCGGTACGCCGACGAGCTCACCGCGCCCGGCTTCCACGGCCGCTTCAACCAGGGCGTGGGCGCCGAGATCATCGCCGAGCAGTGGGGCATCTCCCGCACCGAGCTCGACGAGTACTCCGTCCGGTCGCACGAGCGGGCCGCCCGCGCGCAGGACGAGGGGTTGTTCACGGACGAGATCGCGCCGTACACCCTGGCGGACGGCACCGTGATCGCCGCGGACGAGGGCATCCGGCGCGGCTCCACCGTCGAGAAGCTCGCGGGCCTGAAGGCCCCGTTCCGGGAGAACGGAGTGGTCACCGCCGGCAACGCGTCCCAGATCTCCGACGGCGCCTCCGGGCTGCTGATCACCACCTCGGAGAAGGCGAAGGCGCTGGGCCTGACCCCGCTCGCGCGCGTGCACACCGCCGTGGTCACCGGCGACGATCCGGTCAAGATGCTCACCGGCCCCATCCCGGCCACCGCCCTGGCGCTGAAGCGGTCGGGACTGTCGCTCGACGACATCGACGCGTTCGAGGTCAACGAGGCCTTCGCCTCGGTACCGCTGTCGTGGCAACGCGAGACG
The DNA here is from genome assembly GCF_017068255.1 of Rhodococcus sp. PSBB066. Taxonomy (NCBI): domain Bacteria; kingdom Bacillati; phylum Actinomycetota; class Actinomycetes; order Mycobacteriales; family Nocardiaceae; genus Rhodococcus; species Rhodococcus sp. PSBB066. Next base: position 4,820,769 of record NZ_CP070859.1, read on the forward strand.
GGCGCGCCGCTCGAGAAGCTGAACCCCCTCGGCGGTGCCATCGCGCTCGGCCACCCCCTCGGCGCCTCGGGCGGTCGCCTGGCCGCGACGTTGATCCACCACCTGCGCCGCACGGGTGGCCGCTACGGCCTGCAGACGATGTGCGAGGGCGGCGGCACCGCCAACGCCACGATCTACGAGATCCTCTAGTCCGCGGTGGTGCCTTCCGGGACCCGGTCCCGGAAGGCACGCCTCATCGCTGCGCCAGCCGCTCGAGCAGCGGCGTCGTGCGCGGACCCACCAGTTCGCGCATCACCAGCGCCATGTTGGTGCGCTCGACGCCGGGGATCTCGAGGATCTGCCCGGCCAGCCGGTAGAGATCCTCGGCGTCGCGCGCGACCACCTTCACCGACAGGTCCGTCTGCCCCGTCATGCCGTACACCTCGGTCACCTCCGGGATCTGTGCCAGGGCCGCGACGACCGAATCGAGCCGGTGCTGATCGACCCGGGTGGCGACGAACGCCGCCAGCGGATAGCCGAGAGCCCGCGGATCCACCCGCCGCTCGAACGACCCGAGGACCCCCTCCGCATCCCATCGCGCGAGCCGCGCCTGCACCGTGTTCCGGGACAACCCCAGACGCTGGGACAGCTCCACCCCGGTCGCCCGCGGGGTCCGCGCAAGCTCGAGCAGCAGCCGGGCGTCGGTGGCATCGAGACTGGTCATATTTCGCAGTATGACAGCGTCGGGCACCCCGAAACCGTGCTTCCTGCACAATTGCGCATCGGCCGATTGCGCACCTGCACCCCGCGTGGATCATGTGAGGTACAACACAGGTCCGCCGGCCCGCCTCACGAGGGCGACCGGTCCCGCCATAGCGAGGTGGTGCACGGTGGTCGACAAGATTGCCTATCCGGTCCAGCTGATCCAGCCCGACGGACGACGGGTCTACAACCCCGAGTACTCCGCGCTCGTCGCCGACGTCGGACCCGACGAACTCCGCGCCCTCTACCGCGACATGGTCGTCGTCCGCCGCCTCGACGCCGAGGCCACCGCGCTGCAGCGGCAGGGCGAACTCGGACTGTGGGCGCCCCTGCTCGGCCAGGAGGCCGCCCAGGTCGGCTCCGCGCACGCCCTCCACCGCGACGACTACGTGTTCACCAGCTACCGCGAGCACGGGGTGGCCTGGTGCCGCGGCGTCGACCCCGCCGACATGACCCGGCTGTGGCGCGGGTGCGCCCACTCCGGCTGGGATCCGGCCACGGTCAATATGACCAATCCCGCCATCGTCGTCGGCTCCCAGGGCCTGCACGCCACCGGATACGCGATGGGCGCCCACTTCGACGGCGCCGAGATCGCCACCGTCGTCTACTTCGGCGACGGGGCGACCAGCCAGGGCGACATCGCCGAGGCCCTCGGCTTCGCCGTCGCGTGGGGCGTCGGCGTGGTCTTCTTCTGCCAGAACAACCACTGGGCGATCAGCCACCCGGTCCGGTCGCAGAGTCCCGTCCCGATCGCGCAGCGCGCCGCCGGCTACGGGATGCCGGCCGTGCAGGTCGACGGCAACGACGCGCTCGCGGTGCTCGCCGTCACCCGCCGGGCCACCCGGCATGCGCGGGAGGGCAGCGGCCCGTCGTTCGTCGAGGCCATCACCTACCGGATGGGCCCGCACACCACCTCCGACGACCCCACCCGCTACCGCACCCCCGCCGAGACCGAACTGTGGAAGGCCCGGGACCCGATCGACCGGCTCCACCGGCTGCTCCGGCGGGAAGGACACGCCGGCGACGAGTTCTTCGACGAGGTCGGCGCCGCCGCCGACGAGGCCGCGGCCCGGCTGCGCGCCGGCACCCTCGGTGCCCCGAACCCCGAGCCGCTGAGCATGTTCGACCACGTCTACGCCACCGACCATCCGATGATCGCCGAGGAACGAACCCGCTACCGCGACTACCTCGCCGATTTCGAGAACGCGACCCACGAGGAGGCGCTGTCATGACCACCACCACGCTGGCCCTCGGGGCCGCCCTCGGCGCCGGGCTGCGCCGGGCCCTCGAACACGACCGCAAGGTGGTGATCATGGGCGAGGACGTCGGCCGGCTCGGCGGGGTCTTCCGGGTCACCGACACGTTGCAGAAGGACTTCGGCGACAACCGCGTCATCGACACGCCCCTCGCCGAATCCGGGATCGTGGGAACGGCTTTCGGCATGGCCCTGCGCGGCTACCGGCCGGTGTGCGAGATCCAGTTCGACGGCTTCGTCTACCCCGCGTTCGACCAGATCGTCTCGCAGGTCGCCAAGATCCACTACCGCACCGCCGGGAGGGTCACCGCCCCCCTGACCATCCGCATCCCCTACGGCGGCGGGATCGGTGCGGTGGAGCACCATTCGGAGTCACCCGAGGCGTACTTCACGCACACCGCCGGACTGCGGGTCGTCAGCCCGAGCCATCCGGCCGACGCCTACACGATGATCCAGCAGGCCATCGCGCTCGACGACCCGGTGATCTTCCTCGAGCCGAAACGCCGGTACTGGGACCGCGGCGAGGTCGACCTCGACGCCGAGCCCGACCTCCCGCTCGACAAGGCCCGCGTCGCCCGGCCCGGAACGGACGTCACCGTCGTGACGTTCGGGTCGATGGTGGCCACCGCGCTGCACGCCGCACAGATCGCCGACACCGAGGGGCACTCGGTCGAGGTGATCGACCTCCGGTCCCTCTCGCCCATCGACTTCGACACCGTCGAGGCGTCGGTCCGGCGCACCGGACGGCTCGTCGTGGTGCAGGAGGCTCCGCTGTTCTGCGGCATCGGCGCCGAGATCGCCGCCCAGCTCGCGGAGCGCTGCTTCTACCAGCTCGAGGCGCCGGTGCTGCGGGTCGGCGGCTTCGACATCCCCTATCCCCCGGCGAAACTCGAGGCGTACCACCTGCCCGACCCGGACCGGATCCTCGACGCCGTCGACCGCAGCCTCGCGGCGTGAGGAGCCGGACATGGAACCGGGCATGAGCGAACACGGCATCGTGGTGACCGAACACAGCGAGGTGTTCCGGCTGCCGGACCTCGGGGAGGGCCTGACCGAGGCGGAACTGGTGTCGTGGTCCGTCGCCGTCGGCGACCGGGTCGAGCTCAACCAGGTGATCGCCGAGGTCGAGACCGCCAAGGCAACGGTGGAACTGCCCTCCCCGTACGCGGGAACGGTCGCCGAACTGCTCGCCGAGCCGGGCGCCGGCGTGCCCGTCGGGGCGCCACTGATCCGCATCGCGGTGCCGGTCGCGGCGGGCACCGCGCCGGCCCCGACCGGTGGCGGGGACTCACCCGTGCAGGTGCTCGTCGGCTACGGGCCGGGCGTCGCGCCGGTGAGCCGGCGCGCGGCCCGCGCCGCAGCGGCGGCACCGGCCCCGGCGCAGGCACCCCCACCGCCCGGGGAGCGGCACCGCCCCGACGCGAAACCGTCGGCACGCCGCGAGGCCCGGCTCCTCGGCGTGGATCTCACCGAGGTGACGGGTACCGGCACGGGCGGGGCGATCACCGTCCCGGACGTCCGACGCGCCGCGGAGGAACGCGGACCCGCTACGGCGGCAACAGGATCGGATCGCGAGACCCGGACCCCGATCCACGGGATCCGCAGACGTACCGCCGCCGCGGTGGCGCGCAGCGCCTTCACCGCCCCACACGTGACCGTGTTCCTCACCTGCGACGTCACCGCCACGGTCGACCTCGTCGCCCGGTTGCGCAGCGCGGCCGCCTTCGAGGGCCGTCACCCGACGCTGCTCACCGTGGTGGCCAAGGCGCTGCTGCGGACGCTCGAGCACCAGCCCGTCCTCAACGCGGCCTGGGACGAGGAGCACCAGGAGATCGTCACCCGCCACTACGTCAACCTGGGCATCGCGACCGCCACCGACTCGGGCCTGATGGTGCCGGTGATCCGCGACGCCGACCGCATGTCGCTGCCGGACCTCGCCGGCGCCATCGCCCACGCCGCGGAGACCGCCCGCTCCGGCCGGGCCACCCCGGCCGACCTGACCGGCGGCACGGTCTCGATCACCAACATCGGCGTGTTCGGCGTCGACACCGGCACCCCCATCCTCAATCCCGGGGAGACGGCGATCCTCGCGCTCGGTGCCGTCACCCCGCGACCGTGGGTGGTCGACGGCGAACTCGCCGTCCGGCAGGTGACGACGCTGTCGCTGTCGTTCGACCATCGTCTCGTCGACGGCGAGCAGGCAGCGCGGGCGCTGGCCGAGATCGGGGCGATCCTCACCGACCCGGTGCCGGAACTGCTCGCCGGTATCTGACGGGCGGTAGCGTCGGGACACGTGACCGCTCAGGATCTTCGCCGCGCCCGCGCGGCCGTGTTCGCCACCTTCGGCGTCAACGGGTTCCTGCTCGCGATGTGGGTGGTGCACATCCCCGCGATCGAGGAGCGCGTCGGCATCGACCACGCCACGCTGGGTTCTCTGCTGCTGGTCCTCGCGGCCGGGGCGATCGCCGGAATGCAGGCCACCGGTCCGCTCGCCGACCGGTTCGGCAGCGACCGCACCACCGTCGCCGCGGCGGTCCTGCTGGCGGTGGCGACCCTCGGCCCCGGCCTGGCCGGCGCGGCGTGGCAGCTGGGCGTGGCGCTCGCGGTGTTCGGGTTCGCGAACGGCGCCCTGGACGTGTCGATGAACTCGCAGGCCGTGGCGGTCGAGCAACGCTACCGGCGGCCGATCATGGCCGCGTTCCACGGCCTGTTCTCGGTCGGCGGGGTCGCCGGGTCGCTGGTCGGGGCGGCCGCCCTGGCGACGGGGCTCGCCCCGGCCGTCGCCCTCGGCGGCGCCGGCCTCGTCGGCGCGCTCGTCGTCGCGGTCTCGGCGCCGCACCTCGTGCGGGTGCCCCGGGTCGAGTACCCGCGCGAGCCCGGCCCGCGCGGCGGATACTCCCGCCGGGTGCTGCTGCTCGGCGGGCTCGCGTTCATGCTGATGCTCAGCGAGGGCGTCGCCAACGACTGGAGCGCCCTGCAGGTCAAGGAACACCTGGGCAGCCCGGATGCGGTCGCGGCGCTGGCCTTCGGCGCGTTCTCCACGACGATGACGCTCGGCCGCTTCGTGGCGGACCGCGTCAGCGCCCGCATCGGCGCCGTGGCCGTGGTCCGGTACGGCACGCTGCTGGCGGGGGCCGGGATGGGCACGGTCGTCGCCTCCCCGTGGCTGCCCACGACGCTCGCCGGATGGGCGCTGTTCGGGCTGGGCCTGTCCGGCGCCGTGCCGCAGATCTTCAGCGCAGCCGGGAACATCGACGCCGGCGCCCCGGGCCGCAACATGTCCCGTGTCGTCGGCATGGGATACATCGGGTTCCTGGCGGGGCCCGCCACCATCGGCTGGCTCTCGGAGGCGACGTCGCTCACCGCGGCGATGACGGTGCCGTTGGCATGTGTGCTCGCCGCCGCAGCCCTCGCCGGCTCCGTCGGTGAGCGGACCCGTCGCACGCTGGCGCGCGTGGACGGCCGCTAGCGCGGGAGGACGGTCAGGACCCGCACGACGTGGTCGCGGAACTCGCGCATGTAGTTGCGGAGGAAGTCCTCGGTGCCCGAGTTGTGGACGGTGCCGTCGTCCCCGAAGACCTCGGGCGTGTAATGGATGTACGCCTCGGGCGACGTCATCTGCCGCGCGTTGCAGAAGCTCAGCACGGCGCGCAGGCTCTGCTGGCCCACGGCGGTGCCGATCGCGCCGATGGAGGCGCCGATCACGGCGGCCGGGATGTGATCGAACGAGTTCTGCCCCCACGGGCGCGACGCCCAGTCGATGGCGTTCTTCAGCGCCCCGGGAATCGACCGGTTGTACTCGGGTGAGACGAACAGCACCGCATCCACAGCGGCGATCGCGTCCTTGAGCGCGGCCCCCTCCGGCGGGTAGTTCGCGTCGTAGTCGGGGCTGTAGAGCGGCAGGTCCCGGATGGCGATCTCGACGAATTCGAGGTCGTGCGGGGCGAGCCGGATCAACGCCTTCGCGAGGATACGGTTGATCGAGGTGGACGACAGGCTGCCGACGAAGTAGCCGACCCTGTACGTCCTCTCGGTCCCTGGGTGCTCGGTCCCTGAGTGCTCGGTCCCTGGGTGCTCGGTCACGGGACGCATCCTTTCCGTCGGTGCCACGGGCCGGGGCACAGCCCGCCTGCCACCTCCGACGGTCGCACACGAGCGGGGCGCCCGCACGGTGTTCCGTGCGGACGCCCCGGTTCGTCGAACTCCCTACAGCGCCTTGAGTTCCTCGGTGACCTCGGAGACCATCTTCTTCGCGTCGCCGAAGAGCATGGAGGTGTGGTCGGCGGTGAACAGCGGGTTGTCGATGCCGGCGTAGCCGGAGCTCATCGAGCGCTTGAGCACGATGACCGACTTGGACTGGTCGACGTTGAGGATGGGCATGCCGTAGATCGGGCTGGACGAATCCTGCCGGGCGGCGGGGTTGGTGACGTCGTTGGCGCCGATGACGACGGTGACGTCGGTGCGGGAGAACTCGCCGTTGATGTCGTCCATCTCCTTGAGCGCCTCGTACGGCACCTCGGCCTCGGCGAGCAGGACGTTCATGTGCCCGGGCATCCGGCCGGCGACCGGGTGGATGGCGTACTTGACCTCCACGCCCTTCTCCTCGAGCAGCGCCGCCATCTCCTTGACCGCGTGCTGCGCCTGCGCCACCGCCAGCCCGTACCCGGGCACCACGATGACCTGGTTGGCGTAGGCCATCTGGACCGCGGCATCGGAGGCGGAGGTCGCCTTGACGGTGCCGCCGGCCCCGCCGGCGGCCGCACCGGCACCGCCGTCGCCGCCGAACGAGCCGAACACGATCGCCGGGATGGACCGGTTCATCGCCTTGGCCATCAGGTTGGTCAGGATCGAACCCGACGCACCAACGATCATGCCGGCGACGATCATCGCCTGGTTGTTCAGCGCCAGGCCGGCCGCCGCGGCCGACAGGCCGGTCAGGGCGTTGAGCAGCGAGATGACCACCGGCATGTCGGCGCCGCCGATCGGCAGCACCACGAACAGGCCCATCAGCCCGGCCACGACGAGCAGCGCGACGATCCACACCGCCGAGGTCGGATCGTTCGCCGGGTCGGCCGCGAGTCCGATGTACACGGCGAGCGCGATCGCCGCGAGCGCGAGCACGATGTTCGCCAACTGGAAGGCCTTGGCCGCGCCGACGAGGCGGCGCTCGAGGTTCTTGTTCAGCAGCTCCTGCAGCTTGGCGAACGCCACCAGCGAACCCCAGAACGACACCGATCCGATGATCGCGGCGAACAGCGAGCCGACCACCACGGGCACCGTCGGTTCCTCGGCGAGGGTGGTGAAGCCGTCCGAGTCGAGGAACTCCGCCCACGCGATCAGCGCGACGGTGCCGCCACCGACGCCGTTGAACAGCGCCACCAGCTGCGGCATCGCCGTCATCTTCGTGCGCAGCGCCGGCGGGACGCCCAGGACGACGCCGACGACCAGGCCGGCGACGATCCAGCTCCAGTTGTCGGTGTCGCGGATGTCGATCAGCACGGCGAGCACCGCCACGGCCATGCCGACCGCGGCGATGTAGTTGCCGCGGACCGCGGTCTTCGGGCCGGTCAGGCCCATCAGACCGTAGATGAACATCGCGAACGCGACGATGTACAGGACGGAGACGAGGTAGCTCATTTCGCGTCGGCTCCCTTCTGCTCCGCCGGGGCGGCCGACACCGGCACCCGCTTCTTGGGCTTGAACATCGCGAGCATGCGGTCGGTGACGACGAAGCCACCGACGACGTTCAGCGTGCCGAACACCAACGCGACGAACAGGATGACCTTGATGCTCCACGGCGCGCCGGCCGGCAGGTGGCCGAAGACCACCAGCGCACCGAGCACCACGATGCCGTGGATGGCGTTGGTGCCCGACATCAGCGGGGTGTGCAAGGTGTTGGGCACCTTCGAGATCACGGCGAAGCCCACGAACCCGGCCAGGACCAGGATCGCGATGTTCGCCAACAGTTCGGTATACATCTAGACGTTCTCCTTCGAGCGGGTCACGCACGCGCCGTCGAGGATCTCGTCCGAGAAGTCCGGCGCCAGGGCACCGGACTCGTCGAGCATCAGCTCGAGCAGGGCCACGACGTTCTTCGAATACAGCTGCGAGGCGTGCTCAGGCATGGTCGCGGGCAGATTCAGCGGCGAGCAGATGGTCACGCCGTGCTTGACCACCGTGCGTCCGGGTTCGGTCAGCTCGCAGTTGCCGCCGGTCTCGCCGGCCAGATCCACCACCACCGAGCCGGGCTTCATGCCCTCCACGGCGGCGGCGGTCACCAGCCGCGGCGCGGGCCGGCCCGGCACCAGCGCGGTGGTGATCACCACGTCGAAGCCCTTGATGGCCTCCTCGAGCGCCGCCTGCTGCTGCGCACGCTCGTCGGCGGTGAGTTCGCGGGCGTAGCCGCCCTCACCGGCGGCGTCGATGCCCAGATCGAGCCACTGCGCACCGACCGACCGCACCTGGTCGGCGACCTCCGGACGCACGTCGTAGCCGGTGGCGCGCCCGCCCAGGCGCTTGGCCGTGGCCAGCGCCTGCAACCCGGCCACCCCCACACCGAGCACCAGCACCGTCGCCGGCTTGACCGTGCCCGCGGCGGTGGTGAGCATCGGGAAGAACCGCGTCGACTCCGACGCGGCGACCAGCACCGACTTGTACCCGGCGACGTTCGCCTGCGACGACAGCGCGTCCATCACCTGCGCCCGGGAGATCCGCGGGATCGACTCGACGGCGAACGCCTGCACCCCGGCCGCGGCCAGCGCCCCGATCTGGTTCTGCGCGTTGCGCGGGGCGAGGAACCCGATCAGCGCCTGCCCCGACCGCATCCGGGCGACCTCCGCATCCGACGGCGGCGCCACCTTGAGCACCACATCCGCCGACCACGCATCCCCGATCCGCGCACCGGCCTCGACGTAGGCCTCGTCCGGGATCAGCGCACCGAGCCCGGCCCCGGACTCGACGACCACGTCGAGCCCCTTCTTGATCAACGACGGGACGATCATCGGCACCAGCGCGACCCGCCGCTCGCCGTCGTTGGTTTCCCGAACGACGCCGACGGTGGGTCGCGCTGTCACCGCACGTCCCGTACCCATATCCTCGGTTTCCAAAGTTTTCGACTCCTGCGTTGAATCGGCACCTCACCGCGATGAGCGGCGGGTCATGTGCGACGAGCGGCCGACTCGGGCCGTGCACGATGGGCGATGAGCCTAGTCAGACGTACCCCGCCCCCGACAGCGGCGCAACCGCTGGGTTTCGTCTGAATCGAGTCCGAACAGTCGAACGATGCCAGAATGTGAGGTAGTTCACTTCACAATTCTGCCGTATCCGCGGTGAGGGAGGAGGGGCGAGTCCATGGCACGTCGCAGCGTCGTCGTCGAGCGCGTGTACGACCATCCGGGAGACGAGGAGGCGTTCCGGGTGTTCGTCGACCGGCTGTGGCCGCGGGGGCTGCGCAAGGACGCGTTCCATCACGACGACTGGGCCAAGGACCTGGCGCCGTCGACCGGGCTGCGCAAGTGGTACTCGCACGACGCCTCGCAGTTCGCCGAGTTCCGCGACCGGTACCTCGCCGAACTGGACGGCCCGGACGCGCGTGCAGCCCTGGCGCGCCTCGACGACTTGGCCGACGGCCGGTCCGTCGTCCTGCTCACCGCCACCCGGGACCTCGAGCACAGTGGCGCCGCCGTCCTCGCGGAGCGGATGCGGGGTGCGCGGTGAACGACGTGCCCGCCGCCGGCGGCGACCCCGTGTGCTGGATGCACCGGGTCTGCCCCGACTGCGGCTTCTTCCTCGAGGAACCGGAGGCCCCGTGCCCACGGTGCGGCGCCGTCCTCCGGCACGACGAGGAGAGTACGGACGAGTCCGGCCCCGGCCCCCTACCCTGACCCGATGCCCACTCCCCCCGCGCGGATCCTCGATCTGGCCCGGCCCGCACGACGGGTCGCCGTGCTCACGGGCGCCGGAATGTCCGCCGAAAGCGGCGTGCCGACGTTCCGCGACGCGCAGACCGGCCTGTGGGAGCACTTCGACCCGGCCGATCTGGCGACACCGGAGGCGTGGGACCGCGATCCCGCGTCGGTGTGGGCCTGGTACCAGTGGCGCGTGGCCCTGGTCCGACGAGTGCAGCCGAACGCCGGGCATCGGGCGCTGGCCCGCTGGGGGCGCACCGTGGACCTGTCGATCGTCACGCAGAACGTCGACGACCTGCACGAGCGGGCCGGCAGCCCCGTGCTCTCGCATCTGCACGGCAGCCTGTTCTCGCCGCGGTGCGCCGAGTGCGGCACCCCCGCCGACCTGCCCGAGGCCCCCACCGAGCCGGTCGCCCGTCTCGATCCACCGGCCTGCGGCGCGTGCGGCGGCGACGTGCGGCCCGGGGTGGTGTGGTTCGGCGAGCCGCTGCCGGCCGGACCGTGGGAGGCGGCCACCGCCTCCGTGCTGACCGCCGACGTGGTGTTCGTGGTCGGCACGTCGGGGATCGTCTATCCGGCCGCCGGCCTGCCCTCGCTGGCCCGCCGGCACGGTATCCCCGTCGTCGAGGTCAACCCCGAGCAGACCGACCTGTCCGACCGGGTGGACGAGGTGTGGCGCACCACCGCCGCGGTGGGCCTGCCGCAACTCGTCGCAGCGGTCGCCGCGGAGCAGACGCCCCGCCTACAGTGAGCGGGTGAGCTCCTGTGTGTTCTGCGCCATAGTCCGCGGCGACGCTCCCGCCGTGCGGGTGTACGAGGACGACGACGTGGTGGCCTTCCTCGACATCCGGCCGATCGCCCGCGGGCACACGCTGGTGGTGCCGCGGGTCCACGCGCCCCGGCTCGACGACCTCGATCCCGAGCACGGCGCCGCGCTGTTCCGGGCCGGGCAGCGCATCGCCCGGGGCGTGCAACGCTCGGATTTCGCCGCGGACGGCGCCAACCTGGTGTTCAACGACGGCCGGTCCGCCTTCCAGACCGTCTTCCACGCGCATCTGCACGTGCTGCCGCGGTGGCGCGGCGACAAGCTGCGCCTCGCGGCGGGACTGCTGCGGCGCCGGCCCCACGACCCGGAGGCCACCGGTGCGGCGATCCGCGCCGGCCTGGCCCGTCTCGAAGCGGAGGACGCACTGTGACACACGGAAAGACACACGGAAACACCACGACCGGCGGCACCACCGGGCCGGACACGGACGCCGCGCCGGAGTTCCCGGTCGAGCCGATCCGCGCGCTGCTGCTCGAGCAGTTCGGGGTCATCGACGAACTGCTCGCCGACGTACACGGGGACACCTGGTACACGCCCACCTCGCTGCCCGGGTGGACGGTCAAGGACATCACGGCACACCTGATCGGGACCGAGTCGATGCTCGCCGGTATCGAGGCGCCGCACGTCGAGATCGACGTGCACGCCCTCGGCCACGTCCGCAACGAGATCGGCGCCTTCAACGAACGGTGGATCGAGTCCCTCCGCGGCACGCCCGGCGACGAGGTGCTCGCGCGGTACCGGGAGATCGTCGCGCGCCGGCGGGAGCAACTCGGGGCCATGACCCAGAAGGACTTCGACGAACCGGCGATGACCCCGGTGGGGCAGGCCACCTACGGCCGTTTCATGCGCATCCGCGTCTTCGACTGCTGGATGCACGAACTCGACCTCCGCGACGCGCTCGGCGTGCCCGGCGACGAGGGCGGCGCGCGGGCCGAGCTCGCAGCCGCGGAGATCTTCGGGGCGCTCGCGTACGTCGTCGGCAAGCGCGGCAAGGCTCCCGACGGGGCGCGGATCACGTTCGAGCTGAGCGGCCCGCTGGCCCGCACCCTCCACGTCGAGGTGGACGGCCGGGCCGCGGTGGTGCCGGCCCTGTCCGGTCCGGCGACGAGCACCGTAGCTATGGATTCGCGGCTGTTCGTGCGGCTCGCCGGCGGCCGCACGCACGCGTTCGACCGTCTCGACGAGATCACCCTCGGCGGCGACACGACGGTGGGCCGGCGGATCGTCGACCACCTCGCCTTCACGATCTGATCGGCGGCTTCGTGCGGCTGTTCCTGTCGTCGTACCGGTTCGGCACGGATCCCGGGTTGCTCCTCGGAGTCACGCGGGGGCCGTGCCCGATCGCGGTGATCGCGAACGCGGCCGACGCATGGCCGTCCCGGGCCCGGGACTCGGCGGTGGCGAGCGAGCTGGCGCCGCTGCGTGCGCTCGGATACGAACCCACCGAGGTGGATCTGCGGGACCATGCCGGCGCCCCCGACGGCCTGCGGGCGGCGCTGTCCCCGTTCGGAGCGTTGTGGGTGCGCGGCGGCAACACGTTCGTGCTGCGCGCGCGGCTCGCCCTGTGCGGGGGCGACGAGATCCTCACGGACCTGGTCCGTTCCGGTGGGCTGGCCTACGCTGGATACAGCGCAGGGGCGTGCCTTGTGACGCCGTCCCTGCGCGGTCTCGAATTCTCCGACGATCCCGGCGAGGTCGACGCGGTCTGCGGGGTCCCGGCCCGCTGGGACGGTCTCGGGTGGGTGGACTACGCGATCGTCCCGCACGCCGGGGACTCGCCCCTCGCCGACGCGGGCGTCGCGCGGACGCTGGACTTCCTCACTCGCGAGCGGCTGCCGTTCCGGGCACTCGGCGACGACGAGGTGATCGTCGTGGACGAGTCCTGAGGCCCCGTGGCGGTGCCGTGGTCACGGCCCGTTGCTCGCGCGGACGAACGGCGCGAACCGGTCGAGGGAGACCCAGGCCGTGCGGCATCGGCGGGCGGTGACCTCGTCGGCCCGCGCGAGCAGGATGTCGAGAAGTTCCCGGGGATTGTCCCGCCAGCGCAGGGCGAGGTGCCGTTCCTCCTCGTCCGACAGCGCCGCGAACCTGCTCGCCGCGGCGGCCCAGTCCGCCACGTCCCCGTGATGAAGGCGCTCCAGCGCGTTGTAATCGACTCGCCGCGAAAGGAATTCGTCGGACAACGCGCGGACGAGTTTCGCGTCCGTCAGCGCGGATGCGGTCATACGGCACCTCCTTCGAACGACCGTTGACGTTAGTGACCTGCGACAACCACCCGATCGCGCAGCCGGAACGATTCGATAACAGAGTGACTGGTGAGACTGATGTGACTTCCGCTGTTAGGATCCGTACGGTGGAGACACTGACCGACCTGCTCACGAGCGGTGCGGCACCCTGGTGGGCCGTACCGGTGGGACTCACGGCCGGCGTGCTCCTCGGCGTCCTCGCCACCCGGATCGGCGCGCGACCCCCGCGACGGAACGCCGCCGTGGCCGCTCCCCTGCGGGCGGCCGATCGCGCGCTGCAGGTTCGCTTCCTGCACGCCGCCGACAGCGTCTACAACCACCTGTTCGAGGCGGATCACTCCGCCCTCGCCGAGGCCGACCTCACCGAGGCCCTGCAATCCGACGACCTGCACCTGCGCTCGGTCGCCCGCGGCATCGTCGACCTCGACGCGATCGTCAACGAGATGCGGCTGTCCGCTCCCGATCCGGTGCTCGCCGCCGCCGTCGCCCTCTTCGGATACCTCACCGCCGTCTCGAGCGACGGAACCGACGACCTCGACGAGTTCCGGGACCGCTACCTGACCCGCAAGTCCGCGTTCGTCGACGCCGTCCGCGCCGCCCACCCGCCGGCCGGCCCGGTCCCCGCCTGAGCCCGTCGCCACTGTCGACTGCATCGCGTCACCACCACCACGTCACCGCTCACGTCACGCGGGGCCCGCCCTCGACACAGGTCCACAACAGGAACATCGCGGCCCGCGCCGCGCGCATTACCGCCGCCGCGGGCGGATCCCCCCGCCGGCGCGACGGCCGGTAGGGTCGTTGGCGTGACCAACGACGAGCACCGCATCGAACATCACGCCGAGCAGTCCCGATTCGCGTTGTACACCGGCGACACCCTCGCCGCGTTCGCCGACTACACCGACTCGGACGGTGTGCGCGACTTCGACCACACCGTCACCCAGCCCCGGTTCCGCGGTCACGGACTCGCCGCCGAGGTGGTCCGCCACGCCCTCGATGCCACCCGTTCGGAGGGCCTGAAGATCGCGGCCTCGTGCTGGTACGTCGCGCAGTTCCTCGACGCGAACCCCGAATACCGGAACTGACTCGCCGAGGCGCCGCCTCAATCAGCACGGAGGCGCCGCCTCTATCAGCACGGAGGCGCGCGCCTCTAACAGCGCGGAGGCGCCCGCCTCGCTCAGCGGGCGCCGGCCTGCCCGGTGGGGGCACCCCCGGCGCGCAGGCAAAGGCCCAGCGCGACGAGCGCGGGGAAGACGACCAACCAGAGAATGCCCCGCTGCACGAGACCCGCGAGGTCGTGCAGGGGCGCGTCGTCGGGCAGCACCAGCACGACCATGAGCGGCACGCCGGCCGCGGCGACGAGTCCCGCACCGAGCACGTAGCGCGACAGCGCCGGGAACCGCCCGTCGCGTGCGAGACGGCGCGACGTCACGACCAGGCCGAGCGCGATGCACGAGAAGAACGTGAAGCCCGAGACGAAGTGGTAGCCCGGGTCGTAGGTGACCCCCGCTGCGTCCTCCCGCAGCGGGAACACCGCCGCGAGCAGTGCGCCGACGCCGGCGAGACCGATCAGCACCGGGCCGAGGGCGCCCGTCCGGTCGGCCGCCGGTCCCCGGTGCACGGCGACGGTGAAGATCAGCAGCAGGAGTCCGAACACGACGAAGTTGAACTGCTGGATCCAGCCGTTCGGGCCGGCTTCGAGCGCACTGATCGTTTCCGCGGTCGGGCTGTACTCGTCCCGCCGGGCTGCCTGCTGCGCCAGCACCACCACGGTGAAGAGGAGGGGCGCGACGATCCCGGCGAGTGCGGCGGCACGTCCCCGAACCAGCCGCGTACCGGGTCCGACGCCGACGTGTGCGCTCATGACCGCTCCTGACCGAGTCCGAATCTGCCGTCGCAGAGGACGTTAGGAGCACCGACGGTGACCGGCATCGGAAGGATTGCCCATTCGGCCCGCCCCGGGATGGGAACTTCGACCCATCGCCCGGCGGACGCGGCCCGTGGGCCTGCGCCGCGGCGCAGGCCCACGCGTTCACAGCTCCCGTGGCGCGTCGCCGGTGTCCGTATGCAACTCACCCACTTCCGTCTTCAGGATTCGCATCGACCGTCCGAGGCCCCGTGCGGCCTCGGGCAGCCGCTTGGATCCGAACAACACCAGCACCACGAGAGCAATGATCGCCCAGTGGGCGGGACTGAGTGCTCCCATCAGCGGGGTCCCTTCCCCTCGGGGTAGACGGCGTCGACCTCCACTTCGACGAGCCACCCGGCCACCGGCAGACTCGCCACCTCCAGCGCGAATCGGCTCGGGCGAGCCGGGTTGCGTTCGAGCGGCGCGGCGGGCTCGGCGGTCCCCATCGGCACCAGCTCGGTGTCGCCGGTCTCGAGGTTGGTGTTCGCGAAGAACTGGCGGTACGCCCGGTTCCATCCGGCGTAGTCGGCGCGATCCGTCCCCGGGGCGTTGTCGAGGAAGACCCGCATCGTGGTCACGTCCGCCAGACCGAGCCCCTGAGCCTCGAGATTGTCGCGGATCTTGCGGAGCACATTGATGCCCTGCGCCTCGGTGACCGTCACCCCGGCCGGGAGGACACCGCCCGCGAAGGTCGCGGTGTCGATGTAGGACTCCGGGGACCCCTGCGGCGCGGCGGTGTTCGCGGCCGACGGCCCGATTCCGCTGGTCTTGTACACGGCGGCGCTGGCGCCGATGCCCACGCCCTCGGCGATCATCGGGTTGGCCTCCCCGACCGGCAGCACCGACTGCACGAGCACGGGCGGTGCCGAGCCGGCCTCCGCGTCCGTGGACGAGCACGCCACGGTCGAGGCGCCGACGACGGGCAGGACCAGGGCCGCGAGAACGGTTCGGGCGGCACGCTTGTTCATGGATCTCTCCTTGTCCGGGATGGGGATGTCAGGATGCGGCGACACGCTCGTGCAGCGACGTGACCACGGCGCGTGCGGAGGTGAACGCACCGTGTTGCCAGGCGATCGCGTTGGACAGGTGGTCGCCGGCGAAGTAGACGTTCTGCACCGGGTCGAGCAGCAGGGTGTATTCGGGGGTTGCCTCTCCCCCGTGGGAACCCCCGGCACCCTGCCACGATGCCCAGGCCGACTCCGAGTACCGGGTGCGGCGCCAGCTGCCCGAGAACGACGAGGCGATGTCGCGGGTGTACTTGTCGCCGTGGATCTCTGCCCCCTCCGCGATCGCCTTGGCCAATCTCTGCTTGTGCGTGAGCGATTCGAAACCGAGGTGCCTCTTGCCCGAGGAGTAGTAGCCGACGACCACGCCGCGGTCCGAGTTGTAGTGGTCGTAGGGGAACATGATCTGGGAGATGTCCTTGTCGGTGTTGCTGGCACCGCCGTAGATCCGGTCCTCGAGTTCCCACCAGCGGCGCGTGTACTCGATGCCGAGCTTGCCCGAGGAGCTGGGCTCGGCCGCGCCGAGTGCGTGCACGACGTCGGCGGGCAGGTTGTGGTTCAGCCGCGTCACCAGGTGCGGCGGGATGGTGCAGATCGCGAAGTCGGCGTCCACCACCCGCGGCGCACCGTCGCGGGTGTATTCCACCCGCACCCCCTCGGTCGTGTTCTGCAGGGCCGTCACCTCCGACCCGTATTCGATCCTGTCGGTACCGATGCGGTCCTCGAACGCGTAGTAGATGCGGTCCATGCCCCCGACCGGGGTGAACATCATCATCGCCTGGTCGTAGCCGAAGTCGAAGCTGAAGTTGCGGCCGATGCCGCCGCGGATCACGTCCGTCATCGCGAAGGGCGGCTCGTGCGTGCCGAAGTCCAGACCGGCGCCGGGCTCGGAGGTGTACCCGCGGCGGGTCGACCCGACGTATCGTCCGTCGCCGGACAGGTCGCCGAAGTCACTGAGGAACTCGGACAGCGCGTCCTTGTCGGCCTGGGTGAGCACGTCGTCGAGTGCGCCGCGGGAGGCCGCCTTCTGCAACAGCTCCGACATGTACCCGTACGTGTCGGCCTTCGCCGCCCGATACGTGATGGACCGGTCGGACAACGCCGTGTCGCTCGAGTAGTGCACGAAGGTGTTGGCGTTCTGGTTGCCGAACGCCTGCAGTTCCACCCCCAGTTCGCGGCAGTAGTCCATCGTCACGTGGCTCTGCGGGATGCGGGTGGCACCGAGGTTGAAGTAGTGCCCGTCGGCGAAGGTGCAGACCTGCTTCTCGCCGTTCAGGTCCGTCTCCTCCGTTCCGGCGCGCACGGACCAGACCCGGCCACCGGGCCGACGCCGAGCCTCCAGCACCGTGACGTCGTACCCGGCCTTCCCCAATTCGTAGGCGGCGCACAATCCGGCCGGGCCGCCGCCGAGGACGACGACCGAATGATGGCCGTCCACCCGGCCGATCAGGTCGCTGCGCGCCGGCGCCCGGAAAGCCGGCGCCGACGCCGTTGCGGGCGCGAGGCCGATCGTGGACATCGCGCCGTACATCAGGCCGGCGCCGCCCGTGACGCCGAGTCCTTTCATGAAAGACCTACGTGTAACTGCCACAGTGACTGCTCCCATCGTGCAACACCGACCGTCCCGATCGGCTCGGCACCTATGGTGGGAAGAGCGGGATGCGGGGATGTCTCGCACGCGCAACGTCTTGCGGACCGGCGCTCGAGAACGACGGTCCGCCGCGGACCCGAATTCTCGATCCCGGTGCGCCCGTTCGACTTCCCCCGGAAACAGACCGGAAACACCGGGCCGATAGCTTCGCGTGCCATGTCCGCACTCTCCGACGCGATCACGCAGTCCTTCACGGCGCGTGAGCCGGAACGACCGGCCTTGTCGCCGCTACGAGCCCTCGGCCGGCGCCGGCTGTCCGGCATCGAGGTCCTCGCGCAGTCGGTCGCCACCACGGCGCCCGCCGCGTCGATGGTCGTCCTGACGACCGCGATCGTGGCCGGGCAGTCGATGCTCGCAGGCCTGCTCACCGTGGCGGCGACGACGGTCCTGCTGGGCGCGGTGGCCGGATGCTTCGCGGCCTTCACCCGCCGCCTCGCCGCCGCCGGCGGCCCGTACACGTTCGTCGCGCAGGGACTCGGCCCGCGCGCCGCGCTCGGCGGTGGTGCCGCGCTGGCGGTGAAGTACCTCGGCAGTGCCGGGCTCACCCTCTACCACGGGGGGCAGTCGATCCTGGCAGTCGCCCACGGGGCCGGCGTCTCCGTTCCCGCACTGCCGTTGTATCTCGTGCTGGCCTGCGTGATCGGCGCGTGCGTGGTCCGCGGGATCAGATTCGCGGTCCACGCGATCCTGCTGGTGGAGGCGTGCTCGCTCGCGTTCATCCTCACGCTGTTCCTCGTGCCGGCCGTGCCCACACCGGTCGCGGAACCCCCCGGCGGCGGCGCCGGCGAACTCGTGGTCCTGGCGCTCACCGCCGTGTTCGCGCTCGCCGGATTCGAGAGCGCCACCTTCCTGGCACCCGAGGCCCGGCGACCGTTGGTGACGGTCACCCGCACCGTGCTCTGGACACCGGTGATCTGCGGGGCGCTCTGCGTCCTCGCGGCCCTGGCGGTCTGGGGTGGCCGCGGCGGGACGGTGATCGACGCGTATCGCCACGGCACCGACTCCGGCGTGCCGGTCGCCGTCGTCGTGGCGCTGCATCTCGGATTGACCTGCTCGTGGCTGGCGTCCTCGATGGCATCGGTCAACGCGGTTTCGCGACTGGGGTACACGATGGGGATCGAGCGGGTGCTCCCCCGGCCCCTGGCCGCGGTGCACCGGATGTACCGCACGCCGTACCGTGCCGTCGCCGCGGCCGGGCTGGTGGCGCTCACGATCGCCGTCGCCAAGGCCGGGGCTCCGCATCTCGTCGCGGGGCTTCAGCACGCGGTACGCGTCGCGGTGCTCGTCGCGTACGTCCTGGTGGCCGTCGCCTCCCTGCGCTTCCTGACCAGAATCGGCGAGCAGACCCGCGGCTCGACCCTCGTCGGTGGTGCTGCGGCCGCGGGCGGCGCGCTGCTGCTCGGCTGCGTCGTCGGCTCCGGCATCGTCGCGGTCGATCCCGCCGTGGTGGCCGTCCCCCTGCTGCTGCTCGCCGCGGGACCCCTGTGGTACCTCCTGCTCCGGCGGCGGACGCCACGCGCTGCGACGGCGATCGGGGTGTTCGACAGCGCGGAATCCGCGGACGTGCTGCCGGGCGCCGGGGTCTTCGCACCCGACCGGCTCGGCGCGATGACCCTGGTGCGTGCCGACCGCGGCCCGCATCGGGATCTCTGACGGTGGCGCGCGAGGTCACCGGCCGGGAGCCGACGGCCGTGCAGCGTGCGCTGGCCCTGCTCGAGGCGGTAGCTCAGCTGGGTTCGGGCGCGACGGCCAAGGATCTGGCCCGGCTCACCCGCATCCCGCCGGCGACCGCGTACCGGCTGCTCAACCTCCTCGTCGCCGACGGCTATCTGGTGCGGGTGCACGACCTGTCGGGTTTCGCGCTCGGCCGACGGACGCAGGAGCTGGCGGCAACACCGCACGTGGAGACGTGGCCGGTGGCCGAGGTGCTCGAGGATCTGCGCGCCCAGGTGCGGCACGGGGTGTATCTGGCCTCCTACGAACGGGACCGGATCCGGCTGGTGGATCGCGACCCGGACCACGAGCTGCTGGGCGAGTCGTCGTTGACCCGGCACCTGCACGCGTCCGCGATCGGGAAGCTGCTTCTCGCCGACCGCCCCCATCTCGTCCCCGGCACAACCCTGCCGAAAGTGGGGCCGCGCACGATCGTCGAGCTCGACCGGCTCGCGATCGAGCTGAGTCGCATCCGGAGCCTCGACGTGTCCGTCGAGCAGGACGAATTGCGTCAGGGACGCACCGCGGTCGCCGTCCCGGTGCGCGACGACGGCACCGCGATCGTGGGATGCCTCGCGGCGATCGGCGGTACCGGGCGCATCCGCACCGACGATCGGGATCTGATCGATCTGCTCCACGAGTTCGCCGGGCGTCTGCGGCTGCCCGGCGCAGCGCGACGCACGTGAGCGGGGTCCACGCGCCGGGTCAGCGGGACGCGTGCAGATTCCGGGCGGTCGGCGACGTCTCGACCGAGGCCGGGTCCGGTTCGGTGCCGAGAATCCGGTCGGCGGTGCCCGCGGTGGTGACGGTGAACCAGTAGTGCTCGTTCTTGAAATGGTGGTGCCGATGGTGGCGCCACACCGCGCGGTAGGGCCGCGAGTTCGGGCGGTAGTCCGTGTGGATGAGGTAGTGCGTCCATTCGTAGCTCAGGCCCAGGACGCCGACGGTCACCAGGAACGTCAGTGCCAGGCCGGCCCTGGGGAAGGCCAGCCATGCGCCGGCGACGAGAACCGGCAGCAGCCACACCAGGGTCTGCCAGGGAATGAAGATCAGCGGCACGTCGCGCGGGTCGCAGTGGTGCTCGCGGTGCTTGCGGGCCAGCAGCGAATCCAGCGTCAGTCCGGCGATCCGGCGCGGCCGCCAGTGCAGGATGCCGACGTGGATGACCCATTCCACCAGCGGGAACACCAGCAGGGCGACCAGTGGGACCAGGGCGTCGGAGATCTGCCAGTCGCCGCGGAGAACCCGCGCGACGCTCGCGGCGGCGAGCATCGCGCCGATCATCCACGGCGACGGGTGCCGCGCGAACTCGGCGGCGGCGTCCCACAGGCCGATCGAGGTGCGACGGCTACGCCGTTCGGTCCGATCCGTGCTCATGCCCGGCTCCTCGCATCTGCGTGTTCCGCATGGTCGATGGCGGTTGTCAGGGCCGACGTGCCCAGGTCGAGCAGTTCCCCGGCGGCGCGTTCGGCGCCGTCCTCGTCGTGGGCGACGATCGCGCCGGCGAGCCGTTCGTAGAGGTCGGTGCGGCCGACTTCGGCGACCAGGACGCCGGCCATCGCGGTCATGGCCGGTTCGTAGGCGTTGCGCAGGCTGTTGAAGATCAACCGGAACGCGAGGGAGTCGGCCGCGTCGACGACGCGTTCCCAGAATTCGAGGGCGGCGACCTGCAGCGCGACGGGGTCCTCTCCCGTCGCGAGCCGCGCCACGGCGTCGCGCAACCGGGGTTCCGTCTCGTCCGTCGCGCGGGCGGCGGCGAGCCGGGCAACCTGACGGCCGATGAGGCGTCGGGCCTCGAGGACGCTGCGGACGACGTCCCAGTCGGGCCGGCCGTCGCGCACGAGCAGCCGCGGGAGCAGCTCCGGACCGGCCTGGGTGCGGAAGTCGCGGACCGACGTCGCCTCCCCCTGGCGCACCTCCACCAGACCCGCGTGGGATAGCCGGGAAATCGCCTCGCGGACAGCGGGTCTCGATACACCGAACGCTTCGGCCAGGTTGCGCTCGCTCGGCAGCGCCGCCCCGGCGGCGAGGTCGCCCCCGAGCACCCGGGCGGCGATCTGGTCGTACACCTCGCCGGAGGCGGACTTGCGGGCGATCGGCTCGAACATCACGGACCGACCGTAGGCCGGAACCCGGCCAGAGGTCAAGTGGTCATACCAGTTTGGTGTCGGCCGAATGTCACAGCAGGTCGATCTGAGCGAAGTGATGTGACATTCGGCCCGCACGGAGCCGCCCGATCAGCTGAAGCCCATCACCTGGTCGCCCCAAGCCTCACGCAGCACCCTGTCGGGGTCCGGGACTAGGGTGTCGGTGCTGTCGATCAGCAGGGTCATCCGCTTTCCGGTGTCGTACGGCGCCCAATGCCGGGACCCGTCCAGGGCGGCGGGCACACCGTGGTGCGCGAAGGCCAGCCAGCGGCGCTGGATCCGGCCCGAGACCACCGTCGCGGCCTTGCGGCCGCCGAGCCAGAACGTGGGGTCGCGATCGAGGGTCCCGAAGTTGCCGAAGACGTAGGGTAGTTCGGTGGCGTGGCCGGCGCCGATCCGCGCCGCCTTGAGCATCGGGGTGGCGTGGTCGAACCGGTACACCCACGTCGGCGAGTGGGCGCTGTGCGCGTCGGCGATCCACACCACCGGCATCCGGAACCCGGCGTCCCGCGAAAGCGCCATCGCCCCCGACGTCTTCGAGACGTCCGGATACGCGGAGATGATCTCCGCGATACGGTCGGGCGGCAACTCCGGATGATCCGCGGCGAGCGCGTCGAGCATCGCCTGCACGGAGGCGTCGCTCACCGGCATCAGCGGCGACTTCATGAAGCGGAAGATCGACGGCTCGTCCTTGTTGGACCCGATGATCAGGGGAATCCGGTGCGCGAGCCCCTTCTGGAACGCCGCCACCGGGTACTTCGGCACCAGGTCGCGGTCGACCACCGGCGCCATCGCGAGCGTGCCGGGGAACTTCGTGGGGATCTCCCCGACGAGCACGTCGCCCGCATCGGTCAGCGTCTCGTGCGGCATGTCCCGCAACGCCCACACCCGGGCCGGCGTGAGGTCGAGGATCTCGAGGAACCGCTCGGCGACCCGGGCCGCCCGCTCGGACCCGTATGCCGACGTCGCCGGCGGGCTCTGCGCGATGGCCCGGTGGAACAGGCCCTCGGCGCGGGGCACGGTCATCAGGGTGGTCAGCGACCCGCCGCCCGACGACTCGCCGAACACGGTGACCCGGTCCGGGTCGCCCCCGAACGCGGAGATGCAGTCGCGCACCCACTCGAGCGCGGCGATCTGGTCCCGCAACCCGACGTTGGATTCGAAGGTGGTCCCGGCTGTCGAGAACGACGAGAAGTCGAGGAAGCCGAGGGCGCCGAGCCGGTAGTTGACCGTCACCACGACGACGTCCCCGCGTTCGGCGAGCAACCGTCCGTCGTAGATCCGCTGACCCGAGTACCCGAGGACGTAGGCGCCGCCGTGGATCCAGACCATCACCGGCCGCGGCTCCCCGTCCGGCTCCGGTGCCCAGATGTTCAGCGAGAGGCAGTCCTCGCCGATCGACAGGCCCGGGTCGATGGGGATGGGATTGTTGCGGCCCTGCGGCGCGATGGGCCCGAACCGGCGGGCGTCGAGCACGTCGGTCCACGGCTCCGGCGGTTCGGGGGCGCGGAACCGAAGGTCGCCGGACGCCGGCGCGGCGTACGGGACACCCTTCCACGCGTAGACGGAACCGTCGCGGTAGCCGCGTACGTCGCCGTACTTGCACCCGACGATGAGAGTCTCGGCGTCCACGGTCCCTCCCGAACGAACGGTCTGGGGCCAAGGTACCAACAACAGACAGGCTGCACGCGCAGCCCCGGCGACCCGGCACCCCGGGCCCGCGTGGGGCGAGCCACACCCGGTGCTATCGTCGCCTCCGTAGACACGGGGTGCTCCGCACACGAGCGGGAGCTGAGATCACACCCGTCGAACCTGATCAGGTAATGCTGACGAAGGGATGTCACGGCATGACCATGCCTGCCCATGCGTCGGTCCCGGAGGGGACCGAGCGCTTCACCGATCTGCTGTGGGACCGTACGAAGGTCCTGCGCGAGGCCATCGACGACCTCGAGTTCCTGCGCCGGCTCGGCGACGGGACCCTGCCGCTCGACGCGTTCCGCTTCTACATCGAGCAGGACGCCCTCTACCTCGCCGGCTACGCCAAGGCGCTCGCCCTCCTCGCGGCGAAGGCCCCGGACCCGGCCACCGCCGCGTTCTGGGCCAACAGCGCGGCGACGGCCGCCACCGAGGAATCGGCCCTGCACCGGGGTCTGCTCACCGGTGGTGTCCTGCCGCCCGCCGAGGACACCCCCGCGCACTCCCCCGCCTGCCTCGGCTACGTCTCCTACCTGACCGCCACGGTCGCCACCGATCCGTATCCGGTCGGCGCCGCCGCGGTGCTTCCGTGCTTCTGGATCTACGCCGAGGTCGGCCGCGAGCTGGCCGTCCGCGCCGCCGACGTGCTCACCGCGGACCCCACCCACCCCTACGCCCAGTGGGTCACCACCTACGACGCGCCCGAGTTCCACGCCGCGGTCGCCACCGCCCGCGAGCTCGTCGACGTCGCGGCGGCGGCGGCCACCGACACCGAGCGCGAGGCCATGGCCGGGGCGTTCACGATCGCCACCCGCTACGAGCTGCTGTTCTGGGACACCGCGCTGAACACGCAGGACTGGCCGGCCTCATGACGACCACCTCCCGGCTGCGTCGCCGGCTCACCGTCCTGGCCGCCCTCACCGCGGCGCTGCTGCTCACCGCGTCCTGCGCCGGCGGCACCGGCGACGACGACTCCGGCGACACGATCCGGTTCGCCCTGGACTGGACGCCGAACACCAACCACACCGGCCTGTACGTGGCCCAGCAGGAGGGCCTGTTCGCCGACGCCGGTCTCGACGTCGAGTTCCTGCCCTACAACAACACCACCCCGGACACCCTCGTCGACGCCGGCAACGCCGAGTTCGGCATCTCCACGCAGGCGCAGGCGACGTTCTCCCGGGCGGCCGGCTCGCGCACCGTCTCGGTGCTCGCGCCGCTGCAGCACTGGGCGACCGGCATCGCCGTCAAGGCCGACCGCGCCGACCTCACCCGGCCCCGGGAACTCGACGGCCGCACCTACGCGGGCTTCGGCGACCCGGGCGACGAGGAGACGCTCGCGCAGGTGATCCGGAACGACGGCGGGCGGGGCGACTTCACCTCCGTCACCCTGGGCACCTCCGCCTACGAGGCCGTGTACTCCGGCACCGCCGACTTCACCGTCTCGTACCTGGCGTGGGAAGGCATCGAGGCCGAGCACCGCGGGCTGCCGATGCGCTACTTCCGCTACACCGACTACGGGTTCCCCGACGCCTACGCGATCGTGATCGACGGCAACGAGGACTGGCTGGCCGAACATCCGGACCAGGCCCGGGCGTTCGTGCAGGCCGTCCAGCGCGGCTACGAGATCGCCGCGCAGGACCCGGACCGCGGAGCCCGCGCGCTGATCGAGGCCGAGCCCGGCGCCTTCCCCGACGAGGATCTCGTCTACGAGAGCCAGCGGATGCTGTCGGCCGGCTACCTGCGCGACGAGAACGGCCGCGTCGGCACCCTCACCCTCGAACGGTGGACCGGGTACTCCCGGTTCCTGTTCGAGAAGGGCCTGCTCTCCGGCCCCGACGGCAAGCCGTTGACCACCGAGCCGGACTGGTCGACGTACTTCACCGATGACTACCTCACGCCCTGACCCGACCCGGAATCCCTGGGTGCGGCGCGTCGCACCGGCCGTGCTGGTCGTCGCCGCGCTGACCGTCGGCTGGCAGCTGTACGTGACGCTCAGCGGCATCCGCCCGCAGGTGCTGCCCTCCCCCGCCCGGGTCCTTGGGCAGGGCTGGGCGCACCGCGACGACATCGCGGGCCATGCCTGGTCGACGCTGCAGGTCACCCTCGTCGGTTTCGCGGTGTCCCTCGTCGTGGCGTGGCTCCTCGCGATCGTCGTGGACTTCTCGCCGTGGCTGCGCCGCGCCCTGGTGCCGCTGTTCGTGGTGTCGCAGACCCTGCCGATCATCGCGATCGCGCCGCTGATGATCATCTGGTTCGGATTCGGGCTGCTGCCGAAGATCCTGGTGATCGCGCTCGCCACGTTCTTCCCCATGGCGATCGGCCTGATCGAGGGCTTCGCGGCCGCGGACCGGGAGGCGGGAGCGCTGCTGCGCAGCATGGGTGCCTCCCGGTGGCAGGAGTTCCTGTACGTGCGGCTGCCGTCGGCGCTGCCCCGGTTCTTCACGGCGCTGCGCATCGGGGTCACCTACGCCGTCGTCGGTGCGGTCTTCGCCGAATACGTCGGCGCCACGTCGGGGCTCGGGATCTACATGAGCACCCAGAAGAACTCGTTCCGGACCGATCTGGTGCTCGCGGCGGTGCTCGTCACCGCGGTGGTCTCGCTGGCGTTGTACCTGCTCACCTACGCCGTGGAACGGGTGGTGGCGCCGTGGGCGCAGACGACGAGGAGCCCGCGATGAACGCCGTCACGGTCACCGGCGTGCACAAGGCGTTCGGTGCGCGCACCGTCCTCGACGGCGCCGAGTTCGCCGTGGCCGAGGGCGAGTTCGTCTCGCTCATCGGCCCGAGCGGGTGCGGCAAGTCCACCCTGTTCGGGCTGATCGCCGGTCTCGACTCTCCCGACACCGGTGCCGTCACGGTGGGTGACCGGCCGGCCGCACCGGGACGGGCCGCCCTGATGCCGCAGAAGGACCTGCTGTTCCCGTGGCGCACCGTGCTCGGCAACTGCGCACTCGGCCTCGAGGTGCAGGGCGTGCCGCGCGGCGAGGCGCGTGCCCGGGCCCGGGAGCTGTTCCCCGCCTTCGGCCTCGCCGGGTTCGAGGATGCCGCCCCCCGGCAGCTCTCGGGCGGGATGCGCCAGCGCGCGGCCCTGGCGCGGACGGTCCTGCAGGGCCACAAGGTGCTGCTGCTGGACGAACCGTTCGGGGCCCTGGATTCGCTGACGCGCACCGAGATGCAGCTGTGGCTGCAGCAGGTGTGGCAGCGGGACCGGTGGACGGTGCTGATGATCACCCACGACGTGCGCGAGGCGCTGCTGCTGTCGGATCGGGTGCTGGTGCTCACGCGGCGCCCGGCCCGGATCTGTCACGAGGTGACGGTGCCGCTGCCCCGCCCCCGGGGTCTGGACACGTTGACGTCGCCGGAGTTCGTGACCCTCGAGAAGGAACTCGTCGACGTCCTGCACGCCACCGGACCACGCAGTTCCGCACTGCCGGACTGACGCCTATCACGAAATGTCAAGTGCCACCCCGAGTTCCACAAGGGCGTCCTCGAGGTGGCCGAGCAGCCGCTGCAGGCCGGGGACCGTGCGGCGGCATCCGACGACGCCGAAGTCGACGGTGTCGGCGGTGGTGGTCAGCGTGATGTTGAGTGCCTGGCCGTTGAGCACCACCGACACCGGGTAGATCCCGTCGAGCCGGGACCCGCTGCGGTACACCCGCTCCCGCGGTCCCGGCACGTTGGAGATGATGAGGTTGAACGGCGGCGGGGCCAGGGAGACGGCGCCCGAGATCGGTGCCAGCGCGAGCCCGGCGACGTTCAGCGCCGACCACACCGTCGCCTGCAGCGGCGTCATCCCGGCGAACAGGGTCTTGCCCTCCGCCATCGAATCGCTGACCGTCGAGAGCCGGGTGAGTGGATCCTCGAGATGGGTGCCGAGGTTGCACAGCGTGACCCCCACGCTGTTGCCGCCCGCGGCCGAATCGGGAGCGTCCTTGGCTCGCAGCGACACCGGGACCATCGCGATCAGCGGAAGATCGGGCAGGTCCTGCTGTTCGAGGAGGTAGGCGCGGAGGGCACCTGCGCACATGGCGACGACGACGTCGTTGCTCGACACCCCGGCCGCCTGCCGCACCCGCGTGATGCGTTCGCGGCTCCAGGACTGCGCCGCGAAGCGCCGCGTCCCGTCGATCGGAACGTTGAACATCGACCGCGGTGCCTCGTACGGCAACGCGACGCGGCGCCCGCCGAGGACGGTCCGGGCGATCCGCAGCGCGACGGGCGCCGCGCCGATCACGTCGCCGGCCAGTGAGCGCACCGCAGCGAACAGCGAGTCCTGCTCCCGGGTGCCGGAGCTGGGGCGGGCCGGCAGGTGCCAGGGCGCGGGGAATTCGCGCACGTTCGGATCGGGGGTGTAGGTCCGCTGCAGCAGCCGCAGCCCCGAGACCCCGTCGAGCAGCGCGTGATGCATCTTCGTGTAGACGGCGAACCGGCCGTCGGCGAGCCCTTCGATCAGATAGGCCTCCCACAGCGGCCGGTGCCGGTCGAGCAGGCCGCTGTGCAGGCGCGAGACGAGGGTGAACAACTCACGGATCCGGCCCGGCGCCGGCAGGGCCGAGTGCCGGACGTGGTACTCGAGGTCGATCTCGTCGTCCACGGCCCACCAGGTGTAGCCGAGGCTCGACACCGGGTCGGCCGGGCGCTTGCGGAACAGCTCGTCGACCTGCGCGTCGGCGACCAGCCGGTTGTAGAGGTCGGTGACGTATCCCGGACCGGCGTCGGGCGGCGGCGTGAACAGCTCGAGCGAGCCGAAGTGCATCGGGCGCTCCCGCGACTCGGCGATCAGGAACATCGAGTCGGTCACAGGCATGTATCCCACCGGGACAGCCCCCTTTCGTCCGCCGTCGCACGCTGGGATGGATGGTACGTCCGGCGACCGGACGGCCGTACCGGATCGATAACGGGCATGCCGACGACCTGCGGAGTTCCCTTTGTCCGGTCTCCATCGAGTCACGATGCTTCGCCCCGGCGATTCCTCGTCGTACTGTCGGGCAACCGACCCGGACGAACGCCGCGAACGCCTCGGAGAAGGGCCGAGAGAGAAGACGGGAGCCGTCGACGAGAGGGCTCCGTCCGAGCAGGTGAGGACGAGGAGGTCCCGGTGACGAGTACCGCGTCGAACCATCCGTCGTTGTCGTATCCGCCCGTGCCGCGGCCGGTGCTCCGCCGCGAGGTCGCCGGCGTGAGCCTGCCGTCGCAGGCGCTGACCGTCTCGGTGCGCAGCACCGTCAAGCCGGTCATCGACGCGTGGGCGCGCGCCCCGCACCTGCCGTGGCCGACGGGTGTGGTGGACCGGCTGGCGTTCCCCCTCAAGCCGGTCCCCGGCACGCACCGGCACCCGGTCCGGCTGCCGTCCTGCCACGCCGAGTTCCTCGCCGCCCCCGGAGCCGACGGCGCCACGGCGATCCTCTACCTGCACGGCGGCGCGTTCCTGGTGTGCGGCCTGACCACCCACCGGCAGATGGTCTCCCGCATCTCGTCGGCGGCCGGGGCACCCGTGCTCAGCGTCGCCTACCGCATGCTGCCGGGACACCCGATCGAGAGCGCGGTCGAGGACGGCATCGAGGGGCTGCGGTGGCTGATCGCGCACGGCTACCCGACGGAACGAATCGTGGTGGCCGGCGACTCCGCCGGCGGATTCCTCACCTTCCAGGTGACGCTCGAGGCGCTGCGGCTCGGTCTCGGCCGGCCGGCCGGCAACGTGGCGCTCTCGCCCCTGACCGACCTCGACACCCGCGGCAAGCTCGAACATCCCAATTCGTACCGGTGTGCCCTGTTCCCGCGCCGCGCCGTTCCGGCCCTCGCCGCTGTGATCGCCCGCATCGACGCCGCCTCCGGCCGGCCGGGCCCGCGCGCGGTGTCACCGGTCGACGCCGACCTGACCGCCATGCCGCCCACCCTCATCCAGACCGGCTCGGAGGAGATGACGTACGTGGACGCCGAGCTGATGGCCCGGCGCCTCGCCGGCGCCGGCGTGCCCTGCGAGCTGCAGGTGTGGGAACGGCAGGTGCACGTCTTCCAGGCCGCGGCGGGCCTCGTGCCCGAGGCGGGGCGAGCCGTCGATTCGATCGGAGCGTTCGTCCGCAGCGTCGGCTGAGATTCCCCCACCGGACCACCCCGCCGGTGCCGCGTGGCGACCACCACCCGCGCCGAGCCGGGCACCTGTCGGACGGCGCGACTAGTGTCTCCGGCACAGATTGGTCCGGCAGCACTGGGAAAGGGGGGCGGATCGTGACCGACACCGAGAGCCGATTCGACCGCGACGTCGACCGGTCCTGGAGCGAGTTCCGGGCACGGCTCGCCGATCACGTGGCGTCGATGTGCGACGGCGACGGGCTGCTCCTCGAGCCGCTCGTCGAGGAGGAGTCCGGACCCGCCGGACCGTGCGTGCAGTTCTACGCGTGGGGTGCAGGCCAGGTGCGGTGCGAGGTGCCGTCCAACGCCCACCTCGGCGGCGACCGTCGCCTCCGCCCGGCCGACGAGGCGCTGCTCGCCGAGCTCGGCTGGCGCGAACCGTCCCGGGGACCGGAGGACCCGGAGGACGGCGGGTCCCCGGCCTACTGGATGGACCGGCCCGCGGCGTGGGCCGACCAGCTCGCGGCCGTCGCGGTGACGGCGCTGCGCCGGGTGTGGGGGGTGCCGCATCCGCTGTTCCTGCGCACCGAGACGTTCGGCGCCGGCCGGGCGGCGGCCTTCGACCTGCCCGCGCCCGCCGAGGAGACGCCGCCGCCGGCCGCGCTTCCGCTCGCCGTCGAGACCGCGGGCGAGGAGCACGTGCGCGAGCTGATCGAGTCGACGCTGCGCGAGCGGATCGGCGACGTCCCGCTGTGGGACGAGGACGGCGACCTGGCGTTGCGGGTCGCGGGGTTGCTCGTGTTCGTCGGCGTCGGGCCGCACGAGCGCACCGTCGACGTGTTCGCCCCGATCGTCCACAACATCACCGGGCGCACCCGCGCCGCCGAGGTCGTCGCCGACCTCAACCGCCGGTGGCCGCACCTGAAGTTCGTGCTGGTCGAGGACCGGGTCGCGGTGGCGGCACACCTGCCCGCGTCGCCGTTCGTGCCGGCCCACCTGCTGACCACGCTCGACCACGTCGCGCAGTTCCTCGAGGGGCTGGACGAGGCGTTCGGCACCCGCCTCGGCGGCGAGCTGCTGCACGAGACCGACCACGACGGTGTGCCGCCGCCCCCGGACGAGCTGCCGCCGTGGACGACGGACTCCGAGGAGGACCTGCCGCCGACGCTGCTGGCGCTGCGCGATCTCCATCTCGACGGCCGGGCGGAGGTCGAGACCCGGACGGTGGCCCGCATGGCCGGCGACGAACCGGACCAGCTGCTGCGTTTCCTGCGGATGAGCGTGGACGCGCAGGTCTGCTGGCAGGCCGAGGCGATGGGGCGTGCCGCGGCCGGAGACGGCGCCGGCATCGCCCGCGCCGAGGCGAAGGCGCAGGAGTGGGAGCTGACCTGCCGCTCGCTCACCGCAGCGATGCGGCTGCTCGTGCCCCCGGCGGGCACCGCCACGACACGCGTGCGGCGGCCGCGTCCGTCCCCACCCGAGCAGATCGAGCTGTTCGAGAACCCGGACGAGCCGACGTTGTTCGACGAACTCTCCGACTGAGCACCTCGTGCGGGCGAGCCGTTTCCGCGGGACGGCGCGGCCGCAGCGCGGGCACCCGGCGTGGCCCTCGGCAGCCGGGGTGGTTCACGGGGTGGTCGCCTCGAGATGCTTGAGCACGGCCAGGACGCGTCGGTGGTCCTCGGGTTCGGGGTGCAGACCGAGCTTGAGGAAGATCGCCCGGACGTGCGCCTCGACGGTGCGTTCTCCGAGGAACAGGGCCGCCCCGATCGCCCGGTTCGAGCGGCCCTCGGCCATGAGGCTGAGGACCTCGCGTTCGCGGGTGGACAGCGTGTCGATGGGACGGCTGTCGCGGTGGGGCCGGGCCACCATCCGGCTCACCACGCTGGGGTCGATGGCCGAGCCGCCCTCGGCGACCCGGTGCAGGGTGTCGACGAACTCGTCGATGTCGGCGACCCGATCCTTGAGCAGGTAGCCCAGGCCGGCGGCCCCGTCGGCGAGCAGATTCATGACGTGGTCGGTTTCCACGTACTGCGACAGCAGTACCACCGCGGTGTCCGGGTGGTCGGCACGGATGGCCGCCGCGGCGACGATTCCCTCGGTGGTGTGGGTCGGCGGCATCCGGATGTCGACGACGGCGACGTCGGGCCGCTCGTCGGCGACGAGACCGAGCAGGGTGGCGGCGTCGCCGGCCTCGCCGACGACGTCGATCCCCTCGTCGCACAGCAGCCGGGCGATACCCTCGCGCAGCAGCACGGAGTCGTCGGCGAGCACCACCCGCAGGGGTGCCGCGCTGTCGCCGCGCCGCGTCGCGCGCCGCGTCGCGGCGACCCTGCTCGGTGACGCGGCGTCCACCGCCACCGTCCGGGCCAGGGTGTCGTCGGCTGCCGGCGCGGGGACGGTGGTCGTGGTCTCGGACGTGAGGGCGTTCCGGGCGGCGGCGGTGAGTTCCCTGCAGGTGTCGTAGCGGTCGTTGCGGTCCTTCGCGAGGGCACCCGCGACGACGGCGTCGAACGCCTTCGGCAGGTCGGGCCGGGCCTCGCTCGGCCGGGGTATCGGGCTGCGGACATGCCCGTGCCACAGCTTCGCCAGGGTGTCGCCGGAATACGGGGGCCGGCCGGTGAGCAGGTGGTAGAGGGTGCAGCCGAGCGAGTAGATGTCGGTGCGGTGGTCGAGCGCGGCGGTGGTGTCGAACTGCTCGGGTGCGGCATTCTGCAGGCTGCCGACGAACATCCCCGTGCGGGTGAGCCCGCCCGCCTCGTCGAGGGCCTTGGCGATGCCGAAATCGGTGAGCAGGACCCGTTCGGGTTCGCCCGGGCCGGCGGGTTCGGCGAGCAGGATGTTCGTCGGCTTCACGTCCCGGTGCAGCACCCCGGCCTGGTGGGCGTAGTCGAGGGCCTTGCCGATCTCGGAGACGATGTGGACTGCCCGCTCGGGCGGGACGGGCCCGTGGCCGAGCAGCGCGGCGGCGTTGGTGCCGGGGACGTACTGCATGGCGATCCAGAGCCGGCCGTCCTCGCAGCCGCGGTCGTAGACCTGGACGATGTTGGCGTGCTCGAGGCGCGCGGCATGGTCGGCCTCGAGTTCGAAGCGGGCCTTGACGCTGTCGTCGGCGGTCAGGGCGGGGTGGAGGAGTTTGAGGGCCACCTTGCGCGGCAGGTGCGGGTGCTGCGCCAGGTAGATCGAACCCATGCCGCCCGCGCCGAGCAGCCGCTCGATGGTGTACCCGGCAAACACCGAACCCGGCCCGGGAGCCCCGTTCCCCGTCACCGCCACCACCTCCCGAAGCGGCCCACCTCCTCTATTCAACCCCTCGGGGATCGTCGGCGGAACCGCTGCGGCGCGCGGTTGTCCGCCGACCTGGCGCCGGTCCGGCGCGGAGCGCACCGTGCAGACACCGGCCGGGGCTCCGTGCAGGCACGGTACGGATCTCCGTGCAGGCGCTGCCGCCGAATCACGTGACGGCCGAGATGGTCGAACAGTGCCAGCACGGTGGTCCGGCGGGGCCGGGAGCGAGATGCTGGGAGCGAGGATCGGAGGCCTCGTCGTGAGTCGTCGAACAGTGCCGGCCATCGTCGCCGTGACCACCCTGCTGGTGGTCGCGGTGGTGGTGGTGTCGCTCGATTGGCCCGGCGGTCCGCCCGTCGGCCCGGCGGAACTGGTCGCCTTCCCCGCGGTCGGCGTCGCCTTCGTCGCGGCGGGCATCATCGCGTGGCGGAGCCGCCCGGACGACAACACGGGACGGCTGATGGTGCTGGCCGGGGTGCTGTGGCTGGTGAAGGGGGGCGGTGCGTCACGCAACCCGGTCGTCTTCACCGTGGGCGCGGCGCTGACGGTGATGTATCTCCCGGTGCTGATCCATATCCTGCTCGGTTTTCCGACGGGGCGATTGAACCGGCGGTGGGAACGGTGGTTCGTCGGGGGCTGCTATGTGTACTTCCTGGTCTCGGTCCTGCTCGATCTGATGTTCTACAACCCCTCCGTGATGGTCGGCACAGAACGCTTCACCGCGCCCAACCTGCTGCTGGTCCGGGACGACCCGGCGATCTTCAGGGGGCTGCAGCTCGTCTTCGGCGCAATTGCCATCGGCATCAGTGTGGTCGTGATCGGCGTGCTGCTGGCCCGCTGGCGGTCGGGGTCCCCGGCCTACCGGGCCGCGTTCGCGCCCCTGTGGATCGCCGGCATTCTCGGATTCGCCACGGTGATCGGAACGGGGCTGGTCACGGCGCGGTCTTCCGGCGTGGGGAACGTGTGGACGGCCTACCTGAGCTATCTGGCGACCGCGCTGTTTCCGGTGGCGGTGCTGGTCGGGTTGTGGCGCTACCGGGTCGCGCGCAGCGCGGTCAGCGACGTGATGATCGAGGTCGGTGCGGCCCCGCTCGGGGACGAGTTCGTCCACGCGCTGCGCAAGGCACTGCGCGACCCCGGCCTGATCCTGTGGTCGTGGTCACCACAGTGGAACAGCTATCTCGACGCGAACGGGCAGCCGCAGAGCCTGCCGGACGACGACGACCCCCGCGCGGCGACCGTCCTCGAACGCGACGGCGTCCCGGTCGGAGCGCTGGTGTACGACCGGTCGCTGCGACATCAGCCGCAACTGCTCGCGGCGGTGCGCAGCGCCGCGACCCTCGCGCTGGACAACCAGCGCCTCCAGTCCGAGTTGCAGGCTCAGCTCGCCGAGGTCCGCCGGTCCCGGGAGCGGATCGTCGCCGCCGGGGACGCCCAACGGCGGCGGCTCGAACGCAACCTGCACGACGGTGCGCAGCAACGCCTGGTTGCCGCGACGATCCTGTTGCGGCGTGCGCAGCGGGCATCCCAGCCGGAGCGCAAGCAGGAGCTGCTCGACGAGGGCACGGCCGAACTGGACTCGGCGCTGGTGGAACTGCGGGAACTGGCCCGGGGTGTCTATCCCCCGGTGCTGCAGGAACACGGGCTCGCCGCCGCGCTGACCGCCCTGGCCGAGCGCGCGCCGCTGCCGGTGGAGATCGTCGACACCCTCACCGTGCGGGCTCCCGCCTCTGTCGAACTCGCCGCCTACTTCATCGCCGCCGAGGCGGTGGCCAACGCCACCAAGCACTCCGGCGCCACCCACATCGAGATCGACCTTCGCCGGGACGGCGGGATGCTGCGGATGGTCGTCACCGACGACGGGTGCGGCGGTGCGACGCTGACCGCCGGCGGTGGGTTGAGCGGACTGGCGGACCGGGCCACGGCCCTCGGTGGGGTGCTCACCGTGCACAGTCCCGTGGGGGGCGGAACGACGCTGACGCTGTCCCTTCCCCTCACCACCGGGACATCCGGGGAGCCGTCGTGAACCTCCGGGTGGTGCTCGCCGACGACTCCGCGGTGCTCCGCGAGGGGATCGCCGGCCTGCTGCACGACGAGGGAATCGAGGTGGTCGGCCAGGCCGCGGACGCGCAGGCCCTGCTGCGGCTGGTCGGCGAGCAGCGCCCGGACCTCGCCGTCGTCGACATCCGGATGCCTCCCACCCACACCACCGAGGGCATCGAGGCCGCCCTCACCATTCGCCGGTGCTTCCCGGGCACCGCCGTGCTGCTGCTGTCCCAGTACGTGGAAACCGAGAACGTCATGAACGTCTTCGCCGGCGGGACGGCCGGTCTGGGATATCTGCTCAAGGACCGCCTCTCCGACATCGACGGGTTCCTCGGCTCGCTGCACCGCGTCGCGGCGGGCGGAACGGCGATCGATCCCGACGTGGTCGGCCGGTTGGTCTCGCGGCCGCACCGCGACCGGGTGGCCCTCGACGAACTGTCCCCCCCGGGAACGGGAGGTCCTCACCCTCCTGATCGAAGGCCGTTCGGACCGGGCGATCGGAGCGGCCCTGTCCCTCGGGGAACGCACCGTCGGCGCGCACGTGCGCGCCGTCTTCGACAAGCTCGGTCTGCCCCCCGAACCCGACGGCCACCACCGCGTCCTGGCCGTGCTCGCCTACCTCGGCCCCGCAGTCCGCAACTGACATCGCCGGGTCTGCCGAGTGGTCCGCGACCTGGCATGATCGGGTGTCGTGACATCGACGGTGAAGCTGCGGGAACTGGCCGAGCAATTCGGGATCGCCACCTCGTATGTGGGGTGGGACAAGCAGGACCACTACGCGAGCGACGACACGTTGCGCCGGGTCCTGGCCTCGCTGGGCGTGTCCGCGGGCACCGAGGCGGAGATCGACGCCGTCCTCGCGGATCTGCCGAACGAGCCGTGGCGGCGCATGCTGCCACCCGTCCTGGTGGTCGTGCAGGGCGAGGAGCGCACCTTCCCCGTGCACGTGCCCCACGGCACTGCGGTGCAGGTGCAGGTGCGCACCGAGGACGGCGACGTCGTCGACGTCGCGCAGCGCGACGTGTGGGTCGATCCGCGGGAGGTCGACGGCCGGCTCGTCGGCCGCGCGACGTTCGCCGTCCCGGACCTGCCGCTCGGGTGGCACACCCTGCACGCCCGCAGCGACGACACCGAGGCCGAGACCACCCTGGTGGTGACACCCGCGCGTCTCGGCACCGCCGACCGGCTCCTCGAGCGACGTCGCCGGGGCCTGGCCGCGCAGTTGTACTCGGTGCGGTCGAAGCGGTCGTGGGGCGTCGGCGACTTCGCGGACCTGGCGGACCTCGCCGCGATCACCGCCTCGGTGGACGGCGGTGACTTCGTGCTCGTCAATCCCGTCCACGCGGGCGAGCCGGAGCCGCCGCTCGAGCCGTCGCCGTACCTGCCGAGCTCGCGGCGGTTCGTCCACCCGATCTATCTGCGGGTGGAGAACATCCGCGAGGCGGCGTTCCTGCCGCGCAAGCACCGCAAGACGCTCGAGGCGTACGCCGGGAAGTTCGCCAAGTCGAACCGCAAGGACAAGCGCATCGACCGGGACGCCGCGTTCCGGGCCAAGCTGGACGTGCTCGGGCACGTGTTCCGGGTGCCGCGCAGCCCGGCGCGGCAGGCGGAGTTCGACGCGTTCCGCGCCGCGGGCGGGGACGCGCTGACCGACTTCGCGTTGTGGTGCGCGCTCAGCGAGAAGTTCGGCGATCGCAGCGCCCGCTGGGAGACCCTGGCGGCGACCCCCGACGCGCCGTACGTCGCGCGGCAGCGCACCAAGCTGGCCGAGCGCATCGAGTTCCACTGCTGGTTGCAGTGGCTGTGCGACGAGCAGCTCGCCGAGGCGCAGTCCGCGGCGCGTGCCGCCGGCATGGACGTCGGCATCGTGCACGACCTCGCGGTGGGTGTCCGTCCCGACGGCGCCGACGCCTGGACGCTCGGCGACGCCCTGATCCGCGACATGACGGTCGGTGCGCCGCCGGACGACTTCAACCGGCAGGGTCAGGACTGGACCCAGCCGCCCTGGCATCCGGTCCGGCTCGCGGAGCTCGGCTACCGGCCCTACCGCGACGTGGTGCGCACCGCGCTGCGCCACGCCGGCGGCCTGCGGGTGGACCACATCCTGGGCCTGTTCCGCACCTGGTGGATTCCCGAGGGCTGCACGCCCGATCAGGGCACGTACGTCACGTACGACCACGAGGCCCTCATCGGGATCCTGGCGCTCGAGGCGCACCGGGCCGACGCCGTGCTGATCGGCGAGGACCTCGGCGTGTTCGAGAGCTGGGTGCAGGAGTACCTGTCCCGCCGCGGCATCGCCGGGACGTCGATCCTGTGGTTCGAGCGCGACGGCGACGACCCCCGGCCCCCGGAGAGCTACCGGGAGCTGTGCCTGACGTCGGTCACCACGCACGACCTGCCACCGACGGCGGGTTTCCTTGCCGGAGAACACATCACGCTGCGGTCCGAGCTGGGTCTGCTCGAACGGGACCTGGAGACCGAGGCCGCTGATGCGGCCGCCGAACGCGACGCCGTGCTGGCGGTGCTGCGGGAGCGCGGACTGCTCGACGAGGTCGCCGACGAGCAGCGGACCGTCGAGGCACTGCACCGGTTCGTCGCGGCGAGCCCGTCGGCGCTGATCGGGGTGTCGCTGGCCGACGCGGTCGGTGAGCGGCGCAGCCAGAATCAGCCGGGCACGACCGACGAGTACCCCAACTGGCGGATCCCGCTGGCCGACGAGAAGGGCAGGACCGTACTGCTCGACGATCTGCCCGGCAACGAGCGGTTCGCGGCCCTGCTCGCCGCTGTGGCGCCGGCCCCGGATCCCTCCGCAGCCGACGAGGCCTGAGCGTCTCGGCCGGCCGCCGGGTTCCGAACCCGGCGGCCGGCCGCGCGTCACTTCGCGTACATGCTCTCGATGTCGGCGGCGAAGCGCTCGGTCACGACGTTGCGCTTGATCTTCAGCGTCGGCGTCAGCTCACCGGTCTCCTCGGTGAGGTCCCGGTCTAGGATGACGAACTTCTTGATGGCCTCGGCGTGGGAGACCATCGAGTTGGCGTCGTCCACGATGGACTGCAGCGCGTCGTGCAGCGCCGGGTCGTGCCGCAGGTCGGCGATGGTGGCCGTCGGCGCCTTCCCGTTCTCGGCCTTCCAGTTGTCGAGCACTTCGGGGTCGACGGTGAGCAGCGCGGTGATGAAGCTGCGCCCGTCGCCGACGACCACGGCCTGCGAGACGAGCGTGTGCGAGCGCATCCGGTCCTCGAGCGGCCCGGGCGAGACGTTCTTGCCGCCAGCGGTGATGATGAGGTCCTTCTTGCGGCCGGTGATGCTCACGTAGCCGTCCTCGTCGATCTCGCCGAGATCGCCGGTGCGGAACCAGCCGTCGTGGAAGGCCTCGGCGGTGGCCTTCTCGTTGCGCCAGTAGCCCTGGAACACGACCCCGCCGCGCAGCTCGATCTCACCGTCGTCGGCGATGCGGGTGCTGTTGCCGCCCATGGGCTGGCCGACGGTGCCGATCTTCTGGGCGCCGGGCACGTTCACGCTGTGCGCGGCGGTGCTCTCGGTCAGGCCGTAGCCCTCGTAGATCGGGACGCCGACGCCGCGGAAGAAGTGGCCGAGACGGGGACTCAGGGCGCCACCACCGGAGATCGCGAACCAGCACTCGCCGCCCATCGCCTGCCGCAGCTTGGCGTAGACGAGCTTGTCGGCCATGTTGCGCTTGGCCTTGAGCACGAACGACGGACCGCCGTGGTCGAGCGACTCGCTGTAGGCGATGGCGGTCTCCTCGGCGAACGCGAAGATCGCCGCGTTGAACCTGCCACCGGCCGCAGCCTTGCGCGCGGCGGCGTCGCGCACCTTCTCGAAGACGCGCGGCACGCCGAGGATGGTGTTCGGGGCGTAGCGCTCGAACTGGGCGGAGATCGTGCCGAAGTCCGACCAGTGCGCCTGCGCCGCACCGCCTTCGAAGACGGCCAGCGAGACGGCACGGGCCAGCACGTGCGCGAGCGGCAGGAAGGTCAGCACCCGGCTGCCCGGCTTGGCCACCTCACCGATCGAGGCGGTCAGGATGCCGCGGACCTCGCTGTAGAAGTTGCGGTGGGTCAGCATGCAGCCCTTGGGCCGGCCGGTGGTGCCCGAGGTGTACACCAGCGAGGCGAGGTCGTCGGCGCGGATGCCGTCGAGGCGGGCCTGCAGCTGGGCGTCGTCGACGCCGGCGCCCTCGGCGATCAGCGTCTCCACGGCGCCGCCCTCGATCCGCAGCGTGCGGCGCAGGGTGTCCGGCATGTCGACGAACAGCGCCTCGTGGCGCGCGGTCTCGACGACGGCAACGACCGCCTCGGAGTCCTGCAGGATCCAGCGGATCTGCTCGGTGGACGAGGAGTCGTAGATCGGCACCGTGGCGGCGCCGGCGGCCCAGATGGCGTAGTCGAACAGCGCCCACTCGTAGCGGGTGGCCGACAGCAGGGCCACCCGGTCGCCGGGCTGCACGCCCGCCGCGACGAGGCCCTTGGCGACCCCCGAGACCTGCTCGGCGAATTGCCGTGCGGTGACGGCGACCCAGTCCTCTCCCTCCGGGCGGGAGTACATCACGCGGTGCGGAGTCTTCTCCGCGTGCGTGAAGACCGTGCGGACGACCGATTCGTCGTCGCCGACGGTGAACTGGGCGGGGGTGGTGTACTCACGCACGAGCGTCTCCCTCGTTGTGGTCGGGGCGGGCAGTGG
Source organism: Rhodococcus sp. PSBB066 (assembly GCF_017068255.1). Classification (NCBI taxonomy): domain Bacteria; kingdom Bacillati; phylum Actinomycetota; class Actinomycetes; order Mycobacteriales; family Nocardiaceae; genus Rhodococcus; species Rhodococcus sp. PSBB066. The sequence continues at coordinate 4,859,967 of NZ_CP070859.1, forward strand.
ACCGGTGTTCCACTCCCTGGCGGAAGCGGCGCAGCATGTCGACGAACCGATCGATGTCGTCCTGGCCCCAGCCGGTCAGCGCCGCGCGGATCTCGTCGTGACGTCCGGCGACGGTGCGGGCGAGGGTCTCGCGGCCCCGGTCGGTGAGCCGGAGCGGGTGGCCGAGCCGGGTGGGTCCGGCCTGCGCCTGGACCAGCCCGGCGTCGATGCAGCTGCGCAGCTGACGGGAGACGGTCGACCGATTCACGCTGAACGCATCCGAGATGTCGGTGGCTCGGCAGCCCGGGTTGCGGTCGATGAAGCCGAGCATCGAATGCTGCGCCAGCGAGAGCACGTCGTCGTGGGCGCGCTCCCCCGCTGTGAGATGGCGAATCAGGTACACGAACTCGTCGTATACCTCGGATACACCGGCCGCTGCGGACTGCGCCGCAACCTCCCGCTTGTGTTGCACGACGCAACTGTAAGCCCTGTGCCGCTCGACACCCCAATCGCCTCTCCCCGCGGCACCGCACAGACGCGCCGAGACGCACGGCGTCGATCGCGAATTTCCCCGAACCGCAGGCCCGGCCTGCCCGTTTCCGGTACAGATGATGCGACAGGACCAGGCCCCCGGCGAAGGAGTTCCCGTGGCCGCACCCGATCGTTCGACGGCCGAACCCGATCCTGCGACGGTCGTGCGCGGCCGGCGACGGACCGCCGTGCTCGTCGGCCTGCTCGCGGCGGCGCACGCACTGCTGACGCCCGCGACCTCCGCGGCCCAGGAACCCGTCGGCTCGTGCGCGTGGCAGTTCCGGTCCGACTCGACCGTGCTGGACATCGCGTTCCCCGACGTCGATGCCACCTACTGGGTGCTGCCGTACGCGCTGGCCCCGGGCGACAGCATCGAACTGCACGGCACCTATCCGGCGGCCCGGTACTTCTCGCTCAACACCTACGGAACGAACTTCGACACGGTCGACACCCTGCGCGACGCACAGATCGCACCCGATCCGGGCAGCGGGAACCCGTTCGCGGACGCGGCCGCCGAGGGGCTGCCCGCCTCGGCCCGGCGCTGGAGCGCCACCGTCGTCACCGGTCCGGCCGACCACGCCCGCAACGAGATCGGCGCGCTGCCCACCGGCGGGTCGCCCACCGCACCGGCCGGATTCCTCATCGTCCGGGTCTATGTGCCCGACGACCCGGCCTCCCCGACCGGCGGGGTCCCGCTACCGGACGTGACGCTGCACCAGGGTGGGCGCGCCGTGCCGGTGCCCACGTGCAGCTCCGACTTCGACCCCGCCGACTACGGCAGCGGACCGGTCGAGCGCGCCGCCGAGGCGGCCGTCGACCGCATCGTCGAGGGCGCGGCGTCCGGCGCCTTCCCCGGCAACAACCCCGAGGCGACCTTCGTCAGCCCGGCCACCACGTCCGGGTTGTTCCCGAACGGCGACAACAAGTACATCGGCTCCGTGCTGACGTACCAGCCGGGCCGGATCCTCGTCGTGCGCGGCAAGGCCCCCACGTTCCCCGACACCCGCGCCGGCGAACCCGTCACCACGCCCGGCCGCCAGGTGCGGTACTGGTCGATGTGCCAGAACGACCAGGTCACCCCGTACCCGGTGGTCGCGTGCGCGGCCGACTTCGAGACGGCGACCGACGCGGAGGGCTGGTTCACCTTCGTCGTCGCGGCGCCCCAGGACGTGCCCGCCCGCGCCACGGCCGATCCGACGGTGACGGTGCTGCCGTGGGGCTCGACCGAGGTCCCCAAGAAGACTCTGCTCTACCGGAACATGCTGCCGGCCGACGCGTTCTACCCGCAGTCGGTGCAGGCCGCACAGGGCGGCGATCCGGCCGCGACGATGGGGCCCTACTACCCGCGGGCCGCGTACTGCGACACCGCCACCTTCGAGGCCGGCGGCTACGCCGCCTGCCTGCCCTGACCTCGCGGAGCCGGACCACGGGACCCGCCCGGCGGCGATACGTCCGATTCCGAGACGCCACGCCCCGCCGGCAATAACCTGTGTGACACCCGCCACACGGCGGCACCTGTTCCCCCAGGAGGCTCACGCATGTCCGTCCCCGCCCCGTCCGTCATCCTCGACCGCGTCGCGCACTGGGCGCAGACCAAACCGGACGAGGTCGCGGTGCAGTACCTCGACCGCACCCACACCTGGGCGCAGTGGCACGAGCGACTGCTCCACCTCGCCGGCGCCCTCGCCGCCGACGGCGTCGGACCCGGCGACACCGTCGCATTCGTCGACAAGAACAACCTCGCGTGCCTCGAGGTCACCTTCGCCGCCTCCGCGCTCGGCGCGGCGAACGCCATCCCGAACTTCCGGCTCGCCGGCGACGAGCTCGACTACGTGATCAACGACTCGCGCGCCCGGATCCTGTTCGTGGGAGCGGAATTCGCGCAGGAGATCGAGTCGCTGCGTCCCCGGCTGTCCACGGTGCAGAAGATCGTCGTCGTGGGCGGGGAGAACGACGAGTTCGAGCCGTGGCTCGCGGCGGCCGCACCGGCGACCCTGCCCGACGTCGCGCCCGAGACCACCGCGCTGCTGCTCTACAGTTCCGGCACCACCGGCCGGCCCAAGGGTGTGCAGCTGACGCACCGCAACCTGTTCGCGCACTCCGAGGACGTGCTCGCGGTGCTTCCGTTCACGGAGGGTGACTGCCTGCTGGTGGCGATGCCGCTGTTCCATGTGGGCGGCACCTGCTACGCGATCATGGGTATCCACGACGGCCGCCGGTGCGTGTTCACCCGGGAGGCCGACGCGCCGTCGCTGTTCACGGGTCTCGCGGCCGGCGCGAACATCGCCTTCCTGGTGCCCCCGGTAATAGCGGCCGTCCTCGGCGCGGGAGCGCACGCGATCGGGGCGTTCTCCCGGCTCAAGCGCATCACCTACGGCGCCGCGCCGATGCCGCTGCCGCTGCTGCGCGGCGCGCTCGCCGCGTGGCCGGACACCGAATTCGTCCAGGTGTACGGCATGACCGAGCTCGCCGGGGTGATCACGGCGCTGCTGCCGGAGGTGCACCGCGATCCGGCGCAGGAGGCGCGGATGGCGTCGGCCGGCACCCCCATTCCCGGCGTGGAGATGCGCATCGTCGATCCGGCCACGCGCGAGGACGCGGCCCCGGGCGCGATCGGCGAACTGTGGTGGCGCTCGGCGCAGACCACCCCCGGGTACTGGAACCGGCCCGACGCCACGACCGAGACGATCACGGCCGACGGGTGGCTGCGCAGCGGCGACATGGGCCGGGTCGACGACGGCGGCTTCGTGTTCATCGAGGACCGGCTCAAGGACATGATCATCACCGGCGGCGAGAACGTGTACTGCCCGGAGGTCGAGCGGGTCCTCGTCGAGCATCCGGCCGTCGCCGAAGTCGCGGTCATCGGCGTCCCGGACGAGAAGTGGGGCGAGACGGTCAAGGCGGTGGTGGTGCTCGCCCCGGACCAGAAGGCCGACGAGCAGGAACTCATCGACTACACCCGCCGGCACCTGGCGAAGTTCAAGTGCCCCGCGACCATCGACATCGTCGACATGCTGCCGCGCAACCCCACCGGGAAGATCCTCAAGCGCTCCCTGCGGGCCCCCTACTGGGCCGGACACGAACGGACCATCTGAGCGGTGCGTCCTTTGGGCTGCTGCAGCAGCCCAAAGGACGCACCGGCCGCGGAGCGGCCCGGCTCAGCGCACCCGGCGCAGCAGGGCGGCCAGGGCCTGGCCGCCGCCGATGCACATGGTGACGATGCCGAGTTCGAGGTCGCGGCGCACGAGGTCCTTGGCCACCCGCAGGGTCAGGATGCCGCCGGTCGCGCCGACCGCGTGACCGAGGGCGATCGCCCCGCCGTACGGGTTGGTCTTGGCCGGGTCGAGCTTGGCGTCGCGGATCACGGCGACGGCCTGCGAGGCGAACGCCTCGTTCAGCTCGACGGTGTCGATGTCGGCCGGGGTGGTGCCGGTCTGCTCGAACAGCTTCTGCAGGGCCAGGACCGGCGCGTAGCCCATCAGCTCCGGCTCGAGCGCGGCGGTGGCGACGGACTCGATCACCGCGAGCCCACCCAGGTCCCGTTCCTGCGCGACGGACTCGCGGGCGAGGACGACGACGCCGGCGCCGTCGTTGATGCCCGAGGCGTTGCCGGCGGTGACCGTGCCGTCCTTCTGAAATGCCGGGCGCAGCTTCGCGAGGGTCTCGACGGTGGTGTCGGGCTTGGGGTGCTCGTCGGTGGTGACGACGGTGGGCTTGCGGCCGCCGATCTCGACGGGGGTGATCTCCTCGGCGAACGCGGCGCGGGCGGCGGCGGTGGCCGCGCGGCGCTGGGATTCGACGGCGAACTCGTCCTGCGCCTCGCGGCTGATGCCGTACTCGCGGGCGACGTTCTCGGCGGTGACGCCCATGTGGATGCCGTGGAACGGGTCGGTGAGCATCCCGACGGTGCCGTCGACGAGGGTGCGGTCGCCCAGCTTGTAGCCGGAGCGGGCGCCGAAGTCGTAGAACGGCATGCGGGACATGTTCTCGTCGCCGCCGGCCAGGGCCAGATCCACCCCGCCCCAGCGCATCTGCATCGCCGCCGACCAGATCGCCTGCAGGCCCGAGCCGCACAGCCGGTTGACGGTGTACGCCGGCACCGAGACCGGCAGCCCGGCCGCCAGCGCGACCCGACGCGCGTTGTAGGCATCCGGGCCGACCTGCCCGATGCAGCCCATGACGACCTCGTCGATGTCCTCGGCCGCCACGCCGGCGCGCTGCAGGGCCGCCTTCGCGGCGGTCGCGCCGAGTTCGTGGGCCGGTACGTCCTTGAACGCGCCGCCGAAGCTGCCGACCGGGGTACGCGCACCGTCGACGATGACGATCCGTTCCGGAGTGCTCATCTCACGTCCCATCTCTCGCAGGAACGGCACCGAGTGCCATCTCTTGCCCACGACGATACCGGAGCAGTGAGCCGCAACACAGTCGGGTGGCACTGCGGCGCAAGACGGGCAGCCGTCAGGCCGGGTCGCTCAGGTCGCCCCGGTGCACGCGCTCGGCCGCCGCGGCCGACCCGAGCTCCGCCCGGGCCTGCGGATTTCTCGCGTAGAAGTCGAGCATCCGATACAGCAGCACCGGGTCGCCGTCGAACTTGCGGGAGTCGACCTCGATCACCGGTTCGCGGGGCAACCGGTCCAGGCGGAACAGCCGGCTGGTCCGTCGTCGCGCCCAGGCGGCGGCCGGCGTGCCCAGCACCCAGATCTCGGGGAATCCGTGATGGACGGCGTGCACCCCGGCCACCGAGACCCACGGCAGGTACGACTCGATGGTCCAGCCGCGTTGCCGGATCCCGTCCGGGGTCAGCAGCAGCGCCCCTCGGCGGATCCCCCCGCGCAGCACCTCCGCGACGAACGCCGCGCAGGGCAGCCCGAAGGCGGCGAGCAGCACACTCACCCACGGAACGCCGTCGTCGAACAGGACTATCTCGACGGCCGCGCCGAGCGAGAGCAACGCCGCGCTCGTCGTCATCGCCCCCATCAGGTGGAAGACGGCGCCGGAAGCGCGGATCTCGGTGGCCCCGCGGCCCCGCGACTCCACGAACCGGATCTCGGGGTCGCCGCGGCGCGGACGCCAGTACACGTATCCGAAGAGCGCCGTGAGGGCCATCAGGCCGGACAGGATGAGGAAGAACCGGGTCACCGCCCAGGCTCCCGCCTGCCCGGCATCCCAGGCCCGCCAGAGCGAGACGAGGATCACGACGCCGGCGAGGGCGATCGCGGCGGCGACCCGGGCGCTGAACTTCGGGGACGGCCATTCCTCCGGGCGGATCAGCGGCACGGCGTCGGACTCGTCTTCATCGGTGCCGTGCACAAAACACCCGTCCCACTGAGTTCCCCTTCCGGAAGCGCCGGGGATCCCACCGCCCCGACCGGTTGCCGGTAGGTGGGGAACGCTACCGCAGGGCCTGCGGATTGTGGTTCACGACACGCGCCGGGGCGGGCGTCCACGGCGGAGAAGGGACCTTCGACCCTACGTCCGAGGGGCCCGACGAGGCGGATACTCGACGGTGTGACCATTGCCACAAATGCCACGGGACGGACATAAAGCCCAGTTCAAAAGGTGTTCAACTCGTGTTGGCCGGCCGCCGGACGCGGGACACGAAAATCTTGTCTACGGATGAGTAACACTGGCGCCGACGGGAACGACACAATCATCGACGATCCAGACGAGACCGGAGGAATCTGCATGACTGTCCAGCTTGATTCGCCTGGCTTCGAGTCCGCCCGCGAGGTGGTTTCGGCCCAGGAAGACCTCGGTCGACTGTTCGACGAGATCGGGACGCTCGATGCGCAGATCCTCGAGGCGATCGAGCGCCGCAGCGAGCTGTCGCGCCGGGCGGGCATCGCTGCGAAGGAGTCCGGGACCGCGCGGCAGGCCCAGAACCACGAGATGCGGGTCCTCAACCGTTTCGCCGAGCTCGGCGCCGACGGCAAGACCCTGGCGATGACGCTGCTCCGCCTCGGACGCACCCGCCTGTCCTCCTAGACCCGACGACTTCGCGCGGCCCCCGCACCGGATCGGTGCGGGGGCCGCGTCGTCGTTGCCACCCGAAGAGCCGGGGCCGCCCGAACGCAGGTACGGCGGTCAGCGCCTCGCGTGCAGGAGGCCGTCCCGCACCCAGGCCGGCTGCGGCGTCTCCAGCTCGAACTCGGCGAACGCGCGGCCGGCGACGGCGGCGATGCCCGCCGGCGGCAGCTCCTCGAACTCACCGAGCACGAGGGCGATCTGCTCGACCGGCGGCAACGTCGAGAACAGGACGGCGTCGTCGCCGCAGCCTTCCGCACGCCGATGCGCGGGCGTCTCGGCGTGCAACAGGTACACGAACCACGACACGGCGTACGCGCAGAGTTCGGGACCGATCGGGCCCCGCCACGTCGCGACCGCACGCGCCAGCGCCCGGTCGAAGACCGCGGCCGCACGCTCGGAACCGACGGACAGCAGCCGCGCGCAGGCCGCGAGGTCCGGGAGCTGGCCTTCCATGACCTCACGCAGGCCACGCGGGGGAACGTCCAGGTTGCCCGCGGACCCGCCACTCGGGTCCGGCGGCATGATGTACATCGTCCGCTCCCTCCGCGCTTTCCCTGTCGGGGAAACCGATGCCGTTTTCCCTTTTATCGTTCTGCGGTCCCCGAACGTGACGTACCCCACACGGTCACCGCAGGAGTGCCTTGACCTCCAGGAACTCTTCGAGACCGAAGACGCCGGCTTCGCGCCCGACGCCGGAGTGCTTGTAGCCGCCGAACGGTGCGTCGGTGTTGAAGGCGCCCCCGTTGATGGAGACCTGCCCGGTGCGCAGCTGTCGTGCGACCCGCTCGGCCCGGGCGCGGTCGGTAGACCAGACCCCGCCGGAGAGCCCGTAGTCGCTGTCGTTGGCGATGCGCACGGCGTCGTCCTCGTCGCGGTATCCGATGATCGACAGGACCGGACCGAAGATCTCCTCGCGCGCGATCGTCATGTCCTCGGTCACGTTCGCGAACACGGTCGGCCCGACGAAATAGCCGGTGCCGAGGCCGGTTTCGCGGCCGTCGAGCACCAGTTCGGCGCCCTCCTCGATGCCCTGGTCGATGTAGGACCGCACGCGCTTGAACTGGTTGGCGTTGACCAGGGGGCCGAGCCGGGTGGTGGCCGCGGCGGGATCGCCGACGGTGTAGGCCCGCGCGACCTGCTCGGCGAGGGCGGCCACCTCGTTCATGCGCTCGGCGGGGACGAGCATGCGGGTCAGTGCCGAACAGGTCTGCCCGGAATTCAGGAAGCACTGGGCCACGCCGTCGGTGACGGCCCGGGTCAGGTCGGCGTCGTCGAGGATGACGTTGGCGGACTTGCCGCCGAGTTCGAGAGCCACCTTCTTCACCGTCTCCGCGGCGACGACGGCGACGCGCTTGCCGGCGCGGGTGGAGCCGGTGAACGAGACCATGTCCACGCCGGGATGCGCGGCGATGGCCTCCCCCACCACCGGCCCGTACCCGCTGACGAGGTTGAACACGCCGGGCGGCAGGCCCGCCTCGTCGCAGATGTCGACGAGCGCGTAGGTGATCAGGGGCGCCACCTCGGTCGGCTTGAGCACGACGGTGCAGCCACCCGCGAGGGCGGCGAACACCTTCAGGACCACCTGGTGCAGCGGGTAGTTCCACGGCGTGATGGCGCCGACGACACCGATGGGCTCGCGCACGATGAGGGCGTTGCCCACCTCGCCGGCGTCGAAGTCGTAGGTCGCGGCGAGTTCGGCGTAGCGGGTGATGTTCTTCAGCGGCATGCCGATCTGGACCGGCTTGGCCAGCGTCACCGGCATGCCCATGTCGCGGGAGACCAGCGCGGCGAGATCGTCGATGCGCTCGGCCATGAGGGCCGCGACCTTGCCGAGGTGGGCACCGCGTTCGGCGCCGGTGAGCGCCGACCACGCCGGGAACGCCGCCCGCGCCGCGCGTACGGCCCGGTCCACGTCCTGTGCCGTGCCTTCGGCGACGACGGCGATGACATCCTCGGTGGCCGGGGCGATCACGTCGATCCGGCCGGTGCCGTCGGAGTCCACCCATTCGCCGCCGATGTAGATCTTCGTGCGGTCGAGCACGTTGTTCATATCGTTCCTTCTCCGCCGAGTGATGTGCTTCACACGCAGCGTACGACGCGTCCCCGACGGGCCGCGGGAAGCGGGTCCGGCCCCGTCGCGGCGCGTCAGGGCCGGGTCTCCAGGGCGCGCTGGAGCGTCGGCCACGCCTTGGGCAGCTGGTCGCGCCAGTAGCCCCAGGCGTGCACGCCGACGGGTTCGTAGGTGACGGTGACGGGGATCTTCAGGGCGCCGAGGCGTTCCTCGAGCCGCTGGGTGCACATCCGCGAGCCGGCCTCGAGGATGCCGCCGGCGACGAGGGTGCGCGCCAGGTCCGGGGTCTCGGGCGTCTCGTGGGGACCGGGCACGCCCGTCGCGGCGGACAGGTAGAGCTCCTTGCTGGCGAGGTTCTCGGCGTGCGCGACGGTGTCGTGCTCGGCCCACTCCCGGGTGCCGGGCGGACCCCACATGTTCACGACGTCGCCGCCCTGCGACGAGGTGCTGGTCTGCACGACGGCGCTGCCGAGCAGGTCGCCCGTCGAGTAGCAGCCGCTGAAGGCGGCGACGCCCCGGTAGAGCTCGGGGTGCCGGTGGGCGAGCATCATGGCCGCCTGCCCACCCATCGAGTTCCCGGCGATCGCGTTGACCCCGTTGCTGTTCAGCCGCGCGGCGAGCAGCGGCGGAAGCTCCTCGGTCAGGAAGGTTTCCCACTTGTTCAGGCCGAGCTTGGGGTCGGACTGCTGCCAGTCGCTGTAGAGGCTGCCGCGGCCGCCGTTGGGCATGACGACGTTGACGTTCTTGTCGGCGAAGAAGGCGGGCGCGCCGCCGATGTTCATCCAGCCGCTGGTGTGGTTGCGGGCGCTGACCCCGTCGAGCAGGTACAGGGTGGGGCGCGGGGCCGAGTTGTCGGCGGGCAGCAGGACCTCGACGCCCACGTCGCGGCGCAGGGCGGGGCTCGCGACGGTCAGCCGCACGGCGCGGTCGGAGATCGGGGTCTCCCCCACGATGGCCGGTGTCGCGATGTTCCGCAGCTCCGGCAGGGGGCCGGGGTCCTCCTGGAAGGCCGCCGGCACCGACGAGCCGGAATTCGACCCGGTGCCGGGTGCCGCGACGGCGACCCCCGCCCCCAGCACGGAGACGGCGGCGAGTGCCGTCCCGGCCGTGAACAGGCGGACGAGTGCCGGGCGCTGAACATCAACCACGAGGGCCTCCCTAAACCTCAAGTTCAGGTTGAGAGTAGCTCGAGCAGCGTCCCCGTGGCGTCTTTTCGGACCGCCGCCGATCCCGAAAGACGCCACGGCGGCGGAACCGCCTCCTACACTTGGCACAGGCCACGGGAGGAGTCGCCGATGCCCGACCGCTCTGCCGCACGCACCGAACGGGCGCCCGCCGTCGAGCGCCCCGCACAGCTCCGCAACGTCGTCCTCGTCGGTTGCAGCGGGGTCGGCAAGACCACCCTCGCCGAATCCCTGGCCCTGGCCGCCGGCGCCGTGGGCCGCGCCGGACGCACCGCCGACGGCACCACCGTCTCCGACTACGAGGCGATCGAGCAGCAGCACCGCCGCTCGGTGCAACTGGCCGTGCTGCCGCTCGAGTGGAACGGCGTGAAGATCAACATCATCGACACCCCCGGGCATCCGGACTTCGACGCCGAGGTCCGCGCGGGACTGCACGCCGCCGACGCGGCCGTATTCGTCGTCTCCGCAACAGATCCCATCTCCGCCGCCACGCGCACCCTGTGGCGCGAATGCGCCGAGACCGCGATCCCGCGCGCCATCGTCGTCTCCAAGCTCGACGTCGCCCGCACGGACTTCGACGAGATGCTCACCGCCTGTCACGACGCCTTCGACCTCGGGCCGGACACCCTGCGCCCCGTGTACGTGCCGGTCTTCGACTGCGGCCGCCCGTGCGGCTCGATCGATCTGCTCACCGGCCGCGGCTACGGCCATCCCGCCGCCGTGCCGGACACCGGCGCCGCGCGCGAGAGCCTCGTCGAGGCGATCTCCGGCCAGGACGACACGCTCATGGAGCGCTACCTCGCCGGCGAGGCCCTCGACACCGAGTCCCTCGACGAGGGGCTGCGGCACGAGATCGTCGACTGTGCACTGCATCCCGCGCTCGCCACCACCGACTACGGGGTCGGCGCCGCCGAACTGCTCGATCTCGTCGCGATGGCCTTCCCCGACCCCACCCACCGTCGTCCGCCCGCCCCCGCCGCCGATCCCGCGGGGCCGTTGACGGCGCAGGTGATCCGTGTCGCCGGGGATGCGTACGTCGGGCGCATCAGCCTGGTGCGGGTGTTCTCCGGAACGCTGCGCCCCGACACGACGATCCGGCTGGCCGGGTCCGCCGGCGACGACACCACCGAGCGCGTCGCGACCCTCACCAGCCCGTTCGGCCGGCAACAGCGACCGGTGCCCGAGGCCGTCGCCGGCGATCTGGTGTGCATCGCCAAGCTCGTCACCGCCCAGCCCGGCGACACCCTCTCCGAAGCGGGGGCATCGACCCTGCTGGACCGCTGGCCGCTGCCCGAGCCGCTGCTGCCCGTGGCCGTCGAGGCCCACAGCCGCAGCGACGACGACAAGCTCTCGCAGGCCCTCTCCCGGCTGACCGCCGAGGACCCCGCCCTGCGTCTCGAGCAGAACCCCGACACCCACCAACTGGTGCTGTGGTGCACGGGCGAGGCCCACGCCGAGGTCGTCCTCGACCGGCTGCGCACCCGCCACGGCGTGAACGTCGACGCCGTCCCGTACCGGGTGGCGCTGCGCGAGACGTTCGCGGCCCCCGCCAAGGGCCACGGCCGCCTCGTCAAACAGTCCGGCGGCCACGGCCAGTACGCGGTGTGCGACGTCGAGGTCGAACCGCTGCCCATCGGCGGCGGCATCGAATTCGCCGAACGCGTCGTCGGCGGCGCCGTGCCCAGGCAGTTCTTCCCGTCCGTCGAGAAGGGCGTGCGTGCGCAGGCCGCCAAGGGTGTGGCCACCGGAAACCCGCTCATCGACGTCCGCGTCACCCTCGTCGACGGCAAGGCACACTCGGTGGACTCCTCCGACGCCGCGTTCCAGACCGCGGCCGGGCTGGCGCTGCGCGACGCCGCCACCCACACCGAGGTCAAGCTGCTCGAACCCGTCGCCGCGGTGCGGGTGATCCTGCCCGAGGAGTACCTCGGCGCCGTCCTCGGCGACCTGTCCGCCCGGCGCGGCCGGGTCCTCGGCACCGAGAGCGCCGAGCCGGGCAGGACCCTGCTGCGCGCGGAGGTCCCCGAGCTCGAACTCGCCCGCTACCCGGTCGATCTGCGATCGCTCACCCAGGGCACCGCCGAGTTCGCCCGGATGCACCTGCGCTACGAGGCGATGCCCGCCGCGGTGGCGGCGCAGTTCACCGGCGGCCAGGAGACGGCCACGTCGAACGGCAAGTCCCGCAGCGGAAGCCGGTAACGCGTCCGGCGGCGGATCCTCACTCCCGCAGCAGCAGCGACGCCAGTTCCGCCGGGCAGGCGAGGGCGGGCAGGTGCCCGCTGTCGATCACCTCGGGCTCCACGCCCAGCCGCTCGCGAGCGAGGCGCTCGATCAGCGGCAACGGGAACAACCGATCGTGACGGCCCGCGATCACCCGCACCGGCACGTCCGGCCACCGCGGCGCCCGCCACGCCGGCTCGAACGCCGTCTCCGACATGCCCGGCTGCTCGTGCGCGAAGGCCTCGTCGACCACGTCGGCGGGCACGTCGTGGAAGAACAGCCCGCGCGGATCCAGCGGCGCGTCCGGATCGCGCCCCTCGGCGACGTCCTGCGCGCGCTTCGCCTCGGCCTGCCCTACCGCCGACCACCACTGCCCCGGCGACTCGCCCGGCGCCGGGATCATCGGGGCCACCAGGATCAGCCCGTCGACGGGCATCCGCTCGGCGGCGATCGCCGCGGTGAACGCGGACATCGACTGCGCCACCAGGGTCGGCGGCCGCGCGACGTCCCGGCCGGCCGCCACCACGACGTCCGCGTACGCGTACTGGTCGGCGCCGGGATCGGTGTACGGCAGGTCGACTGGGACGACCTCGTGCCCACGCTCGCGCAGCAGCGGCACCACCCGGTGCCAGTACCACGAGTCCGAGCCGGCCCCCGGCAGCAGGACGAAGGCACGGGTCATGTCATGGCATCGGGCATCGGCGGCTCCCGGTCGGTGACGACACGGCCCGGTCAGTCCGGCGCCTCGTCGCCCGTCACGATCGGCTTCTGCTCCTCGCGGTCCGAGACGCTGCCCTCGACGCCCTCCTCCTCGCGCTCGGACTCGACCCGCTTCTCCATGTCGTCCACCAGGTTCTCCAGGTCTTCCCGGGTGACCGGGGCGGGGCGGTCGGTGGCCTCCACGGGCTCTTCGCGCTCATCGCGCTCATCCGGACTTCCCACGGTGTGACGTCCTTTCGATGTCGGCCGGCATCCGCCGGTTCGGCCCTCTCGCAGTACCCGGTCTCCCGCACCCCGAAACGGCGCGGGCGGTCGCCGGGCGCAGATCACATCGTCGGAAAGGACTCCGAGGGGCGCTCCCCCTCGTCGTACACCGTCTCGGGCGAGCCGATGATCAGCGGATCCGGGGTGCGGACCACGCGCGGATCCTTGCCGGTGTAGTCGAAGCGGTGCAGCACCCACTTCATGGCCTCGATCCGCGAGCGCTTCTTGTCGTTCGCCTTGACGATGGTCCACGGCGCGTGCGGGGTGTCGGTGTAGAACAGCATCGCCTCCTTCGCCTCCGTGTACGCGTCCCACTTGTCGAGGCTCGCGAGGTCCGTCGGCGAGAGTTTCCACTGCTTGACCGGATCGGTGCTGCGCGCGACGAACCGCGCGTGCTGCTCCTCGCGGCCCACCGAGAACCAGAACTTGACCAGATGGATCCCCGACTGCACCAGCATCCGCTCGAATTCCGGTGCGGAGCGGGTGAATTCGCGATACTCGTTCGGGGTGCAGTAGCCCATCACCCGTTCGACGCCGGCCCGGTTGTACCAGGACCGGTCCATCAGCACGATCTCCCCACCCGCCGGCAGGTGCTCGACGTAGCGCTGGAAATACCACTGCGTGCGTTCACGCTCGGTGGGCTTCTCGAGCGCCATCACCCGCGCGCCGCGGGGATTGAGGTGCTCGGTGAACCGCTTGATCGCCCCACCCTTGCCGGCCGCGTCGCGGCCCTCGAAGATGATGACGATCTTCTCGTCGTACTCCTTGACCCAGGCCTGCAGCTTGAGCAGTTCGATCTGCAGCCGGCGTTTGCGGGCCTCGTACTGCCGCCGCGTCATCTTCGTGTCGTACGGATACCCGTGCCGCCACGGTTCGTCGACGTCGGCGACCAGGTTCTCGCGGCCCGACTTGCGCAGCAGCTCGCCGATTTCGTCGATCTCCGGGGTGACGTCGACCTGGCCGTCCGACGCGAGTTCGAACGGCTCGCCGTTCTCGTTCAACTCGTCCACTCCGTGAGATTACCGCCGGCACCCGCACCCCGCGGTTCGATCGGGTGTGCGACCCGCTGCACATTCGCCCCTTCCCGGCCCCACCCTGTAGGCTTCGGGTATCGATGGGCATCTCGCGTCGAGCCTCCCGCTCGATGGGCCCCGATTGGAACATCTTTCCGGCTGATTCGCGGCCGACCAAGGAGCGTCCTGTGACGCACACACCGCCTCCACATCCCGGCACCCGCCGGGATGCGCCGGCACGGGCGGGAACGCAGCCGTTCCCCGAGCCCACACGCACCCCGCGGCTGCTGCTGCGACCTGCCGGGGCGCCCACGTCGTCCGTCGACGGCGCATGGTTTCCCTGGACCTCGAACATCACCTCGGAGCTGCACGACCTGATCTCGGCACTCGCCCCGCGGCTCGGGTCCGTCGCACGGATCGCGTTCGAATGGAATGCGGTCAGCTCCGCTCAGCGACGCATCGACGACGTCGACGACATCGAGATCACCGGTCCGATTCCCGGACAGCCGGCGAACCTGATGTATCTGTTCGGCGAGAACGACACGCGGATCGCGCTGACGCTCGTCGATCCCCACACCGATCCGGACCGCGCCTACGAAATCATGCGAACAGTCGCCGATGCGCCCGGCGACCACTGACCCTTCCCTCCCCCCTCACTCCACAGAACAGGACACCATGCAGCACCACGAGTACCCGATCTTCCTTCAGCCCGGCAAGCCCGCCGAGCCGGACACCACCGCCGACCTCGAGGCGGACACCCGGCGTCACGGACCGTACGACTACTCCGGCCTCTTCTCCGCACCGAACTGAGCGCCCGCCGCCGCTTTCATGATCGAACAGCACGCGCTGCGCCGGTGCAGGGTTCACACTGAGGTCCGATGATGTTGTCATCCTGCCGACCCTGGGAGCTGCGATGCGCCGTCTTTCGATCCTCGCCGTGAGCGCATTCGTGGTGGTGGCCGCCGCCTGCGGCTCCGACACCGGCACCGAGGACTCCGCGACGACGACCACCCGCGCGCCCGACGCGGCCCAGGCCGAGAAGTTCCAGACCGCGCTCGACGACGTGCGCAACGACTTCAAGTTCCCCGGCGTCGTCGCGCGGGTGATCACCGCCGACTACGAGTGGACCGGCAGTTCCGGGACCGCAGGCCAGGACTCCACCGAGCCCCCGACCGCCTCCGACCACACCCGCATCGGCAGCATCACCAAGACCTTCACCGTCACCGCGGTGCTCCAGCTGATGCAGGACGGCAAGCTGTCGCTCGACGACCCCATCGGCAAGTACGTGCCCGGCCTGCCCAACGGCGACACCGCCACCCTGCGCCAGCTCGCCGACATGACCAGCGGCATCCCCAGCTACACCTTCGACGAGAACTTCCAGAACCAGCTCTTCGGCGACCCGACCAAGCCCTGGACTCCCGAGCAGCTGCTCGACATCGTGCGCGGAGCGCCGCCGAACTTCCCGCCCGGGGAGAAGTGGGAGTACTCGAACTCGAACCTCATCGCCCTCGGCCTGGTCGTCGAGCAGGTCAGCGGGCAGAGCCTGGGCGACTACATCACCGGGAAGATCATCGAGCCGCTCGGGATGCGCGAGACCTCCTTCCCCGACACCGCCGAGATCCCCTCCCCCCACCTCGAAGGCATCACCGAGCAGGGCCAGCCGGAGGGACAGACCACCGACCCCACCAACTGGGATCCCTCGTGGGCATGGGCCGCCGGGGCGATGATCTCCACCCTCGACGACCTGCAGATCTGGGCGAAGGCCATCGGCACCGGCGAGGGGCTCTACGACCAGCAGACCCAGGACGTGCGCATGTCGTCGTTCCTGTACGGGCTGCCACCGAACACCGCGACCGCGGCGTACGGGCTCGGGCTCGGCGACGCCGACGGCTGGCTCAGCCACACCGGCGAGCTGCCCGGCTTCAACACCTACTTCGGCTACGACAAGAACACCCAGGACATCGTCCTCGTGGCCGTCAACAGCGACATCCCCAATGCCCAGAACCAGAACCCCGCCCCCGCCGTGGTGCAGAAACTGCAGGCCGCGCTCGCCGGATCCTGACCGGGACGAGGCCGTGGCGGCCCTCACGTCGGCCGGATCCGGCGTGATCCGCCGTTATCGTGGGTGAGGTGACTGCACCACTCCTCGCCGCCATACCGGCCGACGCCGCCGTCCCGACCGAGGGCCTCGCCGGCTGGGCGCTGTCCCTCATGGACCGGCTCGGCGGCGTCGGAGCGGGGATCGCGATCGCGCTGGAGAACTTCTTCCCGCCGCTGCCCAGCGAGGTCATCCTGCCGCTGGCCGGGTTCGCCGCGAGCCTGGGCAGCTTCACCCTCTTCGGGGCGCTGTTCTGGACCACCCTCGGCTCGCTCGCCGGCGCCCTCGGCCTCTACGCGGCCGGGCGCGGCGTCGGACCGGACCGCATCCGCCGGATCGTCGACAGGCTCCCCCTCGTCGACGTCGCGGACCTCGACCGCACCACCGCATGGTTCGAGCGGCACGGCAGCAAGGCCGTGTTCTTCGGCCGCATGGTCCCGCTGTTCCGCAGCCTCATCTCCATCCCCGCCGGCGTCACCCGCATGCCCGCGTGGCGATTCGTGCTGTTCACCACCGCCGGCAGCCTCGTCTGGAACACGATCTTCGTCCTCGCCGGCTACGGGCTGGGCGCGAACTGGTCGCGCGTCGAGCCGTACGCGTCGGTGTTCCAGAACATCGTGATCGCCGCCGTCGTCCTGTTCCTCGGCTACGCCATCGTCAAGCGTGTCCGGAAGCGTCGCGCACAGAGCGACGCGAGCTGAACCACGACACTGCGCCCGGGCGGGATCAGAACATGACGCCGGCGAACGGCGCCGACGCCGTCGCGAACAGCTGCTCGACCACCGGCAGCGCCTCCTCGTCGTGCACCCGCACCAGGCCGGCGACCTCCAGCTGATGCCACCGCGTCCCGCCGAGCAGCGTCGCGGCGAGAGCAGACACGTCCACCTCGAGCTGCGCCGGCTCGTCCACCCGCTCGGCCCCCTCCGCCGAGATCCGATAGGTCCCGGTGTTCTCCGGGAGACGCTCGTCGATCACGGCCAGCCGCACCTCTCCGGTGCCGGCGTAGGTCCGCGCACGCAGCGCGGCCGGCACGTCGACGATGCGCAGCCACGTCTCGTCGCCGGCACTGCGCAAGCGCACCGCGCGCGAGTCCGTCAGCAGCCACGGCAGCGGATCGTCCTGCGGGAGCGCGGCGAAGACGAACGTGTCGACGAGATCGAGGTTCAGCAGGAACCGGAGCAGGCCCAGGTAGGCGGTGCGGGTCGGGGCGAAGAAGTCCTCGACGACGACCGTCCGATCCCGGCTGCCGAACCACATGTCGGTGCCGATCGGCCGGTACCGGGCAAAGCCCGTCTCCTCGCCCGGCTCACCGTGCACCGCGACGTACCGGGGCTCGCGGTCCCCGACGATCCGGTGCTCCTGCGACCGCCACCACGGCGGGATGCGATCGATGCTCCCGGGCCGCGACGACGGATTTGCGTCGGCAATGCGCGACAGCAGGTCCCACGCGTGGTGCGGATCGACGAGCCGCACCGGTTCGCCCTCGCCCACCGACGGGCGCAGCACCGCCCGCCGCACGTCGAGCTCGACGGTGTGCGTCGTCGTGGCGACGCCGTACCCGAAGCGGCCGTAGATCGTCGCCTCGGAGGCCCGCAGCGACGTCACCACCTCACCCCGGTCCTGGGCATCGCTCAGCTGACGACGCATCAACGCCGAGAGCACACCCCGCCGCGTGTGCGTGGGCAGCACGCCGACGTGCGTCACGGCGGCGTGCGGAACCCGCCGGCCGCCGGGCAGCACCATGCCACTCGACGCCGACTCCACCGTGCCGACCATCTGCCCGTCGACGAACGCCCCAAGGGTGCGGCCCTGTTCGCGCTGGGTGAGGATCTGTCCCGGCTCGAGCGGATTCGGCGCCGGCATCCCGATCATCGCGGTACGGAACAGCTTCGCCGCCGTCAGCAGCTCGGCTTCGGTGTCCAGGACTCGAATCTCCGGCATTACCGCAGCATACGGGGATCACGGCGACGGGACCGCCCAGACGTGCCCTCCGCCCGGGCCCGCCGTTCATCGAAACGCCGCCGCCGCCCCACCGAACAACAGGACACCGACCAGCAGCGACGGGACCGCGACGCTGGAGATGGCCAACCCCGTGCCGAATCGACGGACCGGCCCGCGGAACGCCGTCAGCAATCCCCCACCGACGAGTGGACCGAGGTACGGCCACGCTGCGCCGCCGCCGGCAATGCCGAGAGGGACCGACGCCACGCACACCAGTCCGCACAGCGCCCCGACGAAGCTCTCCGGGCCGAACCAGTCGATGCGATTGGTCCACCACGACTCACGGCTCACCACGACAACAACCACACGACACAGAGAACTACCGCGGCCCCACCGACTCCGAGCGCAATGCCGCGGTCACGTTCGGCGCGTGAGCGCGCCAGCACGGCAGCGACGGCACCCATGAGTGCGGCGACGACAGCGAGGAGCCACCCTTCCGTCGGGTTCGCCCGATAGTCGATCATGCCGATCGCGGCGACAATCCCGACGAACATCGACGCTCCGCCGGCTGCGGCAAACGGCAGGGACCACGTGGCGGCCTCCCAGAAGCCGATCCGATCGAGCCGTTGCGAAAGCCCAGGCGGGAGGACCGGCCGAATCATCGGACGACCACCACACGAGGCGCATCCTCCGTACCACCGAGCCGCGTGGGCTGGTGCGGATCCGCATCCGGACGTGTCCCCGCCTCGTAAGGCGGCAACTGAGCGTACGCAGACCTGAAACGCTCGAACGCTTCCGTTCCGACCCCGATCGAATGATGGAACGGAAGGTTGATGAGCGGACCGTATTCGCTGCCGCTGTCGGCAGGGTCGATCGTGACAGTTTCCGTACCGCCCATGGGCGTATCCCGATAGACCTCGAGCGCCGGGTAATCCGGGATCACACCGTCGACAGCAATTCCTTCCGGCCGCGGCGATATCACGCTGTCACCGTTGACCGTATGCGTTGGAGTCGACACATCCGGAGCGAGAGGGTTTCTCCCGTGGTACTGGATCCGAACCGCACCGTCGGTCGCCTGCTGGACGTCTACAGTCGGCACACCCACCCGTACGTCACCGTCGACCGACGCCGAAGGATTCTGACGGGCGATCACCATGCCGTTCTCGTAGTCGACGTAGATCGCGACTCGTGTGTCCTCGACGTCGAATCGGGGATCCCCGGACCGATGGTCACCCAGATCCTGCGGCAGGTTCACCACCGTTTCGGACGGGATGTAGAGCCCGATCCGGACTACGCCCTGCCCCGGCACGGGTTCGATCCGATCTGCGACGACCTCCGGCCCCACTCCCGCGTACTTCTCGGCATAGCTGTTCGCCACAAGGATGTACGCCGTCTCCCAGTCCACCGGATCGAGCGGGAGCCGACCCGTGACTCGCTCGAACGCACCAGCGGCATCCGCCCGCCGCTCATCGCCGGAGTCTCCCCCCGGGGCAGGCGTGGGTCCGGCGAGAACCACGTCCGTGGGAAATCGAACCTCGTCCGATTGCATCGCGGAGAGCGACTCGAGCGCTCTGCGCATCGCCGACGCAACCCGAGCGTCTTCGTCGCCCAATACGGTCAACGCGCGGGCAATTTCCGTCTCGTGTCGGCTCGCGACTTCTGTGGATGCTCCGGCCATATCGACCGCCACGACGCGCCCATCGTTCGCAACCCGAAGCCCCTCACATTCCGCCGATGCGATGGCATGCACTACGTATGAACGCGCAGCCTCGATGCTCGAGGCTCCGCGGCGAGCAACATCGGCACAGCGTTCGAGAGCCCCTGCTGCGCGATTCGCCGCGTCGACGAACCGCTGAATCCAGCTGCGTTCGTGATCTCCGGCTGCTCCTCGCCAAAACCGGTACGAGTCGTCGAAGTCGCGCTCCATGTCGCGCTTACGCCGGTCGATCTCGTCACCAAGATCTTCCCATTCAGCTGCGATCACGACCAGCGAAGCGGTGTCCCAGCGTTGGGCGTGCTCTCTCGTCGCCGGACTCACACTCTGCCCCGCAGGTCGCGCAACGCGTCGGCCGACGCACGATCCACCTCCGAATACGAATCCGCAGCAGCATCAGCCCTCACCGCCACGCCGCGCAGACGAGCGGCCAACTGGGACATCGATGCGACCACGGCTGTCCACACCTCTTCACATGCAATCGCGGTACACGATCCGGAAAGCAGATCCCCGACTTCCGACCTGTCGGTGCATTTCTCCAGTGCGGCAGCGGCGTCCGCAGTCCTTGCTGCAAGCAACCGGAGTTCTTCCGGCACGACGAAAACGCTCTCCCCCATGCAGTTGCCCCCTGTTTCCCCTACCTGCCCGATGCACCTTACACAGAAGGACCCGCGCTGTATGCGACTGCCGGATGACCAGCTGCCGACAATCCGACGGATCACCCGCAGCAACGCTGACCGAGTCAGCCGGCTTGCACCCGTTCCGAGATGCAGGCACCCGTTCCAGCTCGCTGCAGCGGGTGCCTGCATCACACAGCAGGTGCAAGCCCGCGGTCGTTCCCCGCCTGTCCGTTGCCCTTCGCACGGGTCCGAGCAGTGACGTACGCCCCTCCGTCGATGCGCTACAGTGCCTCGTCCATGGACCGAGGGGGAATCCGTGACAGATCGACTGCGCCTTGAACCGCACACCATCGAGGACATCGTCGCCATCTGCGACACCATGCTGGAATCGCTCAAGAAGGCGGCAAACGACGCCTACGAGCTGGCGGACGCGCCGAGTTTCGGCGGCTTCAAATCCGCCGAGGACCTTCGCACCGGGTTCATACTGAAGGCCCGCGGCACACCCGCTTCTCTCTACGAGAGGCTCGAGCAATTCCATTCCGTGTTGAAGGAGATGCGCGAGACGTTTGCCGCCGGCGGCGAGGGTTTCCTTGATGCCGAGTACGACTGGACACAGAAGATCGGCGACATGCGCGAGGCACAGCGGTGAGTCGCCGCGCACTCGACTCTGCGATGTCGGCGCTCGTACTTGTCGCAGTGCTCACAGCATGCGAGGGACCTAGACCCACTCCCGCGGAACCGACAACCGCGGCCGCGGCCCCGACCCGTGTACCTCGAATCGTCGACGAATCAGATCGCCCGCACGTGGCGTTCGATCCCTGTCTCGACCTTCCCGACGACGTCGTGGCAGCTGCCGGATACAACCCGACGTCGAGGCGATTCTCGGATTTCCCTGCAACGCACTACACGATGCTGGGATGCCAATTCGACGGCACGCTGCACATCCCCGGCGTCCTGGACCGCTACGGCCTTTCGGTCCTCTCCGCCAACTTCACTTTCGAAGTGGAACAGGAGAAGACAGCCGACTACGCCGTCCCTACGGAGTTCGCCGGTCGACGAGCACTCCTCAAGATCGATCCGTCCCGCCCTTACAGCTGCGGCATGAGCGTGGAGACGTCGTACGGCGTTCTGATGGTCGGGCGAATCCACTTCCGCGACAGCAGCGCACCGCTTCCGGAGTCGCAGTGGTGCGTCGGCCTCGACGACACCGTCGGCCGCATCGTCGCCGTCCTCGACGACGTCGAGTCGAGACCCCGCTGATCACCGGGCGCACACGCGCCCGTCAGTCATCCGCCTCGGCAATTGTCAGCGCGGATGACTGCGATCTGCGCGGATCCGAGATGGCGCCCGCCCGCGCAGGCTCATCCTTCCGCCGCGGGCAGAAGATGCCCCATCCGCCGCCGCTTCGTCTCCAGATACCGCACGTTCGCCGGGGCACTGCCCACGTGCAGCGGCACCCGCCCCGACACGACGATGCCGTTGGCCTCGAGGCCGGAGATCTTGGCCGGGTTGTTGGTGAGCAGCCGCACCGACCGCACACCGAGGTCGTGCAGGATCGCGGCGGCACCGCCGTATTCGCGGCCGTCGGCGGGTTCGTCGAGTTCGAGGTTGGCCTGCACGGTGTCCAGGCCGCCGTCCTGCAGCCGGTAGGCGGCCAGCTTCTTCAGCAGTCCGATGCCACGGCCCTCGTGCCCGCGCAGATACACCAGCACCCCGCCCTCGTGGGCGAGACGCTCGAGGGCGGCGTCGAGCTGCGGGCCGCATTCGCAGCGCTGGGAGGCGAACGACTCCCCGGTCAGGCACTCCGAATGCACCCGCACCAGCGCCCCGTCGACCGGGTCGCCGGCGAGCAGCGCGAGGTGCTCGGCACCGGTGTGCCGGTCCAGGTAGCCGACGGCACGGAAGGTGCCGAACCGGGTCGGCATCACGGTCTCGTCGGCGCGGATCACCCGCCCGGCCGGCACCACGGTTGCGGGCAGCGGGTGCGCGGCGCGGTAGTTGATCAGCTCCGCGACGGTGAGGACGGGCAGGTCGTGCCGGGCGCCGAGGTCCTCGATGCCGGGCATGCGCATCATGGACCCGTCGTCGGCGACGAGTTCGGCGATCACCCCGACCTGGGGCAGCCCGGCGAGAGCGCACAGGTCGACGGCGGCCTCGGTGTGGCCGGGACGCTCGAGCACCCCGCCGGGCCGGGCGCGCAGCGGCAGGATGTGCCCGGGCCGGATCAGGTCCCGGGCGGTGGCGGTGGGGTCGGCGAGCACCCGCACCGTGGTGGCGCGGTCGGCGGCGCTGATGCCGGTGCTCACCCCGCGCGCGGCGTCGACCGTGATCGTGTACGCGGTCTGCTTCGGGTCCTGGTTGTCGGTCACCATCGCCGGCAGCTCCAGGGCGTCGGCGCGGGCGCCGGTCATCGGCGCGCACAGCAGGCCCGAGGTGTGCCGCACGGTCCACGCGATCCACTCCGGGGTGGCGTGGTGGGCGGCGAGGATCACGTCACCCTCGTTCTCGCGGTCGGCGTCGTCGGCGACGAGGACGGGCCGCCCCGCGCGCAGTGCGGCCAGCGCCGCCTCCACCCGGTTCACGACGCCACCAGCCTGCGGAAGGCGCTGCGGTGGAACACGATCGGCTCGGTGCCGGAATCGTCGCAGTGCAGTTCGCGGACCCGCAGCACGACGATGGCGTGGTCGCCCGCGGGCACCTGCTGTTCGATCGACACGTCCATCCGAACGCTACAGCCGGCGACGAACAGCGCTCCCCCGTCCCGGGTTTCGGTGTCGATGCCGGCGAACCGGTCGCCGTCCTTGGCCGCGAGCACCCGGGCGGCACCGTCGGAGTTCAGGACGCTGATGCCCAGTCGCGGCCGTGCCGCAAGCTTCGGCCACGTGCTGGAGGTGTTCTGCACGCAGAACGCCACCAGCGGCGGATCCAACGACACCGGCACGAACGTGCTCGCGGCCATGCCGAGGCGTTCGGTGCCGGTGTCGGCGCAGATCGCGACGACCCCGGACGGGACGTGGGCGAAGGCGCGGCGCAGCGCGGCGCCGTCGAGGGTCAGGGTGGTCATCGGGCCTCCGTCCGGAGAGTGGATCGCAGAACCGGCGCCCAGCGCTCGGCGTAGTCCGCGATCCGCGTGTCGGTGGTGTAGGTGGAGTCGAGCAGGTACAGGCCCGGCGCCGGGGTGGTGGCGCCGAGTTCGACGAGCACCGGCTTGAGCAGCAGGTCCGGGGCCATGGCGTGGGCCGGGCCGGCGCCGAGCATGAGCGGCACGGCGGTGACGTCGCGCAGGCCGTCGCCGGTGGCGAACTGGTCGAGGAACAGCTTGAGGATCCCGGTGTAGGTGGCCTTGAACGTGGGGCTGGCGACGACCACGAGGTCCGAAGCGGCGACGGTGTCCACCGCCGCCTTGACGGCGTCGTCGCCCCAGCCGAGCAGGCCGGGTCCGAGGGTGATCACGTCGACGACGTGGTCGGGTGCGGAGCCGGTGAGTTCGGTGGCCAGGAGGGTGGCGGCGTCGAGGGTGCGGGAGCCGGGCTTGGGGTTGCCGGCGACGACGGTGGTCTTCATGGCGGGTGTCCTTCGGTCGGGCGCTCAGCGCGCGGATCGGGAGGCGGTGCGGCGACGGACCGCGCCGGAGAGGGCGACGGCGACGACGAGTGCGCCGCCGTAGAACAGTTGCTGGACGAAGCTGGCGACGCCGAGCATCTGCAGCCCGACGACCCCGGCGACGAGGAAGTACACCGCGACGAGGGTGCCGAAGGCGTTGAAGCGGCCGGGCACGATCGCGGTGGCGCCCAGGAATGCGGCGGCGAACGCCGGCAGCATGAACGACTGCCCGGACGACGGGTCGGCGCCGCCGAGCATGCCGGCGTAGACGATGCCGGCCAGGGCCGCGACGAGCGCGGAGGTGACGAGCGCGCCACCGCGGATGCGGTCGACGTGCAGACCGCTGAGCCGCGCGACCTGCGGTCCGCGCCCGACGAACAGCAGCCGCCGCCCGATCGGCGTGTACTGGAAGATCACCGCGGTGAGCAGGACGAGGGCGAGGGCGTAGTAGAACTGCAGCGACACCCCGAACAGGCGGGTGCCGATGGTCGCGTCGACGAGCGCGGCGTCGATGCCGGTGACCGAGGTGGAGTCGGAGATCCACTGCACCACGCCGAGGACGACGGTGCCGCTGCCGAGCGTCGCGATGAACGAGTCGATGTGCAGCCGCACGACGAGCACGGCGTTCACGACGCCGACGAACAGCGCGACGAGCACGGCGACGGCGATGGCCGGCAGCAGCGACCAGCCCTGCTGGACGTTGAGCACCGCGATGGTCATCGCGGCGAGGGACATGGTGGACACGGCCGAGAGGTCGAACTCGCCGGCGGTGAGCGGCACGATCAGCCCGAGGGCGAGGATGAGCAGCACGGCCTGGGAACCGAGGATGTTCTGCAGGTTGTTCGCGGTCGGGTAGATCTCGGGGCGCAGCGCGCTGAACACGAGCACGACGGCGACGAGGGCCAGCACGAGCGCGTACTTCTCGACCAGCGGACCGAGCGCGACGCGCGGCCGGGCGGAGTCCGCCACGGGTGCGGGAGTTTTCGTGGTGGTGGTCTTGTCGAGGGTGACGGACATCAGGCTTTCACTTCCTGTCGGGTCAGTCCGAGGACGCTGTCCGAGATGTGGTGCTTGGAAAGGTGGTCGCCGGTGAGTTCGGCGACGATGTGGCCGCGGGAGAAGACGAGGACGCGGTCGCACAGCACCGACAGCTGCTCGTAGTCGGAGCTGGCGACGACGATGCCCGCTCCCCCGCGCGCCGTCTCGCGGAGCATCTCGAAGATGCGGGCGCGGGCACCGATGTCCACGCCCTGGGTGGGTTCGGCGAGCAGCACCAGCGCCGGGTCGGTCTGGAGCCACTTGCCGAGCAGGGCCTTCTGCTGGTTGCCGCCGGAGAGGGAACCGTAGACGGCCTGCGGGTCGCGGGGCCGCACGTCGCAGCGTTCGGCGAGGGACGCGGCGACGGCCCTGAGCGCGCCCGGTTTGACCAGGCCCGCGCCGAGGATCGGCAGGGTGACGTTCTCGGCGACGGTCAGCTCCGGCGCGCTGCCCTCCACCTTGCGGTCCGTCGGCACGTACACGACCTTGCGGTCGAGCGCGTCGATCGGCGTGATCGTCTGTAGCGCAACGGTGTCGGTTTCGATGGTCAACCGTCCCCCGCGGGCCGGTCGGGCCCCGTACAGGGCGGGCAGCACGTCGTCGTAGCCGGAGCCGGCGATGCCGGTGAGGCCGACGATCTCGCCGGGCCGCACGTCGAAGCCGATCCCGTCGACGGTCGCGGTCTCGAGTTCCTCGACCTGGGCGAGCGGCGCCGCGTCGTCGAAGTCGCGGACGGGGCCGGCGACGCGGGGGTCGGCGGAGTCGAGGCTGCGGCCGACGATGAGGTCGATGAGCGAGGCGGCGGTGAGGTCGCGGGTGCGGTGGGTGCCCTGGGAGACGCCGTCGCGCAGGACGGTGACGCGGTCGGTGTGGTCGAGCACCTCGTCGAGGTCGTGGGAGACGAACAGGACCGCGGCCTTCTTGTCGGCGACGATCTCGCGGACGACGGAGAACAGCAGGTCGGTGCCCTCGCGGGGCAGGAAGACGGTCGGCTCGTCGAGGACGAGGAGGGTGCGGCGGTCGCCGAGTTCCTCCACGGCCCGCAGGATCGCGACGAGCGCGCGGTCGGTCTCGCCGAGGCTCGACACCGGCGCATCCGGGTCGACGTCGAGGCCGAAGCGGTCGAACAGCGCTCGGGCGGTGCCCTTCTCGCGTCGCCACGAGATCCACGGCCTCGATCCGGCGACGACGGGCCCGACGCGCAGGTTCTCCACCACGGACAGGTCGGGCACGAGCGCGAGGTCCTGGTGGACGAAGCTGATGCCGAGTTCGCGGAACCCGCCGGCCGGGACGGGCAGGGGCACGTCGCGGCCGCGGACCTGCAGGGCGGCGCCGGGGTCGGGGGCGTGGAAACCGGCGAGGACCTTGATGAGGGTGGACTTGCCGGAGCCGTTCTCGCCGAGCAGGCCGTGCACCTCGCCGGCGTGGATCGTCAGGCCGACGTCCTTCAGGACGGTGTGGCTGCCGAAGGTCTTGGACAGGCCGACGATGTTGACGATGGGGTCAGGGCTGCTCACTGGACCCCCACAGGGCCTCGTAGCCGGTGACGTAGGCGGTGCCGTAGCCCTTGTCGGGCTGCGGCGGGGTGCCGGTCTCGTCGATGTTGTCGGCGGTGATGAGCTTGAGCGGGGTCTGCTGGGCACCGTTCGGGACGGGGTCGTAGCCCAGGAGCAGGCGGCCGGCCTGGTCCATGGTGGCCCAGGCGAGCCACGGGATGGATTCGCCGACGTTCATGGTGACGATGCCGTCGTCCTGCTGGATCTTCAGCACGGCGGGGGTGCCGTTGACGGAGGAGATCTCGACCTGGCCGGTCTTGCCGGCGGCCTTGATGCCGGACTGGGCGTAGAGCGACATCGAATCGTAGATGGGCAGGACGAAGTTGATGGTGGGGTCGGCGGAGAGGGCGGACTGCACCTCGGACTGGATCTTGGTGGCCCACTCGGCGACGGGCACGTTGACGATCTTGTATTCGCACCGGGGGCAGTACTGCGCGATCTCGTCCTCCATCGCCGCGACCTCGGCCTTGGCGGGCGGGACCTCGTTGGAGGTGATGATCAGGGCGTTGCCCTCGCCGTCGGTCTGATCGATCATCCAGTCGACGGTGAGGCGGTTGGCCTCGGCGAGCGGGGCGTCGGTGGTGGCGTCGACGAGGCCCTCGAGGCCGGCGGGCAGCGACTCGCCGCGCAGGATGGTGTGGGTGAGCAGGACGGGAATGTTTGCCGCCTCGGCCTTTTCGAGGGCCGGTTTGATGAGGGAGGCGTCGATGCCCTGGGAGAGGATGATCAGGTCGACCCTCTGGTTGACGGCCTGTTCGACGCCGGTGGCCCACTGGGCGGGCTGGCCCTGGTTGGTGTATTCGATCCAGGTGGCGCCGTAGCGTTCGGCGACCTTCTTCGATTCCTCGTCGACGGCGACGTTGTAGGGGTTCCCGCTGTTGGTGGGGATCGCGAAGATCGTCTTGCCGGCGATGTTCCGCATCGGGAAGGGCGCGGCCTCGAGGGTGAACTCCGGGTCGGCCGCGTACTTCGCGAGCTGGGCGCGGGCGTACTCGATGCCGGCGGCGACGTCGGCGTCGGAGACGTCGCCGCCGCCGGAGCTGGAACTGCTGCATGCGGCGAGACCGAGGGCGGCCGTGAGAGTGAGCGCGGCGATCGCGGCGCGGCCGGGAAGGGTGGTGCGCATGAATTCTCCTGGAGGGGGAAGAGGAGGTTCGACGAGAGGCGGGATTCGACGAGAGGCGGGATTCGACGAGAGGCGGGGGCGCGTCGTTGCGGGGCCGGCCGATGCGGTCGATGACTTCGAATGTATCGGGTGCCGTGTTGCGGCCGGCAACACCGTTGGTTCGTTCGTGTTAACTGCCGTGCGGCTCCGCCGCCCGTGCGCGTTTCTGGTAGCCAGCGCTACCGGAATCACGCACGGGCGAGGTAGGACTGGGCGCGGGTCAGCGCCCAGACCTCGGCCATCTTCTGCTGCATGTCGAACAGGTTCGAGTGGTGGATGGCCGGATCCCGGTCGCCCACGGCGTCTTCCACGACGATGGGGATGTACCCGTGCTGCATCGCGTCGAGGGTCGTCGCGCGCACGCAGCCGCTCGTGGACAGGCCGGCGATGAGGACAGTGTCCACCCCGAGCGACGTCAGGTACGAATTCAGCGACGTCCCGAAGAACGCGCTCGCGTACTTCTTCGTCACGAGCAGCTCGGCACACGTCGGCTCGAGGCCGTCGATGAGCTCCCCGTACGGGCTGCCCTCGCAGAACGCGACGAGCGTGCCCGACTTCTTGAAGAACACCCCGGCGTCGGCGCCGTCGGCGCGCAGCCGCACCTCGGTGATCACGACGGGGATGCCGGCGGCGCGGGCGTCGGCGAGCAGCGTGCGCATCGCCGCGACGTTCCCCTCCACCCCGGCGTAAAGCGGGCAGTCCGGGTCGATGTAGGCGCGGGCCGGGTCGACGACGATCAGGGCCGGGCGGGTGCCGGGCTGAAGCTCCTGCCCGAAGCCGGCGCGGGCGTAGTCGGCCGCCTGGGCGGTGCGGTCGGCGAGCGTCATGCGATGTCCTTCAGGGTCGTGACGGGTTCGAGGGGACGCACGGCGGCGGGTGCGGCGACGTTCCGGGGCGGGAAAGCCAGGCACACGGCGACGCCCGCGGCGGCGACGACGGTGAGCGCGAGACCCACCGCGCGGACGTTGTCGACGAACCGCGCCAGCTCGGCGCTGCCGAGCGTGCCGAGGGTGCCGCCGTACGCGGCCTGCCGCGCGGTGGCGCTGAGCCCGACGGTCGCGACGGCCAGCGCCAGCGCGGTGCTGAGCAGGTAGCCGACGTTCTGCAGCGTCGAGCGCAGCCCGTTGGCGATCCCGCGACGTTCCGCGGGCGCGGTGAGCATCAGCGCGCTGGTGCTCGGGGTCATGAACAGGCCGGTGCCGCAACCGAGGACGAACAGGAACGGCGCCGTCGCCCCGAGCGAGCCGCCGTCCGGCGAGAGCATCAGGGTGACGCCGAGCAGCCCGACGGCGTTGAGCGCCATGCCCGTTGCGGTCAGCGCGCGCGGGGTGAAGCGCAGCATGAGCGAGCCCGCGGCGGCGGCCGCGACGACGGTGCCCACCGCGACGGGCATCACCAGCAACCCGGCCGCGACGGCCGAGATCCCGCCCACTGCCTGCCCGTACAGCGACACGAGCAGCGTCACCGCGTAGGTGGCGACGGCGTTGACGAGCACCGCCACGAGGACGAGCGCGATGCCGCGGTTGCGGAACAGCGTCAGGTCCACCAGCGGATGGGCGCGACGGATCTGCACCGCCGCGAACACCGCGCCGAGCACCAGGCTCGCGGCGCCGCACGCCCACGGCAACCACGGCGACGACGTCACCCCCGGTGTCAACGCCAGCACGACGGCGGTCAGCAGCGCGGTCGACAGCACCGCTCCCGCCAGGTCGAACGGCTCACGCTCGATGCGACGGCGGGTGCCGCGCGGGATCACCAGCAGCGACGACGCGATCGCCAGCACCCCCACCGGCAGCACGACGACGAACAGCCCGCGCCAGCCGAACGCGGCCGTCGCCGCACCGCCGATCACCGGCCCGACGACCTGCGCGACGGCCGCGACGGTCGCGTTCCAGCCGAGGGCCCGGCCCAGGCTGTGCGGCGGGAAGGTGTCGGTGAGCAGCGCCGTGTTGTTGGTGACGACGGCCGCCGCCCCGACGCCCTGCAGCACCCGCGCCGCGATCAGCCACCCGGCGGTCGGCGCGAGCATGCACAGCCCGGTCGCGACCGTGAACACCGCCAGCCCCGCCAGATACAACGGGCGACGGCCGACGATGTCGGCGAGCCGGCCGAACACGAGGATCAGCGCAGTGGTGACGAGCATGTAGCCCAACAGGATCCACGTCGACTGCGCCGCCGAGGCACCCAGCTCGCGGGTGACGGTGGGCAGCGCGACGGTGAGGCCGCTGATGCTGAGGAACACCGCGACCACGCCGACACTGGTGGCCGCGAACACCCGCCACGGATGCGGATGATGCCGTGCGGCAACGCTATCCATCGGCGCGACGCTCGTGGACGCCGGTGACGGCCTGCAGCACCTGCGCCAGGCGCAGGCACGTGTCGTCGGCCCACGGCCGGCCCACGATCTGCACGCCGACGGGCAGCCCGCCGACGAAACCGGCCGGCGCCATCACCGCAGGCAGGCCGAGGTAGTCGAACAGACCGGTGTTGCGGCCGACGATCGACTGCATCGGGTGGCGCACGCCGTCGATCTCGACGGTGACGTCCGACAGCCGCGCGGCCGTCGCCCCGATGCCCGGGGTGACGAACGCGTCGATCCCGGCGGTGTCGAACGCCTGCACCGTCGCGTGCTGGGCGCCGGCGCGGCGGCGCAGCGAACGCAGGTAGTCCACCGCCGAAGGCACCAGCCCGCGCGCGATGCGCACCTGGGTGCCGATGTCGTACCGCGCGAACCGCTCCAGCGCGCCCTCCTGGTTGGCGGCGAGCTCGCAGGTGAGCACGATGGTGACGTCGTCGTGCAGGCGGTGGGCGTCGGGGATGTCGACGGGCACCACCTCGACGTCCAGGCCCCGCAGCGCGGCGATCGCCGCCTCCCACGCGGCCAGCACGCCCGCGTCGCACAGCTCGGTGAACCACGTGGTGGGGACGCCGAGCCGCACGCCCGCCAGCGACGGCGCGCCGGGAGTGCCGGGGTCCGCGAGGCCGGCCTGCACCTGCCGCGCCACCGCGTCCGGGGCCGCGGCGGGGTCGAGGCCGTCGGGTCCGGCGAGGATGTCGAGGACGACGCGCAGGTCGGCGGCGGAGCGCGCCATCGGCCCGATGTGGTCGAGGGTCCACGACAGCGACGCGACGCCCGTGCGCGGGACGAGCCCGTAGGTGGGCTTGATGCCGGTGAGGTTGCACAGGGCGCTGGGCACGCGGATCGAGCCGCCGGTGTCGGTGCCGAGGGCGAGCGGGACGAGGCGCGCGGCGAGGGCGCCGGCCGAGCCGGTCGACGAGCCGCCGGTCCAGCGGCTGCGGTCCCACGGGTTGGTGACGGCGCCGTGGCGGGCGTTGTGCGGAGCCCCGCAGGCGAATTCGGTGGTCGCGGTGATCAGGACGGGGATGGCGCCGGCGGCCCGCAGCCGGGCGACGGCCGTGGCGTCGGTGCCGGCGACGCGGTCGCCGGTGGTGTGCGAGCCCGCGGTGACCGGGGCGCCGGCGACGTCGACGATGTCCTTGACGCCGAAGAAGACGCCCTCGAGCGGGCGGGCGGTGCCGCCCAGCCAGCGGCGGTCGGAGTCGGCGGCGGCCTCGTCGGCGCCGTCGACGACGGCGAGAATCGCCCCGCCGACGAGCGCCGGGTCGGCCCAGCGGGCGCGCAGCGCGGCGAGCACCGCGGTGGGCGTGGTGGTGTCGGCGGCGTAGGCGGCGAGCAGGTCGAGCACGCCGAGGTCGTGCAGCGCCGCGCCGGTGCGCGCGCGGTGCGCCGGGGCCGGGAGGGGCGGGGCCGGGACGGGGCTCGCGGCGAGCAGCGCGACGGAGTGGGCGGGCTCGGCGGCCGGCGCGTCGGGTGCGGGCGGCAGCGGCGCGAGCCGGGAGGTCTCGAGCAGGGGTGCCATGTCGGCGCGGGCCTGCGGCAGCAGGTCGTCGACGGAGGTGGCCGCGGCGGCGGTGAGGTCGGGATAGTCGGTGGTGGTCACCCGCTCACCTCCAGCGGCAGGGCACTCGGCCGGGGCAGCGGCTCGGGCCGGACGGTGCCGGCGGTGAGGTCGGCGAGCAGGCGCAGCACGTCGGGGCGACGGTCGCGGGCCAGCGGGAAGGCCGCGCGCACGGCCGGGACGGCGTCGAGGTCGAGGGTGAAGCGCAGCGTCTCCCCCGCCCGGTGCGCGGGTGCCTGCGCGACGACCTCGCCGTTCGGGGCGATGACGCACGAGAGGCCGAAGTAGTCGACGGTCACGCCGTTCAGGGTCTCCGGCCCGGCACGGTTGGCGGCGACGATCCACATCTGCGATTCGAGGGCACGGGTCTGCAACTCGGCGAGGAACAAGTCTTCGCGGGTGCCGAGGGACGAGACGATCGCGAGCATCACCTCGGCGCCGAGCGCGCGGGCGACGGCCCAATACTCGGGGAAGGTGCGGTCGTAGCAGATCACGCAGCCGAAGCGGGTGCCGAACAGGTCGGCGGTGGCGGGGGCCTGGCCGGGCGCGAAGTGGTACTTCTCGTCGATGTCGACGTCGCCGACCGTGCTCGCGGGCAGCGAGAGCTTGCGGTAGGCGGGCACTGCGCCGCCGTCGGGGGTGCGCCAGGTGACGACCTCACCGGCCGGGTCGACGAGGACGACGGAGTTGTGGGTGGCGTCGTGGGTGGTGCGCTCGTACATGCCGAAGGCGACGGCGCAGCCGAGTTCGCGGGCGAGGTCGCCGAACAGCGTGGTGGCCTCGCCGGGGACGGTCTGCGCCCAGGGGGTGCGGTCCACGTCGTGGCTGGTGCAGAAGTAGGGGGTGGTGATCAGTTCGGGCAGCACCACCAGGTCGGGGACGGCGCCGGTCGAGTCGGGTGCGGCGGCGGTGCGGACGAGGGCGGCGAGGCGGGCCAGGTTGCCGAGGAGGTCCTCGGTGAGTTCGCCGGCCTGGACGATCGCGACGTCGAGGGTGCGCGGATGCAAGAGGGAACCTCCGGGTGTGGGGTGGCGGGTGGGGGCGCGGATCGGTCACGCGCCCCCACCCGCCGCTCGGGGTCAGGCGGCTTCGGCCTGAACGGTGGTGCGGCTCTTCATCAACGGCTGGATGCGGGTGCCGAAGTTCTCGATGCCCGCGACGAAGTCGTCGAAGGTGAGCATGATGCCCTTGATGCCCTCGATCTCGGCCACCTCGTCGAGCATCTTCGCGACGGTCTCGTACGAGCCGACGAGGGTGCCCATGTTGAAGTTCACCGCGCCCTCGGGCAGGGAGATGGTCTTGGCGGTCGAGGCGTCGTCGGCGGTGGCGTCGGCGGCGGACTGGCCGGCCATGTAGCCGAGGGCGGCGAGGTCGGCGTTGTCGTGGTAGTCCTGCCACTTCGCCTGTGCCGCTTCGTCGGTCTCGTCGGCGATGATCATGAACAGGGTCAGGGCGCCGACGTCGCGGCCCGTCTTGTTCGCCGCCTCGACGAGGGTGGCGGTGGCGTCGGAGATCGCGGTGGGCGTGTTGATGCCCGTGCCCATGATGAAGTTGTAATCGGCCATCTCGGAGGCGAACTTCATGCCGCTCTTGGACTGCCCGGCCGCGACGATCGGCACGGCGCCGCCGGTGGGGCTCGGCGAGAGGACGCACTCGTCCATCGTGTAGTGCTCGCCCTTGAAGTTGCTGACGCCGTCGGCCCACAGCTGCCGCATGACGGTCACGTACTCGGTGGCCTGCTGGTAGCGGTAGCCGAAGTACTCCTCGCCCGGCCACAGGCCCATCTGCGTGTATTCGTTCGGCGCCCAACCGGTCACGATGTTGACGCCGAAGCGGCCGGGGGCGATCGAGTCGATGGTCGACGCCATGCGGGCGACCATGGCCGGCGGGAGGGTGAGGATGGGGGTGGAGGCGAACAGCTTGATCTTCTCGGTGACGGCGGCGAGGCCGGCCATGAGGGTGAACGACTCGAGGTTGTGGTCCCAGAACTCGGTCTCGCCGCCGAAGCCCTTGAGCTTGATCATCGACAGGGCGAAGTCGAGGCCGTGCTTCTCGGCCTTCTGCACGATCGTCTTGTTGAGTTCGAACGATGGCATGTACTGCGGGGCGCTCTTGGAGATGAGCCAGCCGTTGTTGCCGATGGGGATGAAGACGCCGATTTCCATGTCGCTCCTGAAGCTGCGGGGATTCGA
Source organism: Rhodococcus sp. PSBB066 (assembly GCF_017068255.1). Classification (NCBI taxonomy): domain Bacteria; kingdom Bacillati; phylum Actinomycetota; class Actinomycetes; order Mycobacteriales; family Nocardiaceae; genus Rhodococcus; species Rhodococcus sp. PSBB066. The sequence continues at coordinate 4,893,823 of NZ_CP070859.1, forward strand.
TGAAGCGGTGGGGCAACACTGCCCTGCTCGCTATGACTTCGAATGTATGCAGGAGTTATTGCCGGATCGGAGCCCGTGGGTGACGGACTTGTTGCCCCGGTTAACGATCTTTGACGGACTGCGCACGTCCCAGGTGGCCGACGGGGGCCGCACTCCCCCGCTGCACCCATTCCACGGCGAAGTTCCGGTGCACCGGCGCGCCCGCCGCGCCGTCGATCCGCGCGAGCAGCAGTTCGGCGGCGGCCGAGGCCATGTCCTCGAGGGGCTGGCGCACCGTCGTCAGGTCGAACATCGACCAGCCCGACGCGTCGAGGTCGTTGTAGCCGACGATCGACACGTCGTCGGGCACGAGCAGGCCCAGGCGCTTGGTGGCGTCGAGGGTGCCGAAGGCCATGTAGTCCGTCGCGCAGAATACGGCCGTCGGCCGGTCCGGCCGGCTCAGCAGTTCCATGCCGCCCTCGAAACCGGTCCTCGCGTCCACCGCGCCGCGGTGGACGAGCGTCCCGTCCAGCGAGACGCCGTGCCTGTCGAGCCCCTCCCGGAAGCCGGTCTCACGCAGCTTCACGCTCGGGTTCTCCAACGGGCCCGAGATCAGCCCGATGCGCCGGTGCCCCATCTCGATCAGGTGGTCGGCGACGAGCCGGCCCCCGCCGACGTTGTCCGAGGTCACCCGGTCCACCCGGCCGGCCTGGCTGCCGTCGACGTCGCGGTTGAGGATCACCAGCGGGATCTTCCAGTCGATCATCTCCGACACGATCGGCGAGTCCAGCCGCGCCGAGATGAACACGACCCCGTCCACCAGCCCGCCGCGCAGTGCCAGGATGTCCTTCTCCAACGACCCCTCGGTCCGGTCGCTCATCAGCAGCACCCGGTAGTCGTGCTGCGCGAACCGGTCCTGCAGCGTATTCACGAGCGTCGGATACGACGGGTTCCGCAGGTCACCGCTGACCACCGCGATCGACGATGATCGCCGCGTGATCAGGCTCCGGGCCGTGATGTGCGGGACGTAGCCCATCTCCTTCGCCAGGGCCTGGATGCGCTCGCGGGTCTCCTCGATGACGCGCGGGTCGCCGCGCAGGGCGCGGGACACCGTCGACTGCGACACGCCCGCGGCGCGTGCGACGTCGTAGCTGGTAACCGACTTGTTGCCCACGAGCGGATTCTAGGTGCGCATCGCCCCTCCCGGCGCTCAGGCTCGCACCCGCCGTCGACGGCTTGGACCGGTTCCAGCAGGTTGAAACCGATGCAAGGTGTCCGCTTCAGGTGTCAGGTTGCTCATGACAACGACCGTGCAGTCCCGAGAGCCCGGCGCTATTCGTAGTCTCGCTCGAACCTCGGCACGATGAACTGCCGCGCGAGCGCCGCCAGTTGCTCGTCGTCGATGTCGACCACGTCGCCGAGGACCATCGAGATCCGGACCATCATTTCGGCCGTCAGGTCGATGTTCAGTCCGTTCGGGATGTTGCCGGGGCGCTGCTCGCTGCGGAGCTGGCGGGCGACGAACTGCCGGACGGTTGTGAGCATCCGCCCGTCCTCACCGACGAACGAACCGGCCAGCAGGTCGGTTCGCTCTGGAGGCGGCTGCCGATCAGTGGGTTGATCCGGATCGTTCGTAGCAAGCTCACGAATCCCAGTACGACGCGGTCGGCGACTGTGGGCGCCGACTGGATCTCGACCAGGAACCGGTCGAACTACCGGCGAAATTCGCGCATCACGACCTGGTCGACCAGTGCGTCCTAGGTGGCGAATCACCGGTCGAGCGTGATGCGGGACAGCCCCCGCCGCGCGACCTGCTCCATCGACGAGCGCTGGATGCCCACCCAGCATCTTGCTTCATTATTTCTCACATTGACGGCACGTACGGGGAGAGGCATAGTCGACTGGAGCAGGCGCAACACCACAACCAAAATCTCCTACCACGCCCGATTCTGCTCAGACGCCACGGACGGAAAGCCACTGCCTTTCAGGTGAATGTCGGCAAGTCCAGTGACTACAACCTCGTCAAGCCGCCCGAGGACACCTGACACGGCCAGTGAATGTTGAACGTCACGTTCAACATTTGGGTCGATGACGTCTCCCACCCCTACGGGAAGCGCAGGTGGTGTCACACTGTCGTGCGGGCAGACCTGCAGGAGGGCGACTAAGAGCGTGTCTCTTATGGATTAGATCGTGTGTGCGGCATGATGCATGTCGTGGTTGATGCGTTGTCTTCCCGGTTGGTGCCGGATGCGTTGTGGGAGATCGTCGAACCGATGCTGCCTGGGTTTCGGGCGCGGCCTCAGGGCGGTGGGCGTGCGGCGCTGGACGATCGGGCGGTGTTCACCGCGATCGTCTATGTGCTCACCAGTGGCTGCGCGTGGCGGCACCTGCCGCCGTCGTTCGGGGTCAGTGTCCCGACCGCGCACCGCCGCTTCGCGACCTGGGTCAAGGCCGGGGTGTTCGACGAGTTGCACCGCCAGGTTCTCGACCGGCTCGGGGCCGGCGGGGACCTGGACTGGTCCGCCGCGATCCTGGACGCCGCGCACGTCCGGGCCAAAAGGGGGGATCTTTGACCGGTCCCAGTCCGGTCGATCGCGGGAAGAACGGATCGAAAATCCACGTCCTCTCCGATGCCGAGGGCATTCCGCTCGTGACCGCGGTGACCTCGGCGAACACCCACGACAGCGTGATGCTGCAACCGATGGTGACCGCGATCCCGGCGGTGCGGTCGCGCCGTGGTCCGCGGCGCCGGCGACCCGGCCGATTGCGGGCGGACAAGGGCTACGACGCCGCCGTCCACCGTCGGTGGCTGCGTGAGCGGGGCATCGTCCCGCGCATCGCTCGCCGTGGCGTCGACAGCAGCGAGCGTCTCGGCCGGTACCGGTGGAAGATCGAACGCACTCTGGCGTGGCTGACCGGCTACCGCCGGCTGACGATGCGCTACGAATGTCACGGCGAGCACTTCGCTGGCTTTCTCCAACTCGCTGCCGCGCTGACGTGCTGGAAGAAGCTCGCCAAATGAGACATCCTCTAAATTCGTCTCACGGGATCGAACCCGCCGGCAGGGGCATGGCAGCCCTCCTCACCGAGGTGGGTGGAAGTCGATGGCGTGGTAGCCGAGCGCGTTATGGGGCGCCATGGCCTGGTGGGCGTCACCTCATTACGGCGCGGCCTTTGAGACTATCCCGGCGCCCCGCATCCCCGATGCTGCCGATCCGACGCCCCCAGCAGCGGAGGCTCTTCGCAATTCATAAAATCGCACAAGAACTAAATAGACTGCACTGCAACATTTTCCATTCACTTCAGCGAGAGCCGATAACCGATATATGTCAACTAAAGCCCTGCATATTGCATCCGATGACCGATCCAGTCGCCCGATCCGATGCGTTACGGGCAGCGGCACTCCTCGGCGAAAAGTGGAGAGCAGAACACGGGTGGTGCGTCCCTCGGGGTGAGGTTGAGCAACAATCACTCCACATCTACGAGAGCGAGGGCCGGAAACATGAGCGTGCGTCGGTTCGTCGAGTGGGCGGGCTTTTCCCTACTCCTTCTGGCCGCCTATCTTCACTTCCTTCGGCCGATAACAGTAGGCGTCCTCGACTGCGGCACCGTCGAAGAGCCGAGGCACTATGCGCTCGAAGGTTTCGGCGTGCTGGCCGAGAACGCGTGCAGCCACGCTCAGGACAATGCCATGCTCTGGGTGGTGATCACGATGGTCGTGGCTTTCTTCACCCTCGCTGGCGCCCGGCTGATTCGGCCGAATCAACGACCGTCCAGTACGACTGCAGCCGCCACCACTGATCGCATGTCTGCACCCGTCCCACCCGGCATTCCTGCATTACCTCGTGAGAGACAGTCTGCGCCGTTGACGGATGGACCCTATAAGCCGTTCATGCTGCGTGGCTGGTACCCCGACCCCTGGGACACGCAGCGCATTCGGTACTGGGATGGCACCAGCTGGTCGTCCGGTACAGCTCCCCGGCCTCCCGGAAATTAGGCTGTGATTGTGATTCACGGCGCCGGCGCCTCTTTGCGGCTGACACTGCCAGAGACCGCCGTGAACTGATGTCTCCCACGTCGTGTCGCCACCGCATCCATACCTTCCTGCCGGAATCCTTGGGCATTCCGAACGGAGGGACGCGATGGAGGTCTGGGGAACCGGATCGCGGCGCCGACATCTGCTCGCGCCAGTCGCCGGCCGGCCGCGGCCGACTCGGCGCGGCCCTGAGCCTTGCGGGCCTTCTGCCGTTCCCTAGTCGCGGCCTTGACGATGTCACGGCGTTCGCAGGCCTCGAGCACCGCTTGGCTTCGACGCTGTCCTGGCTGTGCAAGCGGTCGACAACGCGCTCGAGCCACTGCGTGGGCGGCACCCGTCAAGCGGTCGGGCCTGATCAGTAGGCGCCGCCGTGGACACCGCTCGCAGACGCGCCCCCTTGCAGGTCACGCCCCCGCCCCCGCTCTATCCTCAAGGCCGTGACCAGCGACGACACCCCCACCGGCGGTCAGGACCCCCACGACGTCGACAACCGGCTTCTCGGCGACCTCCGCGACCGCCTCGCCGGCGCCGTCGCCCGCGCCGCCGAGCACGGCAACCCCACCCTCGGCACCGTCGAGGTCACCATCCACGAACTCGCCGAACTGCTCGACCGCATCGACAGCCACGAATGCCAACTCATGGCCCGCGAGTTCTCAGCCAGCCGGCAGGCCCACCACATGCGCCGCAAGAACGCGATGCTGCTGTCGATCGAACTCGCCCTCGTCGGCCAGTCCGGGCCGCTCGTCGAGATCCTCGACGGCATCCTCCGCGGCGGAGGCGTTGACCAGGACGGGAACGTCGAACAGTAGGCACAGCCCGCCCCCGATGTAGGAATCACCGGGGCAGTGCTGTATCCGTCGCGGCACGGGTGCGAGTCCCAGACACCCGGGAGGAGACCACGCCGTTACGGACGGGGCAGAAACAGGGGGCGAGCGGCGCCGGCCTCGCCGAAGCCATGGGCGTGCGGCGCTATCCCTCGTCAGCGGCGGCCGAAATCTCTCGACCGTGACGGCGTGGAGTCGGCTGAATTGGCGCAGGCCTTCGCGCACTCCCTCGTCGAGGCCCGCAAGTAGACCACCACCGTGCGGCAGCCGGGCGCGGACCTGCCGGGGCCGGCAACCTGGGATCGGCACGGTGACCACGGCATCGGCCGGATCGAACGGTGCGCCGTCGGCGCTGACGATCCGCCGCCGATGCTCGAGGTGGCGGCAGACGAGCGCCGAACACCTCGACCACCACCGGCCCCTAGCGCCTCGCATAGTTCCAGGACCCGATGCGGCACTGCCGGTCCGGCCGGCCACCCGAGGAGCGAAGTGCATGCTCGATGTGAACTGAACACACGGCACGCATCTTCCCAGTCTCGACGGAAGGTGCCGTTCCGCCTGAGGCACGCATCACCGAATGACCTCTTCCCGCGGTGGGATGGCCGCCCGGAGACCCACTGGAGCAGGACGGTATCGAGGACCCGGGCGAGGTCCTCGACGCGAACGGTGATCCAGCACAAAGGCGGTCGCAACACCGACGGTGCCGTACCGGACGGCACACCGCATCCTCACAGGCGGACGTGCATGCGGTCGAACGAAACGGCCCGCGGACCGCCGTCTTGAGCCGTGCCCCTCGGCGGATGCGGCCGAGCCCTGCTACACGATCAGGACAGGGCAGAGCCGGATTCCGCCGAGCCGGTCGCCACGCCCGCCAGCCACAATGCAATGCACTCCGGCGTAAAGCGCTCCCACTTGCACCAGTTGGGTTCGAGCACGGGCGCGGCGGTGTCCGCAGCGGCGGTACCTACCGACCCGACTCCGAGTGCGGCGGTCACGGCGGTCACGGCGGTCACGACGAACTTGCGCAGCATCAGATGCCTTTCCTCGAGACGTACGTTTTGTCCGGTCTGCTACATCGGGGGTGGGACGGTTTCGTTACCGACCGTCGGCAGTCCCGCCCCCGGGTGTGGGTGAAAGGTCCGGGCGACGGCACGCACGCGATCCGGCGTGGTCATCTGAGAAGGCGGATCGACGACGACCCAGCGAGTGCACCACAAGCCACCCCGCCGCACAGTGACCGCTCCGACCAGCTGGCTGCGATGGTCGGCAGCGACAGGCTGGCGCACATTCCCGGTGGTACGCCGGGTGACGACGACAACGAGCGTCAGCGTTCTCCATGGACAGCGAATCACCGGCCGGACCGGGCACCTACCTTGTAGGTCGGCCGGGGGCGACTGGAGGCAAGTCCCCCGGTTGATCACGCCGCACGACCACACTGTCGGCACCGACATGGGAAGGGAAATCCCGGGTGTGTCAGTGGCCTACGACACACTCACGGTGCTTGAATGTAGAAGTTCTCTCCAGTAGCCGAGATCGGTGGCCGACGTGGGCCGCCATCCCGACAGTCCAGGAAGGACTACCGATGGCGCGTCGAGGGCGAACAGTTCCGCAGCGTGATCCGGCCACCTCCCTAAAGTTCACCACGAAGGTCGCCTCACCGGGGGTGAGCAGCGCCGACACCGTCAGCTACCGGTACGTCGTTAAACGCGCCGCCAGTGGGCGCTGGGAGTTGCGCATCTATCCGATGGACACCGACAGCGGAGCACGGGTGCCCGAACTGTTCGCCTCCCACAGCACCACCTGCGACAGCCGGGCCGAATGCATCGCCATCGCGCAGGCATTCCACAACCTCGGTGACAGCTACAACGAGTTCGGACACGGCTACCACAGCCGATTCGACCACGCTCTCGCCGATGCCGCCACCGGCTCGCCTGCACGAATCTGCCCGCCGCTTACCGGATCTGCCACGACCGTCACACCGCGCACCCCCGCAGCAGCGCCGGCGGCGACCACCGCGCCCGGACCAGCGGTCCCTGCGAACGCTGCAGCAACCGGGCCACGACGCGATAAGGGAAACTCGGCGTCGCCTTCGAGCAGCCGCCCCGCCGCCCCCGTAGCGCGGATCTCGGGGCAGGCTCGAACCCGCCAGGCACCGCAGCAACCCGGCGGTCCTGTGCGCTCCGGTGACGGTGCGACCACCTCCCGACGGCGCGCTGCCGCGCACCTTCTCACCCGGCGGGTGTTCGTCGAGACCGGTGCCGGCCGCGTCCACACCCTCCCCAATTGCCGTTCGTCGAAACCGATCCACCACTGGTGCACCGCCGAGGAAGCCCACTACAGCCGGTTGACCTTCTGCCGGGCATGCGGGAAAGACATGGCGCGCATGGTGCGGGCAGTCCTGGGCTCGATACCCGACCACGAACGGCGGAGGCTACCGCTGCCTCCGCTGCATGGCTTCGGCGAGACGACGAAGCGGAAGCGGACCAAAAGCCGACGGAACTCACGCAACACGACGCAGGCCACCGACCGGGACGTCCAGCCCGGGCGGTGGACGACCCGCACCCCCTACGGGAGTCCGGCGCGCCCCGACGATCCGCGCTTTTCGCATCGTTCCCGCCTGGAATGGGGCACGGCGTCCTACGGCCAGGACCCGGAGGAGTTTCTCGGCAGCCCCACCGACGACGACAACGACTGGCGGGGCGGGAGCGCACTCTACGAGTAGTTCCGCCGCAGCAGGTAACGGCGCCGGTGGCCGAGCACGAACCTTGCAGCGGAGCGGGACCGACTGCTGCCCTGGGAGCAGGCCGCTGCGCGGACACGTATCGGCTCGTCTGGGCGTCCATCCGCGAGCCGGGTAGCGGCACGTCCCACCGACGGCGATCCGACTCCTCCGGTGCTCCATCTGTGATATACCAGCGCAGACTCGGCAACCACCGGTTGTTCGGTGCTGCTAGAACTCCTGAGGATAGATTCTGATCCTCGACGGGGGTTCCTCGCAGTCGAGGGTAGTGCTGCAGGACTCGAACCCTGCGAAACTGTCTTCGTTCAGAACCGCGGCGGGGGCCGTGCTCACGAGTTGCCCTCGACGGTTGTATACCGATACGACGATCTGCAGGCTGCGGATAGACGGCGCTACCACATCGAAGTTGACTTGCACACCACGGCGGTAGTCGTCCTTCACGAAAACCGCGTACAAGGCTTCAAGTGTGATGCCACAGCGATCTTCCAGGGCCTTCATACGCTCGATCCGATCGGTAACGTCGAGGGTAAGTTCGTCGGTCATGCGCACCTCGTCGGTCGGGCTGGCATGGAAAGAAGAAGATCCGGTCCGCCTCACGACTGGATCTGGTCGTGTACGAGAAGAGTACTCGCCGCAATGGGGTACGGCGGCGGATCTGGGTCACCGCACGGTTCCACTCGGAGGAGTCGGTCCTTCTGCGGTGCGCCGGCGAGCAATCCGGATGGCATTGCCGAGTGCGGCGACGATCCGACTGCCTCGTTTCCGGTACCCCAGCTCGGTCATCGCCGCGCGCATAACTTCTTCTTCGGTGCGCAGAAGCCCATCACTTTCGATCCATCTGACGAGGGCGACAAGTTCCGACGGGGGGTAGTCGGTAATCGGGTATCCCGGCCGGAGGGCCGGTTTGGGAAGACTACGGGTCGCGACATGGTGGGTGGTGGGCTCCAAATCACTTTGTGCCGCAGTACGCGCGGCGCGCGCTGGGGCCGTCCCGGAGTCGGCATCCCGCACTGCCGTTTGATAGGCACTGAGAGCCTTGGCCACTTCGGCATGCGGGTCGCGGAACCAGTCGGTTGACCAGATCCGATGAAAGCGCCATCCCAGCCTTTCCAGATGCTCCTGTCGGAGGCGGTCACGGTCACGAGCCGTGTGGGACGAGTGGTAGCTGGCGCCGTCGGCTTCAATGGCGAGGACCATCCGGCCTGCCTGTGTGGGGTGTGAGGCAACGAAATCGATACGGTAACCGCTCACTCCGAACTGAGCGGTCACCGGGATGCCTGCGCGAGACAGACGGTCGTGGACGTCGATCTCGAAGGGGTTCAGCTGCGGTGTCACCGCGGCGACGGAACCGAGGTCGGTTCCGCCTGATTCCATGAAGGCGATGTACGCACCGAGCAGTTCCGCACCGCGACTGTTCAAGCGATTCGGATCGAGGTCGGCTGAGCCGAACGAACTCACCAGCGTCATCCGCCGCTTGGCCCGGCTCACCGCCACGTTGAGTCGTCGTTCGCCGCCGTCGGTGTTGAGTGGGCCGAACCGGTAGACCATGCGCTCGTCGGCGCCCTTGCCGTACCCGACAGACAAGATGATCGAGTCGCGTTCGTCGCCTTGAACTCGTTCGAGGTTCTTGATGAAGAATCGCTCCTGCCGGCTCTCGCGGAAGAACTCATCGAGTTCGGGTCTTGCGGCGAGCTTGCTTCGAAGGGACGCTTCGATGCGGTCGGCGTGTTTGATGCCCATGGTGATGACGCCGAGGGACTCCTCAGGTCGGTCCTGTGCATACTGCAGGATCAACTCGACGACCTTGTCCACCTCGGCGAGAGCGGACTCCTCGGATGTGGCAGCGCCGGCGACGAAGGGCACTTGGACATGTTGCAGGACGCCCTCGGTGTGCGAGCCCGGGAAGGTGGTCAGCGACGAGTGGTAGATGTGGGCGTTACTGAAGGCGATCAGCCGCTCGTCCTGGCTTCGGTAGTGCCAGGCGAGACTGCGGAACGGCACGATCGCGCTGAGCACATCGAGAACCGACTCGTAGCCGCTGGTCAGTGCAACGGTCCCCGGGTCGAGGCCCGAGTCCTCGGGATCGTCGGCCACTGCTGTAGCGAAGAAGCTGGTGGGGGGCAGTTGGCGCTCGTCACCGGCCACGGCGACCCGCTTACCGCGGGCGATGGCAGGCACAGCGTCGGCAGGGGGTATCTGGCTGGCTTCGTCGAAGATCACCACGTCGAACAATTGCTGCATGGGCAGTACCTGGCTGACGACCAGAGGCGACATTGCCCAGCAGGGCTTCAGCGCGAGTAGCACATCGGCCGCTCCGCTCAGTAGGTCGCGCATCGGCCGGTGTCGCGTCTTCTTCCCCGCCTCGGCTCGGAGCAATGTGGCCTGCTCGGGATACTGATCCAGTGCCTGCATGAGCTTCTCGGCGCAGGAGCGTTGCACTCGTGTCGCCGTGGTGTGTATGTGCTGTGTATCCGCATGCTGATATGCCTCCACCGTGCGGTTCATCGAGGCGCCTTGGAAGGCTCCGTATTCGGTGTCGGTGACCGAGATCTCGTCGAGGATCGACCGCAACCACACGGCTTCCACCACCTCGGCGGCCGCGTCGGCACCGACGCGGCGACGGCGACATTCGTCGATCAGCGGTCCGAGACCGAGAGCCTGTAAGCGCGCTTCGAGCGTATTGCGGTGGGGCAGACGCTGCAGCGTCGCCTGGTCGCCGACGAGACTGTCGAGCAGGTGTGGGAGCTCGGTAGGGGTGAGCGCTTCAAGATCGGTGGTCGGCGGTAAGTACGTCCCCAGATCCTGCAGTTCGCTGCGGAACTGGTCGTAGATTGCATGGGCCGCATCAAGGTTTGTCGGTACGCGCGGGCCCTGTCCGTCGAAGCAGACGCTTCTCCAGTCCAGGACCAGCTGGTGCGCGGCGAGCAGTGGTGCGTGTAGTTCCCCGGCTGAGGGCTTTTGCCCATGCCACAGACTGCGCGCCTGTTTGACAAGCCGGCGGCGTTCCCCCCAGCCGAGCGTCACCCGGTTCTCCCTGCGCCACGACGATGGCGCGGTGGCCGCAACGAGTGCAGAGAGGTCCTGCGTGAAGATTTCGGGGGTGAAGAATCCGAGCACGTAGGCGGCTGCGTCGACGAGCCGGAAGACCCGGGGCCAGGTTGCCACTGTCTGCGGTTGCGGCAAACCCGTTTGCCGCAGCAGCGTGGTCAACACGTCCATGACCTGCGGAATGGTACGGTCCCGCAATTGGTGTATCGCGGTGAGTGCGGTGCGTGCCTGATCGGGTGTGGCGATCGGGGCACCGGTCCACGGGCTCGCCGACGGCTCGGCGAGTCCCCCGAGGTCGGCGTACCGGGCGAGGTCGTCCTTGGCCGCAGCGATGACAGTCTCCTGCACATTACGCAGGTCGGGGCCGTGGAGTCGGAAGTCGATGTCGGGCGGGTGTAGGCCGAGCAACCTCGTCTGTGCGTCGAAAACGCTGATTTGCCAGGGACCGCGGGGCTGGTGCATGCGCCGGTCATGCTCTAGCACTCGCGCACGTTTCGTCGTCAACTCACGGTGCAAGCCGGTGAGGTTCGGGGGCGGTATCCGTCCTGCTCGTTCGAGGGCGGCGGCCAGGTCTTGGGCGACCTTACGACGGTGAGGCGCACCGTCGTAGAGGTCCATCACCAGACCACCGAGGTCGACGCGCTGCAGCCGCGACAGCACAGCGTCGATGGCGGCCCGTTTTTCCGCGACGAACAGCACCCGGTGGCCACGCGCGATCAACGTTGCCACGAGATTGGTGATGGTCTGACTTTTTCCGGTACCCGGCGGGCCCTTGATGACCAGGTTGTTTCCGGCGATCACCGCGTTGATCGCGTAGTTCTGCGAGGAGTCGGCGTCGGCGACGAGGAACTCGTCCTGAGGAGAGGTGTGATCGGGCAGCGCCTCGTCGATGCTCCCGAGGTCGCCGCGGATGGCGTGCTGGGCAGTTGTGTCTCCGGCGAGTGCCGCCACAACATCGTGCGCTTGGAGTAGTTCGAGTCCGTTCTCGAGGTCGTTGACCATCGGGAGCTTGGCGTAGGTGAACGTCCCGATCACCGTGCGATCCTTGATCGCGAATCCGCTCACTCGGCTTGCTTGCTTGGTGAGTCGCTCGAACACCGGGTGTGCATCGAACGGGGTGTCCAGTCGGATCAGGTCGACGAGGTCGGTGGCGTCGATGTCGATGCCGAACTGGTCGGCGAGCACGTGAAGCAGCACCGGGTTGATCTCGGGCTCGTCGCTGAGGGACAGTTCGAAGTCGTCCTCGGCCGCTGACCGAGGTGTGATTCCGATCTGGCGCAGGATGACCGGGGCCATCGGCTCCGTGGCCGCACGCTGCGTCTCCGCCTCGTTCCAGGTCGCCATGCCGACCGTGAGGTAGCCGGCGTTGATGCCACGCTCTTCTTGGAGCTCTCGGACCTTCTTGTGGATGGTGCGCAGCCGCTTCCGGGCCTCCGTGCGTTCTGTTTCCTCAGGGTACAACCGCGACATCAGGACCGGGCGCCCAGCGAGCAACTCCGTCAGCGGCCCCAGTGGGACACCCTCCATAGCCAAGGTCCCGACACGAAGATCTTTGTAGTACAGCAAGGTGTTGCGTCTGCCGACATCGATCAGGTCTTTGCGCCACCGCTCCACTGCCGCCGCAACCAATCCCGTCCGTCGCTCGACGTCGACCCCATCCGTCACGGCTTGTCCCTCCCTGGTCCACGAGCCAAGGCACCCCCAGAGATGCTCGTCAGCCCTCGGCTGCGTCCGGTCTCCGGGGCCGGGCCTGCAGTCGATCGAGGATATTCCACGATGGCGTACGAGCTGAAGCCAGCGGAATCCAAGATCCTTCACCTCTTTGTCGGTGTGCGTCGCCCACCCGTGTTATCGCCGCGGGTAAGCGCCGTGTTGCGCCTGCCGAGGTGACCGGTGGTGCCCATCAACCGCAGGAAGGCACCGAGTTCGGTCAAGGGTGTGCGGGGTGTGGGCAGATAGTCGGTCAAGGCATAAGAGCGGCTTGTTCGCCAACCAGAACTCCGCCTGCCGACTGCGCGAGCAGTTCACCATCGACGAGGTCACGGCGTTCTTCGCCCCCGGCGACCGATAGCAGCCCACCGCACGATGGGTATCGCCCCCGAACTGGGGCACCTTCCGGACCGTGATCGTCGCTTCGCTCACCTGCTCAGTGGTGGTCGGCGCACCCGGTTCGGCCCGCCGATCAGCAGACCGATCCCGACTGGGTCGATGCCCCGCCGAGTGGTCCTACGATCGGGGATGTGTCGATACCGCCCGGCAACGCCGGCTCCTTCCCGCGCACTCCCGAGAATGCGCCGAACGACAAGGCCGACATCCTCGCCCGCACCGTTGCCGCGATCGCCTCCGGTGAGATCGACCGGGCCCGCCTGATTCTCCGGGCCGAGTATCCGTTCACCCCGGTGACGAAGGCGGCGCGCCGATACACCGAGCGGCAAAGTCTGCGCATCTTCTACCGGGACGGGTTCCTCGACCGCTACTCCGGGGCACAGCTGGTGCATCCGGGGGCGCTGCGGGCGTTGTCGCTGATCGCGCCGAAGGAATTCCCCTTCCATCCGCACTGGGCGACCTCACAGTCACACTTCGCGTTCTGGGAACTGTTTCCCACCATCGATCATCTGATACCGGTCGCCCGGGGCGGTGCGGACGAGGCGGCGAACTGGGTGAGCACCTCGATGCTGCACAACTCCGCCAAGGCGCACTGGACGCTCGACGAGCTCGGCTGGACCCTCGCACCGCCCGGAGACCACACCCGCTGGGACGGGCTGGCCGGATGGTTCGTCGACCACCTCCGGGCCCACCGCGAACTACTGGCCGACACGTACCTGGCGCGATGGCTCCGCGCGACCGTCGACGTGCGTGCCGAGCTGACCGGAACCCCGGGGCAGGCGGGCGTCCTCGACTGATTTCGGCGGTGACGACGCCAGCATCGACGTCGAACGCCTGAGAGAGTGTTGTGGAACCCGCGCTGTCAGTCGGTGAGGTCCTCTGCTAGCCGGCGTGCCGCTTCGGCTTCGATCGGACCGCGGGGCTCGATGTCTTCGCCGGCCAGTCGGGCCGCCATGAGCCTGATCATCGCGACCTGGATCATGGCCTCGGCATGTGCCGTCTTGCGTTCGTAGTCCCGCGCCAACCGTCTACACCTCGTCAACCATCCGAAGGTCCTCTCGACCACCCACCGCCGGGGCAGCACCTGGAAGCCTTTCACGTCCGCGTTGCGGGGTACCACCACGACCTCGAGATTCTCGGTGCGGACCGCCCAGTCGACCAGGCCCGCATCGACCGAGTTGACGTACCCGCCGTCGACCCACACCAGCCCCAACCCGGGGAACCGGGTCCGGGCCCCGGCCAGCACCAGCCGGGCCCCGGCCCGGTCCTGCACCGACGTCGAGTGCACCAGCCCGACCAGCATCAACCCGAGGGTGTCGACCAGCAGATGACGCTTGCGGCCCCGGACGCGTGTGCCGGCGTCGTAGCCGATCTGCTCGCCGCCCTCGCTGCTGCGCACCGACTGCGAGTCCAGCACCGCCGCCGACGGCTGCGGATCCCGTCCGTCGTCGGCACGCAACCGATCTCGCAGGGTGTCGTGGATGCGCGCCCAGGTGCCGTCCGCGCTCCAGGCGGCGAAGATCCGGTAGGCGGTGCTCCACGGGGCCAGATCGTGCGGGACCAGCCGCCACGCGCAGCCGGTGGCCAGCACGTACAAGATCGTGTCGACGACCAGTCGGCGTGGGTGCACCGGCGGCCGGCCCCCGAGCCGCGGGCTCGGTCGAGGCAGCAGCGGTTCGATCACCGCCCACTGCGCATCGGTCAGCGACGAGTCGTAGGCGGGCTTGCACACACACGGACACACGTACCGACACGATCATCGATCACGTTCGGATACCACGGCCGACACGCCGCGTCAGCACAGGGTTCCACAACACTCTCTGAGGTGCCACGCCCAGAATCTGCTCGACCCGCACTGGCGGTGCTGGTCGAGACCTTCGAGGTGTCTGCGCCCCGAATGGCAGCACAGCTACGCACTTCACGGCACCGAGTCCACCCGGCTCCGGACCGAAGCGCAGGGCGCAGTACATCTTCGACCCCTACGCCGACTCCTCATCCGATGCGAACAGCTTCCTCACAGACCTGCTCACGGTCATCGAAGAGATCGATGTCTTCCTCGTGTGACCACCGCCGGCCCGCCCCGTGGTGTCGGGGAGAAACGCCCACCACACAACGCAGCACCACCACCGATCCCATGCGCCACTGGCAACTGCTGGGGTTCGTCCTGCTCCTGCAGCACGAGGGGGCACAAGACTCACGGGTTGCGCCAGCGCTGGTTGTCGACACCCGTCAGGGTGCCTCGAACAGGGGATCTCGTTCACTCCGGTAGCGAGACGCGCACGGGAGAGGCGGACGGGGAAGGTGGAGGAGAACGTTGTCCGACGCGGACCGTGGCGGACCGGCGCAGGCGAGGCGCCGACGGGGTCTCCGTGAACAGAGAAGATGCACCGAGCGGCGTCACGACGGATCGACTCCTCGGGCGGTTCGACCGGCGGATGATGAAAAACACCGGCACCGTCCTGGATGCTTTCGCCGCGGCCGGGATGCGGCGGGCGAGGGCGGTTGCGCCTGCAGGGAAGGACATGGCGAGATGGACGAAGTCAGCGGAGCGATCCGATTCCTGTCCGCGTTCACCGCGATCGAGAACCATTTCAAATGGAAGCTGCAGACCGACTACGGCCGCACCGGGTTCGTCAAGATGGCCGAGGACTACGCCCGCCGACACCACACCCAGCTCGATCTGCCGGCGTTGCGCACCTTCGCCGATCTGCGCAATGCCCTGGTGCACCACGACTACTACGGCGGCCGACCCGTCGCCGACCCGGTACCGGAAATCGTGGAGGCGATCGAACGGTTACGGGACAAGATCATCAGCCCTCCGACGGTGTTGCACGTGCTTCCGCACCGCCCCTTGGCGTCGTTCGGCCCCTCCGACCCACTCCGTGCGGTCCTCGAGGAAATCCGCCGGCACGACTACTCCCAGTTCCCGATCTATGACGACCACACCTACCGCGGTCTGCTGACCACCAACTGCATCGCCCGATGGCTGGCCCACCGCCTGGCCACCGACGAGATCGTCGAAGGCGAGACGGTGGGCGCTGCCTTGGCGTTCGTCGAGCCGCACGATCGCGCCGTCCACCTCTCTCGCGCCACCACCGTGCCGCAGGCCATCAAGAAACTCTCCCCACCTGCCGACGGCGGTCTCCCACCGGCCGCCTTGATCATCACGCACAGCGGCAAACCCGACCAGAGTCCGCTGTCGATCGTGGTGGCGGACGATCTTCCGGTCCTGGTGGCCGCGATGGCCGCCGGAACGTGAGTGGGCTCGCCGCCGATATTTGGTTGCGGCAGCGGCACCACGAATCCGACCCCCAGATCCGGTGAGCCGCCGGCGCAGACACCACGGCGTGATACCGACGCCTTCGCCCTGGCGTGAGGTTGTCGTACCAGGCTCGGCAGCACCCAGGTACGCGTCCGCAGGCAGAACGTCCTCGATGTCGCCCGGTCCTGTTATCGTGGCGGCAGGTTCACGAGTGGCAGTTGTCGGTACCTGGCCGGCTGCCCGGCAACCCCGTCTCCATCGACTGTGGGTGCCCCAGGGGAAGAACCGGTTCGCGCGGGTGACCGCCGGCGGACAAGTCGATGGAGGCCCACGCCTCCGGAAGGTGGACGGGCGCGATGTCTTCGCGCCACGACAGCGACATCCTGCGTAACGCGCAGGCGAAGTGGGAACCGATTCCGCCGGCACGGCGGCGCGAGTGGTGCCGGGTCCTGCTGAATTTTCCGCCGATCTGGCTGGGCACGATCCCCATGATCGCCACCCAGACGGCGGTGCTCGACGGCGGGTACACGAACATCACCGACTGGATCGACCTCGCGCACCGTGCCGAGGCGGTGGGATTCACCCCGCACACGTGGCTGATCTTCCGGCTCGAACTCGACCACGGTTATTTGGCCTTGGAGTTTCCGAACCATCCCGAGCACCGGTCGAAGCGGCGCGGCAACGGGGGTCACGACACGACGATCGTCGATCCCGAGGACTTCGCGGCGTGGCCGGCCTTGTATGCGGCGGGACACCGCGCCAGTGCGGCGACCCGGCGGGTGCTGTCCGGCGACGCGCCGGGCCTGTCCCCCTGACGCACCCCGGCCCGACCCTCACCGCCGCGGTGCGCGGCGCGCCCGGTCGGGGACCCTAGGCGCAGCGCAACGCGGTGCCGGGGGTGCGTTTCGGACATCCAGATATCACGTCGACGGCGTCGTCGTGGTCGGGTCGGTCAGGCGCAGGAACGCCCCGAGGTCGAGCAGGTCCTGCGGGGTGGCCGGGAGGTAGTCGGTCAGTCCGGGTGAGCGCAGCACGAGTGTGGCCCACAGGGCCCGGGAGACGGCGACGTTGAGGCGGTGACGCGAGAGCAGAAACCCCATGCCGCGGGGGATGTTCTCGACCGCGGAGGCGGTCATCGACAGCACCACCACCGCCGCCTGGCGGCCCTGGAACTTGTCCACCGTGCCGACCTGCACCCGGGCCAGTCCCGCCCGGGCGAGGTGGGTTCTGATGAGGTTGACCTGGGCGTTGTAGGGGGCGACGACAAGCACCTCGGCCTCGGTGAGTGGGCGGGCGCCTGCGAACGCCGCCGGGTTGCGCCACGGGGATCCGAGGATCGCCTGGATCCGGTGCACGACCTCGGCGGCCTCTTCGGGGCAGGAGGTGGCGTTGCCGTGGTGCTCGACGAGCACGGGGTGCACCCCGGGCGCGAGACCGGTCAAAGACCGCGCCGCGGTGACCGGGCGCTGCGAGTTCAGCTTCCCGTCGTAGGACAGCTGCGAGATCCGCTCACACAGCACCGGGTGCATCCGCCAGGTGTGGGCGAGGAAGTATCCGCGCTGCGGGGGCAGGGTGTCGTGTTCTTCGGCGAGCCAGGCCAGCACGGAGACGTCGACGGGTTCGGGGTGGGCGCCCTGGGTGACCTGCGGCAGCTGCTGGGGGTCGCCGAACAGCAGCAGGTTGCGGGCGGCGGTGGCCACCGCGAGGGTGTTGGCCAGGGCGAATTGGCCGGCCTCGTCGACGACCAGCACATCCAGGCAGCCCGGGGCGACGCAGCGGGTGTTGGTGAAATCCCACGCGGTGCCGCCGAGGACGCACCCCCCGGCGGCGGTCTGCATCAGCGCCGGGAACTGCGCGGCCTCGATCGGCGTCCAGACCGGATCGGGTTTCTGGGCCTTGGGTTTGAGGACCCGATCGCCGGGGACCCCGGCGGCGACGATCTCGTCGAGCAGATTCTCGATGACGGAGTGGGACTGGGCGACCACCCCCACCGTCCAGTGGTGCCGGGTGACCAGCTCGGCGATCACCCGGGCGGCGGTGTAGGTCTTGCCGGTGCCGGGCGGTCCCTGCACCGCCAGGTAGGACTGGTCGAGGTCGCGCACCGCGGCGGTGATCGCCGCGACGTAGTCACCGTCGGTCACCGCGGGCAGTGCGGCCCGTGAGCGGGTGCGGGGCGCGGTCCGGCGCAGCACATCGACCGCGGCGGTGTGCGGCATCGCCGGCAGGGTGCGGCACATCCGGTCGGCGGCGGCCTCGAGGGCCCGCTCGATCGAGGCCGTCCGCAGTGGCGGGCCAGGGGCCAGCGCCATCGGCACCGCGGTGTACTCCTCGACGCCGCTGCCGAGCAGCTCCTCGACCTCGACGACGTCACGGAAGACTCCGTCGACGGTGCGGGTGCTCAGGTTCCGGATCGTGGCGCCGGCGTAGCCGCGGGTGCACGCCCCACCGTCCCGCAGCCCCGCCGGGGCGGGCGCCTCGTACAGCAGATACACCGCCTGCCCGGCACGCACGGTGCTGCCGGGTGCGAAGTCCCCGATCAGGGTCAGGTGCCGGCGCTGGCGGCGCTGCCGCGCGGTGGCGGTGTGCCAGCCGCGATCGCAGGTGACGGTCGCGGCGATGAGGGTGTCGCGGGTATCGGCCCACTCGTCGACCGGGTGGGTCAGGCGGTCGTAGTGCCCCCACCAGAACGGTTTGCGTTCGCGGCGGTGATACCCCAGGGCCGCGGCCATCAACGCCGCGGCCTGCTGCTCGCCGCTGCGCCGCTCCGGGTCCCCGGCGTCGGCGAAGGCCAGCAACCTCGCCTCGTGCGCCGACGGGGCGGCCGGGTCCATCACGGCGTCCTCGTCGATTACCGCGGCGCCGTCGGGACGCACCCCGGCGCCGGTGGCCTGGGCGAGCAGCCAGTCCCGCAGTCGCAGCGTCGACAGGCAGTCGGCCTCGTTGTAGGCGGCGATCTCGGCGAGCACCGCCTGCGCCGCGGTGGTGTCTCCGGCCTCGCGCAGCGCGCAGTAGTCGGCGTAGGCGACGATCGACGCGGCGCCGCTGGTGACGTCCCCGGCGCGGGGGCCCAGGTACAGCGGTTCGAGTTGTTTGAGCCCGTAGCCGCGCTGCCCGACCCGCAGTGCGGAACGCACGATCGGATACAGATCCACCAGCACCCCGCTGCGGAGCAGCTCGTCCACGGTCTCTTCGCCCACGCCGTGCCGCCCGGCCAGCCGCAGCAACGCGGTCTTCTCGTAGGCGGCGTAGTGGTAGACGTGCAACTGCGGATACTCGCGGCGGCGCGCGGTGAGGTAGTCGAAGAAGTCGAGCAACGCCCGGCGTTCCTCCCCCCGCGTATGCGCCCACCGCGGCCGAAACCGCGGCGCCTGCGCCGACCCGTCGATCACGCCGAACAGATACTCCAGTCCCCACTGCGCGCTGCCGTGCTCCGCCCACAACGGATCGCCCTCGAAGTCGAAGAACACATCCCCCGCATCCGGGGCGGGCACCGCGGCCAACGCCGCCGGGGCGAACACCTCCACCACCGGCCGCCCGGTCCGCTCCTGCCTCAGCTGGACGGCGGCCTGGGCCCGCAAGGTGGCGAGGCTCCGCTCGGACATGCCCGGCACCGGACCGGTGCCGGTGGCCAGGGCATCGAGGGTGTCCACCCCGGCGGCGCGCAGCCGGGCCCGCTGCGTGGCCCGCATCCCCGCGACCAACAGCAGATCCCGGGCGGCCTCAATCTCCGGCTCGCACACCACACAGCGTCCGCACGCGGCATAACGCCCGTCGTCCCATGTGGTCGGTGTCCCCGTGCGGTGGTGGTCGTCGATCAGGGTTTGCAGGCGATCGCGGCGCTGGAGGTACACCGGGACGAGTTCGGCCACCGGGTACGAGGAGGTGGTGTCGTCCCCGAGCAGCAGATGGGTGCGGCGCGAGACCGGTATCCCCCGCCGGTGCAGGGCGTCGGCGTACGCGGCGAGCTGCAGCAACGCCGGCACCTTCGCCCGACGCGCCAACTTGGTGTCGTACACCGCGTAACCGTCGTCCTCTTTGACCAGGAAATCGGCGAACCCGACCAGCCGGCCATCGAACAGAGCCCCCTGGTAGATCACCGGATGCCCCGCCGTCAGGGCCGCCACGGTGGCATCGGCGGCCGCCGCCAGAGCATCGGCGGTCATCGCGGGCCGCTCGACGGTGACCACCCCGTCGCCGAACCGGGCCTCCAACACCGCCAGATGCCGACGCTCGTGCACCTGGCCCAACTCCGCTGCCCGCGCGAGCAACGGATCGACGACCGGCTCCGGAGCCTCGGCCAAACCGAGGACCGCGTCCAGGGTGCGCATCACCGCGAACTCGCACTCCGCCGCACGCACCAGATCACTCGCGCTCAGCACCACCGACCCGTCCAGCAGGAACATGCCCGAACTCCGATCCCGTCCTCCGCCTACCTGGTTCACCTGGGGCCGGCGCGCGATCGTCCACTGCTACCTGGACCGCTCCCCCTGTTCTTCTCCCTGGACGGATCGGTCCGCCCCGCGTCGCCCACTGTCGTCGATTGTGGTGCGCCCCGTCCCTGCTGCGGGCCGAAACCCGACCCGCACCCTCCACGCACTGCCATCCACCCCCGCTGCTGTCGGAGTCGTCCGACTGCAGCGCCGAGGTGAGCGTCCCGCCGCGTGCGGGCGGGGCTGCGAACGTGTCCTGCGGTTTCTGCGCGTCAGGGCCTGGTTGTCTCTGCGTCCGCGCTCCGCGTCGATCCGTCGGGGGCGTCCGAGTCCGCGGCCGCGGCCGCGGCCGCGGCCACACGGACGGTGTCGGCGGCGCGGCGCAGGGGCTCGTCGAGGGCGTCGAACAACGCGAGAACGGTGGTCACCGCCCAATCCCGGACTGCGTCGCGTTGCCGGTCGTCGTCGAGGTCGACGGGGTGATAGATCGCGATCCGGCAGGCCCGCTTGTCGTCCAGTCGTTCCCAACTCAACGGCCCCACCCCGGATCGGGTCTCCCAGTGCGCTCGGTCCGCGGCGAACGTGTCGAACAGGTCCTTGGTGAGGTCTCGATCCTTCAGGTCGAGGTACGCCTCGACGCGCAGCGTGCCGCCGGCGATGGCAAGGCCCCAGTTGCCGAACGGACCGAAGGCGAAGCTGCTCCAGTTGTGCCGGCTGCGGGCCGGAACCCGGAAGGCGGGTCGGCGAGCGTGCACCCGGGTCAACACGTCCGTAAGGAAATCCTGCCGCACCGCGTTGAGCGGATTGACCGCTTCCGCATCGGCTCCGCCGGCCGACTTGACCGACTTCTGCCAGTCGTTGGGTCGGGACACCACGGTGAACACCGGCGCCTGGGGGCCGTCGTCGTCGATCTGGACCACGCTCACTTCGACACCGAAGAATCCGACCGTGCTGTCGGTGCGCTCGTTGAGCCAGTCGAGGGCACTGCGGTGATCCTCCCGGAACCGGGTCGCGACCCACACCACCGCCGCCGCATCGAGCCCGGCCGCGTAGACCAGACTCTGGCCCAGATGTCCGTGATCGGTGCGCCCGAGTTGATTCTCGATGACCACGATGCGCCCGTTCTCGTCCTCGGCCCGGATGTCGAGCCAGAACTCCCCCACGGCGACCTCGGTGGTCACGACCGTCAACGTCATCCCCAGCTCGTCGGCCAGCACATCGATGTTCTCCGCCAGCCACGGGGTGAAATCTCCGGCCTCCGACAACCAGACACTCCGCGGATCGGTCACCCGACGCAGGCGTCCCAGATTCTTGCTGTCGAGCGCCATACGCGCTGATTGTGCCAGCCCCACCGAAGCACGTCATCCGGCTGTGCCGACACGAACATGCGCACGATCTGAACTCGGAGTCACCATCACCGACGCCGCCCTCAACCCAGGAGGTCGCCGTCGCGTTCTGCGATCTACTCACCGACGGACCCGACCGGTACCCGGACTGCGGCAACCTCGGCCGGTACTGGGACAGTATCGTGCGCACGGTGACCGATCTGTCGGTGGTCAGCCATCCCCTGCAGCTGCGCGTGCGGGTGCCCCACTACCGGCGCGAGAGCGCCTCGTGTGATCGGGAGGTGTTCCGGCACAACACCGGTCGGCTTACCCGCTCCGAGCGTCGACTACCCGCCGCTGCGCCCGGCACATCCTGCGACGGTTGATGATCGACCACATTTCGGTGGCCGCAATGGCCAGAGAACTGAGCCAGTCCTGGGACAGAATCAACGCGATCGCGGTCGACGCCGCCACCGGCCTGCTCGCCGCCGATCCCGCCCGGCTCGAGTCGGTGCGGGTGATCGGAATCGACGAGCGCTGCTGAGCTCACACCGCAGCTCAGCCGGCGACGGGTATATCACCGTCGTCGTGGGCCTGACGCCGGTGTTCGACGGCACCGGACCCGGACGGTTGTTGGACCTGGGCCGGGCTGGTCCTCGGCGGTCCTCACGATCGGCTCGACCGGCAGAGAGCCGCATTCCGGGACCGGATCGAGGTGGTCGCGACGGACGGTTCGGCAGCTACACATACGTCGCGACCGGCACCGTTCCCGATGCGGTGACGGTGATAGACCCGTTCCACGTCGTCGCCTTGGCCGGCACCAAGCTGGATCTGTGCCGCCAGCACGTGAGGCAACACACCTGTGGGCACGGGGCCTGACAGGTGATCCGCTCTACGGCGTCCGCCGCACCGCTCGCATCCGGCAGAAGTTGCTCAGCGACCGGCGACGCCGCCGCCTCGAAGCGGTGTTCGCCGACGATCGGCGCCTGCCATTCGTAGTGACGTGCCGGGTCTCCCAAGACGTCATCGACGCCTACGCCGACCACGACAAGCGGCGCGACGAGAAGTGGATGACTCGGGTGATCAACACGATCCGGTCACTCGTGTCTGCACCCTCGGCTAAGTTCCTTGCGTGGGGTACTTGCCTGAAATCACGATCGCCGAAGCCATACGGCGCATTCAGAAGGGTGACCTCATCCTGCCTGCTATCCAACGTGAGTACGTGTGGAAGCCGGGCCAGGTGGTGGGTCTCTTCGACTCCCTCATGAGAGGTTATCCGGTCGGCGGCTTCCTGTCGTGGAAGGTCGCGCCCGAGACAGCATCCCGATTCCGATTCTACGGATTCATGAAAGACTTCAGCGCCTTCAACAACCGTCACAACCCCGACGGAGATCCGGTGGCGGGTCAGGCCGTCACCGCTGTCCTCGACGGTCAACAACGGCTGACTTCTTTCAACATCGGCCTCCGGGGCACCTACGCGTACAAGCTTCCCCGCGCCTGGTCGAACCTCGCCAGTTCGTACCCGGCACGCCGGCTCTACCTCAACGTGCTGGGCGAGGCGGAAGAGAACGAGGCGGGACTTCGATACGACTTCCGATTCCTCACTGACACCCAACTAGCCGCCACGGATGCCGATCCCGAGCATCACTGGTTCCCCGTTCCGCGGGTCTTCGAAGCCGAGAAGATGAGCCAACTGTGGGCCGCGACTGCCCAGGCAGGATTGGCGAACCACGACAAGGCCGTGGAAACCCTCAGTCAGCTCTGGGAGTCGATCCACACGACCCCAAGCGTGAAGTTCTTCGAGGAGACAGAGCAGGACATCGATCGCGTCCTCGACATCTTCATCCGAGTGAACTCGGCCGGGACCGTACTTTCCTACAGCGACCTGCTCCTGTCCATCGCGACGGCTCAATGGAGGGAAAGAGACGCCCGCGCCGCGATCCATGGCCTTGTCGACGATCTGAACTCCACGGGTGTCGGGTTCAACTTCACGCAGGACATCGTCCTCAAGTCAGGTCTCGTGCTCGCGGGCATCAGCGACGTTGGGTTCAAGGTCAAGAACTTCACCACTGACACCATGGCGACCCTCGACCGCGAGTGGGACGCCATCGCAGACTCCCTCAAAGTTGCCGTCGGATTACTCGGAGACTTCGGACTCTCGACGGCGACGCTGTCGGCCAACAGCGTTCTTATCCCGGTCGCGTTCTACGTCCACCACCGCGGCCTCCACCAGAAGTACAGGGAAGCCGTAGCAGACTCCGCTGACCGTGAGGCCCTGCGCCGATGGACGCTGCGATCGCTCATCGTTCCGGGCGTCTGGGGCGCTGGCCTGGACACCCTGCTCCGCGACCTGCGCCAGGCGATCACCGATCACGGATCGCACGAGTTCCCAACGACCGAGATCGAGCGGCGGATGGCTTCGCGAGGCAAGTCCCTGGCTCTTTCGACCGAGCAGGTCGAAGAGATTCTGGACCTCGGCTACGGGAAAGCTCGAACGTTCGCGGTCTTGGCCGTGCTGTTCCCTCACGTCAATACACGCAATATTCACCATGTCGACCACGTATATCCGCAGGCGCTGCTGTCGAAGAAGGAACTCAAGGGTGCCGGGCATGACGCCGAGGGGGTCAGCCGCCTCCAGGGGTTGCGCGACCTTCTGCCGAACCTCCAACTTCTGGAGATGTCAGTAAACATCTCAAAGTCGGCCTCGCCGCCCGCAACTTGGGCTGAATCGATGTATCCGTCGCCCGACGCTCGTCAGGCCTACCTCGAACGGAACGAGATTCCTTGGCTGCCCTCGTCGCTCGGCGAGTTCGAGGCATTCTTCACCGATCGGCGCAAGGCACTGGCGCAGCGGATCCTGCGGCTGCTCGGGACGGGAGCCGCCGCGGCGACAGGCGAGGGGTCGGCCCAGGCAGCTGATATGGCCAAAACAATTGACGATGAGCTGGCCGTGAGCGACGACGAGTAACCCTCCGTCGCGGCTAGCTACTTCGATCTGAAAAACGAGGCGTCTCGGTGAGCATGATTCGGCTGTTCTCGGTCGGTCGGGATTGGGTTGGCCGCAAGTCCCCCGATTGACGTCTTTCACGCTGCCAGGGTGCTGATCTTGACCAGGCTGTGCGCCAGGACCCCGTGGCCGATCCGGATCTTGGCGCCTTTGGTGCTGTCGATGCGGGTGCGGTTCCAGCCGTAACCGCGTTCGAGGGTGCTGATTCTGCCTTCACGCCGGTGCGCCCCTTGATTCTTCGCCGGAACGCCGGGAGGTGTTCCTCGGCTCGCCGGTCGGCTGAGGGTTTGCCCTTGTGGGGATCCGGACGTTGCGCACCCCGAGGTCGTGGAGGTCATCCTCGGCGCTTTCTCGCCGTCGCTGCGGGCGGCGGTGACCGTGCGAGGGGAGTCCGGCGCGTGCGCGGATCCGATCCATAGCCGGTGCCAGTTGGGTGCGTCGGCCGGGTTGCCACGTTCGGCGTTGTGGTCCACGATCACGCCGTCATCGCCTTCGACGAGATGGGCCTTGTGGCCGAACTCAATGGGCTTACCGAGCCGCCCCTTGGTGATGGGCCGAGCGTCGGGGTCGTGCAGGCTGACCCGCCGGGTGGAGCCCTCCGGTGTCTGACCGGCCAGCCGCTGCCGGCTCTGCCAGGCGATCTGCCGAGTGACGGTGACCAGGCCCTTGAGGTCGTCGACGGCCCGGGCCAGGCGTCCCCGCCGGCGTCCTGCGGCCGCGTCGTGCTCGCCTGGGGCCTTCTGGGCCGTGGCCGTGGCGCGTGCCTGGCGCAGTGCTTGTTCAAGTCCTGTGAGGTGGATGCTCCTATCGCTGTCAAGCTGTGGGTGTCAAGAATTCCGAAACGATCTCTGCTCGCGTTCGGTGAGCCACTGCGAGTATGTGATAGCAAGTTCGGCGTCGATGCGTGTCCCGATTTCCAGCCGTCGTAGGCGCTGGTAGGGAACCGCGAGTGAGGTCGCCGCCGCGGTGATCGGGATGCTCAGTGTTCGGCGACGCTGCCGGAGTCGGCCCATGGCGGTGTTCACCGGTTGGGGATTCCGGATGACCTTGAAAACCTCGCGCGCAACGAAACGTTTGAGACAACGAACGATCTCGCGGTCGGACTTGCCCTCCGCCGTGCGTCGCGCGATGTACTCAGCGGTGCGCGTATCCCCCGATGTTCTCCGCACCAGCACGATGCGGTGGATCGCGGAATTGGCCGCGCGGTCTCCACCTCGGGAGAGTCGATGCCGCTGGACCTTGCCCGACGATGCAGGAATCGGCGCAGTCCCGCACAGGGCAGCAAATTGTTGCTCGCTCGTCAGTCGTTCGGGGTTGTCCCCGCACGCGACCAGAAGCTGGCCGGCAACAAGAGGCCCGACTCCGGGAAGCTGCAGCAGAGCCGGGTTGATCTGAGCGACCAGCTCACCGAGTCGGGTATCAATCTCGTCGATGATCGACGTGTGCTGCTGATGACGCACGGCAAGTCGCTTCAACGATCGCCACAGGGTCTGCTCCGGTCCATGTCCCGAATTCGGGCGTGATCGAGCAAGGGTGGCAACCAGCTTCGCGCTGATGAGGGTGCGGTAGGCGGCACGGATCTGCTCCGGTGCGGTCACCAACAGAGCATGGATCTGGTTCATCGCCGCGCCCTGCGCCTTGCGGGCCGAGGATCGTTCGGTAAGGAGGATCCGCATCGATTCGACAAGCCCGTCGCGGTCCTTCGGCGTCGCCAATCCACGCCCGGACAGGGCCGTGGCGGCCGCGTGCCGCGCGTCGAGCGAGTCGGACTTGCCATGTAGTCGGCGTGCGCGACGCTCGGGTCGAGCGACCTCGAGAACGGTGATGCCTGCCCGGCGCAGTACGCGTGCCAGTTCGGCGCCGTGGCTGCCGGTCCCCTCCACCGCGACTGCGACGACCAGGCCGAACCCGCGGAGATAATCGATGATCTTCCGGTAACCGGCGCCGGTGGCCCCGAACTCACGGTCGCCGAGGGGTCGTCCGTGTTCGTCGATGACCGCGACGTGATGGGTGTCTTTGTGGGTGTCTATCCCCCCGTAGACGTTGTCTTCGTGCTCGTATGCGCAGTAGGCGACCACAGATGATGTCCTTCCTCGGTCGGTGCGGGCACATACCGACCGGGCGGGCAGACAGCACACAGACGAGACTGCCGAGGCCAAGCTCCTATCAAGTCATGCTCGTCCGGTCGCTACGCGCGACCACGAGGAGACGGACAGATCCACCCGAAGACAGCCCACTTCAAGGCGTCGGTGTACGACCGGGTCACGTCTCCCCGCGGCCTTGTCCATCATCTATGTGTACCACGTCGTCGAGGACTGGATTCAGCTCTCGATTCTCTTGGGCCGCACCGAAAACCACGACGGTCCGCTGTACGAGATCGTTCGCGGCAAGGCCGATTCGGACGTCGAGCAATGGCCGTACTCCGTAGACAATCCCGTCATCGCTGACCTGCGATGGCTGCTCCGTCGGGCAGGGATGATCCTGCATTTCGGACTCCGTAATTGGCACTGTGCGACGCCGCAACCGCTACGGCCAAGGACTGTGTGCGGGCATTGTCCCGCATGGCCCCAGCGACCACTGGAGCGAAAGTGCGTTCGCTCGGTGTTTCGAGGAAACAGATTCGGTGGGGAGGGTGGTCTTGCGGCGCGCACTTGAACTCGCGTTCCACTCCAACTGTTCAGTCAGGTGCTTGCGGTCATCGCAAGGGGGAGCGTTTCGTCGCATTGCGAGCGTGAGCGATCCGCCCTCCCTGATTAAGTCGTTTGCTGTTCGGTGATGTCACTCGTCAAGCGCCTTCAGGAGGGCGTCTTGCGCGTTGCTGTAGAAGAGGAACGACACCTTCGTCGCGACCTCGTCGCTGACGTCGAGCACCTGTCTACGCGCAGATACGGGGATCAACAGGGCGGTTGCACCCTTCTCCATCGCGTGCTCGGCGAGAGCAGCAGCGTTGAGGACGGTCTCCACCCCGCCGCCGAGCGATAGGTTCCCAACCGCGATCAGTCCGCCGCGAACAGAGCGCTGGAGCATGGCCGAAGCAAGCGCAAGAACAATCGGCAGGCCAAGACCGGCCCCCGTCTTCGCGGCATCAAGAGCGCGGACCTGCGCGGTCAGGTTGTGCTCTCGAGGGTCACGGTCTCCCACGAGGGCACGCGCCTGAGCGACGAGGTTCTGTTCAGCCACCTTGAAGCTCTCGCGAAGAGGAGCTGGTGCAGCTTGGTTGAGAAGGCCCCGGGCGCCAGCACCCGGAGTGTCGGCGGCTTCGATCCTGTAGAGACCAGGGCCAACCTCGCCGCCCCCCTCGGCGATTGCCCACACCTGCCCCGGCGGTAAGGGGTCGAGGCCGATGGAGTCCGGGCTGGCGAGCTCTGGTGTCGAGACGAACTGTTCGACGCCCTCACCAATCCGGTAGCCGAATTGGGTGTTGCGGAACTCGGCTGGGCCAATGCGACGCTGCTGCTCCTTCACGCGCCGTCGGCACTCAAGCGCGATCCGCATAGCCCACTCCAGGTCCTCGTCGGAGATCGACGCCTCGGCGTCCGGGTAGAGCAGCTTCAAGAGGCCATCGACGGTCTTGTTCACTGCGGACAGGTCACGCCCTGAGAGCGCGTCGGAGTAGTTGACGCGCCCTTGGATGGACGCCAGGCGCGACTGGGTCCGTAAGTGTGACCAGCACTCGGAGAGGAAGTCGCTGACCAGGCCGAAGTGATGAGTGAAGTACGAGGGGTTCAGCTTCGGGACGTCCCAGCCGGGCAGGTAGGCGTGGATGCGGTCCATGAATGCGGTGTCGTCGCGCATCTCCGGTGGCAGCGGCGACAGCAGATGACCGATCCGCTGCTGGTGTGCCACGTCGACATCGAAGTTGCCGACGAGCACGATGGAGCCATCTGCACGGATCGACTCACGCCCGCGGGAGAACTCGCCAGACTCCATGTAACCCTTCATGATGTTGACGCCGTCCTTCTGGTCGAAGGAGACGCCGGAGACCTCGTCGAAGCAGACGACGTCGTACTGCGCCACGAGTCCGCGCTGTCCGGTCGCGTTGTTGACGAACATGCGCGCGACTGTTGCCTTGCCGCCGGAGATGAGGTGCGCGTACGGCGAGACCTGCTGGAACAGGTGCGACTTACCGGTGCCGCGCGGGCCAAGTTCGACCATGTTGAAGTTGCGTTGGACGAACGGGACCATGCGCAGCAGAAGGACGTCCTGTTCTCGGTCGCTCAGATGTTCCGGCTCGAATCCCACCGAGCGAAGGAGAAAGTGCTTCCACTGTTCGGTGATGAATTGGGATCTGCCCTCGGCCAGCCGGGCGAGCGAGTCGCGAGTCGACAGCTGGATCGGTCTGAGCGAGCCGACGGCGAAGGGCCTGCCATTGTTTTCCTCCGCGATGACGGCGTCGTAGGTGAGGTCGACCTCGGCGTAGAAGCCGCCCGTGAGCATGCGCTCGTGATCGCGGACCACTGCGTCATCGATACGGACGTCCTTGAGACCGAGGCTGGGCAGCTCGGCGAGGTAGACATTCGACTTTGCGTCCAGGCGCGCCTTGATAAGATCGATGAGCTTGATCGTCATGCGTTCGCGCGCTCGGGATTTGAAGAGCTCTTGTTCGCCGGCACGAACCGTTCGATCGGAGAGCAAACGGCGCACGACTTGGAGGCCCTCGTCGATCTCTTCAGGATCGGTAGTGGCGCAGTATCGACCTATGAGGAACTCGCCGACGTAGGTGGGGACGGGGTATGCGCCCTTGAACTGCTGTGCGAGGTCCTTGCGTACGACGTAGCCCTCGAATGCCGCCGCTGCGAGTTCGTCGATCGCATCGAGCGTGATCGTGTCGGTCATGCGGTACCCCCTACCGTCGTCTGGCGTTGCGCGACGACGGTACCGTCCGCCGCTACCAGAACCACATACGCTGTGGTCCCCTCGGCGGCTTCCTCTTCGTCGACGAGCACCTTGATCTCGCCCGGCTCCGACGGCGTCTTCGGACCACCGACCGTTGTGGACGGATCAGCGGGCGCGAGACGGACTTCGGCGACGACATCGGCCTCCGCAGGTTCGAAGTCGATCCGACAGCGTTGACCGGTCCAGCGGATACCTTCGATCTGCGCGGGTCCGGACGCACCCGCGCTGGCGGAGATCTCTATGACAGGGATGACGCATTCCTGGGGGCTCAGGCCGCCGTGGTCATAGATCGTTCCTGCCTCAAAGGCTGCAGCACCGGGGGCGCTGACCATTTCCACTGAGCTGTCCCAGGTCCAAGGAACGATCGGGAAGTCGGGTCGCGCAGCGCCAGCCTTGAGCCGCGCAACGCGGGGCTTTCGCGCCGCGTCAGCTTCGGTGACCGCAAGCGGCAGATTCACCTTGAGGGCTGCCGCTGCAGACATCAAGAAGCCGTGGTCGGTCACCACGACGACCCGTCGCCAACCCGCAGCAAGGAGATGCTGGATGCGTTCCGAGACCCGGTCGAGTTGTTGGTCGACCATGTCTGCAAGCGCATGGCCGTGATCGTGACCAAGCGCATCGATCGTGTTGGTCTGCGTCCACCCGATCTTGTTGACGTCGCCGGTTTCGGCTGCCTTCCAGTCGAGGTACAGCACACCTGCCTCCGCTAGGGCCGAGCGGAAGACCGAACCCTTCACCGAGCGCCCTTCAGCATCGCCAGCGTCGAATGCCGGCCCGGCACCGAAGCTGGCCGCCACAGGGGCAACGGCGGGTTGCCCGGTCGGGGTCACCGTGGGGAATGCCGCGAGCCGGGGGGTGACTGACACCTTGAACGACGCCAGGCGTTTGGCAAGGCGCTGTGCGAGGTCAAAGCGCAGCGCGTCCACGAATACCACGCATGTCCCGGCGGGGACGTCGAGCCCGGTCTCGCCGGTGTATCCAGCCAGTGCTGCCGCTTGGAAGGTGCGCGCTGTTGCCTCGACCCATGGGTCGTAGATCTTCGTGAGCGCCTTGCACACGGCGTCACGATCCGACGCTGTCGCCGGCGCAGCGATGACGCGCAACGCCAGGTCGTCGATCTTGTAGCCCTCATCCGCGTACCAAACTATCTGCGCCTTCACGTCACCGGCGCGCGCCGGCGTCGTCGCCAACTCCGCCAACTCCGCGAGGTATCCCGTGGCACAGGCCAACGGCGCCTGCCCCAGCTCGCCCCAGACACTCTCTTCTCGCCGCAGATGGGTAGCAGCGAGTTCGTTGACTGTCGTGCGGACCTGACTAAGGTCGTTCTGCTTGTCCAGGTCTGTGAGTGCTTTGCGAAGTTGATCTTCCTGTTCTTGGTTCCAAGATGGCCACGAGTCGGGATGTGGGTCGGTGTCACCAAAGAGGTCGCCGTCCGGGCGAGCGTTGTTCAAGACGGCCGGAAGGGTGGGATATCGACGGGGGTTGTCGGCGAAACGTGCCCACACGTTGCCCCAGGCACCTTCACGAGCACCCAGTCGCGCGGCGGCGGTGAGCTGACCGTCCTTCCTCGGGTCGAATCCGTACGTCGAACGACATGCCTCAACGAAGGCCTCCCAGCGAGCACCTTGCAGCGCCTGCTTTGTGCCTTCGGGGTCGTCAAGCCACTCCAAGAGAGCCCGAACGCTGTCCGTCATCACAAGCGAGTGCAAGCGCGACGCATCGAGACGCCCCATGCGACGCAGGTCGTGGACATCTTCCCTGAGGAGTTGGTCAAGCACACTCGTCAATGCAGACTTGGTCTTGGCATCGCTCGCGATATCGAGGCCAGCTCCGTTCTTCGAGCCAAGGAATGCATGCGGCGTCCACGCGGCTTGGCCATGCGCAGAAGGCCACCAATTCGATCGAAGTGCCACCTCCATAAGTGGTGACACGGCGGAGTTAAGGGTAGTGACATCGGACAGTGAGCTTCGGCGGTGGCCGGGAAGGTAGATCACCCAAGGGCTGCAATCGTTTCGCTCGGCCAGATGCGATGGGAGTTCAACGGAGTCAGATGCGGACAGGACGGCTCGAATCCAGATTGCAGGCCCCTGCGCTTTGTCAGGGTCGTATTCGCCGAGTACGAGGATTGGCACAGCCTCTTGCAGGAGGCCGATCACCGGCTCCCACGCGCGGTCCGGGTCAGGCCAGAAGACGGCCGCCGGTGAGGTGCTGGAATCTGCGTTGTATTTCGCGGCTTCGAGCAGTGCCTGTGCGACAACATCTCGTACGGCGCTCACAGCTTCACCTCAGCGTGCCGCCGTGCCGCGCGGCGCTCCTCCAGGGTTGGGTGGAGGTCGTTGATGCGCTCCGAACCATCCGGGTTCGTTCCTCTGTCCTTGGCCCACTTGATCTTCGAGCTCAGCTTGATTCTGAGGACATCTGCAGTCACGAACGGGCGGATATTGAGCCGCACGCCGTCGTCCAGATCGGGGTTCCAGCCGATTGGCTGCTCGTGGAGTTCCTTCCACCGGACATAGACGTCGTACGGCGGCGCGCCGTCGAGGATCAACTTGAGCTTCGCCTGCAAGCCCTCAGCCGCCGCGAGCCGAGCATCTGCCCCGGATCGACCTGCAGCGGCCTCATGCCTCTGCCGCTCGATCCATGAGCCCAACGACGTGAACGTGAGCTTCTCCAGGGTCCGGTGGTCGAGCCGGTGATAGTTGACGATGACTGAGAACCCGTCCTTGCGGCCATCCCAGATATGCCATAAATAGGGACGGTTGTCGAAGACCTTGACGTGTTGCGCGAAGAAGGTGTCACGCAGCCAGTCCTCAAGTCGGCCGTTCTTGCCGCCGGCCTCGTCGACCAGCCTCCGTTCGAGTGCGCTCGACCACTTGTCGCCGTACACCGCGGCGAGAAGCTCGCGCAGTCGAGTAGCGAGGTCTGGCTCACCCGGAAGCGACTGAAGTGCGGAGATACCATCTTTGTCAGCGAATTGATCGAGCGCATCAGGCTTCTGATCGGGCCATCTATACCCCAACAAGCGCGCAACAGCAACCTGGAGCGGATGATCCGATGAGGCAACGCTACCCGCGAATAGCCACTGCGTTGGGTCGTCCGAGTGGGGGACAGGCATTGGGCCCATGTCGTCAGCGACCTTCTTCCAGCGTTCTCGGTCAAAGGCCACCTTGACAAGGGTGGCATTCGTGACCTTCAGCGCATCGTCAAGATCACGCACGTCGTCGGCGAACTCTGAACTTGAGCAGTAGGCCCAGATCGCGGGCAGGTCTGATTCCGACATCGGGATGATCGTGGCGGTGTTGTTGTCGAACAACTCACCGGTGTAGATCGTCACTGGCAGATCGCCCATCTGTGATACGGCCACGCCACGCCTTCCCTTGAGGCCATCACCGCGAATCCAGGCTCCTACTCCCCACTCACCGAGCCGCTCCGCCACGAAACGATGGAAACGGCCGTTTCCGCCTTCCCACCAGATGATGTGCTCGCGTCCCCCATACGGTTGCGTAGATCGGACAGTGCTTTGTTGGAACTCCCAATCAGGGTGCGGAAGGGGTCGCTCCCAAAAGACCCTGCCGAACCGGGGATAGTCGCCAGTCTGGATACCGGCCATCCCATCGGCAAGCTCCGCCAAGAGAGAGCCCGGCGCGATGCGAGTTAGAGTGATTCGCTGATCCGGGTTGCTGCCTTGGTCTGCCTGTTCGGGCGTCAGTGGGTTATGGCGACGCAGCGCTATCGCTTTCTGGTCCGCCCCATCCACACGGTGAACCAACAGGCCGAGAATTCTGTGCCCCTTCTGCGGGCGTACCGCGCTGATAACACTCAGGGACACCTTGACGATCTCCCCGCTGATCTGCCTGAACGCTCCGGCCCCGAGACGCGCTACAGCATCAAACCGGCGATCATTCAGCAGTTGGTCCCGGAACTTTGCGTAAGACCCAAGCAGAAGCCAGTTCTGGGGGGATACCACTGCGACAGTTCCGTTCGAGCCAGCAAACTCCAGACACCGCTCGATGAATGCTGTCGCGATGTCAGCCCTCGCCAGCGGATAGGCGGAGTCGATGTAGTCCTGGAGTGTCTCAGCCATCGAACGTCGCTGAAGATAGGGCGGGTTGGTGGCCACCAGCGTGTACATCCGCGAGAGCAAAGCCGCAGCCTGAACAACATCGTCCGCAGCATGGCCGAGCACTGAGGTGTCGTGTGCCTCGGCACGGAAAGCGTCGCGTAGCGCCCGCCTGACAAGCTCCCAACTCGCACCCACGCTCAGATCGCGACCAAACAGTGCGTCACCGACATCGTTAGGCCGCGGTGAAACGAGGGATCCCAGGGTATCAGCGTTGCGGAAAAGGCCGTGGAGGCGGACGAGCACCTTCCGCAACTCGTCATCGCCTCCGGCCAGCGCCTCCCAATCTGTCCGAGTCCCTCGCACCGGAACACCCGAGCACGCAATCTGCGGTGCAGGAAGCTCCCGGAACCCTCCTTGCTTCCAGGCTTCGAGGGCAATATCGAAAGTGGCGATCTGGGTACATCGGGGATCGAGCTCAAGGCCGTGCAGGTTGTCGCGCAGGACGGCGTCCTGCGCGTCAGCCGCAGACAAGCCCTCCTCCTCGGCCCTCATCCGCCAGAGCATCCCGAACATCGCGACGAGGAAGTGACCAGAGCCGCAGCAGGGGTCCATGACCGTTACATCGGCCGCGGTTGCCGGCCACTCGTCGAATGTCCCGGCAGCTGGGGTGCCGTCGTCGAGTCGGCGCAGGTACTCCCAGGTGTTGACCAGCGGAGACTCCGGGTGGCGAGCAGCCCACCAGGCACCGAGGGAGTTCTCCAGCAAGAAGCGGACCATGTAGTTCTCGGTGAACAACTGGGTGACCGGCGACAGATCGGCACCGCCGATCTTCAAACCGGACTCGTTGACGCGCTTCTTCTCAGCGGTTTGCCAGAACTGGTAAACCCAGCCGAGAGCATCCTCGGTGAGGAAAACCTCCGCTGGGATGCCGAGAAGGATCTTTTCCAGTTCGAGGCGATGCTCGGTCGCGAACCGCACTTGGACAGCGGGGTCGTCGAGCCGGAAGACACCAGGAAGGATCTCCGAGGCGAATCGAGCGGCGACCGACCAGCTATCGGGTTCGCCCAAGTCGTCGGCGAGGTCCGTGCAGTCCTCGAGGGTTAAAGATGTGTCGCGGAACTCGGGATGGCGAAGAAGTCCATTGACTTCGAGGAACCGGGCGAAGAGCAAGCGATGCCACTGCTCGTAGGCAACTTCACGCACAAGGTTGGTGAGATCGGCCCCAATTCGGGCGGTGTCGTCGCCCAGCTGGCGCGCCTTGTCTCTCAGAGCCAGGCGCAGGGTGTTGTGGTCGTCGCTCAGATATGCCGGGCGACTCGGCTCAGCGACTGCGAGTGCGCGCAGGGCATCGGCAGCGGCCTGCTCGGCTGCGATTCGGGCTCGTTGCACAGCGCGGTCAAGGTGGTTCCGCTGGCCGCTGTTAAGAACTTCGCCCATCAACCCTTCACCATCACCGTGTCGTGTTCGGAAAGTGCCTGAGTCAGCTTCGACCGAAGGTCCGAGAGATACGTTTCAATATCCTCGGCGCTGCTGAGCGTGGCCGTGGGCACGATGACAGTGCCCGCCTTGGGCGCAGTCAGACGAACCGCGGCCTCCAGCGCCTTCGCAGCCCGGGCCGGCACTGCATCGAGAACGGCCCCCCACGACGCCAACGGTCTCTGTTGGACTGCTTTCAGGACGGCATCCGTATTGCCCAGCTCCAGCTTGCCCTCTGGGGCCAGATTGTGCTCGTTGAGGATCTGCTGCTGTTTGTCGGAGTCGAGCGCAACCCACGCCGACTGGTACCCCAACTCGTCGACGGCCGCCTGCCGGGCTTGCTCAACAGCCTCAGCCGCGCTGCTCACCGCTTCGCGCACGGCACTTGCGAGGTCGGTCGCGATCGGACTGACCTGGTCGGTATCCGAAAGGAGTTCGCGCGTCTGCTCGAAGGCGTCCAACCGCGTTCGAATTGGGGCGGCTCCATCGAGGTTCGCAGCGGCACTCGACAATGCGCGGGCCGTCGCCAGTGCTTCGAGCCTGGATGGGCGCCGCTTCTCGAATGCGTCGAGGCGATCTGCGAAGTCGGTCAGCTCATCCTTCGCTGCCAGAAGGGCATGTACGCGGTCATTGCCAGACGCGCTCTTGATTTGTTCGATGCTGGAGGGAGGTGCAACGTCGGGAAGGGGGGCGGGACCGCCAATTGAACCAGCTCTCTGAGCGAGCCTGATGACGGCCTGCTCAGCGCCGGGGACCAGCGATTCGTTGTCCGCTGGGACTCCAAGCTTGCTCAGCAGGCTCCGAGCGGCGATTTTTTCGGCAGTCTTCAAGACGGTGGATTCGCGCCTCAAATGCACAGTGCCGAGACGGGTCTGAGAGAGGACCTGACTCGTCGACGCATCGGAGCCGTTGATGGTGGCTCGAACGAGTCCGTTGTCGAGCAGCACACCAATCGCTCCCATGAGGGCGTCACGTGGCCAACCGAATGGCTCAGACAGAACCGCCTTCTCCACGTCGCTTGCTGGAGTGCCAGCACTACCGATCCGGCCGAGAATCTCCTTGACTACGGGATGTTGCTCGGGGACGGCGTCGTACCCCACCGCCTTGAGCGCGTCTGCACCGGATCCCTTCTTGATCCGGTCGATCACCTGGCCCCAGTGAGCGTCATCGGCCGCGTCGAACTTGCTGAAAAGGCGCATGGTTGCCGACTGCGCGCCGTTGTCGATGCGGTCTCGCAA
Organism: Rhodococcus sp. PSBB066; assembly: GCF_017068255.1. Taxonomy (NCBI): domain Bacteria; kingdom Bacillati; phylum Actinomycetota; class Actinomycetes; order Mycobacteriales; family Nocardiaceae; genus Rhodococcus; species Rhodococcus sp. PSBB066. Next base: position 4,930,253 of record NZ_CP070859.1, read on the forward strand.
TGCAGTCCCTGCCGGCGCAGAACCTCCACCGAGCTGAACACTTGCATTGGACAGGATGTCTCGGATGTGGTCGCTAACCTGCCCTTGGGCACGCGACAGCCGGGACTCCATCGCGCGCCTCGCCTGCTTGCCCTCATCGTCCTGCGGGATTCCCTGCTGATCGAGGGTGCGCTGTGCAGCCATCTGATTACGCCATGCCACGGCGAACGCTTGGGCCTGAATCCGCGGGAGATGCACGAGCACGACGGGCGAATCCGTGCCGAGACTCCGTACGAGATCCTCGAACTGCTTCGCCGTTGTGCCGTCGTCCCACTCCGATCGGAGCCAGACCGGGATCGTGTTGGACGCGAGCGGCGGGGCGTTGTCGGTGTGCAGGACGAGCCTCCGCGCGACCTTCGCCTTGCCTTGCAGAACAGACTTCGGCAACGCATTCTCGACCTCGTTGCGCAACCTAGTGTCGCGTTCTGTACTGATCTCACTGTCCGTGAGCTGAGCGGAGTGCCTTCGGAAGGCCTCATCCCATGTTCGGCCGGCCGCTGTCTGGAGTTGGTACTCGTCACCGTCCTGCTGGAGGATTCCCGCATTGGTCAGAGACGCCAGAACCTCAGGAACCTCCTGGCGAAGGGCAGTGCCGTCGTTGGCCAGGTCCTCGACAAGCAGGTCAACCAGATGGTCAACTGTGGCGCGGACGCCGATGTCGCCAGGAGGAGTCGTTGGGAGCAGGCTGATCAGGTGAATCAGTCCGAGGATGCGGCCTCGCAGCGGCTCATTCTGCCCCTGCTCGTGAATCAGGCGTTGGGTCTCCTTGAGCAGCAGCCCTGCGCCGTTGAGGTCCTCATGTTTCGCTGCGTACAGGTAGTCGGCACCGACGACCGTTCCGACGGGCTTCGAGGCAACCAGCCGGTTGGCATCGTGCACAATGCGAAGCTGTGACCGGAGTTGTCCGGCTCGGCCCGCGTCGGCCTGGCGCAGGACGCTCTCCCAGAACCGTCGACGACTAGGGAGCAATGGGTAGTCCTGGGGTAGATCCTTATCGTCTTGAGTCGTGTGTTGAATTTTGCTTCCGGCGAGCTGGCGAGAGATCTGGCCGGTGACATCGGCGAGCGCCTTCTCCAGCGTCGAGCGGGCAGCGGGCTCCTTGTTGAGAAGAACCCGGCGGACGACAGCGTCGACGTCCTGATTCTTTAACACCACCTTGACCGTGAAGCGGTCTTGAATCTTCTGCAGCGTCGCATCGGCAGTTAGCTCCTGCTGGCCTGTGGCGACAAGCAGTACGCGCCCGTCGAGTTTTTGCGACACAGACTCAACGAGGTTCTGAACCTCCATTGCCCGTCCACCGTCGCCACTGATGTACTGCTGAACCTCATCGAGAACGATCAGCGTAGGAGGGAACACTCCTCCGCCAACGAATTGGAGCACCTTGCGAAGGAGCACGATTGTCTCGTCCGTAGACAGAGCCCGCGCGTCAGGGGGGAATTGGCTGCGCAACGCCTTCCGGACGTCGGCGCCGGTGGAAGCGAAGCTGGGATCGACGGCAAGGATGGCGTCCGCGAGTCGGGTACTGAGGTTGTACTCGCTGAGTTCCTCGATGAAGTCCGCACCGTTCGCCTGGACGTGAGCGCGTACGGCGTCCAGGTCGCCCTTGCTTTCCAGCCAGAGCGCGACCTGGGCTGGCTCAACGCGGGTGGGAAGGCCCGCCGCCCGGAGCACGATGGCAAGAAAGACCGCATTGAGCGTGTCACCGCTGCGATCGAGCGCACCAGCGGCCGACCATGGGGCGGCGCCGTCGCGCTTGCCGACAGTGGAGAGTTCGACGAGCTGGTCCTTGATGCCCTGCGGCAGGCTGACCAGGCCGCAGGCAGATGCGCCGGTCGGGAGGGTGGTGTCGGCCCACAGGTGTTGGAGTACCCGCACCAGATGCGACTTGCCGCTTCCGTAGAAGCCGGACACCCAAACGGCTGGCTGGGTCGTGCTGCTTCGGTGGCGAATGTAAGAGTCGAGGATGCGCTCGAGTCCGTGCTCGTACTCGCCTTCGCACACGAAGCTCGTGAGTTCGTACTCCAGAACCTTCCACTGCTTCGAGTCGTCCGGTCGGTCGACGTTCGTCACACCATCGTTCGGGATCTCGAAGTCCAGCGGTCGCCGGGTGAAGAGCTCGTTATTGATGATCACGCGATGTCCTTCTCCGGGTCGATAACGCGAGCGCGATAGTTGAAGCCATCCCGAGCGTCCAGCAATCGAAAGGAATGGGTCTCGGGATCGTGAAGGCCCGGGAACAGGACAAGGAGCCGACCGCTCACTTCGTCGTCGATCGCTTTGATCACGCTCGACGCGCGAAGGAAGGGGAAGATCGACCCGATTCCTACCAGTGCCACCACGTTGTCTTTCGGTGCGGCGGATAGCTGCTCACGGATCTTCGTCACAAGTTCTGTCTCGAACTTGTCCGTGATTGCGGGAGAAAAGTCACTGGGCTCCTCGAAGAAGGCCTCCGCATACCGGTGCAAAGCAAGCCAGCGGCCGAGCTCATCGGTGATGTCGATGAGTGTCCAGCCATGATCTCCTTGGACTGTGACCAGCTGCAGTCGCGGAAGGGCGGCGCGCATGATGCGCTCCATATCCGGCGGGTAGACGAGCATCCATACGCGTTCCCCGCCGGAGAGTCCTGAGCGCCACGGGAGGCTCAACTCCCCGGCATAGGCATCCACGAGGTCCGATACGCGACTCATCAGCGGGTCCCATCGATGATCGGGAAGCTGACATCGACCACGTTCCCTGCGACAAGGAGGTCGATGAGCCCCTGGCTATGGGCAGCGCGCAGAGCCTCAAGGGCGCCTCCGCCCGGAAGGTCGAGCAGGGCTGCCCAGGGAGTCTCTAGAACACCAACGCCGCGGTTGCCCGCCAGGTGCCCGAGGTAGGCGGCGAAAGCGATAGCAGCGGGGAACGATTGAACTGTCTGGCGGACCTTCTTCATTCGTCCGGCGAGATGACCTGTCTGAGTCCAGCAAGCACCCGTGTTCCGCCCCGTCTTGCCAAGCGTCGACTCGGAGAGGTCAGCGCCATAGACGGCGGTCACGGCCTTCGTGAGGTCGTCGGAGGTGACGATCGCACCTGGGGGCGCCAGGTGGATCGCCGGAAACGAGGCGCGGAGGATGCCGTCCCTAGTGAAGGCCAAGACGCCCGCCATGAGAGGTTGCGCCGCGGCGTCGGTGTCCCAGAGTCGTCGCAGCGCCGCAAACTCCTGTCGCGAGGGGTCAAGAAAGTAGAGCTCACGCAGATGGCGGAACGAGCGTTGACGGCCAGCCTGCGTCGGTCGGCCGAGCACGTTGTTATCAACGACTGCCTCGCGGTAGCGCTCCTGAGGAGCATCTGGAGGAACTGCTCGAAGCAAATCGATGAGGTGCGGGACGGCGATAGTGTGGCTCGCCGTGGTACGCAACGACCCCAAGACAAAGCCTGCCCCCGGGGCATCCGAAACGGTCATCTGACGGCCAACTCCTACTTGTTACTGAATTACCCCCAGTATGTCCGGAGACCTACCGGTGTGAGGGCAATACCTCCGGCATTCTGACACTGCGTCGGATCCAATGGCACAGGACACCTACCCACACTCTCCGTAGATATCCCATCCTTCTAACGTGCCATGCGACTGCGTGAGGAATTGAAGAAGGGTCGGCCCAGGCGGTCTGTTCGTCGTCGTGGGCCTCGAGCCGCGTGGCAGTCAGTGCGCGTCCCTGTTCCGGGCTGGGTGCGGCGGCTAGCACGGCAAAGGCGTCATGTCCGAACAAGTCGTCGAAGGCCGCCACCGCGGCCGGACGTTACTCGCGCAGCATCGCTCGGGTCGGCCGTGTTGCACTGCCGGGTCAAGATCATTGCCCGATGTGCCCGGGCACAACTGTTTGTGATCCGCTTCGACATCGACCCCGAATCTCGCAGCGAGTGCGACCAAGTTCTCTTCGTACCCCTGCCCCACCGCGCGCAGCCGCCACGTGCCCGCCCGCCTGTAGATCTCGGTGAGCACCATGGTCCGCTCGGTGGTCCCGGCGTCGAGCACGAACGTCGCCGCCGTGCCGTCCTCACCGTCCACGCTCACCGACACCGCACCCAGTTCCCCGAAGGTGCGTTCGCCGTCGATGGCCGCGGCGATCGCGATACGCGCGCATTCGTCGGGCAGCGCGGCCAGATCGAGCCGTACGCTCTGCTCGCTGCTTCCGTCGATCGACAGCTCGATCGCGCCGTCCTCGGCGGTGGGGTTGTTGCAGAAGACGAAGTCGTCCGTCTCGGCGCGCCAGGCGACGTTGACCGTCCAGGATGTCTTCCGGGCCGGCAGGTCGATGACCTCGCCTCGTGCGAGCGCCGGCGCTGAGATGCGGGACTCGATGCGCATATGCGGTGGCACGACGCCCTTCTCTACCGCGGCGCTGACGTCCGTCTTGGTCAGAACAGGGAGCTCGCGCGCGGTGATGCGCGGCATGCGCCGGTCGCTGTCGCCGCCCTCCAGCATCAGCACGTCCGTGACTGCCGCGGTGAGGTTGAGCGACGGGCGGGCGCCGAGCTGGACGAGACGCGAGCGCATGAGCACAGCGTCGAGGTGGGTGCCGCCGAGGAGCAGCACCCGCCGGCCCTGCCACAGCTTCGGCTTTTGTCCCGTGAGCATCCGCTCGGGCAGGCTCTGGGCATCGACGAGGGGCTCAACAGGCGCCGCCTGCGGAGGAGGTTCGATCACGGGCTCAGCAGCGGGCGCGGCCACCTCGACCACCGGACGCATCTTCGGTTCGCCCGGCAGCACTCGGGTGAGCATCTCCTCGAGCTGCTGCTCGGTGATGACGGGGATGCCCTCGGCCATCGCCTTGCGGATCTTGCCCGTCTGTACGCCGGGGTCGTTACACACGACCACGCTCGTCTGGCGACTGACGGAGTTCATTACGTCGAGGCCGGCGTCGGCCATCCGGCCGGCGAGCGGGACCCGCGGCGTCACCGTCTGCCCCGTGACGACCACCTTCATCCCCTGCACCAGGCCGACGTCCAGCGACAGGCGTCCCGGGTTCTTCCACTCGCACGGTACCCGCGGCACGGAGTCCGGGTAGGCGGGCCTGCGGCTGAGGCAGTCGACCACCGGCAGCGGGAGCTGCAGACTCTCGGCGAGCAAGGCGCTGCGCACGAAGACCTCGCTGAGGACGCGGGCGTCGTCGTAGGCGTCGTGCTCGAGCAACTGCTGGACGTGCCAGTGCGCGGCCAGGGTGGAGAGCTTGTGATCGGTCACGTCCAGCTCGAGCCGCCTCGACAGGGCGAGAGTGCACAGCCGGTGTTTGACCGGGATCTCCGCTCCAGCGCGCCGAAACTCTGCGTCGAGGAATCCGTAGTCGAAGGCCGCGTTGTGGGCGACGATCGTCCCGCCGGCCAGCACCTCGGCGAGCTCACCAGCGATCTGCTCGAAGCGCGGGGCACCGGCGAGCCGTTCGCGCGTCAACCGGTGCACGTGAACCGGGCCGGGGTCGCAACCCGGATCGACGAGCGTCGAGTACTCCTGCTCGACGCTGCCGTCCTCCCTCAATACCAGCGCGGCGACGCTGAGCACCCGATGCGCATAGGCGCGCAGGCCGGAGGTCTCGACGTCGACGACCACCCAGCGATGACCCTTCGGCAGCGTCCGCGAACCCGACGCGTGCGACTGCGTGTCGATCACCTGCACCTGCTCTACCTCCGACTGTTCTGCTGCCGGCCCCACCGGCGCACCCGAACATAGTGACTGATGCTCACGACACCACCGACCGCGCCACGCCGAGCGCGCCTGCCTCCGACCCGTGCCGGGCAGTAACGTGCCAGCCATGGCACAGCCACTCGAAGGCAAGATCGCCCTGGTCGCCGGCGCCACCCGGGGCGCAGGCCGCGGGACCGCAATCGCCCTCGGCGAGGCCGGCGCGACGGTCTACTGCACCGGCCGCACCACCCGCGAGCGCCGCTCGGAGTACGACCGGCCGGAGACCATCGAGGAGACCGCCGAGCTGGTGACGGCCGTGGGCGGGGTCGGCATCCCCGTCGCCGTCGACCACCTCGATCCCGAACAGGTGCGACGGCTCGTGCAGCGCATCGACGACGAGCAGGGCCGCCTCGACGTCCTCGTCAACGACATCTGGGGCGGCGAGAAGCTCATCGAGTGGGAGACCCCACTGTGGGAGCACGACCTTGCCGGCGGGCTGCGGATGGTGCATCTCTCGGTCGACACGCACCTGATCACCAGCCACTTCGCGCTGCCACTGCTGATCCGGAATCCGGGCGGACTCGTCGTCGAAATGACGGACGGCACAGCCGAGTACAACGCGAAGAACTTTCGACTCTCGGTGTTCTACGACCTGGTCAAGTCGGCGATGCTCCGGCTTGCGTTCTCCCAGGCGAAGGAGCTCGCGCCGCACGGGTGCACGGCCGTCGCGCTGACGCCTGGGTGGATGCGGTCGGAGATGATGCTCGAGCACTTCGGGGTCACGGAGGAGAACTGGCGCGACGCCGCCGTGCCACATTTCGTCGCGATCTCGGAGTCGCCGCGATTCGTCGGGCGGGCCGTCGCGGCGCTGGCTGCGGATCCGGACGTGCATCGCCGCAACGGCGGGTCGTTTTCGTCGGGTGGCCTGGCGCGCGAGTACGGCTTCACCGACGTCGACGGGTCGCAGCCCGACTGCTGGCGGTACATGGTGGAGGTTCAAGATCGCGGCCTGCCGGCAGATCCGACCGGGTATCGGTGAGCACGACACGCCGACGCAGCGACTACCGCTCGCCCCCAACGTATTCCACACAAGCAAGACGAATCATTTGACGCGTCCGCGGCGCGGTGCCACGATGTGTCATCGCCCCGCGCTCGCGAGGGTCACAATTGAAGAAGGCCCGCCAGGAGTTGCCGCTCCCGACGGGCCGGATGTCCGACTGGTTAGGAGTCGAACGTGGGTAACAATACCCTCGTCGGAGGCGTGCGCCGCGCGCCGCGCCCGACAAGAAACTACACCGTCGTCCGCAACGAGACGATCGGCAACAAGGACCTCTCCTTCCGCGCCCGCGCGGTCTTGATCTGGCTGCTGTCGAAGCCGGCAGACTGGCGCATTCGCTCCGACGCGATCGCCGCGGAATCACCGTCCGAAGGCCGTGACGCCATCCGGTCCGCGATGCGGGAACTGGCTGCGCACGGCCACCTCGTCACCGAGCGTCGCCAGAACGAGCACGGCCAGTGGATCACCGTCCAGACCGTCTACGAAGTACCGGTCCGGCCCGAGCCGGGGCCTGGAAATCCGAACCCCGGCGAACCGGACACCGGAGAGCCCGGCGCTGAACAAAGTACTGAGGACCAAGAGACTGAAACCAACCCCTCACCGGCCCCCGAACCGGCGGCACCGTCCGCGCGGCCACAAGGGGTGATCAGCATTCCGGAGAAGAAGCAGATCGGCGAGCTGGCGACCGCATGCCGCGCCGCGGGCCTGACGGCGACGTTCGACTATCTGCCCGCCGCCGCGCGCTCCCAGATCGTCGCACTGATCGACTCCCACGGAATCCCACCCCTGGTCACGGCGGCACGATCGACGCATCGACCGAACAACCCGACGCGCTTCGCCCACGCATGGATCCCGCTGTGGCAAGCGCTGCCCCTGCCCCGCTCTCCCCTGCCGCCCCGATGCGGCCGGTGCGACGAGTACGGCTGGCTGCCCGACGACGATCGGGGCCGCGCCGTGCGCTGTCCGTGCCGTCGCTTCGACGCGCCCGACCGCCCGGTCGCTGCGTGAGCACGTCGGTGGCGAACCGATAGCATCGGCGAGAACTGTGCCATGCCCACCGAATCGAGGTCGGACGTCCATGTCCCGTAAGCGCTCCGGGTCGAGTCGCGGATCATCACCTCGTAAGCCACTTCCCGACAATGTCGTGTCGTTGGCCGCGCGCCGGCGCCGGGCAGACACACCGATCGAGCAGTACCGCACACTGGCGCCGGAGTTCGCCGCATGGCTAATGGAGAACGCTGGGTGCCCCGCGAATCAGGCGGAGGACTTCGTTGTCAGCGTCGCGCATGCGATCGACGCGCTCTCGGGTGCAGATTCCGAGTTTGCGACCACGGCATGGCGGAGCCGCGACGTGGACCACCTTCTCGAGCGGGTGCTGACGAGTGAACTGGTCGAGGACGACGACGAGACGCGGGCGCACATCGCCGGAGACGCCGCCGTGTTCTTGCAGTTCCTCTCGGCGACAAACCGGTGGACCGGCCAGGACGAAGACCTCGGGTACGCCCTGTCCACGCTCACGTCGTACATCGAATCGAGGCTCGCGTCTCTTCCACCCACCGAGGTCGACGAACCACCGGTCGAGCCCGAGGTCGAACGTGCCGCCTTGACGGTCGTACCGGTCGTCGCACGGCTGGACGCCCTGCTCGGCTGGATCGGTGAACGCCGGCCTGTGACCGCGACCGGAGCGCTGAAGCGTGCCCTGGTCATGGAGGCCTTCGACGCTGTCGGCGGCAAGCGCGAGGATCTGGCACCACGCAAGGTCCAGTCGATGTGGGATCTTCCCGTACTGGCACAGACCTGGGTCGTTGCAGCCATGCTGGACTTGATCTCGATCGGAAAGACCGTCGTCAAGCCCGGTCCTGCCGCGCCGGTGTGGCAGGATCCGGACCGTAATCCCGGCGAGTACCTCACCCTGTGCCGAGACGCAGTGACACATTCCCTCATCGTGGCCCTCGGCAGGCGCGGCGAGGGGCGGCTCGTGGCATTTCATTCCGTCCTCGACGAGGCGACCGCTGCCGTCCTGTCCGCCGGTCTCGGTGAGCACCCCCTGCCGTCCGGCCCCGAGGAACGCCTGCACGCACTGTCCGTGCTGTTCCCCGGCATGCCGGTCGGACCGAGTCTTCTCGGCAGCATGCTCGTCGACCGCCTCGACGACCTCGTCGCCGACGGCATCCTTGACGACGCGGACGGCTACCGCGTGCCGACGCCTCTCCGTCCTGCCGTGCGGGCCGCCGTGCGCATCCTCCTCGGCGACGCGACACCCGTCGCCATCCACCCGCCCGCGCGGTGCACCCTGCGAATCACGTTGCGCGACAGCGAGCCTGCGGTGTGGAGACGGGTGGTAGTCGACAATTCCCTGAGTCTGCTGCATCTGCACTTCGTCATCCAGAGCTGCTTCGCCTGGGAGGACTACCACCTGCACCAGTTCACCGAGGGCGAGCCGTTCACCGGTGGTTGCGTATACGTGCCCGACGATCAGCTCGACGACGAGCTCGCGAACGGTCAGGACGAGGTCGTCGACGAGGGAATGGTGACCATCGGGACGGTACTGCCCGACGTCGGGGCATCGCTGACGTACCTGTACGACTACGGCGACGGGTGGACGCACGACATCGTCGTCGAGTCCGTCGCCGACTTCGACGCCGAGGCACCGCGCGCCGCCTGTGTCGACGGGCAGGGCCTGGCGCCGGCCGAGGACTCCGGCGGCACGTGGGGCTGGTCGGACATGCTCGCCGCAGCCGACGACCCGAGCCACGAACGCCACGACGAGGTGCGGCAGTGGCTGGGACTGCGGCCGGGAGAGCGCATCGACTCGGAGTGGTTCGACTCGGACGAGATCAACGACCAGTTGCGCTCACTGTTCGGATAGCGTTGCGGTCGAACGGCTTGCGCGCGAATCGCGCATAATCATTCGAGCGCGCAGTCCTTCTCCCCTGTCGGCCGTACACCTTCGGCAGCCGTGGGTGGCGACACGAAAACCTGGGTTCGGTGCCACCCGAGGTACGCCGTGTCGGGCCGATCCGCGCCCGCCGGAAGAATCAACCGGTCGGCCAACGGCGGCTTGCCGAAGGCACGACGCAGCGGTTCGTCACTCGGCAGTGCGCGTTCTAGGTCGGTTGCGTACGTGATCGAGAGGTCCTCGGACACGGTGAGGAGGCCCGTGTCGAATGCGACATCGTGCGTGGGGCAGGCCGTCAGTCCGTTCAGATGGTCGAGACGTTCCTTGTTGGTGCTGTCTCGCCACGGCTTGATGTGGCTCGCAGTGAGCAGTCGTGGCCGGCGACGTCCCGCAATTTCGCTCCCCATGCCGCAGAACACGCACCGGTTGCCGTGGTTGGTCAGCACTGCCTTGGCGAAGCGGTGCTGACCAATACGAACGGTCGAGGTGAGCAAACGCTGCGTGATCTCGACCGGCACATCCTGCCGCTCACGCGCCCACTTCTCGACAATGCCCTCGAGTTCCCGCTCGACTTCGCTCTCGACGAGCTCCTCCTGCCCCACCAACCAGAGCGAGCCTCCGTCCTCGAGCTCGAGGAAATCCGGCAGGTCATCTCGCCCTATGCCTTCGGCGCGCGCCGCCCGAAGAATCCGCAGGTATACGTCCTGCAGCTGATCGCTGTCGGACGTCATGCGCGCCGACACCTCGAGTTCGTGACGGCCGCCGTGGCTGCGTGAGCCGTCGAGGTTGGCCATCTTGGCGAGGATGCTCGACGGTGGCCGCTTGTAGAGGCGGGCGAGGTGCTGAACAGGAAAGCCGGCTCGATGTGCGCTGCTGCTGCCGAACCGACTGTGGTCGACGAGCAACGAAGCACACAGCGACAGGATGACCTCGCTCGGGACGAAGTTCACCTGCCGCTGCCCTCGAAGAACTGGCTGCCGAGCGAGGACCGAGCGCCACTGCTCGCGGAGTGCGGCATCAGACGGATCCAGGAAGTCACCGATGCCGTATGCGCCGCGTCGATTCACCGAAATCGAAACCTCCATACCCGGTAGTTGCCCCCGATCATGCACCACAGTCCCTTTACCTCTGGCAGCGCCTCAGGATCGAGCGAGTCCGCCAGTCCGAGTCCGACCATCTGGAGCTGGCTGTCACGTCGGCTCGCAGGATGCTGGCCGACCACCTCGCTGCCGACGGCGAACTGCTGCTGAAGGCACGCACCGAGCTGGCTGTCTACGCCGCCATCAAACCACTCGAGATCGTGCGCTGGATGTCCACCGCCCAACTGAAGACCGACATGCTGCAGCTTCGCGAGGACCTGGATTCCTTCGCCGCTGCTCGCCGGGCCGATGATCAGGGGTGGCAGGACCATGAGGATCCGACCATCGGTGACGCTTTGGGGGAACTCGGCCGCAACTTCAAAGCGATCGGTGGGACCGCTCTGGCGATCGGAGCCGTGGCCTCGACGCCGGCGCCTCCGGTCTCGGATTCCTTGGGAAGCGCATCAAGCAAGCTACCCAACGAACCCCCGAACTCCAGGACATCGATCCACCGGGGCATCAGGCCGAATAGGACGCAGAGCCTACTGAGGCGAAAGCCCCACCGGGCAATGAGGTCTCGGCGCGGGGTGCAGGTCGATCGACGTCGCTTTCCCAGCTTCGTGGGTTCGGCAGGCCGCACCCGCACCCCACGCCACAACGAATGCGTTACAGTGCCCGGGCCAACTGATACCGGGGGGATTCATGGCCGAGGGACTTCGTTTGAATCAGCAGACGATCGAGGAGATCGTCGCTATTTGCGACACCATGCTGACGACGCTTCGCGAAGCGGCACGCCATGCAAGCGACCTGACCGATGCACCAAGTTTCGGGGGCTTGAAGTCGGCCGAAGACCTCCGCGCTGGCTTCGTTCGCAAAGCCCGCGGCACACCCGACTCGCTCTACGAACGCCTGGAACAATTCGAGGCGGTGCTCAGCGGCATGCGAGAAGCGTTCGCCGCCGGCGGTGAGGGATTTCTCGCGGCCGAATACAACTGGGCCACCCGTCTCCACGCCCTGAACCAGGACGAGCTGTGACCGCAGGCCGCACCGGTGTCGCAATCACAGGCGCACTTATTGTGCTGGCAACGCTCTCAGCGTGCACTGCCTCGTCCCCCAACTCGGTCTCCCCAGACGAGGCCCCGAATGCCCCAACCACAACGACACGAGTGCCGCGCCTGGTGGACGAGTCCGACCGACCTCTCGTCGCCTTCGACCCATGCCTCGACATCCCCGACGACGTGCTTGCCGCGGCAGGCTACGACCCGAACTCCGAAGAGAACGCGGACTTCGCGGCGACCCACTACACGATGCTCGGCTGCTCCTACGACGGCGTCTTGAAGTCTCCCGGCGTTGCCGCCTACGGACTGACGGTGAGATCGGCCAACTTCGACTGGGCCATCGAACTCCAAAAGACCGCCGACCACGGCGACGACGTCACCCCATCTGAGATCGCGGGCCGACGCGCACTGATGAAAACCAACCAGTCCCTCCCCGAACGTTGCGGCATGAGCGTCGAGACGTCCTACGGGGTGCTCATCTTTGCGCAGGTCCTCTTCGGCAAGGGCGGCGCCCGCGTACCCGAAGTGCAATGGTGCTCCGGTCTCGAAGACACCGTCCAGCGCATCGTCGCCGTCCTCGACGACTTCGAGACCCGCAGCCGCTGACCTCAACCTCGGAGTCGGCCGCAGTCCTGTGCAGATTCGAGCCCGGACACCGAGCTTGAATCCACGTGCGTTCGGCAGGCCACGCCCGCGACGCTGTCGCCCCCATGTGTCAGCATGGTCGAACCCGACACCGGAGGGAGCGTCGTGTCGACCGCCGACCTGCACCGCCTGGCGCGCCTGCGTCAGGAGCACCCGGCGTGGGCGCTGCTGCGGTCGGACAATGCGGCCGCGGTGCTGGCGTTGCTGGGCCGGCACTTCGACCGCGGCACGCGACGGCTGCCGGCCCCGGAGCTGTTCGCCCGCCTCGATGCGGACCTGCAGGAACTGCGCGACGAGGGCTTCGAGCTGCCGCGCACCGGTCAGGCCTACTGTGCGGACTGGGTGCGCGCGGGCTTCCTGCTGCGCCGCGCGAGCGCCGACACCCGCGAGGAGACACTCGAGCCGACGGAGGCGACGTTCGCCGCACTCACGTTCGTCGCGGGCCTGACGACCGCCACCAGCTCGGTCACCGAGTCGCGGCTGACCACCCTGTCGAGCCAGCTCCAGGCGCTGGCGCGGGACTCGGACCCACGCAGCGAGAGCCGCCTGGCGGCGTTGCGGGCCGAGCGCGACGAGTTGGACCGGCAGATCGCCGCCGTCGAATCCGGTGACTTTCCCGTGCTGGACGGGAACCGCGCGGTGGAACGGTCCGCGGAGATCCTGGCGCTGGCCGGGGAGATCCCGGGCGATTTCGCGCGGGTGCGCGCCGAGCTGGAAGCGCTCAACCGGGAGCTGCGGGCCCGGATCCTCGACGACGAGGGCGACCGCGGCGACACCCTCGGCGAGGTGTTCCGCGGGGTCGATCTGATTGGTAATTCCGACGCCGGCCGCAGCTTCGCCGGCTTCTACGACATGATCATCGATCCGGAGCGGTCGTCGCAGCTCGACGACTGGATCGAGGCGGTGCTGCAACGCCCGTTCGCGCAGCAGCTCACCACCGAGCAACGCAACCGGTTCCGCACCCTGCTCACCGAGATGGAGGACGCCGGCGGCGAGGTGCACGCGACGATGACGTCGCTGTCGCGTTCGCTGCGGCACTTCGTGCAGTCCCGCCACTACGAGGAGCACCGGCGTCTGCAGCGGCTCCTGCGCTCGGCCCAGCAGCAGGCCCTGCAGGTGGCGCAGCGCCGCAAACCATACGATCTGCTGGACCTCGAGCTGGTGCGGGTCGGCATGGGCATCGACTCGGTGGCGGCGCTGCGGCTGCACAACCCGGCCGACGACCTGGTGGCCGAGCCGGTGGTGACGCAGCCGGTCGGCGAGGTGGACCTGGCGGAGCTGCGCCGCATCGTCCGTGAATCGGAGATCGACATGGACGAGCTGGCCGGCAATGTCGCCGCCACGCTGCGTTCCCGCGGCAGCGCCACGATCGGCGACGTGTTGCGCGATCATCCCGCCACGCAGGGTCTGGCCAGCGCGGTGGGTCTGCTGGTGCTCGCCGCGGAGCACGGTCACCGCGTCGACGGCACCGAGGAGATCGCGTGGACGTCCCCGTCGGGCGCGACCCGCGTCGCAACGGTGCGCCGGCACCTGTTCGACCCGACCGACACCGAGTTCACCGCCCGCATCACCGAGGACGCGTCATGACCGAATCGACCACCCGCACCGGGCTGTATCCGGGCGACACCGGCGAACTCGACCTCGACACCCGCCGCGCGCTGGTGCAACTCCTCAAGGGACCGCTCGTCACCGCCGACAAGCACCCGGAGGTGTGGCGGACGGTGATCCGCGACGAGCGGGTGCTGCGGTCCCGGCTCGCGGACGTGTTCCTCGATCTCGTCGTCGACGAGGACGATCAGCTCGCGTTCACCCGCCCCGCCGACACGGGCGACCACAAGGCCCCGACGGTGCTGCGCACCGAGCGCCTCACGTTCATGGACACCGTGATGCTGCTGGCGTTGCGGCACCGGCTGCTGCGCGCCCAGCCGGGCGAGCGGGTGATCGTCGATTTCGACGAGGTCGCCGGGCAGCTGGAGATGTACCGCGCGGCGACGAGCACCGATCCGGCCGGCTTCCGCAAACGGGTCAACGCGTCGTGGGAGAAGCTGAAGAAGTACACGCTGCTGGCGTCGACGTCCACGGAGGGCCGGATGGAGGTCTCTCCGGTGTTGCGGCAGTTGTTCGACGCCGATCAGGTCGCCGCCGTCGAGGCCGAGTTCCGGCGCATCGTCGAGGAGGACGCGCCGTGAGCGCCGCTCCCATCCACCCCGGCCAGTTCCGGCTCGCGCGGGTGCAGGTGGTCAACTGGGGCACTTTGCACGGGCATCACGACATTCCCGTGGCCCGCAAGGGTTTTCTCATCACCGGGGCGTCCGGCTCGGGCAAGTCGACGCTCATCGACGCGATCTCGACGGTGCTCATGCCGGGCGGCAGCGTGCGGTTCAACGCGGCCGCGCAGGAGTCGGCGGCCGGGTCGGGCCGCAACTTCGTCAGCTACATCCGCGGCGCGTGGCGGCGCGAGGCCGACGCCGACACCGACGCGCTCACCGCCTCGTATCTGCGCACCGGCGCGACGTGGAGCGCGGTCGCACTGACATACGACGCCGCCGACGGCACGGCCCCGGTGACCCTGGTCAAGCTCATGCACCTGCGCCGGGGCGCCAACGCCAACAACGAGATCTCGCACCTGCACCTGATCCTCGACGTGGACGTGGAGCTGACCGACCTCGAACCGTTCGTCACGCGGGGAATCGACACCCGGGGCATCCGCAAGCGCTGGCCGGACGCGGTCGTGAACCCCAGCTACGCACCGTTCGCCCGCGCGTTCCGGTCCAAGCTCGGCATCTCGTCGGAGGCCGCGCAGCGGCTGCTGCACCGCACGCTGTCCGCGAAGAGCCTGAACAGCCTCGACCAATTGCTGCGCGACTACATGCTCGACGAGCCGCCGACGTTCGCGATGGCCGAGCGGGCCACGACCCAGTTCCGCGAGCTGCGCGAGGCGCATCGCGTCGTCGTCGACGCCCGCCGCCAGGTCGAGACGCTCGAGCCGCTCGTCGCGCTGGCCGACGCCCGTCGCACCGGGCTGCAGTCGCAGCGCGACCTGCAGGACGAGACCGATCACCTCGACGCGGTGCACGCCCGGATGACGGTGGACCTGCTCAGCGACAGGCTCGAGGAGACGCGCGCGCAGACCGGTCTGCTGCAGGCCGCCGCGGACAAGACCGCCGACGAGGCCGACCGCGCCGGCGAACGCACCCTCGATCTGCGGGTGCGCGCCGAGAGCGCCGGCGACGGCCGGCTCGCAACCCTCCGCGTGCACAAGGAGACCGCCGAGACCGCACTCGAACGAATCACCCGGCAACGCAGACGGTTCGACGTCGCCCTCACTCAATGGGAGGCGGAGACACCGGCCACCGCGGACGACTTCGCGCATCTGCAGGCCCAGCTCGGGCGGGAACTGCGCGAGCTCGACGCGACCGCCGACACGCGTAAGGCCGAACTGTACGAGGTGGCCGGTGCGCTCGCCGAACGCCGGAAGACGATCCGCGCACTGATCGCCGACCGGGAGGTCCTGGCCCGGCGCCGCTCGAACCTCGATCCCGACCTGCTGCGCGCCCGGGAACTGGTGTGCTCGGCGGCCGGACTCGGTGAGGACGCCCTGCACTTCGCGGGCGAGCTGATCGCGGTGCGCGCCGAGCACGCCGAGTGGACGGGTCCGATCGAGCGGGTCCTGGGCGGATTCGGGCGCACCCTGCTGGTGCCCGACGAGCTGTATCCGCGGGTGGCCGCCGCCGTCGACGCACACCATCTCGGCGCCCGCCTCGTGTACCGGCGGGTCCGCACGGGCGTCGGCGCGCCGGACGCACCCACCACCGCCGACGGCTCGCTCGTCCGCAAGCTCGAGGTGCGCCCCGGCCCGCTCGCCGCGTGGTTGCACCACCAGCTGGCGGACCGCTTCGACTACGCGTGCGTCGACACCGCCGACGACCTGCGCCGCGTCCCGCGGGGCGTGACCCGGGCCGGGCAGGTCAAGCACGGCGGCGACCGGCACGAGAAGGACGACCGGCGGCGCATCGACGACCGCAGCCGCTGGGTCCTCGGCTTCGACAACGAGGCCAAGCTCGCCGACCTGCGCCGGCGCATCGGCGACGCCGAGACCGACGTCGACGCGCTGCAACGGCGGCAGGAGGCGCTCGAACGCGCCGAGTCCGCGATCCAGCAGCGCCGGCAGGCCGCCGCGGTGATCCGCGAGTCCGCGTGGGCCGACGTCGATGTCGCGGCGGCGGGCAGCGCGGTGGACGCGATCGAGGAGCGGCTGCGCGAGTGGATGCAGGGCAACACCGAATACGCCACGCTCACCGCGGATCTGGCTCGCGCCGAGAGCGAGGAACGCGCCGCCCGGCAGGCGCACACCGCGGCGCTGGCCAAGCTCGAACAGCACCGGGACGAGCTGACCCGGGTGCAGGCGCGGCTCGACGAGGCGCAGGCCCACGCCGGCACCGCGGTGCCCGACCCGATCGTCGCGCGCATCCGAGCCCGGTTCGCCGCGGCGGTCCGTCGCGTCACCGTCGACAACATCGACCGGGCCCTGAGCACCGTGGGTCGCGCGATCAACGAGGAGATGCGGTCCGCGCAGCGCGACACCGCGGACGCCGAGCGCCGCATCACCGCCATCCTCACCGGCTACCTCGCCGAGTGGGAGGCGCGGCGCGCCGAGATGCGCTCCGAGGCCGAGTACGTCGACGACGCCCTCGCCGTGCTCGCCCGGCTGCGCAGCGACGGCCTGCCCGCCTACGAGGACGAGTTCTTCCGGCTGCTGCGCGAGCAGTCGCACCGCAACATCGGGGAGCTGGCGCGCGCGATCCGTAAGGCGCCGGGCGAGATCCGCTCGCGCATCGAGCCGGTGAACGAATCGCTGCGCCGCTCGCCGTTCGACACCGACCGGATCCTGCGCATCGACGTCAAGGACCGGCGCTCCCCCGCCGCGTCGGAGTTCCTGGCGGAGCTGCTGCAGATCACGAGCGGCGCGTGGAAGGAGGAGGACCGGGCCGCGGCGGAGCGGCGGTTCGAACAGATGGCGGCGGTGCTCGAACGGCTCGACTCCGGCGAGCCCGCCGACCTGCGGTGGAAGCGCCTCGTGCTCGACACCCGCCTGCACGTCGGATTCATCGGGGTGGAGGTCGACCCGGAGGGCAACGACGCCAACTATCACGACTCGAGTTCCGGCCTGTCGGGTGGGCAGGCGCAGAAGCTGGTGTTCTTCTGCCTCGCGGCCGCGCTGCGCTATCAGCTGGCCGCCGCCGGCGAGGAGTTGCCGCGCTACGGCACCGTGATCCTCGACGAGGCATTCGACCGCGCCGACCCCGCGTACACGCGGCGGGCGCTGGACGTGTTCACCCAGTTCGGGTTCCACATGGTGCTCGCCACCCCGCTCAAGCTGCTGCAGACCCTCGACGACTACATCGACGGCGTGGCCGCGGTGAGCATCCGCGACAAGCGCTACTCGCAGATCGCACTGTTGCCGATCCGCGACGCCGGCGAGGACGGCACGTGAGCGCACTGTGCGTGCCGCCGTCCGCGGTCGCCGGCAAGGCCCAGGCCGCGTACCGCAGCCGTCGCACCCGATGGATCACCGATCCCGCTGCGGCCGAATCGGATTCGCTGTCCATTGCGCTGCATCCGCCGTCCGAGCGGCGGGTCGCGCAGGATCCCGACGCCGTCGTGGCGTGGGTGCGCGCCTGGCACGGTTATCCGGGTGCCGGACGGGTCGAGTGGGAGACGCGGCGCTGGCCGAGCTTCGGCACGCAGGAAGTGCCGATGCGCCTGGTGCTTTCGGGCGCGACCGAGATCGCCGCCGCGGCCGCACGAGCACCCGAGTGGCGCAGCCTCACCGAACGGCAGGCGCGCCTGCTCGACGGACTCGGCCCCGGCACCGCGACGCTCGCGACCGCGATCGCCGCGACGCATGCCCGCTGGCTGGAGCTGGAGGAGCCGGACTTCGCGCGGCTCGTCGCGGCCGTGCGCTGGCTGGCCGAGCATCCGTCGTCGGGGCTGTTCATCCGCCAGCTGCCGGTGCCCGGCGTCGACACCAAATGGGTGTCGCGGCATCGCGGTCTGGTGGAGACGCTGCTCGACGGCGTGCGCGGCGACCGCGCCCTGGGGGTGCGGTCGCTGCCGCGGATGTGCGAGGTGGCCGTGTGCGATCGGGCGCTGCTGGCGGCGGCGCCCCGGATCTTCGCGACGTCGCTCGACGAGCTGGCGGCACTGCCGGTGACGCCGGCCCGCACCCTGATCCTGGAGAACAAGGAGGGCCTGCACGCGCTGCCGGAGCTGCCGGCGACGGTGGCGGTGCACGGCGGCGGCTACGCGGTACACGAGCTGGCGGACGTGCCGTGGCTCGCCGCCTCCGACGTCGTGTACTGGGGCGATCTGGACACGCACGGCTTCGCGATCCTCGACCGGCTCCGCGGCCGCCTCCCGCACGTGCGCAGCCTGCTCATGGACCGGGGCACCGTCGAGCGGTGGCGCGAACTCGCCGTGCCCGAGGCGTCGCCTGCACCGCACGCACCCGCGCACCTGACCGGGCCGGAACGCGACGCGCTCGCGGTGGTGCGTGCCCAAGGCATACGGCTCGAACAGGAGCGGATCCCGTGGCCGTACGTCGTCGCCCATCTCGAGGCGCTGTAGGCGCGAGCGCCCCGCAGTACCCCGAATGGATCGGGCCGACCGACGTCGGCTGAGCCTCGACGAGCCCGCAGTCCTGAGAGTGAACCCCGCACGGCCGCCGGTTCCGGAGATGCTCCCCACCTCCGCCCTCATGATGTGCCTGAAGTGGCAATAGTGAACTAGAATCAAACTTTCTCGTTCCCGGGATCTTTCCCGGGAAATCCCTTCACAGGAAAGGAGCACTCCGACGCACTCGCCGGCCCCCCATACCGTTCACCTCGTCTCCCTGCCCCACAGCGTCGGAGATGCTCCCCCGCTCGCGTCCGAGCGACCCCGGCTGCACGGCCACCCGGACATCGTGTGGTTCCGGGATCGCTACGCGATCCCCATCTCGACGACCACGCCGCACGAGGCGATGCTCGAGGATCTGCACTTCGTGCGCCGGGTCCTCGACGACGCCGGCATCGACTATCTGCTGGTCCGCGGCGACGGCGCGCGCCCGGTGCTGGCGGTGGACTGGGCCGACCGCAAGGAGCTGCGTGCCGCGCTGGTCGTCGCGTGCACCGACGAACCGTTCTACTCCAAGACGGTCGGCGCCAAGCGGCGCCGTCCGGTGCTCGTCGCCGACGGCCGGCTCTCCCACAGTTCCAAGGCGCGGGCGTTCCGCCTGTTCCGGCCGCGAGTCGAGCTGACCAGTGGGCTGCGGTACGGGGCGTCGAACGGGGTGCAGATCGAGCTGTGGTCGCACACCGACGACGAGATCCTCCTGCCGAAGGAGAACGCCCTGACCCGGCGCAGCGTGCCGCGGGAGGAGGTCACCCGCACCACCGTCGAGCGCTACGGGCAGACGTGGCCGACGATCGAGGGGATGTTCGCGACCCATCCGTCGGACGTCCCGTTCGAGATCGACCTGGTGTTCTCGTGGGTGGACGGCTCGTCGAAGGAGTGGCAGGCCGAGCGCGCCAAGCGCATGCAGAACTACGTGGTGGGCGAGGGCGACGACTCCCCCGCCCGCTTCCGGCAGATCAACGAGCTGAAGTACGCGCTGCGCTCCGTACATATGTATGCGCCGTGGATCCGGCGGATCTTCGTCGCGACCGACTCGGAGCGACCGGACTGGCTGGCCGACGACGAGCAGGTCACGTTCGTGCGCAGCGAGGAGTTCTTCGCCGACCCGTCGGTGCTGCCCACCCACAATTCGCAGGCCGTCGAGTGCCAGCTGCACCACATCCCGGGTCTGTCCGAGCACTTCCTGTACTCGAACGACGACATGTTCTTCGGCTGCCCGGTGGACCCGCAGGTGTTTTTCTCCGCCGGCGGGGTCACGAAGTTCATCGAGGCGGACACCCGGATCGGGCTGGGCCGGAACCACAAGAAGCGCAGTGGTTTCGAGAACGCGGCGCGCGTGAATCGCCGGCTGCTCGAGGACCGGTTCGGGGTGACGATCACCCGGCACCTCGAACACACGCCGGTGCCGCTGCGCAAGAGCATCATGGCGGAGATGGAGCGGGAGTTCGCGGACGAGTTCGCCGCGACGGCGGCGAGCACGTTCCGGGCCGCGGAGAACATCTCGGTGACGAACTCGTTCTACCACTACTACGCGCTGATGACCGGCCGGGCGGTGCAGCAGACGACGGCCCGCATGCGGTACGTCGACACGACGATGAAATCGGGTCTGCGCGAGCTGGACACGCTGCTGGCGAAGCGGAAGATGGACTTCTTCTGCCTCAACGACGGCAGCGTCCCCGAGGTCGACCTCGAGCTGCGGACGGCCAAGGTCACCCAATTCCTGGAGCGGTACTACCCGATCCCGGCGCCGTGGGAGACGGACCACCCGGGGCGGGCGTGACCTGCGCGGCGTAGTCCCGTCGGACGCACCGGGCCGTCCCGCTGTACGCGGGGCGGCCCGGTCGCGGTGGAACGCGAACTCGGGGACGGAGCCGGGCCGACGTCGACGCTCACCGCCCGTTCGATGACGGGGCGAGGGCGGGAAACACCCAGCTTCCGTCGAGGACCTCCGCACGCGGGCGATACAGGCGAACGAGGTAGTTCCACCCCTCCGTGACGGGAAGGCAATTGGCACGGTCCGCCTCGTCGCCGCCACCGAAACGGACGGTGATCGAGCCGTCCTCGTTGGGCACGCCGGTGAGGTTGTTGATGCTGTAGGCGTGGCGCTCGTTCGGCTCGAAGAAGCCCTCGGCGTTGTAGACCGAGACGGACCAGAAGCCGTCGACGGGCACATCGCGGACGGTCAGCTCGTACTCGCCGACCGGCAGTCCCGGATCGACGCCGATGTAGGCGGCCTCCGTGGTCGGCAGGCCGCCCCAGCCGGCGGCGGTGCCGATCAGGTGCCGGACCGGGTCGACCGCGTGCCTGGCACCGAACATCCGGTCGAAGCCGGTCAGTCCTCGTGCCAGCGCCAGCAGCGCCTCCCGCGTCGCGTCGAAGCTCGCACGGTCGTAGTCGGGCGCCGCGAACGGCGTCGACGAGCCGGCGTCGAGACGGAACCGGTCCTGGAGCGAGACCACGGTGCGGACGTCGTCCGGATCGGCAGGATCGACGAGAATCCGCACCGCGACGGCGACGTACGGTGTCGGGAACTCGTCGGCGGTGAGCCTGTGCTCTCCCGGGTCGTGGAGGATCCGATCGACATGGTGGTCCTGGTCGACCACCATCACGGACAGGTACCGCCGACCGCCGTCGGGGATGGTGAGGGTCGCGCCCTCCGAGGTGTCGACGATCGCGAGGCTGTACAGGGTGTCGCGGTTCATCCGGATCACCGTCTGCTGCTCGACCGAGGCGGGCTCCCGGTTGTGCCGGAGCACATTGATGCCCCCGGCGTCCCGCTGAAGGTCGAGAAACATCCGATCCGTCTCCGCGCGAACGAAGTTGTCCACATTCACCGGAATCGATGTCATGCGCGGCAGCCTAGACGACGAACACCCCACGCGCTGTCCGATTCGTCCGCCTCCGCGACGGACCGGGGTTCCCTACCGGAACTGCCGGGCCGGCCGCCGGGCACGGTGCGGCCCGTCTCATTCCGGCTCCGACATCCGCGCGCGGCGCGCGAGGGTGGCGGCGACGCCGGCCGCGGCCGCGCGCACCGACGTGGCGTGCCGCTCGGGATGGAAGCGGGCCACGGGACCGGTGACACTGAGGGCCGCGATCGGCCGGTCGTCCGGGTCGAGTACCGGCGCAGCGACGCAGGTGATGCCCATCGCGGATTCCTCGCGTTCGTACGCGACCCCCTCGTCGACGATGCGTTCGAGCTGTGCGCGCAGCAGTCCGGGCCCGGACAGCGTCTTCGGGGTGCGCCGTTCGAGTGGCTCGGCGAGCACCCTCTCGAGGATCTCCGGATCGGAGTAGGCGAGGAGGGCCTTTCCGATGGCCGTGCAGTGCAGCGGCATTCGGCCGCCGAGACGGGACGGGGAGCGGGCCTGCCGGTGTCCCCCGATCTTGGAGATGTAGACCACTTCGGTGCCCTCGAGGATGCCGAGGTGCACCGTCTCGTGCGTCCGCTCGTACAGGTCCTCCATGAACGGGGTTGCGACCTCGATCAGGCTGCGTTCGGTGGACGCCCGCATTCCGAGTTCGAACAGTTGCCCGCTCAGCCGGTAGCCGGCCTGGGTGCGGTCGAGAAGGCGCACCTTGACGAGGTCGGAGACCAGCCGGTGCAGGGTGCCCTTGGGGATGCCGGTGCGCCGGCCGAGTTCCGCGAGGCTGAGCCCGTGGTCGTCGACGGTGAACGCATACAGCACGGTGACGACCTTGCCGAGCACGGTGTTCGGGTCGATCTGCACGTCGCTGGGAGTGTGCACCGCATTCCCCCTTTCGTCCGGTGACCTGGCGATTCGGGTCACCAGCCACTGTACGTTCCACTGAGTCGAACACTTTCCTGGCCGGATGCCGGCTCGCCCGGCGACAGTGGGCAGACCAATTCCCTTCGACCTTCCGGGACCGCCATGACCCCCTCCCCAGGAACCGACCACATGCCGGCTCCGCCCTCCGGCGGCGCCGCGACGGACGATCCGGCTGTACACGCGGCCTTCGTCCGGATCGACCACGCGGTGCGCACCCACTCACCGTGCCCGCCGGTGCGTAACCTCATCGGCAGCTCCGATATCGAGCGCGCCTACGCGGTCCAGACGAAACTGAACGCGGCACGCACGGCCGCCGGCGCTCGTGTGGTCGGTCGCAAGATCGGGCTCACGTCACCGGCGGTCCAGCGGCAACTCGGCGTGGACCGGCCCGACTTCGGTGTCCTGTTCGACGACATGCAGTACACCGAGGACGAACCCGTGCCCTTCCACCGCCTGCTGCAACCGAAGGTCGAGGCGGAGATCGCCTTCGTGCTCGGGCAGGACCTCGCCGACGGCCCGCTCGACGACCGGCGCATCCGCGACAGCGTCGACTACGCCGTCGCCGCCCTCGAGATCGTCGACAGCCGGATCGCAGGCTGGGACATCACCTTCGGGGACACGGTCGCCGACAATGCCTCGTCCGGGCTGTTCGTCCTCGGCACCCGGCGCCGCGGGCTCGACGAGTTCGAACCGGTCGACACCGAGATGGCGATGCGTGTCGACGGCGCGGCGGTGTCCACCGGGAACGGCGCGGCCTGCCTGGGCGACCCGCTGCGGGCCCTGGCGTGGCTCGCCGACACCGCCCGCCGGTTCGGTGAACCGCTCCGCACCGGGCAGATCGTCCTGTCCGGGGCTCTCGGGCCGATGGCGCCCGTCCACCCCGGCTCCACCGTCACCGCGGACATCACCGGACTCGGTTCGGTGACCGCGACCTTCACCGAGGAGGACCACACATGAGCACCCGCAGAACACAGGTGGCCGTCATCGGCTCCGGCAACATCGGCACCGACCTGATGATCAAGGTGATCCGGAACTCGACCAATCTCGAGATGGGCGCCATGGTCGGCATCGACCCGGAGTCGGACGGCCTGGCCCGCGCCCGCCGGCTGGGTGTCCCCACCACCGCCGACGGCGTGGCGGGCCTGATCGGCCTGCCGAACTTCGACGAGATCGGCTTCGTGTTCGACGCGACGTCGGCACAGGCGCACCGGGCCAACGCCCGCGCGCTCGAACCCTACGGCAAGCGGCTGATCGACCTCACGCCCGCAGCGATCGGCCCGTTCGTCGTTCCGGCCGTCAACCTCGACGCACACCGGCACGCCCCGAACGTCAACATGGTCACCTGCGGTGGGCAGGCAACCATCCCCGTCGTGGCGGCGGTCTCGCGCGTCACGCCCGTCGCCTACGCCGAGATCGTCGCGTCCATCGCGTCGAAGTCCGCCGGACCCGGCACCCGCGCGAACATCGACGAGTTCACCGAGACGACGGCGCACGCGATCGAGTCGGTCGGCGGCGCGGCCCGGGGTAAGGCGGTGATCGTCCTGAACCCTGCCGAGCCGCCGCTGATCATGCGGGACACCGTGTTCTGCCTGATCTCCGAGCCGAGCGCAGTCGTGCACGACGCCGTCCGGGAGTCGATCGAGCGGATGGTCGCCGACGTCGCCGCCTACGTGCCGGGCTACCGGCTCAAGCAGCGGGTGCAGATCACCCCGGTTCCGCAGGGGCAACCGGTGCATACCCTGCTCGCCGACGGCGCCCCGGCCACACCCACCCACCAGGTGTCGGTATTCCTCGAGGTCGAGGGTGCCGCCCACTACCTGCCCGCGTACGCGGGCAATCTCGACATCATGACCTCGGCTGCCCTGCGGTTCGCGGAGGCCGCCGCCGAGACGGACACCGCGCGCGCGGCAGAACTGGAGACCACCCGATGACGACCGAACTGTTCATCCAGGACGTCACGCTCCGGGACGGGATGCACGCCGTTCGGCACCGCATCACCCCGGACGACGTGGGCCGTATCGTGGCCGCGCTGGACGCGGCCGGTGTCGACGCCATCGAGGTCGCCCACGGCGACGGACTGGCCGGGGGCAGCCTCAACTACGGACCGGGCAGCCACACCGACTGGGAGTGGATCGAGGCCGCGGCTGCGAACGTGTCCCGGGCGCGCCTCACCACGCTGCTTCTGCCCGGGATCGGCACGATCCGCGAACTCGAGCACGCCTACCGGCTCGGGGTCCGCTCGGTGCGCGTGGCCACCCACTGCACCGAGGCGGACGTCTCGGCCCAGCACATCGCGACGGCCCGCGAGCTGGGCATGGACGTCTCCGGATTCCTCATGATGAGCCACATGGCACCGCCCGCCGAGCTGGCGCGACAGGCGAAGTTGATGGAGTCCTACGGCGCGCACTGCGTCTACGTCACCGACTCCGGCGGTCGTCTGACCATGGACGGGGTACGCGAACGGGTTCGGGCCTACCGGAGCGTGCTCGACCCGGGCACCGAGATCGGTATCCACGCCCACGAGAATCTGTCGTTGTCGGTGGCGAACTCCGTGGTCGCCGTCGAGGAAGGTGTCACTCGTGTCGATGCCTCCCTGGCCGGACACGGCGCCGGGGCCGGCAACTGCCCGCTCGAGGCGTTCGTCGCCGTCGCCGACCTGCAGGGCTGGACCCACGGCAGCGACCTGTTCGCGCTGCAGGACGCCGCCGACGACCTGGTCCGGCCGCTTCAGGATCGGCCGGTCCGGGTGGACCGCGAGACCCTCACCCTCGGCTACGCCGGCGTGTACTCCTCGTTCCTCCGCCACGCGGAGGCAGCCTCCGAGCGTTACGGCATCGACGTGCGCACCCTCCTGCTCGAGGTCGGGCGGCGCGCGCTCGTCGGCGGGCAGGAGGACATGATCGTCGACATCGCCCTCGACCTGCTGGGGGAACGTGCCGGCAGCCCAGCGTGACCTGGGATCCGCATACACGCCGGGGTGGGTCTGTCGCGAACGACAGACCCACCCCGGTCGCTGCGCCGTCAGACGGCGTCGGTCCTCTTGGGTGTTCCCCAGCTGCTGACGTCCACTACTGTTCCCGTCACGGTCGCGGAATCGTCACGGCACGCGAGATAGAGGTAGGCGCCCACGTAATCGTCGGGTTCCACCTCGATCTGCAGAGCTCCGTTGTCGCGCACCATCTGCCGGATCGGAATGGCCTCGGCCACCGAGTGATCGGCGAGCCCCATCGCGCCGGGCCCGCGCAGGTCGGTGGCCATGCCGCCGGGAGCGACCGCATTGACCCGAACCTCCGGGGCAAGTTCGTACGCCAGCTGGCGCACGAGTCCCACGCCGGCATGCTTGGACGAGACGTACAGCGGCCCACCGCCGCCCGGGAAGAAGGCCGCGTTGGACAGGGTGAAGATCATGCTGCCGCGGGAGGACTTCAGGTGCGGCGCTGCGGCCTTCGCACCGAGCAGATAGCCCTTCACGTTGACGGAGAACAATTCGTCGAACCCGGTACCCAGTTCTTCCGGCGACGCGTCGAGCAGCGAACGACCGAAGTCCCAGACTCCGGCGTTGCCGACGAAGGTGTCGAGAGCACCGAACTCGCGCACGGCGAGATCGGCTGCTTGCTTGTTGTCGGCGAACGAGGTGACGTCGCCCTTCAGGGTGCGCACGCTGGTCCCGAACGCCTCGCGCAGTGCTGTCAGCTTCGGCTCCGACCTGTCGAGCACGGTCACGCGACCGCCGTACTCGACGAACCGTCTCACCAGGGCGTGGCCGAGCCCGGACCCGCCGCCGGTCACGAGAATCGACTTTCCGTCAAGCCGTCCCACTACGGGCTCCTTCCTTCAGTTCGTACGAGTCGGGAAGTCCGACGTGGATGTCGCCGCCCTCGATACGGACCGGGTGCGTGCGGACCGCGGTCGTCGCGGGCGGATTCAGGGGCCGGCCGGTTCGGAGGCAGAACTTCGCCATGTGGAGCGGGCATTCCACGACGCAGTCCTCGATCCATCCGTCGGCGAGGGAGTACGTCTCGTGCGTACACGTGTCGTCGACGCAGAAGTACTCCCCGTTCGACCTGAACACCGACACCGGCGGACGCGAGTCGAGCCGCACCGCGTCGTCGTCGTCGAGGTCGCCGACCGCGCAGACACGAACCCACCGCGTGTTCTCACTGGATGATTCAGCCGTCATCGTCGGATACCTCACAGGAAGATGCTGATGCTGGGGGCGAGGATCGTGGTCTGCTCGAGGACGATCCGGCGCTCGCGGATCTTGAAGGGCAGGGTGCCGGTGTGGTGGCGCAGCACATCGAAGCGCTCACCGACGAACCAGTCCTGGTGCCGCTCGAGCCGGCTGCGGTAGACCCAGAAGTTGCACACCACGTCGAGATCGCCGTCCTCGCGGTGCGCGACACGGACATTGGTCAGCAACCGCCGGGTGCGCGACGGGGGCTCCTCCGACCATGACAGGCCCGAGGTCAGCCGGCGGACCCTGCCCCGCAGGAAGGAGAAGTCGTCGTCGATGAACGCGCCCTCGTCCGGGCCGGAGATCTCGGCGTCGCGTTCCCGGAACGTGCGGGTCATGCGGGTGGGCGCCCAGTAGTGCACGTCCTCCCCGAAGAACTCGAGCCATTCGTGGTAGCGGTGGTTGTCGAGGTGTTCCGCCTCGGCATACAGGAACTGTTCGACCGCGTGCTGCAGATGCACGTCGGCGCGCTGGACGGCCGCGGGCAGCCCGTCGGCGCTGCGGGTGTCGGTGGTCATCGGTTCTCTCCTGCGTGTTCGGAGCGCTTGGCCTCGTCGGCTCGGCGGAGGATTTCGTCCCATGGCAGGCCGTCGACGAGATCCAGCCACCGCTGGTAGAACCCACGGGCGGCGGTTTCGCTGTAAACGTCGTTGGACAGGCCGGGAAGACCGTGACTGTCGCGTTCCTCGAATCCCATCCCCATCTGGACGTTGAACTCGGTGCTACGCGACTTCCAGCCTCGCAGCACTTGCTGCACCTCGGTCCAGTTCTCGCCGTCATCGGTCTCGAAGACCCCGGCCGGGCTGAAGGACCGCTGGGTGCCCCGCCGCATTCCCGCCTTGGCCTCCGGCGACGCGTCCTTCGGTACGAACGTCCATGCCCACACTTCGATCTGTCCGGGACCGCGCGGATGCCACACGCGCATCGTGTTCACGGGTCCGAGCCAGGAGAAGTTCGGGAAGATCAGATTGTGCCCCGAGACCTTCACGGCGCGGTCGGCGCCGATCCGCCGGAAGACTTCGTCGCGATGTGCGGTCTGCCAGGCGCTGTACTCGGGGCCTGCGTGCAGGTCGGGACCGAATTCGGGGAGCCAGAAGCTCCCCGATCCGTGGCCGTCACCGGCGAACTGCCGGCCCGGTGCGTCAGGCGGTGGGTTGAGCAGACCGTGGAAGGCCGGATCCTCGTGCAGGGCCAGCATCGCCGACGAATGCGAGATCGCGGCGTGGTACATGTCGCTGGCGAACTGCTCCGCCGGCAGCTTCCAGTTGCAGTCGATGACCCACTTCGCGGCGCCCTTGACGAACTCGAGGCCGTTGTCCCATCGATCGATGGTCGCGTCGAAGTAGTACGCCATCTCGCCCAGATACTCGACGAAGTCCGGGACCTCGTCCGACCAGGTGCCGAAGTGGAACCCCCGGTAGCTCGCGATGCGGGGGACCTTCGTGGCGCCCCAGGAGGATTTGTCGATCCGGTCACGGTATCCGCGTTGCTGCTGCGGCACGTTGATGAGGTTGCCCTCGAGGTCGTACGACCAGCCGTGGTAGGTGCACGTGAACGCGCGACTCGTGCCCTCGTCCGATCGGCAGATGCGCATTCCCCGATGCCTGCACTGATTGAGGAACGCCTTCACCGAGCCGTCTCGCTGGCGCACGACCAGAACCGGATCCTCACCCATGTACGTCTGGACGAACGACCCGGGCTCCGGCAACTGACTGTCGTGCGCGAGGAAGAGCCAGGTCCGGCCGAACACCCGCTCGAGCTCCAGTTCGTAGATGCCCGGGTCGGTGTAGATGGTGGGGTTGAGTCGGCCGTGAGCGGGGTCGACCAGCGCATGGATGTCACTCATCGTCGGCCCCCACTGCCACGGCGCTGGGGACGTCGGCAAGGACCTGATGGCCCCACGTGCTGGCCGACCGGTAGTGGCCGACAGTCCACGAGTCGTCGTCCACGAGTCTGCCGTTCCATCCGTACTCGATCGCGAACCCGGACGGTGTGGACAGATAGAACGAGGTCATCGCGTCGTTGGTGTGTTCCCCGAGGGCGCGGACGACCTGTCCTGGCGTCTCCATCGCCAGATCGAGTGCACGGCCGACGGAGTCGAGGCGGCTGAGCTCGAGCATCACATGGCCGATCCCCGGTTCGAAGCCCGGGATGGCGGCGAGCGCCACCGTGTGGTGACGCGGATTGCAGTGCAAGAAGACTGCATTGGTCGGGCCGAAGGCGATGGTGTCGCTGGGGCGGAAGCCCAGCATCGACTGGTAGAACTCGGCGGATCGCTGCGCGTCGGATGCGAAGAGGAACACATGCCCGAGGCCGAGATCGCCGGTGACGAAGTCGATTCCCCGCGGCGACACGAACGGGGTGTGGTCGTGCGGATGACCGTACACGACCTCGATCGGGTTGCCGTCGGGGTCATCGAAGGCGATGAGCCGCTGCACATGCCGTGCACGCGCCAGATCGGCATCCTCCGAGACCGGGACCGAGTTCGCGACCAGGCGGCGGGCGAGCGCGTCGAGGTCCTCGCTGGTCCGCGTCTCGAACCCGAGGGCGAGCAGGGCGTCCGCCCCGGGGGGACCGTCCTCGACCGTCAGCCGGTACTCACGCTCGTCGAACCGGAAGCGGGCCTCGGTGGGGTCGTCGGACGGCACGAGTTGGGCTCCGACGATGCGGGTGCCGAACTCCCTCCACTCGTCGACGGGGCCGCGCACACGCAGGTAGGCAAGAGCCTTCACAGTGCTCACGGGATTTCCTTTCGTTGACATCTCAGATCCTGCCGCGCAGGAACAGCGTGCTGAGCTGGACGAACCGATCGGCCTGTTCGATCTGCGCCCAATGACCGCAGTGCGGCATGACATGCAGGCGCGCGTTGGGGATTCGCCGGGCGAGCCATTCGCTGCTCTCGGCGGGGACCACCGAGTCCTCGCGGCCGTGGACCAGCAGGACATCATTGCGGATCCGCCGCAGCGATGTCTCCGGGACACGTAGGCCCGGAAGCCCGGGACCGGATTGCGGAAGCCCGAAGGTGAGGAGATGGGATCGGCGCACGTCCGGACGCAGCGCCGTCTCGAGCCGGTCCCGGGCGATCGCGTCGATCTCGTCGCCGAACAGGTCCGGATCGTGGAGCATGTACGAGATCAACTGCTTCATGCTCTCGAGCGTGGGGTCGTTGTAGAACTCGATGAGCTTGAGCAATTCCCCGGTCGGCGCGGTGTTGCCGCCGCCACCGGCTCCCATGCCGATGACCTTCCCGATCCGGTCCGGGGCGACGGTCAGCATGTTCAGGGCGACGACCCCACCCAGCGAGTTCCCCACGAGGTGCACGCTGTCGAGGCCGAGGGCGTCGACCAGCGCCAGGTTGCTCAGTACGAGCTGCCGCACACGTCCGCTCGGGGGGAGCTCGGCCGGGTGACTCGAGTCGCCCCAGCCCACCTGGTCGATCACAAGACAGTCGTAGTCGTCCGCGAAGGCGGAAACGGTCGCGGCATAGTTCGACAACCCGGTGGCACCGGGCCCCGATCCGTGCAGGAACAGAATCGTCTCCCCGGTGCGCGGGCCGGCTCTGTTGAGCCGGATGCGGAAACCGCCGGCTTCGACGTCCGAAGTCTCCATTGTTGTCGTCATCGTCATCCTCTCTACGTCCGGGTGTGCCCAGATTTCACCCCGGGCCGGGGCTAGCGGGACCACGCCACGGGGCACCTGAAACGCCCCGGCCCGGGCGAATCCGGTTATGGAATAGATTCGGGTCGCGTCTGTTTCGGGATCACCCGGTCACATCGATATCGCGCCGGGTGTCCGGGCTCCTCAGTTGGCGGACCAGCCTGCGCAGGTCGGTACCGGCGAACCGCAGAGTCTCGTCCGGAACTTCGATCCTGTTTTCCGCCAGGATTTTTGCCGATCGGACATCGCGCGGCTCGTCCAGGGCGGCTGCGGCGGCAACACGCCCCTCGCGCACCCAGAAGGCCACGAATCCGGGTTCGGTGGTCGAGTCACGGACAATCACGCGGTCGCCGGGCCGCCCGCGCCCGTACATCTGCAGCGTGTGCTGGTACTGGTGCGACCAGAAGTAGGGGATTTCGCGGTTGACGGTCGCGTTCCCCGCCATCGACGCTCCGACGGCTGCACCGTGCCGGCGGGCCACGTCCCAGTGCTCGATCCGACCCCGGTGACCGAGGTGCGGGTTGACGTGCGCGGCGATGTCTCCGGCCGCCCAGATCCAGGGGTCGCTGCTGCGGCCCAGGTCGTCGACGGTGATGCCGTCGGCGCAGGCTACTCCCGCCTGTCTCGCGAGACCGTCGTTGGGGACGACACCGCACCCGACGACGACGGTGGCCGCGTCGAGACGTTCGCCGGTCGACAGCCGCACCGACTCCACTGTGCGCGAGCCCGCGAACGCGTCGACCGTGCGGCGCGTCAGGATGCGCACCCCCCGTTCCGTGTGCAGCCGGCAGATGCGCCGGGCGATCTCCGGGCCGACGGCCGCCAGGAGGGGGAGCTCGCCGAGTTCGACGACGGTGACGTCGATTCCGCGGTCCGCCGCGGCCGCAGCGACCTCGAGGCCGACGAACCCTCCACCCACGACGACGAGCGGCCCACCCGCCCTCAGCCGGGCGGACAAGGCCGCGGCGTCGGCCGCATCTCGCAGCGTGAGGATGTTTCCGAGGGCGGCCCCGGGGACGTCCAACCGCCGTGCCGCCACGCCGGTGGTGAGCAGCACCCGGTCCGCGACAAGCTCTTCCCCGTCGGATGTGTCGATGCGCCGGTCCGACGGTCGGAGCCGGCGCACCCCGACACCGAGGCGCAACTCGATGTCCAGGCGCCGGTACTCCGTCTCGGCCACTATCTCCCGCAGCCTGCGGTCGGAGAGGTACTCCTTCGACAGTGGCGGGCGTTCGTAGGGTGTGTGAGGGTCGGCGTCGACGACGGTGATTCGACCGGCGAATCCGTTGTCTCTCATCGCCGACGCCGCGGCCAGGCCGGCGGTGCCGGCGCCGACGACGACGTGGTGCTTGTTACGGGTCAAGGTGCCATCTCCTTCACGGAGCGGTTGGGAGGTGCCCCACTCCGCAGGCATGTTGTACGGATCACAGTAGGTTCGCGTGGACACCGCCGTCCATCGACTGTTCCGTGCGCCGGAACTCCGACCGGGACGGTCCTGTGAAGTGTGATGCGGCCCAGCGTTTCTCTCATCTGCGGACCCGAATCGGCACGGCGAATACGCCGGAGCGCGGCCGTGGTCGAGCGTATGCTCACCGCCATGCCTGTCGAACGATCCGGGCGCGCTCAGTACACCGACATCCTGACAGCTCTTCGCGACATCGTCGCGGCCGACAGTGCCGACGACGTGGTGCGCGCGGCACTCACCTCGGCGCGCGCCACCGCGCGTGCCGACGCGGCGTTCTGGATGGACGCCCGCGAGGACGGTCTCCACATGGTGGCCGGGTCGGGTCTGAGTCAGCCCGAAGTCCATGCCCTGAGCCACATACCGCCCGACCGGGGGCTCGGAGGCGAGGTGCTGCGCAGCGGCGGACCGGTGTCGACACCCGACTACAGCGCGGACCCCCGGGCGATCCCCCGGATGCGGCAGCTGCTGGAACGAGAGGGACTGGTCTCGGCGGCGGCGGTGCCGGTGAGCGGGGCCGCACACGTCGACTCGGTGCTGTATGTGGTGTCGCGCGCACGCCGCCCCGTCGAGTCGGAGGAGCTGCGCGCGCTGGCCGGTCTCGCGTCGATGGCCGGGGAGCTGCGCGAGCGGGCCGCGGAACGAGCACGCGCCGCGCAGGACCTGCGGACGCTCGAGGACGACCGCGAGCGGTCCCGCGCCGAGCGGGAGCTGTATCTGGCCACGGCCGAATCGATGCTCTCCGGTGCCGGCCTCGACCACTGTCTCGAACTCGCAGGCGACGCGTGGGGCGCATCGGTGCACCTCGAGGGGCCGAACGGCCGCCCGCCGCGGCCGGGCAACCCGACCGTCGACCGAAGCCGCACGACGGGGTGCGTGCGGGAGTTCCGCGTCCCCGGAACGGACAACGCAACGCTGACCCTGCGTGGGGCCGCCGCCACCGGGGACGACTCGGTGCGCGTGCTGGCGGCTCTCGTCGGGATGGACCTCGCGCGGCACCGTGCCGCCCTCGAAACCGAGATCCGCCTCACCGATCACTTGGTGCGGAGCCTGCTGGACGGGTCGAAGGACGAGCTGCGCCGGCTGTGGCATCGGGCTCTGCTGGTCGGGCTCGATCTCGGCGTCCCTCGGGCGGTCGTCGCCGTGGGAGGTGACCGGCACGTGGATCGGGCACTGCTCGACACCCTGGGCCGGCGGGTGCGGTCTCGGGTCCCCGGCGCGCAGCTGACCACGTTCGAGGGCGACGCGTTCGTGCTGTGGCCCGTGCGCGGCGACGCGGAATCAATCGTCCTCGCAACGCACCTCGCTGCGATCGTCGAGGAGTGCCGCCCACACGTGCTCGGCGCCGGCATCGGTCCGGTCTGTCGCCGGGCCGAGGACTATCCCGCGGCCGTGCGCGAGGCCCGCTTCGCGCTGCGCGTCGGTGTCCACGGACGACGCGAACGCGCCGTCGTCTCCGTCGAGTCTCTCGGAATGTACCGTCTCTTCGCGCACGTCGGCGGGGTCGACGCGCTGGCGGCCGCGGCGGAGGAATCGTTGGCTCCGGTGCTCCGCGCGGACAGTCGCGACGGCTCCGATCTGCTGCACACGCTGCAGACGTATCTGGAGAAGGACCGGCGAGCGGCGGAAACGGCCCGTGCACTGCACGTGCACGTGCACGTCAACACGTTGCGCTACCGCATCGAACGCGTCTGCAAGCTGCTCCGCGTCGATCTCGACGACCCGGATGCTCGCTTCTTCCTGCTGCTGGCGCTGCGGTTGAGCACCGTCGTGGGACGCCGGGACGGCCGCTGACGCGGGCCGCGCGACCGTGCTCCTACGGGCCGGCGCCGCGGCCGGCGCCCTGGGCGACGATGTCGGCGCGCAACATCCGGTAGAGGGCGCCGATCTTGCGTTCGAGGTACGCCGCGTCCCCCCCCGGATTCGATGACGGCGCCGCGCACGAAGGTCACGCTGGTCAGAGCGAGTTCGACCGCGAACGCGCGCGGGTCCACCACACCGGCCTCTTGCGCGAACGGCTCGATGACGTCCACCAGCTGGTCGCGGGCATAGCCGGTGGCCTTCGCCACCACAGCGGCGAGTTCCGGGTCGGCCGCCCCGTGCCAGACGATGTCCGCCTCGAGCTGGAAGTACGAGATGTGTTCGGCGATGGTTGCGGCCGCGGCCGACCAATACGCGCGCATCGCCTCCTCGGTGGATCCGGAAATATTCACCGCCCGAGGAAGATTGGCGAAGAACCTCCGGCTTCCCCGCTCGATCACCGCGGCGAGCAGGCCGGACTTGCTCTTGAAGTGGTGATAGATCGATCCGACGGGAAGCCCCGATGCACGCCGGATGTCCGCGATGGAGGTCCGGTGGTAGCCCTGAGCCGCCATCAACTCCTCCGCGACGTTCATCAGGTGGTCGCGACTGTTCTGTGAAATTGCCTCCGCGCCGGCCATGGATCCGGTCCCCACCTCCCTCGACTCGTCTAGGCAGATACGTAACGCGCCCCGAGCGACCGGCCGATCGCGGCCGACGCCTCCCGCAACGGCGAGACGAGTTGCTCTCCGGTGCCGTACCCGCTCGGAAACGCCACGGAGATCGCCGCGACCGCATCGTCGCCCACCAGGACGGGAACCCCTACGCACGCCAGGCCTTTCGCAGATTCCTCGCGATCGAGCGCGTACCCGGAGATGCGGACGCGCTCGAGACACGTGTGCAGGTCGTCCGGACGCACGATCGTGCTGGGTGTGCGCGGGACGAGGACGCGAGATCGCGACGGCGCGGGGCCGAGGGGTGTGTGTGCGAGCAGAGCCTTGCCGACCGCCGTGGCATGAGCCGGCAGCCTGCCACCCACCGAGGCCGGGGTCGACGTTGCACCACCGGTCATCTTCGCCAGATAGACCACGTCGTTTCCGCGCAGGACTGCAAGGTTCACGGTCTGCCTGGTGGCCCGGTGGATTCGTTCGAGGAACGGCAGCGCAGCGTCACGGAGTTCGAGCTCGGCGGAGCAGAGTCCCACCGAGAACAACCGCAGTCCCACCTGATACCGGTCGTCGATACGCTCGACGGCGCCCACCTCCTGCAGCATCGCGAGGAGACGGTGCGTCGTGGACTTGGGCAACCCGCTTCCGCGCGCGAGTTCGCTCAGTGTCATGGACCGTCGGGACTGAGTGAATACACCCAGGATCTCGAATGCCCGCCCGAGCAACGATGCGGTAGCCGCACGATCGTCCGGCGCCGAAACACTGCGGCATTCCAGTCCGGGACGAGGATCTCCTGCCATAACGCCTCCAAGCTGGCTAGAACGATCGTTCCAATGAGGCTATCCACCGACCGGCACCCTGTCAACGAATCACGCCCGCCGCTCCGCCTGCGCCCCTCGGGGCCGCGTCCACGTGCCCACCGCCTCGAGTCGATGCCCACAACACCCGGCCCGATCGCTGGACGAGTCATCCATTGAGCACCGATCCGGGTCCGGCCACAGTCGAAGCCATGACATCCGAATCCCCCTCTCCCCCGGACCCGACCTCGGCGCCACGAATTCGGGTTGTGGTCGTCGGCGCCGGCCCCGTCGGACTCGTGGCGGCCCTCGCCGCGCACTCACACGGCCTCCGGACGACAATCCTCGAGGCTGAGGACAGCAACCGGCTCCGACCCGGAAGCCGCGCGACCTACCTCTACCGCGAAACGCTGGACCAGCTCGACGCATTCTCCCCCGGCCTGGGCGCGCGGCTCGCCCGCGAGGGCGTGACCTGGCCGCGTATCCGTTCGACGTACCACGGCCGCACCGTGTACGAACGGACCTTTCCGCGCGCGCCCCACGGCGCGTTCGGCGCCAGCATCTCGCAGCGGCTGCAGGAGCGGGCGATGCTCCAGCACGTCGAGAAGGCCGGGATTCCGATCCGGTGGAGCAGTCGGGTCGGCAGCGTGTCGTCCACCGAGAACGGGGTCACCGTCCACCTCGTGGACGGCAGCACGATCGACGCAGACTACGTCGTAGCCGCCGACGGTGCGCACTCTGCGGTACGCACGTCGCTGGGAATCGGCATGGAGGGTCCGCGGTCCGACGCGTCCTTCGTCATCGTGGACGTCGACGAGGTTGCCGACGACCCGCTGCCGCTCGTGCGGGAGTTCCACTACCGGCACCCGGCGGTCGAAGGACGCAATGTCCTCGTCCTGCCCTTCCAGGGCGGGTGGCGCCTCGACCTCCAGGCACGCCGAGACGACGACGTCGAGGCCCTCCAGTCGGCCGACGGCACCGCCGCCTGGGTCGCGGCCATCCTCGGCGAACGCTACCGCGATCGCATCGCGTGGGTCTCGCGCTATCGATTCCACCGCGCGGTCGCCGCTCGATTCACGGACCCGCACAACCGGGTGTTCCTCGCGGGTGAAGCGGCGCACCTGTTCGCACCGTTCGGCGGCGGACGCGGATTGAACTCCGGAGTGCGCGACGCGCAAGCCGCGATCGAGGCGTTCGCCGCCGCAGCTCGCGACGGCGGGGATGCCGCCGCCCGGGAACAGGTCGGCGCGGCGGGCGAGACACGCCGCCGTGCAGGGCATTTCAACGCCGATGCCGCCGGTGGCGCGCTCGCCCAGATGGAGGCGAACACCGTGTTCGACCGTGCCGCGCAATGGGGGGCGGCGTTCGCCGCGCGCTGGTGGACCCGGCCGGGAATGTGGCTGGACAGCCGGGTGACATCCGGTTCCGCCGAGCGCTTCTCGCCGTCCACCCGATTCTGACCATCACCGCACGCCGAGGACCATCATGATCGATCAACCTCATCCCAGCCCCGGCACCTCGAACACCAGCCTCTGGGACGTGTTCGCCCGCCGCGCCGCCGCCCACCCCGATCGCGAGGCCGTCGTGCACGGTTCGTTCCGCTGCACCTACGGCGAACTGCGGGAACAGGCCGAACGCACCGTCGCCGGTCTCGAAGCGCTGGGGGTGTGCCCCGGCGACCGGGTCGGCATGCTCTCGTACCCGCGCCCCGAAGTCGTCGCCGTCTATCTCGCGTGCGCCCGGTTGGGCGCCCTCTTCCTCGGGATCGGAACGCGGGTGAACGAGAAGGAACTGGACTACATCCTCACGGACGCCACGCCCTCCGTCCTTGTCACCGTGGAACGATTCGAGGGCACGCAGTTCGGTGCCCTCGTCGATCGGGCCGCGGAACGCCACGACATTCGTGCCGTCGTTCATCTCGGTGACGAGCCGGGCGGGCCAGTGCCCTTCGAGGCGGTTCCCGCACGATCCGTCGCGCGGCCCGTCGACCCCGACGCCCCGCTGTCGATCGTCTACACGTCCGGGACGACGGGGGACCCGAAGGGCGCCGTCGTGACCCATCGCGGCATCCTCACCTTCTCCGCGCTCCTGCGCCACACTCCCGTCGAGGCGCCACGCATCCTGTCGCTCATGCCGATCGACCACATCGGTGGTCAGGGCAACGAAGTCGTGTCCGCCATTCTGTCCGGCGGCACCCTCGTCCAGCTGCCGCGGTTCGAGGCCGGCGCCGCACTCGACGCGATCGAGCAGGAGAAGGTCACCCTCTGGCAGGGAGTCATCCAAACCATGCTCAACAGGCTCATGGCACACGATCGGTTCGAGACCACGGACCTCGGCTCGCTCGAGCGATTGTGGTGGGTCGGACCGTTGCCGGTGAGCCTGGCGGAACGGCTCGCCGCCCGGATCCCCGTCGTCGGTGCCTCCTACGGCATGACGGAAATCGGGTGCATCACCATGACCGATCGGGACATCACCCCTGCAGAGGCGACCCGCACGGTCGGCAAGCCGCTCGACGACATCGAAATCCGGATCGAACCGGTCCCGGGGCACCGCCCCGGCGAACCCGGCGAGATCCTCGTACGACGCAACCCGTTGATGCACGGGTATTGGGGAAAGCCCGACAAGACCGCCGAAGCGATCACGCCGACGGGATGGCTCCGCACCGGCGATCTCGGATACTTCGAGGACTCGGGAAACCTTGTCCTGGCTGGACGTTCGAAACTGCTCATCCGCTCGGGCGGCTACAACATCTCACCGATGGAGATCGAGCAGGCCGTCGAAAACCACCCCGGCATCCAGCTCGCCGCCGTGGCCGCCGTGCCGGATCCCGACTTCGGCGAGGCCGCCCACATGCTTGCGGTCCCGGCCCGCGGGCACGCCCCGACCGAGGAAGAGGTGAAGAAGTTCCTTCGCGAGCGCCTCAGCTCGTACAAGATCCCCAAGAGCGTGCGGTTCTGCGACCAGCTCCCGTTCCTGGCCAACTCCAAGCTCGACCGCCGGGGCGTGCAACAGATGCTCGACCCGAAATCCGACAGCCCCGCGCCCGTCCCGTCCCAGGAGGAACGATGATCGTCTTCGGCAGCACCGCCGATCTCACCCAGCACGTCGGCACACATCTGGGCTCCAGCCCGTGGGTGACGCTGGACCACCAGCACATCCGCGGATTCGGTGAGGCCACACACGACTTCAACTGGATCCACTTCGACACCGAGCGCGCCGCGGCGTCCCCGTTCGGATCGATCATCGCGCACGGCTACCACACGTTGGCGCTGATCGGCGGGCTCATCCAGCAGACCATCGATACGTCCTTCTGCGCCCTCGGACTCAACTACGGCCTCAACAGAGTTCGTTTTCCGGCCGCGGTTCCGGTCGACTCGCGGGTACGGCTGGACCTGCACCTGGCCGAGACCGTGCCGTTCGACGGCGGCGTCGACGCCGTCTACCGGTGCGTCATCGAGATCGAGGACGGCGACAAGCCCGCCTGCGTCGCCGAGGTGATCTTCCGCTACTACGACTGATACCCGCCGCCCGTCGCCCCTGCCTTCGGAGAACCAATGCCTGTCTTTCACGACGGTCTCGCCGAGACCGCCCCTCCCCGTGGCCCGGTCGTCGAAACCGACGTCGTCATCGTCGGGTCCGGCCCCGCCGGCGCCTCCGCCGCACTGTTCCTGTCCACGCTCGGCATCGACAACATCATGATCACCAAGTACCGGTGGACCGCCAACACGCCACGCGCTCACATCACCAATCAGCGGACGATGGAGATCTTCCGCGACGTGGGCATCGAGCAGCAGGTCCTTGCGGAGGCGTCCCCCCACGCCATCATGGGTGACACCGTGTTCTGCACCGCCCTGGCGGGCGAGGAACTCGGGCGGATCCTGGCGTGGGGTACCCACCCCGCACGCGAGGCCGACTACGTGCTCGCCTCGCCGTCCCTCAACTGCGACATTCCGCAGACGCATCTCGAACCGATCCTCGTGAAGAACGCCACGGTCCGCGGTACGCAGACGCGGTTCTCGACCGAGTACCTCTCGCATTCCGAGGTCGCCGATGGGGTCACCGTCCGTGTTCTCGATCGGCTCGACGGCCGCGAATTCGACATCCGGGCCAAGTATCTGATCGGGGCGGACGGCGCCCGCTCCACGATCGCGGCCTCCCTCGACCTGCCGTTCGAGGGCCGGATGGACATTGCCGGTTCGATGAACATCACGTTCCGTGCCGACCTCACCGACCTCGTCGCGCACCGCCCCTCGGTGCTGTACTGGGTGGTGCAGCCCGGCTCGGATGTCG
Organism: Rhodococcus sp. PSBB066; assembly: GCF_017068255.1. Lineage (NCBI taxonomy): Bacteria > Bacillati > Actinomycetota > Actinomycetes > Mycobacteriales > Nocardiaceae > Rhodococcus > Rhodococcus sp. PSBB066. The sequence continues at coordinate 4,970,063 of NZ_CP070859.1, forward strand.
GCGGCATCGGCGCCGGACTCGTCCGCATGGTGCGCCCGTGGAACGAGTGGCTCGCAGTGTGGGGCTACGACATCGAGCTGCCGCCACCGGAGATGAACGACGATCACGCCCGGGAGATCGTCCGCACCATGATCGGTCGCGACGACATCGACGTGGAGATCACGGGCTACTCGCTGTGGGGCAACAACGAGATGTACGCCACGCACATGCAGTCGCACCGGGTCTTCATCGCCGGCGACGCGGCCCACCGTCATCCGCCGAGCAACGGCCTGGGCTCCAACACCTCGATCCAAGACTCCTACAACCTCGCCTGGAAGATTGCCGCCGTGCTGGAAGGACGCGCCGGTCCGGGACTCCTCGAGACCTACTCGGTCGAACGTGTCCCTGTCGCCGAGCAGATCGTCAGGCGCGCCAACAAGTCCAGTCGGGAGTTCGTGGGAATCTTCGAAGCCCTCGGCACAACTCGGGCGACGACGGTCGAACACATGCAGGCCGAACTCGCCGAACTCCGGGCCGACACACCCGAAGGTGCCACCAAGAGGCAGGCGCTCGCGGCGGCGATGGAGCTCAAGAACTACGAATTCAACGCTCTCGGCGTCGAGCTGGGGCAGAACTACGCCGGCTCCACCGCGGTGGCCGGGGACGGGAGCGTCCTGCCCGCCCCCGCTCGGGATCCGGAACTCTACTACGAGCCGCACACGTATCCCGGTGTGCGCCTCCCGCATTGCTGGGTAGGCAACTCGACGAGCAAGATGTCCACTCACGATCTGGCGAAGTACACGCAGTTCACTCTCTTCACCGGCAAGACCGGCCGGGCGTGGGCCGGCGCGGCGGCGAAGGTCTCGGAGGAACTCGGCGTCGAGGTGGTCCCGATCGTGATCGGAGCCGGCGAGCAGGTACAGGACCTGTACTTCGACTGGAACAGGCTGCGGGAGGTGGCGGAGGACGGTGCGGTCCTGGTCCGGCCGGACACCCACATCGGATGGCGAGCACACCGTGTGGCGGACGACCCGGTGGCCGCACTGCGCGACGCCATGCTCCGAATCCTGCACCGGCAGGCGTGACCGATGGGACTGTCGTTCACCCATGAGGCCCTTCCGCAGCGCGTGGTGTTCGGGGCCGGAGGCGCACGCCGCCACCTCGCGGCCGAGATCGACCGGCTCGGCGCCGCGCGGGTCATGCTCGTGGCATCGGCGGCGGAAGATGCCCTCGCCGACCGCATCGCCGGGGACCTGCCGGTGGTTTACCGCTGGTCGGAGGTCCATCCGCACGTCCCCGTCGAGGTTGCGCGACGAGCACGGCGGGCCGCAATCGACGCCGAGGCCGACGCCCTCGTCAGTATCGGCGGAGGATCGGCCGTCGGCCTGGCCAAGGCCGTCGCGATGACCACCGGCCTACCGATCGTGGCCGTGCCGACGACCTACGCCGGTTCGGAAGCGACCAACGTGTGGGGGCTGACCGAGAAGGGGGTGAAGACCACCGGCGCCGACAACGCGGTCCTTCCGGCCTCGGTGATCTACGACTCCGAGCTGACCGTCACCCTGCCGGTCGATCTCAGTGTCGCCAGCGGCCTGAACGCGCTCGCCCACTGCATCGACTCGCTGTGGGCCCCGCGCGCCGATCCGATCAATGCCGCGCTCTGCCTCGAGGGCGCCCGTGCCCTCGCCACCGGCCTGCCGGAGGTTGTCGCGGACCCCGGCGGCATCGACGGCCGCGACCGCTGCCTGTACGGCGCGTACCTCGCTGCCATGGGGTTCGCGTCGGCCGGCGCGGGCATGCACCACCAGATCTGCCACGTCCTCGGTGGCGCATACGGTCTGCCGCATGCGCAGACCCACGCCGTCGTGCTGCCCTACGTGCTGGCCTTCAACGCCGCGTCGCTCCGCACGCTCGGCCGGCGCCTCGCCGTCGCGCTGGGATCCCCGACCCCGACGGATCCCGATGCGGCCTCCGCAGCGCTCGACGAACTACGGCGGCGCTCGAACGCTCCGACGTCTCTCGCCGAGCTGGGGATGCGCGAGGCGGATCTTCCCGACGCGGTGCGGCGCTGCCTTGCCGCCGTTCCCGACACCAATCCCACACCCGTCACGCCGCGGAACCTGACCGAGCTGCTGTACGCGGCGTGGTCGGGGCGGCAGACCCGGAGGACTCCGTGAACGCCCCATCTGATCACCCTCACGAGCCGTTCCATTCCACCCCTCGCCCACTCGACGCGCCGCCCTCCGTATCGCCCGAACAGGCACGGCGCGAGCAGGACCTCGTCGACCGGGTCGTCGCGTCGTTCGACAACACCGGTTCGCCGCGCCTGCGTCAGCTCATGCGGGCGCTCGTCCAGCATCTGCACACATTCGTGCGCGAGGTACGGCTCACCGAGCAGGAATGGAGTACCGCCGTCGGCTTTCTCACCGAGTGCGGACACATCACCGACGACAAACGCCAGGAGTTCGTCCTCCTGTCGGACGTCCTCGGTGTCTCGATGCAGACCATCGCCGTCAACAACGAGGCCATCGGCGACGCCACCGCGTCGACCGTGTTCGGGCCGTTCTTCGTCGAAGGGTCACCGCGCATCGAGACCGGCGGCGACCTGACGTTCGGCGCGAAGGGCCAACCGTGCCGAGTGCAGGGCACCGTCCGCGACCTCACCGGCCGGCCTGTGCCGGGCGCGCGCATCGAGGTGTGGGAGACCGACGAGGACGGACTGTACGACGTGCAGTACCGCGACGATCGGGTCGCGGCTCGCGCTCACCTGTTCACCGGCGACGACGGCCGGTACAGCTTCTGGGGACTGACCCCCACCCCCTACCCGATTCCGCACGACGGTCCGGTCGGGCGGCTGCTCGAAGCCGCCGGGCGGTCACCGATACGCGCGTCCCACCTGCACTTCATGGTGTCCGCGCCGGGACTTCGAACGCTCGTCACCCATATATTCGTCGACGGCTGCGACTACCTCGACCGCGACAGCGTGTTCGGTGTCGAGGACTCGCTCGTCAAGGACTTCGTCCAGCACTCGGCCCAGGAGACTCCGCCGGACGGACACGACCTCGCGGGGCGCAGCTGGGCGAGCGTCGATTTCGACATCGTGCTGGCGCCCGCCGAGTAGGCCGGCCGTGGCGACGCCGGTACCGACCGTCCGAGTTTGTGCGGCGCGCGCCTAGACGCGGACGGTGACGTCCGGGTTCTCGGGGATGCGGATTCCGGCCTCGGCGAGACGCTGGGCCGCGTCCTCCGCGGTGGACGGCCGGCCGGTGGTGATGTAGCTGCCGGTCGGCACCACGGAGTGGACGATGGTGTCCGGGTAGACGTGCACGAGGTTGAAGCCCTGGGCACCGTCGTGGCCGCGCTGGCACCCGGCCGGAACGTTGAGGTCCTGGGTGTAGCACGTCGAGGAGGCCACGGAGACGGGGATGTCGGCGAAGGTCGCGGTCGTGGTGTAGTGCAGGTGCCCGGCGAGGATGGTGCGCACGTCGGTGCCGCGCAGCACCTCGGCGAGGCCGGCCTGGTCGCGCAGCTCGACGAGCACGGCCTGGTCGAACACGCTGGGCACCGGCGGGTGGTGCATGGCGAGGATGGTGCCGAAGCGCGCCGACGTCTCGAGTTCCTGCGCCAGCCAGTTCAGCTGTTCCTGCGAGATCTCGCCGTGGTGGAAGCCGGGCACCGAGGTGTCGAGGGTGATGATGCGCAGGCCGTTGACGTCGTATACGCGGTCGATCGGGCCGGTGGACGGCGCCTGATCCAGCAGCAGTTCACGGAAGGTGGCACGGTCGTCATGGTTGCCCATGGCCCACACGATCTGCGCGCCGAGCGCCTGCGCGACGGGCTCGACGAGGCCGCGCAGCTTCGAGTAGGCGTCGGGCTGGCCGCGGTCGGCGAGGTCACCGGTGAACACGAGCGCGTCCGGCTGTACCTGGGACGCGCGGATATCGGCGAGAATCTGCCGCACCCGGGCGTCGGCGTCGACCGTCCCGTAGAGCAGTTCGTCTCCGCCGACCAGGTGGGTGTCGGTGATGTGCAGCAGGGTGTGCGAGGGCCTCGGGTATTCGGCTATTCGCTCGGCCCCACGAGGGCTGCCCATGATCTCTCACTTCCGTTCGCCGACGTGCTCAGGGGCACACGTCGAGTATGACCATAGTCGAACGGGTTCGGGTTGCCCTTGGGCACCCCGGAGTCGACGCGACGGCGAACAGGGCGGAAACCTCGGGTGCCGTCAGGCGAGGTGCGCCCCCAACGGCGTGGATTCCGGCTGGTCGAGGCGCCAGAACATGCCGCCGTCGCACGATTCGACGTCACCGCTGAGGTAGCTGGCGACGGCGACGGCGGCGGTGGTCGGATCGGGAAACCGTCGGCCCTCCATCGGACCGGCCGTGATCTCGAGGACGCCGGTGGCGGGGTCGAACCGCCCCTTGACCCGGTAGCCGTCCCAGTCGGCGAGCACCGGCAGCCGCGGGTCCTCGGCGACCTCGGGTTCGGCCGCCCCGCGTGCCTTGCCCGAGGCGCTCGCCTTGCGCGCGCGGTTGCGGGCGAGCCGCTCCTGCTCGGCCTCGGCCGCGTCGTCGTCGGTGTAGCGGGTGGTGTCCTTGGCCGGCGTCAGGCCGAGCAGGTCCCAGCGGTCCTTGCCGTGGGCGACGCTGCTGAGCGGGATGGCGTGGCTTCCGGTGCGGGTCCGGCCGCGCGCATCGGCCATCCAGATGTCGACCTCGGCGGCGATCCCCGCCGCGACCTCGTCGGACGGCAGCACGAAGTACGTCACCGGGGTGCTCCCCAGGTCCACGAAGACCCAGAACTGCGAGCCCGTGTCGTCGGCGTCCGGCAGGGCGTCCTGCCGTCGCGCCTGCCAGTCCCCGTCGATCTTGGCGCGGACGCGCACGATGCAGCTGTTCCCGTCGACGCCCCACACCTGGACCGGGTTGCGCGGCAGGTGCTCGAGCCGCTCGGCGCGGCCCCCGCGCTGGATGACCTCGGAAATGAAGGCTTGGATGCCTCGACCGGCCGTATCTTGCACTCGACTGCGTCCATTTCTGTGCTGCGCCCCGTACGCATCGGTGAGCTGTGTTGCGACGGGTCCAACGCGGCACGACTCGAGTTTCTGTACTCCAGAGTACGGGCAGGGGTTCGGCGGTAGCCGGACGAGTCGGCCTTCGGTGGGTCGGCCCGGGTGCCGCGACGACGTCCGCCCCGCGCCGACGAGGGGTAATTTTGCTGCCATGAGCACGTCCTGGCAGGACCCGAAGGCTGTGAACCTGATGCTCGACGACTGCGACACCTGGGCGGTGGTCGGGCTGTCCGGCAATCCCGGCCGGACCGCGTATCGGATCGCGCGCCTGTTGCAGGAGCGCGGCAAGCGGATCGTCCCCATTCATCCGAACGCGCCGACGGTGCTCGGCGAGCAGGGCTACGCGTCCCTCGCCGACGTCCCGTTCCCCGTCGAGGTGGTCGACGTGTTCCGCCGGTCGGAGTCGGCGGGCGAGTTCGCCGACCAGGCCGTCGCGATCGGCGCGAAGGGCGTGTGGTTCCAGCTCGGCGTGATCGACGAGGACGCGTTCCGGCGCACCACCGAGCAGGGCGTGGCGATGGTGATGGACGCGTGCCCGGCGATCGAGTGGGGCAGGCGGCGCGGCTGAGCCCGCTGCTGCGCCGCGGCGTCGCCCTCGCTGACCGGCCGACCCGCCGGCGACGGCCGGCCGCCGTGCCGATCGAGCGGAGGGATCAGGACGCCAGGATCCGGGCCTTCTCGGCCTCGAACTCGGCCTCGGTGAGCACGCCTTGTGTTTTCAGCTCGGCGAGGTCCTTCAATGCGGCGATCCGGTCCGTCCCTCCCGGCGCCGCCGGGGCGGCCGGCGTCGGGGCAGGTTCGGGCGGGTACTGCGCATCGCGGTCGTATGGAGCCTGCTCCTGCGCCGCCCAGCGCTGGCCCTGCCGCCGGGACACCCGGTTGGACACGGCGGTGGCGGTTCCGGCCACCACGGCGGTACGGGCGACTCCGCGAAGCAGTCCGGGCATGGTGCACTCCTCGGGTACTCGAATGGTATATCGATTCGAATTACTCTGTTCTACTTCAGCTTTCAGATCCAAGGGCGTCCAGAGACGACAGGATGCTCTGCACCGGGATGCGGCCCGACGCGACGAGCTGGGCGCCGTTGCGACGCAGCGCCCGCGCGAAGGGCGCGGCCCAGGTGTTCTCGTAGACCAGGACGGCTGCCGAGCAGCCCGGCTCGAGCGCGGCTCCGGCTTCGGCGAAGTCGGTGTCGTCGAGCAGACCCGAGGCGGCCTCCGCGAACAGGGTCACGTCGATCTCGCCCTCGAGCCCGACCTCGGCGATGTCGATCCCGGCGACGGAGCCGTCGGGGTCCTTGCGGACGAACGCCAGGTCCAGCACGCGGATGATGCCGCGCTCGACGAGATCGCGCAGGAGCGGTAGCGCCGACCCGTCGGGAGGGCGATCGGCAGGAAACTCGATGACGAGATAGTCGACCGGACCCATCTCGTCGATGTCGGAATCGGTCACCAGGAGCCTCGTTTCAGCGACGGAACCAGTGTTCGGCGGGCGCACCACCCCACCACCTGTTCGACGATAGTCCGCGCGCGGCAACCCGCATCAGTTTTTGCACATGTGGCATCGGGACACCGACCCGCCCCCGGCGCATGCCGGTCTCGTGACCGCTTCGAAACGGGAAAAAGGCCCAAAGCCACTGCAGAGAAACAGAGCCGAAGCGCACACTGGGCGATACCAGTCCCGCCTCGGAAGGGGAGCATCATGTCTCAGAACGTGCGTGCCGATCAGGAAGGCATGTCCGTCAAACAGGGCATCGCCGCGGGGACGTCGATCGGGGCCGCGGTCATCATGGCCACGATCGGCATTCTGCAGTTCTTCCAGGGGATTGCGGCGGTGGCCGAGGACGAGGTGTTCGTCCAGGGCCAGGAGTACACCTTCAAATTCGACCTCACCACCTGGGGGTGGGTCCACATCGTCTTCGGCGTGGTGATGGTGGTCGTGGGCATCGCCCTGATCAGCGGCGCGACGTGGGCACGAGTGTCGGCAATTGTCATCGCTGCGCTGTCGATCCTCGCGAACTTCCTGTGGCTCCCGTACTACCCGTGGTGGTCGATCCTGATCATCGCACTCGACGTGGTGGTGATCTGGGCGATCTCGACCTGGAACCCGCGAGCCGACTACTACTGACCAGGGCGAGGAGGAGATCCGGACCTTCGTTCCCCTGCTGATCGAGAAGTCGGCCTGGCGCGAAATCGGGAATGCTTCTCGCTCGTCCCGGACCGGTCGCACATAGGCGGACAGCAATGACACCACAGGGAACCGGGGCCCAGGACGATTCGGCGCCGAGCGCGCCCGACACGGCGAACACCGGTGCAGGTCTTCCCGGCTCCGGACATCGCACCGCGACCGTGGAGGCCGCGGCAGGAGACGACGAGAGCCGGTCGCCCGAGACCGTGGGCCGCCGGAAGCTGCTGTACGTCACCCTTCCGGGGTGCTGGGGCGCACTGATCTTCGCGTGCTTGTCGTTCACGCCGTCGCTGCTACCACGCGGAGGCCTGCTCCAGGGCATGATCTGTGGCATTACTGCCGCGATCGGCTACGGGTTGGGGGTGTTCGCGGCGTTCGTGTGGCGCGCATTCGCCGACCGAGGCCCTCGACGTCCGCGGCGCGGCTCCTGGCTGGTCTTCCTCGTCGCCGCGGCGGTGCTGTTCGTCGGCTCCTTCGCCATCGGTCAGTACTGGCAGCACGAGATCCGCGTGTTGATGGGGGTCACCGAGTACAACGTCGCGCTCGTGGTCCTCTCCCCCGTCGTGGCTGCAGTGATGTTCGGTCTCCTCCTGGCGGTCGGACGCGGCGTCCGGGGCTTGTATCGCTGGCTGGCCGCTCTGCTCAACCGGTGGATCGGACATCGCGCGGCGACCGTGGTCGGGTGGCTCGCGGTCGCCTGGCTCGTCTATGCGGTCGTGTCGGGTGTGCTGCTCGGTGGCCTCGTCGGTGTCGCCAACTCGGCGTTCTCGGTGCGGGACACCATGACCCCGGAGGGCATACAGCAGCCCACGACCGGCCTGCGTTCGGGCGGACCGGGATCGGTGGTGCCGTGGGAGTCGTTGGGGTGGCAGGGGCGCAGCTTCATCGGCTCCGGCCCCTCCACGGAGGAGCTCACACAGTTCGCCCAACGCCCGGCCCTGGAGCCGATCCGGACCTATGCCGGACTGGCGTCGGCCGACGACTCCGAATCCCGGGCGGCGTCGGCGGTCGAGGACCTCAGCCGTGCCGGAGGTTTCCAGCGGGGGAACCTGCTGGTGATCACCACCACGGGAAGCGGGTGGGTGGACCCGGCGCTGGTGGATTCGTTCGAGTATCTCACCGGTGGCGACGCGGCGACCGTGGCGCTCCAGTACTCGTACCTGCCGTCGTGGATCTCCTATCTGGTCGATCAGTCGAAGGCCCGGCAAGCCGGTCGCGATCTGTTCGACGCGGTCTACGACGTGTGGTCGAAACTGCCACAGGACAACCGCCCCCGGCTGTTCGTCGCCGGAGAGAGCCTCGGCTCGTTCGGCGGCGAGACCGCCTTCAGCGGCGAATACGATCTGCGCAACCGCACCTCGGGGACGCTGTTCGTCGGCCCCCCGAACTTCAACACCCTGTTCCGGGAATTCAGCGATCGGCGTGCCCCGGGCAGCCCGGAGATCGAGCCGGTCTACCAGAACGGGCGCACGGTGCGGTTCACCAACGATCCCCGGACGGAGATTCCTCCTGCGGACACGCCCTGGGACGGCAGTCGGGTCCTGTACCTGATGCATCCGTCCGACCCGATCGTCTGGTGGAGCCCGAATCTGATCCTCGGCGAACCGGACTGGATCGGTCAGCCACCCGGACAGGATGTGCTCGAGGAGATGTTCTGGATGCCGTTCGTGACGTTCTGGCAGGTCACCGCGGACCTGCCGTTCTCCACCGGTGTCCCGGGCGGCCACGGCCACAAATACACCTCCGGGTACGTCGACGGGTGGAACGCGGTCATGCAACCGACGGGGATCACCCCCGAGCAACTCACCACCCTCCGGACGATCATCGAAGCCGGCGAGTAGGACAGGAGGGGCGTTCCGGTGGCGATGATTCGAGTGATGTTCCGGCACCGAATCTTCCGAGACCCGGGGAACCACCTGCTCGTCGACGTCGACGACAGTCCGACCAGGGCGTGGCGGTAGTGATGGACGCGCGCCCGGCCGTCGGGTGCGGCAGGCGGCGCGGCTGACGGCCCTACCGAGCGGCCGGCGAGCGGGCGACGCACCCGGGCACGGCCTCCCGGGGTGCCGCGAGCCGGTAGCTGCCGGCGTGGAACAGCAGCGGCTCGTCCTCTCCCCGTTCGTACTCCCGCACCCGGCCGACGAAGATGGTGTGATCGCCCTCCACGTAAGCATTTTCGCGGGTGCACACGAACCGGGCGAGGCATCCGCCGAGCAGCGGCACCCCGCCGGGCCCCTCGTCGACCGGCAGCCCGGCGAACTTGTCCTCGGCGGGCCGGGAGAACCGCTGCGACAGCCCCTGCTGCTCGACCCCCAGCACGTGGACTGCGAAATACTCGGCGGTGCAGAACGTTTCATAGCTGGGCGCCCGGTTGGCGAGGCAGAACAGCAGCAGGGGCGGATCGAGCGACAGGGAGGTCAGCGAGTTCGCGGTGATGCCGGCCCGCCGGGCGCCGGCACCGCGCGCGGTAATGACGGTGACGCCGGTGGCGAACTGGCCGAAGGCGTTGCGCAGGTCGCGGAGATCGAGTCCGTGGGTGGTCATGGCGTCACTCCTGTCCGGCGAGTTCGGCCATGAGCTGATCGGCCCGTTCGGGGCCCATGGCGGTGTAGCCGCCGTCGACGGCGTAGTCGGCTCCGGTGACGAACGACGCCTCGGGCGAGAGCAGGAACCGCACCACGGCAGCCACCTCCGCCGGGTCGCCGGTGCGGCCGAGCAGGTGCAGCGGCGCGGCCACCCGGTCGGCCTTGACGCGGTCCCCGCCGGCGAGCTGGTCGATGGCGTTGGACCAGGTCCAGCCGGGCGAGACGGAGTTGACGCGGATGCCGTCGGCGGCGAGGTCGAGGGCCATGTTGCGGGTGAGCTGGACCATGGCGGCCTTGCTGACGGGGTACGTCCAGCGCCCGGCCTGCGCGACGCGCGCGGAGGTGGAGGTGAAGTTGACGACGGCGGCCCGGTCGGAGCGGCGCAGCCACGGCAGCGCGAGCCCGGTGAGGACGGCGGCGCTGACGACGTTGACGTCGAGGGTGGCGAGCCAGTCGGAGCGGGTGGAGGCGGGCCCGTTGTCGCGGTAGACGCAGGCGAGGTTGACGAGGTGGTCGATGCCGCCGTGACGGTCGGCGATCGCGGCGACGGTGCCGGCGAGGGCTTCGTCGTCGGTGAGGTCGGTGCGGTGGAAGCTCGCCTGCTCGCCCAGCCGGTCGGCGACGGCTCCGCCGGCGGGATCGACGTCGACGATCGCGACGGACCAGCCGTCCTTGGCGAGGGCTTCGGCGACGGCCGCGCCGATCATGGTGGCGCCGCCGGTGACGACGGCAGTGGGGGCGGTGGTGGTCATGGCTGCTCCGGGGTCGTGGGGTGCGGTCCGTCGTCGGCGGGTTCGCCGGTGAGGGCGGCGCGGGTGAGCTCGAGCCGGGATCGGATCCCGAGCTTGCGGTAGGTGGTCTTGAGGTACTGCTTGACGGTGTAGCGGCTGAGGAAGAGCTTCTCGGCGATCTGCTGGTCCTGCAGGCCCGCGACGGCGAGGGCGGCGATCTCGCGTTCGCGGGCGGAGAGCTGCGAGGCGAGGTGGTCGGGCAGCGCGGCGACGCCCGGTGCGGCGGGCAACAGCTCGAGCAGTGCCACGACGCGGCGGGCGCCGCCGCGGTCGGTGACGCAGCTCTGCACCTGCAGGTGCCGGGACACCCCGTCGAGGCGCACGTCCAGGACGAAGGTCTGCCGCATGCCGGCGTCGGCGTCGCGGCCGGGCCCGCCGGCTTCGATGAGCCCGGTCAGCCAGAGCGTGGGCTCGCTGATGCCGACCCGGCCGAGCAGGGCCCGCGCCGCGGCGTTGACCTGGCGTTGCCCGGTGGCGAGATCGAGGATGACCGTGGCCTCGCTCGACAAGTCGAGCGCGGCCCACAGGTCGTCCTGCACGGCGCGGGCCGCCTCCCGCCGGGCCACCTCGGTGACCGCGACACCCACGAGCCGGCCCAGGGCGCCGGCGACGGCGATCTCCGCGGGCGACGCCAGCGCGAGCCGGTCGTTGTCGGCGAAGTTGAGGGTGCCGACGACGTGGCCGCGTTCGATGATGGGCGCCTCGAGCACCATCCGCATGTCGTGCAGGCGGGCCACGTCGCGGAAGAACGGGGACTCGGTCCACGTGTTCTCGCTCATCAGCCGGCTGCTGTGGGTGGGGCGGCGGCGTTGCTCGAGCGTGCGCAGCACGGGGTCCTGGTGGCGGCCGAGTTCCTCGTACAGCGTCAGGAAGCGTTCGCTGACGCCCTCCGCGGCGGCCAGCGGGGTGCGGCCGGGCGAGTCGCCGAACAGGTAGATGCCGAAGGCACGGGACGGCAGCACCCGCGGGACGAGGTCCATGCACAGGTCCTGGATCGCCTCGACCGTGTCGACGGCGAGGAGGGACTCGGCGACGTCGGCGAGATCGGTCGCGACGGTGCGATCGTCGTCGTCACCGTCGAACGGGAACTCGATGTCCATGGCCCCCTGCACCTCCTCGGCCGCCCGTGCGGCGGCCTCCACCCTCGTATCGGCAACCCGCCCGGCGTTCAGGACGCCGCCGGCCGGTAGCGGAGGACGAACGACCCGCGGTCGTCGACCTCGACGGCGAACTCGTCGGGCACCACGACGCTGCTGGTGCCCAGTTCGATGATCGCCGGCCCCTCCAAGTGTGCGCCCACGCCGAGGCCGTGCCCGTCGTACACCGCGGCCTCGACCATCGTCCGGTGCAGCACCGACCAGATCGGGCGGGTGCCGATCCGCCCGGTGCCGTCGCCGGTGGGCACGACGGCGCTGTCGAGGCGCGGCTTGGGGGTGGTGCCGACGACGCTGAGCCGGATGTTGAGCACGTCGATCGGCATGTCCGGGGAGCGGTAGCCGAACAGGGCGTCGTGCATGGCGTGGAACCGCTCGGCGACGTCGGCGAGGTCGACGCCGTCGAGGGACGACGGGTCGAGCGGCACGTTGATCTCGTACCACTGGCCGCGGTAGCGCATGTCCAGCGAGGGTTGCAGGGTCACCTCGGTGTCGGCGACGCCTTCCTCGGCGAGGATCTTGCGGCCGCGCATGGCCATGTCGTGCCAGATCCCGAGGAGTTCTCCGGTGTCGAGGGCGGCGAGTTCGGCCTTGTGGCTCTGCACGAAGTCGTGCTGGAAGTCGCACACGAGCATGCCGGCGGCGCAGAAGATCGACGACTCGCGCGGGGTGACGAGCACGGGGATCTCGAGTTCGCGGGCGATGGCGGCGGCGTGGACGGGCCCGGCTCCCCCGGCGACGACGATCGGGAAGTCGCGGGCGTCGAGACCGCGGCGGACGGTGATCTCCCGGACACCGGCGGCCATGCCGACGTTGACGACGTCGTAGATGCCGGCGGCGGCCTCCTCGACGGAGATGCCGAGGGGTTCGGCGACGTCGCGGCGGATCGCCTCGATCGAGGCCTCCCGGTCGAGGGGGATGTCGCCGCCGAGGAAGCTCGCGGGGTCGACGTAGCCGAGGACGACGTCGGCGTCGGTGACGGTGGCGCGGGTGCCGCCGCGGCCGTAGCAGGCGGGTCCGGGGACGGCGCCGGCGCTCTCGGGGCCGACGCGCAGCAGGCCGCCCTCGTCGACGTAGGCGATGCTGCCGCCGCCGGCGCCGATGGTGTGGATGTCGACCATGGGCAGGGCGATGCGGCCGCGGTCGATCTGCCCGTCGGTCATCACGAGCGGCCGGCCGTCGTTGACGACGGCGGCGTCGAAGCTGGTGCCGCCCATGTCGACGGTCAGGCAGCGGTCCCAGCCGTGCGGGGCGACCTCGAGCAGGCCGGCGGTGGGCCCGGACGCCGGGCCGGACAGCAGCGACAGGGCGGCACGGCGGGCCAGCTCGTCGGGGGTGGCGACGCCGCCGTTGGACTGCATGAGCAGCAGGATGCCGGTGAATCCCGCCGCGTCGAGCGCCTCGGTGAGCACCCGAAGGTAGCGCGTGATGATCGGTCCCGCATAGGAATTGAGCACGGCGGTGCTGGTGCGGTCGTAGTAGCGCACCTGCGGCAGCAGCTCGCTCGAGCGGGTCAGGTACACGCCGGGCAGCTCGGCGGCGAGGATGTCGGCGGCCTGTCGTTCGTGCTCGTCGCCGGCGTGCGAGTGCATGAACGACACCGCCACGGCCTCGACGCCCTCGCGCCGGAACAGTTCGGCGGCGGCACGCACGTCGTCGGTGGCGAGCGGGGTGACCTCGGTGCCCTCGTGGTCGAGGCGGCCGCCGACGGGCCGGCGCAGCGCCCGGGGCACGAGCGGCGCCGGCGGCGTGAGCCGGTTGTCGTAGGCGTCCTCGCGGGTGCCGTCGCGCATCTGCAGCACGTCGCGGAAGCCCTCGGTGGTGAGCAGGCCGGTCTTGGCGCCGGTGCGGGTGAGCAGGGCGTTGGTGGTGACGGTGGTGCCGTGCACGATGGTGTGGACCTGCGCGAGCAGGCCGGTGAGGGTCTCCCCGCGCCGCTCGGCGATCTCGGTCAGGCCCTTGACGACCGCGGTGGACGGGTCGGAGGGGATGGAGCTGGTCTTGTGCACGAGCCGGGTGCCGTCCTCGTGGACGACGAGGAAGTCGGTGAAGGTGCCACCGACGTCGACTCCGATGCGGATGCTGGGTGTTGCCGACATGGTCACTGTCCGCCTTTCCGGGTGTTGCGCAGCTGAGCGGTTGCCTCGGCGTCGAGGGTGCGGGTGGCGGCGTCGACGACGACGCCGTAGCGGATGCGGGCCTGTTCCGCGGAGAGCAGTTCGTTGCGGACCTCGTCGGCGACGAGGTCGGCGGGCCGCAGCAGCGGGTCGCCGTAGCCGGCGCCGCCGCCGCTGACGGAGCGGACCACCGAGCCGGACGGGAGCTCGACGAGTTCCTTCGACCCCCACTCGTGGGTGGTGCCGTCGGGGTATTCGACGGTCATGCGGTTCATGCCGGAGGGGCCGCCGCCGAACAGGCCGGCTCCGGGGGCGCCGCCCTCGGATTCGACGGATTCGCCGATGGTGACGCCGATTTCGGAGTCGCCGTAGCAGCGCCACGCCGAGCGGGTGCCGAGGCCGCCGCGCCACTGGCCGGCGCCGGCCGAATCCGGTAGGTACTCGTGATATTCGAGGAAGTGCGGGCTCGACAGCTCGAACATCTCCGGGTCCGGGGAGCGCATCTGCCCGGCGGTGCCGGTGAAGCCGAGCGCGTCCCAACCGTCGGTGCCCTTCATGGCGCCGGGGCCGTTGCGCTGGAACACGGTGAGGGTCACGAACGGCTGTTCGGTGCGCGGGTCGGTGCCGTTGAGGGCGGTGCAGATGAATTTGTTCCACCCGGCGGTGACGCGGTCCGGCAGGGCGTCGGCGAGGGCCGACATGATGGCGTCGACGACCTCGTCGCACATCTGGTTGCCGAAGATGGTCGCGGCCGGGAAGTGCGGGTTGAGCAGCGAGCCGGGCCGGAACACGGTGTGCACGGGCCGGAACAGGCCGTCGTTGGTGGGGATGTTGATGCCGCCGGCGGCGACGAGCATGAGGAACGCGATGCGCACGGCGCCCATCGCGGAGGCGGGCGGCATGTTGGTGATGCCGGGGGCCTGATCGTCGGTGCGGGAGAAGTCGAAGGTGACCTCGTCGCCGGAGACGGTGATGTCGCAGGCGACCTTGTAGCGGCGAGTGGGGTCGAGGCCGTCGGAGATCATCCAGCTCTCGCCGTGGTACACCCCGTCGGGCCAGCGGCCGATCTCGGCACGGACCTGCTTCTCGGAGCTGTCGAGGATGTAGTCCATGTGGGCGTCGAAGGTGCCGCGGCCGTAGCGGCCGAGCAGTTCGACGAGGCGGCGCGAGCCCACGGTGCACGCGCCGACCATGGACTTGATGTCCTCCATGACGAAGTCGATGCGGATGTTGGCGCCGACGAAGTCCCACACGTCCTTGCGCAGCACTCCCCCGGCCATGATCTTCACGGGCGGGATGCGCAGGGCCTCCTGCCAGATCTCGGTGGCGCTGGGGTTGTAGCCGCCGATGGTCATGCCGCCGATGTCGGCCATGTGGCCCTTGGCGGCGGCCCAGCCGACGAGTTCGCCCTCGTGGAAGATGGGCAGGTAGACGCCGGTGTCGGCGTTCTGGTTGCCGCCGGTGTAGACGTCGTTGTGGAGGATGACGTCGCCCTCGGCGATGTCGTCGCCGAAGTAGTCGATGATGTATTCGAGTGGCGGCTGGGCGCCGAAGGCGATGATGGCGGCGAACTCGGCCTGGGCGAGGGTGCGGCCGTGCTTGTCGAACAGCACCGTCACCAGGTCGCCGATCTCGTTGAAGATCGGCGAGCGGGACGAGCGCATCAGCATCGTCGCCATCTCCTTGGCGATGGCGTCGACGCGCCGCTGCAGCACCGACGCGAGGATCGGGTCGATGGCGGTGCCGCCCGCCGTGCCGGCGGTGGGGCGTTCCAGGGTGGTCATGATTGCTCTACCTCTCTCAGACCCGGTACAGCTCGGTCGGAAACTTGGACAGGGTGCGGGTGCGCCCGGCCTCGACGACGCAGGTGTCGGCCATGTAGCCCATGGCGCCGGAGTCGGCGTCCCACAGCATGGGGTGCAGGGCGATCACCATGCCCTCGGCGGTGACGGTGACGGCCTCGTGGTTCTCGTTGTCCTGCACCATCTCCAGGCCCACCCACGGCTCCTCGAGCACGTCGAGGCCGAGGCCGTGGCCGGACCAGTAGGACGACCTGACCCCGTGCTGCTCGATCGCGGCGATGACGTCGCGCTGCACACCGGACATCGTGGTGCCGGGGCGCAGGGCGGCGCTTCCGGCGGCCATGCCGGAGCACACCGCGTCGGCGAGGCGCTGCACCTCCGGCGTGGGCGGGGCGAAGGTGACCATGCGGGACAGTTCCATCCAGTAGCCGGCGGGCCCGACGAGTTCGTAGCTGAAGGTGAACACGTCGTGGGCGGTGAGTTCCCGGCCGCCGGGGGCCCCGAACGTCGGGCACGGGCCGGTCGGCTCGTCGTCGGCGTACATGGTGAGGAACAGCGGGTCCTCGGCGCCGAGCGAGTAGGCGACGCGGTACATCTCGGCGGCGACGGCGCGTTCGGTCGTGCCGGGGCGGGCGATCTCGAGCAGCCGTTCGAAGCAGCGGTCGGCGATGTACGCGGACTCCTCGGCGCCACGGATCTCGGCGGCCGTCTTCACGGCGCGGACCTGCTCGAACATCGCACTCGCGTCCTCGAACACGGTGCCGGGCAGTTCCTCGGTGAGGTGCAGGTAGTCCTCGACCTTCATGACCTGCCCCATGCCGACGATGCCGACGCGGGCCGGTGCCGCACCCCGGGTGAGGGTCTTGACGAGCGCCTCGGAGAGTTTCTCGGCGTAGACGTAGTCGTCGATCCAGCCGGTGCGGGGCCGGCGGCCGCCCTCGAGGTTCTTCGGCAGCACGAGGGTGGGCGCGGCGCCGGGGTGCAGGACGGCGTAGCCGTAGCGGTGCGAGAGGTTGTAGTCGGCGAGGTAGCGCAGGGCGCCCTTGTGGCCGCGGTAGTCGGCGGCGGCGAACAGCAGCGCGTCGTAACCGTCGCGCTCCATCCGCTCGTGCAGCAGCCGCCAGCGCCGGTCGCGCTCGGCGAGGGTGGCGATCACGCGCTCACCGCCCGCGGGAAGTGGCTGCCGCGCAGCGTGTTCCGGACCTGCCCGGCGAGGATCTTCGCGGTGCCGGCGGCGACGACCGCGCCGGGGCGGCGATCGGTGTGCTCGCCGATCCACCGGTCGGCGGCCGCGCGCTCGGTGAGCCACGGGAAGGCGGTGGGAGGTGCGTCGAAGACCTGCGCGAAGCGGGTGGCGAGGCGCTGGTCGGCGAAGCACGCGGTGAGCACCCGCTGCGGTGTCTTGCCGAGCGGTTCGAGGAGCAGGTTGGTGAACCGGTAGGTGCCGGCGATGTGCTCCTCGTAGACGCCTTCGAAGGTGCGGGTGATCCATTCGGCGTCGAAGGGTCCGTCGCCGCGGGCGAGGAGGGCGTCGAAGTAGTGCCCGGCCTGCCGGATGCCGGAGCCGGCGCCCTGACCGGCGACGGGGTCGTAGGCGACGGACGTGTCGCCGAGGCTCATCATCGGCCGGCCGCCCGGGGTGGTGCCCAGCCCGGAGCGCACGGACGGGGTGACCCGGCCCTTGAGCCACGAGTGCGGGTCGTCGAGCATCGGCTCCATGTTCCGCATCGACGGCCAGTCCCACGGGGCGTAGTCGCGGGCCAGGCGCGAGGCGGTCGCGAAGGCCTGCTCGACGGTGGTGACGTCGGCCCAGCAGTCGAACGGGCCGCCGGGCTTGGCCTCGAACACCAGGCACCAGACGTTCTCGCCGGACTTGTGCAGGAACGGCACCCAGAAGATCTCCCCGGCGTCGCCGAAGAGGTTGAAGCACACGCCCGTCGAGCCCTCGACACGGTTGGGGAAGGCGGTGCCGTCGGTGGGGATGCCGCGCACGAGCACCATGGCGAGGTTGCGCTGCGGGGTGTCGTAGACGCTGCGCCGCGCGTCGCGGGCGAACAGCGACGACAATCCGTACTTGCCGGTGGAGACGACGGTCAGGTCGCTGCCGGCGGCGATGTCGTCGAGGTCGTCGGGCTGCACCGATGTCACGACGATGTTGCCGCCGAGTTCGGCCAGGCGCACCATCCGGTCGTACGACTTGCGGCGCACGTCCACGGCACCGCCGGCGGCGTCGCCGAGCGCGGAGCCGAAGTGCACCAGCTCCTGCCCGATCTTCGGGCTGAAGCACACGTGTAGGGCGTCCATCGGCACGCCCTTGTCGTCGTAGCCGGGGCAGCCGAGCCGCAGCTCGGTGGCGACCGAGCGGTGGAACAGGGCCGCGGTGCCGGTCGGGGAGGTCTCGTGCAGGATCTCCTCGGCGGTCTTGTCGGTGTAGAGGTCTACTTGGAAGCCGTTGGCCTGCAGGGCCATCGACAGGAGGGTTCCGGCCTGGCCGGCCCCGATCACGGAGATTCTTCTCATGGCGGTCATCCCTTGTGCCGGTGGGTGGAGCGGTGGTCAGAAGAGTTCGAAGTATTCGCGGTGTTCCCACTCGGTGACGGTCTCGGCGTAGCCCTGCGGGTCGGGCTGCTCGGCCAGGTGCGCTTCGTAGCGCGAGACCTCGCTGGACTTCATGGTGACGAGGTAGTCGACGAAACGGTCGCCGAACGCCTCCCGGTAGAACCGGCTCGCCCCCAGGGCCGCGAGCCCTTCCTTCAGGCTCGTGGGCAGGTGCGGAACGTCGGCGGCGTACGGATCCACCGACGGGGCACCCGGCTCGGTCTTGTTCTTGATGCCGTCGAGCCCCGCGGCGGCCTGCGCCGCGATGTACAGGTACGGGTTGGCGGCGGGCTCGCCGACGCGGTTCTCGACATGTGAGGCCTTGTCACCGGGGGCGCTGATGACGCGCATCATCGCGGCCCGGTTGTCCAGGCCCCACGTCAGCCGGTCCGGGGCCAGGGAGTACGGGCGACGGCGGCGGTACCCGTTGATCGTGGGCGTCATGAACGGCGACGCGGCGGCGGCGTGGGCCAGGGTGCCGCCGACGTAGTGCCGGCCGATGTCGGACAGCAGCTCCCCCTCCCCCGGCACCATGACGTTCTCGCCGGTGACGGTGTCGACCAGGGAGGTGTGCAGGTGCCAGCCGCTGGCGTAGAAGCCGGGGATGCCCGGGGTGGACATGAAGGAGGCGAGGTAGCCACCGCGGCGGCAGATCTGCTTGACGGCGGAGCGGAACAGCAGCATCGAATCCGCGGCGGCCATGCCCTCGAGCACGTCGAAGGTGGTCTCGACCTGGCTCGGCGCCCACTCGTCGTCGATCGAGCGCAGCGGCAGCCCGAGCGCGGTGACGGCCTGTCGCACCGGGCGCAGCACGTCGTCGATCTCGTCGAGATGCGATTCGAGGAGGTAGTTGTAGCCGCGGGCGACGGCCGCGACCTCCGGCGGGTCGGCGGGCATCCCGGGGGCACCGAGGGAGCCGGTGACGAGCTTGTCGTCGAGGACGCGGGTGAGATACCACTCGACCTCGAGGCCGGTGATCAGGTGGTAGCCGGCGCTTTCGAGCTGGGCGAGGGTGTTGCGCAGGATGCTGCGGGGGGAGAACGGGAAGGGGCTGCCGTCGCGGAAGTACAGGTCGCACAGCACCCAGCCGGTGTCCGGCGCCCACGGAAGCACCC
This sequence comes from Rhodococcus sp. PSBB066, assembly GCF_017068255.1. Lineage (NCBI taxonomy): Bacteria > Bacillati > Actinomycetota > Actinomycetes > Mycobacteriales > Nocardiaceae > Rhodococcus > Rhodococcus sp. PSBB066. The sequence continues at coordinate 4,989,462 of NZ_CP070859.1, forward strand.
GGAAGGTGGTGGGGTCCGGAACCATGGTGAGGTTCGGGCTGCCGGACAGCTCGGGCATGTCGAACCCGCCGCCGGGGCTGAACGGGTTGAAGACGATGGCGTTGGCGGTGTCGAAGAAGAACGGCGCCATGGTGATCTCGGTGCCGGACTCGAGCGCCGCCAGGTAGCTGTCGACGGTCATCGTCTTGCCGCGGATCAGGCCGTGCTGATCCGGCCAGGCCAGGCGGACCATCTCGATGCCCTTCTCCGCGAGAAGGTTCCGGGCGCGGTCGGCGGCCTCCTGCTGCGCGGCGTCGTACAGGGCGTGGCGGGCGACGAACTTGGCTGAAGTGGACATGCGGTCCTCCGTGAGGGGTGGGTTCGTGGGGTCAGTCGCGTGCCGCGACGAGCGGGGTGTCGACCCCGATCGGGCCGGTGTGCACCGCCCCGCCCGGGGAGCCGAGCGGGACGTCGCGCCCGGGCAGCACCGAACTGAAGAAGACGGCGTTGTCCTCGAGATGGATGCGGGTGATCTCGTCCACCCGGCGGTCGTTCGAGATGGCCTCCATCGGGCAGACCGATTGGCAGGCACCGCAGTCGACGCATTCGAACGGGTGGATGTAGAGCTTGCGGGCGCCCTCGTAGATGGCGTCGACGGGGCATTCCTCCATGCACGACTTGTCCATGACGTCGGTGCAGGGTTCTCCGATGAAGTACGGCACGGTTCCTCCTGGGGGTGCGTCAGCTCGGGACGGGGCCGGCGTCGGTGGAGTGGCCGGGGAACAGCGGCGCATCGTCGTCGATGCGGTGCGCGATGTGGTTGACGGCGGTCGCGGCCTCACCGAAGCCGACGGACATCAGCCGCACCTTGCCGGGGTACTCGGCGATGTCGCCGGCGGCGTAGACGCCGGGGACGTTGGTGGCCATGTCGCGGCCGACCACGATGTGCTGACCGTGGAGTTCGAGGCCCCAGGTGCGCAACGGCCCGAGCTGGGCGGTGAAGCCGAGCGCGGCGATCAGCTTCTGCGCCGGCAGCCGCACGGTGTCGCCGTGCTCGTGGCGCAGGACCTCGACGAGTTCGAGACTGTCGGTGCCGTGTGCGGCGGTGACCTCGGCGTTGGTGTGGATGGTCGCGCCGCGGCGGCGCAGTTCGTCCACCGACGCGGCGTGCGCGCGGAAGCGGTCGCGGCGGTGCACGAGGGTGACGGACCCGGCGATCGGATGGAGGGCGAGCGCCCAGTCGAGGGCCGAGTCCCCGCCGCCGACGACCACGACGTCGCGGTCACGGTAGTCGCCGAGGTCGGTGACGAAGTACGCGGCGCCGCGCCCGGCGTACCTGTCGGCGGCGGCGAGGGGCCGGGGCCGGAAGGACCCGATGCCGCCGGCGACGAGGACGGCGCGGGTGCGGATGCGCTCGTTGTCGTCGGTGCGGACGGTGAGCACGTCGCCGTCGCGATCGAGGTCCACGGCCTGCCGGCCGAGGAAGTACTCGACGTCGTCGCCGGCCTGCTCGACGAGCTGCCGGACGAGGTCCTTGCCCTTCACCGCGGGCAGGCCGGCGACGTCGTAGATCTCCTTCTCCGGGTAGAGCGCGGCGACCTGGCCGCCGAGCTCGGGGAGCGCGTCGACGACGACGGTGCGCAGGCCGCGGATGCGGGCGTAGTAGGCGGCGTACAGGCCGGTGGGGCCGGCACCGAGGATGAGCAGGTCGGCGTCAGTGTTCATGACCGGCTCCGGGACTCGGGCACAGCGCCGGGGCGAGCAGGTGCTCGACGAGGTCGGCGAGGTGATCACGGGAGGGATCGGCGAACTCCGGTGCCTTGTAACGGATTTCGTCGGGGTCGGCGCCGGCGGCGCGGACCTTGTCCGGCTCGCCGGCCATGAGCCCGGCGATGCCGTCGACGGAGCTCTCGGGGTGGTACTGCACCCCGATGGCGGAGCGGAACGCGAAGGCCTGCACGAAGTCCCGGGACCGGGCCAGGACGGTCACGTCGGGCGGCAGCTGGAAGGTGTCCCAGTGGAAGGAGAACCGGGTGCCGGTGAAATCGACGGGGTGATCCAGCCCCGCCCCGCAGGCGGTGACGTCGACGAAGCCGACCTCGGCACGGTCGCTGCCGCGCACCGCCGTGCCGCCGAGCGCGAGGGCGAGCAGTTGGGAGCCGAGGCAGATCCCGAGCGTGGGCACGTCGGTGGCCGCGGCGGTGCGCAGGAAGTCCCGTTCGCGCAGCAGGTAGTCGTGCGGGTCGTCGGCGGACTCCTTACCGCCCAGGCAGATCACCGCGGCGGCCTCGTCCGGCGCGGGCAGCACGTCGCCGCGGAAGGGGCGGACGATCCGGATCGGGACGCCGTGATCGCGCACGACGTCGCCGAGGACGGTCAGGTCGGGGTCGTCGACGTGGGCGACGACGAGCAGGGGTTTCATACGGCACCTCGGGGTTCCAGAGTGTGTGTCCACGGTCGCCAGTGGTCGGTGGCGGCGAGGGCGCGCAGCAGGGCGACGGCGTCGGCGCGGTCGACGGCGATCCAGCTGCCGTCCGGGACGAGTTCGTAGGGGGTGAAGTCCCAGAACTGCGCGCGCCGGATCGCGTCGGCGACCTGCCGGTGGGCGGCGAGCTCGCGGTCGAGGCGGTCGACGCGCCGCGTGAGCCGGTCCACCTCGGCGCGCAGGCGGTCGAGTTCGGTGTTGTCGGTCATGGCGGGCCCGTCAGAGGACGAGGGTCAGGTTCTCGTGGCCGTGTTCGCAGTCGACGAGGTTGACCTGCTTGACCGCGATCCGCCACTGCTCGTCCCGGCGGACGAGTTCGTGCCCGCACCAGCCGGCGTACGTCTTGGTCGTGCCCGCCCGGAACTCGGTGATCAGGAAGTTCGATCGCACGAGCCGGCGGTCGGGTGCGTCGAGGACCTCGACGTTGGTGACGAGCCGCCGGGTGCGCGACGACGGGATCTGGCAGAACGCGAGTCCGGTGCGCAGCCAGTAGATCCGGTCCATCAGCCGGCGACGGTCGTCGAAGGCGTGGGACACCTCGCGCCGGGGGTCGCCGCCGCCGGGGGTGGTGGGCACCCAGTAGAGGCATTCGTCGGTGAACAGCTCCACCCAGTCGTTGAAGCGGCCGTCGTCGATCAGGCGCGCCTCCCGGTAGAGCAGGTTCTCGACCTCGGAGCGCACCCGCGGATCGGGTTCGCTCCAGTCCTCCTGCCAGGCCCCCATCAGCTCGGCCAGGTGGTCGTAGTAGGCGGAGTCCAGGTAGTACGAGTACCGGGAAGTGTCGTGGCGTTCGTTGCTCTGCACGGTCATCTGTCGTGTCCCTTCACCGGCTCATCAGCCGGAGCCATTCCTGGTAGTAGCCGCGCATGTGCAGCTCGTCGGTCACCGGCCCGGTCACGACGCCGTCGGCGTCGACCTTCTGCCGGCCCTCCACACCGAATCCGCGGTTCATCTGCACCCATGCGACCTCCGGGATGCTCAGGCCGCGCTGGGCCTCCTCGAAGTTGGCCTGGTCGTCGGGTTCGCCGAAGGCCGGGAAGTCCTCCTGGGTGCGCATGCGCAGGACGTTGACCTCGTCCGGGACACCGCCGACGGTGGTGGCGTACCAGGTGAGCTGGGTACGGTCCACGGCGAGCGGCTCGATCACCTGCACCTGGTTCCCGATGATGAGCAGGTTCGGGAAGATGTTGAGGTTGATCTGGGCGCCGACGGTCAGGTCGAGGTAGCGCAGCGCGTCGTCGGGGTACTCGCTGCGGATCAGCTCCTCGAACACCTCCCGCCCGGGTTGCGGGCGCTGGTTGGCCCAGAACGCGCCGGGGCCGTCGTAGCTGGGGCGCTGGTCGATGAAGGTGTGTCCGTTGCCGAGGTACTGCACGTACATGGGGCCGCGGTCGGGGGTGCGGCCGAAGTACGTCATGTCCTTGGACTCGCCGAGCCGTTCGGCCATCTGCAGCAGGGAGCGGTGCGAGAACGCCGGATGGTATCCGTCGCCGGCGTTGTCGTACGCCAGCTTCCAGTTGCCGCGGTAGACCATGCGGTGCGCGGAGTTGCGGAGGAACACCTCACCACCCGGGGCGCGGTCGATCCAGTAGTCGAGGGGTTCGCGGACCGGGCCGAGATGCTCGGCGAGCGGCGGCGCATCGGCGTTGAGGGTGCCGAAGACGAAGCCGCGGTAGCTCTCCACCCTCGGCACCACGCCGAGGTTCAGGTCGGTGCGCTCGAAGTCCGGTCCGTACGCGTCGGGCCACGGCACCCCCACGAGCTGCCCGGTGTTCTTGAAAGTCCATCCGTGATACGGGCATTGGAAGTTCTTGGCGGTGCCGCTCTCGTCGCGGCAGACGGTGGCGGCCCGGTGGGTGCAGCGGTTGAACAGGGCGTGCAGCTCGCCGGCCCGGTCTCGGGTGACGATGATGGGGCGCAGACCCAGGTAGCCGGTGCGGTAGCTGTTGGGAGTGGGGACCTGACTCTCGTGCGCGAGGTACACCCAGGTGCGGCCGAAGACGCGGCGCATCTCGTCGTCGAAGATCGACGGGTCGGTGTACAGCGTGCGGTGCACCCGGTCGTGCTGCACCAGCTCGTCGTACGAGTGGGTGGAACTCACGGTCATGGCTCTTGCCCTTTCGCCGAGGCGTCACGTGGCGGGATCGTTCGTCGTCGCCCGAGGTTCGGGCGGTTTCCGATCGCGTCGGATTGCGTTCGCGTCGGGTTAATCCTGGCCGGGCCGCACGGGGCTCGGTATCCCTCCCAGGAGGGGTATTCACCGGCCCGCAAGGGTCGAACGACACCAGAAATCCCGTGTGTAACAAGAGATTTACAGAACGGACCCATGACGGGTCGCGGCACGACGGCCGATTACGGCGGGGTTACGACACCCGCCGGACGTGGGCATGATTGTGCCCCAGGTCACAGTCGCTGTCAACGCGCGGTGGCGCACCGGGCACGGCCGCCCTCGAGGCGGCGGGCGGGAACCCCGGCCGGCGGCTATCGCGGTTCGGCGGCGAGCGCCGTGGCGACGGCACCGCCGAGCGCGACATTGCCCCGATAGACCTCGACATTGACGTCGAGGCTGCGGCCGCCGGTCGCGCGGTGGAAGTGGTCGAGCAGGAACGGCGTGGTGTCCTTGCCGACCACTCCGGCCGCCGCGGCCCGCTCCTCGGCCTCGTGCAGCACCCGCGCATGCAGCGCGGGGTCGAGCTGGGCGTCTTCCGATACCGGATTCGCAAGCAGGACACCGGCTTTCAGGCCGATTGCGTCCCGGGCACGGACAAGGGCGGCGACCTCGGCCGGCGACCCGACGGAATGTTCGAGCGGGCAGCCGCTGTCGCGGATGTAGAAGCCGGGGAAGCTGGTCGTGCGGTAGCCGACGACCGGAATGCTCAGGGTCTCGAGCCGCTCCAGCGTGGCCGGGATGTCGAGGATCGACTTGACGCCGGCGCTGACGACGAGGATCGGCACGGTGGACAGGGCGACCAGGTCGGCGGACTCGTCGAAGGTGCTCTGCGCGCCGCGGTGCACGCCGCCCAGCCCGCCCGTCGCGAAGACCTCGACCCCGCCGCGGTGTGCGAGCAGCGCCGTGGCGGCAACGGTGGTGCCGCCGGACAGTCGTCGCGCCACGGCGATCGGCAGGTCGCGCACACTCAGCTTCGTCACCGTCTCCGCCGTCGCGAGGTCGGCGATCTCGTCGGTGGACAGCCCCACGGTGGGGACGCCGCGAAGCACGCCGACGGTGGCGGGGACGACGTCCGCCTCCCGCAACCGCGCCTCCGCCTCGAGCGCCACCTCGAGGTTGCGGGGGCGCGGCAGGCCGTGGGTGAAGATCGTCGATTCCAGGGCCACCAGCGGCCGGCGGGCTGCGACGGCGTCGCGCACCTCGTCCGATATCCGGATCACCGGGTCCATGCGGCTCCTCTCGTTGCGTGCAGGGTAGCGGCGGAGGGCGAGCGTCGCCGATCATCTCCGAAACTCAGAGCAGCTCACGGATTCCGCACAGCGGCAGATGGATCCACCCCTCCCGGACCGCGACGGCGCGCTGCGCCGCATCGGGCCGGACGGTTCTTCCGAGCGCTGCCGCTCGGGCGACGAGGCCGGCGACCACCGCATCGAACGCGTCGTCGGAGGCCACACAGAGGTCCCGGAAGCCGCCGAGCCTCAGTCCCGGAAGGGCGCGTTCCAGTGCGGCCACCGATGCGGCCCGCGCCTCGCGGTTCTTCGCGCTCTTGTATCCCTTGAACGGCAGGCCCCAGCCCTGCAGCGCAGCAGCGGGATACACCTCGACCACCGTTCCGTCGACGCGGTCGACATCCACCCCGACGGCATCGAGTTCCGCGAGCAGACCCGCACACCGCAGCGCCACATGGGCGATGAGATCCGCGGACACGCTCAACGGGACGATTCCCGTCCCGGCATGCACCACGCGGTCGGTCAACCGCCGCACCAGCGGGAGCCGTCCGGCTCGGCTGCTCAGGGCGCGTTCGCGCGAGTACTCGAGGCGATGGTGCGCGCCGACGAAGTCCACGAACGCGTCGGGCCACCCGAACGGCGCGTCGATGCCGGTCCGGTCCGCGGCGGCCACCGCGTTGACGACGTCCGGGTCGGTCGCGCCGAGCCGTAGCTCCTGCACCGTCGCGGTGCCGTGCTCCCAGGCGACGGTGGCGACCGCCGTCTTCGCCGGCTCCGCCGCGAGGTCGACCCCTACCGTCTTCACGGACGTCACGGTATCCGCTGCCCGGCCCCGGAGCCTGCACCCGTACTGTGCACCGTGCACCCCCTCGATCCCGCCACAACGGGGGCAGGCACGCGCTGGAGGGAGCAAGCCGCCGGCACGCACACGATCGGCGGGCACGCAATCGTGGACTACGTTCCGCATCCGTGCCACGGTGGAGGCGGATATCTCTTCCAGGAGGTGCAACACCATGGAGCACACCCAGCAGAACAGCGCCGCACAGGAATGCCCGGACTGCCATGCCCTCGCCGCGGACCTCGCGGCTCACAAGCAATGGCACTCCAGGGTCGTCCACGACCTCGCCGTCGCCGTCGAGAAGGAAGTGGATCGACGGACCCGAACGGCCTGACCCTCCCCGTCGGCCGCGCAGCTGGACTGCGGAATCGGCGGACCGTCGCGCAATCCACGTCGCCATCACGGTGCGCGACGGATCTCGCCTGCCCCCTCAGCGAGTGATCGTCAATCGGTTCGCACGGGCTGTACCCGAAGAGCCACAAAAGCGAAGCCCTCCATCTGCCCTGTCGGCTGCTGATCCCCGAGTCGCAGTCGGTCGGTGACCGACGATCTTCGTCGGTTGGGTCGCTGGACGGGGAGCAACGTGCCGGTGGGGCCGCACGAGCGTGGCGCTATCGCGTGGCGGTGCATACTGCGCGCTCGAGGTCCGCCAGCGATTCGTCGAGCAGGCAGACGAGCCGATCGAGATGGGGAGCGGCGTGCCGGTCGCCGACGACGCCGAGGTCGAGCCGGCCGTCGGTGCCGGTGAGGGTGATGCTCAATCCCTGCCCGGGGAACAGCGCCGGCACCGGGTAGACGCCGCTGAGGTGTGCGCCGTTCCAGTACCGGGGCCGGGCCGGACCGGGCAGGTAGGAAATGAGCACGTTGAACGGGGGCGGGATCTCAGCGGTGAACCGGCGCACGGGTTCGAGCGCGAGAGGGCTGAGCGCCAGTGCGCTCAGCATCAGGAACTGGGTGCGGCTGAGCGCGCCGACCAGACGATCGGTGTGGGTGAGTGCCGCGGTGATGCGGGTCAGGCGCGTCGCCGGGTCCGGTTCGTCGGTGGCCAGCTCGACCACCATCGCTCCCGAGCCGGGTTCGTGGCCTCCCGGCCCGACCGCAGCCTGCCCGAGGTCGAGCGGCACCGGCAGCAACGCCGTGAGCGGTGTGTCCGGCAGGGCGTACCGATCGTGTAGGTAGGCGCGCAGGGCGCCGGCGCACATACCCAGTACGACGGCGTCGACGCTCGCGCCTGTCGCGGCGGCAACCGTGCGCAGGCGCGTAATCGGCCACGAACGGATCGCCAGCGTCCGGGCCCGGCCGCCGTCCATGTTGAACATCGTCGGTGGGCTCTGCAGGGGCAGCGTCAATTCGTGCCTGCGCAGCCCTTCGGCGGTGAACCGGGCCAGGGCCGGCGCCATCGACACGAGTTCGCGGCCGGCTCGCATCCCGGAGCCCAGCAGCGTCCCGGCAATCGAGCGGTGCAGGGGTGCAGCTGCCGCCGCATCGGGGTTCCACGGCGGTGGGCAGTCACGGGCGTCCGGATCGCTCGACAGGCTGCGGAAGAGCATGCGCAGTCCGGCCGGCCCGTCGGCGAGGGACAGATGGACCTTGGCATACACGGCCAGGCGGCCGTCGTCGAGACCTTCGATCAGGTGCACCTCCCACATCGGATGCTGCGGGGTGAGCGGGATCTCGTGGATCTGCGAGACGAGTGCCAGCAGGTCTGCCATCGACCCACTGCCGGGCACGGCCGCATGACGCACGTGGTATCCCAGGTCGATCTGCCCGACCCGGGTCCACCACGGATATCCCGCCCCACGAACGGGCCGGATCGGGCGTCGGCGCAGCGCCTCCGCCACGTCGGCGCCGGCGCACATCTGCTCGATCAACCGCCGGGCCGCGTTCTCCTCCGCGCCGGGCGGCGGATCGAACAGCGCGAGGGCACCGAGGTGCATCGGCCGCGACGGCGTCTCGAGCAGGACGAACAACGCCTCGGGAAGGCTCATCACCGACATCGCCGACTCTCCTCCACCTACGGACCTCGCGGTGCAGCGGCGCGCGGACCGCCGGCTGTGCGTCCTACGGTCGAACCCCCGAAGCTTCTGCACTGTCGATACTGCAACCTTGTCGCCGTCCTCGGAACCCCGATCGACGAATCCGAACCGGACCGTCCCCGACGGGAGGATCATAGGGACCACACGACGAGGGAAGAGTGGCCGATCATGAGCGACCCCGGTCCCGCCGATACCGACGATCGTCCTCCGGACACGGAGGAGCTGACGGCGGCGAGCGCCGCCGCCTCGGCCGCCCGGTACCTGGCCGAGCTGACCACTGCACGACCGCTGGCAGCCACCTCGGTGGAGCCGAGCGAGGAGAGCTGGATCGTCGAGGTGGAAGTCCTCGAGGACCGTCGGATCCCTTCCTCGGCGGACCGGCTCGCGCTCTACCGAGTCGACGTCGCTCTCGACGGCACTCTGCAGGCCTACCGGAGAGTCGGCCGTTACGGCCGTGACAGCTCCGATCCCACGTGCAGACGGTGACCGCGGCACTTTCACGGGCCACCGTGGGTCACGGTGTGGAACGGACGTAGTTGGAGAGCATGCGAGCGGACCCCTGGACAGCAGACCCGCGAGCAATGCGGTCAGCATGGCGACGACGTCCCCGGCGTGGCCGACGACGCCCCGGACATCGTCCGGCCCGGGCCCGATGACGAGCGAGCCATCGCGATCACCCACCCTCGCGTCGATCCGCGTGAGCAGGGAACCCATTGCATGGCAACATCATCCACGGGTGCCAGGAGGCATGCGTCGTCGATGCGGGTGGCCGCGACCGCGTACGGGGCAGCATGTGGGCCGGCACCGCGCACCGGAATGCAGGCAGCTCGCCGGCGGCGCGCGCGTCGTGGCGGTCGACCCGTCGGCTGACGACACGACGTAGGCCCCGTTTTCGGCGAGGAACCGCCGCACCCGGTGGGTGACGTCCCCCCGGGAGCGACAACGGTGCGTAAACGCGCACGGTGCCGCCGGTGACGACCCCGGCCCGCAGCAGTGCGGTCACCGCGGCCTCACCGGGCTCTCCGTCAGCGGAAGGCGTCGCCCTTCGTCGTGAGTGCCTTGACCCGCTCGACGATCCTGTCCTGCAACTTCTTCGGCGTGCGCCAGCGCATGGCGAGGCGGTCGTAGTCCATCGCGTGCTCGGCGACGATGTCCTTGAGCTGCTCGACGTCCAGTGGCGCCAGCTTCGCGCGCAGGCCGGCCTCGCCGCCGTCGCGGAACGCGGCGAACGGGTCGAACGGCCCCGGGGCGCGTGTGCCGCGCCGAGCGGCGGGGGCCTTCCGCGGTGCCGGGGCGGGCGACGGCGCCTCTCCCGGCGCGGTGAGTACCGAGGCGAGGGCGTGCGCGAACCGCGGGGTGCGGGCGGCCTCGTCGGCGATCACCTGCACCAGCCGCACCAGGGCGGTCGCGGCGGCGGGGCTCGATCCCTGCAGCCGCAGCAGCGCGGCGCTCGCCTCCCCGATCTGCACTCGGAGGCGGGCCTCGTCGCGGTCGACGGTGCCGGTCACAGCAGCACCTGCGCGTTCATCAGGACGTCCTCGGTCAGCATGCGCAGGGCGTCGAACTGCCCGGAGTTGCCGTACTTGCGCTTGAGGGTGCCGTACGGGACGAACTCCGCGGACTGCGCGATCTGGTTGGCCTCGGGGATCCACGCCGGCACGACGTTCGCGATCCGCTCGTCGCGCTGCAGCTGTTCGATGATGCTGCGGTGCAGGTTCGACGCACTCCGGTACTTGGTGATGACGAGGCCGATCTCGCGGATGGGATGTCCCGTCCGCTCGGCGAACGCCCGCACCCGGGTCTGCAGCTGGGGAATGCCGTAGGTCGAGAGGATGTCGGGGATGGTCGGAATGAGGTAGCCGTTCGCCAGCCGCAGACCGTTCTGGGTGAGCATGCCGAGGTTGGGCGGGCAGTCGACGAGGATGTAGTCGTACCGGTCGGCGATCGGGGTGATCGCGTGCAGCAGCACCTCGAGGGGCCGGGTGGACTTCGGGTCGGCGTACTGCTGGTGGCTCAGTCCCTCCTGGATGTCCATCAGATCCAGCGACGAGGCGAGCAGGTCGACGTTCTTGACGGCGCGCACGGGTGAGACGTCGCGCTGGAGGGCCTTCTCGATGTCGAAGGCGGGGGCGTCGGGATCGACGGCGCCGCGGAACAGCGTGGCGAGGGTGCGGTCGAGCTGGTTGAGCTCCTGCCAGCGCTCCTCCCCGATCATCATCGTGGTGAGGTTGGTCTGCGGGTCCAGGTCGATCAGCAGCACCCGCTGCCCGAATTCGGCGGCCATGAACTCCGCGAGGGCGGCCGTCGTCGTGGTCTTGCCGACGCCGCCCTTCAGATTGATCGTCGCGATCACCCGCGCCACACCACACCCCCAGCACACTCGCTACTCGTTCGCTCAGCAAAGTACACCGGGAGCCGGACGAATCCGGCGCCGGGCACCGGCGCACCCCCTAGATTCGAGGTAGTCGGCGACGGGAGCCCGCGAGTGCGAGAGGGACGGTGGAGGCGGTGGTGGCCGCTCGCGGCCGCGGCGGCGCTCGTCGTGCTCCTCGCCGCGACGAACGCGGTCCCGACCTGGCCGGGGCTCATCCACCTGGTGGCGCTGCCGCCGCTGGATCAATTCACCGACCTGCGGATCCTGCTGTCGCAGGCATCGTCGTGGCCGGCGTTCCTGGTGTTGCTCGCCGGGGTGGCCGCAGCCAGGGTGGCGCTCATGGCGTGGCTCCTGGGCGGCCTCGACGCCCGCCGCCTGCGCTTCGCGGCCCTGTTCTACACGGTCGCGTTCGGGCCGGTGCTGCTGGCGGCGTTCGCCGACGCCACCGCCTCCGCGGTCCTGTACTCCCGGCTGTTCTGGCCCGCCGTCGCCCTGATCGGGGTGCTGGTGCTCACGCTCGGCCCGGTGCCGTGGCAGGGCGGATCCCGGTTGCGCGCGGCCGTCGCGCTGACCTGGCGGCGGGGGCTGCGCGTCGAGGTGATGCTGCCGTACTGCGCGGTGATCCTGGCGCTGGGTGCCGTGGCCGAACTGGTCCCGGTCCTGACCGTGCCGCTCGTCCCGGTCTCGGCCGTCGCGACCGGCCTGGCGATCCGGGCGATGGGCCGCCCGGCGCTGCGCCGGCCGGGGGCGGTCCTGACCGCGCTCGTCGCGGTGCTCGCCGCCGCGTCGCTCGTATTCGTCGCGACCCGCGGGTACGACGAGCCGGAACCCGGCCCGCCGCAGCCGGGTTCGCTGTTGATCCTGTCGGGGATCAACTCGGCGTCGGGGCGGGGCGCGATCCACGCGACGGACGTGCACCGCCTCGGTTACCGCTGCGAGCAGGTGTACTACTTCTCGTATGCCGGACCGGGCGACGGGCAGCCGCAGCGAGACGCGACCTGCCCGATCCGCACGGGTGCCCCCTACGAGCCGAGCGACACCCAGCGTCCGTTCCACGAGCAGGTCGATCTGTTCGTCGAGCAGGCGTCCGCGCTGCCTCGTCCGCTGGTGGTGGCCGCGCATTCGCACGCCGTGTGGGTGGTGTGGGAGGCCGTCGCCACCGGACGGGTCGACGTCGATGCGCTGCTGCTGGTCGGCCCGTTCCCGAGCACCCCGACCGGCTATCCCCCACCGCACGTGAACGCGCCCGGCCGCGTCTTCGGCGACCTGCTGCGTGCCGCCGCTCCGGCCACCGACCTGGTCCGGTTCCACTTCGACCCGGACACCCCCGCCGCGCGGGAACTGCTCGGCACGGCGGGAGCCGCGGAATCCATCCTCGCTCAGCCACTTCCCGCAACGGTACGAGCAACGAGCCTCCCCGCGGCCACCGATCTGCCCCTGATGCCGGACGACTGGCGGCTCGACGTCGAGCGAAACGGGTGCCCGGCCCGCGTCGCCCACCCGTACCTGCCCAGATCGGCGGCATTCGAGGACGCGGCGATCCGCTTCCTGAACGGGCGGCCTCCCCCACGGTGCCCGCCGTGGCGGGACTGGGGTGCCGTACTCGTGCGGCCGTTCGGGGTGCCGGCCGGGCAGGCTCTGCGATGATCCCGAATTCCCCGGCGACGATCGCCGCCGAGGGGGATATTCGGAGGAGGCCACCACCGGTAACGAACGCGGCATCGCCGGAAGCAGCGCGGTGCTCACGACCCACGACTGCCACCACCAACGACTGCGGAGTACCCATGACACTGCTTCCCCGCCCCGGTCTGTCGACGATCGTGACGGTTGCCACCGCTGCACTACTGTCCGTGTCGATGCCGCCGAACGCGCTGGCCTTCGCGCCCGACATCCACGGCGCGATCCTGCGTGCAGCGCTGCCCCCGGCCACCACCGACGGGGGCGTCGACGACCCGGCGCTCGCCGAGATCACCGGAAGCCTCCTCACCGGCACCGGCAACGAAGGCAGCGACCTGTTCCAGGGCGACGCCTTCCGGCACTTCGACAACGCCGCGCGACCGGCGGACGTCTGCGACCGTGCCCGGGACGCGTGGAACTTCTTCGTGCCCGCCGTGATCGCCGGTGCGCAACCCACCGGCCCGCCGGAGTTCCGCACCTCCGCGAACGGCTTCGCGGCCCGCAGCGCCTTCGGCGGCCTGACCCACGCACTCGCCGACTTCTACTCCCATTCGAACTGGGTCGAGCTGGCCGTCGGCACGGATCGGGCACCGGGGCTCGCTCCGATCTTTCCGACGTGCGCTCCCGCCGCTCTTCCGGCCGGACTACACACCGGATACTTCGAGCTGACCCCGGCGAACGGCCTCGACGGCTGCCCGAGCGGTCCACCCGCTCCCCCGGCCGGGTCGTCCGTCCCACCGGCCGAGGGCCCGCCCGCCCCGCCCGCCCCGTTCGAGGAGTGTCACCTGACCCTGAACAAGGACGATCCGGGCACGCTCCGCGGTCGTGAGCCGGTCCCCGGATATCCCGGCACGACGTATCACCAGCTCGCGGTGCAGCTCGCCGTCGAACACACCACCGCGCTGTACCGGGAGGTCCGCGGTCTCGTCGCCGGTTCCGTCCCCGCCGGTGTCGACGGCGAGTGCGTCGCCGACAACCTGTTCCGGGCCGCGCAATTCGCACCCTGCGCGGTCCCGGCTCCCACTCCCGTTCTTCCCAAACGTGTTTCGGGTCAGCCGGTCGGCGGTCCGCCGAGTCCGCCGGCATAGGGGCGAGACCGGCTGCACCGGGGCAGGGCCCCGACATCCACCTCTCACCTCATCGCTGCCACCGCGGCCGGGGTGAGACTGTCCAAGCCGGGCAGCACGAGTCCTGCGAGGGCGAGCGCATCCGGGTCGGGTGGGTACCGGGGATGGGGAATCGCGATCACCCGCATGCCGGCCGACGCCGCCGACCGCAGCCCGTTGCTGGAATCCTCCACCGCCGCACACCGAGCCGGGTCCATCCCGAGTCGCTCGGCCACCGTCAGGTAGATGTCGGGTGCCGGCTTCCCACGCGCCACACCTTCGGTGGACAACGCCACGGTGAACACGTCTCCCAGCGCTGCGGCGTCGAGCACGCCGTCGATCAGAGCCTGCGGGGACGAGCTGGCCAGCCCGAGCGGCCACCGCGCCGCCATCGCGCGCACCGCCTCGACCGCACCCGGAATCAGCGGCAGCCGGTCGGCGTAGCGAGCGCCCATGCGATCGATGACCAGCGCTGCCACGTCGTCGGGCGGCAGGTCGACACCGAGACCGTCGCTGAGATACCTCGACCACTCCGGGGTACTCATGCCCATCAATCGGCTCTGCGCGTCGGCAGTCCACCGACCCCCGTGCTCGGCCACGACCTGCCGGCGCACCTGCTCCCACAGCGGTTCGGAGTCGACCAGCACACCGTCCAGGTCGAACACCACCGCTTCCACACCGCCGATATCGGACACAGGCCCAGTCTCGGCCACACTCGTCCGCAGGCACGACACCGACACGCAACCGATCGGCGGACGGATCCGGCGCCCCCGGCCGGATGCCCGTGAGCGCTGCCGACGGGGCGAGGATGTGCTCGTCGCGCCCCTCGTCCGCCTCCTGCGGATCACGCATTCGGCGCCGCACCGGCGCGTATCGTTCTCCGATGTACGCACGTGCTCGTCGTGAGGGGGACGACCGTGAGCGAAACCGTAGGTCTGGTGGTATCCGGCGCGGGCGCCCGGGGCGCGTACGAGGCCGGAGCTATCGCATCGCTGCTGCCGCACCTGCCGAGGTCGGAGCACCCCCCGATTCTGGTGGGAACCAGCGCCGGCGCACTGAACGTCGTCGCGTTGGCCGCCTTCGCCGGGGACGGGTACAAGGCCGCAACCCACAGGATCGTGAGCCTGTGGTCGACGGTGGGACTGGACGACGTCTTCGGCCCCGTGGGGACGCTGGTCGGCACGGGCCTGCGCTACCTCGGTCAGGCCGCCGGTCTGGACGTCACGCTACCGAGCCTTCTCGACACCGAGCGCATGCACGACCTGCTGGACTCTCTCATCTGCTGGGAGGACCTGCACGCCAACATCCGCAGCGGCGCCATCGGGGCGGTCGCGGTGACCGCAACGTCGGTCGCCACCCGCGGCACCGTGGTCTTCGTCGAGAAGCACTCGTCTGTGCCGCTACCTCCCTACGACGAACATCGCAACATCACCTACGTCGAAACGGAACTGACCGTCGAGCACGTGCTGGCATCGGCGGCGGTGCCGGTGCTGTTCCGGCCCGTCCGGGTCACCGAACCGGCGGCGTGGGCAGGCTGGTACGCCGACGGCGGTCTGCAGCTCAACACCCCGCTGAAACCGGCCCTCGCCTTCGGCGCGGACACCCTCGGAGTCGTCGCGACCCAGCCGCGGCACTGGATCGAACGGCCTGCCGCCGACCTCGTGCCCGGCGACGAGGAACCGCCCGACGTATTCGGTGCCGCCGCGCTGATCCTGCGCGCCCTCCTCTCGGACCGCATGATCGAAGACCTCCACCAACTCGAGGTCCGTAACGACCGGCTGATGCGCATCCGTGCAGCCGGAGTGGACAGCGCGGACGTGACATCGGATCGGGAGATCCGGGTGCGGTTCGCGGGCCCGTCGCTCGATCAGGCGTACGACCTCGGCCGGCTCGCGTACGACGTGTACAGCAGGAAGGCCGCGGGCGTCGGCGGTCTGCGCCATCCGTGGCTGTCGGTCCTGGGTCGCCTCGCCGGGGGAACACGCGAGGACCACGGCGACCTGCTGAGCTTCCTGCTCTTCGACCCGGACTTTACTTCCGCCGCAGCCGAACTCGGAATCGCGGCAACTCACGAATGAGCGCGGCCCGAGCGAATGTATCGCTCACCTCGGTAGTCCGACGGAACGATACATTCGCTCGCCTGTGGCGGCGCGGGTGAAGCAGCGAGCGCAGCCGCGCCAGGTTACCGGCTGCCCGTCAGCAGCACCTTGAGCGCACCGGTCTCACCCGCGCGGCCGAAGACGTCGTAGGCCTCCTCGAACTCGTCGGGTGCGAACCGGTGGGTGATCATCGGCGAGGTGTCGAGTTTGCCGCTGCGGACCAGGCCGATCAGGGTCGGCGTCGAGTAGGTGTCGACCAGGCCGGTGGTGATGGTGAGGTCCTTGATCCAGATGCTCTCCAGGTGCAGGGTGGCGGGCGCGCCGTGGACGCCGATGTTGGCGACATGGCCACCCGGCCGGACCAGCTCGACGGCCTGTTCGAACGTCGCCGGCACTCCGACGGCCTCCATGGTGACGTCGGCGCCGAGGCCGCCGGTGAGGTCGCGCACCACCGCGGCGACGTCGTCGCGCCCGCCGTTGACCACGACGTCGGCGCCGAACGCCTTGGCGGCCTCGAGGCGGCTGTCGGCGAGATCGACCGCGACGACGTGGCTCGGGCTCAGCAGCCGGGTGGCGAGGATCGCGGCAAGACCGATCGGTCCGGCGCCGACGATGACGACGACGTCGGCGGGCCGCACGCATCCGTTGAGCACGCCGACCTCGTAGGAGGTGGGCAGGATGTCGGCGAGCATGAGCATCTGCTCGTCGCTCACGCCCTCGGGTACACGGTGGGTCGAGTTGTCGGCGAACGGGACTCGCACGAGTTCGGCCTGGGTGCCGTCGATGAGGTGGCCGAGGATCCAGCCCCCGCCCCCGAGGCACTGGCCGTAGCGGCCCTCGCGGCAGAAGCGGCAGCGCCCGCACGAGGTGATGCACGAGACGAGGACCCGGTCGCCGGGCGCGAGGTTCTGCACGCCCGGCCCGACCTCGACGACGGTGCCGACGGCCTCGTGCCCGAGGATGCGCCCGTCGGTCACCTCGGGGACGTCGCCGCCGAGGATGTGCAGGTCGGTGCCGCAGATGGTGACCGCGTCGACGCGGACGATCGCGTCGGTGGGGTCCTGGATTCGGGGGTCGGGAACGTCCTCCCAGACGCGCTTGCCCGGACCGTGGAACACCAGTGCCTTCATTGCTTCGGCCCTTTCGCCGATGGGTGTCTGCCGGTCTCAGCGTCCCATCGTTCGCGCCCGTTCGGAACGGGTCCTTGGACCTCGAATCGGACGGGGGGATGTCACACCGGGTCGGTCAGTGGCCGGAGACGATCGTGAGCCGGTCCGGGGCCGCCTCGACCAGCGCCTCGGGGGTGCCGTACCCGTCGACCTCGACGACGGGTGCCCGGTCGACGGCGGCACGGACGACGGCGCCGTCGGACATGAAGACGATCAGGCCCTGCCCCGCGGTGTCGGGGAGGTTCTCCCACACGGTGCCCGTCAGGCCGAGATCCCGGTTGATCGAGCTCATCAGCAGGGGCAGCGAGAAGCGGTACATGCGGTCCCACGACCCCGGCGACAGACCGGCGTCCTCGGCCACGGAGGCGAGGGTGCGGGGTTCGCCGGTCAGCAGGACCGTGTCGAACTCCGCCTCGAGGATCGGATCGTCCTGCACCCGGACCGTGCCGCCGGACCCGCCGCAGCCGGCGACGGCGAGCACCGTCGCCGCCAGGAGCATCCCCGACCTCCGGGCCGTGCACGCCGGCACCGTGGGTCTCGGCACCGTGCATCTCGGCGCCGTGCATCTCGACACACTGCGCAGCACCCGTTCACCCCCAGTCGATTTCGCTCGAGAACGCGTGAAAGCTACAGCACCGCCCGCACGAGAAGCAGTGCCGTCGGGCGACGTCGGAATCACCGAGGAGCTGGGCTGTGACAGCCGACAATCGACGCGCGGGCGGCCTCACTCCCGCGCGGTGAGCTCCGCGATGTCGCCCCTCAGCTCCGACCGGAGCGAACCCATCAGCTCTGCCGCGATCCCGAACTGGTCGCCGACGAAGTGGGTGTTGTCGGCGGACAACTCCCGCGCTCCCGATCGGCCGATGAGGGAGTCGATCCGCTCGTCGAGGCTCGCGGTGCGTGCCTCGACCTCGGCCGTGCGCAGCTGGACCTCGGCGACGGTGAGCAGTTCGCCGATGCGGGCCAGTGCCGCCACCCGGTCGAGAAGCTGATCCCACACCGGTGCGAGCGCGGCGATGCGCGCGTCGACGGCCGCGCGAGCGGACGGCGCCGCGCGCCGGGCGTCGGAGAGTTCGGCGAGCAGGCCCCGCAACGTCACGGCGTCCACGGCGATCTGCGTCAGCTCGTCGGCGAGATCGAGCTGGGACCGCTGCACCGCGAGGTGGTCCGACCGCCAGGCCGTGGAGCCTTCGATCCGGTCGAACAGGGTGCCGGCGAGGAACAGCAGGGTGTCGTACCGGTCGACGAAGTGATCGTCGCCGTCGGGCACCTGCCGGCCGAGGGCGTCGGCGGCGCGACGTCCCACCGCGGCCGCCGCGGTGCCGTCGGACCAGCGCGTCACCCGGTCCACGGCCACGCCGAGCACGGCGCCGCGCACCTGATCGGTCGTTCTCTCGGGGATCGGCGCGGGCGTGCGCTGCAGCGCCGCGAACAGGGCGTCACGCTGGTGCGGGTCGAGGTGCACGCCGTCGCGCCGTTCCCGCCGCACGGCCCGCACGCCCTGCGCGTAGTGCCGGCCGGACACGGTGAGCGTGTAGTGGGCGTTGCGCAGCCGCTTGGCCAGCTCCCCCGCCCGGTACTCGAACACCAGCCGGGCGGCGCCGGGGCGCAGGTCGGCGGCTCGCACCGTGAGGCGGGCGTGCTCGTCCGTGAGATGGCGCAACGCGCCGAACCCGCCGAGCGTGGGCAGGCCGCGGCCGATCCGGCGGCGCCGGGCCAGGATGTCGCGGGTCTCGTCGTCGAGGTGGCCGGCGGCCAGGCAGAGAGCGGCGGCGTCCGACAGCGGGGCATGCCGGCCGTCGAGCCGGTGCTGCTCGCACCAGCGGCGCACCTGCGCGGCCATCCGCTCGCGGCGCTGCGCGGCCGGTTCGAACCCGACCGGGAACTGCGGGTCGTCGGACATCGGGACCTCCTCGTGGCGTCCGGACCCCTCCACTGTTCCAGAAAACCCGGGACCGCGACGGGAGCGCCGGTCAGGCGAGGAACTCGGTGACGGCGTCGACCGCGGCGCGCTGGGCCCTGCCCTGCCCGGCCGGGGTGCCGCCGAAGGCGATGCCACCGCTCCACTGGGCGTCGCCGGGGAACATACCGAGGCGGATCAGGTGGCCGGCGCCGTCGACGGACAGGTGCCGGTCGCGACCGTCGCCGCGCCGGGCGAGCAGGGCGCCCGCCATGTCCGTGGACGGCCACAGCTGGTCGTCGGTGCCGGTGATGCACAGGATCGGGGCGTCGATCTTCTCGGACCGCAGGTGGGCGGGGTCGGGCGCGTCGCGCAGTCCCGCGCGGTAGGCGTCGGACAGCCGCAGCAGCGACGGCCGGTGCCGGGCGACGTCGCGGCCGGCGCGCCAGGCGTTGCGGATCATCTGCGGCATCAGCGCGGAGCTGGGCAGCGGTGCCCAGGGCTGTGGCGCGCCGCCCAGGGTCCACGACGGAGTGTCCGGGATCTCCCCGTCCGGCCCGAGTCCCTGCCACGAGACGGAGCTGGGGCTGACGAGCACCAGCGCCCGCAGCGACGTGCCGTCGGCCGCGACGGCGGCGAGAAGGCCTTCGGCGCCCCGGGAAATGCCCACGGCGGCAACGTTGTCGGTGTCGATCTCGGGCAGGGCGGCGAGGTGGCGCAGCGCGCCGGTGAAGCGCTCGAGCGGTACGGACGCGACCTCGGTGTTCTCGTCGAGCCACGAGTAGGCGAGGGCGACGTGGCCGTGGGAGGCGAGGGCAGCGATGGTGGCGCGCTGGGAATCGACGCCGCCCTCGGATCCGCCGACGCACAGCACCGCCGGCCATCCGCGCAGCGGAGCCGGGCCGTCCGGGCGGGCGAGCAGACCCGGCCGTCCGGCGACGTCGAGGTCTTCGACGGTCACGCCGGGCGCGGCGTCGGTGCGGATCACCGTGCGTCGCGTGGTGTGCGGGCCGTCGGTGACGGTGAGCGTGACCGGCCACCGGCCGGGCGGGGGGACGAACAGGTCGGGTACGCGGTCGGGCTCGTCGAACCGCATGTCCCACAACGGTTCGTCGACGACGTCGACGCTGCCGTCGTAGCTGCGGTGCGACCGCCAGCGGGCGCCGGACATGTCGGCGCCCTCGGCGGTGACGGTGATCGTCGCGTCGGGCCGCGACCCGGCGAGGGTGAGGCGGAACGGCTCGTCGTGCCGCGACTGGCGCGGTACGACGAGGTGCACCCGGGGCGAGTCGAGGTCCGGGGGTGGTGCCGTCGGGGACGCGGGTTCGGGGCTCGGGTTGGCGGTGGCGGCGAGCGCGGACTTCGTGTCGAACCACTTGGGAAACAGGGCCGAAACCAGTCCGGCGGCACCCAGGACGACGAAGGGGACGACCCAGTAGCCGACGACGGAGAGCGCGTCGGTCTCGTCGCGGACGGTGGCGGAACCGTCGACGATCGGCGGGATCAGCGAGGACACGGTCATCACGGCGAACGCGGCGGCCCACATCCACGTCATCGCGGTGGTGATGTACCGGAAGCCGCCGGATGCCGCGGTCGCGGGATCGACTGTCTCGACGGCGTATTCGCGCACGAACGGTCGTCCGGCGAGGATGCCGCCGAGGACGACGAGCAGCAGTCCGAGATTGCCGACCGGCTGCAGCCAGCGTTCGAGGACGGCGTCGTCGAGCGTGAGCGCGGCGATCAGCAGCAGCGCGAAGACGACGACGGTGCCGACGTCGAGGGAGCGCCAAGGCTTTCCGCGCACCCGCTGTACGAGGGGGCCGGCGGCGGCGAGCGCGAGGGCGGCGGCCACGGCGGTGACGAACCCGGTGTTGCCGACGAGGATCCAGTACACAATCCACGGCGCGAATCCGACGACGAGGGACATTCGCGGATTGTCTCCCGCCTCCCGCCGCCGTGGGGGTGCTTCCGCGATACGCCTCAGGAGTTCACGGGAACGAAGATCACGGTTCGCACTTCCTCGGCGGGGGTGCCCGGCGGGCTCCAGTACTCCTCCCACGCGGTGCTCAGGTCGAGGTCGTGCCCCTCGCGGGCGGCCCAGGCGGCGAGGGCCTCGTAGGTGTGCTCGAGCGTGTCGTAGGGACCGAGGTGGGTCTCGGTCGCGACCTGGCCGGCGGGCAGGTCGATCGGGACCACGTGGCCGTCGCCGTCGATCCGGGTGGCGACCTCGAAGCCGGCGGCGCCGTCGAAGCCCTCCCTGGTGAAGTTGCGGTAGTACGCGACGGCCGGGCCGGCCGGCGACGTGCCCGCGCCGGCCAGGTACTGCTCGACGGCGCCGTACGCCTCGCCGAGGTGCTCACCGATGTGCGCCACGTCGGTGCTGAACTCCACGGCGGCCAGATGCCTGGCCGGTGCGTGCACGATCTCGGGCATGCGTCCTCCCCTGTCGAAGCCTGGGGCCACGATAGGCGATTCACACTGCCGATTCGTGAACTTCCGGAGACATCGAGCGCCCGGGCTGTGCGGGGGTTGCCGGCGGCCGAATGTCACATCCGGTCGATGCAATCGAATCGATGTGACATTCGGCCCGCACACACGAGCGCTCCGACTACCGTGACAATCGTCACAGCACCGGCCGGACCGCAGCGACCCTCGTCGCGGCGGCGCGACGGGTCCCGCAGCCGGCGGCCCGTGTCCGCTTCGACCCGTTCGCGGCGTCGATGCCGGTCCGATGCTGGACAATTCACGTAGCCGACGGCGCTCGCGGACCCGACATCGTGCCGCGCGAAAGACCAACGGCCCGAATGTTACTGCCCGGTGTTACCCGGCGGTATTCCCGGGCCCGCCGAGGCCCGGCCCCGGAATCGTCCCCCATTTCGATCGTAATCGACTGTCCGCCAGCGGTTCCCGCGCGCGAGGCGGAGAGGGAGCGGCAAACCCCGCCCTGCCGACCACAAAACGTGACAAACCCTCATGTTTCCTTCATGCTGTTAGCGGAAGGATCGTCCCCACCGGGGGGGCACTCGGCCGTCGACGACGACGGTCCGCGGGACGAGGCCGACCGCCTGTCCGCCGACACCCAGGCATCCGCCGGGCCAGTCGGTGCACACGTCCGCACGCATACGCCGACACGAGGAGCCGACCGATACATGTTCTTGCTCGCGTTATCAACCCGTGACGCGGGCCTCGACATCGGTTAACTTTTTTCACTCACTGGCGAGAAGCTTCGACGAGCGTCGCACGAGCGCGCACAAACCTGGAGAACGGTGGCAACGAGTATGTTCAAACGGATCGCGGTGGTCAACCGAGGTGAGGCGGCAGTACGCCTCATCAGAGCAGTCCGGGAGCTCAACTCCGAGCACGGCTACGACATCAAGACGATCGCCCTGCACACCGAGGCCGAGCGGCGGGCCATGTTCGTCCGCCAGGCCGACGAGGGCGTCACCCTGCGGCCGTCCACCACGGCCGCCACCCCCTACCTCGATCACGCCGAACTCGAGCGCGCCCTCCTCGAAGCGAAGGCCGACGCCGTGTGGGTCGGCTGGGGCTTCGTGGCCGAGGATCCCGCCTTCGCCGAGGTCTGCGCCCGCCTGAACATCACCTTCATCGGCCCGTCGGCCGAGGCCATGCGCCTGCTCGGCGACAAGGTCGAGGCCAAGCTGCTCGCCGAGAAGGTCGGCGTGCCCGTCGCCCCGTGGTCGGGCGGACCGGTCGAGACCCGCGCCGACGCGCGCCGGCACGCCCAGGCCATCGGCTACCCGCTGATCATCAAGGCCCGTTCCGGCGGCGGCGGCCGCGGCATCCGCAAGGTGTACTCCGAGGACGAGCTCGAGCTCGCCCTCGAGCGCACCCAGGGCGAGGCCGAGCGCTCGTTCGGCGATCCCGTGGTGTTCATCGAGCGTCTCGTCACCGACGCCCGCCACGTCGAGGTCCAGGTCATCGCCGACGGTCACGGCAACGTCTGGGCGCCGGGCGTGCGCGACTGCTCCATCCAGCGCAAGAACCAGAAGGTCATCGAGGAGTCGGCCTCGCCGCTGCTGACCAAGGAGCAGGCCGACCACCTGCGCGCGGTCTCCGCGGACCTCGTGCGCGCCGCCGGGTACTGCGGCGCCGGCACCGTCGAGTACCTGTACCAGCCGGACCTGAAGATCTTCACCTTCCTCGAGGTCAACACCCGCCTGCAGGTCGAGCACCCCATCACCGAGGCCACCACCGGCATCGACCTGGTCAAGCTGCAGATCCTGGTGGCCTCCGGGGAGAAGCTGCCCGGCGACTGCCCGCCCGAGTTCGGTCACGCCGTCGAGGCCCGGCTCAACGCCGAGGACGCCGACAACGGTTTCGCCCCCGCCCCCGGCTCCGTGCAGCTGCTCAAGTTCCCGCTCGGGTCCGGCCTGCGCGTCGACACCGGCATCGCCCAGGGCGACGTCATCCCGCCGGACTACGACTCGATGGTTGCCAAGATCATCGCGTGGGGCCGCGACCGCGACGAGGCCCTGGCCCGCCTGCGCACCGCGCTGCGCGAGACCACCGTCGTCCTCGACGGCGGCACCACCACCAAGTCGTTCCTGCTCGACCTGCTCGACCGCGAGGAGGTCATCTCCGCGTCGGCCGACACCGGCTGGCTCGACCGCACCGGAGCCGGCACCGCCACCGGTCCGTCCCGGGTGGCCGACATCGCGCTGATCGCCACGGCCGTCGACGTCTACGACGCCGAGGAGAGCCACGAGCGCGCCGCGTTCCTCACCTCCGCCCGCGGCGGCCGCCCCCGCGCCGGGCACTCGGTGGGCCGCAAGGTCGAGCTGAGCTACCAGGGCCAGGCCTACGAGCTGCTCGTCGGACAGGTCGGGCCGCACCGCTACCGCGTCGACGCCGGCAGCGGCGAACTCGAGGTGGACGTCGACCGGCTCGGGCAGTTCGAGTCCCGGCTCGTCCTCGCCGGCCGCCGCCACCACATCGTCTCGATCGCCGGCGCCACCGGCTTCCTCGTCGAGGTCGACGGCATCAGCCACCAGATCAGCCAGGACGAGGCCGGCGTCGTGCGCACCCCCGCGCCCGCCGTCGTCGTCGCGGTGCCCGTCGCCCCCGGCGACGAGGTCGAGGCCGGCCAGACGCTCGTGGTGCTCGAGTCCATGAAGATGGAGACCGCGGTGCGCGCGCCCTTCGCCGGCCGCGTCCGCGAGGTCCTCGCCGTGGTCAACTCGCAGGTCGACGCCGGTGCACCGCTGCTGCGTGTCGATCGGATCGCCGAGGAGACCGTCACCGAGACGGTCGAGCGCGTGCAGTTCCCCGCACCCGCCGCCGTCGTGACCGGCGACGCCGCGGCCGACGCGCTGGCCCGGCTCGACGCCCTCGAGGCGCTCGTCACCGGTTACGACATCTCCGGCAAGCGGACCGCGACGCTGCTCGCCGAGTACGACCGCCTGCGCGGCGAGGCCGCCGGGAACTGCGACCTGGTGCGCGCCGAGCTGGCGCTGCTCACCACGTTCGCCGACGTGTGCGAGCTCTCGCGCAACCGCCCGACG
Source organism: Rhodococcus sp. PSBB066 (assembly GCF_017068255.1). NCBI lineage: Bacteria > Bacillati > Actinomycetota > Actinomycetes > Mycobacteriales > Nocardiaceae > Rhodococcus > Rhodococcus sp. PSBB066. The sequence continues at coordinate 5,014,046 of NZ_CP070859.1, forward strand.
CAGGCCGAGGAGTCCAGCGACGAGCGCGTGCACAGCCCCCGCGAGCACTTCCACGGCTACCTGCAGTCCCTCGACGTCGAGGTCGGCGGCCTGCCCGAGAGCTTCCGGGCGCGGCTGTCGCAGGCGCTGCGGCACTACGACGTCACCGAGCTGGACCGCACCCCCGAGCTAGAGGAGGCCGTCTACCGGCTGTTCCTCGCGCAGCAGCGCATCGAGACGCAGGTTCCGGTGGTCTCGGCACTGCTCGAGCGGTGGCTCGAGGAGACCGAGGGACCGGCCGGCATCTCGCAGGAGCTGAACGAGGTCCTCGACCGGCTCATCGTCGCCACCCAGGTGCGCTACCCGGTGATCGGCGACGCGGCCCGCAACCTGCGCTACCGCCTCTTCGAGGAGCCGGTGATCCGCAAGGTCCGCGAGCAGGTGTACGACGGGGTGCGCGGCAGCCTCGCCCACCTCGCCGACCACCCCGGCGCCGCGGACTACGCGCAGCGCGTCGAGGCCCTGGTGGCCACCCCCGAGCCGCTGATCGACCTGCTCGCCCAGCAGATCGCCCGACCGGAAACCGTTCCGGGCCCGCTGCTCGAGGTCATCACCCGCCGCGCCTACAAGATCCGCACGCTCGAGCAGGTGCAGTCCGAGGTGCGCGGCGGCCGGCAGTTCGTCACCGGCAACTTCGATCTGCGCGGCACCCGCCTGTACCTGATCTCCACCGAGGCCCGGCACGCCGAGCTCGAGGCGGCCCTGGACACCGTCGAGGAGTCGGCGCGCACCCTGCCCGGCACCGACAACCTGGTGGTCGACCTGTACCTCGCGTGGGACAACGCCCCCGCCGACGCCGACGCGCAGGCCGAGGCGCTGCGCGCGGTGCTGGCCGGCCGTGAGGTCGCCACCGCCGCCCGCCGGGTCACGGTGACGGTGTGCCACACCGACCGCGCCGAGGAGCACGTCTTCACCTTCCGCCCGTTCGAGACCGGGTACGCGGAGGAAGCCAACATCCGCGACATGCACCCGCTCACCGGTCAGCGCCTGGATCTGTGGCGGCTGAAGAACTTCGTCGGCACCCGTCTGCCGTCGAACCCGGACTCGTACCTGTATCACATTGCGGCGAACGAGAATCCGTCCGACGAGCGGCTCATCGCCCTCGCCGAGGTGCGGGACCTGACCCCGCAGCGCGACGAGACCGGCACGATCGTGGGCCTGCCCGCGTTCGAGCGGGCCCTGTCGAGCTGCCTCGACGCGATCCGCCGGTCGCAGGCCGCCCGCGGCAAGCGCCGGCTCGACGCGAACCGCGTGGTGCTGTTCGTGTGGCCCGAGGTGGATCTGAGCATCGACGACCTGAAGCGGGTCAGCCGTGGGGCGGCCCCGCTCACCGTCGGCGCCGGCCTCGAGGAGATCACCGTCATCGGCTGGTGGCGTGAGACCGCGGAGGCCGAGCCCCGCGAGGTGGCGCTGCGATTCTCGTACCGCTCCGGCGCCGGCGTGGTCGTGCGGGTGACCGATCCGCCGAAGGAGCCGCTGCAGCCGCTCGACGAGTACACCCAGAAGGTCCAGCGCTCCCGCGCCCGCGGCACCGTGTACCCGTACGAGCTGATCCCGCTGCTCACCGGCAGCAAGGGCAGCTTCGTCGAGTACGACCTCGACGACTCCGGGGCGAGCGCAGCGACGGGGGGTGTCACCGGTGCCGTGGTGCCGGTGCAGCGTCCGTACGGCCGGAACAAGGCCGGTCTGGTGGTCGGGCTGGTCACCACCCCGACGCCGCGGTACCCGGAGGGCATGACCCGCGTCGCGCTGTTCGGCGATCCGACGAAGGCGCTCGGCACCGTCGCGGAGGCCGAGTGCGCCCGCGTCGTCGCCGCGATCGACCTGGCCGAGCAGCTCGGCGTCCCGGTCGAGTGGTTCGCGCTGTCCTCCGGCGCCACCATCTCGATGGAGTCCGGCACCGAGAACATGGACTGGGTCTCGCGGGCCCTGCGCCGCATCATCACCTTCACGCAGGCCGGCGGCGAGATCAACGTCGTGGTCACCGGCATCAACGTCGGCGCCCAGCCGTACTGGAACGCCGAGGCGACGATGCTCATGCACACCAAGGGCATCCTGGTGATGACCCCGGACAGTGCGATGGTGCTGACCGGCAAGCAGTCCCTGGACTACTCCGGTGGCGTGTCGGCCGAGGACAACTTCGGTATCGGCGGCTACGACCGCGTCATGGGCCCCAACGGTCAGGCGCAGTACTGGGCGCCGAACCTGTCGGCCGCGGTCGAGGTGCTCTTCGGGCACTACGAGCACGCCTACCTCGCCCCGGGCGAGCGGTTCCCCCGCAAGGCCGAGACCGTCGACCCGATCGAGCGCGACGTCCGGGTGTACCCGCACGTGCACCCGTCGAGCGACTTCACCACGGTGGGCGACATCTTCTCCGCGGAGACCAACCCGGACCGCAAGAAGCCGTTCGACATCCGCACGGTCATGCGCGCGGTGGTCGACCAGGACCACCCGGTGCTCGAGCGGTGGGCAGACATGGCCGACGCCGATACGTCGGTGGTGTTCGACGCCCATCTCGGCGGCAACGCGGTCACGGTGATCGGCATCGAGTCCCGCGCCATCGCCCGCAAGGGCTGGTTCCCCACCGACGGGCCGGACCAGTGGACCTCGGGCACACTGTTCCCGAAGTCGTCGAAGAAGACCGCGCGGGCGATCAACGCGGCGAGCGGCAACCGCCCCGTGGTGGTGCTGGCGAACCTGTCCGGGTTCGACGGCTCCCCCGAGTCGCTGCGTAACCTGCAGCTCGAGAACGGCGCCGAGATCGGCCGGGCGATCGTCAATTTCGACGGCCCGATCGTCTTCGTCGTGGTCTCCCGCTACCACGGTGGCGCCTTCGTGGTGTTCTCCGGCGCGTTGAACGAGAACATGGAGGTGCTCGCGGTCGAGGGCTCGTTCGCCTCCGTGCTCGGCGGCGCACCCGCCGCGGCGGTGGTGTTCACCCGCGACGTCAATGCGCGCACCGCGGCGGATCCGCGGATCACCGAACTCGAGGCGCAGCTCGCCGCGGCCGAGGACGGCGAGAAGGCCCGCCTGCGGGTCGAGCTGGCAACGCAGCGCACCGCGGTGCGGTCGGAGAAGCTCGGTGAGGTGGCTGCGGAGTTCGAGGCCATCCACAACATCCAGCGCGCCCAGCAGGTCGGCTCCGTGCACTCGATCATCCCTGCCGCGGACCTGCGGCCGGAGATCGTCGCCGCCGTCGAGCGAGGCATGGCGAAGGTGCTCGCGCAGTAACCGCACGATCCCCGAAGGGCCCCGCACCGGTTCGCCGGTGCGGGGCCCTTTCTTGTGCCCTCACGGGTCCGTCACCGTCTCGGCCGGCGTCCCGGGTACTTTCCCTCCCGCCGGGACGGCCGTACGTCGCCCTGCAGTCGCTGGGCGAGGCGACCGATCCGCGCACACAACCCCCGATCCGGAGTGTCCCAATCCCGGGAAATATGCGATCGTGAGCAAGCTCACAGGTTTGCGGCGGCGTGGAGCCGGGTACCGATTTTCGCCCCCCACACCCCCCGCGCAGGTCGCTACATGCACGCTGTTGGCACGCAGTGCTTTCGAGCCGGCACCCCCCGTGCGGTCGGAACAGCCGCGGATCGAGCAGTGAATTATGTTGTACGGGAATATATTTCGCAGGCAGATCACGAATACGCGAACAGACCAGCTGCATGTATGCCGCACTCCTGACCGCGCAGTAGTACCGCGCGCCATTCCGATCTGCCTGCTGCGCGTTGCGTGTCGTGACGAAGGTCCCGGAACGGACATGCAGTCGGCCTGTAGGTGAACATCACCCCAACAATTACCGTAATCCGTTGTTATTCAAGACTATTCAGTATCATTAGCGTAAGTCATTGCTCTGCCAATCATTTTCGGCGAAAGACATGACACATGACGCGCGATGCTGCATCATTGAACTCGACAGGGGAGAACGAGCGGGAGCACTACGTGAATTCGGTTGGCAGGGGCGAATATCGCGAAGCGTGCAGGGACGCTCACATCAGCTGCTCGCGGTAGCACCCACGCCGATCGGACTCCGGGCACCGCCGCTCGGGGCACCGGCATCGCCGGCCCGACACATCTGTACTCGACGGCATCCGTCGAGTTCGCCGCATTCGAGGAGAACCGACATGACCAGCACCATCGAACCGTCGTCCCGTACCACCGTCGCCGGCACCAAGCTGCGCGGCCGCGTCGCATTCGTGACCGGTGGAACGCGCGGCATCGGCGCGGCCATCAGCCGCAGCCTCGCCGCCCAGGGCGCGACGGTGGCCGCCGGGTACGGGCGCAACACCGCCCAGGCCGACCAGTTCCTCGCGGGCATCCAGGCGAACGGCCAGAACGGCGTCGAGTACAGCGTGCACAAGGGCGACGTCGCGAACGCGGACGACTGCCGTCGCACCATCAACGAGGTCATCGAGCGGCACGGGCGCCTGGACATCCTCGTCAACAACGCCGGCATCACCATCGACCGCACCGTGCTGAAGATGGAGGACGACGACTGGAACAACGTCATCTCCGTCAACCTCTCCGGCGCCTTCTTCCTGGCCCAGGCCGCCCTGAAGCACATGCTCGAGCGCGGCACCGGTCGCATCGTCAACGTCTCGTCCGTCATCGGCGAGACCGGCAACATCGGCCAGGCGAACTACGCGGCCTCGAAGGCCGGCATGTTCGGCCTGACCAAGACGCTCGCGAAGGAGGCGGCGTTCACGCTGGCCCGCTCCGGCAAGCTCACCCCGGACAGCATCGGCGTCACCGTCAACACCATCACCCCCGGCTTCGTCGCCACCGAGATGGTCGAGACCATCCCGGACAAGGTCCTCGATCGCATCAAGAGCACGATCCCGGTGAACCGCCTGGCCGATCCCGAAGAGATCGCCCGCGTCGTCCACTTCCTGGCCGCCGACGCCTCGTCCTACATCACCGGTCAGGTGTGGGGCGTCAACGGCGGACTCGACATGTGACCCGCTGCACCCAGACACACCTCCGCACTTCTCACTGAACGGTACTTCGGCACATGCAGCCTTTCGAGCTCAACCGACACGGGCGGATCGTCTTCCCGTCCAACTTCTTTCCCGATCTCGATTTCTCGACGATGACGAGCGTCGAGCAGCTCGATGCCGTCATCCGTCGCGATTTCGAGACCAAGGCCCCCACGGTCTCGGAGATCCTCTCGCGCCACGCGCAGGGCGTCTACCGCACCAAGGTCGATCTCATGCGCGACATGGCGCTGAACCTGTTCTGGGCCAACCGCTTCGCGATCACGATGTTCGACAAGCGCCCCACCCGGTGGTCGGACGTGCCGCGCAACCGCGACGACGTCTACATGCCCGTCCTGACGCCGTGGCCGGACAGTGAGACGAAGACCGCCCAGGTCGCGGACGCCTACCGCGCCCTGCCCGCGGGCTGGGACGACCCCGCCGAGGACCGGATCTTCGAGACCCTCTTCGACGTCTTCGGCGCCCGCAAGCACATCGCCTCCGGGTTGCCGACGGTCAAGCCCACCGTCGCAGAGCTGATCTCCGATCCGTCGAACCGGACGATGCGCCTCGGTGCGTACAACCCGGACTTCCCCCGGTTCGGCTACGACGAGATCCTCGACTGCCACGAGGACGTCGCCGAGCTCGAGGCGCTGCGGCGCTGGTCGATGGTGCTGCACAACCAGCAGCCGTGGGAGCGAACCCAGGTCGAGCTCACCGAGGTGGGGCAGCTTCGCGACGACGACTACGTCGTGCTCTACTACCCGCGCGACCGGCACGTGCAGCGGTTCATCTCCCGGGTCACCTCGGGTCGGACCGCCCGCGCCGCCGTCCCCGCGAAGGTCGAGCCGGTGCAGCCCTCGCGGCCGTACCCGACGATCGACGTACGCCGCGACTTCGCGGTGCAGCCGCGCATCGAGGCCCTCGCCGTCGCGCACGGTGATCAGGTGTGCACCAACGAGGATCTGATCCGCAACTCGGCCTACAACTGGTCGCCGATGACCGCGGACGAGATCACCGCCAAGACCGGCATCGAGCAGCGCCGCTACACCTCGGGCAGCTTCGAGGACCTCGCGCTGTCGGCGGCGAAGTCGGCGCTCGAGCACGCGCAGGTGGGACCCGAGGACATCGGGGCCGTGATCGTGTGCACCTGCACCAGCGCCCGGCTGATCCCGTCGCTGGCCACGTGGATCTCCGGCGAGCTGGGCATCGCCCAGACCCACGCCTCGTTCGACCTGGTCGCCGCGTGCGCCGGCCTGCCGTACGGGCTGGCGGAGGCCACCCGGATCCTGCAGCAGGTGCAACGGCCGGTGCTGGTGGTGTGCGTGGAGAAGTTCTCCGACAAGATCGGCAATGTGCGCCCCTCCCGCATGATCTTCGGCGACGGCGCGGCTGCGCTCGTGGTCGGCGTGGCGCCCGAGGGCTCCGCACCGGACATCGAGTACATGCAGACCTACGCCAGCGGCCCGAACAGCCAGGTCAACTCGATCATCTGGCCCAACCCGGACTTCGACAACTACATCACCGTCTACGGACCCGAGGTCAAGGCGCTCGCCGGCCGCTATCTGGTCCAGATGCTCGACGACGTGAAGGCCCTGCCCGCCCCGGAGGGCGGCATGGGAACGCTGCTCGACAACATCGACCTGATCGTCCCGCACCAGGCGAACAAGACGATGATCACCGAGCTCGCGGCGGACGCCGGCCTTTCGTCGGACCGCCTGTACTTCAACATCGAGAAGGTGGGCAACGCCTCGTCGGCGAGCATCCCGCTCGCCATCCACGACGCGGTCCGGGACGGGGTGATCACCGAACCCGTGCGGATCTTCGCTCCGGGCTTCGGCGCCGGCGCCGTCGCCGGCTTCACGGTGCTGCGGATCGATCCGGCGGTGGTGGCACCCTTCCGCCCGGTCGACGGTGGGGCCGTGGCCATCGACCCGCTGCGCGCAGCGTCCACCTCGGACGACGTGACACTCGCCTTCGGCTGATCGAACCGTCGTTCCCCGCGTGGGGAATCGTTGCCCGCGTGCGCACCAGCGCACGCGGGCAACGGCTTTCGGTACCGATACTCAGGGCAGGACGCGGATCCAGTCGACCAGGGCCCGGGCGACCTCGTGCGGAACCTCGGGGATCAGGGCATGCCCGGCCCCGGGGATCAGCACGACCGTGACCCGGTCGGCGCCGAACTGCCCGGTGAGTTCGCCGCGGGTCGGCGCCGGACGGAACACGTCGTCGCCTGCCTGCAGGTCCAGCAGCGGCGACGGCGCGACCGTCCACCATGATTCCTTGTCCGTGGCGGCCATCGCCCGGCGCTGCGCGACGATCGCGGCGGGCCACCAGGCGTCGAGCCACACCGCCGGGTCGTGCCCCTCGGCGAAGAACACCGCCCGCAGGTGCTCGAGCCGCTCGGCATCCGGCAGCGACAGGTCGGAGCACTTGGCGACGCGTTCGGTGAGCGACTCCGGGAACCGGCGGGCGCCCGCGGCGAGAATCGCCACCCCCCGCACCAGGTCGGGCCGATCCGCAGCGAGGACCCGCGCGACGTAATGGCCGAAGGCGTGCCCGGCGAGGACGGCCGGGCCCGCGTCGAGCCGCTCGATCACCTCGGCGACGTCGCGGGCGAGGTCGTGCAGGTCGAGGTCCTCGAGCGGACCGCGGCTCGTGCCCACGCCACGCGGCTGGGGCCGGATCGCACGGAAGCCCTCGGCGGCGAGGTCGGTTGCGATCGGGTCGAACTCGTAGGAGTCGCGGCCGAGGGACGGCAGCAACACCACGGCCGGGCCGGATCCGTCGACGAGCACCTCGATCTCCACGTCGCCGAATGCGACGGTGTGTATATCGCTCATGGCGACATCCTTCCAGTGCCGCCGACCAGGGGCGCGGCCCGGTCCGACGCTTGCGTGGCTACTGCCGAAAGAATGCGATCCGATGGGGTCTGACGATTATTCGCCTTCGTCGTCCGCTTTCTCGGCCGGAGCGTCGAGTTCCCACCGGGAGGCTCTGCTGAAATTGATGCTCGCCTAATATCAATAGCGGCACGGTCTGATAGTCGAGATTGATCAATGGGGGCAGTAGTGGAGATCCGTCACCTGCGCACGTTCCTTGCGGTAGCGGAGGAACTTCACTTCGGCCGGGCGGCCGCGCGGCTTCATATGGCGCAGCCTCCCGTCAGCCAGCAGATCCAGCAGTTGGAGAAGGGAGCTCGGCGTCCAGCTGTTCGAGCGCAACACACGGTCCGTCTCACTCACGAAGGCGGGCCAGGCGTTGCAGGGCCCGGCGCAGAAAGTTCTGAACGACTTGGACCTGGCAAAACGCGCGGCGATGTTCGGCAGCTCAGGAATTACCGGCAGAGCTTCCTTGGGTTTTGCCAGCGTCAGCAGCCGCCGCGTCCTGCCTCTGATCACCAGGGCCGTCAAGGGCAGCGAACCGGGCATCGACCTTGCTCTCCAGGGGCAGACGTACGGCGGAGCGGTGGTGAATCAGACCCTCTCCGGAAGCCTCGACATGGGCTTGGCTCGTCTGCCTGTGCGCGACCCGTCGATCGACTGGCACATCATCGACTTCGAGACGCTGGTGGCTGCGCTGCCCGAAGACCACCCACTGGCGGCGAAACCGGAGCTGGAAGTCGCCGACCTGGCCGGTGAGCCGTTCGTGACTTTCCCTGGCACGCTAGGCTCCACGGTCAGGGACGCCACGGCGCTGATCGCCCTGCAGGCGGGCTTCTCCCCGCGCATCGTCCAGGAGGCGCCCGATTCCTACACGATTCTCAGTCTCGTCGCCGCCGGTGTCGGGATCACAGTGACTGTCTCCTCCGTACAGCACATCCAAATGCCCGGGACTTTGCTATCGGGCGTTTTCCACACCGGTACCGAAAATGGCCGCTGTGCTGGCATGGCACAAGAAGAACACGGATCCTGCCCTGCACGCTGTCGTGGCCATTGCCCGGGAGCTCCTGCCCACACCCGAGCCCGAGCCGGTACTCCTCATCCGGTAACCCGACGTTGCCCCGAAAGGGCCGGATCAGCCCCGACCGGACTCACCGAAGTCCCGGTTCCGCTGGGGTTCTTGTCGTTCCCGTCGACGTACCTTCGGATTGGTCAATCCCCGCTATCGAACTCATAGTGAATTCAGATCAATCAGAATTGGATTGCACTACTGAGGATATGAGAAGCTCTGCGCGGTGGGTCACACCTCTCACCCCGGGGCCGTGCCTCATAGGAGCCGTTCCCCTCCCTCAACTTCTCCCTTCGATAGGTTCTCCATGTCAACGACAGCCACTGCCGGCGACGGCGCCGGAATACCCAACGGCACAGGGCACTTTCCGAGGAATCGGCGGAAGTCCATGATCGCCGTCGTCTCGGGAAACTTCCTCGAATAGTTCGACTGGACCATGTATGCGCTCCTGACCACATACTTGGCCGCCAACTTCTTCGACAAGAACGATCCCCAGTCGGCGCTGCTCTCCACGCTGGCGGTGTTCGCCGGCGGCTTCCTCGCCCGCCCCCTCGGCGGGCTGATCTTCGGCCGACTGGGAGACAGGCTGGGACGCAACACATCCCTGGTCATCTGCATGCTCATGATGGGCGCAGGCAGTCTCCTGATCGCGGTGATCCCGACCTACGACTCCATCGGCATCTGGGCCTCGGTTCTCCTTCTGACGGCTCGGCTCATCCAGGGCATCGCCCACGGCGGCGAAAGCGGAAACGCCTACACATACCTGGCCGAGATCGCCCCGGCGAACAAGCGGGGCCTGTGGGGTAGCAGCATCATGATGACCATGCTGCTCGGCGTCATGGCGGCAACCGCGATGAGCATCCTTCTGACGTCGATCATCTCCGAGGACGACATGTCGGAGTTCGGGTGGCGCATCGGCTTTGCCATCGGAGCAGTGCTGGCCATCTTCGCGCTGTTCCTCCGCCGTCAGGCCGAAGAATCCGGATTCTTCGAGGAAGCCAAGGCGGCCGCCGGCACCGCGTCGGTCCGGGTGATCACGCGCCGGCAGCTGGTGATCATCGCCGTCCGCATTCTGATGCTGAGCCTCCTGACCAACGTCCTTTACTACACGTGGGTGAACTTCTCCTCGTCGTTCGCCATTTCCGGCAAGGGCATGGATCCCAACGGGGCTTACATCGCAACGTTCTGCGCACAGATTCTTGCCTCCATCGCACTGCCGTTCTGGGGGCGGCTCTCGGACCGGATCGGGCGCCGCAAGCAACTGGTGTTGTGGGCTGTCGCGGTCATTGTGGTGGTGTTCCCCATCAACTGGGTCCTGACGTCGGCGCCGTGGACCCTGTTCGTGTCGCAGGGAGTTGCCCTGCTCGTATGGGGCATCCAGTCGTCGATCCACTCCACAGTCATGTCCGAGCAGTCGCCCACGGAAGCCCGCGCGACGAGCGTAGGCATCTGGACCTCCGTGGGTGCCGCACTCTCCGGCGGCACGGCGCCCTATCTCTACGCCTGGCTCAACTCCATGGATGTCGGGTGGATCTTCTCGGCCTACATCGTGGTGCTGGCTCTGGTCACCCTGGTAGCCGTCAGGTTCATCCCGGAAACAGCCGGTCTCGAAATGGACCGCATCCCGCTGCCCGGCGAAGAGAAGGTCTCCAGCGAGGACGAGAGCACCGCCGTCCCGGTAGGCCGTTGAGTCCCCTGAACCAACCGTGACATTCGGCTCGGCCCCCGCCTGCATTCCAGGCGGGGCCGAGCTGTGTCTTCATCGCGATCGCCCTCGAGGGATGACACGCGCAGCCGCATCATCGAGACCCACGGCCCCAGCCTGCCGCTTCGCGGTGAGTAGATCGAAACCGAGTGTCGGACATGAAGAAGGGTGAGCCGACCTGTTGGGCACCGCCGACAAGATCGGCCTGACCACGGCCGGCTGCACGGCCCGTCGTTGATCGCGACCATGGTCGCGGCCGCGTCCTCGGCGGATCACCGGGCCAGCGCGGGCATCACCATGGCGGAAAGTGCGAGACAGACGCCGCCGACCGCCGCGGGGCCGGCGCCGGGCCATCGGCACCCTCTCCTCATCGGGATGCCTCGGTCCCCGACGGGTGCGTCCCATACGCCGGTGGCGGCGGTGCAGGTGCCCGGGCCGCTGATAGCCCCGTTATTGGCCTAAAGATTGCCATACATGCAGCCGATAACCGATATTGTGCCGCCTCGAACGCCAGGAGCACGAGACAGATGTGCTTCAGATCGTGTCGATGTACTGGCCCAACTCGTCGAGATCGGACGTGGTGTCGAGCAGTTTCTTGCTGCGCAGGACGGTTCGGGCGGTGTCGAGGTAGCGACGGATGAGTGGGCCGATGGTGTCCTCGCGGTAGGCCAAGGCCAGGGGCACGGACACTTTCGGAGATCTCAGCGGTCGGTAGGTGACACCGTTCATGCGCAGGTGCCGTACCGACTCGGGCGCGAGGGCGACCCCGAGGCCGGCGGCGACGAGGGCGACCAGGGTGGAGGTCTCGGCCACCTGTTGCCGGACGGTGGGAACGAAGCCCGCCTGCCTGCACGCGGTGATCAGGGTGTCGTGCATGGTCGACGGGGAGCAGTAGCCGATGAATGCCTCGTCGGCGAGATCGTGGAGGTCGATCGTGGTGGCGCTGGCCATGGGGTGCTGTACGGGCATGACCACCAGCAGGGGTTCGTTGCGCAGCAGTTCGACGACGATGCCGGGCGCGTTCACCGGGGGTCGGAGCAATCCGACGGACAGGGTGCCATCGAGCAGGGCCTGAACCTGGGCCGGGGTGAGCATCTCGCTGCGCAGGGTGAGCTCCACCAGCGGGTTGCGTTCGCGGTAGGCACGGACCAGGTTGGGCATCAGGTCGTAGGTGGCCGAGCCGGTGAACCCCAACGACAATGCTCCCATTTCTCCGCGGTCGGCTTTGCGCGCCGAATCCACGGCGTCCTCGCTGGCGGCGAGCAGGGCGACGCAGCGGTCGTAGAACACCCGGCCGGCCTCGGTCAGGGCGATCGAGCGGGTGGTGCGCGCGAGCAGTCGCACGCCGAGTTCGCGTTCGAGCTTGCGGATCTGATGGGAGACCGGGGACTGGGCGATGGACAGCCGCTCGGCCGCCCGGGTGAAGCTGCCCTCGTCGACAACGGTGACGAAGTACTTCATATGGCGCAGCTCCATACCCCAGTCTGACATTCAGATGGAAGATATCTCAATAGCTGAACAAACAGGTGTTAGACATCTAGGTTTCTGCCTCCTAGCCTCATCTTCGAGAGCTGGATCACACCGACCCCGGACAGTGACGGGCCTCTCGTTCCGGTGGGACCGCGGGCTGGGCGTTTCTCACCTCGTCGCACTTGTGGAGGAGAACACGTGAAGGTCAACCTGTTCCTGCAGGCGCCGTACCGGTACCTGCCCGACGACTTCGAGACCAAATACGAGTCGGTGTACAGCATCCCGTACTCGCTCGTCACCCGGGACGGGATGTACTCCTCGATCCGGGACTTCATGGACGAGCTCATGCTCGGGGCGCGCAGCGGCTACGACGGCGTCGCGGTCACCGAACACGGCCAGAGCAGCTACGACATGGTCCCCAACCCCGATCTGATCTCGAGCGCGCTGGCCTACATGACCGAGACCGAGGGACTCGACGTCGCCGTCTACCCGATGGGCCGCTCTTTGGGCAAAGCCCGCGAGCCGCTCCGGGCCGCCGAGGAATACGCGATGATCGACGTGATGAGCGGCGGCCGCCTGGTCGCCGGCCTGACCGTGGGCCTGAGCTACGACGCCAACCTCAACAACGGCATCCCGCCGATCGAGGTCCGCCCCCGGTTCGACGAGAACCTCGAACTGGTCCTGCGGGCCTGGCGCGAGCAGGAACCGTTCGCCTGGAACGGCCGCTACACCCAATATCCGATGGTGAACATGTGGCCGCGGCCGCTGCAGGAGAACGTGCCGGTGTGGATCACCGGCATCGGCAACCCACGCACCATGCGGATGTGCTTCGACCGCGGCTTCGGGTTCAACTACCTGAGCTGGTTCGGCGCCAAACTGACCGGCAAACGCATCTTCGACCGCATGTGGGAACAAGCCGACGAGGCCGGCGTCGCCCGCAATCCCTACCGCATCGGGTTCCTGCAGACCATCGCCGTCGCCGAGACCGACGAACGCGCCGAGACCGAGTACGGTCCGCACGCCGAGTACGCCTTCCGCAAGGGCCTGGGCTCGATCCCGATCGAGAAGCTCGGCCTGCCCGGCGCCATCGACATCAACGGCGTCAAGGCCCTGATCAAGGACCCCGGCGACTTCGGCCTGTACCACCGCATGCGCACCGCCACCTTCCGCGATCTGGTCGAGGCCGGTGTCGTGGTGGTCGGCAGCCCCGACACCGTCGCCGAACAGCTGCTCGCCTTCTGCCGCGAATACGGCATCGGCAATCTGCACGCCATGCTCGGCTTCGGCTCGCTGCCCCGGCACCTGGTGATGAAGAACATCCACCTGTTCGCCGAGGAGGTCCTGCCGCGGCTGCGCACGCTGTGGACCGACACCGACCACGAACACCACTGGTGGCCGAGCCGACTCGGCGGCACCCCCATCGCCTACGACATCACCGCCACCACGAAGGCAGGAGCGAACGCCCGATGAGCACCACACCCACCATCACCGAACAGACCGTCGACGTCTGGGGCGGCCGGCTCGCCATCACCGTCAAGGTCGCCGGCGCCGGCGCACCGCTGCTGTATTTGCACCCGGCCGCCGGTCTGGCGTGGGATCCGTTCCTGTCCCATTTGGCGTCCCGGTACACCGTCTACGCCCCCGAATTCCCCGGCACCAGCGAGGGCAACCCGTACGCCATCCACACCATCGACACCCTCAGCGACATGGTGCTGGCCTACGAGGAGCTGGTCCGCACCCTCGGGCTCGACCATCCCGTGGTGATCGGGCAGTCCTTCGGCGGCATGCTCGCCGCCGAACTCGCCGCCACCTTCCCCACCCTGCCCGACAAGCTGGTCCTGCTCGACCCGATCGGGCTGTGGACCGAGACCGCCCCGGTCGCCAACTGGATCGCCACACCCCCCGACCAGCTACCGGCCCTGCTGTTCCACGACCCGGCGAGCCCGGCCGCCCAGGCGATGCTCGCACCCTCCGACGACCTCGCCCAGCAGCAGGCCGCGGCCGCGGCGATGGTGTGGGCGTTCGGCTGCACCGGCAAGTTCGCCTGGCCCATCCCCGACCGCGGCCTGCGGCACCGCCTGCACCGCATCACCGCACCCACGCTGATCGTGTGGGGCCGCAACGACAGGCTCATCTCGGTGGACTACGCCGATCAGTTCCACAAGCTCATCGCCGACAGCACCGTCATCATCGTCGACGACTGCGGCCACATCCCCCAGGTGGAAAAACTCGACGACACAGTCGAAGCCGTCGACAAATTCCTCCTCTGACCCGAGCAGGCACCGGTGTCCTCCCGACCGGGTCCCCGACCTCCCAGGAAACCGACCATGACCACAACGCTGCAACCCCCCGCACGCGATACCCGACCGGCCGACGAGCACGAGGTCGATGCGACGACGATCCGGCGGGCCATGGGCCGCGTGCCCACCTCGGTCGCCGTCGTCACCGCCCTGTGCGACGGGGAACCGGTCGGCATGACCATCGGCTCGCTGACCTCGGTATCGCTCGATCCACCGTTGGTGGCGTTCTTCGCCTTCTCCGGATCATCGACGTTCGCCCAGCTTCGGCGCTGTCGCACATTCTGCATCAACGTCCTCGCCGAGGATCAAGCCGAGATCTGCCACGGCTTCGCTCGACTCGACGGAGCGAAGTTCGACCTCGGTGAGTGGGAATATCACCACGGAATCCCCACCATCAAGAACGCCGTCACCACGGTGCTGTGCGAGCAGGACCATGTTTTCGAAGCCGGGGACCACCTCGGCATGATCGGCCGCGTCACCGACGTCGACTTCAGCGACAACCGGCCGTTGGTGTACTACCGCGGGCAGACATCCCAGCTTCACAGCTCCGGCTCCTGGGAATGATCGGTCCGGCCGGCTCCATGCCTGTCGGGGCGTGACCGGCAAGTCTGGATTCTTCGTCCGCTTGGATTCGAGGCGGCCGCATACGATGCACCGCAAGCCTCTCGTGCCCGATCTCTCCAAGCGGTGAGAGTAGACCCGGGACCGGGTAAGTTCTGGTTAGAGCCGGTTGCCGTTGGTGGCGTCGATGACCTGCCCGGTGATCGCACCGGCGGCGGCGCTGACGAGGAAGGCCACGATCGCGGCGATGTCCTCCGCGGTGGCGAGTTTTCGCAGTGCAGTGGTGGACGCGGCGGTGGTGCGGGCATGGTCGTCACCGCGAAGCCAGTGCGCGTTCATGTCGGTATCGAGCGCGGCCGGCGCCACGGCGTTGGCGGTGATGCCTCGTTCGCCGACGTCTACGGCGAGGGCGCGGGTGAGCACCTCGATCGCCCCCTTGGTCATGGCGTAGCTGATGACGTCGGGTCTGGCGTAGCGGGCGGATCCGGAGGAAATGTTGACGATGCGACCGCCGTCGTGCATCCGGGGCAGGGCATGCCGAGTCACGAAGAACGGGGCGCGCTGGTTGAGTGCGACCAGACGGTCGAAATCCTCGACAGTGACGCGCTCGAGCGCTCCGCGCCGACTGATTCCGGCGTTGTTGACGAGGATGTCGAGCCCTCGGTCGAGCCCGAGACCGTCGAGCGCGGAGTCGAACTCCCGCACCAGCTCTTCAGGCCCCTCGGGTCGGGACAGGTCGGCCTGGACCGCAGCCGCGAGGCCCCCGGCAGCCGTGATGCCGTCGACCACCGCAGCGGCGGCCGTCCGATCGGATCCGTAGTGGACGATTACGGCGGCACCGGAGGCGGCCACCGCATCTGCGATGGCCGCCCCGATGCCGCGGCTGGCCCCGGTGACCAGCGCGACTCCTCGGCCCGTGTGCATTCCTACTGACGAGCTGCGAGGTCGAGGGCGATGTCGGCGATGAGGTCTTCCTGCCCACCGACCAGCCCGCGTTCACCGACGGCGAGCACGGGCGGACGGAGGTCATCCGGGGCCACCTTTCGTTGGGACTGCGGGGCGGGAGCGGCGGGGTCTATTCGTCGACGGCGACGGCGGTAGTAATTCCGAATCCTGCTATCCACTCGTGGATTTCGCGGTAGAAGGTCGAGGTGACGCGGTACTTCCCGGCGGCGCTCATTGCCGCGTACGCGGCGATCCAGGTGCGCACTTCGTGGGAGGAGTGTCCGGCCTGTTCGACGAACCAGTCGTTGGTCCACGCGTCGATCTGCTCGAGGTCGCCGGAGGCGAGGACGTCGAGCAGGTGCCGGTCCCATTCGGGGTTCAGTGGCTGGATGGCGGCGGTGCCGGCGGCGAAGTCCCGCCCGGCGGTGATGACGCGCTGTTCGCGGGCATCACGTTCGGCGGCACTGGGATTGCGGCCGTCGATCAACCGCTCGCGCACTTCCTCTGGCGCGGTGGCGAACTGCGGGACCGGCGGGTCGTGGGACAGGCCGCCGGATCCGACGAACAGCACACGCTTGTCCAGCTTGGCAGCGGCCCGCCCGACCGCCTCGCCGAGCAGCCGTACCCGGCTGACCGGGCCGAGCGGTTCGGCGACCGAATTGATGAAGATCGGCACGGTCGGCACGGCGGTGATCGATCCGACCAGCAATTGG
Source organism: Rhodococcus sp. PSBB066 (assembly GCF_017068255.1). Classification (NCBI taxonomy): domain Bacteria; kingdom Bacillati; phylum Actinomycetota; class Actinomycetes; order Mycobacteriales; family Nocardiaceae; genus Rhodococcus; species Rhodococcus sp. PSBB066. The sequence goes on from NZ_CP070859.1 coordinate 5,030,697, forward strand.
AGTGCTTGGGCGAATCCGTGGTCGACGTGCATGCGTTCGGAGAATGCGACGTCGATGCCGCTGTCGAGGACTTCGCGGGCGACTGCGTAGGCGGCGTCACGGTCGACGTCGAGAGGGCCGGCTTCGGTGCCGTAGTCGCCGACGGACTGCGCGGCGGCACCGATACAGAACGGCGGCAGCAGGTCGTAGAAGACGCCGTTGTAGTGGTCGGGGGCGAAGATGACGATGAGATCGGGGGCGAAGTCGGCGACGAACCGGCGCGCGTGGTCGAATGCGGCGTCGACGGCGTCGATGACTTCCTGTTCGGGGTCGTTGCGTCCCATCAGGGGGGAGTGCGACATCGCGCACAGCGCTACAGGCATCGCGGCGGTCTCCTTGCTGCTGCTTCGGCGCTTTCTCTCCGGGGGTCCGGACGAGAGCGCAATAGGTCGGGTAAGTGGGATCCGGCCGGTGCCGCCCGGGTTGCAGGGGTTGGCGGCACCGGCCGGGGTCTGTGTCAGCTGCGACCGAGGAGGAAGTCCAGATGCAGCTTGTTGAAGGTCTCGGGGTCCTCGTACTGGGGCCAGTGGCCACAGTTCTCCATGATGGCCAGCTTGGCGCCCGGGATGTGGGAGGCGATGCGCTTGGCTTCGTCGACCGGACCGGAGGGGTCCTTGGTGGTCCACAGCACCATCGCGGGCACCGTGATGCCGTTGAGAGTGGCGTCGGTGATCATGTTCCGCTTGCGGGTTTCGAGGTCCTGCAGTGCCATGTTCATCTCGCAGGCCTTGAGCCAATCCGGCTGCTGGAAGATGGCCTGGCGGGTGCGGATCAGGTCGTCGGTGACCATGGTCGGGTCGGCCATGAGCCATTCGAGGCGTGCTTTGACGCGTTCCCAGCTCGGGTCCTTCGCCGCTTCCATCGACAGGGTATAGAGACGTTCCATCACCTGAGGGTTGGCCATGGTGCCGCCCATGGTGTTGAGCACGATCCGGTCGACCTTCTCGGGATGGTCGTGCGCGAACTGGGCGGTGACCCAGCCGCCGAGAGACTCCCCGGAAAACGAGGCCTTCTCGACGCCGATGGCGTCCAGGAACTGCAGCACGTGGTCGATGTAGTGCTTGATCTCGAGCGGGTGGTCGGGCTTGGTCGAGTAGCCGTGGCCGATGAAGTCGATTGCCCAGACGTTGAAGTGCTCGGAATGCGAGCGCAGATTGCGCACGTACGCCTCGGCGTGGCCGGTGATGCCGTGCAGCAGGATCAGCGTGGGCTTGGACGAGTCGCCGGCGTGTAGGTATCGGGTCCGGTAGGGGCCGGCCTGGATGAATCCCTGGCTGAACTCGACCTGGTTCAGGTCGTCCCAGACGCTGGTGTAAGGACGGGTCATCGGTTCTCTCCCTCGACTGTGGTGGTGCGGGTGGCGGAAGCTGGTGCTGCATCCTCGGCGGTAACGTGCGGAACGACGATCGGCACGGCCCGGGTGCTGTACTGCGGCTCGTTTGTGCCGCTCGGGTTCCCGTTGTCGCTGGCCGAGTGGTCGAGGACCGCGGTGAGAGCGTTCTCGAGGCTGGTGAGCGCTTCGGTGTCGTCCCAGACCGGAGCACTGTGTCGCCACGCGACGTAGCCGTCGGGCCGCACGAGCAGGGCGCCGGCCTCGTCGATGTCGCGGACCCGCCGCCAGTATCCGTAAGGGTCGATGGTGCCGGGTTCGCCGACAACGACGGTCCGCAGGAACGGCAGGTCGAGTTTGGCGGCGGCACGCTTCCATGCCTGGCCGCCGAGTCCGGTCAGCAGGGTCATCATTCCCTTGCCGGTGACGTCGAGGGTGGAGATGCGGGTTCCGTCGGCGCCGACCAGCCACGCATGCGGCAGCTTCGCGCCCGGCCGGGTGGTGGCCTGCAGGTACAGCTCACGATCGCGCACCCACACTTCCTCGCCCGCCTCGGGGTCGGGAACGACCGCGGACGAGGTGTAGCGCTGGTTGAGTTCGACGCCCTGGGCGTTGAATTCGGCGTTCTTCACCTCCAGCGCCTCGTACAGCCGCTCACGCAGAGCAACACCTTCGGACGAGGGTTCCTTCAACTTTGCCAGGCCGGCGGCGACCGGGTCGTCGCTCTCGTGATCGAACCATTCGCGCAGCCCGGCGTAGTCCTTGCGGGACTGGTTGGCGCGAGCGACGATCTGTTTGCCGACCGGAACACGCTCAGGAGAGTAGGACTCGAGCAGACCCGGTCCTGCATACCCCTTCACGACGAACGCGATCTTCCATGCCAGGTTGAACGCGTCCTGCATGGACGTGTTCGAGCCCAGCCCGCTGCTCGGCGGGTGCCGGTGCACCGCGTCGCCGCCGCAGAACACTCGACCGGACTGGTAGTGCTCAGCCCACTGCTGGTTGACGTACCAGAAGGACCTCGACACGATCTCGACGTCCAGGTGCGGGTCGCCGACGAGGGTCCGGATCTGTTCGAGGACAACGTCGTCGGAGACATCCGGCTCGCCGTTCGCCATGTCGAAGCCCCAGCCGGCGATCCACTGGTCCCACGGTCGGATCGCGCGCAGCAGACCCATGCCGATCTCACCGAAACCGGCCTTCGAGTTGACGATCCAGTGCAAGATGCTCGGCCGATGAGCGACATATTTGCTCAGGTCCGCGTTGAACAGGATGTACGCGGTACCGGCGCGGGCGAGTTCACCTTCGAACGGAAGCCCGATCTGTTCGGCGATCTTCGATCGTGCGCCGTCGAAACCGAGCAGGAAGCGGGCTCGCTGGGTGAACACGGTGCCCGAGCGGACGTCGCGGAACCGGACGGTCACCCCGTCCTCGTCCTGGGCGTGGTCGAGGTATTCGGTGTTGAAGCTGATGACCGCACCACGTTCGGCGGCGTTCTTGATCAGCACCGGCTCCATCAGGGGCTGCGGAATGTCGAGCATCGTGCAGGGGCTTCCGGACAGGTAGTCCCCGTAGCGGATATCGCCCGTACCCCAGGTCTGCATCCGGACGATCTCCTCGCCGGCCAGGCTCGTGGTGAACAGCGTGTCGCCCATCTGGTCCCACGGGGTGGCGTAGTTGCGCGCCTCGTCTTCGACGCCCAGGTCACGCAGCACTTCGACGGCGCGCTGGTTGGTGATGTGCGCGCGCGGCGAGTTCGCCACCCAGGGGAACATCGAGACGGCGTGAACGCGGATGCCGTAGCTGGCCAGGGCAAGCGCCGCTGTGCCACCGGCGGGGCCGAGGCCGACGATCACGACGTCGGTGTCGTAGGAGGTGCGGTCGTGGTCACTCATGTCTGTCATCACTTCACTTGTCGAGGACGCGCAGGGATGCTGCGGTGTCCGGAACTGTCCGAGTCGAAAATGTTTCGTTGTCAGGCATTTTCGGTGTGGAGGTGGCCTGGTCGCGAGTGAGCTGGCTCGCAGCGCCCTTGCGCCCCCAGCCGCCGGGCAGCAGGATCACCGAGACGATCGAGATGGCCGAGACGATCAGCAGGTAGGTCACGATCGAGTTGCTGGTGTTGGTGGAGGCGTACAAGGCGGTCGCGATCGTCGGGGCGAACGCGGAGCCGGCGACCTGGGAGATGGTGTAGCCGATAGAGACACCGCTGTAGCGCACGTCCGCGTCGAAGACCATCGTGAACAGGGAGCCTGTCACGCCGGCGGCGGGGGCCATTGCAATTCCGAAGACCAGCACCTGCGCGGCCATGAACAGCCACGGGTTGCCGGTGTTGATCAGTGCGAAGGCGGGGGCGATCACCACACCCATCGCGGCGGCGCCGAGCAGGTACATGGTCTTGCGGCCGAAAGTGTCGGACAGAGCGCCGAACACGGGGTAGAGGAGGACGGCGACGATGCCGGCGACGAATACTCCGGCCAGGGCGAAGGTGCGGCTGATCCCCGCGACGGTGGTGCCGTAGGAGACGAGGTAGGCCATGCAGATATAGGCGAACACTCCTTGGGACAGGTAGGTGCCCGCGATGAGGAGAATTTCCTTCCAGTGCTTGCGGAACGCTTCGGCGATCGGCATTCGCACCACGGCGCTCTGTGCCTTCACCTCGGCGAAGTCGGGGCTTTCGGCCAGGGACAGGCGAATGAACAGCCCGATCACGATCAGCACCGCGCTGAACAGGAACGGCAGTCGCCAGCCCCAACTCAGGAACTGCTCGTCGGGCAATTGGGAGACCGCGAAGAACGCCAGGGTTGCGACGCTGGTCCCGGCGGGTGCCCCCATCTGGGAGAAGGATCCGAAAAAGCCCTTCTTCGCGGTGGGGGCGTGCTCGACGGCCATCAGGGTGGCTCCACCCCACTCGCCGCCGACGGCAAAGCCCTGCACCAGGCGCAGCAGGGTCAGCAGGATGGGGGCGGCGATCCCGATTTGGGCGTAACCGGGCAACAATCCCATCAGTACGGTGGCCGAGCCCATTCCGACCAGGGAGATCACCAGCATCTGCTTGCGGCCGACCCGGTCACCGAAGTGCCCGAACACTATGCCACCCAGCGGGCGGGCGAGGAACCCAACGCCGAAGGTCGCGAACGACAACAGGATTCCGATCGCGGACGAGACATCCGGGAAGAACAACTCAGGGAATACCAGCGCGGCCGCGGTGCCGTAGATGAAGAAGTCGTAGTACTCGACGGTGGTACCGATGAAGCTGGCCATCGCTACCCGCAGCGGTGAAGTCTTCGTCGGGGAGGTAGGTGTGGTGCTCACGGTCGGGCTTCCCCGATCTGTGGGCGGAAGTGGGCTCGTGCCCCGAAGGACGATGCGTGCGAAGCGGTCGTCATGGCCGCTCCTTTCTTCTGGGGATGTTCGAGAGGGGTTCTCTGGAGAATCTTCGAGAGGGAGCACTCAACTAGAATGCTAGACGTCTAGTTCAGACGCTACTCGGGCATAGAGGGTGACGCAAGTCTCTGGATGAGGGTAAAGGTGATCGACGGCGCGCCGGCCCTCTGGGGCGAGACAGGGGTCAGCGCGGAGGGTGCCGGTGGATCGTCTGCAGCGCTACGGCCGAGAGTCCCCCCTCGGCGTAGGTGGCGCGATAGCGGAGCCGGTCGATGGCCCGGGTATCGGGGTCTAGCTCGGCAGCTGGGCGTTGGATTCGTCGCGGATTACTGCGATGGTGCCGACGATGTGGCGTTCCATGGCCTCGCGGGCGGCAGCTGCGTCACGGTTGCGGATGGCCTCGGTGATTTCGTGGTGGTCATGCTGCCGGTCGGGCAGTGCGCTCGAGAGCGGGTTGGTAATGCCGGTGGTGTTGATCAGGAAGTCCGACAGATCCCACATTCGCTGGCTGGTCTCCTCCATGATCCGCGAGTGCGCCATCGCGTGGATGGCCGCATGGAACTCCCGGTTGTGCACGCGGTACCCGCGGGCGCGGACCACCGGGTCGTGGGAGGTGATCAGGGCGTCGACCCGCGCCGAGATCAGGTCCAGCTCCAGCAACTGGGCCTCGGTCCGCCGGGAGGCCGCTACCGCGGCGATGGTCCCTTCGAAACCGCCGAACAGGGTGTAGAAGTCTTCCACTTCGCGCGGGGCGTAGGAGACGACCTCGCAACCGACCTGGGGAACGATGTGGACCAGCTTGTCGCTGGACAGGCGGCGCAGAGCGTCCATGACGGGCTGCTTGCTCACCCCGAACTCTTGCCGGATCGACTCGACGACGATCTTCTCGCCTGCCGCATAGCGCCCTTCGAGCAGCCGGTTCTTCAGAATGTCGTACAACGCGGAGGACAGCCGCGCCCCCGAGGTGCGGACATTGGCGAGCAGGGCGGCGGCCTCACTGCCCGGCTTGGGGCCGGTGTCGGTGGTGGTCATCGAGTCAGGCTTTCCGTCGGCGTCCCGGACATGGCTCCCCCTTATGCCGCGGCGCTCACCGCAACAGCTTGCATTCTAGTACTTGTGGTGTGAGTCACTGTGGGTTACCTTCGTCTGGAACGCTAGCATTCCAGACCTGATGGACGGGGCATCGTGGCCAACCTCGGGGTTAACGCCGGAGGGCACGCCGTACGCGCCATATCCCGGCACCCGGACATGCGCCCTCTGCGGGCGACAGGCCGAGCAGTGCCCTCGGCAACGCGGGCCACATGCAAGGAGAAGAACATGGAATTCTGTATCGGTACCTGCGCCAAGATCGATCAGGTCGCAGTGGTGAAACGGGCCGAGGACCTGGGCATCACACACTTCGGCGTCGGCGAAGGCCCCTTGCTGTTCTCCGACCCTTACCAGTTCCTCGCCCTTGCCACCCAGCACACCAGCACCATCAACCTGGGCACCATGGTCACCAATCCGCTGACCCGGATCGCCCCGGTCACCGCCAATTCGATGGCCACCCTCAACGCCCTGGCCCCCGGCCGGACCTTCCTCGGCATCGGCACCGCCAACAACGCCCTGCGCTCGATGGGCAACCGCACCGCGAAGATCTCCGAACTCACCCACGCCATCGAAGTCTCACGAGAGCTGATGGCCGGCCACCGGGTCACCCACCATTGGCTCGGGCAGTCCCGGGAAGTGGAGTTCCTCGACAAGGACAGTGGCTTCTACAACGTCACCGACCACATACCAATCTGGGTCGCGGCCGGCGGACCCCGCGGGCTCGCCGAGGCGGCGAAGTACGCAGACGCCGTCGTCTACTGCCTCGGGCCCGACACCGACATGATCGGCCTGATCCGCCGCGAACTCGACAAGGCGGTCGCCGATGCCGGCCGGGCACCGGGTTCGGTCAAGCTCGTCTCTCTGTCGTGGTTCTACCAACTCGGCAACGGGGAAACCTGGGAAGACGGCGTCACCAACGGCTTCGGTTCCGGCCCGATCAGCTCATGCATCACCAACGCCGGGCTGATGGACCAGCACCGCGAAGAGCTCGGCGATCCGATTGTCGACGCGTCCCTCACCGCCGCCCAGCAGTACCTCGCTGACCCGAAGACCCCGGACCAGCCGCACTACCTCGATGTCTGGGCGAAATACCTGCGCGGACTCGATCCCCGACACCGTCCGATCATCACCAAAGAACTCGTCGACTACTGGTGCCTGTACGGATCCCCCGCCGACCTGCGCGAGAAGGCGGCCCTGATGCGCGAGGCCGGCGTCGACATACTCCAGGTCTTCCTGTCCAACCCGTTCACCGCTGCCCGCGACATCGACAACATCGGGCACTCGATCCTCGCCCACGCCTGACCGCCCCCACCCTTTCCCAGCCAGGAGCTCTTGATGGAACTCGACCCGCGCACCACCGCCGTCGTGGCAGTGCACTGCCAAGGCGACATCGTCGGCCCCACCGGCGCCTTCGCCGACTTCTTCCACCAGCAGGTCACCGTACGCCACGTCATCGACCAGATTGCCGCGCTCATCGCCGCCGCCCGCACGGCCGCCGCAACCGTCGTCTACACCCGGGTCGCGTGGAAGCCCGACTTCTCCGATCTCGAGGTCAATTCACCCCTGCTGGGCATCGTCGCTCAATCCGGCTGCCTCAAAGAGGGCAGCGAACTCGCCGAGATCGTTGAACCGCTCGCACCGCACGGAGATGACATCGTGCTCACCCATCAGCGCATCGGCGCGTTCGCTCGTACCGACCTCGACACCGTCCTGCGCGAGAAGGGCATCACCACTCTCGTCTTCGCCGGAGTGGCCACGAACGCCTCCGTCGAGGGCACTGCCCGGGTGGCCAGCGATCTCGGCTACCGGGTGGTGATCGTCGAAGATGCATGCTCCGCAGCCACCCCCGCAGCGCACCACGCGAGCATCGACTCACTCGGACTGCTGGCCGAGATCAGCACCGTCGACGAGGTCCGCACCGCCCTGACCGCGACGGTCACCGGCACCCGCGCCTGATCACACCGAAGCTCGCTTCGATGCGGGCACATGACCGCGCCGTACATCCCCACCTATAGACCGCGACCAAACACACTAAATATCAGGAGTTTTCGTACATGAAGTCCACCATGCGTGTGGCCCGCCTCCACGAGATCAATCAGCCGATGCAGATCGAGGACCTCCCTGTTCCCGAGCCACGGCCGACCGATGTGCTGGTACAGGTCAAGGCATGCAACGTCGTGCCGAACCTGAGCAACGTCCTGGCCACCTACAGCGAATGGTTCCCCTATCTGCCGCTGCCCAAGCTCCCCGCCGTCTTCGGTCTCGACTCTGCCGGTGTCGTCGCCGCCGTCGGCAGCCATGTCACCGACGTCGCCGTCGGTGACCGGGTCTACGTCAACCCCGGCATCTCCTGCGGCGGCTGCCGCGCCTGCCGGCAGGGTAACGATCAGAACTGTGACCGCTATACCTTCATGGGCTACTTCTCCTTCGGCGCCGACGGCCAGAAAATGTTCGACGCCTACCCCTATGGCGGCCTCAGCGAGTATCTGACCGCACCCCAACGCAATCTGGTCAAACTGCCCGACACGGTCAGCTTCGAGGAAGGCGCCCGCTTCGGCTATCTCGGCACCGGCTACTCGGCACTGCGCAAGGCCGGCGCCGGCCCGGGCACCACGGTCCTGATCGACGGCATCTCAGGAACTCTGGGCCTGGGCACCTGCCTGAACGCCCTCGCGCTCGGCGCGACCCGCATCTTCGGCACCGGCCGCAACGCCGGCCTGCTCGACGACGTCCGCGCGATCGCCCCCGACCGAATCCACGTCCTCCCAGCCGGGGAGGGTGAGCTGCGCAGCTGGGTGCACGAGCACAACCACGGCGAGGGCGTCGACATCGTCATCGACGCCCTCGGTCCCGGCGCCCCTGCCGAATCGTTCCTCGACGCCATTACCACCCTCCGTCGCGGTGGCGTCGCGGTCGATATCGGCGGCATGATGGAACGCCCACCGCTGGATATGTTCTCGCTGATGTGCCGGCAGATCAGCGTGCTCGGCAGCTTGTGGTTCTCCACCGCCGAAGCCCAGGACATGGCCGACCTCGCTGGCGCCGGGGTCCTCGACCTCTCGGTCTTCGAACACCACAGTTTCCCGCTCGAGAAGATCAACGAAGCACTCGCCGACCTGCCTGCCCGACATGGCGGATTTTCGAACTTCATCAGCGTTCCCTGAGGACACGCGAAAGATAAGAGCGAGACTCGGTGCAGATGGCCTTTGCGATGAAGATGCGAAGGTCATCTGCATTCAGCGCCGGTAGCTACGCGCGCATTGCAGGTTCAGTGCCGATAGCCGAAATCATGTGAGTCTGGAGATAGCAAAGCTCATTTCCCACTGCGATCCACTTCCTGCCGAACTCCATGATCGTCCTCCTGTCGTCGGTGCGCCCTGTTGCGCACCACAACCGTGGTTCCCGCGCGTGAAACCCCGGGGAGACCGATATCAGCGAGTTCTCATGATCGAAGAAGGGATCGATGCGGTGCCGCGAATGGACAAAAGGGATAATCGAGCGGCCGCGCGGATTCCCCCGATCCGTGCGCCGTCCCGAGAGAAAGAGACACACATGAAGATTCGTCGGCTCATCGCCACCGCGGCCGGGTGCGCTGCCCTCGTCGTCGCCGCTCCGGCCACCGCGAACGCATTCTCGCTCGCCGACCTGCTGCCCACCGGATCCGCGGATTTCCTGTTCCCGCAGCCCGCCCCGCCGGCTCCTGCCCCGGCACCCGCGCCCCAGGCGGCCCCGGCCCCGGCGCCGAGCGTCGGATACAAGAACTGCACCGAGGCGTGGAACGCCGGCGTGGCGCCGCTGTACCGGGACGAGCCCGGCTACGCGCCGAAGCTGGACCGCGACGACGACGGCATCGCCTGCGAGGTCGACCCCCGCTAGGATCCACCGACGCGGCGGGGGCCTGCGACCGTGTCCGGTCGCAGGCCCCCGTCGTCGTGTGCGGTGATCAGAGCCAGCGCGGCGGCTGCACGTCGGCGCCGGCGGTGAGTCCGACGGCGCCACGTCCGGCGGCCCAGCGCACCACGGCGGCGAGCGGGCCGCTCACCTTGGTGACCGGGTCGGCGTCCTGTCGCACGGCGATCGGGTCGCGACCGTCGACCTCGAGCACGAGGCCGGCGCCGAGATCCTTCTTGCGCCACATCCCCACGATGTCGTCGAGCAGCGAGTCGAGGACGACGGGCGGGAAGTCGCCGAAGCGCGCGCCGTTGCCCAGATCCACCGCGTGGATCCACACCTCGCGGGTGCGCATCCAGGCGGTCTCCTCGGCCGGCACCAGCCGGCCCTGCGCCGTGCGGACCTGCGCCTGCCACGCCGACTCCGGCAGGTGCCGCCACTTCTCGTCGAGCCGGGCCACGGTGTGGGTGAACAGGTTCCGCAGCGCCGCCGCATTGAGGGTGGCGCCCTCGGCGATCTCCTGTCCGCGCTGCTCGGTGGAGGCGTACATGGGCGTCTCGACGCCCGTGGCGGCCCAGTCCATGAGCCGGCACAGGGCCGCGGCGTTGTAGCCCACGTGCGCGACGAGGTGCTTACGCGTCCACCCCTCGAGCGCGGTCGGTGCGTCCAGCTCGTCGTCGGTGAGTTCGGCGAGACGCTGGGAGAAGTACGCGGTGCCGCGCCGGGCGATCAGCAGCCGCTCGGACAGGTCGAGATCGTTGAACCCCACGGGTGAGCTCCTACTTGACGATGGTCTTGTTGCGCACCGAACCGAGGCCCTCGATGCTGACCTCGACCGTCTCCCCGTTGCCGATGTAGCGAGCAGGCTTACGGGCGTGCCCGACCCCACCGGTGGTGCCGGTGATGATGACGTCGCCGGGCTGCAGGGTGACGATGTGGGAAATGTAGTCCACCAGCTTGGCCGGGGTGAACACCAGGTCGTCCGTGGTGGCCGACTGCATGACCTCACCCTCGAGCCGGGTCTCGATGCGCGAGCCGAGGGCGTAGTCGGTGCTCAGGAACGGACCGAAGCCGCTGGTCTTCTCGAACGTCTTGCCCTGATCCCACTGCAGCGTGCGGTACTGGTAGTCGCGCATCGTGTAGTCGTTGATCACCGAATAGCCGGCGATGTACTGCTCGGCGTCGGCCTCGGAGACCTGGTACGCCTGCTTGCCGATGACGACGGCCAGCTCGGCCTCCCAGTCGAGCTGCGCGGCGGCGTACTCGGGGACGATCACGTCGTCGTAGGGGCCGGTGAGGGCCTCCTTGAACTTCGAGAACAGGGTCGGGTACTCGGGCAGGTCGCGGCCCATCTCCTTGATGTGGGTCCCGTAGTTCAACCCGACGCAGACGATCTTGCCGGGGTTCGGCACGACCGGCGCGTAGTCGGCGTCGGTCAGGTCGACGGTGCGTCCGGCGGCCTGCTCGGCGACGGTCTTCCAGTCCGGGTCGGTCAGCAGCGCGGACAGGTCGGCGTAGCCGTCGATCACGGTGGCGGTGGTGTCGGAATCGACGCGCACGGCGGCGGTCGTGCCGTCGAGGCGGAGGGTGGCGAGTCGCATGTCGGGTCAGGCTCCTTCGGAGATGTAGGTGCGGTTGAAGTGCAGGCGTTCGACGATCGGGGCGTCGGAGAAGGCGAACAGGTCGACGCCGCCGTCGGTCTCGAGCGACCACTCCACCCAGGACGGCACGACGATCATGTCCCCCTTGGTGACCGTGTGGTCCCGGCCGCCGAGGTGGAAGCGACCTTCGCCCTCGAAGACCTGGAACACGGTCGAGCCCACGTCGCGCCGGGTGCGGGTGTGCGCACCGGCGCGCAGCCGGTGGAACTCGGCGCGGATCGTGGGCATGACGTCGCCGCCGGTCGTCGGGTTGGTGTACCGGATGGCGGCGTGGCCGGGTTCCGGGGTGGCGGCGTAGCCCTCGTCCTCGAGGGCGAGCTGCTCGTTCAGCGCGGCGTCGGTGTACTTCCAGCGGTAGCACGCGATCGGCGAGCTGGACTTGGCGTCGAGGCCGACGAGCGGGCGCAGACCGGGGTGCACCCACAGCCGCTCGGAGCGGGAGACGTCCGGGGTGGACTCGTCGGTCACGCCGTCGGACCCGAACTCGAAGAACCCGGTGTCGGTGTAGTGGACGAACGGGATGTCGAGGCCGTCGATCCACGCCATCGGATGGTCGGTCTCGTTGTGGTGGCCGTGGAAGTTCCAGCCGGGGGTGAGCAGGAAGTCGCCGCGGCACATGGCCACCGGATCGCCGTTGACGACGGTCCACACGCCTTCGCCTTCGACGACGAACCGGAAGGCGTTCTGCGAGTGCCGGTGCTCGGGCGCGGTCTCCTTGGGGCCGAGGTACTGGATCGCCGCCCACAGCGTGGGGGTGACGTAGGGGACGCCGCCGAGACCGGGGTTGGCCAGCGCGATGGCACGCCGCTCGCCGCCGCGGCCGACGGGCACGAGATCGCCCGCCCGCTGGGCCAGGGGGTACAGGGTCGACCACTTCCACACGAACGGCACGGCCTTGGACGTCGGGGCCATCGGCATCAGGTCGCCCAGCTGGGTCCACAGCGGATTGAGGTGCTCGGTCTCGAAGTCTGCGTAGAGCTGCTGCAGCTCCGGATCGGTGTTCTCGGTAGCGGTCATGACCTCTCCTCGTGAAGCGGGACACGTGCGGCGTTGCTCTCAACGTAGGTCTCCGGTCCTCCCGCAGCACAAGCAATTCTTCTATGCGGAATCTCTGCGCCGCCCTCCACGGGGCCCGGGCGGCGTCATTCGATGTGCGCGACGTCGACCTCGATCCCCCGGACCGTCGCCCGCATCCGGGAGACGAGGGCCCCGTTCAGATGCTGGCGGTACCGCGTGATCGGCACCGCGGCCGTGATCGCCGCGATCGCCCGTCCCTGCCCGTTGCGGACGGCGACACCGAATGCGGCGACCCCCTCCTCGGTCTGCTCCACGTTGACGGCGAACCCCACCCTGCGGGCCGCCTCGAGCTCGGTGAGAAACACCTCGAATTCCCCGGGGGCGAGCCGGCGGTCCACCCCGTACCCCGCGATCGGGCGCGGATCGATGTGCGGCTCTTCCGGCGGCCTCAGGTAGAGCTGCTCGAGCGTCTGCCTGGGCAACTCCGCCAACAGGATTCGCCCTCCGGCCGTGAGCTCGGCGGCCAGCACCTGACCCTGCCGGTCGCCGACCCGCAGCATCGACTCGGACTCCGCGGAGTAGAGGAACCGGGCCTGCGACCCCACCCGGATGACGAGGTTGATCGTCTCGCCGGTCTGGATCGCCAGCGCCTCCATGTGCGGCCGGCAGAGTTCGGTGAGTTCCCGCGTCCAGCCCTGCTGCGCGGGTCCCACTCCCATCGCCGGGCCGGGGTGGTAGCGGCGCTTCTCGTCCTGCACGGCGAACCCCCGGTACACCAGCATCGAGAGCAGGCGGTGGGCCGTCGACGGGGCCGTCCCGAGTTCCTCGGCGGCGTCCTTGAGCCGCAGCGCACCGACGTCGCGGAGCATCTGCAGCAGGCGCAGGGCGTTGTCCACCGATTCCAGCGCATACGACGGCCGGGTGATGGTCTTCGATGCCTTCTTCGGGGGCGCGGACTTTTTCTGCACACCAGAACTTTATTGCACCGGAGCGTGGGGCGCATCACGGTAGAGCCATGCACAGTTCCCCCGGCGTCGACGCCGCCCCCGGCGAACGCACGATCGTCCTGAATCGCGGCACGGCGCTCGCCGTGATCGTCTGCTGGCTGTTTGTCGTCTTCGACGGCTACGACCTCATCGTCTACGGCAACGTCATCTCCAGCCTCCAGGACGAGTGGGGCATCAGCTCCGCGACCGCCGGAACCCTCGGCAGCCTCGCGTTCCTCGGCATGATGATCGGTGCGGTGCTCGCCGGGCGCCTGTCCGACGCGATCGGCCGCAAGCAGGCCGTCATCGGCTGCGTGGTGGTGCTGTCGGTGTTCACCACGCTCTGCGCCTTCGCCACCGGTCCGTTCATGTTCGGCGCCATGCGGCTGATCGCCGGACTCGGCCTCGGCGGCCTGGTACCGACGTCGAACGCCCTGGCCGCCGAACTCGTTCCGCGGCGGTGGCGCGCCGCCGTCGCGACGATGATGATGTCCGGCGTGCCGATCGGCGGATCCATCGCGGCCCTGCTCGGCATCCCGGTCATCCCGAACTGGGGCTGGCGCCCGATGTTCCTGTTCGCTCTCGTGCCCCTGTTCGTCCTCGTGCCGTTGGCGCTGAAGTACCTGCCCAACACCCATTCCAAGACGGACGCCCCGGCCGGCGGCGGCTTCCGCGAACTGCTCGGCTCGAGGTTCCGGACCATCAGCATCATGTTCGCCCTGGTCACCGTGGTGACGCTGCTCGCCTGGTACGGCCTGGGCACGTGGCTGCCGAAGCTCATGCAGAACACGGGCACCGACCTCGGCAGCGCCCTGACCTTCGCGCTGGCGCTGAACCTCGGCGCGGTGGCCGGCTCGTTCATCACCGCGTGGGGCGGCGTGCGGTTCGGCACCGTGCCCACCAGCATCGTCGCGGCGTTCGTCGCCGGCGTGGCTCTGCTCGCCCTGCTGCTCTCCCCACCCACCGCGGTGGTGTACGCGATCTTCGTGCTCGCCGGCGTGGGCACCCACGGAACGCAGTGCCTCATCATCGCGGCGGTGGCCTCCTACTACCCCGACCATCTGCGCGGCACCGCGCTCGGCTGGGCGCTCGGCGTCGGCCGGATCGGGGCCGTGGCCGCCCCGCAGATCGGCGGCTGGCTGCTCGCCGCCGGACTGGGCGCGAACTCGAACTTCATCCTCTTCGCCGTGAGCGCGCTGATCGCCTCGCTGTTGCTGACCGTCGTGTGGAAGCGCTTCCCCGTCAGCGACGACGCACCGCGCGGCCCGATCATGGCCCACTGATCCATTCGTCATATCGATCTACCGACCACAAGGAGTGTCATGTCCGATCTGAAGGACGCGCGGGTTCTCATCGCCGGCGGCGGCATCGGCGGAGTCGCCAACGCCCTCGCCCTCGCCCTCAGGGGAGCCGAGGTCACGCTGTTCGAGCGCGCTTCGGAGTTCGGCGAAGTGGGCGCCGGACTGCAGATCGGCCCGCACGGCTCCCGCATCCTCCAGGCGCTCGGCGTCTACGACGAGGTCATCTCCAAGGGTGTCCTGCCGAAGAACCTCGTCTTCCGCGACGCCGTCACCGCCGAGATCCTCACCAAGGTCGACCTCGGCCACGACTACCAGCAGCACTACGGCGGCGTGTACTTCGTCGTCCACCGCTCCGATCTGCACGCGGTGCTCGTCGACGCCGCCCGCCGGGCCGGCGCCGACCTGCGCACCGACGCCCCCGTGAACGACGTCGTCACCGAAGGCGACAAGGTCCGCGTCATCCTCGAGAACGGTGAGGAGCACGTCGGCGACATCGCTCTCGGCATGGACGGCCTGCACTCGCGGCTGCGCCCGAAGCTGTCCGACGACAAGCCGGTCGGCTCCGGATACGTCGCCTTCCGCGGCACGTTCCCGATGAACGAGGTCCCGCTCGAGGAAGAGATCGAGGACGTCGTCGGCTACATCGGCCCGCGCTGCCACTTCATCCAGTACCCGCTGCGCCAGGGCGAGATGCTGAACCAGGTTGCCGTCTTCCAGTCGCCCGCATTCCTGCGCGGTGAAGAGAAGTGGGGCAGCCCGGACGAACTCGCGCACGCCTACGACCACTGCCACGAGAGCGTCCAGACCGCGCTGAAGTACCTGTGGACCGACCGCTGGTGGCCGATGTTCGACCGCAACCCGATCGACAACTGGGTCGACGGCCGCATGATCCTGCTCGGCGACGCCGCGCACCCGCCGCTGCAGTACCTCGCCTCCGGCGCCGTCATGGCGCTCGAGGACGCCAAGTGCCTGGCCGACTACGCCGCCGAGGACTACCAGGGCGACAACGCCAACTGGCCGAAGATCCTGCGCGACGTCAACGCCGAGCGCGCACCGCGCTGCAACCGCATCCTCACCACCGGCCGCATGTGGGGCGACCTCTGGCACCTCGACGGTGCCGGCCGCGAGGCCCGCAACGAGCTGTTCCGCATCCGCGACACGTCGAGCTACAAGTACACCGACTGGCTGTGGGGCTACAGCTCCGACCGCAACCGCTGAGCCACCGGGCGTGTGGCCGAATGTCACACGCGTTCGATCCAAGCGAACCCGTGTGACATTCGGCCGCCGGCTCGTAGGCTGGCGCGCATGGGTTCGCTGCGGGCCGCCGTCGTGGGCGGGGGGATCATCGGCGCCGCCACCGCGCGGAAGCTGGCGATGCACGGGGCCGACGTCACCCTCTTCGAGAAGGAACCCCGGCTCGCCGCGCACCAGACCGGCCACAACAGCGGGGTGGTGCACGCCGGGCTGTACTACCCGCCCGGCAGCCTCAAGGCGCGCCTGTGCCGGCGCGGGGTGCAGTTGCTCGCCGAGTTCACCGCCGCCCGCGGCCTGCCGTACGAGGAGTGCGGCAAGCTCGTCGT
The DNA here is from genome assembly GCF_017068255.1 of Rhodococcus sp. PSBB066. NCBI lineage: Bacteria > Bacillati > Actinomycetota > Actinomycetes > Mycobacteriales > Nocardiaceae > Rhodococcus > Rhodococcus sp. PSBB066. The sequence goes on from NZ_CP070859.1 coordinate 5,046,978, forward strand.
CGCGCTCGACGACAGCGAACTCGACCGTCTCGACGCCATCCACGACCGCGCCGTCGCCAACGGGGTGCCGGGAATCCGCCGGATCGGGCCCGACGAGATCACCGACATCGAGCCGCACGCGCGCGGCATCGCCGCCCTGCACTCCCCGCACACCGCCATCGTCGACTACGTCGCGGTGACCACCGCTCTCGCCGACGATGTCACCGCGGCGGGCGGCACCGTCCGGCTCGCCACGCCCGTCACGGCGATCCGCTCCCTCGGTGACGAGGTGCTCGTCGGCACCGACACCGGCACCGACGGCTTCGACCTGGTGATCACGTGCGCGGGCCTGCAGTCGGATCGGCTCGCCCACGGCGCCGGGGACCTCGCGACACCCGCGATCGTGCCGTTCCTCGGCGACTACCACCTGCTGCGGCCCGAGGCGGCCGGGCGAGTGCGCGGACTGATCTATCCGGTACCCGATCCGCGGTACCCGTTCCTCGGCGTGCACCTGACCAAACGGATCGACGGCGCGATCATGGTCGGGCCCAACGCGTTCCTGGCGCCGGGCCGCGAGGCGTACCGCCGCCGGTCGGGGTCGCTGCGGGACCTGCGCGACGCCCTCGTCTTCCCCGGATTCCGCCGCTTCGCCGTCCGCAACGTCCCGGCCGCGACGCGCGAGCTGCGCACGGCCGTGAGCATCCGGCGGTTCGTCGCCGAGGCCGCGAAGTACGTGCCCGGGTTGACCGTCGCCGACGTGCTCCCCGGACCCCGGGGGATCCGCGCGCAGGCCATGGAGGCCGACGGCTCGCTCGTCGACGACTTCGTCATCACCGGGCACGGGCGCGTGGTCCACCTGCGCAACGCCCCCTCCCCCGGCGCGACGTCGTCGATGGCGATCGCCGAGCACCTCGTCGGCGCGGCGCTCGAGCGGGCCGGTCTGCAGGCCTGAGCGCTCACACGACGTACGTCTCGAGCCACCGCTTCATCACGGCCGCCGCGTGCGCGACGGTCTCGGGCTGTACCGAGCGCAGTTCGGCGGCGACGGCGTCGGCGGACCCGGGCCCGAGGGCCGCCTCGAGCGACGCCCGGTACTCGTCGATCGCGAGCCAGCCACCGAGTTGGTCGGCGTCGGCCTCGAGATGGAACTGCACGCCGTAACTGCTGCCGTGCCGGAACACCTGGTTCGGGTAGGCCCGCGACGACGCGAGCAGGGTGGCGCCCGGCGGCAGGTCGAAGGTGTCGGCGTGCCACTGCAGCACCGGGAAGGTGGACGGCAGCTCGCCCCACACCGGGTCGGCGGCCGAGGCGTGCGCGAGTTCCACCTCCCCCACGCCGACCTCCGGGACGGGGCCGGTGTAGACGTCGGCGCCGAGGGCCGCGGCGAGCAGCTGCGCGCCGAGACACACCCCCCACACCGGAATGCCGGCGGCGACGGCGGACCGCAGGTACGCGATCTCCTCCCCCAGCCACGGCAGCGTCGCGGCGTCGGCGACGCCCATCGGGCCGCCCATGACGACGACGGCGGCGTAGTCGAGCGCCGTGGGCACCGGGTCGCGCCCGAGCCGGACGGTGCGCACCTGCGCGTACTGCTCGAGCACCGGCAGATACGCGGCGGGGCCCTCGCATTCGACGTGGCGGAGTTCCAGGACGACAGGGTTCATCGCCCCAGCATGCCCGCTGTACGTTGCACCTCGGGTGCCCGGGGCGTGAACGTTCGGTGAGCGAACGTCGCCGACCGGTGCTCCCCCACGGACCACCGCCGCCATGGTGCGATGGTGGGAGGCGGCCCGACGGGCGGGCCGGCGACGGAAGGATTCGACATGGCACGGATCGTGATCATCGGCGGCCACGGGAAGGTGGCACTGCACCTCGAGCGGCTGCTCGCCGACGCCGGCGACGAGGTGACCGCGGTGATCCGCAACCCCGACCACGCCGACGACGTGCGCGCCGCGGGCGCGACCCCCGTCGTGGCCGACGTCGAGCACCTCGGCGTCGACGAACTCGTGTCGCTGCTGTCCGGTCACGACGCCGTGGTGTGGTCGGCCGGCGCGGGCGGCGGCAATCCGCAGCGCACGTACGCCGTGGACCGCGACGCGGCGATCGCCTCGATGACCGCGGCCGAGCGCGCGGGGGTTCGCCGCTACGTCATGGTGTCGTACTTCGGGGCCGGCCCGGACCACGGCGTGCCCGAGGACAACGGCTTCCATCCGTACGCCGAGGCGAAGGCGGCCGCGGACGCGCACCTGCGCGGCACCGATCTGGACTGGACGATCCTGGGCCCGAGCCTGCTGACCCTGGATTCGCCGACGGGCCGGATCGAGACCGGCCCGGACGCCGGCAAGGGGCAGGTCTCGCGGGCGGACGTGGCGGCGGTCGCGGCGGCGGTGCTGCACCGGCCCGCGACGGTGCGGCGCACCATCGAGTTCAACAACGGGGACACCCCGATCGAGGAGGCCCTCGACGCACTCGGCTGAGCAGCGCTTGACGGGTGACGCCGGCGGGGCCGATGGTGGAACGGGCCGGCAGGAGCACAGCTCGACGACAGGGGTATCCGCCATGAAGGTTCTCGTTGCATACGCCAGCCGGCACGGCGCCACCGCCGGGATCGCGGAGCGGATCGCCGAGGTGATCCGGACCGAGGGGCACGTGGTGGACACTCTGGAACTGCCGGCTCCGGCGTCGGTGGGCGACTACGACGCGTGCGTCGTCGGCAGTTCCGCCTACCTGGGGCACTGGGAGAAGCCGGCGAGCGCGTTCGTGCGCGAGCACCGCGACGGACTCGTCGCCCGCCCGGTCTGGCTGTTCACCAGCGGACCGCTCGGCACCGACGAGGTCGACGAACAGGGACAGAACGTGCGGGAGAGCGCGGCACCGCAGGAACTCTCGGAGCTGACCGACGCGGTCGCGCCACGGGAGCATCACGTGTTCTTCGGCGCCCTCGACCCGAAGACGCTCGGTGTCGGAGCGCGGTTGATGCGCAAGCTGCCCGCCGGACGAAAGCTCTTGCCCGAAGGCGATTTCCGGGACTGGCAGGAGATCGAGGACTGGGCGAGGGGCATCGCACGGACGCTGGACGCGGCGTGATCGCAGCGCAGGAGGGCACCTGGAACTCGGGCATGCCCTACCTGCGCGCCGGTACGGGTCCGCCCCTGCTGTTCATGCCCGGCCTGTCGAACCACCACCGGCCACCCCGCGGCTTCGACCGCCGCACCCAGCTGGGACAGATCGCGCCCTGGACGACGACGCGACGCGTGTGGTGGGTGAACCGCCGGCCGGGCCTGCAGCCGGGGACCACCATGGCGGATCTCGCCCGCGACTACGCGGAGGCAATGCCCGACCACTTCCCCGGCCCGGTCGACGTCCTCGGTGTCTCGACCGGCGGCAGCGTCGCGCTCCAGCTGGCTCTCGACCACCCGGCGCTGGTGCGCAGGTTGGTGCTCGTGGCGTCGGCGCACCGCCTCGGCCCGGGCCGCGAGGTGCAGCGACGGGCCGCGGCCGCCGTGCGCGAGGGGCATCCGCGACGGGCGATGGCGGAGCTCGCGGCGACGACGGGGGCGCGATGGTGGTCGCGCAGGCTGCTGTGGACGCTGGGATGGCTTCTCGAGCCGTCGGGTGCCCGGCACGGGTACGACGATTTCCTCGCCGTGGCCGAGGCCGAGGACCGCTTCGACGTGACCGCCCGGCTACCCGAGGTGTCGTGTCCGGTGCTCGTGGTCGGCGGCGACCGGGACGGCTTCTACGGCGCGGCGCTGTTCCGGGAGGCTGCGGCGGCCGTGCCGCGGGGCCGGGCGCTCGTCCATCCCGGGGTGGGCCACCTGGGCGTGATAACGGGTGAGCGGAGCGTGAGAGACGCTTCGAGCTTTCTCGACACTCCCGACGCGCCGGACTTTCCGGGGAACTGGCGGGCACCCTCCGGCACAGCCGGATAATCGTCGCGTCATCGGGACAGGTCGGCGGAGGGAGCTCACGTGAAGGTACTGGTGGCGTACACGACGGCATACGGGGCGGCCCGCGGCGTGGCCGAACGGATCGCACAGCGGCTCACCGAAGCCGGGCACGACGCGGACCTGCGGGATCTGGCCGAGCCGGTCGATCCGTCGGACTACGCCGCGATCGTGCTCGGCAGCTCGGTGCACAACGGGCAGTGGCTCGCTCCCGCCGCTCGTTTCGCGGATCTGCACCGCGCGCTCCTCGCCGGGAAGCCCGCGTGGCTGTTCTCGGTGCAGACCATCGGTGCGACGAGCGCGATGATCTCCGCGCGGCTGGCCGGGTGGGTGCGGCCGAAGCTGAAGGAGCCGAAGGTGGCGGCGGCGCTGCGGGCGACGGCGAACGTGCGCGAGTACCGGGCCTTCGCCGGGGCGATCGAGCCGGAGCAGTGGCCGGGGCCTCTGGGCCGGGTGGTGTTCCGCCTGACCGGCGGCCGGTACGGCGATCACCGGGACTGGGCCGACATCGACGCCTTCGCCGCCCGGATCGTCCGGAATATCGACCGGCCGTAGCCGGGAATTCACATTTCGGGCCGACCGCGCGAATCGCACATAATTCCGAATCCCCGCGACCCGGCCGCGGTCCGAACAATATGCTCGCCCATATATCTGCAGATTTCCCCCGGCCCTGACCGGCGGAAATACCGAATATCAAATAAAAAGGGTAATCGGTACCCGAATTTCCTGCGACTCAACCACACTCGTGTTACACATGAAAAGTCCGCCCGAACAAACAGAATGAAGGAGCTTTCATGTCAAGCCTCCAAGATTTGCTCGGTTCAATCGAGCTCGGTGACCTGCTCGAACTTATCCTGGATCTGCTCAGCTGACCGTCCGACGCACAAGAGCCCGCACATGCCCCGTGCGGGCTCTTGTGCGTCGTAGCATCGAAGGATCTCGTCCCGACCGAAGGTGATCCCATGCGCCGTCCGAGACCGTTCCGTCGAGTGACGGCAGTCGTCGCGGCGACGCTGACGGCCGCCGCGCTCGCCGTGGCCGCACCCGCGGCGGCACAGCCGGCCCCGAGCGCCGACGGTTCGTACCTCGAGCGCAGCGAGGACAACAGCCCTCGGCAGCGCACCCTGCACGTGTACTCGGCGTCGATGAGCCGCGTGATTCCGGTGGCTGTGCTGCTGCCGCGCGACACGAGCACCCCACGCCCGGTGCTGTACCTGCTCGCCGGCGCCGGCGGCGGCGACGGCGGCACCCTCACCTGGCTCGACCGCACCGACGTGGCCGACTTCTTCGCCGACAAGGACGTCAACGTGGTGCTGCCGCTCGAAGGCGCGTTCAGCTACTACACCGACTGGAAGCAGGACGACCCGGTCCTCGGCCGGAACCGGTGGACGACCTTCCTCACCCGCGAGCTGCCGCCGATCGTCAACGCGGCTCTCGGCACCACCGGGGCTAATGCCATTGCGGGACTGTCGATGTCGGGGACTTCTGTGCTGAGTCTCGCGCAATCCGCACCGGGCCTGTACCGCGGTGTCGGCGCCTTCAGTGGCTGTGCCCAGACGAGCACCCGTCCCGGCCGGACCTACGTCGAACTCGTCGTCGAGGCGCGCGGTGGCGGCGACACCGACAACATGTGGGGTCCCGAAGGCGACCCCACATGGGTGGCCAACGACCCCTACGTCAACGCCGAGAAGCTGCGCGGGACGCAGATCTACCTGTCCAACGGCACCGGGTTGCCCGGTCCGTACGACCGGCTCGATCATCCGAACGTCGCCGGCGACCCGGCGAACCTTGCCGAGCAGGTCGTCGTCGGGGGCATCATCGAGGCCGCCACCAACGAATGCACGCATCTGCTGGCCCGGCGGCTCGCCGAGCTCGGCATCCCGGCCACCGTCGACTTCCGGCCCGTGGGCACCCATTCCTGGGGCTACTGGCAGGAGGACCTGCACCGGGCCTGGCCGATGCTCGGCTCCGCCATCGGCGCCTGACCCGCAACGCGCGACGGCACCCCCGTCCGGGATCGCCGGGCGGGGGTGCCGTCGTCGGACGGACTCAGGCCTGTGGGGCCAGTTCCTCGGTGCGCACCGGCGACGTGTCGGTCGCCGCAGCGATGGCCTCTTCGAACTCGCGGTGGCCGGCCTGCGAGCCGAGCTGCAGGGCGAGGCGGACCAGGAAGCCTTCCCGGTCGGACGGGTCCACCTGGTCGAGCGCATCCGACAAACCCAGCCACACGTTCTCGCGGCGCTGCTCGTCGTCGGTGAGCACCTGCGCGGGGCGTGCGGGGACGGCCGGCCCCTCGGGTGCCGTGCCGGCGCGGAGCGCGGCCGCGACGCCGGACAGTTCGGCGACCGGCACCCGGCACAGCAGCAGGCCGTCGGGGCGGATGACGAAGGCCTCGCCCGCGGTCGCGCCGAGCGCCTCGGCCAGGTCGGGCGCGTCGAGCACCGTGACCCCGTCGGCGGCGGTACCGCCGACGGCAACAGCGCGCACGCTCTCCGGCGCAAGAGCGGCGGCGAGGTCGGAAGTGGCCGCGGCGAGGGCGGCACTGCCGTCGGCGTCGAGGCCGAAGCCCACGACGGCGAAGCCGGTGCCGCGAACCACGTTGAGCGACGACGCGGTGCTGCCGTCGGCGGTGACGACCCGCACGCGGCGGTCCTCGACGGGGTCACCGGGCAGCACCCCGGTCAGGCCCTCCGCGACCGGCCAGGTCAGCGGCGACAGGCGAGCGTGGGTGGCGCTGGACTGGCGCGGGTTGATCAGTTCACCGAACTCGGGGCGGCCCACGGCGAGCGCCAGCACCGCGTCGCGGGTGGTGCGGTACCCGTGGGTTCCCGGGGACATGATGAGCGTGGACTTGCCGGCGTTCGCGACGTTCTGCTCCCACGCGTCGTGCCGCTCGATCGAGTACGCCTGCAGCAGCGCGGCGTCGGCGTTGCCGTGGACGACGGCGGCGAGCTGCCAGGCCAGCGTCTCGGCGTCCTCCATGCCGGAGTTCAGGCCGCGCACGCCGAAGATCGGCACGAGGTGCGCGGCGTCGCCGGCGAAGAGGATGCGGTCGTGGGTGAACTCGCGCAGCGCGAGGGCGCGGGCGCTGTAGAACCCGTGCCACTCGAGCGTCCAGGGCAGGTCGTTCTGCAGCCAGTCGAGGTGCTTGGCGATGCGGGCCCGGATGGCGTCTTCCTGGGTCTCGATCTCCGCGTCCTCGGACGGGTCGAGCTGGTAGTCGATGCGCCAGATGTTCTTCGGCTGCTTGTGCATGATGATCGTCGAGCCGGGGTTGCTCGGCGGATCGAACCAGACCATGCGCTCGGCGGGCAGGTCCGACTCCCAGTGGATGTCGGCGATGACGTAGCGGCCCTCGTAGTTGGTGCCCTCGAGGCGCAGGCCCGCGAGCTCGCGCATGCGGCTGCGGCCGCCGTCGGCGGCGACGACCCACGCGGCGCGCAGGTGGCGCTTGCCGAACGCGGTGTCGACCTCGAGGGTCACCTCGTCGTCGCCGCGGAGGATGCCGGCGATGCTCGCCTGCCAGTGCAGCGTGATGAGCGGGTTCTGCTCGATGGTGTCGACGACGATCTGCTCGTACTCGGACTGCGAGACGTTGATCATCGGCGGCCGCACATCGAACTCGCGCTGCGGCATCCGGAAGTGCAGCACCTGCTGGTCCCGGTAGAAGCTGCGGCCACCGACCCAGGGCAGGACGATCTTCTCGAGCTCGGCACCGAAGCCGAGGCGTGCGGCGGCCTCGAGGCTGTGCCGGGAGATGCAGATGGCGCGGCTGCCGAAGGAGACCTGGTCCGCCGCCTCGAGGATCGTCACGGGGATGCCGCGCTGCGCGAGACCGAGGGCGACGGCCATGCCGACGGGTCCGGCTCCGACGACGACGACGGGCAGCGCCTCGGCGTCGGGCTGCATCGACGGGAAGCCGGATGCGGGGTACTTGGGGGGCTGGTAGTAGGTCGACATGCCTCAGGCCACTTCCTGCTCGGACCGATGGGAGGGCGCCACCGCGACCGACGGGTCGTGGGGGTGGCGCAAAAGGAGGATGCTGATCAGGCTGACGAGCGCGATCAGCACGAAGTACGCGGTGACGGCGAGCGAGGTGCCGAAGGCCGCGAAGAGGGAGGTCGCCACGATGGGGGCGAGGCCGCCGCCGAGGATCGCGCCGATCTGGTAGCCGAGCGACGCGCCGCTGTAGCGGATGTGGGCGGGGAACAGCTCGGCGAACAGGGCGGACTGCGGCCCGGCGCAGGCGCCGAGGACGAAGCCGAGGGCGATCATCGCGACGAGCATCACGGGCAGGATCGCGGTGTCCATCAGCGGGAAGAACAGGGCCGCGACGATCACGAGGGCGATCGAGCTGACGATGTAGACGCGGCGCCGGCCGACGATGTCGGACTTGTAGGCGCTGATCGCCATGCCGGCCATCCAGAACGGGCACGAGGCGATGAGCAGGAACAGCATCGTGGACTTGTCGAAGCCCAGTTCCTTCTCTCCGTACTTGAGGACGTAGACCATGTAGGCGTAGGCGATGCCGTTGGTGGCGACGAAGGTGCCGCCGGCGAGCAGCACGGTCTTCCAGTGCTTGACGAGGACCTCGGCGAGCGGGAGCTTGACGTCCCCGGCCGCGTCCCGGCTCTTCTCGAAGTCGGCGCTCTCCTCGAGCCCGAGCCGGATCCACATGGCGACGCCGACGAGGGCGGCGCTGAGCAGGAACGGCACGCGCCAGCCCCAGTCCGCGAACGCGGCATCGTCGAGGACAGCCGTGAGCGGCAGGAACACGAGGTTGGCGAGGAGGACGCCCGCGGGAACGCCGATCTGGGGTGCGGCGCCGTAGAGGCCGCGCTTGCCCGCGGGCGCGTTCTCGGTGGCGACGAGGACGGCCCCGCCCCATTCGCCGCCCACGCCGAGGCCCTGGACGAAGCGCAGGGCCACCAGCAGGATCGGCGCGGCGACGCCGATGGCGGCGTAGTTGGGCAGCAGACCGATGGCGACGGTCGCGAAGCCCATCAGCAGCAGCGAGGTGACGAGCATCGATTTGCGGCCGACGCGGTCGCCGAAGTGGCCCATGACGATGCCGCCGATGGGGCGGGCCACGAAGCCGACGGCGAGGGTCGCGAAGGCGGCGAGGGTGCCGGCCAGTTCGGACGTGCCGGGGAAGAACTGCGGCCCGAGCACGAGGGCGGCGGCGGTGCCGTAGATGAAGAAGTCGTACCACTCGATCGCGGTGCCGACGAAACTGCCGAGCGCAGCCTTGCGGGCCTTGCGCTGCAGTACCTCCGGCGACGGTGCCGGCGTGGTAATCGTCATGTGTTGCTTGCCTTTCACGATGCGGCCCGCGTCACGGCGGACTGGGCAAGCATGACCCCCATCACAAGCGGTTGAAAAGCGCAACTATTCGTGCTGATACCCCGGAAATTCCGTGGTACTCCGGATCACCGCAGGTCAGGGTCTCGCGGTGGGTGTCCTTCCCGTGGACGCGAAGTGAATGAATGCTCGTGTCACCCGGCTGAGCATCGAGTCCTGATGCCACGCGACGACCACGTCGACGGAGTCGGGAACCGGATCGACGAGCGGCCTGACGACGAGTGGGAGATTCTCGTACGTCACGTCGAGCGGGGGCCGCTGCAGCAGCAGGGTCCACCCCAGGCCGCGACCGACGAAGGCCCGCGCCGTCTCGTAGTTGGAGGTGCGGTAGGCCACGCGCGGCGCGAACCCGGCGCCCCGGCACACCTCCATCGCGTGGTTGCTGCTCGGCGGCGCGTCGAGCAGCACCATCGGGTCGTCGCGCAGATCGGCCAGCCGCACCGGGCCGTCCCCGCCGGCGAGACGGTGGTTCGCGTCGAGCAGCACCGTCGGCTCGCGCGTCATCAGCGTCGCCTTGCGCCACTCCGCGGACAGTTCGAGGTCGTAGACGATCGCGAGGTCGAGCTCGCCGTTGTCGAGCTGGGTGCGCAGCCGGTTCTGGGTGTCTTCCCGGAACTCGACCCGCGCGCGCGGGAAGCGGTGGGTGAATCCGGCGAGCAGCGCGGGCAGCACCGTCGGCCCGAGGGCGGGGTAGCACCCGATGGCGACGGGGCCGGCCACACCGCCGCCCTCCCCCACCGCGTCGGCCTGCAGTTCGCTCGCCTGGTGCAGCAGCACCCGGGCGCGGGCCAGTACCGCCTCCCCCATCGCCGTCAGCTGCACGCCGCGCGCCCGCCGTCGCACGGCCAGCTGCGTCTGGAGCGACTTCTCGAGGTCGGTGAGCGCCGCGGACAGCGCGGACTGTGACAGGTGCAGCCGCTCGGCGGCGCCGGCGATCGTTCCCGTCTCGGCAACCGCGACGAACGCCGCGAGCTGGCGCATGGTGAAGTTGGGCACCGAGTCGGGACGGGTCATGCGGGCAACGGTATCGAGCGGGAGCTTTTTACCCCCAGCGGGAGGTTGTCGCCGGTGCTACTCGACGGATGGCGCAGCGACAGCCCGGTGGTCGCGACAACCTCCCGTTCCCACGGGCCCGCGCCCGTCGCGGTGCTCGGGCGGGCGCAGCAGCAGCACGACGTCCCGCGCGACATCGACTACGCGCGGCGGGGCCGGGCACCTGTGCGGTGCCCGGCCCCGCCGGTGACGCGGATCAGGCGCTCAGGTCGACGTCCTTGCTCTCCTTGACGAACCGGGCGAGGACCACGGCACTCAGGGCGCAGCCGGCGACCAGGTACACGATCACGCTGCCGATGGTGCCGGAGCCGGCGTACAGCGAGGCCACGATGACCGGGGTGAAGCCGGCACCGAGGAGGCTGCCGATCTGGTAGCCGAGGGAGGCGCCGGTGTAGCGGGCGCGGGTGCCGAACTGCTCGGCGAGGAACGCCGGCATGGGGCCGAACGTCAGCGACTGCAGGACCGAGCAGGCGATCACGAAGGCCAGCACGACCAGCAGGAAGTTGCCGGACGAGGCGAGCTGGAACAGCGGCCACGCCAGGACGACCATGCCGACGAAGCCGGTCATCATGACGGGCTTGCGCCCGTAGGTGTCCGACAGCCGGGCGGCGCCCAGGATGCCGAAGATCGCGACGAACTGGCAGATCGCGAAGGCGGTGAGGCCCTGCGACCGGGACACGCCGTTCCCGGCGGCGTAGGTGATCACGAACGTCGAGAACAGGGCCTGGATCACGAACGGCGCGGTGCACACCAGTCCGGCGAGGATCAGGGTGCGCGGCGCGCGCAGGATCGTCACCAGCGGGATGGTCTCCTTGGTCCGGTCCTTCTTCGCCTCGGCGGCGCGCAGCGCCTCCTCGAAGACGGGGCTCTCGGCGATGCGGGCCCGCACGAACAGGCCGACGGCAAGCAGGACGGCCGAGAACAGGAACGGGACGCGCCAGCCCCACGAGAGGAAGTCGTCCTCCGGCAGGAGAGCAGCGAGCGAGAGGGCGACGGTGCCGAGCACGGCGCCGGTGGGGCCACCGGCGTTGGTGAACGCCGCCGCGAAGCCGCGGTTGCGGCCCTTGACGTGCTCGAGCGACATCAGGGCCGCCCCGCCCCACTCGCCGCCGATCGCGACGCCCTGCACCGCACGCAGCAGGATCAGCATCGCGGCGCCCCAGGTGGGTATCGCCGGGACGAGGCCGATCAGGAAGGACGCCACTCCCATGATCGTCATCGACAGCATGAGCATCTTCTTGCGGCCGATGCGATCGCCGAAGTGACCGAAGACGATGCCGCCGAGCGGGCGGGAGATGTAGCCGATGGCGAAGGTCGCGTAGGAGGCGATCAGCGCGAGGCCGGGGCTGAGGTTCGCGAAGAACACGGGGCCGAACACGAGCGAGGAGGCGGTCGCGTACAGGATGAAGTCGTAGAACTCGACGGTGCTCCCGAGGTAGCTCGAGAACACGACGCGACGGATGTCCTTGTTCCGCTGCGCCGGCGCGACGATGGCGGCGGGCTCTGGGTCTGCGAGGGTCATGGTAGGTCCTTACTCTGCGAGGACGATGCTAGATCCGGTCGGCGGGGCCGCTCAGAAGGGGTAGACGGGCACGTCGCGGCTGACGGTGATCCAGCGCGACTCGGTGAACGCCTCGATGCTGTTGGCGGCACCGCCGAATCGGGCGCCGTTGCCCGAGGCGCCGAGACCACCGAACGGGATGTTCGCCTCGTCGCCGACGGTCTGGTCGTTGATGTGGGCGATGCCGGTGGGGATCCGCTCGGCGAGGGCGAGGCCCTTGCCGACGTCGCGGGTGAAGATGCCGAGCGACAGCCCGTACTCGGTGTCGGTGGCCAGGGCCACGGCCTCGTCGAGGGTCGAGAACTTCACGACGGGAGCGACGGGCCCGAACACCTCCCGGGCGTAGGCGGGGGCGCCGGCGGGGACGTCGGCGAGGACGGTGGGCCGGTAGAACAGGCCCTCGTACGTGCCGCCCGCGACGAGGCGGGCGCCGGCGTCCACGGACGCGGTGACCAGAGCGTGGATCTTCTCGAGCTGACCGTGGTCGATGATCGGCCCGAGCGCGACCTGCTCGGTGGCCGGGTCGCCGACGGGCAGCGCCTCGGCCTTGGCGGCGAGCTGCGCGACGTACTCGTCGTAGACGGACTCGTGCACGATGTGCCGGCCGGTGGTCATGCACACCTGGCCCTGGTGCAGGAAGGAACCGGCGGCACCGGCGGCCACCGTGGCGGCCAGGTCGGCGTCGTCGAGGACGACGATCGCGGAGTTGCCGCCGAGTTCGAGGTGGACCTTCTTGAGGTTGCGGGACGCGGCGGCGCCGACGGCGCGGCCGGCCGGGGTGGAGCCGGTGAAGGAGATGACCGGTACCCGCGGATCGTCGACGAGGGCGGCGCCGACGTCGGCGCCGGCGGGCAGCACGGACAGTACCCCGGCGGGCAGGCCGGCCTGTTCGAAGATGCGGGCGAGGGCCACGCCGCCGCAGACGGCGGTACGCGGGTCGGGCTTGAGGATCACGGCGTTGCCGAGGGCGAGCGCCGGCGCGACCGATCGGATGGCGAGGATCAGGGGGAAGTTGAACGGCGCGATGACACCGACGACACCGACGGGCACGCGCTTCGACATGCTCAGGCGCGGTGCCTCGCTGGGCAGGATCTCGCCGAGCGCGTGCGAGGGCAGGGCCGCGCCCTCGAAGCACTCCTGCGCCGCGACGTGCGTCTCGAGCTGGGCCTTGGGGCGCAGGGAGCCGGACTCGCGCATGATCCAGCGCTCGATCTCGTCGGCGTGCCGCTGCCACAGGTCGCCGGCGCGGCGCAGCACGGCGGCGCGTTCGGTGTGCGGGCGGGCCGCCCAGTCGCGCTGGGCCGCGACGGCACGGTCGACGGCGCGTTCGAGGTCGCCCTCATCGGCGAGGCCGACGCTGCCGAGCGTCGCGCCGGTCGCCGGTTCGACGACCTTGATCTCACCGGCGCCGCCGGGGATCCAGTCTCCGACGAAGATCTTTCCCTGCCAGATGGATTCGTCGAGAAGTGCCATCACGAACTCCTTGTGTACGGGTGCCGGACCGGCCGGCGGGCGAAGCGGGGCACGCGGCGGTCGCGGCCGTGAATGAGGGGACCGCCGAGGCGGCCGTGGGTGAGGACCGCCGAGGCGGCCGGACGAGGCGGCTGGACGCTCGCTCGGTGCCGGGGAGCGAGCCCTCCGTTGGCCCCTGAAGTATGGGTCACGTCACAATGGCATGAAAAGCAGAATTAGCCGGTGATATTCCACAGGTCTGCTCAACAATGGCGACATGCAGGACCGCGGGCGGCACCGAAGCCGGTCGCCACCCGCGGATCCGGTGAACCTGCAGGTCAGGGGGTCGACGCGACAGCGTCGAGAATGCCCCACGTGCGCAGGATCTCGGACGGGTCGTCCCGTCCGGGCACGGGAGGCGCGGCCGGCACCCCCGCCGGGGTGCGCGAGAAGCGCGGCGCGGGCGCAGGTTCGGGGTGACCGTCCCGGTACAGGAAGGTGCCCCGTGCGGTGAGGTGCGCGTCGGCGGGCGCCTCGGTCATCGAAAGGATCGGGGCGACACAGGCATCCGTGTCCCGGAAGACTTCCGCCCACTCGTCGCGCGGGCGGGTGGCGAACGCGGCGGCGATCCGCTCGCGCAGCGCCGGCCAGCGCCGGCGGTCCCACTGTCCCGGTAGTTCGCCGTCCGTATCGAGGCCGAGCCCCGCGAGAAGCTGCGCGTAGAAGGGTGGTTCGAGGGCCGCGACCGCGACGTGCCGGCCGTCGGAGGTCTCGTACACGTCGACGAACGGGGCCCCGGAGTCGATGAGGTTGGTGCCGCGCGCGTCGTGCCACGCGCCCCCGGCGAGCATCGAGTACGGGTTGGCCATCAGGTGCGCGACGCCGTCGACGATCGCGGCGTCGACGACCTGGCCGCGCCCGGAGCGCTGCGCCTCCCACAGCGCGGCGAGGATGCCGGACACGAGATACATTGCACCGCCGCCGAAGTCGCCGACCAGGCTGAGCGGCAGCTGCGGGGGTCCGCCGGCCCGGCCGATCGCGTGCAGCGATCCGACCAGGGCCTGATAGGTGGGGTCGTGCCCGGCGCGCTGCGCGAGCGGCCCGTCCTGGCCCCAGCCGGTCATCCGGCCGTACACCAGCTTCGGGTTGCGCGCCCAGCAGTCCTCGGGACCCAGGCCCAGGCGTTCGGTGACGCCGGGCCGGTAACCCTCGATCAGCACGTCGGCCTTCTCGACCAGCGCGAGCACCGTCGCGAGCCCGTCCGGGTCCTTCAGGTCGGCACCGATCATCCGCTTGCCGCGCTGGAGGGTGTCCAGCCGCGGATCGATCGGCATGGTGAACCCGGCGCCGGCACGCTCGACGCGTACGACGTCGGCGCCCTGATCGGCGAGGAACATCGCGGCGAACGGCGCCGGTCCCAGCCCGGCCAGTTCCACGACCTTCAGGCCGGCCAGCGGGCCCGTCCGGTGTTCGGTCATCGTGATCTTCTCCTGCAGGTTCTCGGCGTCGCTAGACGCCGACGAGCTCGCCGACGGTGACGGTCTGCTTGCCCTCGGTGATGTGCGAGGCGATGAACTCCTCGTTCAGTTCGATGCCGAAGCCCGGGCCCTCGTTCGGGTAGAGCTTGCCGTCGGCGAAGATCGGCACGTTCAGGGCGATGTCCTGCGTGATCTTCTGCTCGGCGTTCTCCCACTGGTTGTTGATGATCAGCGGGCCGAGGTTCTCGTGGGTGAACTGCGACGCCCAGTTGTTGGCGATCATCAGGTGCGCCGAGGGGCTGGCCTCGAGGCCCGAGCCGATCATGCAGCCACTCATGACGGCCATGTCGGCGAGGCGCGCCATCGTGAGCCAGCGCTGCGCCTTGAGCAGGCCACCGGCCTTCTGCATCTTGATGAACAGGCCGTCGGCGGCGCGACGTTCGATGATCTCCCGGATGTTGTGCAGCTCCTGCGCCGACTCGTCCGCGAAGATCGGCGTGTCGATGCGGCTGCGCAGGCGCGCCATGCCCTCGATGTCCCAGTGCGGGACGGGCTGCTCGATGCACTCCATGCCGTACCGGTCCAGCCGGCGCATCGTCTTCAGCGCCTGGTCGTAGTTCCAGAAGCCGTTGGCGTCGACCACGATCCGGGCGGAGTCGCCCAGTGCGGCACGGACCTCGCGGACGTTGTCCACGTCGTGGTCGGAGTTGCCGTCGGACTTGAGTTTGATCAGGCAGAAGCCCTTCTCGTGGGCCTGCACGGCCTCGGCGACCACCTGGTCGACCGGGCCGGCGGAGGCGACCCAGCCCTGCACGGAGGCGTCGGCGTTCTTCCCGCCGAGCAGCTGGTACACGGGCACGCCCAGGGCCTTGCCCTTGAGGTCGTGCAGCGCGAAGTCGACGAGGGCCTTGGCCTGGTTGTTGTCGCGGACGAAGGTGTCCATCTGCCCGACGATCTTCTCGATGTTGAGCGGGTCCTGGCCGATCAGGAACGCCGGGGCGATGTGGTTCGCGATCATCGCCGTCATCGATTCCTGGGTCTCGCCCCGGTACCAGGTGGAGGTGTCGCCGCTGTCGCCATAGCCGACGATCCCCTCGTCGGTGTGCAGCTTCAGCACGACGGAATGGATGTGGGTGATCCTGGTCCCCGGCATGAGAAACGGCTTGACCAGCGGTGTGGAAACCGGGATCAGTTCGACCTTGGTGATGATCATGCGACGTGCTCCTGAGCGGAAGAAGGGATGACGGTGGCGCCGGCGTCGGCCAGGGCCGTGAGTTCGGCGGTGTCGAGGCCGGCCTCCCGGAGGATCTCGACGGTGTGCTCGCCGACGAGCGGGGCGCGGCGCTCGACCGCGCCCGGGGTGCGGGAGAGCTTGGCGGGGATGCCGGGGACGGTGACGGCACGGCCGTTGTGCGGGTGCGTGACGGTCGGCAGCATGTCGCGGGCCCGGAAGTGGGGGTCCGCGAAGATGTCCGCGGCGTCGAGGATCGGGCCGAGCGGCACCTTGCCGCCGAGCAGCTCGATGAGTTCGGCGACGGTGCGGGTGCGGGTCCAGGCGTTGACCACCTCGTAGACGGCGTCGCGGTTGAGCCACCGGTCGTGGTCGGTGGCGAACCGCGGGTCGTCGACGAGTTCCGGCTGCCCCATGACGGCGGCGAGCTTGGCCCACTGCGGGTTGTGCGGGGCACCCAGCGCGACGACGCCGTCCTGTGCCTGCACCGTGTCGAACGGCGCGAAGCCCTGCAGCTGGTTGCCGAGCGGGCCGGGGACCCGGCCGGTGTGGCCGTAGGTGTTGACCACGACCTCGGAGATCGCGAGGACGGCGTCGGCCATGGCGACGTCGACGTACTGGCCCTGCCCGGTGCGCTCGGCGTCGCGCAGGGCGGCGAGGATCCCGAAGGCGGCGAACAGGCCCGGAACCGTGTCGCCGACACCGGAACCCACCCGGACGGGGTGCTCGGCGTCGGTACCGGTGATGGACATGAGCCCACCCATGGCCTGCGCGACGATGTCGAAGGCCGGCCAGTCCCGGTAGGGGCTGTGCCCGCCGGTCTTGTCGCCGAATCCGCGGATCGAGGCGTACACCAGGCGGGGATTGCGCGCGGCGAGGGTGTCGTAGTCGAGGCCGAAGCGGTCCATGACGCCGGCGCTGAAGTTCTCGACGAGGATGTCGGCGTCGTCGATCAGGCGCAGCAGCACGTCGCGGGCGTCGGGCTTCTTCAGGTCCAGCACGATCGAGCGCTTGTTGCGGTTGGCCGACTGGAACACTCCGCCGTAGTCGCGGGGCTCGTCGTCGGAGGCGAACGGGCCGGCGTAGCGGAGGAAGTCGCCGCGCGGCGGCTCCACCTTGATCACGTCGGCCCCCTGGTCGGCGAGCAGCGACGTGCAGAACGGCCCGGCGAGGGCCTGGGTCAGGTCGATGACCCGCACCCCGTCGAGGGCGCGGCGCCGGCTGGTTCTCATGCGGTGGCCTCCCGTCCGAGCAGCGCGCGGCCGATGACGACCTTCTGGATCTGCGGGGTGCCCTCGCCGATCTCGAGTCCGGAGACGTCGCGCAGCATGGCCTGCAGCGGCAGTTCCTCGGCGAAGCCGCTGTGGCCGTGGGCGACGATGCAGTCGCGGATCGTCTGCAGCGAGACGTCGGTGGCGTAGAGCTTGGTCATCGCGGCCTCCTTCGTGAAGGGCCTGCCGGCGTCGGCGAGAGAGAGGGCGCGGTAGGTGAGCCAGCGGGCCGCCTCGAGCTTGGTGGCGTTCTCGGCGATCGGGAAGGACACACCCTGGAACGAGGCGACCGGCTTGCCGAACGCCTTGCGGGACTTGACGTAGTCGATGGTGATGTCGAGGGCCTTGCGGGCGACTCCGGTCGACATCAGGCCGATGACCGAACGGGTGTAGTCGAATTCGCTCATGACGAGCCGGAATCCGTTGCCGACGCCACCGATGACGTACTCGTCCGGGACGAAGACGTCGTCGAGGAACACACCGGCCCGGCCGAGCGGCTTCCAGCCGGCGTCCGGGAACTTCTGCATGCTCACGCCGTCGGAGTCGAGGGGCACGAGGAAGGCGGTGACGCCGGATTCCTCCGGGGTGGCGCCGCGGGCCTTGACGAAGGTGATCATCGCCTTGGCGTGCGGGGCGAAGGTGATGGACGTCTTCTCGCCGTTGAGCTTCCAGCCGCCGTCGACCTTCTCGGCCTTGGCGCGCATGGCCATCGCGTCCGAGCCGCTGCCCGGCTCGGTCAGGCCGAGGGCGACGACGTGGCGGCCCTCGACGATGCCGCGCACCCAGTCCTTCGCGACATCGGGGGCGAGGAAGCGCTCGAGCAGCGGGCCGGTGAGGTTGTTCGTGTAGGCGAGCTGGCTGAGGTAGAAGTTCGCGTAGGCCAGTTCCTCGTGGGCGATGCCGAGGTGCGTCTTGGTGAGCACCTCGCCGATGCGGCCCTGACCGCCGTTCTCCTCGGAGACGCCGAGGCCGAGGAGGCCCTGTGCGGCCATCTTCTCGGCGAGGTCCCACGGGAACTCCTCGCGGTGGGCGCGTTCGAGGTAGCTCTCGGCGTGCGGTGCCGCGAACTCGCGGACCCACTGGGCGAACTCCTCGTGTTCCGGCGCGAAGAGGACCGGCGGATGCAGGGCGTCCGTGGCAGACATTATCGATCTCCTCGAAGTGGTTGTGAATCAGCGCTTCTCATCGGAGCCGGGAACGGAACCCGGACCGCGCGCTGCCGATCAGCGCGTCGGAACCCAGTATGTCCGCAGTCACAACCTCAGAAAAGAACAGGAATCTGCTGATCGATATGAGAAATACTCAAGAATGGTCGGCGGCGCCGCTCACAGCGCGCCCACGCGGGCCGTTGCGAACGAGATGAACTCGCGTACCACCCGGCTGAGCACCACGTCGGGACGCCAGGCGATGACCAGCCGCACCGGATCGAGGTCGGGGACGTCGATCGGCAACAGCACGATCTTCAGTCCGCCGTAGGTGCGGTTGAGCTGCGGCTGGTGCAGCATGATCGTCCAGCCCAGGCCCCGGCCGACGTACGCCCGCACGGTCTCGTAGTTCGCCGACCGGTACTCGATCCGGGGCGTGAACCCGGCCCGCGCACACACCTGCATCGCGTGTGTCGACGCCGGCACCGCGTCGAGCAACACCATCGGTTCGTCCCGCACCGAGGCCAGCTCCACCGGGCCGGGCGTGGCCGCCAGCCGGTGCCCCGCCTGCACGACCAGCGCCGGCCGCCTCGTCATCAGCGTGGCGGTGCGCCATGCCGGTGGCAGCTCCAGGTCGTAGGTGATCACCGCGTCCAGCGCCCCGCCCTCGAGCCGCTCGCCCAGCTCGTCGGCCATCGCCTCCCGGAACTCGAGCGACACCCGCGGATGAAGCTCGGTGAACTCGGACAGCAGCGGCGGCAGGATCGTCGGCCCGACCGTCGTGTAACACCCGACGGCGAGCCGGCCGGCGAGTTCGCCGCCCGCCCCGAGCATCTCGTCCTCGATCTCGCTCGCCTGCTGCAGCAGGGCCCGCGCCCGGGCCAGCAGCGACTCCCCCGCCGGCGTGAGGTGCACGCCGTGGGCACGGCGGCGCACGCACAGCTGCGCCGACAGCGCCTTCTCGAGTTCGGTGACCGCCAGCGACACCGCCGACTGCGACACCAGCAGCCGGTCGGCCGCCGCGCTGATCGTCCCGGTCTCGGCGACGGCGACGAAGGCGACCAGTTGCCGCATGGTGAAGGCCGGCGCCCGGTCGCTGCTCATGAATCGATCATATGGGCGGTCCGCGCCGCGCCCGTCGCGGCGGTCAGGCGTCGGGGGCGGTCGTCAGCGGCACGTCGCCGCCCGGCCGCCGGCGGGGCTCCGCGACCCGGTGCAGCCCCCGGCCCAGCTTCCCGACCCCGGTGCTGCCCGCCCCGACGGCCCGGCCGCCGAGGGTGCGGGCGCTGTCGCCGAGGGCACCGCTGACGGCCCGGACCGGGTTGCCCAGCTCCGCCAGGTTCTCGGCCACCGACGGATCCTCGGCCTCGAGGGCGCGCTCCGCGGCGCTGCCGAGCGCCGCCGCGACGTCGTCCAGGTCCGCCCGGAGCCGGGCGATGTCCTTCTTCACCCGGGCGGTCGACAGCCATCGCACCAGCTCGAACGGCTTGAGCGCGGCGTAGCTCGCCAGCCGTGCGCGGGCGCGCAGCAGCAGCCCGACGTCCCGCTCGACGCGCCCGGCGAGCGTCGTGCCGATCGCCGCGCATTCGTGCTCGAGCCGGTCCGGTTCGGTGGTGCGGATCCGCGCGAGCCGCAGCCGCTGCCACAGGTTCAGCGAGTCCTCGACGAGGACGAGTAGCTGCAACGTCTCGCCGAGCCGGTCGGTCTCCACGGCCTGCTGCAGGCAGGCCACCCGGTCCTGCGCCGGAGCGTCGGCGGCGAGCCCGTCGAGCACTTCTCCGGTGTGGGCTCGCAGCCGCCCGGCCCGATCGGCGAGTACGTCGCCGAGGCCGCGCACGGATTCCCAGTCGGTGGCGCGCAGCTGCCCGGTGGCGTCCAGGAGCCCAGCCACCCTGGTCAGCGCGTTGTGGTGGTCGACGGCGTCCCCGCCTCCGGGTGCGCCGACCAGCTCGAAGATCTCCGCGGAGAACTCGTGCACCCGCGCGACGGCGGCCTCGACCGAGACGATCGCGTCCCGCAGGGCGCGGGCGACGGCTTCGTCGGCGGGACCCGGTTCCTCGATGTGCGCGTCGTCGGCCATGGCTCCATGGTGCTACGCGCGCACGACGGGCGCAGCAGGATGCTCCGTGCCGAGCAGGTGACGAATGCCGAAGCCGGTGACCAGGGCGGTCACGAACGCCATCAGCAGGCCGCCGAGCGCCCCGATCGCCACGGTGAGCCACAGCGGCTGGCCGGGCTGCCACAGCGGCGTGCACACCACGAGGAACAGCGTGAGACCGGCCAGCCACGCACCGGCCGTCCACACGATCCAGCGCCCGGCGCGCGGGAGGTGCCGACGCAGCTCGAGCCACTGCGCGACCCCGATCGAACCCAGCAACGCCACGCCGAAGAGGACACCGAGCGCGATCGGGATCGCCACCGGCCACGCGGACCACGTCTCGTAGAAGGTCGAGGGCGACATCCCCAGCAGGTAGGCGCACGCGGCGGCGACACCCGTGCCCAGCACCCAGCGCCGGACCGACATCGCCGGCAGCCGGTGCCGCAGCACCCGCGCCTGCGACCAGCCCAGCACCGATCCCTCGACGACACCGGCCACCATCAGCGCCGGCAACGCCGCGGCACTGTCGAACAGCACGGCCCCGACGACGGCGGGAACGAGGAATCCGACGAACTCCCCCGCCGTCGCCGACACCGTCCAGTCCCGCAGCAGGCTCATCGGCCGATCCCCAGCCGTGCCGCCAGCTCCGGACCGCCGACCTGCCGGACGAAGTCCGGGTCCCCGCACACCACCAGCTGGTCGCGGGCCCGGGACAACCCCACGTACAGGCGCTCGCGCGAGCGCTCCTGGGGCTGCGTCTCGTTCACCGCGAGCACCACCGCCCGGCGCTCGAGTCCCTTGAAGCCGAGGACATGCCCGTAGTAGACCTGTTCGGTGTCCCAGAAGCTGTCCCAGTACGCCGAGTTGCCCTCGGACTGGCGCGCCACCTGCTCCGGGTGCCGGCTGCCCGTCGCGAGCAGCGCGACGTCGCCGGGCCGCCAGCCCTCCTCGAGCAGGGCGTCGATCCGGTCGTCGGCCACGGCGAGCGCCTCGTCGCCGCGGCACGCGACGAACTGCACGTCGGGGCCGTCGCCGCCGAGCAGCCGCATCCGCTGCCCGACGAGCGGGCCGAAGGTCCCCGCGATCTGCCGGGTGTTGCGCAGGTTGTGGTCGAGCACCAGCGGAACCAGCGGCACCGGGGGCCGGCCCTCCCGGTCGAACACCCGCTGCGCCTCGTCGGTGAACACGTAGATGCCGCTGGTCTCCTCGTCGCGCAGGGCGGCCATGATCGGATCCCACCAGGCGTCGGCGAAGTCCTGCGCCTCGTCGACGACGACCGCGTCGAAGCGCTGTCCCTCCGGCAGCGACCGGGCCAGCTCGGTCATCTGGGCGGGCAGGTCGTGTTCCCAGAAGCGCACGGTGTCGGCGGTGCGCAGGGCCTCGTCGGGACCCTCGGCGGCCCCCCACAGCCGGCCGAGGGCGTGGAACTCGCCGACGTATGCGGGCCGCTTCTTCCGGTTCCACGTCGCGGTGATCCGCTGCAGGTACGACGCGAGGCCGTGCGAATAGCAGATCAACGCGATCCGCTGGTGCTGCTCGGCGAGGCGCCGGGCCTGCTCGAGGGCGAGGAACGTCTTGCCTGTGCCGGCGCCGCCGCGCACCTCGACCCGGGTCAGCAGGCGGGTCGCGTCGAGGATGACGGCCTGCTGCTCGGTGAGCCGGTCCGCGGCGTCCTCGTTGGCGACGGCACGCGAAACCACGTCGCGCTGTGGCAGGCCACGGCCCGCGAGCACCTCGGCGAACTGGTCGACGCCGTCGGCGACGAGGGCCGGCCGGTCGAGTTCCTGCTTGTCGAGCACCGCGCGCAGCCGTTCGGCGATGCTGCCGAGGTCGTTGCGGTCGATCACCTTCCAGCGGGGGCACTCGGGCAGGGCGAAGTCGGCGCGGACCTCGGTGTTGGGCAGGACGACGAAGTGGTCCCAGCGCAGCCGGCCCTGCGTCCAGCGGGGGTCGGCCTCGACGTAGCGGCGCAGCGCGTAGCAGGACTGCATCACCTGCCGGACCGGATCGATCGACCGGTCCTTGCCCTGCCGGGCCTGCACCCACTGGAAGCCGTCGTGCCACACCTGGCCGCCCTTGACCTCGAGGCACGCGATGCCGTGGCCCTCGAGGGCTAGGACGAAGTCGATCTCGTGGTCCTTGAGATGGTCGGTGACGCGCAGGCCCGCGGCGACGAGATCACCGTCGCCGAGCTGCCGGACGAGCGCGTCCCAGACGACGCGTTCGGCGTCGTTCGCCAACAGCGGATGCTCGGGTCTGCGGATCGGCATGCGCTCAGCTTGGCACGCGCACCCATGCCTGCTCGAGCAATGCGGTCACCTCGGCCTCGTGCCGGGCCCGGTAGGCGCTGAGCACCCGGCGCGGCCGGGTCTCGTCGCCCAGGCCGACGGCGGCGGCGAAGGCCGGCGCGACGCCCTCGTCCGGCACGATCTCCGGGGCCGAGTGGCCGATGAGGGCGAGCGCCTTGCGCAGCGGTTCGGCGTTGTCGGCGACGGTGCGCAGCGGCAGCACGTCGAACCGGCCGCCGGGGTGGAACTCGAGGAACATCTCGTTGCCCTCGTCCACCCCGAGGTCCTCGAGAAACCGTCGCACGCTGCCGAGATGGGGGGACGCGCCGGTCCAGCGCATGACCTGGGTGCCCAGCCGGGACGACAGGGAGACCTCGCGGCCCGGCGCGCAGCCGATGACCCCCGCGACCGCGGACGGCACCGGGAAGTCGGCACCGCGCAGGTGGTCACGCGTGGCGGTGACCCGCAGCCGCCACACATCGCCGAGGCGGTAGAGGCGGCGGGTGCGGTGCGGCGGCTTGATGCTCACGTGGGTGCGGCGGCGCCGGCGCACCCGGCCGTCGACGATCTCGAAGTCGCCGCTGCCGGCGAAGATGCGGGCGCTGGTCGGCGACACCCCGAAACGCTCGACCAGACGGTCGACGACGCGGTCCAGGTCGGCGGATCCGCCGTCGGCGTCGACGATCCGGGCGATGCGGCCGCGCACCGCGCCCGCCTCGTCGGTCTCCCATTCGCTGAGTGACCACCTGCCGTCCTCGGAGAGCGTGAACCGTTCGTCTGCGCCGATCGCGTCGATCACGGCGGCGGGACCCGCGGGGGTGCCCATGCGGTCGACGAGCTCCGCGGCCGGCAGCGGATCCCCGATCACCTCGAGAACCGCCGCGGCATGATCGGCGAACGCGGACCGCCGGGTCAGAGCGCGGCCCTCGAACATCGGTACACCGCACCGGCGCAGCCACGCGGCGAACTCCGCGGCGGGCAGGTCCCACACGACAGCGACGGCCGCGGGTTCGACGACCCCGTTCGGGGATTCGAACTCGGCGAGCAGCGCGTGGGTGCGCCGCTCGGCCTCGGCCAGACCGGGCACGGCGACCCACCCGTCGACCACCTCGAAGCGGTCGTCGAGGCGGGCGAGAGCCCGCCACAGCGGCACGTCGAGCCCGGGGACGGGCTGGGCCAGCTCCGGCCGCAACCCCAGCATCCGGTCGAGGGCGGCGACGGGGCGCACGTCCACGCGCAGCGCCGCGAGCAGGTCGCCGACGGCGGTACCGAACGCGAAGGTCGACGGGGCGTCCGGGTCGGGCGGCTCGTCGCCGAGGACGCGGCGGCGGATCGCGTCGCGCTCGGGCGCGGACAGCCCGGCGACGTACGCGGCGAGTTCGTCGAGCGCGCGGTGGGGCGCCGGCACGGGCAGGTCACGCGCGGTCAGGGCGGCGATGCGCGCGGCGACCTGCTGGATCTCCTCGGGGGTGCCGTCCTCGAGCTCGACCCGCACCAACGGCCGGTCGGGGTCGGCGCGCAGCCCGCGCCACCGCGCGAGCGCGACGAGGTCGTCGATCAGCAGCGACAGCGCCGGCGGGAGCGTGGGGGCGTCGGTCGCCACCCGCAGCGACGCCGGGTCCCGCAGGATCGCGAGGACGAGGACGGCCTGCACGATCTGGTGCACGGTCTCCGGGCCCGCACCGCGCACGGAGAACAGGGCGGCGGGCGTGTAGCCGAGCAGGCCGGCGGTGGTCGCCGCGCGGGGCAGCCGCGCGACGGTGGCGGCGGCGCGGGTGCCGAGCCCGAGCGCCGCGACGGGGACGTCGACGGTGTCGGCGATTCCCGTGGAGAACGCGAGATCGGGGTGCTCGGTGACGTAGATGCGGGCCAGTTCCCCACAGATCGCCACGACGTCGGCGGAGGCGGCGGTCTCCGCCGGGGACCGGC
The DNA here is from genome assembly GCF_017068255.1 of Rhodococcus sp. PSBB066. NCBI lineage: Bacteria > Bacillati > Actinomycetota > Actinomycetes > Mycobacteriales > Nocardiaceae > Rhodococcus > Rhodococcus sp. PSBB066. Next base: position 5,071,771 of record NZ_CP070859.1, read on the forward strand.
GTTCCCACCAGCGTTCGTCGGGGACGAGGGCGGCCAGTTGCGCGTTGCGGGCCGAGCCGTACCGGTCGAGCCACGGCATCAGGTCGAGCCAGACGTACTCGCTGAGCATCCCGGGGGACAGTGCAGTCGACCACAGCGACACGACCCGGTGCTCCTCTTCGATGCGCGACAGGCGACCGCGGTCTCGTGCGGAACGCCCGTCGGGGACTCTACCGGCCGGCGGTCCGGCCGTCGTACGACGACCGGATCAGCCGAGTTCGTCGGCGCGCCGGACCAGCATGTCCCGCAGACGGGCCGTGTCCCGGTCGTCGAACCCGATCTCGGCGACGCGGTCGAGGCCGCCGGCGATCCCGCGCCGGATCCCGTCGAGCATCCGGACGACGGCGCGTTCGGGCACGCCGAGCCGGCCACCGGACTCGACGAAGTGGCGGCGGGTGAGCTTGTTGGCCTTGCCGTACAGGTCGAGGGCCATCGGGTCGCGCCAACCGAGGTAGGGCTGGGTGCACAGGAGGTCGTAGGCCGGGGTGACGGCCCACAGCCCGGCCTCGGTCAGGTGGATGGAGAAGTTCTTCCCGTGCAGGTCGCCGTTGCCGACGGCGTACGAGTAGGCCACGAGCCGCAGCAGTTCGAGGGTGGCGACGCGGGCCGATCCGCCGCCGCGCTCGCACGCGGCGGCCAGCGCCTCGACGACGCGTTCGGTCTTCAGCCGGTACTTGGCCGCCGGGTAGACACCGAGGACCTGGCAGGCGTCCTCCTGCGCGGTGCGGTGGACGGTGTGGCCGGGACCGATCCATCGGTCGAAGCGGGCGACGAGCAGTCCCGCGTTGCCCCTGCGGTCGTAGACGAGCTGATGCCCGGCGACGGCGAGGCCGCAGGCGGTCGCGAGACCCATGAAGAAGTGCTCGTTCTCGACCAGGCGGGGGTAGCCGCGGGGCGGTGCGAGTTTGAGGATGGCGGGGCCCTGCACCGTCGCGACGGGGGCGGAGTACATCTGGGCCGACACCTTCGCCTGCACTCCCGGCAGGGAGGTCGGGTCGAGGACGACGGACTCGTGGCCGGAGATCCGGTCGAACAGCTCGTGCAGGTCCTCGCGCCGGACGGCATCCGGGTCGAGCAGGAGCGTCGACGTCGGGGGCCGAGCGCCGGCGGGGAGCACCCGCACATCGCCGATGGTGTCCGCGCCGACCGCCATGAGGATGGTGAGATGGTCGTCTTCGGAGGTCTTGGTGGCGGCGACGGCGCCGCGGAGCCGGATGCCCTCCGGCAGCAGGCCGGCGAAGAACGGGGGCACGCTGCCGCCGCCGGCGCGGACCTCCTCGCCGGTCTTCGGCACCGTCCACGCGAGGGCGGGAGCGGCCGGATCGTCGAGGTAGTCCTGCGCGTACCGGAACACGACATCGTGGCCGTCCCGGGTGAGGTGCCCGGCCAAGCGGTCGCCCTTGTACACGTCGGCGCTGTCGACGGCGACCAGGCGTTCGACCACCGCGCTCACCCGGCCCGGTCGCCGCGCATGGTGAGGGTCAGGTCGCAGCCCAGCGCGTCGGCGATCGCCACGACGAGGTCGAGTTGCACGGTGGCGCGGCCGGACTCGAGCGACTGGACGCTCGAGCGCGACACCCCGGCGAGGTCGGCCAGCTCGGACTGGGTGAGGCCGAGCCGGTGCCGCCGGTCGACGAAGTGGTCACCGAGACCGCCGCGTCCCGTGCGGGCGCGACGGCGGGGCGTGGCCACGGCGCCTCCTCCCTGTGCTTGCGACGGCATGCTTTGCGTCGAGTGTGCCGTCGCTACGCGCAGTTGTCCAGGGCTATGCCTGCAATGGCAAGCTCAAGAGTCGCAAAGCTGGCCCGTCCACGGGAGTTCGTGGCTTCGGCCTGGCCTCGCAAGCCCAGGGGTGCGGCCGGTCAGGGCGTGACGCGATCCGGCTCGACCTCGAGCTGGGCCGCGGGCCGAAGCCGCAGCAGCACCAGGCCCGCGACCGACGCCACGATCAGTGAGCCGACGGCACCGTGCACGTGCAGCGCGTTGACGGCGATCCCGGCGCCGACCAGACCCGCCAGCAGCGCACACCACAGAACGACTTTCGCGACCACCATGACCCAAGCACCTTCCCGAGGCCCCCCGCCCGACTACGAAGAATAGTGCGCTGGGTCACACGATCGCGGGAGGGGCGCGGCGTGTCCGCTCGCCGGCGGTGCGGGGTACACGCCGCGCAGCGGCACAGGGCACACGCCGCGCAGCGGCACAGGGCACACGCCGCGCAGCGGCACAGGGCACACGCCGCGCAGCGGCACAGGGCACACGCCGCGCAGCGGCACAGGGCACACGCCGCGCAGCGGCACAGGGCACACGCCGCGCAGCGGCACAGGGCACACGCCGCGCAGCGGCACAGGGCACACTGTTGCCCATGAACTCGGAGGAGATCCTGCGCCCTCTCGAGGGCATCCGCGTCCTCGAACTCGGCAACTACATCGCCGCACCCACCGCGGGCCGGCTGCTCGCCGACTTCGGCGCCGAGGTCATCAAGGTCGAACGTCCCCGCACCGGCGACGAACTGCGCAACTGGCGCCTGTACGCCGGGGACACGTCGATGCTGTACCGCACGGTGAACCGCAACAAGAAGTCCATCGTGGTGGACCTGCGTACCGACGCGGGCCGGGCCGTGATCCTCGATCTGGTGCGCCACTGCGACGTGCTGCTCGAGAACTTCCGGCCGGGCACCCTGGAGAAATGGGGCATGGGCCCCGAGGTGCTGTCGGAGATCAAGCCCGACCTGGTGATCACCCGGATCTCCGCGTTCGGCCAGACGGGGCCCCTCGCGGATCGCCCCGGATTCGCGGCCGTCGCCGAGGCCGTCGGCGGGTTCCGCGAACTCGTCGGGGACCCGGACCGGCCGCCGGTGCGGGTCGGGGTGTCGATCGGCGACTCCATCGCCGGGCTGTACGCGGCCTTCGGCTCGGTCACGGCGCTGCTGCAGCGGCAGCTGATCGGGTCGCTGCCGATGGTGAACCGGGTCGTCGACGTCGCCCTGAACGAGTCGATGCTGTCGATGATGGAATCGCTGATTCCCGACTACCTCGCCTACGGCGTCCGGCGCGAACGGGTCGGCGGCCGCATGGAGGGCATCGCCCCCTCGAACGCCTACCCCTGCTCGGACGGCACCTCCGTGATCATCGCCGGCAACGCGGACGCCATCTTCCAGCGCTACATGCGCACCATCGAGCGGCCCGACCTCGCCGACGATCCCGGCCTGACCACCAACCACGGGCGGTGGGACCGGCGGGAGGAACTCGACGCCGCGATCGCCGACTGGACGCGGCGCCGGCCGCGCGACGAGGTGCTCGGGATCCTCGAGGCCGCGGGGGTGCCGTGCGGGCCGATCTACACGGCGGCCGACATCGTCGACGACGAGCAGTACCGGGCCCGTAACATGATCCAGCACTTCGCCGTCGACGTCGGCGAGGACGAGCCGAAACAGGTCGGGTTCCCGGGCATCGTGCCCGTGCTCGGCGGCCGGTCGCTGCCGATCCGCAACGTCGGGCCGGACCTGGGCGAACACACCCGCGAGATCCTCGGCGGCCTGCTCGGCCGGACCGAGGCCGAGATCGACGAGCTCCTGGAGGTGGTGTCGTGAGCGGTGGTGTCGTGAGGGCCGGGGCACCGCAACTGCGCGATGTGACCCTGCGCGACGGGCTGCAACTGACCGGCAAGGTGCTGCCCGTCGAGCGCCGGGCACAGATCGTCCGTGCCCTGCTGGCCGCCGGCGTGCCGCAGCTCGAGATCGGCTCGATGGCCCGGCCCGATCTGGTGCCCCCGATGGCCGGCACCGTCGAACTGATCGGGATGCTCACGCCCGAGGAACTCGACCGCTGCTACATCTGGGTGGCCACGCCGCGGCACGTGGAGAAGGCGGCCGCCGCCGGCGCCCGGCACTTCCAGTACTGCCTGTCGGTGTCGGATGCACACAACCGTGCCAACATCGGCCGGGACACCGACGCGAGCCTCGCCGCGATGCCCGCCGCGGTGGAGCACGCCCGCGCTGCCGGCGGCAGCATCCAGCTCTGCCTGGCCACGGCGTTCACCTGCCCGTTCGACGGGCCTGTCGACCCCGATCGGGTGCTCGAGATCGCGTGCGACCCCCGCGCCGACGGCGCCGCCGACATCGTCCTGGCGGACACCCTCGGCCAGGCCGTGCCGGCGCAGGTCGCGGCGCTGGTGTCCCGGGTGCGCGACGACTCCCCCGCCCGCCGCATCGTCTTCCACGGCCACGACACCTGGGGTCTGGGCGTCGCCAACAGCCTCGCGGCGATCGGGGCGGGCGCCGCGGTGGTGGACGGTTCGCTCGGCGGTCTCGGCGGCTGCCCGTTCGCCCCCGGCGCGAGCGGCAACACCGCGAGCGAGGACCTGCTCTTCGCCACCCGGCCCCCCTGGCTGACCCCGGCGGTGTTCGCCGACCTGGTCCGGCTCGGGGAGTCCGTCGTCGCCGAGCTGGGCGAGCCGAACCGCTCCCGCGCTGCGCAGGGGGCCCGATCCGAGGCCGCGGCGTTCGAATGGGTGGTGAACCGGTGAGGGTGCTGATCGCTCCGGACAGTTTCAAGGGCACGTACCGGGCCGCGGAGGTCGCCGAGGAGGTGGCGGCCGGCGCGGAATCCGCCGGGCTCGAGGCGATCCGGATGCCGGTGGCCGACGGCGGCGATGGCACCCTCGACGTGCTCACCGGCCCGCTCGGCCTCGAGCTGATCGAGATGGAATCCGTGAACCCCTGGCGCGCACCGTGCTCGGGATCGTTCGGACTCGGCGAGGACGGCACCGCAGTCGTCGAACTCGCCACCTTCAGCGGAATCACCACACCGCACAAGGGCTTCCGTGATCCGATGACGGCGGACACCTACGGCACCGGGCTGGCGATGGTCGAGGCACTGCGGCGCGGCGCCACGCACATCGTCGTCGCGGCCGGCGGGTCGGCCACGACCGACGGCGGGCTCGGCGCGATCACCGCCATCGTGGAGGCCGGCGGCCTGGGCACCGCCACCGTCACGGTGCTGACGGACGTGACCACCCGCTACGCCGACGCCGCCGTGGTGTTCGGCCCGCAGAAGGGCGCCGACGAGACAGCCGTGGAGCGGCTCACGCGGCGCCTCGAGGACGCGGCCGTGACGCTTCCGCGTGATCCGCGTGAGGTCGACGGCACCGGCGCGGCCGGCGGTTTCGCCGGCGGCATGTGGGCGCAGTTCGGCGCGGACCTGCGCTCGGGAGCCGAATTCGTGCTCGACGCCGTCGGTTTCGACGCGGCCCTCGCCGGCGCCGACCTCGTCGTCGTCGGCGAGGGCCGCCTCGACGGACAGTCCCGTGCCGGAAAGATCGTCTCGGCGATCCTCGCCCGGGTCCACACGGTACCGGTGGTGGCGGTGGTGGGATCCGTCGGCGACGACCTCGGTGACTACCGCGACCGATTCGCGGAGATCATGGTCGCCACCGATCTCGACGCCATGCGTGCGGCCGGCGCCCGGCTCGCACGCCGCGCCTGAATCGAACGATATTCCGGGGGAACGTCATTCGCACGGGGGTGCGGTGACGGTCGTCGTCGGCGGCGTCGGGCCGGGGTGGGGGCCGAGGTCGGGGTCGGACGCCCGCACCGACCAGCCCGCGGGACGGGCCTCGGGCGCCTGCGCGGCCGGAGTGTCGCGCCCCGGGCACGGAACCGCGGACGGCGTCCCGGTCTCCGGCGAGAGGCTGGTCTGCGGTGCGGGCACGGACCGGACGGCGTCGGCCGGGCGCGGCGGCTCGGACGGTCCGGTCCCACCGATGGCGACGGCCAGCCCGCCGCCGAGCAGCACGGCCAGCGCGACGAGGGCCGACACCAGCACCGCCACCCGGCGGCCCGGGGAAGGTGCCGGGGCCGGCGGCCGATCGGTGTGTGCGGCCACGAGCGCGGCTCCGGTGGCCCGGTGCCACGGCACGCCGTGCGGGGTCACGAACGGCACGCCGAGCACCGCGGACAACTCCCGGGCGACCGCGGCGTCGCCGGGTCGCAGGTCCAGGAAGGCCAGCGCCTCCGGCGCCACCCCGGCCCGCGCCACGGCCTCGTCCGCGGCCTCCGGCAAGGCCGGGGCGATCCCACCGAAGTCGTCCTCCGCCACGGCGACCGACGCGAGGACCGCCCCCGAACGGATGTCGGCGACCGACGCGGTCGTGGCCGCATCGTCGCGGCCGATCAGTGCCACCACCCGTACACCCTCGAGTTCCGGGGCCGCGGCGAGGAAGGCCAGCCGGGCCTCGTCGACCCCCACGGCCTGCACCGGCACCGCGGTCTCCCCGGGGTCCGGCACGACCGCCTCGGACGCCACCAGTCCGGCGCGGGCAAACGGCACCCCGGCCCGCGCGGCCCGCTCGGTCATCACCGCGAGCGCCCGGCGCACCGCCTCCGCGTCCGCGCGTTCGCCGGCGGCCCACCGCTGCGTGTCGAACGGTCCGAGCGCCGGAACGTCGGCATCCACGAGCACCGCACAGACCTCACCGGCATCGATCGCAACGCCGAGCACCGCACGCATCACTGCCCTTCCGCCGACGGGACGATGCCCGAGCGTAACGCACCGTGGCGGAAGGACGTGGCGTCCGAAACCGCTGTCGCTACTCCTTCTCCCCCGCCCTGCGCGTCGTGAACGGCAGCACGAGCCGGGACCGGTGGGCGGCGTCCCGGTAGATCTTGTGGGTGACCGGGCGGCCCACCGGCAGGTGGAACGCATCCGGCGGGAGCAGCGCGTTGTGCTCGTCGGCCAGCGGCTCCCCGTTGGACAGCTCCACGGTCAGCTTGTGACCCGGCTGGAAGGTGTTCGCGAACGGGTAGAGGCGCAGCACGTACTCCTCGATCTTCCCGGGCTCGACCGGCACAGCGCGGGTGTGCGGGTGGTACGGGTTGCCCTCGGTGGTGCGCTCGTCCAGCTCGCGGTGCGAGGCCTTCAGGTAGCCGGTGGTGATCAGCTGGCGCTTGCCGCCCGGGGCGTAGTCCCACAGGCGCAGGATGAAGTTCGAGTCCGGCTGGTCGATTTCCGCGAAGATGTGCGCGGCACCGGTGCCGATCATCTCCGTGGACTCCTCGAACACCGGGGTCTCCCACCTCAGGATCTCGACCTTGTCGGTGACGGTCAGCGGGGCCTGATAGAAGCCGTCCGGGGCGGCGTACTGCGCACCCATCGGCTCCGGCTCGGTGGAGAGCTTGCCGCGCGGGCGCAGGTAGAGGGACGTGTATTCGATGTCCTTCGGCGGCCACTGGCTGCCGGTCACCCGCTCACGCGAGCCCTCGACGAAGACGCTCACCGCGGGCTCGTCCATGATCCCGTTGTCGATGCCCTTGATCCAGTAGTCGTACCAGCGGAACATCTTGTCGTGCTCCTCGATGAAGGGGCGCGACTGCATGGGCGGGTACGGGCCGATGTCCAGCTTCTTCGGACCCTTCAGCGCGTCGAAGAGTTCGATCGTGCCGTCCATCGTCCAGCCGCGACCCTGGTCGATCTGCAGATAGACCGGGATGTCGATGTTCGGGGCCAGAGTGATGGGGTTGCGCTCCTCGTACCACTCGCCGTCCAGCTCGTTCATCACGATGTCGAACCAGGCCTCGTGGTGCTTCGGGTAGTTCAGCACGTGGACCAGGTTCGGCCAGGCGGCCACATCCGGATCCTCGAGGCGCTCGGCGACGCGCTCCCTGATCTCCTCCGGGGAGTACGTCTCGAGCATGCGGGACTTGACGTTGTCGGTGAAGGCCCAGCCGGAGTCGCCGCCGCGGCCCTCGCGGGCGGCCCGCGGCATGAACCACATGATGCCGCCGTGGTAGGTGGTCTCGTAGAAGTCGTAGTGGCCGCCGCTGACGAAGATCGCCTTCAGATGCGGCGGACGCTCCGCGGCGGCGAGCACCTGCATCGACCCGAAATAGGAGATGCCGATCATGCCGACGTTGCCGTCGCACCACGGCTGCTCGGCGACCCACTCGATGAAGTCGTAGGCGTCCTGCCCCAGCGGCACGCCGCCGGCGTTGTAGTTGCCGATGTGTTCGCCCTCGGAGGCGCCGGAGCCGCGCAGGTCGCCGATCACGTGGACGTAGCCCTCCGCGACGACGCGGGCGATGTCCCCGGCTTCGATGCAGCCGTCCCACATCGGGCTCGGGCGACGCTGCGGCGGCGTCGTGAGGGCGAGCGCCTGCAGCTCCTTGCCGTAGGGGCTCAGCGCGACCAGCGCCGGTCGAGGCTTGTCGTCGACACCCTGGTAGGCGTCTGCCGCCAGCTCGATCCCGTCCCGCATCGGGACCCGGAGATCCTTGTGGATGTGGATGGTCTGCCCACCCGCGTCGAATTCTTCGAAATCGGCCATGAGTCTGCGACTCCTATCCTCTGTCAAGACTTCTGGGTGAACTGTGTGCGGTAGCCGTGCAGCGACGTGAAGAACGGGGACGGTTCGAGCGTCGGATCCCCCTCGTAGCCGAGTTCCTCCGCCACCGGCGCGAACGGCGAGTACGCCGAATCCGTCTCCTGCAGACCGGCGCACAGGCACCGATGGGCCGCGCCGCGGACGCCGCCCTCGATGTCCACACTCTCCCGGAGTGCCTCGGCAGCCTGGTCCCGATCGAGTTCGACGCCGTACGCGACACCGTCCGCCCGACGGTACGGATGCCCCAGGTACAGGTGATTTGGGCGGATCTCGTCCCGCAGGTACTGCAGGCTCGACCGGTACGCGTCCGGATCCTCGTAACCGGGGAAGCCGTTGGCCGCCCCGTGGACCTGCACGGCGTCGCCGACGAACACGGAGTTCTGCCCCTCGACGACGTACGCGACCGATCCTGCGGTGTGCCCGGGGATGGAATGCACCGAGACGGTGACGTCGCCGCCGAGGGACAGCCTTTCGCCGCCCCGCACCAGCATCGTCGGCTCCATCTCCCCGGAGATGACGGCCTCCGCCGTGGCCAGCTGTTCGGCAGCGCCCTCGGGATCGTGCAGGTACTGCCCACGCACCGACAGGTACTCGTCGACGTGGGCCTGCCGCGAGCGCAACAGGTGCGCGTCGGCCTCGTGGATCACGACCCGGGCCCGTCTGCCGGTGAGTTCCCACAGGGCGCGCGCCCCACCGATATGGTCGATGTGGCCGTGGGTCAACAGGATCCAGCGCACGTCCTCGATCCTGCGCCCGAGAGCCTCGAGCGCAGGAGCCATGCCCTCGGCGGGCGACGAGGCGATCCCGGTGTCGACGATCGCCGGCTCCGGGGCGTCGATGAAGAAGCTGTAGAGACCGAATCGACCCCACGGCGAGACGAGCGGATGAATCTTCACGTCCTGCACCACGTCACTCCCCCCGGCCGGGTCGGGCCTGCCGAAGGAACTCCGCCGTCTCCTCGAACGCCCGGTGGAACTCCGGGATCCACGAGAAGTTCTGGACGAAACCGTGATTGGCGCCCGCGTAGCGCCGCACCGTCGCGTCCACTCCGGCCTCGGTCAGACGCCGGCCGTACAGCTCGCCCTCGTCGCGCATGGGGTCGAACTCGGCGGTGACGATCAGCGCCGGGGGCAGCCCGGTGAGATCCTCACGCTTGATCGGGGAGACGAGCGGGTCGGCCGGGTCGGCACCGCTGTCGACGTAGAAGGAGTTGAAGCCCTTCAGTCCGGCCGTCTCCACGCCGTACCCTTCGGCGTTCTCCCGCAGGGAAGCGTAGCGGTCGACGTCGAAGTCCAGATCCAGCGACGGGTAGTACAGGACCTGATGCGTGATGCGGTCGAATCCCTCGTCGCGGGCCATCGCGGCGACGGCGGCGACGAAGGTGCCGCCCGAACTGTCACCGGCCAGCGCAAGGGTCTCACCGTTCCACTTCAGGGCCTCGCCGTTCTCGGCGGCCCACCGGACCACCCCGAGGCAGTCCTGGAGGCCGGCCGGGAACGCCGCCTCGGGTGCCCGGCGGTAGCCGACGGAGACGACCTTCAGCCCGGTCTCCGCGGCCAGGTTCCGCGCGACGTGGTCGTGCGTGTCGAGGCTTCCGAGGAAGAACGCGCCGCCGTGGAGGTACACCAGCAGTCCGTACGAGTCGGCGTCGACCGGGGTGTAGATCCGGACCGGCACGTCCCCCGACGCGGTCTGCGCGGTCGTGTCCTCGACGGCGTGGAGGGGCAGGCGCTCCTCGACGGGAGCAACCTGCGACTCCTCCGCTGCACGCATGGCCGCGGGGTCGAGCGGGCCCTCGGGCGGGGCCGGCAGGTTCGCCAGGACCTGTGCGATCTGAGGATGCAGTGCCATGGCGTCAGACCTGCGGCTGGGAGACGGACGCCTGGGACGACGGCTTCTGCCCGGGGAAGACGTCGTTGACCTCGTCCTCGGTCCATCCCTGACGGGAGATGCGCTGCAGCTCGTCCGTCACCGGCTTGCGGGTTGCCTGGTACGACGCGAGCGCCTCCCTGACGGAGTCCGCCTCCCGCAGGGCGTCGGCGAGACCGCCGGCGTCCAGGATTGCCGAGTTCGCGCCCTGGCCCTGGTGGTGCAGCATCGAGTGGGCCGCGTCGCCCACGAGGACGACCGAGTCCGAGTGCCACGTGTCGACCGGGTCGATGTCGTAGACCGCGCGGATGTTCACGGTGTCCATGTCGAGGTCGCGTGTGATGTTCACGATGCGGTCGTCGAAGCCTTCGACGGTCCTCAGGAGATCGTCCTTGGTGATCTGCGGCGCCCAGGTGCTGTCCGGGCACAGGGCAGTGATGTCGAAGGACACCTGGCCCCGGTGGCGCAGCGGCAGCAGGTAGACCTTCGTTCCCTTGCCGATGTACATCCGGAGATTGTCGTCGGTGACCATCCCGTGGGCGTCGTCGACGGAGATCACTGCGCGGTAGGCGTGCTCGCCGGAGAACCGTGGGTCCTTGTCGCTGAACAGCTCCCGGCGCACCACCGACTTGATGCCGTCGGCGCCGACGACCAGGTCGGCCTCGACGGTCGTGCCGTTCGTGAAGGTGAGGACGGAACGGTCGCCCCGGTCCTCGACGGTCTGCAGCTTGTGACCGAGGTGCACCATGCCGTCGGGGAGCACGCCCAGGAGAGCGTCGATGAAGTCACCGCGGTGGATCAGGTAGGTCTTCGTCTGGTCGGCGGAGGCCGGCCAGGTGTCCTTCATGATCGGATCACCGGTGGCGGTGAGGATCTCGAAGTAGTCACTCGGCGAGCTCACGTTCGCGATCGCGTCGAAGATCCCCCATTCGCGGAAGCGGTCCATGCTGGACGGACGCAGACCGATGCCGGCGCCGACCTCCCGGACCTCGGTGGCCTGCTCGTACACGTCGACATCGGCGCCGAGCAGGCTCAGTGCCTTGGCCGCCGCCGCGCCGGCGTATCCCGCGCCGACGATGGCGACGCGGAGGTTCTTCAGGTCTGAAGGCTGCATGGGTCTCTTCTCTCTGGGTCGGGCGTACGGGAGCGCCCTGGGAGTGGATGCGCTGGGTTGTCCTGGGGCGATCAGGACTGGATCGTGAGGAAGTCGGCCGGGTTCTCGACGAACAGCTTGGTGATCGTGGCCTCGTCCAGACCGGCCTCGCGCAGATCCGGGATGAGGTCCTCGAAGAGGTAGTTCACGGTGTGGCCCTTGACACCCGGCCACCCGAGCGGGCTGCAGTTGGCATCGACGCCGGCGAGTGCCTGGTCGAGGTGGCCCTCCCCGAGGAACCGGAGGAAGTGGTCCAGGCGTTCCTTGCGCGGCCGGGCCCAGAACGGCGGGTCCTCGAGTTCGGTCTCGTATCCGAAGGTGTCGAAGCCGACGCGGCCACCCTGTTCGGCGATCCAGGTGTCGCGCGTCTTCTCGGCGTTCACGCCGTCGTCGGCGTGCCCGAACAGCACGCGGTCCAGCGGGAGGCCCTCTTCGTTGAAGATGGTGATGGCGTTCTCGGCGTCGATCGCCAGGTGGGTCAGGATCGGCACGCCGGTGCTCAGCGCGGCGCGAGCGGCAGCACGGTAGATGCGCTTGTCCAGCTCCGTCATCCGGCCACCGCGGCTCACCCCGACCTTGATGACGCCGGCGCGGCTGCCGGTGTCGCCGATGCCGACGGTGATCTCGTGCACGAACTGCCGGGTCAGGTAGTCCACGCTCGCCCGTTCGAAGAACGGCAGGGCGGTGTCGCCGCCGACGAATCCGGTGCAGGCGATGATGTTCACGCCGGTCTTGGCGGACAGCGACTTGTAGTAGTCGATGTCACGGCCGTTGCAGATGCCGGTGACGTCGACGAAGGTGCCGCCCCCGTATTCGTGGAACCTGCGCAGCTTCGGGACGGTCTCCTCGTAGCGCTCCTCGGGGGTCTTCCACCATCGGGTGTCCAGTTCGGAGCCGGGCATGCCGTATCCGATGTGTTCGTGGATGGCGACGATGCCCAGTTCCTCGGTCGCGATCGGACCCAGAACGGTGTTCACTCTCGACACAACAACTCCCCTTCGGGAAAATCTCTTCGGCGGTTTCGGGTGGGGCGTCAGCGCACGGCCAGCAGGTCGCGCGGGTTGCCGGTGAGGATGCGCTGGATGTCCTCGTCGCCGAGACCCTGCGCGGCGAGCAGGGGCACGAACGTCGAGAGCACGTAGCTGAACGGCAGGTCGCGGCCGGGCCGGCCCGTGTCTCCGCCGGGTTCGCCCTTCGACACGCCGGTCGCGTTGCACGAGAGCAGGATTCGGTTTCCGTGCCCGGCCTCGATCAGTTCGCGGATCACGGCGGCGCGCTCCTCGTCGGTGACGTGGATGTCGTCGGCCGTGCCCACGTGGTCGAGGGCGACGAAGGCTCCGCGGCGAGCGATCTCGAGCGGTGCGCCGGCGGCGATCGCGTCCTTTCGGTCGAGACCGCCGACGACGACGCGGTCCGCCGGCAGCTTCTCGGCCAGGACGATCCCGAGGTCGTGGACTGCGTCGTTCCCGTAGCGGATCGAGGCCGCGACTCCCGTAGCGAGGGCGGTGCGGGCCGCGCCGCGGAACAGGCTCTCCTCGGTGGCGGTCATACCGTCGGGATCCGCGGCGGTGGTCACCAGGCCTGCGGCGCCGCGGCGCTCGACGCGGGGAACCACCATGCCCTCGGTGATCTCCCTGGTGAACAGGTCGGCGAACTTCTCCGCGGGCCACGGGGTGGGCGGGTTGGTCTGCGGCGTGAGGAAGTAGCCGCCGAGCAGGTTCTCCGGGCCCATGCCGGTGGACGCGACGATGTGCACGCCTGTCGTGCGGGAGAGTGCCTCGTACAGCTTCACGTCGCGACCGTGGAACATGCCGGTGCTGTCGACGATCGTCCGTCCGCCGTGTTCACGGAAATCGGTCAGCTTCGCGGCCAGGGTCTCGAAGATCTCGGCGCGGTCCATGGTGATGTCGAATGCGTGCTCCGCGCCCGGAACCACCGACAACAGCGCCTCGTGAACCGAGACAACCCCCAACTCGTCGGCGGGAACGGGGCCGAGGACGGTATGGACGGTGTTGCCCTCGGCAGTGTGGGCGCCAGTCATCGGCACTTCCTTTCGTCAGCGTCGCGTCAGCACGACGTGGTGCGTATCACAGTAGGCGTTCGCATTACATCATGTCAAGTAACGATGCATATCGACATGTGACTGTGCTGACAAGTCAGTGGCTGTACTGCGGCTAGAATCCGAGCCCATGTCGCTCCGTGCCGCACAGAAGCAGATGACCTACGAGCTCTTCCTCACGAAGGCACTCGAGCTGTTCGGAACCAAGGGCTACGCCGCGACCACGATCGACGACATCGCCACCGCCGCCGGCTCGACCCGGACCACCTTCTACCTGCACTTCGCGTCCAAGGCCGAGGTGATGAGCGCACTGCTGACGAAGGTCGACGCGATCCTCACGACGGCCGACGACCCCACGCTGACCGCAGTGGTCGCCTCCGGCTCGCGCGACCGGATCCAGGAGTGGCTGGACCGCAAGTTCTCGCAGTGGGACGAGATCAAGCCCTACCTCACCGCGTCCTACCAGGCCGCCCATGAGCCGGACGTCGCGGCCAGGACCGAGCAGTGGTTCGAGGACGCGGTCGGCCAGATGACCGAGGGGCTGAACCTGGCGAACCGATTCCCGCCGGACCGTCGCCGGATCCGCTGCGTGCTCGCGTTCGGCCAGCTCGAGTACCTCTCGCGCCGCTACTTCTCGGTCGGCTGGCGGACCCCGCGCGAGATCTGTCTCGACGAACTCACCGGTTCCTGGTGCCACCTGCTCGCATCGGACGACTGAGGCTCAGCATCGGCACGAGGAAGTCCGTCCCCGACGATCACCCGTCACGGGCCGCCCGGGACGTCGGTGCCGCCGGCTCGAAGGCGGACGCGTCGACCAGGATCCCCCGCAACCAGCCGATGAACTCCTGATCTGCCAGGCGCGGGTTCCACACCATGTCGACACCCAACGGAGAGACCGGCAGCGGGAACTCCTCGATGCGGAGGTTCACCCGTTCCCGCATCGCGACAGCGACCCGGAAGGTGTGTACCGCCACCCCACCGGCCGTTGCCACCAGATGCGGGATGAGCAGGTGGTCCGAGATCAATTGCCCGATCCGGTAATGGACGCCGTGCGCGTCCATCGCGGCGTACGGTGCCACCCGGTGCCGGGAGTCGTAGGTGACGTGGGGCAGCGAGGTGAGCAGGTCCAGCGCAGACGCCTCGGGATCGCTGTCCGGGTGGGCGATGACCACCCAGCGGTTCTCGTAGAGCCGGTGGCGCGGGTACGGCGAGGAGAACGCCTCGGACACGAGTACGACGTCCACCCCGTCGTCGGTGAAGTCGCTCGGATGCGGCTCGACGAAGTTGCGCATCCGGAGGGTCGCATTCGGTGCCCGCTCGGCGATCAGTCGCGCCAGATTCGGCCCGACCACGAAGGCGGTGCTGGTGGTCATCGCCACCGTGATGGTGCGGCTGTCGCGAGCGGGATCGAAGCCCGGGAAGTCCACCACCCGCGCGGTCTGCCGCAGCACGTCACGCAGCGGAGCGATCAGTTCCAGGGCGCGCGGGGTGAGCACCAGGCCGCTCCCCTGCCGCATCACCAGGTCGTCGCCGATCAGCCGGCGCATCCGGCCCAGGGCATGGCTCATCGCGGGCTGGGTCATGCCCACCCGGGCCGCGGCGCGGGTGACGGACCCCTCCTCGAGCAGTGCCAGCAGCGGCACCAGCAGGTTGAGGTTGACCGAGGCGAGCCGTCCCAGGTCCGGATCGCTCGGGTGGTCGAGCGGTTGGTTCATCCACACGAACTCTACGTATCCGTCGGCCGACCCCGCGGCGACAGTCGAAACTGCGGCGTCAGTCGAAACTGCGGCGTCAGTCGATACTGCGGTGTCACGCGTCGACCGAGGCCATGCGGCGCAGCTTCGGGATCGGGATCCGGTGATTGACGGCCACCGCGACGCCGCGTCCGTCGTCGTCGTGCGTCCAGCGCATCACCGACGGTCCGTGCGGGCTGTCACCGATGAGGAACTCGGGTTCCCCGGCCGCCGGCAGGTGGCCGGTCGCCTTGAGGTTCAACCCGAACTGCTCGGTCCAGAAGTACGGATCGAGGTCGAGTTCGGGCGCGGCGTCGCCGGCCAGGAGCGCGACGGCCGCGACCTTGGCCTGCTCGATCGCGCTGCTCCACAGCGGAATCCGGCGCACACCTCCACGCGTCGGGATCGCCGCGACGTCCCCGGCCGCGACGATGCCGGGCGCGACTCGCCCGCGCGAGTCCGCCTCGAGGCGGCCGTCGACCATCAGTCCGCTGGTGGCCAGCCACTCCGTGTTGGGAATGTCGCCGATCGCGGTGACGATCAGGTCGGCCTCGACCCGTGAGCCGTCGCTCAGGACCACGGCACGCGCGCCGTCGATTCCTGCGGCGGTACCGTCGACCAGTTTCAGCCCCTGGGCGACCGCAGCCGCGGTGAACGCTTCGGACAGGCACGGCCCCAGATGCGGGAGCATCGGCCTACCGTCGGCCACCAGCGTGACCTCGCATCCCGCCGACAGCGCCGCGGACGCGATCTCCATGCCCAGTGGGCCGGCGCCGACGACCACGACAGACGGCCGCGCCGCCAGCCGCTCCCGCAACGCGAGGGCGTCGTCGAGGGTGCGCAAGGTCAGCTCCGGGCTGTCGGGACCACCGAGGCGCCGGGCCCGGGAACCCGTCGCGATCACCAGTCCGTCGAAGCTCAGCTCCGATCCGTCGGCGAGACTCACGCGGCGGGACTCGACGTCGAGGCCCACCGCTGCGACCCCGAGCACCTCGGTGGCCTCGTGCGTGGGCGGGGCCAGTTCGTGGGAACCACCGTCGACCAGGAGCGCCTTCGAGAGCGCGGGCCGCGAATAGGCCGCCCGCGGTTCGTCCCCGACGATGGTCAGGTCGCCGTCGAAATCCGCGGCGCGCAGGCTGTCACAGGCCGTCTGGCCGGCAATCCCGTTGCCGACGACCACGATTCGTCGGGGAGCTTCGGTGCCGTTCATGTCGGTGCCGTTCATGTGGGTTCCGTTCCTGCGGCTGTCGGTGTCAGGCCAGTTTGAGGGCGGCCACGGGGCAGACCCGGACGGCGGCACCTGCGGCGGCGAGTTCGGTGCTGCCCTCGGGGAGCTCGCCGACGTCGATGATCAGTTCGCCCTCGTCGTCGAGGTGCATCAGTGCGGGAGCGACCTCTTCGCACAGTCCGTGGCCTTCGCAACGGGGCCTGTCGAGCACGATCTTCATGCGGGGACCACCTTCAGGATCTCGAGTTCGTCGATGGAACGGGTGATGTTGCTGGGCACGCGAACCGGCTCGGCGGCCACGAGCCGCTGCGCGTGATTCGCCAGTGCCGCGATGACGGCGTGAGCTTCGAGACGGGCCAGACCCTGACCGGCGCAGCCGTGCGGACCGTAACCGAAGGACAGATGGTCGACCGGGTTCCGTTCGACCAGGAAGGCGTCCGGGTTCTCGTAGTGCCTCGGGTCGCGGTTGCCCGCACCGAAGAGGATCGCCACCTGGGATCCGGCCGGCACCAGGGTGCCGTCGATCTCCAC
Organism: Rhodococcus sp. PSBB066; assembly: GCF_017068255.1. NCBI lineage: Bacteria > Bacillati > Actinomycetota > Actinomycetes > Mycobacteriales > Nocardiaceae > Rhodococcus > Rhodococcus sp. PSBB066. The sequence continues at coordinate 5,088,762 of NZ_CP070859.1, forward strand.
GTCCTCGGTGACCGAGCGGCCCCAGGCATGGATCGGAGCCCAGAATCGAAGTGCCTCGTTGAAGGCCGCCGGCACCAGGGCGGGATTCCGGCGGACCAGGTCGAACTGGTCGGGGAAGGCCGAGAAGAGCGCGACGATGTTGCCGAGCGCGGTGATCGTGGTGTCCACCCCCGCACCGAGGTACTGGTGGATGATGTGGCCGGCGGTGTCGGGGGGAATGACGCCCCGGGCCTCGGCATCGAAGATCCCGCGACCCACCGACCCCGGTGCCAGATCCTCGGCCCGGACCCCGGCGCACCATTCGTAGAGTTCACCCGCGATCGGGAAGTTCTCGGCCGTCCGCTGGTTCATCGGGCCGATGACCTCGATCGCGGCCTGTCCCCAGCGCAGCATGTTGTCGCGCGCCGCGCCGGTGAAGCCGATCAGGTCGGCGACGACCTCGAGCGGAAAGGCGCGGGCCAGCGCATCGATGGCCTCGAACGATCCCTCGGCCACCAGGTCCGCGACCAGCGCATCGGCCTTGGCCTCGATCTGGCCCTTGAGTCCCCGCAGCGCCCGCGGGGTGAGGTTCTCGGTGAGCGCCGCGCGCAGTTCGGTGTGGATCGGCGGGTCGGAGGCCAGGGACGTGCCTCGGAGCGCCTCGTTGACCATCGGGTTGAAGCCGATCGTCCGGGACGAGAAGGTGCCGGGGTCGGCCAGGGCGTCGCGGATGACGTCGTACCGGGTGAGGGCATAGACGTCGTTGGCGGGCAGATGCACCACCGCGCCGAGATCGCGGAGTTCGGCGTACGTCGGATAGGGGTCGGTCAGGACCTCGTCGGCGAAGAGGTCGATGTCGGAACTCGCGGGAGTGCTGCTGGTCATGCACCCATTGAAGTGACTCCACTCACATAAATCCAACTCATATTGTGCGTTCGACTACATGCACTTTGTTCATGTGATGTCCCGCGGTCTTCGGGGGTACCGCCGGTAGGAGATGGCGTTGAGGCGGGGGCGGCCGCCTCTACGACCGGATGAACCGGCCGATGACGGTGGCGACCATGGCGGGATCGGTCTTGTGGGCCATGTGGGCATGCCCTTCGAGCATCTGGATCCGGGCGTCGGGAATTGCACCCGCTGCGCGGTGAGTTGCCTCGTTCAGCCGAGAAGGGCTTTCGGTGCCCGCCGGCAGGAGCGTCGGGGCCGCGATCCCGTCGAACCGGCCGGGCCGATACACCCAGCCCTCCTCGGCTCTGCACTCCCTGGACACGGTGGGCGCAGCGGCGAGGAGGGCCGGCCATTGCGGACCCGATCGCATTGTGTCGCATTCCTCTTCGGTCAACTCCAGAATCTCGACGAGGATTGCACGGATCGCTGTTTCCATGTCGCCGGCAGCCACCGCCTCCTCGATCGCATCGATCAAACCCGCGGGATAGACCATCCCCAGGCTCGGCTCGTAGAGCACGAGGTGATCGACGTTGCGCGCGAGGGCAGCTCCGCCCATCGCGCAGTTGGCCCCGTAGGAGTGACCCCACACCGCGACAGTCCCGCCGGTGCGGGCCACGACGGCATCCACGACCGCGGCCACGTCCTCGAAATCACGCTCGATGGCGTGGCCCGGTGTGTCGCCGCTCGCACCGAAGCCTCGGCGGTCCATCGCGAACGTGGTGACGTCGGCGTGCAGCTCGTCCACCAAGGGGCCGAACGTGGTGTGGTCGCGGAGGGACCCGTGCACCATGACGAGCGGCGGCCCGTCGCCGTCGACCCACACGGCCAGCGGTGTCCCATCGGTGGATCGAACGTCGAATCGGGTTGCTCTGCCCTCGGCAGCCCTCAGGTGACTCATGACCGTCTCACCTGCCGCCCTGTGCGGCTGCCGTGCGCCGGTCGAGCTCGGTGGCGAACGACGACGCGGCGTCGGCGAATTCGTCGGGCCGCTCGGCGTAGGTGACGTGGCCGCTGCCCTCCAGCTCGACGAAGCGAGCGTCGGGGAGGGCCGCGGCCAGTTGACGGGCGATCGACCGCAGCGACGGGTGGCCTTCGCTTCCGGCGACGACGAGCGCGGGCACTGCCACGGCGGCCAGGTCCCCGGCCGTGACCTCGAGCGACGGGGACCGCAGGTCGGTGAAGCCGATGTCGGCGTTGGCTCGATAGCGGTTCCTTCGCTCGTCGTCGATCATCGACCACAGCCCCGGGCAGACGACGGAGAAGAACGCGTCGACCCCGGCGGCCGGTCCGCCGGCGGCGGTGGCCTGCTCGACGCGGGGCACCACGTCGCGGAGGACGACCCGGCCGGCAACCGGATCGAGGCTGAACAGCGGCGGCTCGCTGAACACCGCGCCGCGGAGCAGGTGACCGTGGCGCAACGCGACCTCGACGGCGACGGCGGCGCCGCTGCTCGATCCCACCAGCAGGCAAGGGGCAAGTTCCAGGGCTTCGATCAGGGCGGCGGCGTCGTCCGCGTGCAGGGAGTCGCTGATCGTGGCGTCGCCGCGGGAACTTCGGCTGTGGCCCCGGCGGTCGTAGCGCACGCACGTGTAGCGGTCCGACAACCGCCGTGCCTGGTCTGCCCAGACCTCGGCGTCGCCGCACATACCGTGCACGAACAGGATCCCCCGCCCTGACCCCGTGCGCTCGAAATAGATTCTGGCGTCGTTGATGTCGATCGTGGGCACGGCTGCCTCCCTCGTCTTCGGTCCCTGTCGGAGAGTGTGAACCGGTCGCCGCCGGCGCACATCGGGCGTTCGCCCCATTTCCGACGCCGGTCAGGGTGAGAGGAGGCCGTGCTCCATCGCGAACAGCGTCGCGCCCGCTCGCGTGGTGACCCCGGCCTTGGTGTAGATGTGTTCGATGTGGTGTCCCACCGTCTTGGGCGAGATGACGAGGACGCTCGCCACTTCCTTGTTGGTGCGGCCGCGGGCGATGAGCGCCAGCACGTCGACCTCGCGCTCGGTGAGACCCGCGGGACGGGAGACCCGCGGCGGGCGGCTCACCTGACCGGCAGCATCGAGCACCGCGTCGACCTCGACCCGGGTGAAGCGGCCCGCGTCGACCTCGTCGAGCAGCTGCGACGCCGCCTCGGCCGGGGTCAGCGCCGGCCGGTGCGGCCGGTTCTCGGTCATCGCGTGGTAGGCATCGGCGGCGCCCAGCAGCCGGGCACCAAGGCCGAGCTGGTCTCCCGAGGCCCCGCGGTGGTAACCGGAGCCGTCGGCTCGCTCGTGGTGGCGCGCCGCCAGGTCGGCGAGGGGGGCCAGCAGCGCGCAGCGGTGCAGGACCCGCTCGCCGAGGTAGGGGTGCAGCCGAACCCGTTCCCACTGCTCGGCGCTGAGCGGACCCCGGCGATCCCAGATCCCGTTGGGGATACCGACACGTCCGACGTCGTGGACCAGTCCGGCTCGGCCCAGCGTCGTCGCGTCGGCAGTGGCAAGGCCGGCAGCTTCGGCGGCGGCAACGGCCAGCCGCGAGACACCGGTGGAGTGGCCTCGAAGGTACGGCGACTTCAGATCGGCGAAATCGGCCACCGCGGTCAAAGCCACGTCGAGGTTGCCCGACTCGATCGTCAGGGCCGGTGCCGGCTCGGCATCGAGGACCGCCGCGCACGGGTCGTCACCGATTCCGGCGAGCCAGTGTTCACCGTCGGCGACCACGGCGTCGACCACGGCCGGGTCGTACGCGCGGCCCCTGCGGTGCAACAGCACGTCGGTGGCTGCCGCCCAGCCCGCCCGGCGCGCCCACAGCTCGGCGTCTCGGGCGACCGTCACGATCCGCACCGCCACCGGCACCTCGTCGGCCGCCAGGCCGGCCGGATAGCCCTTGCCGTCCCAGCGCTCGTACGCATGCGCGAGCGACCGACGGACGGATTCGGCCATCCCGAGGCGGGTTGCCAGGCGGGCGCCCGCCTCGCAATGTTGCGACAGGCTGCGCCGATTCATGTCCGGGTCGCTCAGTGCCCGCACAATCCGCCCCAGGCGGCGGTGCAACGGGAGATCGTTCGCCAGATGGCGCACGAAATAGCGCACACCTTCACCGGGCTCGGCCATCAGCATCGGCGCCATCGTCGCGTCGAATGCGATGTCGTCGCCGCCGGCCAGTACCGCGGTCTCCGACGCATCCGACGTGCATCCCAGAAACCGAAGCAGCGCAACGTAGTACACGCAGGACCGCGCCGGCGCAGCCAGCCCGAGTGCCTCCGACGCGGCCAGTGACAGCCAGCACGTACGCAACCCGTGCTCCATCGGTTGCCCCGTGCCCAGATCCGTCGCCAACGACAACGCAATCGTCAACTCCGCCACGCGTCCGGACCGGGCATGGTCGCTCACAACCACCACTATCCCAGCCGGAACTCCCTGGTAGTCGCGATTCGACCGTCGATCCTGCGGCGGTCCGCGGGTCGGCCCGTCTCGTGAGGCAGGTTCGGGAACATGACGCTTCTTCCTGGCGGATTCGCCTCGACCGAAGCGGGTTGCCGCGCGACGGGTCAGTCGCGCAGGAATTCGAGGACGGATTCCGTCCGGCCGAGGATCGCGTGCCCGGCCTCGGGTAGCACCTCGACGGTCGCGTGCGGGAGGCACCGGTACACGCGGTCGGCGGTGCCCTCGGAGTCGAACAGGACGTCGCGGCCACCGACGATCACGAGCGCGGGCATGGTCAGCCGCCGCAGCGCGTCGTCGGAGAACACGGGCAACCGCTCCGTACGCGGCTTGAAGTGGGCGAACGTCAGCACCACCTCGTCGAGGACCGGACGCGTCTCGGGAGTGTCCAGGCCGGTGACGACGGCCGCCGAACGGAGTGCCCCCCGGCGCCCGAAAAGACGCAGGAACATCGCCTTGACCAGCCAGCCCATCCGCTGCCGGCCCAGGCCACCGGGGCACAGCAGGACCAGCCGCGTCACCCGTTCCGGGCGCCGGGTGGCGTAGTCCACCGCCATCCAGCCGCCGAGGGACACGCCGACGATCGCAGCGCTCGTGACCCCCAGACCTTCGCGCACGTCATCGAGCCACAGCGCGTACGCGTCGGAGGCCAGGGGCGGCCGGGACGGCGCGCTCTCCCCCGGTTCACCGACGAGGTCGACGGCGTAGGTTCGGAAATGCCGCGCCCAGGAGCCGATGTCGTCGCGCCACATCGTCGCGTTCGCTCCCGAGCCGTGCAGCAGCAGCACGGGCGGCGCGTCGTCCGGACCGGAGACGAGCACGAAGGTCTCCCCCTGGCGGGTGGGTACCCGCACATGCTCGGCCGGAATCGGCCAGTCCCGCAGGGCATCACGATAGCGCCGCCGGACCTCGCGGGCGCCGGCCTCGGACGTGTAGATCGTGGTCATGACTCGAGCACCCCGTCGATGTAGTCGAACAGCCGGGCGGTGTCGGCCAGCCCGCCGAGGATGACGATCTTCATCCTCGCCCTCCTCTCGTCGTACACCGTCTCGATCCGCAGCGGCTCGTCGCCCGAACGGCGGTTGCCCGCCGCGCTCGTCACGAGAGTGGTCAGGCGGTGGGCCGTCTCGGCGCCGACCGCGTCGATCTCCACGATGCTCGACACGTCGGTGTGCCGCCGGCGTCCGGCCGACTCGCGCGACGACGGCGGCATCGGGCGGCCGGTGAAGGCCTCGAGGTCCTGCTGCGCGATGCGGTACTGCTTGCCGATGCGGACCGCGGGGAGCCGCCCGGAGCGCACGTAGTTGCGGATGGTGCGCACGTGCAGACCCAGGCTTTCGGCCACCTCGTCCACCGAATAGAGACGTTCACTCACATAAATACCCTAAACTTCCCTCCATATCCGCGCAATAGGGATATTCAAGTGCGTATGAGGAACCTCCCTCGCTCCTCGCCTCCCGGCCCTTTCTGCCCTCGTCGCACACCGGCGGGCACGGGGAGTTCACTACGGCCGGTCCGGGTAGCACCCCACCGTCAGCCCCACCGTCGCGGCGAGATAGCTGCCGAACGAGATGGAGGAACCGTCCGCGGCGAACATCCGGATCTGGAGCCCGGTCTCGACCGGCAGCGACCGGGCACCGCGGAAACCGGTGCCCGCCAACGATTCCTCGAACACCCGCGCCGCCCGCTCCAGTTGCCCCGGCGGCACCGGCCGATCGGAGAGGTGGATCGGGAGGAACACCGTGGTGCCCGCCGATCCGTCGGGCATCTCGCAGTAGGCCGTCGTGGCCGGGTCCGATTGCCGGAACTGCATCTCCGGGAAAGCGTCCGACAGGGCGGCCATCGCGTCGCGCTGGACCCGGGTGTAGTACTCGACGGCACCGGCGCGGTCCGCCGCCACCGGCTCGGGCACGGCGACGGGGACCGGCCCGCCCGCGCACCCCGCGAGCGACAGGGCCAGCACCGGCACACCGACGCGCAGAACCTTCATCGCACCACTCGATCCGGGAGGCCGCCGACGACCGCGGCGACGTTGTACAGGCTCATCGTTCCGTCGCTCAGGTACTCGCTGTGCCCGGTCGAGCCGAGCCGCGGCCGGCCGGAAGCGTCCGCCCCGGCGTCGCTCGACAGGTGGGTCACGCCGTCGAGGAAACTCGGATCGCCGTCGAACGTGCCGACGTCACCGACCGGGTCGCGGTCGGCCTCCACGAGGTACGTCGCGCCCGGCGGCACACCGAGTTCGGCGACGTCGTCGGTGCCGATTCCCGGGGCGCCGAGGAACACGGCGGCGTCCACCCCGACACCCTGCTGCAGCGCCAGGCCGGTGGCGAGCGCACCGTAGGAGTGACCGACGGCGGTGACGTGCGGGTCCCGCTCGGCGTACAGACCGTCGAGAAAGCCGGCGAGCCGCGGGGCGGCACGAACCGCCGCGAGGTCCGACACCGGGCTCAGCTCGGTGCGGGCGAGGCCCCAGCCCCATTGCGGCACCTGGTAGTTCAGCCACGTCACGGCGGCGACCGACTCGGCGGCACGGCCGGCCTCCTGCAGGTGGCGCATGGCCTCCTCCCGCAGCGCCGCCATCCGGGTGTCGTACCCGGCGAGGTTGCCCTGCACCGTGGAGCCGGCGCCGGGGGTGAACACGGTGACGTGGTCGGCGGTGTCGACGTCCCCGACCGCCACCGCGGCCATCGCTTCCCGGCCCGACAGATCGAGGCTCAGCAGCCGCCGGTCCTCGCGGGCCAGCGTCGTCTCGATGGCGTCGAGCGCGGCGATCTTGTTGCGGGTCTGGGCGAGTCCGGCGTCGGCGTTGCTCGCCAGTCCGCCGAGCGGATCGGCGTCGAGCTGGGCCTGCAATCGGGCGGCGACCTCCTCGAGCCGGCGCCGTTCCCCCGCCAGTTGCGCGCGGTTGGCCAGGTCGCGGACCGCGGCCGGCACGCCGTCGAGGTTGCCGATCAGCTCGGGTGCCAGGGTGACGACCTTCGTGCGCTCGCCGTGGTCGAGTCCGGCCCACCACGCGGCCACCTGGGCCGCCGCCGTCCCGGGCGCCGGCACCGCCGGGGTGGACGCGGGCGCAGCGCGCACGCCCCCGAAACCGAGCGGACGCGAAGGGCTTTGGTCCGGCACCCGGCCGAGGTCGGCTGCGGCCCGCCGATCCAGCGTCTCGGCCCGGTCGAGGACCGCACGGATGCGGGCCTGTGCCTCGTGCCGCTCCGGGTCGGTACCCGGTCCGCCCGCGACGGTTCCGTCGTCCCGCACGGTCAACGCCCGGTCCCGCGCCCAGCGGGTCGCGTCGTCGAGTTCCGCGCGCAGTGCCCGCAGCCGCGGCGCGCACCACGCCGCGCAGCGGCTCACCTCCCGATACGCGTCGGACCGTCGCACGATCCCGCCGGTGACGTCATCGAGCCGCTGCTCGGCGGCCGCGTGCGCGAGCCCCGACCACTGTCCGTCGAACCGTCCCGACGCGGTGATCTGCGCGCCGATCCGCTCGAGTTCCCCCGCATGCCGGTCCAGCACCGCGCCGAGACCGTCCAGCGCATCCGGGTCCCACCGCTGCAACTGCCGAAGATCCATTCGATCCACCCCCTCGGCGCAGCAGCGTAATCCGCTGCGCGCCTGCCGCGGCGGGGCGCACTGCCGCCGGCGTGAAACTGTGGAAGAACGGGCCGGTTGTGGACAACTCACGTCCGGAGACGAGGGTCCCGGTCACCGCGGCCGGGTCGCGCCTGCGGCAGCACGAGTTCCGCCCCCGGCGCGCGGGGCACCGGGGGCGGAGGGAGACGGGCGGGGGTCCCGTCGCGTCAGATGTCGGAGATCGCCTCGAGCGGCGGCGTGCGTGCGGCACGGACGCCGGGCCACAGGGCGGCGAGCACACCGACCACGCCGGAACCGACGAGCATGGCGATCACCTGCCCCCACGGGACGGCGATCTTGTCGAGGCCCTGGTCGGCCAGCGTCCGGACGAAGCCCCAGCCGAACGCCAGGCCCAGCACCAGACCGACGACCGCGCCGAACACCGCGATGAGCATCGACTCGATGTAGATCGTGCGGCGGACCTGGACCCGCTGCATGCCGACCGCGCGGAGCATGCCGATCTCCCGGCGCCGCTCCACCACCGACAGGGCGAGGGTGTTGACGATGCCCAGGACCGCGATGACCACCGCCAGCGCCAGGAGCCCGTAGAGCACGGCGAGCAGCGTGTCGATCTGGGCGGCCTGCTGGCCCTTGAACTGCTCCCGATCGAGCACCTGGACCACGACGAACTGCTTGGTGGCGTCCTCGAGCGCCGTGCGGATCGTCTCCGGATCGCTGCCGGCCGCGGTGTTCACGAACACCACGAAGTCCGAGCGCGACGCAGGCGGGGTGAACTGCTGGTAGACCTCCTCGGAGACGACCCACGAGCCGAGCAACTGGTTGTCGGCGAAGATGCCGCTCACCGTCGTGCCGACGTCCTCGCCGTCGCGGCTGGTGAGGGTGACCGCGTCGCCGACCTTCCAGCCCTTCTCGCCCGCCGTGGTCTGCGACACCAGCAGGTCGGTGCCGGCGACGTCCTCCCGGCCCTCGGTGACGTCGACCTCGAGCACGTCGCCGAGGGGGCCGGACAGCGCGACGCCGAACGTGTCCTCGTCGCCGATGCGCGCCGGGACGCCGTGCATCGCGATGGTCTCCTCCACGCCCTCGGCCCGCGCCGCCGCGGCGGCGGCCCCCACGGGCACCCCGATCATCTGCGGTCCGGTGAGCATGAAGTCGGACTTGACGCCGGTGTCGACGAGCGAGTTGACGCTCTCCTTGGCGGACGCGCCGAACACCCCGATCACCGACACCAGCATCAGACCCAGCGTGAGCGCGAAGGCGGTGGCGGCGGTACGGCGGGGGTTGCGCACCGCGTTGGTGCGGGCGAGCCGGCCCACGGCCCCGAACGGGCGGGCGAACACCGCGCCGAGCCCCGCGACGAAGGGCCGCGACAGCGCGGGCGCCGCGAGCAGGACCGCGATGATCAGGGCGAAGGCCCCGACGCCGACGGTGGAGGCCGCGCCACCGCCGGTGCCCTGGGCGCCGACGACGACGGTGACGGCACCGGCCACGGCGGCGACGGCTCCGATGACGGTCCGCAGCCGCAGCGACTCGACGGTCGCGGTGGACTCCTCCCGCATGGCCGCGACCGGCGGGACCTTGCTCGCGCGGCGGGCCGGCGCGTAGGCGCTGACCACGGTGACGACGACGCCGATGAGCAGGGCCACGAGCACGGTCCGCGGCGCGAGCTGCAGCGGGCCCGAGGGCAGGCCGACGTCGAACGCGTTGAGCGCGGAGCGCAGCCCGTAGGCCAGGGCCACGCCGCCGGCGATGCCGAGGGCACTGCCCACGATCCCGACGACCAGTGCCTCGAGGTTCACCGACCGGCCCACCTGGCTGCGGCTCGCCCCGATCGCCCGCAGCAACGCGAGCTCCCGCAGTCGCTGCGCAACGATCATCGAGAAGGTGTTGTAGATGATGAAGGTGCCCACCAGCAGCGCGATCGCGCCGAACGCGAGCAGGAAGTAGTTCAGGAAGCTCAGCGCCTCCTCGATCTCGGTCTTGATCTCCTCGCTGACCTCGGCGCCCGTCTGGACCTTCTGGCCGGGCACGGCGGCGGCGATGCGGTCCCGCAGCTCGTCCGCGGGCACACCGTCGCCGGCGACGTCGATGTACTGCACGTGCGTGCCGTCGGTGAACAGGGTGCGGGCCTGGTTCTCGGTGAACATCGCCCCGACGTAGCCGCCGGTGTCGGTCTCGACGTCGTAGATGCCGCTGACCGTGACCGGGACGATCCCGGCCGAGGCGGCGAGGATCTTCGTCGGGTCCCCGACGGACAGTCCGGCACGCTCGGCGGCGCTCGAGTTGAGCGCGATCTCGCCGTCGACGGCGGGCGGCTGTCCGGCGACGAACTCGTTGGGGTCGCCGAGCTGCTGGTCGGGGGGCAGGTAGGCGGTGCCCTCGCTGGGGGCGCCGCCGGTCTGGATGGCCGCGCCCTCGGAGTCGAGGACGATGACCGGCCCACCGAACGCCGGCACCACGGTCCGCACGCCGGGGACCGCGGCGACGACGGCGACGTCGGAGTCGGGGACGCCGCTCGCGCCCTGCTGTTCGCTGCTGACGCGGACGTCGACGCCCTTGGCGGCGTCGGCGAAGATGCTGTCGAATGTGCGCTGCAGGGTGTCGGTGAAGACGAAGGAGCCGGTGACGAACGCGGTGCCGAGCACCACGGACAGGACGGTCAGCAGCAGCCGCACCTTGTGGGCGGCGAGATTGCGCAGGGCAACCCTGCGGATGGGATTCGCACTCATGATCGGCTCGCCCTACTTCGCCGTGGGAACGGCGACGGCGTCGAACTGCTTCATCCGGTCGAGGACCGAGTCGGCGGTCGGGTCGCGCATCTCGTCGACGATGCGCCCGTCCGCGAGGAACACCACCCGATCCGCGTAGCTGGCCGCACGCGGATCGTGGGTGACGATCACGACCGTCTGCCCGAACTCGTCGACCGCGGCCCGCAGGATCGACATCACCTCGCCCGAGGAACGGGAATCGAGGTTGCCGGTGGGCTCGTCGCCGAAGATGATCTCGGGCCGGCCGGCGAGCGCGCGGGCGCACGCCACGCGCTGCTGCTGACCGCCGGACAACTCCCCGGGCCGGTGGTCGAGCCGGTCGCCGAGTCCCAGGCGGTTCACGACGGTGTCCAGCCATTCGCGGTCGACCTTGCGGCCGGCGATGTCGACGGGCAGCGTGATGTTCTCGAGTGCAGTGAGCGTGGGCACCAGGTTGAACGCCTGGAAGACGAAGCCGATGCGGTCGCGCCGCAGCTGCGTCATCTGTTTGTCCGACAGGTCGGTCAGGTCCGTGTCGCCGAGGACCACCGAACCGGACGTGGCGGTGTCGAGGCCGGCGAGGCAGTGCATCAGCGTCGACTTCCCCGAACCCGAGGGACCCATGATGGCGGTGAACTCCCCCGCCGCGAACTCCGCGTTCACCCCGTCGAGGGCGTGGACGGCGGTCTCACCGGTTCCGTAGATCTTTCTCAGGTCGATTGCGCGCGCGGCAGTGGCGGTGTGGGCTGGCATGCCCACCATCTTCCTGACTTTTCCGACAGGGCACCATCGGGGACGTCCCGGATTCCGCGCCGGACGGTTCTCAGGGTGCGCCCGGTGACGTCCCGGTGAGGTTCTCCTGCGTCGCCGCCGGGCGCTACCGTCGAGACCATGCGGATAGGAGCACACGTCCGGCAGGACGACGATCCGATCGGCTGCGGCGAACGCGTCGGCGCAGACCTGGTGCAACTGTTCCTCGGCGATCCCCAGCAGTGGACGAAGCCGGGCCCGCACCCCCGGGAGGAACAGATCCGCGATTCCGACGTCGCGGTGGTGGTGCACTCCCCCTACGTGATCAACGTGGCCAGCACGAACAACCGGCTGCGGATGCCGTCGCGCAAGGCCGTGGCCGAGCACGCCGAGGCGGCCGCCCGGATCGGCGCCTTCGGCCTGGTGGTGCACGGCGGCCACGTCCGGTCCGGCGAGGAGGTCGCCGCGGGCGTGGAGAACTGGCGCAAGCTGTTCGAGCGACAGGAGGACAAGGGCGGGTTCGCGGTGCCCGTCCTGATCGAGAACACCGCCGGGGGCGAGTTCGCGATGGCCCGGCACGTGGATGCGATCGCGCGGTTGTGGGATGCCGTCGGCGACTACGACGTGGGCTTCTGCCTCGACACCTGCCACGCGTGGGCGGGCGGCGAGGACCTCGTGGATGTCGTCGAGCGGGTACGGGCCGCGACCGGCCGGATCGATCTGGTGCACCTGAACAATTCCCGCGACGGCTTCGGCTCCGGCCGGGACCGGCACGCCAACATCGCCGCCGGCACGATCGACCCCGGCCTGCTGGTGGCGGTGTGCCGGGCCGCGGACGCGCCGATCGTCCTCGAGACCCCGGCGGAGGGGATCGCCGAGGATGTCGCCTACCTGCGCGAACTGCTCGGGTGAGGCACGCCTCCCGGAGACCGGGCCGTCACAGCCGTAACATCTTGCTCATGAAGCACGCCCGGATCGCCTTCGCCGTCACCGCCGCCGCGCTGGTACTTGCGGGCTGCTCGGACGCCGACAGCCCGGCACCGTCCGCGTCGGCGAGCACCGCCACCTCCACGATCTCGTCGGGGTCGGGGTCCGCCGACTCGTCGCCGACCCCCGAACCCGCGCCGACCGACGCATCGGACAAGACGTCGCCCGCCTCGGCCGGCGCGAAGCTGACCGTCACCGACATCCGCACCGGCCGGCACGAGAACTTCGACCGGGTCGTGTACGAGATGGGCGGCACCGGCACCCCGGGGTGGCGCGTCGGATACGTCGACCGGGCGGTGCAGGACGGCAGCGGCAACGACGTGGCCGTCGCCGGCGGCGCGATCCTGCAGGTGCTCATCGACGGGTCCGCGTATCCGTTCGACAGCGGGGTCGAACCGTACTCCGGCCCCAACCCGGTGCTCGCGCAGCCGGGCGGCTCGGTCGTCGAGGTCAACGGCTCCGGCGTCTTCGAGGGCGTGACCCAGTCGTTCGTCGGCGTCGCGGAGCCGAACACGCCGTTCGCCGTGTACGCGCTGACGAACCCGACGCGGCTGGTCGTCGACGTCGCTCGCTGATCGGGCGGCTCAGGCCCGGCCGGGCGGGAAACCGCCCGTCGCGACCGGACCCCAGTCCTCGACGGTGATGCGGATCAGCGACTTGCCCTGCGTGCGCATCGCCTCCCGGTACTCGTCCCAGTCGGGGTGCTCCCCGGCGACGGCGCGGAAGTACTCGACGAGGGGCTCGACCGAGTCCGGCAGGTCGATCACCTCGGCGGTGCCGTCGACCTGGACGTAGGGCCCGTTCCAGTCGTCGGAGTGGATCAGGATCGACACGGCCGGGCGGCGGCGGATGTTGACGACCTTGGCGCGTTCCGGGTAGGTCGCGATCACGATGCGGCCGGCGTCGTCCAGCCCGCACGTGACCGGGGACATCTGCAGCCGGCCGTCGGACCGGGTGGTGACCAGGGTGCCGCGGTGGCGCGGGCGGACGAATTCGAGCAGCCGGTCGCGGTCCACGCGGTCCGCCGTTGCGATCTTCGGTGCCATGCTCCGACCCTACGTGCGCGGCCGTGACGACGGGCCCTGTCGGAGGTCACGTGCAGAATCCGGTGGCGGGTTCTACACGAACGGGCAGACTCGGTGCCGGCCTCGCGAGCCCGCAGCAGTCCGCGCACCTACGCTTGACCTCGAGTCCACTCGAGGTTCTACGGTCGGGCGACCGACTTCAGGAGGCTCCCGCATGAGCATGGAAGTGACCGCGTGGAACGCGATGTACAACGCGATGCACGCGCAGAGCGACCGGCGTCCGTTCTCGCGCGCCAGCCTGCGCCGGATCGCCGAGTTCGCCCGCCCCCACCGCCGCAACATCGGCATGTACCTGCTGCTGAGCGTGGTGATCGCCGCACTCGGCGTGGCCACCCCGGTCCTCGCCGGCCGGGTGATCGACGCCATCGTCGACCGCGCCGACCTCTCGGTGATCACGTGGCTGGCGGTGCTGATCGCCGCCATCGCCGTCGTCGAGGCCGGGCTCGGCATCCTGAACCGCTGGCTGTCCGCGAGCATCGGCGAGGACCTCATCCTCGACCTGCGCACCACCGTGTTCGACCACGTGCAGCGCATGCCCATCGCGTTCTTCACCCGCACCCGCACCGGCGCCCTCGTCAGCCGGCTCAACAGCGACGTCATCGGCGCCCAACGGGCGTTCAGTGACACCCTGTCCGGCGTGGTCGGCAACCTCGTCACCCTCGCGATCACGCTCGTGGTGATGATCGGGATCTCCTGGCAGATCACGTTGCTCGCACTGTTGCTGCTGCCGATCTTCGTGGTGCCCGCCCGGCACATGGGCGTGCGGCTGGCGCGCCTGAATCGTGAAGCGGCCAACCATAATTCGGTGATGAGCACCCAGATGACGGAGCGATTCTCCGCGCCCGGCGCGACGCTGGTGAAGCTGTTCGGCCGGCCGTCGCAGGAGTCGTCGGAGTTCGCCGTCCGCGCCCGCCGGGTGCGCGACATCGGGGTGAAGACGGCGATGCTGCAGTCGGTGTTCGTCACAGCCCTGACCCTCGTGTCCGCCCTCGCGCTGGCCCTCGTCTACGGCCTCGGCGGCTTCTACGCGCTGCGCGGCCAGCTCGAGCCGGGTGCCGTCGTGGCGATGGCGATGCTGCTGACGCGCCTGTACTCGCCGCTGACGGCACTCGCGAGCGCCCGCGTCGACGTGATGAGCGCGATGGTGAGCTTCGAGCGGGTCTTCGAGGTGCTCGACCTGCGGCCGCTGATCGAGGAGGCCCCCGACGCCAGCCCCGTCCCCGACGGCCCGGTCGCCGTCGAGTTCCGGCACGTGGATTTCGCATACCCCGCCGCCGACAAGGTCTCGCTGGCGTCGCTGGAGGAGGTGGCCACGCTCGACACCCGCGGCGGCGCACCGGTCCTGCACGACGTGAGCTTCCGGGCCGAGCCCGGGCAGATGGTGGCCCTGGTGGGCTCCTCCGGCGCCGGCAAGTCCACGATCGCGCAACTGGTGCCGCGGCTCTACGACACCGACTCCGGATCCGTGCTGCTCGGCGGGGTCGACGTGCGCCGGCTCACCACCGCGTCGATCCGCGGGACCGTCGGCATGGTCACCCAGGACGGGCACCTGTTCCACGAGAGCGTGCGGGCGAATCTGCTCCTGGCCCGCCCGGAGGCAACCGAGGACGAGCTGTGGGAGGTGCTGGGCCGGGCCCGGCTCACCGACCTGATCCGCTCCCTGCCCGACGGCCTGGACACCGTCGTCGGCGAGCGCGGGTACCGGCTCTCCGGCGGTGAGCGCCAGCGGCTGACCATTGCGCGGCTGCTGCTCGCCCACCCGCGGGTGGTCATCCTCGACGAGGCCACCGCGCACCTGGACTCGACGTCGGAGGCTGCCGTGCAGGAGGCGCTCACGGAGGCGCTGGCCGGACGGACCTCCGTGGTGATCGCACACAGGTTGTCCACGGTCCGCGCGGCGGATCTGATTCTCGTGGTCGAGGCCGGACGCATCGTCGAGCGCGGCACCCATTCCGAGCTGCTCGCCGCCGGCGGGCGTTACGGCGAGTTGTACCGCACCCAGTTCGCCGATTCAGGACCGCGGGTGTCCGCAATGGCTCCCACACTGGGCGCATGACGACGAACGAGACCGATCTGCTGCTCCTGCTTCTCGACAATCAGCGCGCCGCGTTCCGCAACGCACTGTCCGGCCTGACCGAGGACCAGGCGCGCAGCGTGCCCAGCGCCTCCGCGATGAGCCTGGCGTCGCTGTTGAACCATGTGATCGACGGCGAGGTCGCCGCCGCCGACCGCATCGCCGGGACGCAGAGCCGCGAGCCGGACCCGGTGGCGGCGTGGACAGCCGGGTGGGCGGTGCGCGACGACGAGACCGTCGCGGATCAGCTCGCCCGGCTCGACACAGTCGCGGCCCGCTTCGCCGACGTGCTGCGGGCGGACCCGGACCTGGGCCGGGTGGTGGACCTGCCGGCGGACATCGCCCGATGGCTGGACCAGGGCGTGCCGCTCTCCGTGCGGTTCCTGGTCCTGCATCAGATCGAGGAATGGGCCCGGCACGCCGGCCACGCCGACATCATCCGCGAATCCGTCGACGGCGCCACCGCCGACGTCCTGGCCGGCAGGGTCCGGTAGCCGGCGCCGGCGAACCCGGACGACGCCCCGCCGGCGCGATAGGCTCGCCGTAGGCACCACTGCCGGGGCGCCCCGGCGCCGTCGCCGCGAGATCCTGGAGGCCGTCGCGTGACCGGACAACAGACCAGCACGGGAGCTGCGGGCGCTGCCCAGCACCCGATGTTCGAGAAGGTGGCGCGGGTCGGACAGGCCGCGAGCGGGGTCGTGCACCTGCTGATCGCCTACATCGTCGTCCAGGTCGCGTTCGGCGATCCGGCCAGTGCCGATCAGTCCGGTGCCCTCGGCGAGCTCGCCGCCCAGCCCGGCGGCCGGATCGTCCTGTGGATCCTGGCCGTGACGCTCACGGCGCTGGCACTGTGGCGTCTGGTCGAGGCCGCAGTGGGCAAACGTTCGGACGTCGAGAAACCGTCCGCCCTGGACCGGGTCAAGACCGTCGGCGTCGCCGTGGCGTACCTGGCGCTGGCACTGGCCGCGTTCCAGTTCGCGCGGGGCACCGGCAAGTCGAGCGGTGAACAGAACGCCGGACTCAGTGCTCGCTTGATGCAGTCCGGAGGCGGCAAGGTCCTGCTCGTCGCGGCCGGGCTGGTGATCATCGGAATCGGCGCCTACCACGTCTACAAGGGCGCGGCGAAGAAGTTCCTCGACGACCTGCACCGGGCGCGGTTGCCCCGGTACGCCGAGCCGCTCGGCGCCGTCGGGTACGTCGCGAAGGGCCTGGCGATCGCCGGCGCCGGCGTCCTGGTCCTCGTCGCGACGTTCACCACCGATCCGTCCAAGGCGACGGGACTGGACGGTGCCCTCAAGACGCTGGGCACCGCCCCGTTCGGTCAGATCCTGCTCGTCGCGGCCGGCCTCGGTATCGCCGCGTACGGCGCGTACTGCTTCGTCCTCGCGCGGTACGGGAAGATGTGAGCCCCGCCGCTGTGCTCAGTCGCGCCCGCGGTGGCCGCCGCTGTGCTCAGTCGCGCCCGCGGTAGCCGCCGCTGTGCTCAGTCGCGCCCGCGGTAGCCGCCGCTGTGGCCGCCCGAGCCGTGTCCACCGGACTGCCCGCGCTCGCCGGAGCGTTCACGGAATCCGCGGTTCGGCTTGTCGCCGAACCGGTCGCCGCGCCCACCGAAGTCCTTGTTGCGGCCGCCGCGATCGCCCCAGACCTTCTTGCCGCCGTACTCCTTGCGCTCACCCTGACGGCGTTCGCCGCGGTCGTCGCGCTGACGGTAGGTCGACGGCCGACCCGCCGGTGCGCCGCTGTCGGGCTGCAGCTGGATGAGCACCCCGGAGATGCGGGTGCCGCGCAACGCCTCGAGCGTCTCCGACGACAGGTCCTTCGGCAGCTCGACGAGGCTGTGGTCCGGGCGGATGCTGATGTGCCCGAAGTCGCTGCGGCGCAGGCCGCCCTCGTTGGCGATGGCGCCGACGATCGCGCCGGGCACCACCCGGTGCCGCTTACCCACGGCGATGCGGTAGGTCGCCATTTCCTGCCCGTCGCGCCCGACGCGTGACGCACCGTCGTCGTCGAACCGGCGCGGCGGCCGCTCCCGCGGCTCGCGTTCCCGCCGCGGCGGCGCCACGGGCTCGGGTTCGGCCTCCATGAGGAACGACTCCCCGTCGCGGGAGAGCACGGCCAGCGCCGCCGCGATGTCGGCGAGGGGCACGTCGTGCTCGCGCTCGTAGTCCTCGACGAACGTGCGGAACAGCGACAGGTGATCCGACGTGAGCGCCTCGGTGATCGAATCGTTGAACTTCTCGACGCGCTGGGCGTTGACATCCTCCACCGACGGCAGCTGGATCTCGGTGAGCGGCTGCCGGGTGGCCCGCTCGATCGCCTTGAGCAGATGCCGCTCGCGGGGGGCGACGAACAGCAGGGCGTCACCGCTGCGCCCGGCGCGGCCGGTGCGGCCGATGCGGTGCACGTAGGACTCGGTGTCGTGCGGGATGTCGTAGTTCACGACGTGGCTGATGCGGTCGACGTCCAGACCGCGGGCCGCCACGTCCGTCGCGACGAGGATGTCCAGCGCACCGCTCTTGAGCTGGCCGATGGTGCGTTCGCGCTGGGCCTGCACGATGTCACCGTTGATCGCGGCGGCCGAGAAACCGCGGGCTCGCAGCCGCTCCGCGAGGTCCTCGGTGGCCTGCTTCGTACGGACGAAGAGGATCATCGCCTCGAACTGCTCGACCTCGAGGATCCGGGTCAGGGCGTCGAGCTTGCGCTGGTGCGACACGAGCACCCAGCGCTGGGTGATGTTCGCCGACGTCGTCGTCTTCGACTTGACCGTGATCTCGACCGGGTCGTGCAGGTACTGCTTGGACAGCCGGCGGATCGCGCCCGGCATGGTCGCCGAGAACAGCGCGACCTGCTTGGTCTCCGGGGTGTCGGCGAGGATCCGTTCGACGTCCTCCTGGAAGCCCATGGTGAGCATCTCGTCGGCCTCGTCGAGCACGAGGAACTCGAGCTCGGAGATGTCGAGGGTGCCCTTGGCGAGGTGATCGATCACACGTCCGGGGGTGCCCACGATGACGTGCGCGCCACGGCGCAGCCCGGACAGCTGCACGCCGTAGCTCTGGCCACCGTAGATGGGCAGCACGTGCAGACCCGGGATGTGCGCCGAGTACTTACCGAAAGCCTCCGCGACCTGCAGGGCGAGCTCACGGGTGGGAGCCAGGACCAGTGCCTGGGGCCGCTTCACCGCGGTGTCGATCCGCGACAGGATCGGCACCGCGAACGCGGCGGTCTTGCCGGTGCCGGTCTGCGCGAGACCGACGACGTCGCGCCCCTCCAGCAGCGGCGGGATGGTGGCCGCCTGGATCGGCGACGGGGTCTCGTAGCCCACATCCGAAAGCGCTTGCAGCACACGGGCGTCGATGTCCAGATCGGCGAACGTGGGGGTAGCGGTGTCGGCTTCGGGGTCTTGCACAGTATCACTCATTTGACCTGCAGTTTATCGGATGGACGGCCATGACCCTTCCACAGCGCCGGACAAGGGTCCCCGACCACCCTATCCGGACGCCGCATCCGGTGCCGTCGCCGCCACGTGGCGGGCCCACAGCCGCAGCGCCGGCCGCACCGGCGGGTACTCGAGCCCGTGCCGGCGCCCGAGGGCGGTGGCGGGCGCCGTCGGATAGGTGTCGGCGCTGAGAAAACTCAGGGTCTCCTTCTCCGCGCTGGTCAGGCGGGCCGGCAGAGCCCGCAGCGCCGCGACGGGTATCCGCAGGCGCGGCGCGGCCACCCCGAGTTCGTCGGCGACCAGCGCGACCAGCTCGGGCAGCGGCGGCGTGGCGTCGTCGAGGACCCAGTAGGCACGCCCCGCCGTCTCCGGGTCCCGCGGCATCAGCGCCAGGAAGCGCGCGAGGTGGTCGATGGTGACGACGGGCAGCACGGTGCGCCGCGAGCCGGGCACGGCGCGCAGCTGCCCGCGGGCGAGCTGCACGACCAGCTCCGCGAGACCCAGGTACTGATCGGCCTCCCCGGTCCGGGAGTCGCCGATCACCGTCCCGGGGTTGACCACCGTGAGGGGGACCCCGAGCTCCGCGGCGAGTGCACGCACCACCGCATCGGCCTCGATCTTCGACGCCTCGTATGCGCCGAACCTCCGGTAGATCCGGCGCCGGTGCCGGGGCGGCCACGGCGCCGGCACGGCCGGGTACGCCGCGACGCGGTAACCGCTGACGTGCACCAGCCGGCGCGCGCCGGCAGCGGCCGCGAATCGGGTGATCTTCTCGGCCAGAACCACATTCACCTCACGCGCCGCCCGGGCCGTCATCCCGAAGGCGAACGCGGCGGCGAGGTTGTAGACGTCGCGCACGTCCGCCGCCACGGGATCCAGGACGAGCTCGGCGGAGCCCGGATCGAACACATGGACCGAGAGCCGGTCCAGCGGCACCCCGCCGGACACGAGCCGGTCGCGCAGCCGCGCCCCCGACTCCGCGGTCCGCACCGCCGCGACGACGAGATCGTCGCCGTCCGGGTCGGTGAGCAGTTCCCGCAGCAGGCCGCGGCCGATGAACCCCGTCGCGCCGAAGACCACCGCGGCGCTCATCGCGCGGCTCCGAGGAGGTCGAGCGCGACGGCACGGGCGTCCACCAGAGGGGTCACGTCGTGCCGGGCACGGGCGACGGTGGTCGCGCCCTCGACGAGGCTGACGATCACCCCGGCGAGCCGGGCGGCATCGGGCATCCCGTCGCGGACGAGCACCCGCTCGAGGACCACCCGCCACGACTCGTAGACGCGGGCGCAGCTCTGCTGCAGAACGGGGTTGTCGGTGGCGGCGTCGACGGCGACGGAGGCGACGGCGCAGCCGGCCGCGAACCCGGATCGCCCGAGCCGGGCGGCGAGGTCGTCGAACACCGCGGCGACGATCTCGGCGGCGGTCCGCCCCTCGGCCAGCAGCGCCTCGAGCAGGCCGGTGAACTCCGCACCCACCCGGTCCAGCGCCGCCACGACGAGCTCGTCCTTGCCGCCGGGGAAATGGAAGTACACCGAGCCCCGGGGCGCACCGGAGGCGTCGGTGATGCGGGCGAGGCCGGTGCCGTGGTAGCCGCGGGTCTGGATCAGCTCCAGCGTGGTGTCGATCATGCGCGCCTTCGTGCGTGCTCCCTTGGTGGTCACGGCAAAATAATAGACCGGTCTACATATTTCTGTCGACACCGCGAGCCCTCCGCCGGACGGGCCACGCGCGACGGGGGGCACACTGAACCGGTTCCACTCTCGACAGACGAAAGGACCTTCCGGTGTCGGAGCTCGTCAGCATTCCCACCCACTGGTACAACATCGCGGGAGATCTGCCCGACGCCCCGCCGCCGCACCTGCATCCCGGCACCAGGGAACCGGTCACGGCCGCCGACCTCGAACCGCTGTTCGCCGCCGGCCTGATCGAGCAGGAGCTGTCCACCGAGACCGACATCGCGATCCCCGAACCCGTCCGGGAGGCGTACGCGACCTACCGCACCACGCCGCTGCTGCGGGCCCGGTCCTTCGAGCGCGCACTCGGCACCCCCGCCCGCATCTACGTCAAGTACGAGGGCGTGAGCCCGGTGGGCAGCCACAAGACGAATTCGGCTCTGGCGCAGGCGTATTACAACTCCCTCGACGGCGTGAAGAAGCTGACGACCGAGACCGGCGCCGGCCAGTGGGGCAGCGCGCTGTCGTTCGCATGCGCCAAGTTCGGCATCGATCTCGAGGTGTGGCAGGTGCGCGCCTCGTACGAGTCCAAGCCGTACCGCCGGCACCTCATCGAGGTGTACGGCGGCACCGTGCACTCGAGCCCGTCGGAACTCACCGCGTCCGGCCGCAAGGTGCGCGCCGAACAGCCGGACACCCCCGGCTCGCTGGGGATCGCCGTGTCCGAGGCCGTGGAGGTCGCCGCCGGCGACCCCGCCGCCCGGTACGCGCTCGGCAGTGTGCTCAACCACGTCGTGCTGCACCAGACCGTGATCGGTCTCGAAGCCGTCGCCCAGCTGCGCGCCGCCGGCGAGGAGCAGGCCGACGTCGTGTTCGGCTGCGCCGGCGGCGGCTCCAACCTGGCCGGCCTGTCGTTCCCGTTCCTGCGCGACGTGCTGCACGGTCGCGCCACGACGCGGGTGGTGGCCGCCGAGCCGGCCGCGTGCCCGTCCATCACGCAGGGCGAGTACCGCTACGACCACGGCGACATCGTCGGCCTCACCCCGCTGCTCAAGATGCACACCCTCGGTCAGGACTTCATCCCCGACCCCATCCACGCCGGCGGGCTGCGCTACCACGGCATGGCGCCGCTGCTCAGCCACACCGTCGAACTGGGATACGTGCAGGGCACGGCCGTCGCGCAGACCGACGCCTTCGCGGCGGCCGTCGAGTTCGCCCGCAGCGAGGGCATCGTGCCCGCCCCCGAGTCGGCCCACGCCCTCGCGGCGGCCGCCGAGTACGCGCGGACCGTGACCGGGCCCGAGGTGATCGTGATCGGACTGTCCGGGCACGGGCAGCTCGACCTGCCGGCCTACGCCGCATACCTGCACGGCGAGCTCGGATAGCGCCGGAGCGTGTCTTCCTCCCCTGTGACGGGGAGGAAGACACGCCGAGGAACTCTGTGATGCAACACACGCCCGGTCATCAGCGATACACCTGTGGAACCGCTCCACCGCGCCATGTCACCACCGGGAGGCCCCGATGCCCGACGCAGCCGACAACCTGGCCCTGCGCCTGCTCGACGCAGTGCACCGCACCCGAGGCGTAGATCCCGGGATCGTCACCGATCGCTACCGGGCCTACAGGGCCGCCCAGGGCGCGGACGCCGGCCGCGACGGGATCCGCGCGCTCCTGCGCACCTTCGAGGAGACCGGCGGCAGCGCCCAGTGGGCCGGCAAGGTCGGCCACTACCGTCGCCGCTACAGCCCCGACGAGGCCCCCATCGCCGCCGACACCGTCGAACTGGCCGCCGAGGTCCTGTACCGGCACGGCGTCGACACCATCGACGACCTCGCCGGTACGGACGACACCACCCTCGCCGGCGAGTGGCAGCGGCGCGGCGGCGACGCCTCCACCTGGCAGCCGCTCCTCGACGCCCTGCGGCCCGCCCGAGCCCTGCACACCGTCGCCTGAGCCCTGCACACCGTCGCCTGAGCGGGCCCGGATCCGGACGCAAACCCGCCCGGGCCGCCCGCCGCCGGGCGCATACTCGACCTATGCGTTATTCCGGCCGTCCGGAGGCCGGGCGGCGGCTGGCCCGCTCGGTCGCCCACCTGCGCGACGCGAACCCCGTGGTCCTCGCCCTCCCACGCGGCGGCATCCCCGTCGCCCGCGAGGTGGCTCGCGCCCTCGACGCCCCGCTCGACGTGCTCGTCGTCCGCAAGCTCGGGGTGCCGTGGCAGCCGGAACTCGCGATGGGCGCCATCGCCGAGGGCGGCTTCCGCGTGCTCAACGAGGACGTCATCCGGATCGGCCGGGTGGCCGAGGACTCGATCGCACGGATCGAGGCCCGTGAACGCACCGAACTCGACCGTCGCGCCCGGCTGCTGCGCGGCGGCAAGGAGCGCACGTCGCTGTCGGGACGCACGGTGGTCCTCGTCGACGACGGCATGGCCACCGGCGCGACCGCTGCCGTCGCCTGCCTGGCCGCTCGGGAGTCCGGTGCCGAACGGGTGGTGCTGGCGGTGCCCGTGGCGTCCCCGGAGGCGGCGCGTCGCGTGGGCGCGGTGGCCGACGAGGTGGTGTGCCCGTTCACGCCCGCGGACCTGGGCAGCGTCGGCGCCGCATACGACGACTTCCATCAGCTCTCCGACGACGAGGCCGCCCGGCTGCTCGAGCCCGCCTGAGCACGCACCCGCGGACAACGGTTGTCCGTGTCCGTTATTAACAGGTATCTTCACAGGTCAGAGCGAAAAGGCTACAAATCGGGCACCCCCGTTGCTGCGTTTTCCGTCCTCGTGTGATGCAATGCACATCCACCAGTGAAAAATTGATGGAGGGGTCACCGTGAGAGAGTTTGCCGTGCCACAGTCGTTCTCGATTCCCGAGGACGCATCGATGGCGGACGCCGTCTTCCGGCACGAGAAGGAGTCGCCGACCTGGGTGCCGTTCGAGCGCAGGGTCGACGGCCGGTGGGTCAGCGTCACCGCCGCCGAGTTCGCCGCACAGGTCCGCGGGGTGGCCAAGGGCCTGATGGCCTCCGGGATCGAACTCGGCGACCGGGTCGCGATCCTGTCGAGCACCCGCTACGAATGGGTCCTCATCGACTACGCGATCTGGGCCGCCGGGGGCTGCACCGTCGCGATCTACGAGACCTCCTCGGCCGACCAGGCCCAGTGGATCCTCGAGGACTCGGGGACCTCGCTGCTGGTCGTGGAGAACGACAACCACGCGCGGACGGTCGCCGCCGTGGCCGAGGCCGCGCCGGCCCTGCGCGAGGTCCTGCAGATCGAGGGCGCAGCGGGAGCGAAGGGCGCCGTCGACGAACTGATCGCGCGCGGCGCCGCGATCACCGACGAGCAGCTCGAGGAGCGGCGCCACCAGGTGCGTGCCGAGTCCCCCGCCACCCTGATCTACACCTCGGGCACCACCGGCCGCCCCAAGGGTGTGCAGCTGACCCACAGCAACCTGTGGGCCGAGGCGGCGGCCGTCAAGCTCGCCCTGCCGAACTCCATGGTGAGCGGCAAGCGGACCCTGCTGTTCCTGCCGCTCGCGCACGTGTTCGCCCGCGAGATCTCGTTCGGCGCGTTCGAGCACGGCGTCACCGTCGCGCACACCTCCGATCTGACCACGCTGCTCGACCAGCTCGGCGAGTTCAAGCCGAACTTCATCCTGTCGGTGCCGCGCGTGTTCGAGAAGGTCTACAACTCGGCCAAGCAGAAGGCGTACGACGGCGGCAAGGGCCGGATCTTCGAGAAGGCCTCCGATACCGCCATCGCGTACAGCGAGGCGCTGGACAAGGGCAGGCCCGGTCTGGGCCTGAAGATCAAGCACGCGGTGTTCGACAAGCTGGTGTACAGCAAGTTGCGCGCGGCCCTCGGTGGCGAGTGCGAGCAGGCGGTTTCCGGCGGCGCCGCCCTCGGCGCGCGCCTGGGCCACTTCTTCCGCGGCGTCGGCATCCCGATCTTCGAGGGCTACGGCCTGACCGAGACCACCGGTGGCGTCACCATCAACACCCCCGAGCACCAGCGGGTGGGCAGCGTCGGCCGGCCGGTCAACGGGCACGCCGCGCGGATCGCCGAGGACGGCGAGCTGCTGCTCAAGGGCCCCGCGGTGTTCGGCGGCTACTGGAAGAACGAGAAGGCCACCGCCGAAGCGATCGTCGACGGCTGGTTCCACACCGGTGACATCGGCAAGATCGACGAGGACGGATTCGTCCACATCACCGGCCGCAAGAAGGAGCTCATCGTCACCGCCGGCGGCAAGAACGTCGCCCCGGCCGTGCTCGAGGACGCTCTGCGGGCGCACCCGCTGATCAGCCAGGTCATCGTCGTCGGCGACGCGAAGCCGTTCATCGGCGCGCTGATCACCCTCGACCCCGAGGCCCTGCCCGGCTGGAAGGAGCGCCACGGCATTCCGGCCGACGCCCCGGTGTCCGAGCTGTTGAAGAACCCCGACCTGATCGCGGAGATCGACGCCGCGGTGGCCGAGGGCAACAGGAAGGTCTCCAACCCCGAGCAGATCAAGAAGTACCGGATCCTCGAAGTGGACTTCACCATCGAGACCGGCGAGCTGACCCCGACGCTCAAGCTCAAGCGCAACGTCATCCACGAGGCGCACGGCACGGCGATCGAGGCCATCTACTCGTAGGGCCACGCCCATGGTGAGCGAATGTATCCTTCATCTCCTCTGATCGAGTGAGGGATACATTCGCTCACTGTTGTTGGGGGGCCGGCACTTCGGTCACGGTCCGGACGAACTCGGCGACGTCGCGCGTCACCGTGCGGTGCACCGGTTCGTGCAGCAGGTCGTGGCCCGCGTCGGGGTACTCGCGCAGGTCCAGGGCCGGGATCGTCCGGGCCCAGGCCCGCACGGGGTCGATCGGGGCCAGCCGGTCGTCGGCGCCGTGCACCGCGAGCAGCGGGATGCGAGCCCCCGCGAGGATCTCGGCCGTCGCGGGCACGGCCGCCGAGCGCGGCGTCCCGCACAGCACGGCGCCACGGAAGCAGCCGGCGTCGGTGCGCAGCAGCGTGAGGGCGGTCGCCGCGCCGAGCGAATGCCCCATCACCACCAGCGGCATCCCCGGCTCGGCACGCTCCGCCACCTCGGCGACGCGCAGCAGGTCCGCAGCCAGGTCGTCGAGGACGCCCGGTTCGCCGGGGCTGCCCTCGGACAGACCGTGCCCGGCGAGATCGATGCCCCACAACGCGATGCCGTGCGTCGCCAGGCCCGCCGCGAAGCGGTGGTAGTGGCCGGTGTGCTGACGCATCCCGTGGGCGAAGACGACGGCGGCCGCCGCGCCGTCGACGGGCCAGTGTCGGTAGTGGATACGGCCGGTGCTGCCGTCGAAAAAGGGCATGCGGTCATTGTGCGCCGGTGCACAATCGCGGGATGACACCGACTACCGCCGCCGAGCGCAGTCGAGCCGAGGGGCGTGCCGCCCGCACCCGCGTGCCCCGCGGTGCGCACGGCGAATTCCGTTGCCCCGACCGCGACCCCGTGGCGATCTTCGAGCAGCAGAACCGCACCCGGCTGCCGGAACTGGTGCCGATCCGGTACGAGCGGATGACGGAGTCCCCGTTCGCCTACTACCGCGGCAGCGCCGCCGCGATGGCGGCGGATCTGTCCACCGAGGCCGTGACGGGACCGCACGTGGTGGCCTCGGGCGACGCCCATCTGGCGAATTTCGGCCTGTACGCCTCGCCGGAGCGACGGGTCCTGTTCGATCTCAACGACTTCGACGAGGCGTATCCGGCGCCGTGGGAATGGGACGTCAAGCGGCTGGCCGCCTCGGTATGGCTGGCCGGCCGTCACACCGGCTGCACCGAGCAGCAGTGCCGGGACGCGACCCTCGCGACGGTGCGCTCGTACCGCGAGACCATCCGGTTCCTGTCCGGCCTGACGGCCACCGAGCGGTTCTACTTCCAGGTCGACGCGGAAGAGATCGAGCAGGCGTCGCGGAATCCGGAGGCGATACGAGCCGTCGTGCAGAAGGCTCGCAGCCGCACGTCGGAACAGGTCCTGAGGAAACTGACGGTCACCACGGCCGACGACGTTCCGCGCATCGTCGACCAGCCCCCGATCGTCCGCCACCTCGACATCGGGTCACTCGACGCCATCGAGCGGATCGTCGCGTCCTACCGTGCGACGGTGCGGGCGGATGCCCAGCTGCTGCTTTCCCAGTACCGCGTCGTGGATTTTGCGATGCGGATCGTGGGGGTGGGCAGCGTGGGCACCCGATGCTTCCTCGTCCTGCTGCTCGGCCCGGCCGACGAGCCGCTGTTTCTCCAGGTCAAGGAGGCCGGGCGGTCGGTGTTGGAGACGCACGGCGGGATCCGGGAGACCCCGCACCGGGTCGAGGCCGACCTCATCGCGCACGGCCAGGGCGCCCGCGTCGTGGGGGCACAGCGGATCCTGCAGGCCCACTCGGATCCGCTTCTCGGCTGGATCACCGGCGTCCCCGGCGCCGACGGCGTGCGCCGGGACTTCTATGTGCGTCAGTTCCGGGACATGAAGGGATCGGTGCAGTGGGAACGGCTCAGGCCCGCACAATCGGAGCAGTACGGCCGGCTGTGCGGAGCGCTGCTCGCCCGCGCCCACAGCCAGAGCCCGGACGGCGCGTTCGTCGCCGGGTACCTCGGCCGCGGGACGGTGTTCGACGAGGCGGTGGCGCGGTGGTCCGCCGCCTACGCCGATCGCACGGAGCAGGACTGGAAGGCGTTGTGCAACAGCGCGGCACCGGCGTAGCTCACCAGCAGTGCCCCTCGCCGCGATAGGTGGGGACGGTGGTGCGGGTGCCGCCGGCGTCGACGAGATGCAGGTGCGCGAACCGCTCGCACAGCTCCCCCGCCTTGGCATGCCGCAGCCACACGCGGCCGCCGACGGGCAGGTCTGCGGCGGCGCGGCCGGTGACCGGGGTCTGCACCTCGCCGGCACCCTCGGCGCGCAGCAGCCGCAGTCCGGCGGGCCGCACCGGCCGCGGTACCCGGGACGGACCCGTCGGGCCGGAGGCGATGTAACCGCCACCGAAGAGCGTGGCGATGGTGGGACTGGGCCTGCGCACCGTGGGCAGCGCGAAGTACAGCGCGGGCCGCGGTGTGAAGGCCCGGTATCGGTCGAACAACGTGGGCACGTAGAGGCCGGAGCCGGCGGTGACCTCGGTGACGACCGGGTCCGCGGAACTGATCTCGAGCGAACCCGTGCCGCCGCTGTTGACGATCTCGAGGTCGCCGACGACGGCGCGGACGGCCCCGACGACGGCGCTGCGACGGGTGGCCAGCTCGGCGGCCGACCGGCGCTTGATCAGGCGGACCGCGAGCGACGTGTCGGGCAGACCGGCGATCTGCGCCTCGTAGAACATCACTCCGACGACGGCGAAGCCGGCGGTCGTGGCGCAGCGGGCGAGCTGCCCCACCTCGTCGGGCGTGCGCAGCGGCGAGCGCCGCACGCCGAGGTGCACCGGCCCGAGCCGCAGCGACGCATCCACGTCGAGGCACACGCGGGGTCGCACACGGGCGGTGCCGAGGGCGTCGCGGACGATGCCGAGCTGGGCGGCGGAGTCGACCATGAGGGTGACCGCGTCGAGGGCGTGCGGCCGGCCGGCGAGTTCGGCGAGCGCGGCACGGTCGACGGTCGGGTATCCGAGGAGCACGTCGCGGGCGCCGCGCTCGACCAGCCAGAGCGCTTCGCGCAGCGAGTACGCCATGATCCCGCCGAAACCGCCGTCGGCGGTGAGGCCGGTGCCGAGCACCTCCTCGAGGACCGCGCGGCACCGGACGGACTTGCTCGCCACCCGCACGGGCGTGCCCCCGGCGCGACGGACGAGGTCGGCGGCGTTGCGTCGGAGTGTGGGAAGGTCGACGGCCGCGAGCGGCGGGTCCAGGTCGGCCGTCGCGTCGTGGAGCCGGTCGAGGGGGTGGGTCACGGCGGGGGTCCAATCCACGGCAGGTCGGGTCGTCGCGGCCAGTCAAGCACCGACTTGGACCTGTGTCCAGGTTCAGGTCGTTTCCACGGCCCGGCCGGCGACGATCGCGGCGATGTCGTCGAGTTCGGTGACGATGGCGTCGCTGTCACGATCCACCAGCCACCGCAGGACCAGGCCGTCGAGCATGGCCAGCGCCAGGCGCGCGACGGTCGAGACCGGCTCGACCCACTCGGTGCCGGTGCGGGCGGCGCACTCCTCGAGAAATGCCTGGGCCTCGACGTCCATGATGCGGTACTGCTCGGTGGCGATGTTGCCGCCGAGCGGCTCGCCGGCAGCGCGGTGGCGCAGCGAATAGGTGGTGATCTCGTAGGTGAGCAGCTGACGGTCGGCCGTCGCCTCGATCGTCGGCCACATCGCAGTGATCCCGGCGTAGAGCAGCTGCCGCAGCCCGCGCGGGCCCTGCGGGTCCGGCCCGTTCTGCGGGAGGGTGAAGGCGGTGCGCAACGCCTGGCTGAGCTGGAGCACCAGCGTCTCCCCCATCGCGGCGACGAGGGCTTCCTTGCTCTCGAAGCAGTAGTGCACCACCCCGAGCGATACGCCGGCGTGCTCGGCGACGGCACGCACTGTGACGGCCCCGAGACCGCCGCCCTCGGCCAGCGCGAGGGCGGATTCGACGAGTTGGGCTCGACGTTGGTCCGCCGGCAACCGGTTCAGCATGCCTCCGATCGTAGAACCCGGTCCGGATCCGTCGGCCCCTATTGACCTGGACGGTCGTCCAAGTCGATGATTGCCCCATGGCCACCGACCGTCCCGCAGCCACCTGGCGCAACTGGGCGCGCACCGAATCCGCGACGCCGCGCGCGTACGAGACTCCGGAATCCCTGGACGAGATCGCCGCCGTCGTCGCACGCGCATCCGAGCGGGGCCTGCGCGTCAAGGCGGTCGGGGCGGGACACTCGTTCAGCGGCGCCGCCGTCACCGACGGCGTGCTCGTCTCCCTCGACCGGTTCACCGGCATCGAGGACGTCCGGCCCACCTCCGCCGGTGCGCTCGTCACCGTGCGGGCCGGCACCCGGCTGCGGGATCTCAACCGGCTCCTGTGGGATCAGGGTCTGGCCGTGCCCAACCTCGGGGACATCGACGTGCAGTCGCTCGCCGGCGCGATGTCCACCGGCACCCACGGCACCGGCGCGCGATTCGGGGGCCTCGCCACCGTCGCCCGCGCCGCCACCGTGGTGCTCGCCGACGGTTCCGTCGTGCACTGCTCCCCCGACGACCACCCGGAACTCTACGAGGCCGCCCGGCTCGGCCTCGGCGCCGTCGGCATCCTCGCCACGATCACACTCGAGTGCGTGCCCGCCTTCGCGCTGCACGCCGCGGAAGCGCCCGGCACGCTGCACGACACCCTCGCCGTGCTCGAGCGCGACCGGCTCGCCGTCGACCACTTCGAGTTCTACTGGTTCCCGCACACCGACCGGGTGCTCACCAAGCGCAACACCCGGCTGCCCGCCGACGCGCCCGGCGCCCCGGTGGGCCGGGTACGGGGCTTCGTCGACGACGAGGTGCTCGCCAACGGCATGTTCGAGGTCGTCCAGCGCGTCGCGACCCGCGCCCCCGCGACCATCCCGCGGCTCAACGAGTTCGCCGCCCGGACGCTGTCGCCGCGGGAGTTCGTCGACCGCAGCTATCGCGTCTTCGCCTCCCCGCGCCGGGTCCGGTTCCGGGAGATGGAGTACGCCGTACCCGTCGGCTCGGTGACCGACGTGCTCACCGAGATCGATGCGTGGCTCTCCCGCAACGACTTCCGTGTCGCTTTTCCCGTCGAGGTACGCTTCGCCGCCGCCGACGACGTGTGGCTGTCGACGGCACACGGCCGCGACAGCGCGTACCTCGCCGTGCACCAGTACCACCGGCGCGAGCACCGGGCGTACTTCGATGCGGTCGAGGCGATCGCCCGCGCCGTGGACGGACGGCCACACTGGGGCAAGATGCACGGCCGCAGCGCGGCCGACCTGCGCACGACGTATCCGCGCTTCGACGACTTCCTCGCCGTCCGCGACCGCGTCGACCCGCAGCGCACCTTCGCCAACCCGTACCTGGACCGCGTGCTCGGCCCGTAGGCCGCGGGCTAGCCGAAGGACGCCGCGATCGAATTGCGCGCCAACGTCTCCCGCTGATCGGACGTGAGCCCGAGCCGATCGCGCAGCGCCGCGAACGTGTCGTCGACGTACCCGCCGAAGTACGCCGGATCGTCGGAGTTGACGGTCACCAGCAGACCCGCCTCGAGCATGCGCGGCAGCGGATGCCGCTCGAGCGAATCCACCACGCGCAAACGGACGTTGGACAGTGGACAGACCGTGAGCGGAATCTGCTCGTCCACGAGGCGCGTTACGAGGAGGGGGTCCTCGAGGGATCGGATGCCGTGGTCGATGCGTTCGGCCCCGAGCAGATCCAGTGCCTGCCACACGTATTCGGGCGGGCCCTCCTCTCCCGCATGGGCGACCGTGTGCAGGCCCTCGGCGCGGGCGCGGGCGAACACGTCCTCGAACAGCGACGGCGGATAGCCCACCTCCGCAGAGTCCAGACCCAGCCCGATGATCGGAGCCGACAGGCGCAGCAGCTCCCCGAACACCTCCTCGGCCTCGTGCACGGGCCGGTCCCGCACGACGGAGGCGATCATCGCCGCATCGACGCCGAACTCTCGCCGGCCCGCCGCGACGGCGTCCGCGAGGCCCTCGACCACCTCCGTCAGCGGCACGCCGCGGCTCGTGTGCGCCTGCGGGTCGAAGGAGAACTCGGCCCGCGTCACGCCGGCCTGCGCCGCCCGGCGCAGGTACGCCCGCGCGAGATCGGCGAAGTCCTCGGCCGTCCGCAGCACCTGCATGTTCGCGTAGTACAGGTCGAGGAAGGACTGCAGATCGGTGAACTCGTACCGGCTGCGCAGTTCGGCGAGGTCGGCGTACGGGAGCGCGACCCGGTTGCGCTCGGCCAGAGCGAAGATCAGCTCCGGTTCGAGAGTGCCCTCGATGTGGACGTGCAGTTCGGCGAGCACGATCCTCCTTCGTCGACGCGTCCCTTCCGCGGCCGCGCGGAAGGGACGCGGGTCGTCAGCGGCCCTTCCAGACCGGGGAACGCTTCTCCGCGAACGCCGTCGCGCCCTCGCGGGCGTCCTCGGACACGAACACCGGGCCGACGATCTCGCGTTGCCTGTCGAAGGCCTCGTCCGCCGGCCAGTCGGCGGCCTTGGCGATGACCTCCTTGGTGGCCGCCACGGCGAGCGGGCCGTTGGCCGTGATCCGTTCGGCGAGGGCCAGGGCACCCTCCAGCGCACCGCCCGGCTCGGTGAGAATGTTGACGAAGCCGTAGCCGTGGGCCTCCTCGGCGGTGAACGCGTCGCCGGTGAGGGCCAGTTCCATCGCCTTCTGATACGGGATCCGGGTGGGCAGGCGCAGCAGGCCGCCGCCCGCGGCGACGAGTCCGCGCTTGACCTCCGGGATGCCGAACCTGGCGTCCGCGGCGGCGACCACGAGATCCGTGGCGAGGACG
The DNA here is from genome assembly GCF_017068255.1 of Rhodococcus sp. PSBB066. Lineage (NCBI taxonomy): Bacteria > Bacillati > Actinomycetota > Actinomycetes > Mycobacteriales > Nocardiaceae > Rhodococcus > Rhodococcus sp. PSBB066. Next base: position 5,120,903 of record NZ_CP070859.1, read on the forward strand.
AGTTCGGTGCCGCCGGCCAGCGCAAAGCCCTCGACGGCGGCGATGATCGGTTTGCGCGGCGGCGCCTCGGTGAAGCCGAGGCCCTTGCCCGGCACCGCGACGTTCTCCCCGGCGACGAACGCCTTGAGATCCATGCCGGCACAGAAGTTGCCACCCGCACCGGTGAGCACGCCCACGGACAGGTCGGGATCGGCGTCGAGTTCGTCGACGGCGGCGGCGAGGGCGTGGCTGACGGCCGCGTTGACGGCATTGCGGGCCTCGGGCCGGTTGATGGTGATCACCAGGATTCGACCGCGACGCTCGAGCAGGACCTCGTCGGACATGCGCGCACACCTTTCACAGGATTCGGTAGCCGACCGCGCGTACCGCGGTCCATTCGCTTATACCGCAACCGAACCCGGCGGCGGCGGACCGGCCGTACCGCCGTGTCACGACACCCGGACGGCGACGGGCGTGACGAAGCCGTCCCCGTCGATGTGCACCTGGTCGCCGGTGTGGAACCAGCCGTCGTCGAAGGTCTCGGCGGTCGATTCCGGGTCGTTCCAGTAGCGGCGCGCGACGCTGGGACCGCGGCACAGCAGTTCGCCGACGCCTTGATCGGCGGCCGGGCCGAGGAGCGCGACCTCCATGCCGCCGAACGGAACTCCGACGCTGCGCGGGTGCGCGGCCCGCTGGTCGGTGGGCAGCAGCAGCCCGATGCCGCCGGTTTCGGCCACCCCCCAGCCGCGTACGCACCTCGCCGCGGGGAACGACGCGCGCAGGTGCCGCCACGGCACCCGCACCCCCCGGGCCCCGGCGGCGACGACGGTGCCGCCGGCCGCCAGGGTGGGCAACAGCTGCACGGCGCTGCCCGCCGCCGTGGACAGCGGTGCGGTGAGCACCGTGCGCGCCCCCTCCGCGGTCAGGTCCATCGCGTGCACCACGGCCTCGATCGTGGAGAGGATGTTCTCGTTGGTCAGCTCCACCCCGTGCAGTCCCCCGCCGCGTTTGCGCACGTAGTACAGCACCGCGAGCTCGTCCGGCGCGGCGCCCTCGTCCAGGAACGCCACCCCGTCGGGCAGCTCGCCGTCGAGGGTCAGGACGGCGCCGCTGTCATCGGCGATCCACTCGAGTTCCGGATCGCTGCACGTCGGATCCGGCAGCACCGGCACCCCACCGGCGAGGACCACCCCGAGAAACGCGTACAGCCAGCGGAACCCGTTCGGATAGTGGACGACCACCCGGTCGGCCGGGCCCACGCCCTGATCGAGCAGTCCACCCGCCACCCGTGCTGCCGACGACCACATCTGCCCGTAGGTGAGGGCGTTGCCGGCCCGGTCGACGGCGGCGACGCGGGCGGAGTGCCGCAGCGCGCTGCGGTCGAGCAGCTCGGCCAGGCACGGCTCGAGGTCCTCGTACCGCAGGACACCGTCCAGTCGGCGACTGACACGCTCGTCACGGAACCACCCCGCTGCGCACGAAACCCGGACCACCGCCACCGACATCGTCACCTCCGCCTCGTCGTGTGCCTGCACTATATGGCGCGGGTCACAACTGGGGGCGGGATCGGCTCACCTTCCGGTGTACGACGCCTTCCCCGGGCCGACGGTGAGGAAGCTGCGCACGGCACCCTTCAGGTCGTCGGTGCCGAACAGCGCGCCGGAGACGTCCGGGGTCTCCGAGTCGGCGTGCGCGACGCCACCGGACCGCCACGCGCCGATGATCTGCTTGGTGGCGTCGTGGGCGCGGGTGGGGCCGTCGGCGAGCCGGTCCGCCAAGGCGCGTGCGGCGGAATCCACGTCCTCGTGGACCGCGTTGACCACGCCCCACGACCGCAGCGTCTCGGCGTCGTAGAGGTCGCCGGTCATCACCAGTTCGCGTGCGCGGCCGGAGCCGGCACGCTCGGCCAGCCGCTGCGGCCCGCCCATCGACGGGGTCAGACCGACGACGGTTTCCACCAACCCGAACTTCGCGCCCGGCGCCGCGAGGACGATGTCGCAGGCGAGGGAGATCTCGAACGCCGCGGTGAGGGTGAGCCCGTGCGCGGCGAACACCACGGGGCACGGCAGGGCCTCGAGCGGGTGGATGATCTGCGCGAACAGGTCCTGCCACAGCTGCGCGCCCTGCCCGGCGTCGAGGCCGTCGAACAGGTGGACGTCCACCCCGCCGGAGACGACCTTGCCTTCCGCGCGGATCAGTACCGCGCGCGGCGGCGCGGCCACGAGCGCGGTGATGTCGGCGATCACGGCGTCGAACAGGGCCCGGTCGAACAGGTTCAGCGTGCCGTGCGCGACGGTGAGCACGGCGACCTCGGCACCGGCCGCGGTGGTGTGGCGCTCGAGGCGGGTGGGATGTGTGGTCTGCGTCATGCGCGCCACACTAGGCGAGCGTGCGGCGCTGCTCGAGGGGTGGTCTCGGCGCCGGCTCGGTGCGCACAGGCCGCGTGAAAAACAGCGCCGCGGCGAAGCCGACGAGCAGGACCGCGGCAGGCAGCAGCGTCGACTCGGCCATGGCGGCGGCGAACGGCGCGCGCACCGGCTCGGGCAGGGCCGTCGTCCCGCCCTCGCCGGCACCGCCGCCGGCCAACCCGTGCACGGCGAGGCGGGACGTGATGAGCGCACCCACGGCGGCGCTGCCCAGGACGGCACCGACCTGCCGGGTGGTGTTGTAGACACCCGACCCGGCCCCCGCCTGATGCGGCGGCAGGCCGTGCGTCGCGGTGGCGGCCAGCGGCGACCAGATGCCGGCCATCGCGGCGCCCATGAGGGCGATCGGCAGCAGCAGCTGCCACACCGGCGAGTCGGGCGTCATCACCGCGGCCAGCCACGCCAGCGACACGGCGAGCAGCGCGAATCCGGTGCCGGCGATGTAGCGCGGATGGGTTCGGTCCACGAGCCGCCCGACCATCGGGGCGAGCACGCCGGTGAGGACCGCCATCGGGGCCATCAGCAACGCCGACTCCGTGGGTGTCCAGCCGCGCACGCCCTGGGCGTAGAACATCAGCGGCAGCACCATCGCGGTGACCGAGAAGCCCATCGTGGCGATGCCGATGTTGGCCAGCGAGAAGTTGCGGTCGCGGAACAGGCCGAGCGGAACGAGCGGCTCCCCGCGCCCCCGGGACTGGTACCACACGAACACCGCCAGCAGCGCCACCCCGGCGGCGATCAGCACCCACACGGGAGTGGACCAGTCGTAGGAGTTGCCCTCCTGGATACCGAACACGAGACAGAACATGCCCGCGCCGCTGAGCAGCACGCCGAGGAGGTCGAACCGGTGCGGATGGGTGGGCAGCGCCGGGACCAGCCGCGCCGCGAGGACGAAACCGACGATCCCGACCGGCACGTTCACGAAGAAGATCCATTCCCAGCCGAGGTTGTCGACGAGGACACCGCCGGCCAGCGGGCCCACGAGGGTCGCGACCCCCGCCACCGCGCCCCACAGGCCCATCGCGGTGCCTCGCCGGTCGGGCGGGAAGGTGCGGGTGATGATCGCCATCGTCTGCGGGGTCATCAGGGCCGCGCCGAGGCCCTGGAAGACCCGGGCGACCACGAGAGCGGCAACGGTGCCGGACAATCCGCACCACAGCGACGCCGCGGTGAACAGCACCAGGCCCGCCAGGTAGACGCGCTTCGGGCCGAACCGGTCGCCGAGGCGGCCGGTGACCAGCAGCGGCACCGCGTATGCCAGCAGGTACGCGCTGGTGACCCACACGACGTTGTTGATGTCGGTGTCCAGCGCCCGCATGATCGCCGGGTTGGCGACCGCCACGATGGTGCTGTCCACCAGGATCATGAAGAACCCGAGGCACAGCGCCCACAGCGCCGGCCACGGATTTGTCTCGGTCTCCACCCGCACGTCCTCCGCTCGTAGGCGTCTACGGTAGCGCCGTGGACGGACATCTCCTGGACATCGTGCGGCTGGCCTGGTGCCGCGAACTCGGGCTCGACGACGGAGCGCTCGCCGCGCCGGGACGGGTGACGCGGGTGGACGACGCGTCCGCGCTGGTCCGGGTGCTGCGCCTCGGTGAGGCCACCGCGGTGGTGGGTCCGAGCTGGGCGGTCGAGGCCGTCGCGGCGGTGCCCGACGCGGAGCTGGACGCGTCGGCGTTGCTCGACCTGACCCGCGGCCGCGCGGTGCGCAGCCACGCGCTGAGTTACTGCGCCGACTGGGTCGACGCGACGCGGGTGCGCGATCCGCTGATCTCCCACGAGGTCGACGATCTCGCGGAGCTGTTGCGGCGCTGCCCACCCGACGACGCGACCGAGGCGGGACTCGAGAATGTGAACGGGGAGGCCTCGTCGTTCGTGCTGCTCGACGACGACCACCGGCCGCTGTCGGGGGCGGTGTACCGGGAGGTGCAGTCGATCCTGGCGGACGTGACGGCACTGACCGTGCCGGAGCACCGCCGGATCGGTCTGGCGGCGACGGTCGCGACGCTCGCGACGCACGACGCGCTCGACGCCGGGCTGATCCCGCAGTGGCGGGCCCGGCGCGACAACACCGCGGGCCGTGGCCTGGCCGCGGTGCTGGGATACACCGAACTGGGTACCCACACCTCGGTGGCCGTACCGGCTAGCGTCTGAACGGGCCGCACCGAGCGAAGGGAGCCCTGTGAACAAGCACTCCGGAGGCGACAGTGACGGGTATGTCACGCCCGGCGCCGAGTACAGCCGCGACACGCACTACATCACCACGCGCATCACCGCCGACGGGCGCGACGGGTATCCGGTGGAGGCGGGCCGGTACCGGCTGATCGCCGCCCGCGCCTGCCCGTGGGCGAATCGCACGCTCATCGTGCGCCGGCTGCTGGGGCTCGAGGACGCGCTGTCGCTGGGGTTGTGCGGGCCCACGCACGACGAGCGCAGCTGGACGTTCGATCTCGACCCGGGCGGGGTGGATCCGGTGCTGCAGATCCCGCGGTTGCAGGACGCGTACTTCGCCCGGGACCCCGAGTACCCACGGGGCATCACGGTCCCGGCCGTCGTGGACGTGCCCACCGGCCGGGTGGTCACCAACGATTACGCGCAGATGACCCTGGACTTCTCCACGGAGTGGACGGCGCTGCACCGCGACGGCGCCCCCGACCTCTACCCGGAGCCGTTGCGCGACGAGATCGACGAGGTGGCCCAGCTCGTCTACCAGGACGTCAACAACGGCGTGTACCGGTGCGGGTTCGCCGGGTCGCAGCGCGCGTACGACCGCGCCTTCGACCGGCTGTTCGCGCGGCTGGACTGGCTCGAGGAACGGCTGAGTTCGCGCCGGTACCTGGTGGGCGAGACGATCACCGAGGCGGATGTCCGGCTGTTCACCACGCTGGCCCGCTTCGACGCCGTCTACCACGGGCACTTCAAGTGCAACCGGGGTCTGCTCTCGTCGATGCCGGCGCTGTGGGGGTACGCCCGGGACCTGTTCCAGACGCCGGGCTTCGGCGACACGATCGACTTCGTGCAGATCAAGGAGCACTACTACATCGTGCACGCCGACATCAATCCGACGCAGATCGTGCCGAAGGGCCCCGACCTGAGGGGGTGGCTGACGCCGCACGGCCGGGAAGAGCTGGGCGGCAAGCCGTTCGGTGACGGCACGCCACCGCCCCCGCCGCGGGCGCAGGAGGCGGTGCCGGCCGGTCACGGCGCGTGATTCACGCGCCCGGATAGGTTCCGAAGCTCCAGTACACCCCCTGCGGGTCCCGGCACGTGAAGTCGTGTGAGCCGTAGTCGGTGTCGTGCAGGGCGACGACGATCGTGGCGCCCGCGGCCACGGCGCGTTCGTGCAGCGTGTCGACGGCGGTGGCATCGGGGGCGACGAGGTAGATGCAGCCGGTGCCGGCGGGCGTCTCGATCGGGCCGCCCCGACCGGCCGAGCCGAGCATGACGCCGCCGCCGTGCGGCCATCTCAGCTCGGCGTGGTCGACGCGGTCGCCGTCGCCGTAGACGGCGTTCTCGGTGAAGCCGAACGCGTCGACGAGGAAGCGGATCGCCGCCCGGGCGTCGGTGTAGGAGAGGCAGGGCCATACGGTTGTGGTGAGTGCTGTCGTGGTCATGTCTGCCAGTGTTCGTCGACGGCCGGGTCGCCGTCTTGGACGATTGGGAACTGCTCGTCGCGCAGCCAGCGCGACGGCGGGACCCCGGCGATCTCGCGCCATTCCCGCGCGAGGTGGGCCTGGTCGTAGAACCCGCACCGGGCGGCCACGTCGGCGAGCACGTGCGGCCCGGGGCTGCGCAGCAGCCGACGGGACCGGTCGAATCGGATCACCCGTGTCGCCTCCTTGGGCCCGACCCCGAACTCGGCGGTGAATCGCGACGTCAGATGCCTTCGGCTCCAGCCGATCTCGTCGGCCAGATCGGTGATCCGCGGACCCGGCGAACGCGGGTCCTGCAGCCTGCGCCACGCGTGCCGCAGACGGGGGTCGATCTCGCCGCGCCCACCGGCGAGGCGCCGGCCGAGCACCTCGTCGAGGACCCGGAACCGGCTCTCCCACGCCCCGGTGGCGGCGATCCGTTCGCCGAGCTCGCGGGCGGCGGCGCCGAGCACCTCCTCGAGGTCGACGACCCAGGCGCCGAGCGCACCGGCGGGCACGCCCAGCAGCACCCGGGCTCCCGCGGGGGTGAGTGCGAGCTGGATGCCGTGCTGGTTGCCGTCGTGGGCGATGGTGACGGCGGTGGTGGCCAGCCCGCTCGCGAGCGCACCGAACCGGCCGGGCCCCTGGCCCGGTGCGGCGGCCCGCGCGAGTTCGAGCGGTGCGCCGATCGTGAGCACGACGGTCAGGTCCGGGGACGGCAGGCCGAGGTGGGTGCCGGGTGCGAATCCCGTCAGCCGGTACCCGTCGTAACCGCGCACGTAGGGACGCAGCGACGGGGCGGGCCGCCGCCGGGCACCGTCCGAGATGCCGGTCACGGTCCCAGGGTAAACAGGGATAGAGGACACGCCCATGGGGTACACGGGGTGAGCAGCCGTGGACTCACGGCGGCGCATGCAGGCCCGGGAGGGCCGGGAGGATCGAGGACGGAACGATGACCGACAGGGTGGGACGCGTGGAGAAGTATCTCGTCACGCTCCTGGACAACGGCAGCAGGCTGCAGGCGCCCGCGGTGGCGCGCTACGTCGAACTGACGCGGCGCGCCCATCCCGGCGAGACTCCGGAGCAGATCATTGCGCGGCTGGAGAAGATCTTCCTCAACGGAGTCACCGGCAGCGGCACGGCGGCGGGCGCCGCCGCGACCGTTCCCGGCATCGGCACGCTCGCATCGATCGCCGCGGTCGGCGCCGAAACCGCGTTCTTCCTCGAGGCTGCCGCGCTGCTGACGCTTGCGGTGGCGTCGGTGCACGGGATCGAACCGCACGAACACGAGCAGCGCCGCGCCCTCGTGCTCGCCGTGGCACTGGGTGAGGCAGGCATGGAGATCGTCGAGCGGGCCACGGGCACGACCGCGAAGACGTGGACGTCGGCGATCACCGGCAAGATCCCCGGCGCCCAGCTGAGGTCCGTGAACAAGTCGCTCGCGCGGACGTTCGTCCGCAAGTACCTCGCCAAGCGCAGCGCCCTCGTGTTCGGCAAGCTGGTGCCGGCCGGGATCGGTGCCGCGATCGGCGGCGTGGGCAACCGCGCGCTGGGCAAGCGGGTCATCGCGAACGCGCGCGATGCGTTCGGCCCGCCGCCGGCGCAGTGGCCGGCGAAGCGTCCGCCGCTCGCCGGACCGGCCACCGGGCCGGACGGCGATCCGAACTGGCAGGCGCTGTCCTCTCCCCTGACCGGCTGGTGAGATGTCCGCGGGCACGGTGTTCGTGCGCGAGAGCGGATCCGGCCCGCGCACCGTGGTCCTCCTGCACGGATACTCCGATCACGGGGGCACCTGGTGCAAGGTGGCCCCGGCCCTGGCCGAACGCCACCGGGTCCTGACCGTCGACCTGCCGGGGTTCGGCCGGAGCGCCGGGCACTGGCGGGCGCCGGTACTGGACCACTACGTCGACACCGTCGCCGACGTGATCGCCGACTGCCGGGATCCGGTTGCGCTGATCGGCAATTCGCTGGGAGCGGTGACGTCGCTGGCGTTCGCGTCGACGTATCCGCGCCGGGTGGACGGCGTCGTACTCGCCGACATGCCGGGGATGGCCGGCATACCGCGCAGCTGGCTGGGCGGAGCGCGGCTGCCGTTGGACATGGTGTCGCGCGCGCTGTCCCGGCCCGTGCCGCCGGCGCTCGTGCAGTTCGCCGTCGCCGCCCTGTACACCCGCGCGGCGCTGCACCGCCCGGACCGGCTGGGCGGCGACACGCGCACCGCGTTCGCGGCGAACTACGCGACGCGGCGCAGCATCGAGACCATGCTGGCCGTCGGCCGGGCCGTGATCCCCGAACTGGGCCGGCTGCCGATTCCCGAGATGGTGAACTCCCTGACCGTGCCGGCGCTGCTCGTGTGGGGCGAGCGGGATCTGATCACCCCGGCGCGCGCCGCGGGCCGGGTGAACACCGGGGCCCGGCGACGGGTCGCGATCATTCCGGACGCCGGGCACTGCCCGCAGCTCGACGCCCCGAGCGAATTCCTCGAACTGGTGCTTCCCTTCCTCGACCGGTCCTTCTCCCGGTCCGCCGCGCCGGGCACGTAGGCTCGCGGGGTCCGAGCAGGGGCCCACACCAGGGAGGGTATCGATGACAGCGCCGTTCCCGACGGGGCCGGTCGCCGGCGCCGGGTACGCGAACGCGGCCGCGCCGCCGCCGGGCATCGCCGTGCAGGGGCTGAGCAAGACCTTTCGCAACGTGCCGGCGGTGTCGGACCTGTCGTTCTCCGTCCCGCCGGGATCGATCACGGGATTCCTCGGACCGAACGGCTCCGGGAAGACGACGACCCTGCGGATGCTGCTCGGTCTGGTGCGCCCGACGGCCGGTGCCGCGCTCGTCGACGGGATGCCCTTTACCTCGCTGCCGCAGCCGGCGCGGGTGGTCGGTGCGGTGCTGGACGCGCAGAGCTTCCATCCCAAGCACACCGCCGGAACCCATCTCGACGTGTACGCCGCCGCGATCGGCGTGCCGGCGGCCCGGGTGCGGCACGTTCTCGACCTGGTCGGGCTCGGCGCGGCCGCCCGACGGCGGATCGGCGAGTTCTCCCTCGGCATGCGGCAGCGGCTGGCCCTGGCCACCGCGCTGCTCGGCGAACCGCGCTACCTCGTGCTCGACGAACCGGCGAACGGCCTGGACCCCGAAGGCATGGCCTGGCTGCGCGACTTCCTGCTCGGCTACGCGCGTTCCGGGGGCACCGTGCTGATCTCGAGCCACATCCTGCGGGAGGTCGAGCAGACGGCCGACCGTCTGGTGATCATCAGCCGCGGCATGCTCGTGCACCAGGGCACGACGGCGGACCTGCGGCACGCGCACCGCGCGCGGGTCCTCGTCGCCGCCTCCGACCCGGCCCGCCTGGCGACGGCGCTGGCCGCGGCGGGCCACACCGACGCGCAGGTGCAGCCGGACGGCCGGCTCGCGATCGTCGGGGTGGAGCCCGAGCGCGTCGCGGCGCTCGCCGCCGGACACGGCGTGACGGTGTTCGGGACGAGCGTCGAGCACGCCGACCTCGAACAGGTGTTCCTGGCGATGACGGCCGGGCAGTACGTGGGGGCCGCGCCGGGGTGGGGCATGCAGGGGCCGACGCCCCCGCAGCAGCCGCCCTACCCGGGACAGTTCCCGCCGCCCGGGCCGTTTCCGCCCGGGCAACAGCATTCGCCGACCGGCTGGGAGGGACCCCGATGACCGCGTTGCTGACGGCCGAGTTCCGCAAGGTCCTGGGCCTGCGCTACTGGTGGATCCTCGGCATCACCCCGGTGGTGGTGGGCCTGTTCTCCGGTGCGCTGACCCTGCCGATCCTCGGCACGCTCGAGAGCCTCGTCGGCGAGAGCTTCGCCGAGACCGCCGCCGCCGCGATCGGGGTGAGCGTCGCGCTCGCGCTGGTGTTCCTGTTCGCGGCGCTGTTCGGGGTGGTCAACACGGGCAGCGAGTTCCAGCACCGCACCATCGTCACCAGTTTCCTGACCACCCGCGGCCGCGACGGAGTGATCGCCGCCAAGCTGACGACGGCGGTCGCGTTCGGGCTGCTGTACTGCGTGGTGGTCGAGGCCGTGTCGATGCTGACCATCCTGATGTTCGGCGGTGGTCTCGCCGGTGACGGCTCGGGTGCGGGCAGTGTCGCCGCGGTCCTCGGCGCCGGCCTGTTCGCCGCGATGCTGTGGGCCCTCATGGGCGCCGGGCTCGGCCTGCTCACCGGGTCGACGGCCGGCAGCGTCCTGGCGATCACCGCCTGGATCCCGTTCGGGGAGCTGATCGTCTCGCTGATCCTCGACGGCCTCGGGGCGGGCGCACTCGCCCGGCTGCTGCCCGGGCAGCTCACCTGGTACACGGTCTTCACCGTCATCGACCTGCCCGAGGAGGTCGACCCGGCCGTGACGTGGCCGGCGGCGCCGCTGGGGCTGCTCGGCTGGACCGCGCTGATCTGCGGCCTCGGCTGGTGGCGCACCCGGACCCGCGACATCGTCTGAGTCCGACGGCGGTTCTCGCGGCGAAGGGGAGGTTGCTGCGGCATCGATCGAGTGGTGGGCGCAACAACCACCCCCTCGCCGCAGAATCCTCCCGTGTCCCCGGCCGGCGCTAATGTCGGAAGACGATGGCACACGACGCGCGTTCCCCCGGTTGGATCCGTCGGCTGGGCGCGGAGGCCTGGCAGCATCGCCGCGTCGCGCTCGGCGCGCTGACCGTCACCGTCGTCGCCGCACTGATCGACATCACGTTCCCGTTGCTGACCAAGCTGGCGCTCGACAGCGCCACCCACCCCGACGGCCACGACCTGCAGCTGATCGGGCTGGCGGCGGCGGCGATCGCAGTGGGCGCGCTGGTGCGGTTCGGGTGTCAGTACGGCCGGCGGATGCTCGCCGGCCGGCTCTCGCTGGACGTGCAGCACGACCTGCGGCTCGGGCTGCTCGCCTCGCTGCAGCGGCTCGACGGGCGCGGCCAGGACCAGATCCGCACCGGGCAGGTGGTGTCGCGGTCGATCACCGACCTGCAACTCGTCCAGGGCCTGCTGGCGATGGTCCCCATGTCGGCCGGGGCGCTGTTGCAGTTCGCGCTGGCGCTGGTGATCATGGCGGTGCTCTCGCCGCTGCTGACCCTCGTCGCCCTCGTCACCGTCCCGGTGATCGCCGGGGTGGTCGCCGTCGTCCGGCCCAAACTGTTCGCGGCGACGTGGTCGGCGCAGCAACGCGCGGCCGACCTGGCCCAGCACGTGGAGGAGACCGTCACCGGGGTGCGGGTGGTCAAGGGGTTCGGGCAGGAGGCCCGCGCCGTGGACCAGCTCGAACAGCACGGCCGCGCCCTCTATGCCGAGCGCATGCGCGCCGCCCGGATCAACGCCACGTTCGCCGCCCCGATGGGTGCCATCCCGCAACTCGGGCTCGTCGCCGTGATCGCGCTCGGCGGCTGGCTGGCCCTGCAGGGCACCGTCACCGTCGGCACGTTCCTCGCGTTCGCCGCCTACCTGGCGACGATGACCGCGACGACGCGCACGCTGTTCTCGGTGGTGATCATGGCGCAGCTCTCCCGCGCCGCGGTCGAGCGGGTGTACGAGGTGATCGACACCGAGCCCGACGTCGCCGACCCGCCGCATCCGGTGCCGCTGCCGGACGGGCCGCTGGGGCTGGTCCTCGACACGGTGACGTTCGGTTTCGAGCCCGGCCGGCCCGTGCTCGACGGTCTCGACCTCGAACTGGCGCCGGGCGAGACCGTCGCCGTGGTCGGCTCCGCCGGCTCCGGCAAGACGGCGATGTCGCTGCTGCTGCCCCGGTTCTACGCCCCCGAATCCGGCGCCGTGTACGTCACCACCGCCGACGGCGACAGGATCGACGTCGCCGCCCTGCGCGCCGAGCACCTGCGCGAGGCGGTGAGCCTGGTGTTCGACGAACCGTTCCTGTTCTCGGACACGATCGCGGCGAACATCGCGCTGGGCCGGCCCGAGGCGAGCGCCGAGGAGATCCGCGCCGCCGCGCGGGCGGCGTGCGCCGACGAGTTCGTCGAGGCGCTCCCCGACGGGTACGACACCGTCGTCGGGGAGCGCGGTCTGACGCTGTCGGGTGGGCAACGGCAGCGCGTCGCGCTCGCCCGGGCGCTGCTGCTCGACCCCCGGGTGCTGATCCTCGACGATGCGACCTCCGCGGTGGACACGGAGACGGAGGCCGCGATCTTCGCGGCGCTGCGGGCGCGCCCGAAGCGCACCACGCTGATCCTCGCGCACCGGCGGTCCACGCTGTCGCTCGCCGACCGGGTCGCGGTGCTCGACGGCGGTCGCGTCGTCGACTCCGGGACCGTCCACGAACTCGAGGCGCGCAATGCCCTGTTCCGGGCCCTGCTCAGTGGCGCCGAGGACGAGACGCCGAAGCCGGACCGCGCCGACGGGTACGGCGTCGAAGCGTTGTGGCCGGAGGCGGCGCCCGACTCCGATCCGGCCGCGGTCCGGGCGGCCGCGCCGCAGGCGGGGCCGGGCGGGGGTGGCCGCGGCGGCGGTCCGATGAGCGGCGCCCTCGGGTCGATCGCCCCCACGCCGGCGCTGCGCCGGGCGGTCGAGGCGTTGCCCCCGGCCACCGAGCACCCCGGGCTGGACACGGCACAGCTGCGGCGCCCCGACCCCGAGTTCCGCCTCTCCCGGACGCTGCGGCCGGTGCGGGGGCTGCTGGCGGCGGTGGTGCTGTGCCTGGCGGTCGAGTCGCTGACGTCGATCGCGTTCCCGTCGATCGTGCGTTACGCCGTCGACCGCGGCGTCACGCCGGGCGAACCCGCGCGGCTGTGGGCGGCCACCGCCGTGGGCGCCGCGCTGGCGCTCCTGGCCTGGCTGGTGGTCGCGGTGCTCACCGTGCTCACCGCCCGCGCCGGCGAAAGGGTGCTGTTCGGGTTGCGGGTGCGCAGCTACGCGCACCTGCAGCGGCTGGGTCTGGACTACTACGAGCGGGAGCTGTCCGGCCGCATCATGACCCGGATGACCACGGACGTCGACGCGCTCTCCTCGTTCATCCAGACCGGGTTGTCCACCGCGGTGGTGAGCGTGCTGACGCTGGTCGGGATCTCGGTCGCCCTGCTCGCCACCGACCTCACCCTGGGGCTGGTGGCGCTGGCGGTGGTGCCGCCGCTGCTCGCGGCGACGCTGTGGTTCCGGCGGGTCTCGTCCACGGCCTACTCGGTCTCCCGCGAACGCATCTCCCTGGTCAACGCGGACTTCCAGGAGAACGTCACCGGGCTGCGGGCGGCCCAGGCCTACCGCCGGGAGGAGTTCGCGGCCCGCCGGTTCGCCGAGCGCGCCGATGCGTACCGGCGCAGCCGGATGCGCTCCCAGCGGGCCATCTCGCTGTACTTCCCGTTCATTGCGCTGCTGTCCGACCTCGCGCTGGCCGCGGTGGTGTTCGTCGGAGCCCGGGAGGTGGCCTCCGGGGCGACGACCGCGGGCGTGCTCGTCGCGTTCGTGCTCTACCTCGGCCTGCTGTTCGGTCCCATCCAGCAGTTGTCGCAGGTGTTCGACGGCTACCAGCAGGCCCGGGTGGGGCTGCGCCGGATCGGCGACCTGCTGCGCACCGAGAGTTCCCTCGAGACGGGCGGCACCGGCACGGTGCCCGTCCCGGGACACCTGCGCGGCGACGTGCGCCTCGACGACGTCGGGTTCCGCTACGCGGGGGCCGACACCGACGCGCTCACCGGCGTGGACCTGCACTTCCCCGCCGGCTCCACGGTGTCGCTCGTCGGCCGCACCGGAGCCGGCAAGTCCACGATCGTCAAGCTGCTGGCCCGGTTCTACGATCCGACGTCCGGCTCGGTGCGGGTCGACGACGTCGACCTGCGCGGGTATCGCCTGCCCGAGTACCGCGCCCGGCTCGGCGTCGTCCCGCAGGAGGCGCACCTGTTCACCGGCACCGTCGCGAGCAACATCGCCTACGGGCGGCCCGACGCGGACCGCGCGGACATCGAGGCCGCCGCACGCGCGGTGGGGGCCCTCGACATGATCGCCGGTCTGCCCGGCGGCATGCTGCATCCCGTCGGCGAGCGCGGGCAGGGCCTGTCCGCCGGGCAGCGTCAGCTCGTGGCGCTGGCCCGGGCCGAACTCGTCGATCCGGACCTGCTGCTACTCGACGAGGCCACCGCGACGCTCGACCCGGGCACCGAACGGGCGGTGCTCGCGGCGGGCGAGTCGGTGACCCGCAGCCGCACCGCCGTGGTGGTGGCCCACCGGCTGGCCACCGCGGCACGCTCCGACCTGGTCGTCGTGGTCGACGGCGGGCGCATCGTGGAGACCGGATCGCACGACGCACTGCGGCACGCCGGAGGCGTGTACACGACCCTCTGTGATGCGGCCCAAATGCGGGCAGGGAATAATCGGCTGTCGAGAACCGTCGTCGATGGGGATCCCATCGAATCAGAGATTGTGAGGTAGGTCTCGACCGTGGCAGAGCTTTTTTGTTCGTCACAGCCGCGGGCTAGCCTCATATACATAGGCACTCCGATCGGGTACCGAAGAAAGAAACGAGGCGAACAACTGCCGTGAGCAGCAGCTCTACTTCCCAGTTCGGACAGAACCAGTGGTTGGTTGACGAGATGTACCAGCGGTTCCAGGACGATCCGTCGTCCGTGGACGCCAGCTGGCACGAATTCCTGACGGACTACTCCCCGGAGGCGGCGGTCGCGGGTGGCGCGAACGGCGCCACGCAGACCCAGCGTCCGGCGCAGAGTTCCGCCCCGACCTCCACCGAATCCGCCCCCGCCTCGAAGGCCACCCCGGCCCAGGCTCCGCCGAAGGCCGCTACTGCCCCGGCGAAGCCCGCACCGGCACCCAAGGCGGCTCCCGCTCCGGAACCGGCCAAGCCCGCCGCCGCCAAGCCGGCCCCCGCGAAGCCCGCCGCGCCGGCCAAGCCGGCCCCCGCGAAGCCCGCCGCGCCGGCCACCCAGGAAGAGTCCAAGGTTCTCCGTGGCGCTGCCGCTGCCGTCGCGAAGAACATGAACGCCTCGCTCTCGATCCCGACCGCCACCAGTGTGCGCGCCATCCCTGCGAAGCTGATGGTCGACAACCGGATCGTCATCAACAACCACCTCGCCCGTACCCGCGGCGGCAAGGTGTCGTTCACTCACCTGCTCGGCTACGCCATCGTGCAGGCGGTGAAGGCGTTCCCGAACATGAACCGCCACTTCGCCGAGATCGACGGCAAGCCGAACGCGGTCACCCCCGCGCACACCAACCTCGGCCTGGCCATCGACCTGGCCGGCAAGGACGGCAACCGTTCGCTCGTCGTCGCCGCGATCAAGAACTGCGAGTCGATGAACTTCGCGCAGTTCTACTCCGCGTACGAGGACATCGTCCGTCGTGCGCGCGACGGCAAGCTCACCGCCGAGGACTTCTCCGGCGTCACCATCTCGCTGACCAACCCGGGCGGCATCGGCACCGTGCACTCGGTACCGCGGCTCATGCCGGGTCAGGGCACCATCATCGGTGCCGGTGCGATGGAGTACCCCGCCGAGTTCCAGGGCGCCTCGGACGAGCGCATCGCCGAGCTCGGCGTCGGCAAGCTGATGACGCTGACCTCGACGTACGATCACCGCATCATCCAGGGCGCGGAGTCCGGCGACTTCCTGCGGACCGTCCACAACCTGCTGATCAGCGACGATTTCTACGACGAGATCTTCCACACGCTGCACATCCCCTACGAGCCGGTCCGCTGGCGCAAGGACGTGCCGGAAGGTGCGGTCGACAAGAGCACCCGCGTCCTCGAGCTGATCGCCGCCTACCGCAGCCGCGGCCACCTGATGGCCGACACGGACCCGCTGCAGTTCGTCAAGGACAAGTTCCGGTCGCACCCGGACCTCGACGTCACCACGCACGATCTGACCCTGTGGGACCTCGACCGCGAGTTCAACGTCGGCGGCTTCCACGGTCAGCAGCGCATGAAGCTGCGCGACGTGCTGTCGGTGCTGCGCGACGCCTACTGCCGCCACGTCGGCGTGGAGTACACCCACATCCTCGATCCCGAGCAGCAGCAGTGGCTGCAGGAGCGCGTCGAGGCGCACCACGTCAAGCCGACCGTGGCGCAGCAGAAGTACATCCTCAGCCGCCTCAACGCCGCCGAGGCGTTCGAGACCTTCCTGCAGACCAAGTACGTCGGCCAGAAGCGGTTCTCGCTCGAGGGCGCCGAGTCGGTCATCCCGATGATGGACGCGATCATCGACCAGGCCGCCGAGCACGAGCTCGACGAGGTCGCCATCGCGATGCCGCACCGCGGCCGCCTGAACGTGCTGGCCAACATCGTCGGCAAGCCGTACTCGAAGATCTTCACCGAGTTCGAGGGCAACCTGAACCCGGCCGCCGCCCACGGCTCCGGCGACGTCAAGTACCACCTCGGCGCCGAGGGCAACTACATCCAGATGTTCGGCGACAACGACATCAAGGTGTCGCTCACGGCGAACCCGTCGCACCTCGAGGCCGTCAACCCGGTCCTCGAAGGCCTCGTGCGCGCCAAGCAGGACATCCTCGACAAGGGCGAGGGCGGCTTCACCGTCATGCCGCTGCTGCTGCACGGCGACGCCGCGTTCGCCGGCCAGGGCGTCGTGGCCGAGACCCTCAACCTCGCGCTGCTGCGCGGCTACCGCACCGGCGGCACCGTGCACATCGTCGTCAACAACCAGGTCGGCTTCACCACGGCCCCCGAGCACTCGCGGTCGTCGGAGTACTGCACCGACGTCGCGAAGATGATCGGCGCGCCGATCTTCCACGTCAACGGGGACGACCCGGAGGCGTGCGTGTGGGTGGCCCGGCTGGCCGTGGACTTCCGGGAGAAGTTCAACAAGGACGTCGTCATCGACATGATCTGCTACCGCCGTCGCGGCCACAACGAGGGCGACGACCCGTCGATGACGCAGCCGGCGATGTACGACGTGATCGACACCAAGCGCAGCGTCCGTAAGAGCTACACCGAGTCCCTCATCGGTCGTGGCGACATCTCGCTCAAAGAGGCCGAGGACGCGCTGCGCGACTACCAGGGCCAGCTCGAACGGGTCTTCAACGAGGTCCGCGAGCTCGAGAAGTACAAGCCGGAACCGTCGGAGTCGGTCGAGCTCGACCAGACGCCGCCGGCGAAGCTGACCACCGCGGTCGACAAGTCGGTGCTCGAGCGGATCGGCGACGCGTTCGTGAACGTCCCCGAGGGCTTCTCCGTGCATCCGCGCGTCAAGCCGGTCGTCGAGAAGCGCCGGGAGATGTCCCGCGAGGGCCACATCGACTGGGCGTACGCCGAGCTGTTGGCGTTCGGTTCGCTCGTCGAGCAGGGTGCCCTGGTGCGCCTGGCCGGTCAGGACTCGCGCCGCGGCACCTTCACCCAGCGCCACGCGGTGCTCATCGACCGCAAGTCCGGTGCCGAGTACACCCCGCTGCAGCAGGTGGCGGCCGAGGGCGGCAAGGGCGGCAAGTTCATGGTGTACGACTCGGCGCTGACCGAGTTCGCGGGCCTGGGCTTCGAGTACGGCTACTCCGTGGGCAACCCGGAGGCGCTGGTGCTGTGGGAGGCGCAGTTCGGTGACTTCGTCAACGGCGCCCAGTCCATCATCGACGAGTTCATCTCCTCCGGCGAGGCCAAGTGGGGTCAGCTCTCCGACGTGGTGCTGCTGCTGCCGCACGGCCACGAGGGCCAGGGCCCGGACCACACCTCGGGCCGCATCGAGCGGTTCCTGCAGCTGTGCGCCGAGGGGTCGATGACGGTGGCCATGCCGTCGACGCCGGCGAGCTACTTCCACCTGTTGCGCCGCCACCACCTCGACGGCATCCGCCGCCCGCTGGTGGTGTTCACGCCGAAGTCGATGCTGCGCAACAAGGCCGCGGTCAGCGACCTCGAGGACTTCACCACCGGCAAGTTCCGCTCGGTGTTCGAGGAGCCGCTGTACGAGAACGAGGGTGGCGACCGCGACAAGGTCACCCGCGTCCTGCTGACCTCCGGCAAGCTCTACTGGGAGCTGAAGGCGAAGAAGGACAAGGAGAAGCGGGACGACATCGCGATCCTGCGGATCGAGCAGCTGTACCCGGTGCCGCGTCGCCGCATCGCCGAGGCGCTCGACCGGTATCCGAACGCGCACGAGTTCTTCTGGGTGCAGGAGGAGCCGGCCAACCAGGGTGCGTGGCCGTTCCTGGGTCTGGCGCTGCCGGAGATGCTGCCCGAGAAGCTGTCGGGCATCAAGCGGGCGTCGCGGCGCGCGATGTCGGCTCCGTCCTCCGGCTCGAGCAAGGTTCACGCGGTCGAGCAGCAGGAGATCCTGGAGAAGGCGTTCGGCCGGTAGTCACCGGCGGTAGCCCCGCGGTTCTCACGCGAGCCGGGTCGTGCCTGCCCTTCGGGGCGGCCGGCCCGGCTCGCGCCGTTTCCGGCCCCCCCGGGACGTGACCGAATGTCACACGCGTTCACTCAGATCGAACCGCTGTGACATTCGGTGCGCCCGCGGCGAGGGCGAGCGCGGGCAGGGCGGCGACGGCGAGGTCGACGAACTCCTCGCGGGTGAGCTGCGGGTCCCGGAGCCAGGCGATCGTCGTGTCCTCGACGAACGCAATCCAGCCGCGCACGGCCAGGGCGACGGCGGGCCCGGCGTCGATGCCGATGCGGGGCAGGTACGCGACGGTGCGATCGACCATGGCGGTGCGTGTGTCCTCGAAGACCTGCCGCATGTCCGGGTCCCCGCTCGCGGTGCCGCGCAGCATCGACAGGTAGGTGTCGCGGTGGTCGGTGACGTAGTCGACGTACGCGACGATCGTGCCGCGCAGCATCTCCATCGGTCCGAGGCTGTCGTCGGGTGCGGTGCGCTCGAGCATGTCCCGGCTGGTGTGCCGGACGAGTTCGACGTGGAAGTCGTGCTTGGACGCGAAGTAGTGGAACAGCAGCCCGCGCGACACCCCCGCCTGGTCGGCGATGTCCTCGACGGAGATCTGCTCGAGCGGCCGTTCGGCGAGCAGTTGCACGCCGAGGTCGACGAGCTGGGCCCGCCGCTCGGCGGGACTCCGCCTGGTGCGCTTGCTGCTGTTGCCCTTCACAGATGCCATGCAAACACTCTTGTTGAATCGCAGTCAACAGGCTATTGACCGGCGCTCAATATGGCCCTACGCTTATTTACATGAGTCTTCCGGTTACAGACACCATCGCCACCGATGCGCACCCGCGTCAGGTCGACACGCTGATCATCGGCAGCGGGTTCGCCGGACTCGGCGCCGCCGTCCGACTGACCCGGGCCGGCAAGGACTTCGTGGTCCTCGAGCGCGGATCGGAGGTCGGCGGCACCTGGCGCGACAACACGTACCCGGGCGCCGCGTGCGACGTCCCGTCCAACCTGTACTCCTACTCGTTCGCCCTCAACCCCGGCTGGACGCGGTCCTTCTCCCCCCAGCCCGAGATCCAGGCCTACATCGCCTCGGTCGCCGACAGGTACGGCGTACGCCGCCGCACCGTGTTCGGGTGCGACGTGCAGACCGTCCGCTGGAACACCGCCACCCACCGCTGGGACGTGCAGACCACCAAGGGTGCGTTCGACGCCCGGATCGTCGTCTCCGCCGTCGGGGCGCTGTGCGAGCCGTCGCTGCCCGACATCGCGGGCATCGAAGGGTTCCGGGGCGAGATCTTCCACTCCGCCCGGTGGAACCACGACGCGGACCTGACCGGCAAGCGCGTCGCCGTGATCGGCACCGGAGCCTCCGCAATCCAGATCGTGCCCGCCATCGCCGGCAAGGTCGCCCACCTCGACGTCTACCAGCGCACCGCTCCCTGGGTGCTGCCTCGCGCCGACCGCGAATACACCCCCGTCGAGCGGCTCGCGTTCCGCCGCGTACCCGGGTTCCAGCGCCTGTCCCGCGCCCTGCAGTACCTCACCCGCGAGACGCAGGTCGTCGGCCTGGCCAAGGCACCGGTCTTCATGAAGCCGCTCGAGCTCGCCGCCCGCGCGCACATCCGCCGCCAGATCACCGACCCCGAGCTGCGCCGCAAGGTCACCCCGAACTTCCGGATCGGCTGCAAGCGGATGCTCATCTCGAACAACTACTACCCCGCGCTGGCCCGGCCGAACGTCGACCTGGTCACCGACGGCATCGCCGAGGTCACCGCGGACGGCATCGTCACCCGCGACGGCACCACCCGCCAGGTCGACGCCATCGTCGTCGCCACCGGCTTCCACGTCACCGACTCGCCCACCTTCGCCGGCATCTTCGGCAAGGACGGCCGCAGCCTCGCGGACGTCTTCGACGCCACCGGCATGCAGGGCTACAAGGGCGCCGCCGTCGCCGGTTTCCCCAACATGTTCTTCCTCGTGGGACCGAACACCGGACTCGGCCACACCTCGATGGTGTACATGATCGAATCCCAGCTGAACTACCTGGTGGACGCGATCGAGACGATCGACCGCCACCGGATCGGCACCGTCGAGGTGCGCCCGGAGGTGCAGGGCGAATACAACCGCAACCTGCAGGACGCCCTGAAGCGCAGCGTGTGGAGCAACGGCGGCTGCGCCAGCTGGTACCTCGACAAGCACGGCAACAACACCACCCTGTGGCCGAGCTTCACGTTCGAATTCCGCCGCATCACCAAGCATTTCGACCTGGACGCCTACCGCAGCGTCGCCGCGGCGGACCTCCCCCCGGTCCCGGCGCAGACGCCGGCGACCGTCCGTGACTCCGACGAGACCGACACCCGGAAGGTGGCAGCGCAGTGAGCGAGTTCGCAGGAAAGGTCGCCGTGATCACCGGCGCCGGATCGGGCATCGGCCGTGCCCTGGCGCTCGAGCTCGCCCGGCGCGGCGCCCGGCTGGCCCTGTCCGACGTCGACACCGCCGGGCTGGACGAGACTGTGCGCCGGGCCCGCGACCTCGGCGCCGAGGTCAAGGCCGATCACCTCGACGTCACGCAGCGCGAGGCGGTGCTCGACTACGCCGACGCCGTCGCCGTCCACTTCGGCCAGGTCAACCAGATCTACAACAACGCCGGCATCGCCTACCACGGCGAGTTCGAACGCTCGGAGTTCAAGGACATCGAGCGGATCATGGACGTCGACTTCTGGGGCGTGGTGAACGGCACCAAGGCGTTCCTGCCCCACGTCGTCGCGTCCGGGGACGGCCACATCGTCAACGTCTCGAGCCTGTTCGGGCTGCTGGCCATCCCCGGTCAGAGCGCCTACAACTCCGCGAAGTTCGCCGTCCGCGGCTTCACCGAGGCGCTGCGCCAGGAGATGCTGGTCGCCCGGCACCCCGTCAAGGTCACCTGCGTGCACCCCGGCGGCATCAAGACGGCGATCGCCCGCAACGCCGCCGTCCCGGCCGGCGACGATCAGGAGTCCTTCGCCCAGTTCTTCGACCGCAAGCTGGCCCGCACCAGCCCGGAGGACGCGGCCCGCACCATCGTCGAGGGCGTGCGCAGGGGCAGGGCCCGGGTACTCATCGGCGCCGACGCGAAGTTCCTCGACGCCTGGGTGCGCGTGGTGGGCCCGTCCTATCAGCGTGTCGTCGCATTCGTCAGTGGCCGCTTCGTGCCGAAGGGCTAGGGTCGCGGTCATGCCCCAGCTCCCCCTGCCCGTCGTGCGGGCCGCGGTGCGGCCGGCCTACCGGCTCGCCCTCAACGCGCGGCTGCCGTACCCCGTCCAGCGCCGGCTGCTCGAGCTCGTCGCGCCGATCCAGACCCTGCCCGAGGGCACGGTGGTGCGGCAGGTCACGCTCGCGGGCCGGCCCGCCGAACGCGTCACCGTCGGCGCCACCGAACGTCCCACCGCGGTCCTGTACCTGCACGGGGGCGGGTACACGGTGGCCTCGCCCGCCACGCACCGGTCCCTGGCCGCGCACCTGGCCGCGGCCTCGGGTTCGGCGGTGTACGTGCTCGACTACCGGCTGGCCCCGGAGCACCCCTACCCCGCCGCACTGGACGACGCGGTCGGTGCGTACCTCGAGCTGGTGACCGAGCACGGCGTGACCCCGCAGACCGCCCCGATCGCCGGCGACTCGGCCGGGGGCGGCCTGACGGTCGCGGCGGCGCGCCGGCTGATCGACCGGCACGGGGTGCGACCCGCCGCCCTGGGGCTGATCGCGCCCTGGGTCGATCCCGCCTCGCGGGACTTCCCCTTCGACCGGGACACGGTCCTCAACGCCGCCTGGATCTCGGCGTCGGCGCGGGCGTATCTCGGCGACCGCGACGCCTCCGACCCCGGCTACGCGCCGCTGCGCGGAGACCTGACCGGCCTGCCGCCGACGCTGATCCACGTCGGCACCGGCGAGATGCTGTACCCGCAGGTCACCGAGTTCGCCCGGAAGCTGCGTGAGGCGGGGGTGGACGTGACGGTCACCGAGCAGCGCGAACTGTGGCACGTGGCCCATCTGCAGGCCGCGCTGGTGGGCGAGGCCGCCGACGCGGTGGCACAGCTCGGCGCCTTCCTGCGCTCACACGTGCTCGGTGAGCCACGCCTGCGCGACGACGGCTGAGTCCTCGCCGCCGCCGATCCGGTCGAGCATCTCGGCCAGGTCGGCGGTGGTCAGCTCCCCCGCGACGAGACTCAGGGCCTCGAGCTGACGTTCCTCGAGGACGTGCTTGCGGAACACCGGGACGACGTTCTGTGCGGTGAACACCGGTGGCTCCGTGCCGGTTCCGGTCTCCGGACCGGATCCGGGCGCGCGGTCCGGCGTATCCTGCAGCGCGACGCCCGTCGCGTCGCGCGCGGCGGCCGAGGCGGTCGTCAGCGCGGCCACGCCCCCGCCGTCCGCGGCCGCGGGCCCCGGCGCGTCGTCGGTTTCGACACGGCCTGGGACGCAGCCTCTTTCGGCCATGTCCCGCAGTCCGTCGTTCTCCTCGAATCCGCCCGTGACCGTCACGGTCAGCTCGCCGCACCGGCCGACGATCCCGGCCAACTCGGTGGTACCGAGCCGGGCGGCGGTGGCGTCGGAGACGAACAGCACCGAACGATCCTGTGCGGCAGCGTAGTCCGTGATCGCCATGTCGTCGGGCAGGGATCGGGCGAGCGCCTCGAACACGTCCTCGGCGTCCGTGTCCGTCGCAGCCGGGGCGAAGTACCGCAACAGCCGTCCGGTGTAGTCCGGCACGAGGGTCACCTCGGCCGCGTCCAGCGCCGCGAGGTAGTCGGCGCGGCCGCCGAGCCCGGTGCGCAGTTCGGTCCGGGTCCCGCTACCGGCCAGGGCGCCCGCGTAGATCCGGGCGAGCAGTTCGCTCGCGGCGTCGTCTCCGGCGCCGACGACCACGGTGGCGACGTCCGTCGACTCGTCGACCACCGACGGCCCGCACCCGGTCAGCACCGCGACGGCGACCACCGGCCCGGCCACCGCCCGAATGAATCCCTCGCCCCGCAGTCCCCGGCTCCTCGCGCTCCACACGATGCCCATCCTCGCGCATCCCCGGAAAGCCGAACGCCCCGGTCCGGAACCTGGGTGCGGGCTCCGGCCGGGGCGTGCGGTCGATCGCGTCAGTCGGTGACGCCCTCGGCCCGCGCCGCGGCCGCGACGGCCTCGGCGACGGCGGGCGCCACCCGCGGATCGAGAGGGCTCGGGACGATCTTGTCCACGGCCAACTCGTCACCGACGACCGAGAGGATGGCCTCGGCGGCGGCGAGCTTCATGCCCTCGGTGATGCGCCGGGCGCCCGCGTCGAGCGCGCCCTTGAACACACCGGGGAAGGCCAGCACGTTGTTGATCTGGTTCGGGAAGTCGCTGCGGCCGGTCGCGACGATCGCGGCGTGCTTGGCGGCGACCTCCGGGTGGATCTCCGGATCCGGGTTCGACAGCGCGAACACGATCGCGCCGTCGGCCATCCGAGCGACGATC
The DNA here is from genome assembly GCF_017068255.1 of Rhodococcus sp. PSBB066. Taxonomy (NCBI): domain Bacteria; kingdom Bacillati; phylum Actinomycetota; class Actinomycetes; order Mycobacteriales; family Nocardiaceae; genus Rhodococcus; species Rhodococcus sp. PSBB066. The sequence goes on from NZ_CP070859.1 coordinate 5,144,718, forward strand.
TCCTCCGGCACCGTGCCGGCCGAGACGCCGATGAACACGTCCGCGCCGTCGAGGGCCTCGATCAGCCCGCCGTGCCGGCCGGCCGGGTTGGTCCGCGCGGCCAGGTCGACCTTGACCTCGTTCAGGTCGGTGCGCTCGGCCGAGACGATGCCCTTCGAGTCCAGCACGGTCACATCGGCCGCGCCGGCGGCGAGCAGGATGTTCGCGACGGCGACGCCGGCGGCACCGGCGCCGGAGATGACGATGCGCAGGCCGGCCAGCTCGCGGCCCTGCACCTTGGCGGCGCCCTTGAGCGCGGCGAGTGCCACGATGGCGGTGCCGTGCTGGTCGTCGTGCATGACCGGGCAGTCCAGCGCCTCGATGACGCGTCGTTCGATCTCGAAGCAGCGCGGGGCGGAGATGTCCTCGAGGTTGACCGCGCCGAAGCTCGGGCGCAGCCGGATCAGCGTCTCGACGATCTCGTCGGGATCCTTGGTGTCGAGCACCAGCGGGATCGAGTTCAGGCCCGCGAACTTCTTGAACAGGGCGGACTTGCCCTCCATCACCGGCAGCGACGCGCGCGGGCCGATGTCACCGAGGCCGAGCACCGCCGAACCGTCGGAGACGACCACCACGAGGCGGTTGGTCCAGGTGTAGCGGTCGGCGAGGGTCTCGTCGGCCGCGATCGCGCGGGAAACCTGCGCGACGCCGGGCGTGTAGGCGATCGACAGATCGCGCTGCGTCTCCAGGGGTGCGGTGAGCTCGACGGACAGCTTGCCGTCGATATGGCTGCTGAAGATTTCCTCGTCGGTCAATTCGACCTTCCGGGGGGTAGGTGCATCAGACACGATTGACACGATGACACTCCTGCTCGAGCCGGAACCACTCGGGTTCCGGTTACTGCGAAGTAGCTGCGCGACGGACATCCGGCGCAGCGCTTCGCCAAGGACATTTCGGTGAAGCTTCCGGGCGCGATCACGGTTACCGCTGTACAACGCTGTACGACTTCCGGAGCGTGATGGCGCCGAGGCGGGTGAGCCCTGGCGACGAGCCCTCTACAGGGTCTGCCATCTTCGTCCGGCTTCGGGGCGGTGGCACCGACGCCGGATTGAGGAAAAGTTTGCCACCTTCACAACCCAACAATCAAATCGGTATTTCTTGCGAATGTCTCACGTTTTTCCCCGCTCACCTGTGAGTTTGGACAGCCGAGCCGGAATGTCGACCCTGCGATCGGAGCCGTTCCGAGGCAAAAGCCCGAGATGCCGGCCGGTTACCTACCGGTAACGGACGGCGCGCGAAACGTCAGCCCCACCACTGGGTGAACATCAGGACCGCGCCCGTGAGATAGACCACACCGGCGCCCACGGCGGCGGCGAGCCCGCGCCGGCGGTCCGCGAACACCTGCGCGGCCGACGCGACGACCACCGCGACGACGTGCGCGGACAGCGACGCCGAGCCCGGTCCCGGGAAATCCCGCTTGTCGCCCAGGTACTGCGCCGCCCAGACCACCACCGTCAGGACGATCACCGCGCCGCACACCACGCCGGACAGCGCCCGCAGTCCCCGCACGACGAGCCCGTCCCGCCGCGGCGCCCCGCGACCCGGGCGGGACGGCGCCGCCGTGGGGGTGCCGTAGGGGTCGCGGCCGGAGTCGTCGGCGTAGTAGTCGTCGTACCCGTCGGCGCGGTCGTGACGTCGCGCAGGGCGGCCCCAGGTGGTCATCCCGCAAGCACCTCGATCCCGGTGGCACGGGCCGTCAGGGCCTCGAGCGCCTCGGGGTCCGTCGTGTACCGGCCGAGGGAGACTTTCTTGTTGCCGCCGTGGTAGTCGGACGACCCGGTCACGAACAGGTCGAGCTTCGCCGCCATGTCCCGCATGAGCCTCGCGTCGGCCGGATCGTGGTCCGGATGGTCCGCCTCGAGGCCCCCGAGGCCCAGCTCGGCGAGCTCCTCGATGTGGTCGAGCGCAAGCAGCCGCCCGCGCGAGCGGGCACGGGCATGCGCCACGACGGTGACGCCGCCGGCCGCGGCGACCATGCGCACGGCGTCCGACAGCGGCGTGTCCGCCTTGGTGACGTAGTAGCGGCCCCGCGACGAGAGCAGGTCTGCGAAGGCGGCGTCGATGCTCGGGACGACACCCGCCTCCACCAGCGCACGCGCCAGGTGGGGTCGGCCGGCCACCGGGCCGGCGGCGGTGACGATCCGTTCGGGGTCGACGGGCAGCCCGTCGTCGGCCATCCGCTCGGCCATCGCCCGGATGCGGGCCACCCGCTCCGCCCGCAGGCGCTCCCGCTCGACCGCGAACGCCTCGTCCCGCGGGTCGAACAGGTACGCGAGCAGGTGCACCGCCACGGGCCGGCCGTCCTCGCCGCGCCCGGTGCACGACATCTCCATGCCGCGGATCAGCCGCAGTCCCCCGGGCAGGGCGTCGGCCGCAGCGTCCCAGCCGGCGGTGGTGTCGTGGTCGGTCAGGGCGACGACGTCGAGCCCGGCCTCGGCGGCGGCGCGGACGAGCCCCGCCGGGGTGTCGGTCCCGTCGGAGGCGAGCGAGTGGGCATGCAGGTCGATACGCACCCCACCAGTGTGTCAGGTGCCGTCGCGCAGCCCCGGCGGCCGGCCCGGGGCGGGTTAGCATGACGCAGTGACGGCCCGGACCCGCCCGGTGCGGGCCGGAGCGTGCCGCGCGGAAGGGAACCGATGCCGAACCTGCCCTCGCACTCGTCGCGACGCACCGGCGCCGCGGCGCCCGCCCTGCGGATCCCCGCCGAGCGGGCCGTCGTGGACTGCGCCGTCTACGTCGACGGCATGCGGCTGCCGGGCCGTTACGCCCACGGCGCGGCGCTCGCGGAGGTGCGCCGCCGCGGCGCCGGCTTCGTGTGGCTCGGCCTGCACGAGCCCGACGAACAGCAGATGACGAGCGTGGGCCGCACGTTCGGCCTGCACGAGCTGACGGTCGAGGACGCCGTGCACGCACATCAGCGGCCCAAGCTCGAGCGCTACGACGACGTGACGTTCCTGGTGCTGCGGACCGTGAACTACGTCGAGCACGAGTCGGTGACCACGACCAAGGAGATCGTCGAGACCGGCGAGATCATGCTCTTCTGCGGCCGGGACTTCGTCGTGAGCGTCCGCCACGGCGACCACTCGGCGCTGGCGGACGTGCGGCATCGGCTCGAGGCGGCCCCGGAGCGGCTGGCGCTGGGGCCGTCGTCGGTGCTGCACGCCGTCGCCGACCACGTCGTGGACACGTACCTCGCCGTGGTCGACGCCGTGCAGCCGGACATCGATGACCTCGAGGAACTGGTGTTCACGCCCGACACCCGCATCGCGGTGGAACAGATCTATCTGCTCAAGCGGGAGATCGTGGAGTTGCGGCGGGCGGTGCTCCCCCTCGCGACGCCGCTGCGCCAGCTGACCCGCGGCGCGGGCAATCCGGTGCCCAAGGAGGTCCGGCGCTACTTCCGGGACGTGGCCGACCATCACACCAAGGTGGCCGAGCGCATCGCGGATTACGACGAGACGCTGAGCACTCTCGTCGATGCCGCGATCGCGAAGGTGACGGTGCAGCAGAACACCGACATGCGCCGGATCTCGGCATGGGTGGCGATCGCGGCCGTACCCACGATGATCGCCGGGATCTACGGGATGAACTTCGACAACATGCCCGAACTGCACTGGGAGCACGGATACTTCGTGGTCATCGGGGCCATCGTCGCGATCACCGTCGGCCTGTTCGTCACGTTCCGCCGCAACAAATGGCTCTGATCACCGCGGCCCGGGAGCGCCTCGCGCCGGTCTCCCCCGACGGGCGCACACCCGGCCCGGCGGTGCTCGCGGCGGCACTCGTCCTGATCGCCCTGCAGCTGACGGTGCGCTCGCTGCTCGCCTTCCGCGGGGAGTTCTACTGGGACGACCTGATTCTGGTCGGACGCTCGGGCATGCACCCGCTGTTGTCGTTCGAACTCCTCGGCTACGACCACGACGGCCATCTCATGCCGGGTGGGTTCCTGGTGGCCGGCGTCGTCACGGCCCTCGCGCCGCTGCAGTGGTGGCCCGCAGCGGCGACGCTGGTGGCCGGCCAGGCGCTGGCGTCGCTGGCCGTGCTGCGCGTGCTGTGGTTGCTGCTGGGGCCGCGGCCGGCGCTGCTCGGCCCGCTGCTGTTCTACCTGTTCACCCCTCTGACGCTGCCGTCGTTCGCGTGGTGGGCGGCGGGGCTGAATTCGCTGCCACTGCAGGCGGCCCTGGCGTGGGTGGCCGGCGACGCGATCCGGATGGTGCGCACCGGCCGGATCCGCTACGCGCTGAGCGGGACGGCGGTCACCGTCGTCGCGCTGCTGTTCTTCGAGAAGTCGGTGCTGGTGCCGGCGGTGGCGTTCGCGACCGTCGCCCTGATGTACCGGCTGGACGGCCGCCGCCGGCCGGTGCGCACCGCGGCGGTGCGCGGGGCGCCGCTGTGGCTCGGCTCGGCGCTCGCCCTCGCCGGGTGGGCAGCCGCCTACCTGTCGCTGGTCGAGTCCCGGTTCGGGGCGCCCACGGCCGACATGGTGCGCGGGCTGACGCACCACGGCGTCTCGTTCGGGGTGCTGCCGACCCTGCTGGGCGGGCCGTGGCGATGGGACCGCTGGAATCCGGGCCCGCCGTGGGCGGATCCGCCGGCCGGGCTGGTCGTGGCGGCCTGGGCGGCGGTGCTCGCCTTCCTGGTGTGGTCGCTGCGGCGGAACCGGCGCACGGGCTGGGTGTGGGCCGCGACGGCCGTCTACGTGGCGGCCTCGACGGCCGCGATGATCAGCACCCGCTTCGGTCCGGACACGACGTACGAACTGGCGCAGACCCTGCGCTACCACACCGACACGGCCGTCGTCGTCGCGATCGCCGCGGCGCTGATCCTGCGCGCTCCGTCGCGCGGCGACGCGCCCCCCGCACAACCGGCACGACGGCTCGTCGCGGCCGGGTGCGCGGTCACCTTCGCGGCGAGCAGCCTGTGGTCGACGGCGACGTTCGCCCGCACCTGGGCCGACAACCCCACCGGCGCGTACCTGGCCGCCGCGAAGTCCGCGCTCACCGCGCGGCCGGACGTGCCGATCCTCGATCATCCCGTCTCGGTGTGGGTGCTCCTGCCGGTCACCCACCCCCACAATCTGCTCAGCCGCGTGTTCTCGCCGCTGCCGGGACGCGCCGAGATCGGCGCCGTCACCCCCGAACTGCAGGTGCTCGACGACGGCGGACGGCTGGTGCCGGCGGGTCTCGTCCCGGTGCGGCACGTGCTGCCCGGGCCGGTGCCCGACTGCGGGCATCTGCTCACCGCGTCGACGACGACCGTGCTCCCCGCCGACACCGCGCTGGTGGGCGGGGAATGGACGGTGCAGCTGAACTACCGTGCCTCCGCGGACGGCGAGATCGAGGTGGGCTTCCCCGCCGCGCCACGGGTGCGGGTGCCGGTCACCGCGGGACTGGGCACGGTGTACGCGCGGGTCCCGGGCGCGGGCACCGGGCTGCAGGCCCGCTCCGCGTCGGCCGGGCTCGACGTCTGCCTCGCCGGTGGCCCGATCGGGGTCGTCGTGCCCCGCTGACGGCGCGATTCACATGCGGGCCGGGGCGCGGTTCGGGTCCCGCACGTCGATGCCGGCCTCCGACCACGCCTCGCGCAGCGCAGCGCCGCCGCGCAACCGCTTCCACGCGGCCTCGGTGCCGGTCAGCGGTATCACCTCGAAGAACCGCACCGGGTCGGCGGGCTCGGGCAGCACCAGGTCGGGGACGTCGCTCGGCTCGAGCATCACCGCGGTGAAGGTGGCGCCCTGCCACAGCGGCTCCCCCAGGTCGAGCAGGGCGTCGTCGGTGAGGACGACGCCCTCCACCGCGGGCAGGGCCGCGAGCGTCGCGAGCGTGCGGACCAGTCCCGGGAGACTGCCGCTGAGGCCGCGCACGCTGAGGATCAGCTCGGCGCGCGGCCCGCGGGTCGGGTCGGCGACCGTCGCGGTGGGGTCGCCCATCGGGTGCCGCGAACACCCCAGGGTCGCGAACCGCACCAGGTCCGGCTGTTCCACGCGGAAGCGCAGCACCTCGATGGGTTCGAGGCCGAGGAACGTCACGGACGCCGTCTCCGGCTCGCCGCCCCCGAGGCGGGCGCTGAGATGGGCACGGACGGCGGGCAGCACGGCGTCGATCACCCCTGCAATGTAGACCCGAGGCGGGTCCCGCGCCGCCGGTGCGGCCTGCGCCGATCCGGCCGACCGGGGCCCCGTCCGCCGGTACCGTCGTGTAATGGTGCGAGACACCGGCTTCCCCGGCGCCGACGCCGGCGACGACTTCTCCCGGCAGCGGCGGCGCGCCGAGTACGCGCGGCTGATCGCGTGGCTGCGCCGCGAACCCGAGGACGTCAACGCCGTGCTGCCGTTCGACGCCGTGGTGCGGGCCCTCGGCCGGGTCGGGGAACGGCGCCTGGGCCTGCAGAGCATCGACGTGGCCTCGATCGTCGGCAGCGTGGACCGCACCGAGGACTTCGACCGGCGGTTCCGGCCCACGTCGGCGCGGCTGCGCCAGCGGTGGGAGAAGCTGGCCACGGCCCGCCGCCGGGGCGAGGCGGTGCCGCCGATCACGGTGTACCGCATCGGGACGATGCATTTCGTGGTGGACGGGCACCACCGCGTCTCCATCGCCTACGCCCGCGGTGACGCGACCATCGACGCCTACGTGACCGAGATCGTCACCCGGATCTCGCCGGAGGGCGTGACCCAGCACTCGGACCTGATGCGCAAGGACCATTACCGGATGTTCCTCAGCCGGGTGCCGCTCACCGGCAGCCGGCGTGATGCGGTGACCGTCCGGGACCCGTGGGACTACGCGGAACTGGCCGAGTGCATCGAGGCGTGGGGCTTCCGGCTCATGCAGGAGCGCGGCGAGTTCCTCACCCGCGACGTGGTGGCGCAGCGGTGGTTCGACGAGGAGTTCGTACCGGTGGTCGACATGGTGCGGGCGGCGGGGATGCTGCGCACCCGCACCGACGCCGAGGCGTATCTGTGGCTGGCCGGCGAACGGTACCGGCTGGTGCGGCGGCACGTGTGGAACGAGGAGATCATCGAGCGGCTGCGGCGGCGGGCCCCGCGGTGAGCGCACGCCCACCGGTTTGGTCCCGGGGCGCCGGAGGTATCCCCGGTCAGCTACCGAGGGCGCCCACCGAACGCCCGGGTGCCTCGGCCGGTCGAGAAGCGTGCCGGCGCCGGTCCGCGCTGGGGTTGGGGACTCCATGCGCTCCGTACCCTGGTCGGGAGGACCGGGCCCACGACAGGAGGACACGCTTGACGGCGACCGTGCAGGACGCAGCCGACACGACCGGACCGCGTGACATCCGGGCCGAGCTACGGGCGGCCGCGCGCCGCGTGTTCGGCTGGGAGGAACTGCGTCCCGGCCAGCTCGACGCGATGGAACCGCTGGTGCGGGGCCGGGACGTGCTCGCGGTGATGGCCACCGGATCGGGCAAGTCGGCGATCTACCAGGTGCCGGCGTTGCTGATCGAGGGCACGACTCTGGTGATCTCCCCGCTCATCGCGCTGCAGAACGATCAGATCGCAGGTCTCGACGCCACCTCGGCGCCGGACGCGGTCGCGATCAATTCCCGGCAGCGGGCCTCGGCGACCGCGGCCGCGTGGGAGACGATCCGGGAGCGCACCGTGGAGTACGTCTTCCTGGCGCCGGAGCAGCTCGCCAACGACGAGGTGGTGGCCCGTCTCGCCGACGCGCACGTCTCCCTCGTGGTGGTCGACGAGGCGCACTGTGTGTCCGCGTGGGGCCACGACTTCCGGCCCGACTACCTGCGCCTGGCCGACGCGCTCGACCGGCTCGGCCGGCCCCCGGTGGTGGCGCTTACGGCCACCGCGTCGCCGCCGGTGCGGCAGGAGATCGTCGAGGAGCTGCGCCTGCGCGACCCGGTGGTGATCGCCAGCGGATTCGATCGGCCCAACATCGATCTGGCCGTCGAGCGGTACACGACCGACGCCGAGAAACGCCGGGCGGTGATCGAGACGGTCGCCGGACTCGAGACGCCCGGGCTGCTGTACACCGCGACGCGCAAGGACGCCGAGTTCTATGCGGCCGAACTGGCCGAACGGGGACTGCGAGCGGCCGCGTACCACGCCGGCCTGGCGTCGGCCACGCGCGAGCGGGTACACCACGGGTTCCTCGACGGCCAGTACGAGGTGGTGGTGGCGACCTCCGCGTTCGGCATGGGCATCGACAAGCCCGACGTGCGGTTCGTCGCGCACGCCTCCGCGCCGGATTCCGTGGACAGCTACTACCAGCAGATCGGCCGGGCCGGGCGCGACGGGCTCGAGGCGAAGGCGCTGCTGTTCTACCGGCCCGAGGACCTCTCGCTCGCGAAGTTCTTCACGACCCACCGCCCGGACGAGGAACTGCTCGGCCGGGCGTTCACCGCGCTGCGGCGGGCGAAGGCCCCGACGCGACTGAAAGACCTACGCGCCGAACTGGATACCCGCGGCCGGACCCTGACCAACGCGGTCAACCTGCTCGAACGGGCCGGGGTGGTCTCCTCGGGACGCAAAGGGTTCACCGCACGCACCGTCGAGGTGGAGATCGCCGTCCGGCGCGCGGCGGAGGTGGCAGCGGTGGGCGAACGGATGGACCGCTCCCGCGTGGAGATGATGCGCGGCTACGCCGAAACCCGCGGCTGCCGAAGGCAGTTCCTGCTCGGGTACTTCGGCGAGTCGCTGATCGAACCGTGCGGCCACTGCGACTGCTGCCGCGAGGGGATCCCCGAGAGCCGGCCCGAGCCGGCGAATCATGTTCGTCACGAATCGATTCCGCTACACACCCGGGTCGTGCACGCGCAGTGGGGCGCCGGCGAGGTGATGAGCGCGGAGACGGACCGGATCACCGTGCTGTTCGACGGATACGGCTACCGCACCCTCTCGCTCGAGGCGGTCGAGGAGCACGACCTGCTGCGTCCCGAGAACTCGGAGCCCGAGCCGGAGCCCGACATCGCCTGACGTCCCCCAGGCGGGCCGGGCGGATGCGCCCGGTGCATCCGCCCGCGACTTCGGAATCCGCCCACGCCGCAGCACGGGCGGATTCCGAACCGGCGCGTGGATCCTGCACGGCCCGTCCTGCCCGAGACGGCACAGGGGGCGACGGGCCGCGGCGCTCACCCGACGCTCTGCTGCGCCTTCGCGTAGGCGAACTGCAGGAAATCCGCGCCGGCCAGGGCCGCGAACAGCCCGGCGACGAGCCGCGTCGGGCGCGGCGCGAAGACCATCCCGATCGTGAAGAAGGTCGCCACCCACACGTCGAAGCAGAACGGGCAGGTGAGCAGCTCCCCGAGGCTGTGCCGCAGGGTGTTCGTTCCGCGCACCTCCTCCGTCACCTCGGCGGGACCGCCCCGTCCCGTGTACCGGGTGAAGGGCGCCCGCAGGGGGCTGGTCACCGCGTCCTTCGTGACCGTCCGCGACAGCTTGTGCGTGCCCAGGGCGAGCACGATCAGGTCCTCGCCGCTCAACCGGTCGGGCAGCCGCCGGCCGGTCACCAGCGCGCCGATCACGGCGACGGTGACGAGCGTGCTGTACCCGGCAAGGACCGTCGCGTACCCCCGCATCGGGAGGTCCTCACCCGCCGTGTATTCGCGGGCGTGCCTGCGGGCGGTCTCCGCGAGGTCGAGGGACGTGTCGGTCTGATTGCTCATCTGCTGCTCCTGCGGGTAGTTCGGTCCGCCCGCCGGATACCCCGTCCGCGGGCGGGCCACGCCTGCCGCCGCGCGCCTACTGTTCGACGAACCGCACCTCGTGCACTTCGGCGGTCGCGGCAGCGAATCTCGTCAGCCGCAGACCTTCCTTCTCGACCGCCGCGCGCCGGGTGGCCGTCAGTCGCTGCCAGGGGGTCACCTCGAGCACGGCCGAATTCCTCGTGACGATGAGGTTCGCGGCCCCGGCGACGGTCCCGTCGACGAGGAAGGTCGAGCGCACGATGCCGTTCTGCGTCATGATCCGGCGACGGTGCTCGTCGGGGACGATCCGGGTCCGGTCGGCGTGCGAGAGCAGCACGTTGTCGTAGGGCGCAAGGATCCGCACCGGCGCCGGCGTCGCCGGTTCGGGTCGCGGGGCGTCGGGCAGGTCGAACACCTCGACACCGTTCTCGTCACGGAACACCTCGAGCGACGGACGCAACCGCTCGAAGACCTCACCGAGCCGTGTCAGCCCCGACCAGGTCTGCGCGTCGCGCACGCTCGCCGGCCCGAACGCGGCGAGGTATCGCCGGAGGACGACGGCCGGGTCCGCCCGTGCCGGGCCGCGACCGATCCACTCGTCGAGCGGCGTGAGTCTCGGCTGCCCGGAGCGCCCCCACAGCCCCCGCGGCGGCACCTGCACCAGCGGAAGCAGATTCCGCAGCCCGTAGGCGAGCGCGGCCGGGTCGCGGCCGGGGAACCGCTCGGCGAGCAGCGGGCGCAGTTCCTGCAGGCTGCGCGGGCCGTCGCGGAGCAGGTCGCGGCCCACGGCGGCGAGCTCGCGCAGATCCAGCCCCGCCAGACCGGCCGCATACTGGGTGTTGGTGGTCAGGTCCCGGTCCAGCAGCGGCTGGATCCAGTCCCGCAGGGCCACCGCGTCGGCCGCCGAGACGGCGAACACCGTGCCGCGCATGAGCACGATGCGCACCACGTCGCGTGATTCGAGGAGGTCGGCCAGGGCCGTCGGCCGGAACCGCCGCAACCGCGCCCACAGCGCGAAGTAGGGCGGGCTCGGCGCCTGGGCCTGCAAGCCCAGCAGATGCTCGACCAGCTCGATCGCGGGCAGGTCGCCGCGCCGCAGCAGGTGCTGCCGGGCGAGGGTGGCGCGGCCGAGCGCGCGGGCGGTGAGGGTGCGCGGCGTCACGGGGACACCCTGCCACGGCGGTCCGACGGCGGCCCGGGTTTCGCATGCGCCTGGACGGCGAGACCGAGCGTCCGGTAGATGTTTAGTTGAATTTAGTTTCATGTTGCAGCGTCGAGGAGAGCCGATGTCCGATCCGAGAGGTGCGCGGCTGCTGGTTCCCGTGCTGTGCTTCATCATCACCACGATCGCCGTGATGCAGACGTCCGTGGTGCCGATCGTCGGCACCATCCGCGACCAGCTGGGCGTGAGCACGACCGCCGCCGGCTGGGTGCTGACCGCGAACCTGCTCGCCGCCGCCGTCACCACGCCGCTGCTGGGCCGGCTGGCCGACCTGCGCGGCAAACGCCCGGTTCTGCTCACTGTCCTCGCCGTAGTGCTCGTCGGCTCGCTGCTGTGCGCCGCCACGGACTCGTTCGCGCTTCTGCTTCTCGGCCGGGTACTGCAGGGCGTGTCGTTCGCGTTGTTCCCCGTCGGCATCGCCGTGCTGCGCGCCGAACTGCCGCCGCAGCGGCTGATCGGCGCGATGGGCCTGTTCTCGGGCACGCTCGGCGTGGGTGGTGCGATCGGCATGGTGCTCACCGGCCTGATGGTCTCGGGCGGCGACTACCGCCGGGTGTTCTGGCTGGTGGCGGCGTTCAACGTCGTCGCGTTGCTGAGCGCCTTCCTCGTCGTGCCGAAGCGGCGGCGGGCCGAGGGAGGCCGGATCGACTGGCTCGGCGCGGCGCTGCTCGCCGTCGGCCTGGCGCTGGTGCTGCTCGCCCTGTCCGAGGGCGGAACGTGGGGGTGGGCGGCGCCGCCCACCGTCGCGAGCGCCGCCCTCGGCCTGGCCGTGCTCACCGGGTGGTTCCTCTTCGAACGGCACGTCGACGAGCCGCTCGTGCCGCCGCGGATGCTCACCCACCGGCCGGTGTTCGTGGTGCACGGCGCCGCGTTCCTCGTCGGCATGGCCATGTTCGTCAGCTTCCTCGCCACCGCATACTTCGTGCAGACCCCGCCCGCCGTCGCCGGATACGGGTTCGGCGCCACCGTGCTCGAGGCGACCGCGGTGTACATGCTCCCGGGCGCGCTCGTCGGTGTGGTCGCCGCGGCACTGGCGGGCCGGCTCATCCACCGGTTCGACGCCCGCTGGGTGCTGATCGGAGCGTGCGTTCTCGGGATCGCCGGCTTCGCCCTGGTGGCGGTCGTGCACGACCGGAGCTGGCAGCTGATCGTCTCCGGCATCCTCGTCACCACCTTCGTCAGTCTCGCCTATGCGGCGCTGCCGGCGCTCCTCGTCGCCGAGGTGCGCCCCGATCAGACCGGGGTCGCGAACAGCATCAATTCCATCGCCCGCACGGCGGGCAGCTCGCTCAGCAGCGCGGTGGTGACGACATTGCTGGCCACGCTGACCGTCGCCGGCACCGGCGGCGTCGTCCGCGAGAGCGCGTTCGTCGCGGCGTTCGCGCTGGGCGCCGCGGCCGCGGCCGCCGCCGCGGTGCTCGTTCTCGTCGGCGGGCAACCGGCGACGCGTCCGCTCAGCGACCGCGAGGAGGACGAGGTGGAGGCGACGGCCCTCGCTGCCGAATGGGGATCGGTGTCCGGTCTCGCCGCCACGCCCGTCGTCGCGGACGATCAGGCCGAGGCCGCCGCGGCGCGTCGGGGCTGATCGGGCGACGTCAGTCCTGCTCCCGCAGCGCGCGCACCGCCTCCTCCGCCTGCCGCGCCGCGTCCTCGGCCTTCGCGGCGTCCTCGTCGGCCGACCGGGCGGTGCGTCGCGCGAACTCGCGCCGCTGCTCCACCCGGCTCAGCTCCTCGCGCAACCGCGCGACGTGCCCGTCGAGTTCCTCGACCGCCGCGCGTGCCCGCGCCGCCACCGACTGCGCCTCGTCGGCGGTGTTCCGCGCCGCCTCCGCCTCGGCGACGGCGGTCTCCAGGGCGGCGGCGCGCCGGGTGCGCTCGGCCTCGTCCGCCTCGGTGTCCGTCCGTGCCGGCGGGGGCGGGACGACCGACAGCCCCACCGGGCCGAAGCCGCTGTAGTCCAGGGGCGCCTCGAGCCGGCCCCCGCGCACCTGCTCGGCCAGATCGGCGTCGGCGAGGGCGGCGTGCAGGGTCTGGCCGACCTCGCGCAGGGCCGCCTCCGACGCCCGCCGGCCATGCTCGGCGGCGAGGCGGGCCGCGGTCTTCTCGAGCGCACCGATCACCCGCCGTCGCTGCGTGGACAGCCGCCGCAGCTCGGACCCGGAGAGCTGGCGCTGCGCGGAGCGCAGGGCGTCGCCGAGCCCGAGCAGGGCCGTGACCTCCTCGGACTTCTCGCGGACGAGCATGTTCACCAGCCAGGCCGACACGGTCGGCTTGCGCAACCGGCCGACGGCCGCCGCGAGCTCGCGGTCTCCGGCCTCACGGGCGCGGGCGACGTGCTCGCTGCGGGCCGCGGTGAACTCGCCCGGATCGAGCCCGTACAGCTCGTCGGCGATGTCGTCGAGGTCCACCGGCCTACTATGCACCGCTCGGTCAGAGGGTGATGTTCTCCCCCGTCGCCTGGTCGAAGAGGGCGATCTTCGCCGGATCGAACCACAGCTGGACGGGCCGGCCCTTCGCGACGCCGGACTCGGCGGGCAGCCGCGCGACCATCGACCCGCCGGCGAGGTCGGCGACGCCGACGTCGGCCGCCAGGTCGTCGAGGTCGCTCGAATGCAGGTCCGGGGACTCGACGGTGAAGTACGCGTACTTGTCCGACCCCATCGATTCGAGCACGTCGACGTCCACGGTGAAGGTCGTACCCTGCTCACGCTGGGCCGGGTCCAGGAGCGTGGCGTCCTCGAAGTGTTCGGGCCGGACGCCGACGACGACGTCACGTCCCGGATTGTGCTTCTGCACGGCCGCCCACCGCTCGGCCGGCAGGGTAAAGTCGCCGATCACGGTGCGCACGCCGTTCGACTCGAGCTGGCCGGCCAGAAAGTTCATCGACGGAGAGCCGATGAATCCGGCCACGAACAGGTTTCTCGGCCGGTCGTAGAGCTCCTGGGGCGCGCCGATCTGCTGCACCAGCCCGCCGCGGAGGACGACCACCCGGTCGCCGAGGGTCATCGCCTCGGTCTGATCGTGGGTGACGTACACCGTGGTGGTGCCCAGCCGTTTCTGGAGGCGGGCAATCTCGGTGCGCATCTGCACCCGCAGCTTGGCATCGAGGTTGGACAGCGGCTCGTCCATGAGGAACGCCTTGGGGTTGCGCACGATCGCGCGGCCCATCGCCACCCGCTGACGCTGCCCGCCGGACAGATTCGACGGTTTGCGGTCGAGATGGTCCGTCAGGTCGAGGATCTTGGCGGCCTCGGTGACCTTCCGCTCGATCTCGTCCTTGGGCATCTTGGCGAGGGTGAGCGGGAAGGCGATGTTCTCCCGCACCGTCATGTGCGGGTACAACGCGTACGACTGGAACACCATCGCGATGTCCCGGTCCTTGGGCGCCTTCTCGTTGACCCGCTCGCCGCCGATGCGCAACTCGCCGGAGGAGATGTCCTCGAGCCCGGCGATCATGTTCAGCGTCGTCGACTTCCCGCAGCCCGAGGGACCGACCAGGATGATGAACTCCCCGTCGGCGATCGTCACGTCCACGTCGCTGACCGCCTTCGCCCCGTCGGGGTAGAGCTTGGTCACCTTGTCCAGCACGATTTCAGCCATCTGGGTCATCCCTTCACTGCGCCGGACGTCAGGCCGGCCACGATGCGACGTTGGAAGATCAGCACGAACACGATGATCGGGATGGTGATGACCACCGCGGCCGCCGCGATCGAGCCGGTGGGCTCCTCGAACTGCGAGGCCCCGGTGAAGTTGGCGATCGCCGCGGGCGCGGTGATGGACCGCTCGGTGGAGGTCAGCGAGATCGCGAACAACAGGTCGTTCCAGCAGAAGATGAACACCAGGATCGCGGCGGTGACGATGCCCGGCGCCGCCAGCGGCGCCACCACCTTTCGGAACGCCTGCCCGGGTGTGGCGCCGTCCATCTTGGCGGCCTTCTCGAGCTCCCACGGGATCTCCTTGAAGAACGCCGAGAGCGTGTAGATCGCCAGGGGCAGGGAGAAGGTGATGTACGGGATGATCAGGCCGGCCCACGTGTCGAACAGCCCGAGTTTGCGGATGATGTCGAAGAGCGGGCTGACGAGGGAGATCTGCGGGAACATCGCGATCAGCAGCGCCACGCCGACGAGGATCTTCTTGCCCGGGAAGTCGAGCCGCGCGATGGCGTAGGCCGCCATGGTGCCGATGACCACCGCGACCACCGTCGCGATCAGCCCGATACCGATGGAATTGATCAGTGCGCTGGTGAACGCGTCGGTGCGGAAGATCCCGCGGTAGTTGTCGAGTGTCCACTCCCGGGGAATGAACCGGCCGTCCTTGATGGTGCCGGCCGGCTTGAAGGACAGGCTGGCGATCCACACGACGGGGATCAGCGCGTACAGCAGGACGAGCAGGTTCACCACCGACCAGCTCAGCTTGCGGCGCGGGGTCTCGGTCGTCGTCATGTCACCGTTTCCCTTCCGGATCGGAGCCCGGTGCGGACGCCCCGAACAGCTTGATGAACACGAACGCGATGATGGCCACGCACAGGAAGATCAGGACGCTGATCGCCGACCCGATCCCGAGGTTGAACGCCTTGAACAGGTTGTCGTATCCGAGGATCGACACCGAGCCCGTGCCGTTGGATCCGCGCGTGAGGACGTAGATGTTGTCGAAGATGCGGAAGGCGTCGAGGGTGCGGAACAGCAGGGCCACCAGGATCGCCGGCTTCATCAGCGGCACGATGATCCTGGTCAGCCGCGTCCATGCGCCGGCGCCGTCGACCTGGGCGGCGCGCAGCAGGTCGTCCGGAACGAGGGCCAGCCCGGCGAGCAGCAGCAGCGCCATGAACGGGGTGGTCTTCCACACCTCGGCGAGCACGATGATCGCCAGCGACGGAAGCTGCTGCGTCAGTGGGGCACTGCCCTCGGGCAGGAGGTTCGCGAGGTAACCGGTGCCCGGCGTCCACGCGTAGTACCAGCTGTAGGCCGCGGCGACGGTGACGATGCCGTACGGGATCAGCACCACGGTGCGGACGGTGCCCTTGCCGACGATGGTGCGGTGCATGATCAGCGCCAGTGTCAGGCCGAGGACGAACTCGATCGCCACCGACACGACGGTGATCCCGGCGGTCACGGCGAACGCCTGCCACCAGAACGCGTCGGTGAGGACCGAGACGTAGTTGGCCAGTCCGACGAACTCGCGTTCGTCGGGGAACCGCAGGTCGTACCGTTGCAGGCTCAGCCAGACCGCGTACCCCACCGGGTAGGCCGTGACGGCGAGCATCAGCAGCGCCGCGGGTGCGACGAGCCACAGCCCGAGCCGGCGTTCGGCCTTCTTCCCTTCGGAGAGAAGGGCTTTCTCGCGCCGGGACGGTGCGGTCCGGGCGCCCTCGGCCGGCGGGACGGGTCTGGTTGCGGGCGTGGTGGTCACGGGATCAGCCCTTCCGAATTGACCGCCTTGCGAACCTGTTCCGCGAGTTCGTCGACCGTGCGCGGCGGATCGATCCGGTCGACCGGGTTGAGCGTGGCGGTGATGAGCGTCGAAATGCTCTGGTAGGCGGGCGAAACCGGGCGCACCGCCGCGTTCTCGAGGCTCTCGCGCACCTCCCGCCACACGGGATACGCCTGCTGGAACTCCGGGTCGTCGTAGAGCGAGGCGAGAGTGGGCGGAACGCCGCCGTCGACGGCGTTGTTGCGCTGGTTCTCCTCGTTGCGCAGGCACTGCATCGCCTCGAACGCCAGGTCGGGGTTGCGGCTGGTGCGCGCGACAGCGATGTTGAACCCGCCGATGGTGACCCGTGCGGGCGTGCCGGCGATCACCGCCGGGTACGGCGCGGGGAGGAAGTTCTGCTCGCCGTTCACCGTCAGCACCGTGTTGCCGGTGTTCTCGGCGGTCACGTTGCCGTTGTCGTCGATGGAGGGCAGGAAGCCCTTCTCGGCGTTCTCGAGGATGCCGGGGTAGACGAACGGCCAGTTCACCTGGAAGGCGGCCTTGCCGCTCTCCATGCCCAGGCGGGCGGCGGCCTCGTCGGACTGGTTCAGCGACGGATCCGCACCGGGCGCCGTCGCCACGCGCTTCATGATGTCGAGGGCCGTCACGGCGGCGTCACCGTCGGCCACGGTGACGGTGGTGCCGTCCTCGGCGACGACGGATCCGCCCGCGCTGGCGAGCAGGGTGTTGAACCACACCATCAGGCCCTCGTACTGGCGGGCCTGTACCCCGATCCAGCTGGGCCGGCCCTCGTCCGCGAGCCCGCTCGCGATGTCGATCATCTCGTCCCACGTCTGCGGCGGGCGGCCGCCGGGCATCAGGTCCTTGCGGTACCAGAGCAACTGGGTGTTCGTGTTCAGCGGAGCCGCGTACAGGGTGTCCTGCCACGTCGCCGAGGCCAGCGGCCCGGCGAGGGTGCCCTCGGACACCGAGGCCGCGACGTCCGGCGGCAGCGGCAGCGCCCATCCCGCCTCGGCGAACTCGGCCGTCCACACCACGTCGAGGGTCATCAGGTCCAGCGTGTCGTCCTCGCCGGTGAGCCGCCGCGCGAGCTGCAGCCGCTGGTCGTCGGCGCCCTTCGGCAGGGTGCGCTGCTCGATCGTGTACCTGCCGCCGGCGGCGGCCGTGCAGTTCGCCGCCGCGGCGGCGTACTGCTCCGCACCGTCGGCGGCGGTGTAGAAACTCAGTACCGTCCCGCTCGACTCGCTGCCGCACGCCGCGACCGACGACAGCGCGAGCACCGCCGCGGCACCCACCAGTCCGACCCTCACCGCCCGTCTCCGCACCGCAGCCTCCGCCCGTCGTCCAGCGCGACGGTGACTTCCGTCACACTTGGTGCGAACGTAACGCACCGGGCGCCGGCGCGCGACCCAACTGCCGCCCGGAGCGGAACTGTGATCGAACGGTTTACAACGCGAGCTTGGCGAGCAGGTCCCGGGCCCGTTCGGCGTTGCGCGGCGCGCACAGCACGTCGTAACGGCCGGCCACCAGCTGCATCGTCGACGAGAAGTCACGCTGGCCGCGCGTCGCGGCGTACGGGATCGTCGTGGAGATCAGGCCGAAGACGATGCCGCCGACCATGCCGACGAGCAGGGGGCCGAGGAAGTCGGTCGAGAAGATCCCGAGCAGCAGGCCGAAGAACAGACCGAGCCAGGCGCCGGAGGCGATGCCGCCCCCGATCACCTTCGCCCACGTCAACCGGCCGGTGACCCGCTCGACCTGCATGAGGTCGACGCCCACGATGGTGACGTCCTCGACCGGGAAGGACTGGTCCGAGAGGTGGTCGACAGCCCGCTGCGCCTCGGCGTAGGTGGTGTACGAACCGACCGGCCAGCCGCTCGGCGGAGTCGGCAGGCCCGGCGTGGCGCGTCCCGGCTGTCCGAGGGGGTTGGTCATCTTCGGCTCCTTCTCGTGACTGCGCGCCCCGATCCGGCGCACCTGTCCATTCTGCCCGTGTGCGCCTTCGGCGCCGGTGCGTCCTTTGGGTTGTTTCCGCCGCCCGAAGGACGCACCGGCGGCGCAGCCGCCTACTGCGGCGGCTCGAACTTCGTGGTGCGGGTCATCCCGGCCGCCCGGCCCTTCGCGGAGATCACCAGCGCCATCTTGCGGCTGGCCTCGTCGATCATCTCGTCCCCGAGCATCGCGGCGCCGCGCGCGCCGCCGGCCGCGGAGGTGTGCCACTCGTAGGCGTCGAGGATCATCTCGGCCTTGTCGTAGTCCTCCTGCCGCGGGCTGAAGACCTCGTTCGCGGCGTCGATCTGGCTGGGGTGCAGCACCCACTTGCCGTCGAAGCCGAGGGCAGCGGTCCGCTGCGCCGAGCGCCGGAACGCCTCGACGTCGCGGATCTGCAGGTACGGCCCGTCGATCGCCTGCAGGCCGTGGGCCCGGGCCGCCATGAGGATGGTCATGAGGATGTGGTGGTAGGCGTCGCCGCGGTCGTAGCCGTCGGGCTGCTCACCGACGACGAGGGTGCGCATGTTGATGCTCGCCATGAAGTCGGCCGGGCCGAACACCAGGGTCCGGACGCGCGGGCTCGCCGTGGCGATGGCGTTGATGTTGGTCAACCCGAGTGCGTCCTCGATCTGCGGTTCGATGCCGATGCGGCCCACCTCGAGGCCGTGGGCCTTCTCCACCTGGGTCAGCAGCAGATCGAGCGCCTGCACGTGGCTCGCGTCGGGGACCTTCGGCAGCAGGATCGCGTCGAGGTGCGCGCCGGCGCCGCCCACCACGGTGGCGACGTCGAGGTAGGTGGCGTCGGTCGTCCAGTCGTTGACCCGCACCACCTTCAGCTGCTCGCCCCATCCGTCCTCGTTGAGGGCCTCGACGATCGTCGTGCGGGCCTGCTCCTTCGCCAGCGGGGAGACGGCGTCCTCGAGGTCGAGGAACACCTCGTCGGCGGCGAGGCCCTTGGCCTTGTCGATCATCTTGCGGCTGCTGCCGGGAACGGCGAGCACGGACCTTCGGGGCCTGAAGTCGAACGACATGGGCTGGGCAGACCTCCGTGTTCCGAAATCGACGACCGCACGTTCTAGCCTGACCATCATGGCAGCAGTGAGCAAGGTATTCGCGGCGAGGCTCGCCGGTCTGGTGGTCCTCGGGCCCGACGGCGAGTCGATCGGCCGGGTGCGCGACGTCGTGCTCACCATCCGGATCGGCCGGCAGCAGCCCCGGGTGCTCGGCCTGGTCGTCGAACTGCCAACGCGCAAGCGAATATTCGTGCCGATGCTGCGGGTGACGGCGATCGAGCCGGGCGCCGTCACCCTGAACACCGGCAACGTGAGCCTGCGCCGGTTCACGCAGCGGCCGACCGAGGTGCTGGCGCTCGCGCAGGTGCTCGATTCGAAGGTCCGGGTCGACGATCCCGAGCTGGGCGAGCTCGCGGGCGTGGACGTGGTCGTCGTCGACCTCGGCATCGAACTGACCCGCACCCGGGACTGGCTGGTCTCGCGGGTGGCCGTGCGCGCGCACCGCGGCCGGCTGGGCCGGAGGTCCGCGATCCACGTCGTGGACTGGCAGCACGTGCACGGTCTGACCTACACCAACCTCGGGATGCCCGGCCAGGGCGTCTCGCAGCTGCTGCTGCAGTTCGAGGACATGCGCGCCGCCGACGTCGCGAACGCGCTCCGCGAGCTGCCGGAGAAGCGCCGGCACGAGGTGGCGGTCGCGCTGGACGACGAGCGGCTCGCCGACGTCGTGCAGGAGCTGCCCACCGACGACCAGACCGATCTGCTGATGCACCTCGAGGTGGAACGCGCCGCGGACCTGCTCGAGGCGATGGATCCCGACGACGCCGCGGATCTGCTCGGTGAGCTGCCCGACTCGGAGGCCGAGTCGCTGCTCCGCCTGATGGATCCGGAGGATTCGGAGCCGGTGCGGCGGTTGCTCGAGCACTCCCCCGACACCGCCGGCGGCCTGATGACCCCCGAGCCGGTGGTGCTCACCCCGGCGACGACGGTGGCCGAGGCGCTGGCCCGGGTCCGCGACCCGGACCTCACGCCGGCGCTCGCGTCGATGGTGTTCGTGGTGCGGCCGCCCACCGCGACCCCGACGGGCAAGTATCTGGGCTGCGTGCACCTGCAGCAGCTGCTCCGGGAGCCGCCGGCCGGCCTGGTGGGCGGGATCGTCGACAACGACCTGCCGCGACTGGACCCGGACGACTCGCTCACCGCGGTCACCCGGTACTTCGCGACGTACAACCTGGTGTGCGGGCCCGTGCTGGACGACGAGGGGCACCTGCTCGGTGCCGTGACGGTCGACGACGTGCTCGACCACCTGCTGCCCGAGGACTGGCGCGAGGAGGAGGCCGACGATGAGTGACCGTTCCGCCGTGGCCCGGCAGCGCCTCGACACCCCCCGCACCGGCCGCTTCCGGGTCAACTTCGACGTCGAGGCCGTCGGGCGCGTCAGCGAGTCGATCGCCCGGTTCCTCGGCACCGGGCGCTATCTGGCCATCCAGACCGTCGTGGTGATCGTGTGGATCCTGCTCAACGTCTTCGCCGTCGCGCTGCAGTGGGACCCGTACCCGTTCATCCTGCTGAACCTCGCGTTCTCCACGCAGGCCGCGTACGCCGCGCCGCTGATCCTGCTCGCCCAGAACCGGCAGGAGAACCGGGACCGGGTCTCCCTCGAGGTGGACCGGGCCCGCGCCGCCCAGACCAAGGCGGACACCGAGTTCCTCGCGCGTGAGCTGGCGGCGCTGCGGCTGGCCGTCGGCGAGGTGGCCACCCGCGACTATCTGCGCCGCGAACTCGACGATCTGCGCGCACTGCTGATCGAGCCGGGGGAGGAGGACACGGCAACGACGACGGCCGGTAAACCGCGCCCTCCCCGCCGCTGAGACGTGACTCGCTGTAACGTTCATCACAGCCGGTCGATGGTGTCGGTGGGGTAACGGTCCGCGACGAGTAGGTCTGTGGGGTGATGGCGTGCGCTGGCAGGGTCTGATCGCGGTGCCGGTGGTGCTCGGCGCGGGGTTCGCGGCGGTCGCGTCGTCGCCGGCGACGGTGGCCGCGACGGAGAACACGGAGCCGGTCGTCGTGACGGCGGCGGACGGCAGCACCGGGGTCGGGGTACTGCCGGCGGATCCGGCGACGACGCGGCCCGTGCGCGGAGCCGCGAGCACGGCTCCCGATCCCGCCGCGGACCTACCGCCCGCGGTCACGGTCGCTCCCGGACAGCCGTCACCCGTGATGGCCGGTGAGGGCCCCCTGGCGATCCCCGAACTGGTGCTCTACGCGTACCGGGCGGCCGAGATGCAGCTAGCGATCAGCGAGCCCGGGTGCGCGCTGCCGTGGCATCTGCTCGCGGCGATCGGACGGATCACCTCGCAGCACGCCGATTCGGGACGCACCGACGTGCTCGGCACCCTCACCACCGCGCGTGTGGCCCCCGGGACCGGCAGGCTCGGGCCGATGCAGCTGCCCCCGGCGGTGTGGTCGCAGTTCTCGGCGGACGGCAATGCGGATGGCGCCGCCGACCCGCAGAACGTCTTCGACGCCACCCTGGCGGCCGGCACCTGGCTGTGCTCGGACGACGCTCGCCTCGCCGAGCCCGACGCCCGCGCCCGGGCAGCGGCCCGGTTCGACCCGTCGCCCGAGTTCGTCTCCAACGTGCAGGCCTGGTCGGCCGCCTACGAGAAGGGCGCCGCGGTCTCGCCGGGGATCGTCGTGCCACCCCCGATGCCGTCGGCCACGCCGGCCGTTCCGGCCTTGCCGAACACCGTCGACGTCGCCGAGACCGTCCCGGCTCCCGTCGCCGGGACCACCGGTGCGCCCCCACCGGGGCCGGTCCCGGCGCCCGCGGTCGAGCCGGACCCCGCCCCCGCGCCGGTCGTCGGGACACCGCCGCCCGCGCCGGTGCTGCCGCCGCTGCCGTGTCTCGTCCCGGCGCTGTGCCCGGCGCCGCCCGTGCCCTGATCCGGTCACGACTCGATCTCCCCGTAACCCCTCCCTGCCACCGTATGCCCAGCTCAGCGCGTTACATCACGGTAGGGTAACGGAAACGCATCACTTCATGTATGGTCGATACCGCCATGTAACGAAAGCGTCTCGGGGTAGGCGCCCAGGAGGTATCGAGTGGGCCGGCACAGAAAGCCTTCGGAGTCCAAGCTTCGCCGCAATTCGGTCATCGCCCTCACCGGACTGGTTCCGGTCGGCGTGGTCGCCGCCGCCACCAGCGCCGGTGCGAGCCCGAAGACCCTGTTCGGCGTCCAGGACACCGAAGCGGTGGCCGAGCCCGTGACCGCCGCGTCCGAGACCACCTACGTCGCCGACGGGGTCTCCCGCGACGTCGCCGCCGCAGCCGCCCTCATGACCGCCCCGGAGCCTACCGCGGAACCCGCGGCGGCCCCCGCGCCCGCCCCGGAGCCCGCCCCCGCCGCCCCGGCGCCGCTGCAGCCCGGCCCCCTCGGGATCCCCGGCATCAACTTCGCCGCCTACCAGAACGCCGAGCGGATCCTCGCCGCCGAGAACCCCGGCTGCAACATGTACTGGACGCTGCTCGCCGGCATCGGCCAGGTCGAGTCCGGCCACGCCAAGGGCGGCAAGGCCGACGACAAGGGCAACCTCCTCGAACCCGTGATCGGCCTGCCCCTCGACGGCAGCCTGCGCGGCCAGGCCGTCATCCGTGACACCGACGGCGGCACCCTGGACGGCGACGCCGTCTACGACCGGGCGGTCGGCCCCATGCAGTTCATCCCGTCCACGTGGAAGCTCTACGCCGGCGACGGTGACGGCGACGGCGACGCCGACCCGCAGAACCTGTACGACTCCACCCTCACCACCGCCAAGTACCTGTGCGACGGCGGAAACAACATGCACGACATCGCGCAGGCCACCAAGGCCATCCATCGCTACAACAACTCCATGGCATACGTTGCCAACGTGCTCGCCTGGTCGGCCGCCTATTCGACCGGTGTCACCCCCAGCGCGGCGGACCTGCCGCGCATCCACTGATCGGGCGCCACCTACGATTGATGCCATGGCAGTCAGCGAGTCCGACGTTCGCAGCGCCCTGGCGCGGGTTCAGGATCCCGAGATCCGCAAGCCCATCACCGAGCTCGGCATGGTCAAGAGCATCGAGATCGGCGGCGACGGCAGCGTCGACGTCGGCATCTACCTGACAACCGCCGGCTGTCCGCTGCGCACCGAGATCACCGACCGCGTCACCAAGGCCGTCGCCGACGTCGCCGGGGTCTCCGCCGTGCGCGTCGAACTCGACGTCATGACCGACGAGCAGCGCACCGAGCTGCGCAAGTCGCTGCGCGGCGACTCCACCGAGCCGGTCATCCCGTTCGCCCAGCCCGGCTCGCTCACCCGCGTCTACGCGGTGGCCTCCGGCAAGGGCGGGGTCGGCAAGTCCTCCGTCACGGTCAACCTCGCCGCCGCGATGGCCGCGCGGGGCCTGTCCGTCGGCGTGCTCGACGCCGACATCTACGGCCATTCCATCCCACGGATGCTCGGCACCGACGCCAAGCCCACCCAGGTGGAGCGGATGATCATGCCGCCCGTCGCGCACGACGTGAAGATGATCTCCATCGCCCAGTTCACCCAGGGCAACACGCCCGTGGTCTGGCGCGGACCGATGCTGCACCGTGCGCTGCAGCAGTTCCTCGCCGACGTGTTCTGGGGCGATCTGGACGTGCTGCTGCTCGACCTGCCGCCCGGCACCGGCGACGTGGCGATCTCAGTCGCGCAGCTGATCCCGGGCGCCGAGATCCTCGTCGTCACCACGCCGCAGCAGGCCGCCGCGGAGGTCGCCGAACGGGCCGGCTCCATCGCGCTGCAGACCCGCCAGCGCATCGTCGGCGTCGTGGAGAACATGTCGTGGCTCGAACTGCCCGACGGTACCCGGATGGACGTGTTCGGCACGGGCGGCGGTCAGGCCGTCTCCGAGCGGCTCACCCGCGCCGTCGGCGCGACCGTCCCGCTGCTGGGCCAGATCCCGCTCGATCCGGCGGTGCGCGAGGCCGGCGACGCCGGCACCCCGATCGTTCTCAGCGCCCCCGAGTCGCCTGCGGGTACGGCGCTGCGCGAGATCGCCGAGAAGCTCGCCGTGCGGCGCCGCGGCCTGGCCGGCATGTCGCTGGGGATCGACACCACCCGCCACCTGTAGGCGCCTGCGGCGCCGGTGTGCCCTTTAGGTTGCTCCTGCCGCCCGAAGGACACACCGGCCGCGCAGCGGCCTACGTCGCGTCGGAGTCGATGGGGGGCTTCTCCCCGGCCGCCAGCGGCGGCGGGACGGGCTTGCTCACCGGCTTGGTGCCGGGCTTGTCGAAGTTGCCGGTGAGCAGCGAGTCGTCGCCGTCCAGCAGGTGCTTGGTGATGACCGCCTTGGGCGTCATGCCGCGCAGCTCGTTGAGTTCGGACAGGGGTTGACGCAGGTCGTCGAACTCGGGGCCCAGCTCCTCCTTCAGCTGCTCCTTCGCGCCGGACGCGTAGTCGCGGACCTGCCGCAGCGACTTGGTCACCCACGACACCGCGCCGGGCAGCCGCTCGGGGCCGAGGACCACGAGCGCCGCGACGAGGAGGACCATGAATTCGCCCCAACCGATGTTGCCGAACACCGCTCCAGGGTACGTGGTGCCGCGCCGTTCGCAGCCCGGAGGACCCAGGTCACAGCGAATTCCCAGCGAACAGGGAGCCGACGGTCAGTCGGACTGCGGGGTCACCTGCACGTCCACGAGACGGCCCGAGCGGACCAGCTGCACCGTCACCGGCTCGCCGATCTTCTGGGCGTGGACCGCGACGACCAGCTCGTCCGCGCTGGTGACCTCGCGGTCCCCGACCTTGACGATCACGTCGCCCTCGACGATCCCGGCCTGCTGCGCGGGGCTGCCCTCCTGCACGTTGGCCACCTCGGCGCCGCTGGCGACGTCGTTGACGACGCTGCGGGCGTTGACGCCGATCTCCGGATGACGCATCGCGCCGGTGCGGATCAGTTCCTGGGTGACGGCGGTGACGTCGTCGATGGGAATGGCGAACCCCAGACCGACGGAACCGCCGGTCTCGGTCTTGATGGCCGAGTTGATGCCGATGACGCGGCCCTCGGCGTCGACGAGCGGGCCGCCGGAGTTGCCGGGGTTGATGGAGGCGTCGGTTTGCACCGCGTCGATCACGGCGTCGGTGTCGGTGCCCTGACCGCCCAGGCGCATCGGCCGGTTGAGGGCGCTGACGATGCCGCGGGTGACGGTCTTGCTCAACCCGAGCGGCGAACCCACGGCGATGACGTCCTCACCGACCTGCACGTCCCCGGAACGGCCCAGTTCGGCGACCGTGAGGTTGTCCACGTCGACGGAGAGCACTGCCAGGTCGGTCTTGATGTCGCGCCCGACGATCTGTGCGGGCACCTTGGTGCCGTCGTTGAAGGTGACCTGGATCTTCGCGTCCGGACCGGTCGCGGCCATCGAGATCACGTGGTTGTTGGTGACGATGTATCCGGCACCGTCGATCACGACACCGGACCCGGTGCCGGACTCGTCGCCGACGGTGACCTGGATGGAGACGACGGCGGGCAGCACCGCGTCGGCCACGCGGGCCACCTGCCCGGTCGGCAGGTCGCCGCCCTGCTCCACCTGGGCCAGCGTCACGCTGCGGCTGGTGAGAGAGCCGGTGTCGGACGTGATCAGCGCGACGACGAGACCGCCGATCATGCCGATGGTCAGCGCGACCGCCGCCAGCGTCGCGAGGGCGCGGGTCTCGATCCGACCGCCGAAGAGAACTTCCCGCAGCGTGAGCTTGGGGGCGGGCGGCAACGGGCGCTCATCGCGGGCCTGCGCAGGCGCGCCCAGGCGCACGTTCGTCGTGGGGTCGCGCCACGGGTCGGGCTCGGGGCCGTCCGCATCGGTCTCGGCGTCCGGGTCGGCCGGGGGCCGCTGCAGGATCTCGGAGGTGCCCACGGGTCGGCCGAATGCCTCGGCCAGCACCGGATCGGCGGGCGCACCGTGGCCGACCCGCGGCTCCGCGGCCCGTTCCTCGGCGGACCGGCCGAACGAGCCCGTCGTACCGGCCGGCCGGCCGAAGACGCTGCTGGCGGCGGCGTCGACGTCCGGGCGATAGACCGGGCGGGGCTGCAGGCGCGGGGCGTCGGCGCGGTGCGACACGCCCGGCGCGGGAGCGCCGTCCGTGTCCGACGTCGAGGCGACCCGACGCTCGGACTCCACTGATTCCGCTGTCACGCGTGCCCGTCTCCCCCGTGTCCGTCAGTCACGGTGCCCAGTATCACCGATGGCACCGGCGGCACCGCCACCGACCGTCGCGGGTCGATCACGGCGCGGAAGGACGCGAACACCGTCAACGGCGCCAACGGATCGGCCAGCGCCGCCCGGCGGG
The DNA here is from genome assembly GCF_017068255.1 of Rhodococcus sp. PSBB066. Classification (NCBI taxonomy): domain Bacteria; kingdom Bacillati; phylum Actinomycetota; class Actinomycetes; order Mycobacteriales; family Nocardiaceae; genus Rhodococcus; species Rhodococcus sp. PSBB066. The sequence continues at coordinate 5,171,424 of NZ_CP070859.1, forward strand.
CCAGGACTGGTCGGCCGCCAGCACTCCCCCGAAGCCGGGCGCGGACAGGTCCTGGTGGTGCTGCGGGATGTCGGCGAGGGCACCCAGGAGGGAACTCGGCATCGGGGGCGGCGCCATCCGGGCGGCGTCGCGCAACGCGCGCCGGGCCTGCTGCTGGGCCTCGACCTCCGTGGCGCACTCCGGGCACACGGCCAGGTGCTCGGCCGCCCGGAGATACGCGTTCATCCGCAGTTCGCCGTCCACGTACGCTGCCACAGCCTCACTCGCCAGGTGCTCCGTGGAACCGAACCGGCGGGTCGGGTGTGCCCTCGTCATGAAATCCTCCTGGCGGCTACCCCGCATCGACTCGACCGACTTCGACCTTCCCATGCTCGCGCAGGTGCTCACGCAGCGCCTGCCGTCCGCGATGGATGCGGCTGCGCACCGTGCCGAGCTTGACTCCCAGTGTGGCACCGATCTCCTCGTAGGACAGGCCTTCGATGTCACACAGGACGACAGCAGCACGATAGTCCGGCGCCAGCGAGTCCAGGGCGGACTGCAGGTCGGCGCCGAGCCGGGCGTCGTGGTAGATCTGCTCGGGGTCGGGGCCCTCGGAGGGCACGCGGTCGTAGTCCTCGGGCAGCGCCTCCATACGGATGCGGTTGCGGCGCCGGACCATGTCGAGGAACAGGTTGGTGGTGATGCGGTGCAACCAGCCCTCGAAGGTGCCCGGCTGGTAGTTCTGCAGCGAGCGGAAGACCCGGATGAACGTGTCCTGGGTGAGGTCCTCGGCGTCCTGCGCGTTTCCGGACAAGCGATAGGCGAGCCGGTACACCCGGTCGCCGTGCTCGCGCACCAGCTCGTCCCACGACGGCATCACCGCACGGTCACCGGTGGCGTCGAACACTGCCGTGCCGGTGAGCTCGACGTCGGCCGTGGGCTCGGCGTCGGGGCTGGGTAGCTGGGGGGAATCGGCCATGTGGATCGCTGGATCCTCCTCTTCGGGACCGCTGATCGTGGGTGTCGGTGTCTTCGTCCAACACCCGAGGGCGCCGGCTTGTTCCCGGTACCCCGATCGCGCTGTCGGTGCGGTCTGATGTGGTATCTACACCCTCACGCACGGGGATGTGGTGCCGATATGAGCAACCTGAGCATCGCCTGAGAATCCACCCGCCGTGCGCGCCTGCCTGCGACCGGCCCCCGGCGACGATAACCTCACTGGGGTGCACACGAATGCCGAACGGATCCTGGCCCACGTCGAGAACGTCACCGAGGACGAGAACCTCGCCCTGGCGCGTGAGCGTGCCCTCGATCTCGGCGCAGATCCGATCCCGGCAGCAGTGGGCGCGGCCCTGGCGATGTTCACCCGCATGCTCGACGCACGGACGGTCGTCGAGGTCGGCACCGGCGCCGGCGTCAGCGGACTCTGGCTGCTGCGGGGCCTGCGCGAGGACGGCGTCCTCACCACCATCGACAGCGAGCCCGAGCATCAGCGTGCCGCCAAGACCGCGTTCCGGGAGGCCGGCGTCACGGCGTCCCGCACCCGGCTGATCAACGGGCGCGCGCTGGACGTGCTGCCGCGGCTGGCCGACTCTGCCTACGACCTGGTCTTCGTCGACGCCACCCCCGCCGATCATCCGCACTACGTCCGCGAGGGCGTGCGGCTGTTGCGACCGGGCGGGGTCATCGTGCTGCACAACGCGCTGCTCTGCGGCCGGGTCGCGGACCCGGGCGAGCGTGACTCCGCCGTCCTCGCCGTCCGAGAGGCGACGCGGGCCGTGGTGACCGACGAGCGTCTCGCACCGGTGCTGCTGCCGGTGGGCGACGGGCTGCTCTGCGCCGCCAAGCTCTAGGCCCCGGCGCACGCCCCGATCAGATCCACACGCCCTTGCCGATGGCGACGACGCCGCCGCTGCTGACGGCGAAGCGCTGCCGGTCGCGTTCGAGGTCCACGCCGATGATCTCGCCGTCGCCGACGACGACGTTCTTGTCGAGGATCGCGCGCCGCACGACCGCGCCCTTGCCGATGCGCACGCCCGGCATCAGGACACTGCCCTCGACGGTGGCGCCGTCCTCGATCATGACGTTGGAGCTGAGCACCGAGTTGCGGACGGTGGCGGCCGACAGGATGCTGCCCGATCCGACGATCGACTCCTGCGCGAGACCGCCCTGGACGAATTTCGCCGGGGGCCACATCTCGGAGGCGCCGCGGATCGGCCAGCGCCGGTTGTAGAGGTTGAAGATCGGGTGCACCGACACCAGGTCCATGTGCGCGTCGTAGAACGCGTCGAGGGTGCCGACGTCGCGCCAGTAGCCACGGTCGCGTTCGGTGGCGCCCGGCACGACGTTGTCGTTGAAGTCGTAGACGTGCGCGGCGCCCTGCGCGACGAGGGCGGGGATGATGTCGCCGCCCATGTCGTGGTCCGAGTCCGGGTTCTCGGAGTCCGCCCGCAGCGCCTCCACCAGCACCTTGGTGGTGAAGACGTAGTTGCCCATCGAGGCGAAGGTGACGTTGGGATCGTCCGGGGTGCCGGGCGGGTGCGCGGGCTTCTCGAGGAACTGGGTGATGCGGCCCTGCTCGTCGGTGTCGATGCAACCGAACGCGAACGCCTCGCTGCGGGGTACCCGGATGCCGGCGACGGTCACGCCCGCGCCGGACTCGATGTGCTGGCTCACCATCTGCTCCGGGTCCATCCGGTAGACGTGGTCGGCGCCGAACACCACGATGTACTCCGGATCCTCGTCGTAGACGAGGTTGAGCGACTGGAGGATGGCGTCGGCGCTGCCGGTGTACCAGCGCGGCCCGAGCCGCTGCTGCGCCGGCACCGGGGTGATGTACTCGCCGGTGAAGCCCGACAGGCGCCAGGTCTGGGAGATGTGCCGGTCCAGCGAATGGGACTTGTACTGGGTCAGCACGCAGATCCGCAGGAACCCGGCGTTGACCAGGTTGCTCAGCACGAAGTCGATCAGTCGGTAGGCACCGCCGAACGGTACCGCCGGTTTCGCGCGGTCCGCCGTCAGCGGATACAGGCGTTTGCCCTCGCCGCCGGCGAGCACGATTCCAAGCACATGGGGCTGGCTCCTCACACAGTCAACCTATCCGCCACCCCCCTCCGCCGCCAGCGAAGAGGCCCATCGGTGGCCGGAACGTCACGCGCCGGATAGTTTGATCCGGTGCGGGTGGCAATGATGACGCGGGAGTACCCGCCGGAGGTCTACGGTGGTGCCGGCGTGCACGTCACCGAATTGGTTGCGCAGTTGCGCCGGCTGTGCGAAGTCGACGTGCACTGCATGGGGGCGCCCCGCGAGGGCGCCTTCGTCCACGGACCCGACCCCGAACTGGCGGGCGCCAACCCGGCGCTGACGACGCTGTCCGCCGAGCTGCGGATGGCGCACGCCGCGAGCGGTGCCGGCGTCGTCCACTCCCACACCTGGTACACCGGCCTCGCGGGGCATCTCGCCGCCGAGCTGTACGACGTGCCGCACGTGCTGACGGCACATTCGCTCGAACCGCGCCGGCCGTGGAAGGCCGAGCAGCTGGGCGGCGGCTACCGCGTCTCCTCGTGGTCCGAACGCAACGCGGTCGAGCACGCGGACGCGGTCATCGCGGTCAGCGCTGGGATGCGCCTCGACGTGCTGGACGCATATCCGTTCGTCGACCCGGCCCGTGTGCACGTGGTGCGCAACGGCATCGACACCGGGGTGTGGCACCCGGGGCCGGCCGAGCCGGGCGAGCCGTCCGCCCTGGAGAAGATCGGGGTGGACCCCGATCGGCCGATCGTCGCGTTCGTCGGGCGCATCACGCGCCAGAAGGGCGTCGGGCACCTCATCGCCGCCGCCCACGATGTGGACCCCGGGATTCAGCTGGTGCTGTGCGCCGGCGCGCCGGACACCCCGGAGATCGCCGCCGAGACCGAGCAGGCGGTGGCCGAACTCGAGCGCCGGCGCGGCAACGTCTTCTGGGTCCGCGAGATGCTCCCCACCGAATCGGTCCGTGAAATCCTTTCCGCGGCATCAGTTTTCGTGTGCCCGTCGGTGTACGAGCCGCTGGGTATCGTGAACCTCGAGGCGATGGCCTGCGAGACCGCTGTCGTCGCGTCGGACGTCGGTGGCATCCCCGAGGTCGTCGAGGACGGGGTCACCGGCCGGCTCGTGCACTACAACTCCTACGAGCCGCGGGCGTACGAGCAGGCGCTGGCCGCGGCGATCAACGAGGTCGCCGGCGACGCCGCCCTGGCTGCGGAGATGGGCCGGGCCGGACGGGTGCGGGCCATCGCGGAGTTCTCCTGGGCGCAGATCGCGCGGCAGACCCTCGCGGTGTACCAGGAGGTCGCCGCCGCGCGGCACTGAGCGTCCCGGCTCAGTGCGTCGCGCGCCGTTCCCACACGGTGACGGTCACCGAGGCGGTCACCGGGAACGGCTCCGGCAGCCCCGAGACCAGCTCCGCCAGCCGCTCGGCGGTCAGGTGGTGCCCCGAGGGCCCCATGCCGGCCAGCTGTCCGAGTGCCGGACGGTCGAGCTCCAGGGTGTACTGCACGTCGGCGCGGTCGACCCGCTCGAACGCGCCGGACAGGGCCGCCCCGAGCCGCTCGGTCTTGCGCTCGTCCACCTGGAGCATGCCGGGCAGGGCCACCAGCTCGCGCAGGTGCGACGGGGTGGGGGCCGCGACGACGAGCACGCCGCCCGGCGCGAGGACCCGGTGCGTCTCGGCGGCGTTGCGCGGCGCGAAGACGGACAGCACGTGGCTGAGGACGCCGCTGCGGATCGGCCACTGCCGCCACACGTCGGCGAGCACGGCCCCGACGCGGGGATGGCTGCGGGCGATGCGCCGGACCGCGGGCTTGGACACGTCGAGCCCGACGCCGCGGCTGCCCGGCAGCGCGTCGAGCACCGCCGCGAGATACCGCCCGGTGCCGGCGCCCACCTCGAGGACGCGGGCGGTGCCGTCGCCGCCGGGACGCTCGGCACAGGCGCGGGCGACGGCGTCGCGCAGCGGATCGTAGTGTCCCGCCTCGAGGAAGTCCGCCCGCGCGGCGATCATCTCCGCGGTGTCGCCGGTGAACCGCGTCGCGGCCCCGGTGAGGAGGCTGACATACCCCTGGCGGGCGACATCGAAGCTGTGCCCGGCCTCGCACAGCAGCACGCCGTCGTCGAGATCGAGTCCGCGCTCGCACTGCGGGCAGGCGAGCAGATCGGTCACCGCGTCGAGCACGGGCAGTCCTTCCGAGAAACGAAGAGCACCGGAGTACGAACAGCAACGGGCCCCGCGCACCGTGGAGCGCGGGGCCCGGAGAACCCGGCGAATCGTCGCCGGGTGCCGACACCTAGCTGGTGACGCCCTTGAGCTCTTCGCCGAGCGCTGCAGCTTCCTCCGGCGTGAGTTCGACGACCAGACGTCCGCCACCCTCGAGTGGAACCCTCATGACGATTCCTCGTCCCTCTTTGGTTGCTTCGAGGGGACCGTCCCCGGTCCGGGGCTTCATGGCCGCCATCCTCTGCTCCCTCCAAATCTGCGCTCGACTCTTGCGCGCGTGGGTTACCGTGGGGGCCTCGTCGGAATTCGACGAGGCTCGCCACATCATTCTTCCCTATCCGGCCGACCGCCGGGTAGCTGACTATGCCCTAATGTGGCCGGAAACTGGTCGAACGTCCGTCTCGACCCAGCAGTCGGCGAGGTGATCGTCGACCATGCCGGTGGCCTGCATGAGCGCATACGCCGTGGTAGGACCGACGAACGCGAAGCCGCGCCGCTTCAGTTCGCGGGCCATCGCCGTCGACTCCGGTGTCACCGCCGGCACCTCCGCCACGGAGCGGAACCGCCGGGCGCGCCGCGCCGGCGCGAACGACCACAGCAGCGCGTCGAGGTCCGTGCCCTCCAGGTCGAGCACCGCCCGGGCGTTGGCGACCACCGCCTCGACCTTGCGCCGGTTCCGGACGATGCCGGCGTCGCCGAGCAGGCGAGCGACGTCGTCGTCCGTGTAGCGGGCGACCACCTCGACGTCGAACCCCGCGAACGCCGACCGGAACGCCTCCCGCTTGCGCAGGATCGTCAGCCACGACAGCCCCGACTGGAACGCCTCGAGGGCAAGGCGCTCGAACAGCTCGTCGCGCCCGTGCAGCTCGCGGCCCCACTCCTCGTCGTGGTAGTCCCGGTACAGCGTGGACCCCGGCGGATCCACCGCCCACGGACAGCGCACCCGGTCCTCGTCCATCGCTACTCCCCCCTGTCCGAGCGGTCCCCTGCGGCCTCTGCCGCAACGGATGCGTCGGCCTGCCCCACCGCGGCGTCGCCACCGGGCGTGCCCCGCTCGGCGTCCTCGTACGCGGCGAGCCTGGCCCGCAGGTCGTCGATCTCGTGCGAGAGCCGGTCGAGCGCCCAGTCCACCTCGGCGGTCTTGTAGCCCCGCAGCACCTGCTGGAAACGCAGATCCCGGACGTCCGCGCCGGTCACGTCGGTGACCGGCAGGGCCGTGGCGGTGGTGCCCGGCGGGATCGGCGCCAGGGTCTCCCCGCGGCCGAACACCGCGCTCGCCACGAGGAACAGCACCGCGCCGACGACCACCATGACGAGCAGGTAGAGCAGAACCGTCAGCATGTACCGATCTTGGCACGGGCCACCGACAGGGCGCCCGGGGCGTCAGGCCACGGTGGCGGCCGGGGGCCGGTCCGCGAGGCTGACCTCCGTGGTGACGGGGACGAACGCGTCGCCGTCCACCAGGAACTGGGTCAGGCCCGCCCCCGAGTCGGGGATCCCACAGCGAGCGAGCATGGTGCCGACGATCTGCCGGCTCATCACCCCCAGCTCCCCGAGCGGCCGGTTCCGGTGCTTGCGCACGCCGAGGTTGACCTGGGCGATCGCGCCGATCCCGAGCCGGTCGTAGGTGTCGAGCAGCAGCCCGATCTCGACGCCGTAGCCGGGCGCGAACGGCACCGCCGACAGCAGTTCCCGGGTACCGGCGTACTCGCCGCCCAGCGGCTGCAGCACGCACGTCAGCTCCGGCCGCAGCGCCGCGAGCAGCGGCCGCGCCACCAGTTCCGTGACCCGCCCCCCGCCGTTGGCCTCCTCGGCGCCGCTGACCCGGAGCGGGCGGCGGTAATAGCCCTTGACCAGGTGGATTCCGTCGCCGGTGAGCAGCGGTCCGAGCAGCTTGGGGACGAACGCCGGATCGGGGTCGAGCAGGTCCGAATCCACGAACGCGATGAGATCACCCGTGGTGGCCGCGACGGAGCGCCACAGCACCTCCCCCTTGCCCGGCACCGGGGCGAGGCCCGGCACCGCCTCTTCCCGGGAGAGGACGCGGGCGCCGGCGCTGCGGGCCCGCTCCGCCGTGCGGTCGGTGGACCCCGAGTCCAGCACGATCAGCTCGTCGACCAGCCCGCCGAGCAGCGGATGGATGGTGTCCACCACCCCCGCGACGGTCGTCTCCTCGTTGAGCGCGGGCAGCACCACCGACACGGTTCGGCCCCGCTTCGCGCGTTCGAGTTCGGCGATGCTCCATCCGGGCTCGTCCCAGCTGTTCGCCTCGGCCCACGGCCGGGTCATCGCGGTGCTCATGCCAGCCCCCTGACGGTGCGCGCCGGGGGGCGCGTTCCGACGACGGCCGCCACCATGTCGACCACGCGACGGGTCGCCGCCACCTCGTGCACCCGAAACATCCGCGCGCCTGCCGCGGCCGCAAGTGCTGTCGCTGCCAATGTGCCCTCCAACCGGTCGGCGAGTTCCACCCCCAGAGTCTCCCCGATGAAGTCCTTGTTGCTCAGCGCCATGAGCACGGGCCACCCGGTATTTACGAGAACGTCCACGTGCCGCAACAACTCGAGGCCGTGGAAGGTGTTCTTGCCGAAATCGTGGGTCGGATCGATGAGGATGGCGTCGCCGGGCACCCCGGCCTTCGCGGCCCGCTCGGCCGCGGCGACGATCTCGCGCGTCACCTCGGCGACGACGTCGGTGTAGCGCACGCGGTGCGGCCGGGTGCGCGGGACCGCACCTCCGGTGTGCGAGCAGACGATGCCCGCGCCGAGTTCGGCCGCGACGGTCACCAGTTCCGGATCGGCACCCGCCCACGTGTCGTTGATCAGATCCGCCCCCTCCGCCACCGCGCGCCGCGCGACGTCGCTGCGCCAGGTGTCGACGCTGATGAGCAGCCCGGGGTGGCGGGCCCGGATCGCCGCGACGAACGGCACCACCCGCCGGGTCTCCTCCGCCGCGTCGACCACCTCGCCGGGGCCGGCCTTCACGCCGCCGATGTCGACGAGGTCCGCGCCCTCGGCCACGGCCCGATCCACGGCCGCCATCGCAGCGTCGTCGGTGAAGGTCGCGCCCCGGTCGTAGAACGAGTCCGGAGTGCGATTGACGATCGCCATCACCAGGGCCCGGTCGGTGGCGACCGGGCGGCCGCAGAGGGTCGGCGAGACGGTGACGGAGGCGGTCATGATTTCCATCCTGGCACGCACCCGCGGGCGGGCCCGGGCAGGAACCGGCCCAGCGGGAGTCAGCCCGCCGGCAGCTCGCCCCCGGCGACGGCCTCGACGTAGCCGTCGTACGCGGGCCGGTAGCCCTCCTCCGGCCCGGTGAGCACGTAGACGGGGTCGTCGCCGGTGTCGGCGTAGCCCTGCTTGCGCAGGTCCACCTTGCGGCTCTTGAACGTCGAGGTGTGCTCGAGTTCGCCGACGACACGGACGAAGAGCGGCACCGCGTACGACGGCAGCGCCCGGTACAGCTGCGCCGCGAGCGCGGTGCCGTCGAACTCGGCCCCGTCGTGGAGCGTGATCGCGGCCATGCCGGCCCGGCCGTCGGTGCCGGGGATCTCGACCCCGTAGACCACTGCCTGCGAGATCGACTCGTTCGCCGACACGGCCGCCTCGACCTCGGTGGTGGCGACGTTCTCGCCCTTCCACCGGAAGGTGTCGCCGAGGCGGTCGACGAACGCGACGTGCATGAAGCCCTGGCTGCGGACGAGGTCGCCGGTGTCGAACCAGGTGTCGCCGTCCTCGAAGCCGTCGCGCACGAGTTTGGACTCGCTCGCCTCGGGATCGGTGTAGCCGTCGAACGGGGCACGGTCGGTGACCTTCGCCAGCAGCAGGCCCACCTCGCCGCGGCCGACCCGGCGCAGCCGGCCGTCCGGTCCGCGGAGCGCCTTGCCGGTCTCGTGGTCGTAGTCGACCACTGCGTACGGAAGCGGGCAGACACCCGCGGTGCGCGGCTGGTTGAGCGCGTTGACGAACGCGATGTTGCACTCGCTGGCGCCGTAGAACTCGGCGACGCGGGCGATGCCGAACCGCTGGGTGAACTCGGTCCAGATCTCGGACCGCAGTCCGTTGCCCACCATCAACCGGATGCCGTTGTCGCGGTCGTCCGGCGACGGTGGCTGGTTGAGCAGGTAGCGGCAGATCTCCCCGATGTAGACGAACGCCGTCGCGCCGTTGCGCTTCGCGTCGGCCCAGAATCCGGTGGCGGAGAACTTGCGGCCGAGCGCGAAGGTGGCGCCGGCGGCGAGCACCGACGACAGCGACACGGTGAGGGCGTTGTTGTGATACAGCGGCAGGCAGCAGTACAGGGTGTCGTCGCGGCGCAGCCGGACGCCCAGGCTGCCCAGGCCCGACATGGACTTCAGCCACCGGAAATGGGTCATCCGGCTGGCCTTGGGCATGCCGGTGGTGCCCGAGGTGAAGATGAAGAAGGCGGTCTCCTTCGCCTGCAGGCGGTCGGTGACGGCGGGGTTCGCGGAGTCGGCGGCGACGGCGAGGTCGTCGAGTTCGCCGACGCGCAGCACCTTTCCGGCCGGCGGCGCCCCGTCGAGGGACTCCAGGGCCTCCTCGCATTCCTCCCCGACCACGAGCACCCGGCTGTCGAGCAGGCCGAGGCTGTGCGCGAGCACCTCGCCGCGCTGATGGTGATTGAGCATGCCGGCCGCGGCACCGAGCTTGACCGTGGCGAGCGCGACGAGCAACGCCTCCGGACGGTTCTTCATCAGCACGCCGACGACGTCGCCGGTGCGCACACCCTGCGCGGTGAGCACGGCGGCGTAGCGGTTGACCTGGGCGTTGGCGTCGCCGTAGCTGAGGGCGTCGCCCTCGAATCGCAGGAACGGCCGGTCCGGGTTCCGCTCCGCGAGGCGCTGGAACACCGACCCGATCGTCTCGCGCGCGTCCGGCCGCCGGATGAGACCCCGCGCGCCGCGTAGCAGGCTCGGTGCGTCGGGCAGCATTCGCGGAAGCTGGGTGGCGAGACCCACCAGGGAGATCGTCGAGCCGGACTCGGTCATGGCATCCTCGGTTACTGGCGGACAGGAACTTACTGCAGAGTAAGCAACCTCGGCGCGAAGCGGAAGCCCCTCACCCGGCGCAGCGGTCGAGGGCGTCGTCGATGTCGCCGGTGACCTGCAGGCCGTCGAGCGCGTGGCGGTTGACGAAGCCGGTCGGCACCATCGCCTCGAGCCAGTCGAGCAGCCCCCGGTAGTGCCCCACCGGGTCGAGCAGCACCACCGGCTTGGCGTGCATGCCCAGATAGCCGGCCGTCCACGTCTCGAACAATTCCTCGAGGGTGCCGATCCCGCCGGGCAGCGTGACGAACGCGTCGGCGCGCTCCTCCATCGCCTGCTTCCGCTGGCGCATCGTGTCCGTGACGATCAGCTCGTCGGCGTCGACGTCGGCGACCTCGCGGTGCACCAGCGCCTTGGGGATCACACCGACGGTGTGCCCGCCGGCGGCGCGCGTCGCCTGGGCGAGCGCACCCATCATCGACACGTTGCCGCCGCCGGAGACGAGCTGCCAGCCGCGCCGTCCGATGGCGGTCCCCACCGCCGCCGCGAGCTCGAGGTAGGACTCGTCGACCGGCCCGGAGGCGCAGTACACGCACACCGCCCGCGCCTCGACGGTGCGCTCGCCGCCGATGCCCTCGAACGGATGGAAACCGCTCACCACGCCCCGCCCCCTCCGTACAGCGCCGACTCGTCCTGCCCGCGATGGGCGTCGACGACGATCTGCACCGCCTCCTCCACGCTGTCGGTCAGGTACAGCAGATCGAGGTCGCTCGGTGAGATCCGGCCCTCGCCGACCATCGCGTGCCGGATCCATTCGAGCAGCCCCGCCCAGTAGTGGGTGCCCAGCAGCACGATGGGGAACCGGGTGATCTTGTGGGTCTGGACCAGCGTGAGCGCCTCGAACAGCTCGTCGAGCGTGCCGAAACCGCCGGGCAGGCAGACGAAGGCCTGGGAGTACTTCACGAACATCGTCTTGCGGGCGAAGAAGTAGCGGAAGTTCAGTCCGAGGTCGACCCATTCGTTGAGCGCCTGCTCGAACGGCAGCTCGATGCCCAGTCCGACGGAGAACCCGCCCGACTCGCTCGCGCCCCGGTTGGCCGCCTCCATCGCCCCCGGCCCACCGCCGGTGACAACCGCATAGCCCGCCGCGGCCAACGCGGCCCCGAGGGCACGGCCGGTGACGTACTCGGGGTGGTCGACGGGGGTGCGGGCAGAGCCGAAGACCGCCACCGCGCGCGGCACCTCCGCCAGCGCACCGAAACCCTCCACGAACTCGCTCTGGATGCGCAGCACCCGCCACGGATCGGTGTGCACCCAGTCGGAGGGGCCCCTCCGGTCCAGCAGTCGCTGGTCCATCGTCGTGGTCTCGGTCGCCCGGTCCCGGCGCAACTGGACGGGACCGCGGTGCACCACATCGGCACTCGCACGGTCGCGGGATCCGGGGTCGGTGTCGCGCGCCATGCGCCCAGATTAGGGGATGCCGCCGGGCCGCCCCGGCCGATGCCCCGCATCGTGCATCAGGCGGCCAGATACCTCCGCAGCGTGCCGGCGACCTCCGTGATCTGCTTCACGGGCACGTGCTCGTCGCGCTTGTGCGCGAGGTTCGGATCGCCGGGACCGTAGTTGACCGCCGGGATCCCCAGCGCCGCGAAGCGCGCGACGTCCGTCCATCCATACTTGGCCCGGAACCGGCCGCCGGCCGCGGCGACGAGGTCCGCGGCGGCGGGGTGGGCCAGGCCGGGCAGCGCGCCGGGCGAGCTGTCGGTGAGCTCGAGGGTGACGTCGAGACCGTCGAGCACCTCCCGCACGTGCGCGAGAGCCTGCTCGACGGTGCGGTCGGGCGCGAACCGGAAGTTGACGTCGAGGTCCGCGGCGTCGGGCACCACGTTGCCGGCGACGCCGCCGGCGATCCGTACCGCGGACAGACCCTCGCGGTAGACGCAGCCGTCGATGTCCACCGATCGCGGTTCGTAGGCCGCGAGCCGCTCCAGCACCGGGGCCAGCCGGTGGATCGCATTGTCACCCAGCCAGGACCGCGCCGAATGCGCGCGCATCCCGGTCGCCGAGATCCGCACCCGCAGGGTGCCCTGGCAGCCCGCCTCGATCTGCCCGGCCGTCGGCTCGCCGAGGATCGCCACGTCCGCGTCCAGCCAGTCCCGCAGGTCCCGCTCGATGCGGCCGAGACCGTTGTAGGCCGCGGCGATCTCCTCGCAGTCGTAGAAGACCAGCGTCAGATCGTGCGCCGGGTCCGCGATGGTGGCGGCCAGGTGCAGGAACACCGCGTCGCCCGACTTCATGTCGGCCGTGCCGCAGCCGTACAGCAACTCCCCGTCGCGCCGCGACGGCACGTTGTCCGCGATGGGCACGGTGTCGAGATGCCCGGCCAGCAGCACCCGGCTCGGCCGGCCGAGCCGGGTCCGCGCGAGGACCGCGTTGCCGCTGCGGACGATCTCGAAACCGGTGGTCTGCTCGCGCAGCGCCTGTTCGACGGAGTCGGCGATCACCGCCTCGTCCTGCGAGACACTGGGGATGTCGACCAGCGCAGCGGTCAGCTCGATCGGATCGGCGTGCAGGTCCAGGCGCGGTGCAGACATGCAAGAACAATACGTGGAGCGATTTCCCAGGCCGCCGGTGCGAACGACGACGCCTCGCGTACGCTTCACGACCGTGAGTGCACAGGGAGCATCAGCAGTAGGCATCGCCAACATCGCGGCGGACGGCACCGTTCTCGACACCTGGTACCCGGCCCCCACGCTGGGCGAATACAGCGAGACGGGCACGTCCCGGCTCGAGGGCACGGACATCCCGTCGGACTTCGCGCTGCTCGTCGGCGCCGACGAGGCGCGCGAGGTCAACCAGGTCGCGGTCCGCACGACGATCGCCGACCTGTCCCAGCCGCCGGCCGACGCGCACGACGCCTACCTGCGGCTGCACCTGCTGTCGCACCGCCTCGTCCGGCCGCACGGCGCCAACCTCGACGGCGTGTTCGGTCTGCTCGCCAACGTCGTGTGGACCAATTACGGCCCGTGCGCCGTCGACAACTTCGAACTGGTGCGCTCGCGCCTGCGCATCCGTGGCCCCGTGACCGTGTACGGCGTCGACAAGTTCCCCCGCATGGTCGACTACGTCGTGCCGTCCGGGGTGCGCATCGCCGATGCCGACCGTGTCCGCCTCGGCGCACACCTGGCCGCCGGCACCACCGTCATGCACGAGGGCTTCGTGAACTTCAACGCGGGCACGCTCGGCAACTCGATGGTCGAGGGCCGCATCTCCGCCGGCGTCGTCGTCGACGACGGCTCCGACATCGGTGGTGGCGCGTCGATCATGGGCACCCTGTCCGGCGGCGGCAAGGAGGTCATCGCCATCGGCAAGCGCTGCCTGCTCGGCGCCAATGCCGGTGTCGGCATCTCCCTCGGCGACGACTGCATCGTCGAGGCCGGCCTGTACGTCACCGCCGGCACCAAAGTCAGCGGCCCCGACGGCACCGTCGTCAAGGCCAAGGACCTCAACGGCCGCTCCAACCTGATGCTGCGCCGCAACTCGGTCACCGGCGCCGTCGAGGTGGTTCCCACCAAGGGCACCGGCGTCGAACTGAATGCGGCGCTGCACGCCAACGACTGACCCAGAGAAACCGATCGTGTCGAAAACCGAGCACACACTCACCGAAGCCGACCACCTCGAGCACGGGCTCAAGGTCCGGCACCTGACGATGATGGGACTCGGTTCCGCGATCGGCGCAGGCCTGTTCCTCGGGTCCGGCGTCGGCATCGCCGCCGCCGGACCCGCGGTGATCGTCTCCTACGTCCTGGCCGGCATCATGATCGTCTTCGTGATGCGCATGCTCGGGGAGATGGGAGCGGCCCTCCCGGCCAGCGGATCCTTCTCCCATTACGCCCGCATCGGCATCGGTGAATGGGCCGGCTTCACGATGGGCTGGCTCTACTGGTTCATGCTCATCATGGTGCTGGGCGTCGAGATCACCGGCGCCTCGGCGATCGTGAGCAGCTGGCTGCCGGGCGTGCCGCAATGGGTGGTGGCCCTGGTGTTCGTCACGTTCTTCGCGGTGGTGAACCTGGCGAAGGTCGCCAACTTCGGCGAGTTCGAGTTCTGGTTCGCGGCGCTGAAGGTCGCGGTCATCATCGCGTTCCTCGTCATCGGCGTGCTGCTGGTGTTCGGTCTGCTGCCGGACACCGAGCCGGTGGGACTGACACACCTGCTCGGCGACGGCGACGGTTTCGCCCCCAACGGGCTCGCCGGTATCGCCGCCGGCCTGCTGGCCGTCGCCTTCGCGTTCGGCGGCATCGAGATCGTCACCATCGCCGCGGCCGAGTCGCGCGACCCCGAGCGGTCCATCGCGACCGCGGTGCGCACCGTCGTGTGGCGCATCAGCCTGTTCTACCTGGGCTCGATCTCGATCATGGTGCTGGTGCTGCCGTGGACGTCGGCGAGCGGGGAGACCTCGCCGTTCGTGAGCGTCCTCGACATCGCCGGCCTGCCGTACGTGTCGGGCTTCATGGAACTCGTCGTGGTGATCGCCCTGCTGTCGGCGTTCAACGCCAACGTCTACGGCACCTCACGCATGGCGTACTCCCTCGCCCGGGGCGGCGACGGCCCGACCGTCCTCGCGAAGCTCTCCCGCACGGGTGTTCCCCGCAACGCCGTGCTGCTGTCCGTGTTCCTCGGGTTCGTTTCGGTCCTGCTGAACTGGTGGCTGCCGGAGGACATCCTCGGCATCCTGCTCAACGCGGTCGGCTCCGCCCTGCTGGCGATCTGGATCTTCATCGTCGTCTCGCACCTGCGGCTGCGGCCCACGCTCGAACAGGAGGGCCGCCTCACCGTCCGGATGTGGGCGTTCCCCTACCTGAGCTGGCTGACCCTGGCCATGCTCGGCGCGTTCATCGTGCTCATGCTGTTCGACTCCGCCGCGCGGATACAGCTGGCCTCGACGGCGGTGCTGTTCCTGTTCATCGCCGCGGTGTCCCGGCTGTGGCAGCGCCGGAGCCGGTCCCGCACCGCGGCGCGGTAGTGCCGGAGGCGCGGTAGGTCCGGGGGTGGCCGGCGGCCTCAGCGCTCGCCGCGGTCGGCGAGGGCGTTGACGAAGACGTTCGCGATGTCCGCGGGGTCGCGGGCGACGTAGCTCGAGCCGCCGGTCACGCGGGAGATCTCGGCGAGGGTCTGCGCATCCGCGTCCTCCGTGATGCCGATCGTCACGACGATCACCGGCCGTGCCGGGTCCTGCTCCCGCGCGAGGATCTCGAGGAGCTGCGCCTCGGTGATGCTGTCCGGATCCTCGTTCGCTCCGTCGGTGAGGACGATGACGCTGTTGACCGCGCGCGGGTCGTAACTCTGCTGCACGGCGCGGAACGCCGCGAGAGTCGTGTCGTACAGGCCGGTGCCACCCCCGACCAGACCGGGCACCTTCTCCGCCTGGGCCGCCATCACCTCACGCTGGGTGCGCCCGTCCACGTCGGTGTCGTACCGCCGGATCGGCACCAGCTCGAGATAGTCCTGGCCGTCACCGCCGAGGTCCTGCGAGAACGCCCACAGCCCGGCGGAGACGCTGTCGGGGAACATCGCATTGCCCGCGAGGGCGGCCCGCACCGTCAGGTCCATCCGGGTGCCGTCGCCGGCGGGAAACCGCATCGAACCGGACACGTCGATCGCGACGAGCGTGCGGATCGGCAACGCCATCAGCGACCAGGCGCCGAGCGCCTCCTCCGCCATCGCCTCGTCCCGCAGCGACAGCAGCGGCACGCCCCCGATGCCGCGGCCGTCGGGCAACGGCTCGCCGTCGGGCCCGCGGAACCCGTGGTCGTGGAACACGTCGAGGGCCTTCTCCGTGCCCAGCACCTCGATCAGTACCCGTGCGGCGTCCGTCGCGCGATGGTGCCGGTCGGGCACCGGCGACGTCACCACCACCGGATATTCCAGCAGGATGCTGCCGTTGTCCGGTACCCGCGCCTCGAGGGCCGACTCGTTCGCCGTCGTGAAGGCCAGCACCTGCTGCTCGGTGGCGACGCCGATGCCGTCGGCGCCGATCGTCGCCAGCAGGTCGGCGCCGCTGGGCGCCTCCTCGGTGCGGATGCTCTCCTTCTGGGCCAGGGGCACCATGGCGGTGCGCACCGTGCCGACGGCGACGGGGTCGTCCTGGGTCTCGGCCAGGGCCGCCCGGATCGGGGCGGCGGCGACACCGGTCCGCAGCGGGTTGCCCAGCACCAGATCCGGGATCGCGAGGGCGGCGCGCCAGCTGGACACCTCCGGAACCGCCCCCGGGGGCCCGACCAGCACCGCGGGGGTGCTCGCGACCGCCCCGGCGATCATCTGTACCGGCCCGGCGGCGGTCGGTGCCGCACGACTCGCCCACCACCGGGCATCGGGAATCCACAGGTCGGGCGCGTCGATCCCCTTGCCGAGCAGCCCGGCGACGTCCCCCGGTTCGGCGGTGTCGACCGTGAACTCGTAGCAGTGGGTGTCCGCGTTTTCCGAGAGGACGGAACTCACGGCCGGTTCGATGCTCGGAGCGACGGCGAGGCTGTACTGCTCGACGGTGTCGCATCCTCCGGTCAGGGCGCGGACGACGCCGACTCCGGCCGCCGCGAGCACTACCACCACCACCGCTCCGACGACTGCGACAACCCGGGTCGATCGGCCGTCACGTGCCGTCCGCACGCTGTGGCGGCCTCCTGCCATGTGGTCCTCCCCTGCCGGTGCCGGGCCGCGCCGCACACACCGTCGTCATGATCTGCGCCACATCGTAACGGTCCGGTCTCACGTGCCGTCGGAAGGTGAGCCGCCGGCTGCCGCTCCGCTCTGGAGGCGCCGCGCGACGAGCGCGGCGTGCAGGTGGCGCAGCCCGGAGGGGACGGTGGGATCGAACCCGGTGAGCTGCGCGACCCGCTTGAGCCGGTAGTCGACGGTGTTGGCGTGCACGTGCAGGCTCCGCGCGGTGCGCTGGCGGCTCAGTTCGTGGGCGATGTGGGTCTCGAGGGTCTCGACCAGCTCGGGCGCGTCGGCGAGCGGTTCGAGCACCCGCACGAGGTGCTCGCGGGCCGGCCCGGGCCGGGTGAGCTGATACTCGAACGCGAGGTCCTGCATCCGGTATACGCCGGCGGGCCGGCGCAGATGGCCGACCAGTTCGAGCAATTCGTGCGCCTGGTGCGCCGCGGCGGGGATGCCCGGGACGTCGGACTCGACGAGCGAGACCGTCAGCGGCACCCCCGCGGCACGCGCGACCCGCTCGTAGAGCGCGGTGCGGATGTGCTCGGCCGGGGTGTCGCCGAGCAGCACGGTGCCGCCCTCGGGTCCGAGCATGGTCAGCTGCCGGCCGTCGCACACCCGGTCCAGCTCGGTCTCGAGCCGCCGCAGGGTACGCCGCGCGACGACCTCCGGCCGCACGTGCGGATTGCGCTCGTCCGGGTGCCGGCCCAGCCGCACGCCCAGCACCGTGTACCGCTCGGCCAGCTCGAGCCCGGACCGGCGCGCGACGGCGGCGGCGTCCTGCCCGCCGAGCAGGGCCGTCACGAGCTCCTGGGCCGCGACGTCGCGGTTGCGGCGCATCGCCTCGAGTTCGGCGACGAACCCGGTGGTCGCGGCGACGGTGACGCGTTCGAGCAGCGCCATCCACAGCCGCGACGCCGCGGCGACCGACTCGACGTCGCCCTCGCGGGCCCGGGCGGTGACGAGTTCCCAGCCCAGCCGGATGCCCTCGTGGTAGATGCGCAGCATGTATTCCAGACGGAACCCGGCGCGCGCCCACTGGGCGGCGCTGCTGCGCAGCTCCGACAGGTCGGCGTCGGTCGGCAGCTCCCCCGTGTCGAGCACCTGGATCGCCAGGCGCAGGCACCGGACGGTGATCTCGGTGACGTCGCCGCGCAGGGCTTCGCCCGGTTGCAGCGAACACGGCGCGACGTTGTCCGCGAAGTGCGCGACCAGCTTGCGGGCGACGGCGCGCAGGTCCCGCAGCGGGACCGAGGCGGGCCTTCCGTCGACGACGAACGCCACCCCGGACCGCGAACCGTATTCGGACACCGACATTCCGCGGAACCCCCCATGACTCCGGAAAGAGACGAACTTACTCTGCCGTAGGAAGGTACGTGGCCCGGGCGAATCGGACAAGGGCCCGCAGAGACCTGGCTCACACCCGGCGGCGGCGACGGGCCGAGACTCAGGTCAGCAGCTGCTTCTTCTGGACCTTGCCCATCGCGTTGCGCGGGAGGGTGTCCACCACCCGCACCTCCCGCGGCCGCTTGTGCACGGAGAGCTGACGGGCCACGAGCTCGATCAGCGCGCCCGGGTCGACGGCCGGGCCGTCCGGGGCGGGCACCACGAAGGCGACGATGCGCTGGCCCAGGTCGTCGTCGGGGACGCCCACCACCGCGACCTCCCGCACGGACGGATCGCCGAGCAGCACGGTCTCGATCTCGCCGGCCCCGACCCGGAAGCCGCCGGACTTGATCAGGTCCGTCGACTCGCGACCGACGATGCGGTGGAACCCGCCCGGATCGATCGCCGCGACGTCGCCGGTGACGAACCACCCGTCCGGGGTCCACGCCGCGGCCGTCGCGTCGGGACGGTTCAGGTAGCCGTCGAACAGCATCGGCCCGCGCACCTGCAGCCCGCCGATGCTCTCCCCGTCGTGGGGGACGTCGTTGCCGTGCTCGTCGCGCAGCCGGGTTTCGACCCCGCGCACCGGAGTACCCACCCATCCGGGCCGGCGCTCCCCGTCGACCCGGGTGCTGAGCGTCAGCATCGTCTCGCTCATCCCGTACCGCTCGATCGGGGTCAGCCCGGTCAGCTCGCGCAGGCGCTCGAACACCGGGACGGGCAGCGGCGCGCTGCCGGACACGAGCAGCCGCGCACCGCTCAGGGCCTTCGCGGATTCCTCGTCCTCCACGACGCGGGACCACACCGTCGGCACCCCGAAGTACAGGGTGCCGTGCGCCTGCGCGTACGCCTCCGGGGTGGGCCTGCCGGTGTGGATCAGCCGGCTGCCGACGCGCAGCGGACCGAGCACGCCGAGGATCAGGCCGTGCACGTGGAACAAGGGCAGCCCGTGCACCAGCGTGTCGCGTTCGGTCCAGTCCCACGCCTCGGCCAGCGCGTCGATCCCGGCCGCGATCGCGCGGCGGCTCAGCAGCACGCCCTTGGGCGCGCCGGTGGTGCCGGAGGTGTAGAGCACGAACGCCGTGCGGGACGGATCGGGTTCCGGGTGACTGTGCCAGTCGCGGGCGTGCAGCCGAACCGGCACCACCGGCAGGCCGGGTTCGTCCGGGACGTCGCCGAGCCACGCCTGAGCTCCGGAGTCGCGCAGGATGTGCTCCCGTTCCGCGGGGCCGGAGTCCGGTGGCACCGGGACGACGGTGACCCCGGCGAGCAGGCAGCCCACCACCGCGATCACCGTCGTCGCTGTCGGCGCGGCGAGCACCGCGAGGCGTTCGGCTCCGCCGATGCGGCGGGCCAGGGCACCGGCCGCGCCGAGGATGTCGCTGCGCGAGAGCGTGTGCCCGTCGATGCGGAGCGCGTCGGGCAGGTCGTCGCCGCGCGCGACGGCCAGGGGGTTGAGGGAACGAAGCAGCGAAGACACGTCGGTCAGGATCGCACAGCCGCCGCGAGGGCGGCGCGGCGCGGCGGCGCCACCGTCCCGAGCACCGCGCCGAGCAGCACACCGACGAGGACGGCCACGCCGTGCCCGTCACCGGCCACCACCAGCACCGCGCCGGCGAGGCCGATGCCGACGGCGGCCGCGAGCACGGCCCCGCGGGCGCCGACCGCCAGCCACAGGCCCGCGATCGACCCCGCGACCGCGAACGACGCGCCCGAGCTGCCGGCACCGGTCGACGGCGACACGAACGCGGTGAACAGCCCGAACAGCAGCTGGCTCACCGCGAACAACCCGACCGCCCGGCCCGGGCCCCACACCCGCACCGCGACGGTCGCGACGACGGCGAGGAGGAGCAGATTCACCAGGGTGACGAACACGCCGCCGTCCTGCACGAGCACCGAGGTCAGGACCCGCCACCATTCGTCCTCGGCGCGGATCCGCAGCGGGTCGCGGCCGAACGTCCCGAGCAGCGACGGCACGGCCAGGCGCAGCAGCGACGGGACCGCGACGACGAGCCACAGCACGAGCGCGGTCACCGGCGGCGGCCACAGCAGCCGCCCCGGCGGGGGCCACCACACCAGCCGCCCCGGCGGCGCGCACCGACGCTGCGCGAGCAGCACCGCGAGGGCCGCGACGAGGGCGAGCAGGAGCACCGAACCGGGGTCGGCCTCCGAGGTGCTCACGGGCGTCAATGTACCTGCGGACGTACCCGGCGTCCGGTTCCGTCGACGGCGGGTCCGCTCCCCCGGCGCCGGACGTTCAATCCCGTGACACCACCGAGCGCAGGAAGAACCGCAGGTTCGACGGCCGCTCCGCGAGCCGCCGCATCAGGTACCCGTACCACTGGGCCCCGTAGGGGACGTACACCCGCATGCGCAGGCCGGCGCCGGCGAGCCGGCGCTGTTCGAGGTCGCGGATCCCGTACAGCATCTGATGCTCGAATCCGTCCGGGCCGCGGGCGTACTCGGCGGCGAGCGGGCCCGCGGCCGCCACGATCGCCGGGTCGTGCGAGGCCACCATCGGATAGCCCTGCCCGGCCATGAGCACCCGCAGGCACCGCAGGTACGAGGCGTCCACCTCGGCGGAATCCTGGTACGCCACCGACGCCGGTTCGCGGTAGGCGCCCTTGCACAGCCGCACCCGCGAGCCCGGGCCGGACAGGTCCCGGCAGTCCGCCTCGGTGCGGCGCAGGTAGGCCTGCAGCACGGCACCGACCCAGGGGAAGTCCTCGCGCAGCCGCCGCACGATCGACAGGGTGGCGTCGGTGGTGGTGTGGTCCTCGGCGTCGACGGTGACCCACACCCCCGCCGCGGCGGTGGCCGCGCAGATCTGCCGGGCGTGCCCGAGCGCGATGCCGGGGCCCTCGGCGCCGAGGGCCAGGCCGAGCGCGGTGAGCTTGACCGACACCTCCACCGCCGGCATCGGGGCATCGCGCTCGACCAGCGGAGCCAGGTCGGCGATCAGCGCCTCGTATTCGGCGACGATCGCCCGGGCCTGCGCGAGATCGGTGGTGTCCTCCCCGAGGTGGTCGATGCTCACCGCCCGTCCGGTGCCGAGCAGGGCCTTCGTGGCCGCCAGCGCGTCGGGGCGGGTGTCCCCGGCGACGAACCGGTCGACGAGCCGGCGTGTCGGCGGCGCCGTGGTGACCAGCGCCCGGACGCGGGGCGACTTCGCGGCCGCGAGGATCACCGGCCGCAGCGGGTTCGACGCCAGCCGCGGCAGCGCCCGCGACGTCACGGGCGGCGACGGCAGCGGTTCCGAGGCGACCACGGACCTCACCCGCCCTTCATGTGCGGGTACCGGTAGTCCGTCGGTGGCACGAACGTCTCCTTGATCGTCCGCGCCGACACCCAGCGCAGCAGGTTCAGCGGCGAGCCCGCCTTGTCGTCGGTGCCGGACGCCCGGCCGCCGCCGAAGGGTTGCTGCCCCACCACCGCGCCCGTGGGTTTGTCGTTGACGTAGAAGTTGCCGGCCGCGAACCGCAGCGCGGCGGTGGCCTCCTCGACGGCCGCGCGGTCCTCGGCGATCACCGAGCCGGTGAGCGCGTAGGGGGCACCGCGGTCGACGAGGTCGAGCACCCGCCGCCACGCGTCCGGCTCCGCGTCGTCGTAGACGTGCACACTCAGCACCGGACCGAAGTACTCCGTGCACATCGACTCGTCACCCGGATCGTCGGTGAGCAGGACGGTGGGCCGCACGAACCAGCCGACCCACTGGTCGTACCCGCCGCCGACGGCGATCTCGATCGACTCGCGGTCGCGGGCCCGCTCGAGGGCGCCGACGACCTTCTCGTAGGCGGTCCGGTCGATCAGGGCGCCGCCGAAGTTCGACAGGTCGGTCACGTCGCCGTAGGTCAGGCTCTCGACCTCGTCGAGGAACTCGGTGCGCATGCGCCGCCACAGGGAGCGGGGCAGAAACGCCCGCGACGCCGCCGAGCACTTCTGTCCCTGATATTCGAAGGCCCCCCGGATCAGGGCCGTGGACAGCACGCCCGGATCGGCCGACGGGTGCGCGAGGACGAAGTCCTTGCCGCCGGTCTCCCCCACCAGCCGCGGATACGTGCGGTAGCCGTCGATGTTGGCCCCGACCTCCCGCCACAGGTGCTGGAACGTCCGGGTCGACCCGGTGAAGTGGATACCGGCCAGCCGAGGATCGCGCAGGAGCACCTCCGACGCGACCCGGCCGTCCCCGGTGATCAGATTGATCACGCCCGGCGGCATCCCCGCCGCCTCGAGCAGGCGCATCGTCCAGTACGCCGACAGGGACTGCGTCGGTGCGGGCTTCCACACCACGGTGTTGCCCAGCAGCGCCGGAGCGGTGGGCAGGTTCCCGGCGATCGCCGTGAAGTTGAACGGGGTGATCGCGTACACGAACCCCTCGAGCGGCCGGTAGTCCATCCGGTTCCACACACCCGGCGACGAATACGGCTGGTCGGCGAGCAGCGCCCGGGCGAAGTGCACGTTGAATCGCCAGAAGTCGACCAGTTCGCACGGCGCGTCGATCTCCGCCTGCTGCACCGACTTGGACTGGCCCAGCATGGTGGCGGCCGCGATCGTCTCCCGCCACGGCCCGGCCAGCAGGTCGGCGGCCCGCAGCAGCACGGCCGCGCGGGCGTCGAACGACATCTCCCGCCACGCGGGGGCCGCGGCCGTCGCCGCCTCGACGGCCGCCGTCGCCTCAGCCGGGGTGGCGTTGCGCAGGGTGCCGAGCACCGCGTGATGGTTGTGGGGCTGCACGATGTCGAAGCGATCGCCCTCACCGTGCACGTGCTCGCCGCCGATGACGTGCGAGACGTCCACCGGTTCGGCCGCCAGCTCCTTCAGCTTGGCGGTCAGACGCTCCCGCTCCGGGCTGCCGGGAGCGTAGGTGTGGACCGGCTCGTTGGCCGGCGCAGGAACTGCAGTGACGGCGTCCATGGGGCCTCCCTGGGCCCAGGGTAGCGCCGAACACGGCGTCGCATACGGCAATCCTGCTCGGGCAGCGTCGCTTCCGCCGCGCGCCGCCGCGCGCGCATCACGTCAGCCGGTGCGCGCACATCACATCAGCCGCTGCGCGCGCATCACATCAGCCGCTGCGCGCACATCACATCAGCCGGTGCGCGCACATCACATCAGCCGCTGCGCGGCGGCCGCGATCCTCTCGTCCGAGGCCGTCAGCGCGATCCGCACGTGCTGGACGCCGCCGGGACCGTAGAACTCGCCCGGGGCCACGAGGATCCCGCGTTCGGCGAACCAGTCCACCGTCGCGCGGCACTCCTCGCCGCGGCTCGCCCACAGGTACAGGCCGGCTTCGGAGTGATCCACCGTGAACCCGGCACCGCGGACGGCCGCGAGCAGCACCTCGCGGCGCTTGCGGTACAGCTCGCGCTGCGCGTTCTCGTGTTCGTCGTCGTTCAGCGCGACGGTCATCGCCGACTGGATCGGCAGCGGCACCATCATGCCGGCGTGCTTACGCACCTCGAGCAGGTCCGCGATGAGTTCGGCGTCGCCGGTGACGAAGCCGGCGCGGTAGCTGGCCAGGTTCGACGTCTTCGACAGCGAGTGCACCGCGAGCAGGTTCGTGTGGTCGCCGTCGCACACGCTCGGGTGCAGGATGGACAGTGCCTCACCCTCCCAGGTCAGGCCCAGGTAGCACTCGTCGGAGACGACGATCGCGTCCCGGCTGCGCGCCCAGTCCACTACCTTGCGCAGGTGTTCGAGGCCGAGCACCTTGCCCGTCGGGTTCGACGGCGAGTTCACGAACACCAGCGCCGCGCCCTCGGGTCCCAGGCGGTTGAGGCCGTCGGCACGAATGATCCGCGTGCCGGCGAGCAGCGCTCCCACCTCGTACGTCGGGTACGCGAGCTCGGGGATCACCACCAGGTCGCTGCCGCCGAGGCCGAGGAGGCTCGGCAGCCACGCGATCATCTCCTTGGTGCCGATGGCCGGCAGGATCGCGGACGCGTCGATGCCGGTGACGCCGTAGCGTCGGGCCAGCGCCCCGACCGCGGCGGCGCGCAGCGCTTCCGTGCCGTGGGTGGTCGGATACCCGGATTCCTCCGCGACGGCGAGCAGCGCCTCACGGATGACCGGGGCGACGGGGTCGACGGGGGTGCCGACCGAGAGATTGACGATGCCGCCGGGGTGCGCGGCCGCCTTCTCCTTCGCGCCGGTCAGCGAGTCCCACGGAAAGTCCGGCAGGCTCGCGGCCACCGAACGACGAGTGCGCGTCACGGTACCGCCGATCACTATTCCTCGCCCATGGGCGGCAGGGCCTTGACGAACGGCGGGTCGTAATCGACCTTGCCGAGCTTCGCGGCGCCACCCGGGGATCCGAGATCGTCGAAGAAGTCGACGTTGGCCTTGACGTACGCGCTCCACTCGTCCGGCACGTCGTCCTCGTAGAAGATCGCCTCGACGGGGCACACCGGCTCGCAGGCACCGCAGTCCACGCACTCGTCCGGATGGATGTACAGCATGCGACCGCCCTCGTAGATGCAGTCGACCGGGCATTCCTCGATGCACGCCTTGTCCAACACGTCCACGCACGGTTCCGCAATCGTGTACGTCACTGGTGTTCTCCCTGCCTCTCTGGTCGCCCGCCCACCTGCACGGTCACGCCGAATCGGGGCGCGCTCCGCGTCCGTCGACGTCCAGTATCCCCCGCCGCGGGGACACCCCTCCGAGTTAGGGTGCCCTGACTAGACGGGCCCCGGCTGGGCGCCCAGCCACTGCTGCCCGTCCGCGGCGGCCCGGGACAGGGCGGACCGCTCGCCGACGTATCCGGCCAGTGCCCCCACCAGCGGCAGCACGCCGAGCGCGCGCCACGCGCCCGACGGCTGCGGACGCCGCGCGAATTCCGCGTTCACCGCGCGGACCAGGTCGATCGTCGACCGCACCGGACGCCGCACCCACGACAGCGGTGTCCCGGTTTCGTCCGTGCCGAGGAGGTCGCGGCGGCACAGCACGGCCGCGAGCATCCGCACCTGGCGGTCGCGGTCGTGGATTCCGCGTTCCCGGGCGACGGCGAGCAGCACGATCGCCTGGTTCACGAAGCCGAGCGCGTCCTGCAGCGGCAGCATCCGGCCCACCACCCCGAGCATGCCGGAGAACGCGACGGGCAGCGTCGAGACCGAGCCGAGCCCGCCGACCCACCAGTTCACCCGCTCCTGTTCCGACGCGGCCGCCCACGCCGCCGTGCCCGGCACGCGACCGGCGTCGAGCACGGCCGCGGCCGCGTCGAGCACCTGCTCGACCGGGGTCCGCTCCCGCACCGTGGGCACGAACGTGCGGGCCTTGAGACCGAACGGGTCGAGGTACGCCAGGTCGAACAGCGGCCCGACGCCCGCGGCGGTCGCATCCAGGGCCGCCGCGACGACCCCGTCGCCCAGCCTGGGGCTCACCGGCCGGCCCCGCTGAGGGCGCCCCCGTCGACAGCGAGCGGCGCGTAGGCGGTGCTCCGCTGACGGGCCGGGCGACCGATGCCCTCGGCGATCGCCACGAGTTCTGCCACGGTCTTCTCCGAGCCGTGCTGGGAACCCGCCATCCGGGAGATCGTCTCCTCCATCAGGGTGCCGCCGAGGTCGTTGGCGCCGCCCTGCAGCATCGCCTGCGTGCCGGCGACACCCAGCTTGACCCAGCTGGTCTGGATGTTGTCGATCCGGCCGTGCAGCATGATCCGCGCCAGCGCGTGCGCGGCGCGGTTGTCGCGCAACGTCGGACCGGGCCGCGACGCGCCGGCCAGGTACAGCGGCGACGACTGGTGCACGAACGGCAGCAGCACGAACTCCGTGAAGCCGCCGGTGCGGTCCTGGATCCCACGCAGCACGTTCAGGTGCCCCACCCAGTGGTGCGGCTGGTCGACGTGGCCGTACATCATCGTCGAGCTGGACCGCAGCCCCACCTCGTGTGCGGTGGTGACCACCTCGATCCACTCCGCGGTGGGCAGCTTGCCCTTGGTGAGCACCCAGCGGACCTCGTCGTCGAGGATCTCCGCGGCGGTGCCGGGGATCGTGTCGAGGCCGGCCTCACGCAGCTCGGTCAGCCAGTCGCGGACGGACACGCCGCTGCGGGAGACGCCGTTGGCGATCTCCATCGGGGAGAAGGCGTGCACGTGCATCGACGGCACCCGCTCCTTGACCGCGCGGACCAGGTCGGCGTAGCCGGTGACGGGCAGTTCCGGGTCGATGCCGCCCTGCATGCACACCTCGGTGGCACCGGCGACGTGCGCCTCCCACGCCCGGTCCGCGACCTCCGCGGTGGACAGGGTGAACGCGTCGGCGTCGCCCTTGCGCTGCGCGAACGCGCAGAACCGGCAGCCGGTGTAGCAGATGTTGGTGAAGTTGATGTTCCGGTTGATCACGTACGTGACGTCGTCGCCGACCGTGTCCCGGCGCAGCTGGTCGGCCAGGGCGACGACCGCCTCGAGGCCGGGCCCGTCGGCGTGCGCGAGGGCGACGTACTGGGCGTCGGTACAACCGGCGGGGTCCTTCTCCGCGGCGCGCAGCGCCGAGAGCACGTCCCCGTCCAACCGCACCGGGGCATTCGCGCCGAGTGCGAGGACCTGCTCGCGCACGGTGTCCCAGTCGCCGAACGCGCTGCCGAGGTCGGAGCGGTACTCGGTGTTGCGCCCGGTCACGTCGATCTCGGAGTTCAGATCCACGCGGCCGCTGGACTCCCAATCGAGGTCGGGCTCCTGCCACGGCTGCCCCTGCGGGGTCACGTCCCGGGCCAGACCGGTCGCCGGGTCCGCCAGCGCGCGCACGTGGGCGGCGATCCGCGGGTCGATCCACGGCTGCCCGGCCAGCACGTACTGCGGCTGGGCCGCGATCCGCTCGGTGAGGGTGAACCCGGCGTCGGCGCTGATCCGTGCGAGCGCGTCCAGGTTCGGCCACGGCCGTTCCGGGTTGACGTGGTCCGGGGTCAGCGGTGAGACCCCGCCCCAGTCGTCGACGCCCGCGGCGAGCAGCGCGCGGCACTCGTCGGCGGCGACGAGGTTCGGCGGCGCCTGGATGCGCATGGACGGGCCGAGCACGAGCCGGGCCACGGCGATCGCGGCCCGGAACTCGTCGAGTCCGGCGTCGTCCACGTCGCGCATCGCGGTGTCGTCCTTCGCCCGGAAGTTCTGCACGATCACTTCCTGGATATGTCCGAACGCCTTGTGCTGCTTGCGGATTGCCGCGATGGATTCGGCGCGCTCGGTGAGCGTCTCGCCGATGCCGACGAGGATGCCGGTCGTGAACGGCACCGACAGCCGGCCCGCGTCGGTGAGCACCCGCAGCCGCACCGCCGGGTCCTTGTCGGGGCTGCCGTAGTGGCACTCCCCCTGCTCGGTGAACAACCGGGTCGACGTGGTCTCGAGCATCATGCCCATCGACGGGGCCACCGGCTTGAGACGGGACATCTCGGCCCAGCTCATCACCCCGGGGTTCAGGTGCGGCAGCAGCCCGGTCTCCTCGAGAACCCGGATCGCCATCGCGCGCACGTAGTCGAGGGTCGAGTCGTAGCCCCGCTCGTCGAGCCACTGCCGCGCCTCCGGCCAGCGCTCCTCGGGCCGGTCACCGAGCGTGAAAAGCGCTTCCTTGCAACCCAGTTCGGCTCCACGCCGGGCGATGTCCAGGATCTCGTCGGGCTCGAGATACATCCCCTGCCCGGCGGCGCGCAGCTTGCCCGGCACGGTCACGAACGTGCAGTAGTGGCAGCGGTCCCGGCACAGCCGGGTGATGGGGACGAACACCTTGCGGGAATAGGTGACCGTGCCCGGCCGGCCCGCCGCGAGCAGACCGGCGTCGCGCACCCGGGCGGCCGAGGCACACAGGTCCTCGAGATCCGATCCCCGGGCGGCGAGCAGGATCGCGGCCTCGTCGACGTTGAGCGTCGCCCCGTCCCGCGCGCGCCGCAACGCCCGCCGCATGCCCGACGGGGAAACCCGCACAGGATCCGCCGCGGACGACGCGGGCCCGGCCGCGCCGGCGCGGACCGAGGGCAGGGGCAACATCGCGGGCGTGGCACCGTCGTGGGTCGAATCGGTCATTCGCCGATCATGCGCCACCCGCCGTACCCATGCCACCTCGGGGGCACGTCCCCGGCGAACTCACTCGCGGGGATAGTCCTCGTCTCCCGGGACGACCCGGCTCTGCTCGAGAACGTCCGCGGGCTCCACCTCGAGCGGCACCGAGGTCACCTCGTCGTCGGCCGGTTCGTCCTCGGCCGGCATCTCCTGCTCGATCCGATCGGCCTCGGGCAGTTCCGTGTATTCGGTGGTCTCCGATGATTCGGTCACGGCGGTCCTCCTCCTCGTGTCGACTCCGAACCCGGTCGCGGCATTGCCGGGTTTGCTCGCCCGATCAGCTTAGCCTGGAACCGACTGGACACCACCGACGAGGAGAACCGCGTGAACCGGGACGACCCCCCGCCGCCCCCGGCAGCCGGCAGGGCCGCCCCGCCGCCGGTGACGATGGCCGATCCGGCGTGGCGCCCCAGCCCGAGGGCGCGGCTGCTGTGGGCGGTGAGCGCCGCACTGCTGTGGGTGCCGGTCGTGGCCGCGCAGGTGGTGTGGGCGATAGTCGACTCCGGCCGGCACCCGGGTTGGCACGTCGCCGCCGGCGTCGCCACCGCGGTTCTCGCCGTCGCGCACGTGGCCGTGATGCCGCTGTGGCGGTACCGGGTGCACCGCTGGGAGATCACCGACACCGCCGTGTACACGCGCTCGGGGTGGCTCACCCAGGAACGCCGGATCGCGCCGATCTCCCGGATCCAGACGGTCGACACGGAGCGCGGCCCGATCGAACGATGGCTCGGCCTCGCCACCGTCACCGTCACCACCGCCTCGTCCGCGGGCGCCGTGGAGATCACCGCTCTCGACGTCGGGGTCGCCGACGCCACCGCCGCCCGGCTCACCGCGATCGCCGGCAGCAGCCAGGCCGATGCCACGTGAGCGACGTACCCGTGCCGCCGGAGCGGGAGGACGCCCCCGCCCTCGCCGCCGAGGCCGAGCAGCCGTGGTTGCGGCTGGATCCGCGGATGCTGCTGATCCACCCCGTCGAGGAGGTACTGCGGCTGCTGCCGGTGCTGGTGGCGTCGGTGCTGCTCGGCAGCAGCAGCGGCAATCACGGCTGGGGCCTGGCGGTGGCCGCGCTGCTGGTGGTGATCGGCATGCTGCGCTGGTTCACCACGACCTACCGGATCGGACCGGTGCACGTGGAGCTGCGCCGGGGCCTGCTGCAGCGCCAGTTGCTGTCGGTGCCGCGCAGCCGCATCCGGTCCGTGGACGTCGAACAGCGCCTGCTGCACCGGCTGCTCGGGCTGGCGGTGGTGCGGATCGGGACCGGCCAGCGGACCGGCGCCGGACGCGACCGCAACCGGTTCGAGCTGAACGGCCTGGCGGTCGGTGCCGTGCCGGCGCTGCGCGCCGCCCTGCTCAGCACGCACCCGGGGGCGCCGGACGAGGCGGCCGGGGCGGCCGCCCCGGCCGAAACCGCGATCGCCCGGTTCCAGCCGGGCTGGGTGCGCTACGCCCCGTTCTCGACCACGGGGCTGGTCACCGTCGCGGCGGTGGTGGGACTGGCCTTCCAGTACGGGATCGCCGAGCGGCTCGGCGAGTCGGCCACCGTCGAGCGCGGGCTGTCGTCGATCGAGGCCGCCGGCCCGTTCGTCGCCGCCGTGCTCGGCCTGCTCGTCCTGGGCGTGGTGGCGAGCCTGGCGGCGTGCGTGCGGTACGTGCTGCTGTACGCGGACCTGTCGGTCACCGACGACGGGCGGATGCTGCGGGTCGGGCACGGCCTGCTGCGGCACCGGCACACCACCCTGGACCGGCGCCGCCTGCGCGGCGTGAGCCTTCGCGAGCCGCTTGCGCTGCGCCTGGCCGGCGGGGCCCGCCTGGACGCGGTGATGACCGGCGTCGCCGCCGAGCACGGCGAGTCGTCGCTGCTGCTGCCGCCCGCGCCCTCCGCCGAGGCGCGACGGGTCGCGGCAGCGGTACTGCGCGACACGCGGCAGCTCGACGCCCCGCTGCGGCCGCACGGGCCGGCGGCGCGGCGGCGACGGTTCACCCGGGCGCTGAGTCCCGTGGCGCTGGCCGTCGCCGCCGGTGCGACGGCGGTCGCGGTCACCGGCCGCACGGTCCCGGTGGCGGCATGGGGTCCGGCGGTCGCGGCCGTCACGGTGGCGGCGGTGGGGCTGGCGTGGGATCGCTACCGCAGCCTGGGGCATGCCGTGCTGGGGGCGGGGCCGCAGGACGCGACGGCGTGGCTGATCACCCGCGGCGGGTCGCTGGATCGGCGCCGCGTCTCGCTCGAGGCGGACGGCATCATCGGCTGGACGGTGCGGCAGACGTTCTTCCAGCGCCGCGCCGGGGTGGCGACGGTCGTCGCCGCGACCCCGGCCGGTACGGGCCGCTACGCGGTGGTGGACCTCCCCGCGGAGCAGGCGTGGGCGCTGGTCGAGGCGGTCACTCCCGGGGCCGGCGACGGATGGGTGCGCCGATGAACCCGATCGATCGGCCCCCGGACCTGGCCGCGCTCGACGCGCGCCTGATCGAGTGCCGGGCCTGCCCGCGCCTGGTCGCGTGGCGGGAGCAGGTGGGCCGCGAGAAGCGTGCCGCATACCGCGACGAGGAGTACTGGGCGCGTCCCGTGCCCGGGTTCGGACCGGCGGATGCGTCCCTGCTGATCGTGGGCCTGGCCCCGGCCGCGCACGGCGGCAACCGGACCGGCCGGATGTTCACCGGCGACCGCTCGGGCGACTTCCTGTACGCCGCGCTGCACGCGGCGGGCCTGGCGTCGCAGCCCACCGCGACGCACCGCGGCGACGGCCTCGAACTGTTCGGCACCCGCGTCACGTCGCCGGTGCACTGCGCGCCGCCGGCCAACCGGCCGACGCCGCAGGAGCGGGACACGTGCCGCACCTGGCTCGACGCGGAGCTACAGCTGCTGGCGCCGACGTTGCGCTCGGTCGTGGTGCTCGGCGGCTTCGGATGGCGGGCGCTGCTCCCGGTGCTCGACGACGCCGGCTGGGCCGTGCCGCGTCCCCGCCCCGGATTCGGGCACGGCACGGCGGTGGAACTGCGGCCGCGCGGCGACGCTGCGGACCGCAGGCCGCTGCACGTGTTCGGTTGCTATCACGTGAGCCAGCAGAACACGTTCACCGGCCGGCTCACCCCGGCCATGCTCACCGCCGTGCTCACGGACGCGGCGCGGGCTGCCGGACTGCGCTCGTGAGCGCGGCCATGCGGGCGACGAACAGGTGCAACCCGGCGGGGGCGAGCGCACCGACCGGCAGCAGCAGGGTCCGCCAGTCGGCGACGAGGAGCTGATCGCCGCCGGGACCGCCGGCCAGGCACACCACGAAGCCGACGATCCACGCCAGCAGCGGCCACGCCGCGCGCGAGGCGGACCCGGTCTCGGCGCGCATCGCCATCACCAGGAGCATGTTCGCCGCGCCGGCCAGCACGATCGTGATCGGGAACGGCACCGTGCCGATGTACAGGCCGAGGAAGAACACGGACAGCAGCGCGCAGAGGAAGCCGTCGAAGGTCAGCAGCGCGACGATGCCCGGCCGCGGCTTCGGCGCCGGCGGGGCGGGAGCTTCGGTGGCTGTGGTGGCGGGATCGACCGTCATCGTTCGATAGTGCGCCACCGGCGCGGGTGGGTGGTCACCGGGTCCCGGCCGATCACGGCACCGGCGGGTAGCCCATGAGCGTCAGCACGTGGCTGGCCTGGTCCGCGAATCCGTAGAGCGCCTGGTAGTAGGCGGCGTTGATCTGGTCCGCGTAGGGACGCAGCGAATCGACGAATGCGACGATCTGGTTCTGGACGGACCAGTTGTACATCAGGACCCTCTCGTGTGACCACGATCACCTGTCCGGTGCTCGTGGTCACACTAACTCAGCCCGGCGAAGAGGTCACGCTCCCGGCCGGAGCCGTCGACGTCGCCGCGGTCGCCCCGGACGAGCACGTAGTGCTCCTGCTCCAGCACGGGCTGCGCGACGAGGTTGGACAGGGCGAACTGTGCTCCGCCGGGCGCGACGACGACCTGGGTCGCGTGCGCCGCCAGGGCCGCCCGCTTGGCGTCGAGCACGCCGGCGACGTCGACCACGGTGGTGACCTGTTCGTCGGGCACGCACGGCAGGTCGTCGGGGCCGGGACGCTGCCACCCGTCGGGCAGGCCGGTCATCTCCGCGATGCCGCGGCGCAGGGCGCTCGCCTCGGTGACGGTCCAGTACAGCTTCGCCGGATCCCACGGTGCGCCGGCGTGCGGGTAGGCGCCGGTCCCCGCGGCCTCGACCGCTGCGGTCACGACGTGATGCACCCGGATGTGGTCGGGGTGGCCGTAACCGCCCACGGGGTCGTAGGTGACCACCACGTGCGGGCGCAGTTCCCGGATCACCGCGACGAGTGCGGCCACCGCCTCGTCGCGGTCGGCGTTCACCCAGGCCCGCGGGTTCGCGGCCGACGGGGTGCCGGCCATCCCGGAGTCGCGCCAATGCCCGGCGCCGCCGAGGAAGCGGGGCGCGGGCACGCCGAGGGCGGCCAGCGCCCGGCCGAGCTCGTGGATGCGATAGCCACCGAGCTGATCGGCCCGGTCGGCGGTGAGCTGCGCCCATTCGTCGCCGACGACCTCGCCCTCCTCCCCGAGGGTGCACGTCACGACGGTGACCTCGGCGCCCTCGGCGGCGTAGCGGGCGATGGTGCCGCCCGTGGTGATGGATTCGTCGTCGGGATGGGCGTGCACCAGCAGCAGGCGTTTCGGCGCGGGGGCGTTCCGATCGGTCACGGTGTGGTCCTCCACCAGTTCTGCGCGTCGGACAGGGAACCGGCAGGGATCGAGCCGGCCAGCGTCACGCCCTCGACGCCGGGTCCCGCGGCGATCACGGTGCGGTCCTGCACGATCGGCAGGGTGACGGCGAGGTCCCACAGCTTCGGCTGCGCCCCGGCCAGGACGGCGGGCACGTCGCCGGCGCCGCGCAGGGCCCCGGCGAGTTCCGGGTCGAGGGTGGGGTCGCACACCCCGGACACGTTGCTCGGTGCGGCGAGTTGCGCCTCGGCGGCCTCGATCTCGTCGTCGGGAACCGGCCCGGCGTCACCGTCGGGAACCGGCCCGGCGTCACGGTCCGGAACGGACTCGGCGTCACCGTCCGGAACGGACTCGGCGTCACCGTCCGGAACGGACTCGGCGTCACCGTCCGGAACGGACTCGGCGTCACCGCCGGGGGCGGGCTCCGGCGTCGGGGTGGGCGCGGGAGCCGGCTCGACGGAGCCGGGGCCCTGCTCGGGAAGCACTGGGGGGCAACCGAATCGGGACAGCGCAGCGGTGGCGGGGTCGCCTCCGGCGCGCGTCCAGCCGACCACCGCATGCACGGTCCCCTCGACGAGGGCGTCGCCGTAGAGCTCGTCCGGCGGCAACGTCGTCACGGTGGCGGCGACGCCGGCCCCACGCAGCTGGTCCGCGGCGGTGCGGGCGACGGCGTCGGCCACCGGCGAGTTCTCCGGCACGCCCAGCACGAGGGTGAGCGGCACGCCGCCCTGGGCGAGCAGACCCGTGGTCGCGGTCTCGGGCGCCGGGGTGCCGGTTGCGTCGATCGTCGCCGGGCCGGCCGGTACATACCCGGCCCCGGCGAGGAGCGCGAGGGACTCCTCGCGGCCGGGCCGCGGCGGCATCGTCGGCGAATAGCCGGGATCGGACGGGGCGAGCACCTGCGCGCGGGCCGCGACGACGGCCGATTCCGTGCCGGCCGCGACGGTGGCCAGCAGGTCCGGGTCGAGAAGCCCGAGGACGGCCCGGCGCACGCGCGGATCGGCGAACTCGGTCGTGCGGCCGTTGAGGGTCAGCTCGAGGACGCGGGGCTGCAGCTGGGTGCCGGTGCGCACCTGCGGGATCGCGCCGAGCTGGGCGAGCAGCGCGGATCCCCCACCGTGCATCTGCGCGACCTGCGCGTCGCCGGTGCGAATGGACTCGGCGAGCTGCGCGTCGGTTCCGCCGCGGCGCAACAGGATCCGGTCGGGCCGGGCCGGCGTGCCCCAGAAGCGATCGTTGCGTTCGAGCAGGATCTCGCCGCGGCCGCGGTCGACGGACTTGACATGGAACTGCCCGCCGGACACCGGGATCGATTCGGCGAGGCTCGTGGTGAAACCGCCCGGAGTGTCCTTGACGAGGTGAGCCGGCAGCAGGTGGGTGAACAGTTCCCGCCACGCCGGGTAGGGCTCGCGCAGCGTGACGGTGACGGTCTTGCCGCCGCCGGAGGATCCGACGTCCTCGATGAGGCGGTATCCGGCGGGATCGACCACACCGGGCTGGGTGATCATCTGCTGCCACAGGTACCGGAAGTCCTCGGCGGCGATGGGCGCGCTGTCGGACCACTGCGCCTCGTCGCGCACCTGATAGGTGATGGTGAACGGGGCCTGCGAGGTGACCTCGGCCGATGCGAGGACGGACTCGTCGAGCACCCAGGCGGAGGCGCCGGGCCGCGCGGGGTCGGGCACGGGCCGGAACGCGCTCGGCAGCACCATCCCGGCGACGGTGTTGCCGACGGGCGACTGGTCGGCGAGCAGGTGCGGGTTGAGCCCGGCGCCCACGTCGTCGACGGCCACCACGACGGTGTTGAGCTGGGGAACCGGGGTGGGGGTCCGGGTGGGCTCGGTCTGCTCGATCGGCGGCGGCGGATCGGCGGTGCACGCCGTCAACCCCAGCACCGCGGCGACCGCGGTGATCCCGGCGATCCTGCGCATCCGGCCTCCCTTCCCTCCGGGATGCGGCGGTGGTCCCGGCCGCGCCGGGACCACCACTGCCGCGACTACTTGTTGCGAGCCTTCTCCCGCGAGCGGGCGCGGGCCCGGTCGGTGGCCGACAGGTGCACCTTGCGGACGCGGAGGATCTCCGGGGTGACCTCGACGCACTCGT
This sequence comes from Rhodococcus sp. PSBB066, assembly GCF_017068255.1. Lineage (NCBI taxonomy): Bacteria > Bacillati > Actinomycetota > Actinomycetes > Mycobacteriales > Nocardiaceae > Rhodococcus > Rhodococcus sp. PSBB066. The sequence continues at coordinate 5,206,640 of NZ_CP070859.1, forward strand.
CGGACGCGCAGAATTCCATGGCCTCCTCGAGGCTCAGGGTGATCGGCTTCGCGAGGGTCTCCATCACGTCGGCCGTGGAGGAGCGCATGTTGGTGAGCTTCTTCTCGCGGGTGACGTTGATGTCGAGGTCCTCGGCGCGCGGGTTGATGCCCACGACATGGCCCTCGTAGGTTTCGCTGCCCGGCTCCACGAAGAAGGTGCCGCGGTCGCCGAGCTGGATCATGGCGAACGGCGTGACCGAGCCCGAGCGGTCGGAGACCAGCGAGCCGGTGTGCCGTGCGCGGATCTCCCCGGCCCACGGGGCGTAGCCGTGGAAAACGGCGTTGGCGATGCCCGTGCCACGGGTCTCGGTGAGGAAGTCGGTGCGGAACCCGATGAGGCCGCGCGACGGGACGATGAACTCCATGCGCACCCATCCGGCGGCGTGGTTGGACATCTGCACCATCTTGCCCTTGCGGGCCGCGAGCAGCTGGGTGATCGCGCCGAGGTGTTCCTCGGGGCTGTCGATGGTGAGTTCCTCGTAGGGCTCGTGCACCTTGCCGTCGACCTGCCGGGTGACCACCTGCGGCTTGCCGACGGTGAGCTCGAAGCCCTCGCGGCGCATCTGCTCGACGAGGATGGCCAGCGCCAGCTCGCCGCGGCCCTGCACCTCCCAGGCGTCGGGGCGGCCGATGTCGAGCACGCGCAGCGACACGTTGCCGACCAGCTCCGAGTCGAGACGGGACTTGACCATGCGCGCGGTCAGCTTGTGGCCCTGCACGCGGCCGACGAGCGGCGACGTGTTGGTGCCGATGACCACCGAGATGGCCGGCTCGTCGACCGTGATGCGCGGCAGGGCGACCGGGTTGTCCACGTCGGCAAGGGTGTCGCCGATCATGATGTCCGGGATACCGGCGACGGCGACGATGTCGCCGGCGACGGCGACGTCACCGGGCCGGCGCTCGACACCGATGGTCTGGAGCAGCTCGGTGATCTTCACGTTCTTCACGCCGTCGGCGTGCATCCACGCGACGGTCTGGCCCTTGCGCAGCTCGCCGTTGTGGATGCGCAGCAGCGCCAGGCGGCCCAGGAACTCGGAGGCGTCGAGGTTCGTGACGTGGGCCTGCAGCGGTGCGGCCGGATCACCCTTGGGGGCGGGGATGTACTTCATGAGGACGTCGAACAGCGCGTCGAGGTTCTCGGCGGAGGGCGCCTGTCCGTTCTCGGGCTGTTCCGTCGACGCCTTGCCCTCGCGCCCGGAGGCGTACAGGACCGGCAGGTCCAGCAGCTGCTCGGCGGCCTCGGAGGCCTCGTCGTCGAGGTCGGAGGCGAGGTCGAGCAGCAGGTCGTGGGTCTCCTCGACGACCTCGGCGATGCGGGCGTCGGGGCGGTCGGTCTTGTTGACCACCAGCAGCACCGGCAGCGACGCGGAGAGCGCCTTGCGCAGCACGAAGCGGGTCTGCGGCAGCGGGCCCTCGGACGCGTCGACGAGCAGGACGACGCCGTCGACCATGGACAGGCCGCGCTCGACTTCGCCACCGAAGTCGGCGTGTCCGGGGGTGTCGATCACGTTGATGACGGTGACGGTGCCGTCGCCGTTGTACCGGTGCACGGCGGTGTTCTTCGCGAGAATGGTGATGCCCTTCTCGCGCTCGAGGTCACCGGAGTCCATGACCCGGTCGACGAGTTCCGCGCGCTCGGCGAAGGCGCCCGACTGGCGCAGCATGGCGTCGACGAGGGTGGTCTTTCCGTGGTCGACGTGCGCGACGATGGCGACGTTGCGGAAACTGGCGGTGCTCACGCGATGGCTCTCCTGGCTGTTGTCCGGCCACACGGCACTGGACCCAGACGGCACCTCGCCCGTACGGCGTTCTTGCGGTGGCCGCGTCGCGAATGCGAGTCACCCGTTCGCGGCCGCGAACGGCCCGCACAGGCACTGCGGCCTCCAATACAGTACAGGCCGGACGTGGTACCTCGCGCCCGCCGACGGCTGATTCACCAGTTCGCGGGCCGGAGCGTGACGTTCGCCACGTCCCGGCGCACTGTTCGGCGAACCCGCCGGCGGCTGCGGGCCGCCGAAACCGGCTCGCCGGGCGCCTCCGCCTTTGTTAGGGCATGCTAACCTTCCAATTGATGTGACCAGGGGCCCAGTGCTGTGGTCCGGGACCCACCGACGAAAGGCCGGCGACACGGATGGGCAAGGTGAAGGCGAGCAGGGTCGCGCAGCTCGAGCCCAAGAAGAAGTGCTGCCGCAAGAAGACCCGCTGTGTGCGCTGCCCCGTGGTGATCATGCGGATGAAGAGGCTCGAGCACGAGGGCCTCGGCGGGAAGGAACTCGCGAAGCGCCTGAAGAAGGCCCGCGCCGCCTGACCGGCCGCCCCGTCAGCGCCCGAGGTGCGCGCGCAGCTCCGGCAGCCACAGCCGGTCGTTCGGCACCAGGTCGATCTGCTCCAGCTCGTCGGCGTCCACCCAGCACAGCGCCGCGTGTTCGAGCGGCCGCGGTTCCCCGGAGAGCAGCTCCACCCGGTAGGCACGCAGCACCCGGCCGCCGTCCAGCGGCACCCCGACCCCGACCCGCTGCGCACCGGCGACCTCCACGCCCAGTTCCTCGCGCAGCTCCCGGCGCAGCGCCGCCTCGGCGGACTCCCCCGGCTCGGCCTTGCCGCCCGGCAGCTCCCACAGCCCCGCGAGCTCCGGCGGCCCGATGCGCTGGGCCAGCAACAGCCGGCCGTCGCGGAAGATCGCCCCGGCCACTACCTCGTCCGCCCGGCCCGTCGTTGCACTCATGTGCGGCATCGTCCCAGAATGGGGCATGGCCGAGTTGCTCTCCGACGCCGACATCGATGCCGCCCTCGCCCAGCTGCCCGAGTGGCGACGGGACGGGAACGCGATCGTGCGGACCGTCGAGTCCTCCTCGTTCCCCGCGGCCGTCGCGCTGGTGGACAGGGTGGCCGAGGCCGCCGAGGCGGCGAACCACCACCCCGACATCGACATCCGCTGGCGGAAGGTGACCTACTCGCTGTCCACCCATTCCGCCGGCGGGATCACCGGGTCGGACGTGGAGCTGGCCCGGAAGATCGACGCGCTGGCCCGCGGCTGACGGGCGGGGCCGCAGCCGGGCGCCCGGTGTAGACGATCCACGCGTACACCGCCAGCACCCCCACCACGTTGCACGCGCCCGCCCAGGCCAGCAGGGCGGGGCGGGAGATGTCCCACATCGAGTCCTGCGCCAGGCCGAGGAGCCACGGCACCCCGACGACGGTCAGCACCGCCCAGAACCCGGCGAGCACACGGGTGCCGGGGCGGCCGGCGAGGGGCCCGTAGACCAGCCACAGCAGCATCGGCAGCACCCACACCCAGTGGTGCATCCAGGAGATCGGCGACACCAGCAGCCCGAACAGTTCGACGACGACGATCGTGCCGAGCCGGTCGTCCGGGCCGAGGGCACGCCAGGCCGCGACGGCGAGCACCGCCGAGGCCGCGACAGCCGCCAGCCACAGCGGCCCGGTGCCCACGTCGTGTCCCACGATGCGGCTCAGCGCTCCGCGCAGCGACTGGTTCCAGACCGACCCCACCGGCCCGATCCGGTCGGCGTCGCCGAACAACGTGGTGAAGTAGGTCCGCGCCTGGTCGCCGAGGACCAGCCAGCTGACGGCGACGGTGGCGGCGAAGGTCGCCGCGGAGAAGAACGCCGCCGCCCAGCGGCGACGCGCCACGAAGTACATGCCGGCGATCGCCGGGGTCAGCTTGATGCCGGCGAGCAATCCGACCAGTCCGCCCGAGAGCCACCAGCGGTTGCTGCGGACCGCGACCATCACGCCGAAGGCCAGGAACACGTTGACCTGTCCGTAGTCGAGGGTCGTGCGGATGGGCTCCGTCCAGATGCCCGCCGCCGTCCACACGAGCGCGACCGCCGTCCAGCGCGCGCCGTGCGCCGCGGAACCGAACAGCAACTCGAGGCAGATGCGCAGGAGGCCGAACAGGGCGGCGACGGTCAGCAGCTGCCACGCCACCCCGACCACCGGGAAGGGCAGATAGTGCAGCGGGAAGAAGACCAGTGCCGCGAACGGCGGGTAGGTGAAGGGCAGGGAGAACTCGGGAGTGTCCCGGGTGTAGGTGAAGTCGTACAGTTCGCCGCGCAGCAGCGCCGCGGAACCGTCGACGTACACGTGCAGATCCACGAGATTCATGCCGTTGGGCGTGAGGAAGTTCCACGCCAGCCGGGCCCCGACGGAGACGGCCAGCAGGGCCGCGCACCACCACAGTCGATGCGGGCGAACCGGATCGGACACTGCGGTGCGGCCTCCCGTCGTCACGTCACCCCGGGGGGAAGGGCCGGGGACGGATGCAGACTATCCGTTCCGCGGCGGCGGGCCGAACACGATACTCACATCAGTAACAGTTTCATCTACTCTCACAAAAACCACATCAGTCACACGTAGTCTCGAGCGGACACCACTGATCGGAACACGTTATGGCTAGACTCCCGCCAGTACGGGCGCGGCTGTGAGACCGGCCACGGCTTGTACTGATCGGGGGGCCTACATAAAGTGTCTCCCCGAGCCGTCAGCGGCATCGGCGCCTCGCGCTCCGGAGCCGCTTCAACGACAAGGATGGGGAAAAGTGCTTCGAACCCGAGCAACGCGCAGGATGTTCACCGCCTGCGCCCTCGCCGCCGCCGCGGCGCTCACCGTGCCGTCGCAGGCGGTCGCGCAACCCGTCGTTCCGGGCATCCCCGACGTGCTCCAGCTGCCGGCCGAGTTCGCCGGCTACCAGGTGCCGGCGGATCTGTCGATCGAGTCGCTCATGGGCATGCTCAGCACCCAGGCAGCCGCCCCCGAAGAGGTCGAGGCCCTCGCCTCCCTCGCCCCCGCCATCGTCGGAGCGGCGGCCGGCCCGGCCGACGTCGCGGACGGCAAGAATCAGCTCCTCGACCAGGCGAAGGAACTGCTCGCGAACTCGCAGCTGCCGGACTCGGTCAAGGCCCTGCTCCAGCGCGTGATCACCTTCCTCGACGGCAGCGGCGGCGGCGGACCCGACATTCCGGAGCCGGGCGCCGTGGCGATCTCGCAGTTCCTGTACCCGAGCATCGGCAAGGACTGCATCCGCGACGGCGGCGACTCCATCGGCACCGCGCTCGCCGTGGCCGGCCCCGCGCCGCTCCCGCCGCCGGGCCCGAAGGCCGGCCAGGCCGGGTTCGTGTTCACCGCCCTGGGCACCGCCAAGTTCGCCGACCAGCAGGCGCAGCCGCTGACGGTGAGCTGGATCAACGTCTCCAACGGCCGCAGCGGCACCGCGACGTTGACCAACGAGGCCAGGATCAATCCCGACGGGCCGACGACGCTCAGCGCGATCGCCGACACCGGCTCCGGCAACGTGGCCGCCGTGATCTCCGGCGGCATCACCACGCAAGCCGCGGGCGCGGCCCCGCGTTCGTGCACCTTCCTGCCGACGATCGGGCTCGTCACGGTCGCCTGACCGATCATCCGCACCTTGGCCGAGGCCGCCGGGATCATCCCCCGGCGGCCTCCGTCGTCCGGGCGCTTCCCGAGCCGGGAACCGCGTGGTAGACCGAATCATGGCCGAAACACCGTCCAGGCTCACCGCTTCCCGGTGCCTGCGCTCGCGCCGTTCACACCGGTCGATCCTGTCCGTCCGCTCCGAGGGCTCGATCCTGTCCATCGGCTCGGCGTACTCGATCCTGTCGATCGGCAGCGTGGGGTCGGTGCTGTCCGTCGGTTCGGTGGGCTCGTTCGGTTCGGCCCTGTCGTCGCTGTCGTTCGCCAGCCTCGGCTCGGCGCTGTCGGGACTGTCCCGCTGGTCGCTGCTGTCGTGGCGCGGTGTCCACGATGCCCCCGACGACCCGCATCCCACGCTCGTCGTCACCGCCGCCGAACCCGACCCCGCCGCGCACTGCCAGAGCTGACCGGCCGGGCCCGTGTCCCGATCGGCGGGCGCGCGGCTGCCCTCCCGGTGGGGAACCTGATACATCTCGTAGATCACGTCCATGCCCGCCCGTATCGCGCGGCCCCCGGACCCGAGGAGGCGCATGGCCGTCGAGACCCCCGTTCCGGTCACAGCCGAACGCCCCGCACCCCGTGGTCTCGTCGCGGTGCTTTCCCTGTGCGGGATCGTCGTCGCGTTGATGCAGACCCTCGTCATCCCCCTGCTCCCCCAGCTGCCGCACCTGCTCGGCACGTCCGTGGAGAACGCCTCATGGGCGGTCACCGCCACGCTCCTCGCCGCGGCGGTCCTCACCCCCATCAGCGGCCGGCTGGGCGACATGTTCGGCAAGCGGCGCATGCTGCTGGTCAGCCTCGGTGCGGTCGTGGCCGGCTCCCTCGTCTGCGCCCTCGCCGAGTCGCTGCTCCCGATGATCGCCGGCCGCGCCCTGCAGGGCGCGGCGACCGGCGCGATCCCGCTCGGCATCGCGATCCTGCGCGACGAACTGCCGCCCCGGCGGATCGCCGGGGCGATGGCGACCATCAGCGCCACCCTCGGGGTGGGCGGCGCCGTCGGATTCCCCGTCGCCGCGGCCATCGCCCAGATCGCCGACTGGCACATGTTGTTCGCCGCCGCCGCCGGCTTCGGCCTGCTGGGCATCGCCATGGTGCTGAAGGTGATCCCGGAGTCGCCCCACCGCAACCCCGGCCGGTTCGACGTCGTCGGCGCGATCGGCCTCTCGGTCACGCTGACGCTGTTGCTCCTGCCCGTCACCAAGGGCGGCACCTGGGGCTGGTCGAATCCCCTGACCCTGGGCATGTTCGCCGGCGCCGCCGGCGCGGCGCTCGTGTGGGGATACTACGAACTGCGCACGGCGCGACCCCTGGTGAATCTACGGATCTCCGCGCGGCGCCCGGTGCTGCTGACCAACCTCGCGTCGGTCGCCGTCGGATTCGCGATCTACGGACAGATGCTCGCGTTCCCGCAGTTGCTGATGGCCCCCACCGAGACGGGCTACGGATTCGGGCTGTCCATGGTGACGGCCGGCGTGCTCATCGCGCCGGGCGGGATCGTCATGATGGCGCTGTCCCCCGTCTCCGCGCGGATCACCGGCAGCCACGGGCCACGGGTCACCCTGGCGAGCGGGGTCGTGGTGGTGGGCGCCGGCTACGTGCTGGTCTACGTCGCGTACACCGAGATCTGGCACATCGTCGTGGCGGGGATGATCATCGGGGCGGGCATCGGCCTGGCGTACGCGGCGATGCCGGCCCTCATCATGGGCGCGGTGCCGCTGTCCGAGACCGCCGCCGCGAGCAGTCTCAACACGCTGATGCGTTCGATCGGGACGTCCACGTCCGCGGCGGTGGTGAGCGTGGTGCTCGCGGCGATGACCACGACGGTCGGCACCTACACGGTGCCCGCCCTCGACGGGTTCCGCGCCACCTTCCTGCTGTCGATCGCGGCCTCCGCCGTCGCGCTGGCCCTGACCGCCGCCGTTCCCCGGGCGCGGCCCGGCGGGCTCAACCGGCGGTGAGCGACCACTGCCCGTAGTCGGCGCTGAATACATTGTTGACGTCGATGCCGATGCCGTCGATCGTCCCGCCACCCACCTGGTGCAGGTTCGCCGCGGGATGCACGTAGCCCTCGGCCGTGCCCCAATCATGTTGCCAGTAGAACGATCCCAGGCCGGCCTCGCGGACCCAGGAGATGGTCGGCCCGTTGGCGTACACGCCGGTGTTCCCGGCGCCGAGCACGTCGTGCCAGCCCTGCAGGTACGGCGCGATCAGGTCGGCGAACTGTTGCTCGGACGGATTGTCGTCGACCGAGGCGTAGATCGGCCGGTCCGCCGGTCCCCCGGCCGCCCGATGCAGCTCGAGGCCGCGCGTCGCGTGCCGGACCCCGGCGTCGTATCCGCCGAGCCAGTCCGCCGTGTCGGCCTTGCCGAACTGATAACACGACACGACCTCGAGGTCGCCGGCGACGAGCGCGGCGGCCTCCGACTCCGTCAGCGGCTTGGCCAGCATCCATTCGGCGCCCGGCCGGCGGTCCGAGACGTACCGGATGGCACCGATGTGCCCGGCGGCACGGATCGACGACGGCGACGGCACGGCCGCCGAGTAGTCGACGATCGTGCCGAGCACCTCCCGGCCGTGCGCCACCCCGGGGGCGGCGACGGCCGACACCCAGGCCGCGCACGAGCCGACGGCCGCGTACCGCAACAGTTCCCGACGTGAGATGGCCATCGAACCTCGCTTGGACGAGCGTGCACGGCGGACAGGGTGTCGAGCTTCCGGTATTGCACCACACTCGCGGGTCCCGCGCGGGCGCATCGGGATTCGGGGCCCGCGCGACGGGGACGCGGCGCGGCTACCGGCCGCCGAGCTCGGCGAAGAAGGCGGGAACGAGGGCGACGTCCTCGACGGTGCGCACCGTGGTGTGGACCCCGAGACCGTGCTCCTTGAGCAGATCGCACAGGCCGTCGCCGTCGACGAGTTCGATGGGCGGCGCGCCGAGCCGGTGCGCCTCGGCGCGGGCGTCGTCGCCGAACGTCCCGGTGGTGACGAGCAGACCCTTCTCCCCGCGACCGGCCATCGCGGCGCGGAACTCGCGCACGACGTCCGCGCCCGCCCGCTCGGGGCCGCGCAGGAACCGGAAGAACACCGAGAAGCCGAGTAGCGACACCCGCAGCACGCCGGTGCCTTCGACGTCGACGTCGTTGTCGGAGCCGGTGTCGAGGTGACCGCCGTGCGGGGGCACCGAGATGGTGGTGAAGCCGGCGGCGCGGAGCACCGCGACGGCGAGCCGTTCGAAGCCCTCGTCGGGGAGCTCGGCGACGGCGGCGAGCACGGGCTCGCGCCACAGCTCGGGATCCTCGGGGGCGGCCGCGAGGGTCACCACCTGCGCGCGCGACGACGCGTTGCGCACGAGCCGCTTGCGCCGCTTCTCCGCGGTGTATGCCACCTGCAGGGGCTTGATCTCGGATTCCTGCACCGCGCGGCCGCGGTCGGTGACGCTCCACACGCCGCGACGGGTGTTGGCGAGCAGCCCCATGCCCTTGAGGTAGGTGCGCGCCCAGCCGACCCGGTACTCGATCTCGGTGACCGGCCCGTCGCCGTGCAGTACGGACCGCGCGGCCTCGGACAGACCTTCGCGCGCGATGACGGCCTTCTCGAGCTCCTCGATCGAGGCCGAGCCTCCGAGCCCGATCAGCGCCTGCAGGGTGGGCCACAGCAGATCCGTGTACGGCGGTAGCGCCACCTCGCGGCCGGACGAGTCTCCGACGGGGTTACCGATCACGTTCCGGCGCTGCACACCTTCCCCTATCGTTTCGGCCCTGCTCGCCGCGGCTGTCCGGTCCCGCCACGACGCGCATTTCACCCTAGCCGATGGGCGCGGGCGCGATGGCGGCCACACTCCCCGGGCCCGGCACTGCCGGGGCCGGCGGCGCCGCTCGCTACCGTGGGGCGGGTGGGATTCACGCGCGCCGAACTCGAACGCTTCCGTGACGCGGTGGTGCCCGATTTGATCGGGCCGGACTGCCGGCTGCTGTTCGTGGGCATCAACCCGGGCCTGTGGACGGCGGCGACGGGTGCGCACTTCGCGCGGCCCGGCAACCGCTTCTACCCGGCGCTGCTGCGGGCCGGCATCCTGCTCCGGCCCATCGACCCCACCTCGGGGATGAGCGAGGACGACAGGGCCCACCTGATCGAGCGGGGCGTCGGGATCACCAATCTCGCGCCGCGCGCCACGGCCCGCGCGGACGAGCTCACGGCCGAGGAACTGCGGACCGGGGCGGTGCGGCTGGCCGAGGTGGTGGCGCTGCACCGGCCGCGGGTGGTGGCCGTCGCCGGCATCACCGCGTACCGGTCGGCGTTCGGGCACCGGAAGGCCGTCGCGGGGCTGCAGACGGAGACGCTCGGCGGGGTGCCGGTGTGGGTGGTGCCGAATCCGAGCGGGCTCAACGCCCACGAGACGGTGGACACCCTCGCCGAGGCGTATGCGGCGCCGGCCCACGCGGCCGGGATCCTGCGCTGAACCGCGGACGGATCAGCCGCGTCCCACCTTGGCGAGGTAGTCCCTCGCCCGGTATCCCGGCGGCACGCCGTCGACGAGAATCGCCGAACTGTCGGAGTGCTCGGTGCGCAGCGGCAGAATCGCCTGGTAGGCCGGCGACCGGTACCAGGCGCGGGCCTGCTCGAGGTCGGGGAACTCGACGACCACGACGTGGCCGGGCCACGGTCCCTCGTGAACCTCGGGTTCGGCGCCGTGGACGACGAACCTGCCCCCGTACGGCGTGAAGGTGTCGTCGATCTCCTCGAGGTAGCGGACGATCTCGGGGCCGAAGTCGACGGAGCGCAGATGGGCGATCGCGTAGGCGGTCATGGGGTCCTCCCGGTCGGTCGGTGGCGGCGGTGTGCCGCACACCGACGAGCCTGCCGCGCTCCGGTGCCCGAATCGATTACCCGGCAGGTAATGGCCGCCCTTCCCACTCCGCGCCTACGGTGACGGGCATGACCACCGTGCACGAGGAACCCGTCGGAGTGCTGCTGCGGCACTGGCGCGAGCGTCGCGGCCTGAGCCAGCTCGCTCTCGCCAACCGGGCGGAGGTCTCGGCGCGGCACGTGAGCTTCCTCGAGACCGGCCGGTCGCGGCCGACCCGCACCATGCTGCTGCGCCTGGCCGATCAGCTCGACATCCCGCTGCGGGAGCGCAATTCGCTGCTGCTCGCGGCCGGCCTGGCCCCCGCGTATCCGGAGCACCGACTCGGGGACGTGCCGATGGCCGCGGTGGCCGACGCGATCGAGCGGATCCTGGCGTCGCACCGGCCGTATCCGGCGCTGGTGGTGGACCGGCACTGGACGATGGTCGACGCCAACGACGCCGTGGTGGGACTGCTCGACGGCTGCGCGCCTCGGCTGCTCGAGCCCCCGGTGAACGTGCTGCGGGTGACGCTGCACCCGGAGGGCATGGCGCCGCGCATCGCCAACCACGGCCAGTGGCGGGCGCACCTGCTGACACGCCTGCGGCACCAGCTCGCCGCGACGGGCGACCCGGTGCTGCGACGGCTGCACGCCGAACTGGCCGCCTACCCGTGCGACGACGGCCACGACGCCGAGCTCGACCCGGCCGGCGCCCACGCCCTGGTGGTGCCGCTGCGGCTGCGCACCGACGACGGCGAGCTGTCGCTGTTGAGCACGACGACGCTGTTCGGCACGCCGCTGGACGTCACCGTCGCGGAACTGGCGATCGAGGCGTTCTACCCCGCCGACGAGACCACCCGCCGTCTACTGGGGAGCCGATGACCCGGATCGGCGAACCGGTGCCGCGAAGGCCCGCTCGGGAGTAACGTCCGGCCCGAGACCTGTCCCGTCCCGCACCGGAGGGCATCGATCATGAGCAGGAAGAAGTGGTGGGTACTCGAGGGCCCGGAGAGCGGGTTCTCGCTCGAGGAGCGCGCGACGGGAGACCTCGTCCTCGTCAACACGCAGACGTCGGAGGAACACACCCTGCACGGCTACGTGTGGAAGCACGCCCCGCACTTCGGAGTGCAGATCATGGGCGAGGGCCCCCCGCCCTACGGCAAGTGGGTGGAGAACCCCGAGGAGTGAGCGACGTCGGTCACGGGACCCGCCGCAACGGACGGCGCTCCCCCGTCGTGGTGTCGATCAGTGCCGCGCCGGACACGGCCGTTGCGAGGGGCAGCACGTCGTAGACGGCCGCGGCCACCCGCGGCAGGTCGTCCAGCCGTGCGCGGGGGCTGAGGGTCAGGTGCGGGGTCCATACGCCCGGCCGGTAGTGCTTGTGCAGGTCCGCGCCGGTGGCGGTGACGGTGTCGACCACACGCTGCTGGCGCCGCAGGAGGTCGGCGGTGGGGGCGGGCGCGAGCCAGATCCGTCCGCGCCGGAAGGCGCCCAGGCCGTCGGAGTAGAGGGTCAGCGGCCCGCCGTCGGGCAGCGCCTCGAGCGCGGCCGTCACGTCGTCGACGTCGTAGCTGCGCAGCACCGCGTACGACAGGTGCGGCACGTGCCGGCCGTGGGTATGGGTGAGCAGCGTCGGCACACCGAGATCTTCGAGCCGGGCCCACAGCTGTTGCAGGGCGCGCCGGGCGGCGGCGTCGAAGAGCAGGCAGACCGCGAGTGCCATCAGCGCACGGTACCGCGGCGGCGGTTCGCCGGCGGTCAGTTCAGGGTGGCGTGCCAGACCAGGGCCGCGGCCAGGGCACCGGCGCCGTTGAGCGACCAGTGCAGGGCGATCGGGGCGATCAGGCTCCCGCTGCGGCGGCGCAGCCAGGTGAAGACGAATCCGGCGGCCGCGGTCGCCACGACCGCTCCGGCGATGCCCAGCACCTGTCCCCACAGGCCGCCGCCGAGGACGCCGCTGAGCCCGCGGTTGCCGTTCGTGAGCCCGAGCGACGAGGCGATGTGCCACAGGCCGAACAGCAGCGAGCCGGCGGCGAACACGCCGCGCGCACCCGAGACACGTTCGAGCGTGCCGTGCAGCACGCCGCGGAACGCGAGTTCCTCGGGGATGACCGTCTGCAGCGGGATGACGATCATCGATGCGAGGAGCGCGCCGGAGATCGTGGCGTAGCGGTCGGACAGGAAGAACTGCCGGGTCGGGGGCAGCGCCACGCCGACGGCGATCACGGCCAGCACGATCCCCGCGGCGCCCAGCGCGTAGAGCGAACCGGACCGCCAGTGGCGCGGCGAGAGCCCGAGTTCGGACCAGCGCATGCCCCGGCGGCGCATCAGCGCGACGAGCACCACGGCCGCGATGGGCACCGTCGCGATGCTGGCCCACACGGTGGTGAAGTGCGCGATCAGGTTGGTGGCGACGAGGACGACCACCACGACGGCGACGTCGAGCCAGGCGTGGGCGCCGCGAAGCGATCCGCGGTGCGCAGGTGCCGTCGTCGGCACGGTCTCGGTACTCAATGTGTTCTCGAACTCCCGCTCTCGGGTCTGTCGGAAGCGGTGCCCTCCGGGTACCCGATGCTCTCCGAGTACCCGTTCCTGTGCCGTACGAACCATCCATACCAGTGTACGGATCGCGTGCCGCCGGGGCCGTGACCGGCGCCACAGCGACGGCCGAATTCGGTAGTGACGCAGGTCACGACGGGTGCGGGAGCGGATTGCGTCACACGCCCCGGCGTCGGGGCGCCGTGTCGCCCGGACTAGCCTTGTCGCGAACATCAGCCCCGCTGTCCAGGACAGTTCAGGAGAAGAAATGGCCGACTTCCTCTACGAGGACCTGCTGCCGATCGGGGAAGACCCCACCGAGTACCGGCTGCTGACCACCGAGGGGGTGTCCACCGTCGAAGGACCGGGCGGCCGCACCTTCCTGCAGGTCGAGCCCGAGGCGCTGCGCCTGCTCACCGAGACCGCGCTGCACGACATCCAGCACTACCTGCGCGCGGATCACCTGAAGCAGCTCGCAAGCATCCTCGACGACCCGGAGGCGTCGGACAACGACAAGTTCGTCGCGCTCGATCTCCTGAAGAACGCCAACATCGCCGCCGCCGGGGTGCTGCCGATGTGCCAGGACACCGGCACCGCGATCGTCATGGGCAAGCGCGGCCAGCACGTCCTCAGTCCCGGCAACGACGAGGAAGCCATCGCCCGCGGCGTGTACGACGCGTACACCCGGCTCAATCTGCGGTACTCGCAGAACGCTCCCCTCACCATGTGGGAGGAGAAGAACACCGGCTCGAACCTGCCGGCGCAGATCGAGCTCTACGCCGACACGGCGGCCGGCCACGAGAACGCCTACAAGTTCCTGTTCATGGCCAAGGGCGGCGGATCGGCCAACAAGTCGTACCTGTACCAGGAGACGAAGGCGATCCTGAACCCGGACTCGATGATGCGATTCCTCGAGGCCAAGATCCGCTCGCTCGGCACCGCCGCGTGCCCGCCGTACCATCTCGCGATCGTCGTCGGCGGCACCTCCGCCGAGTTCGCCCTCAAGACCGCCAAGTACGCCTCGGCGCACTACCTGGACGAGCTGCCGAACGAGGGCGCGATCACCGGCCGCGGCTTCCGCGATCTCGAGCTCGAGGAGCAGGTGCTCGAGCTGACCCGCAAGATCGGGATCGGCGCGCAGTTCGGCGGCAAGTACTTCTGCCACGACGTGCGTGTCATCCGCCTGCCCCGGCACGGCGCGTCGCTGCCGGTGGCGCTGGCCGTGTCCTGCTCCGCCGACCGGCAGGCGAAGGCGAAGATCACCCCGGAGGGCGTGTTCCTCGAACAGCTCGAGTTCAACCCGGGCCGCTTCCTGCCCGAGATCACCGACGCCCAGCTCGACGCCGAGACCGAGGGCGTGTCGGGCACCGGCAAGGGTGCCGCGGTGAAGATCGACCTGACGCGGCCGATGCCGGAGATCCTCGCCGAACTGTCCAAGCACCCCGTCAAGACCCGGCTGTCCCTCACGGGCCCGCTCGTCGTCGCCCGCGACATCGCGCACGCGAAGATCAAGGAACGCCTCGACGCCGGCGAGGGAATGCCGCAGTACCTGAAGGACCACCCGGTGTACTACGCCGGGCCGGCCAAGACCCCGGACGGCATGGCCTCCGGTTCGTTCGGCCCCACCACGGCCGGCCGGATGGACTCCTACGTCGAGCAGTTCCAGGCCGCGGGCGGCTCGATGGTCATGCTCGCCAAGGGCAACCGCTCGCAGCAGGTCACCGACGCCTGCAAGAACCACGGCGGCTTCTACCTCGGCTCCATCGGCGGGCCGGCCGCGCGCCTCGCACTCGACTGCATCAAGAAGGTCGAGGTTCTCGAATACCCGGAACTGGGTATGGAAGCGGTGTGGAAGATCGAGGTCGAGGACTTCCCGGCGTTCATCGTCGTGGACGACAAGGGCAACGATTTCTTCGCCGGCACCGGCGAGGTCACCCTGACGATCGGCAAGCGCCCCGGCCTGTAGGCGGCTGCGCCGCCGGTGCGTCCTTTGGGCTGTCCCAGCAGCCCGAAGGACGCACCGGGATGCTGCGGCGCCGGACGAGCCGACGCATCCGGTCGATCAGGCCTCCGACGGGCCGGACTTCTTCGGTTCGCCGGTGGCGGGGTAGTCGAGCAGCGACTGCTGCAGACGGGACCACTGATGGGCCAGACCCTGCAACGGCGCCAGCGACTTTTCGACCACCTCCAACTGACGGTCGAACGCCGACAGTTGTGCCTGCAGCGCCTGCACCGATTTTCGCTGCGCGTGCAGCTGCTCGACGAGTGCGTCGAACTCGGTGAGGACGGGTGGCACGAGCTCCATCACCTGCCGAAGAGAGCCGAGCATCCGGTTCGCGGGCGCGGACAGGGGCTCGGGAATCGCGCCGAGGGCGTCGCTCCCGATCGACCCGACCGCGTCCGCCACGGCGCGGGTCCTCTCCAGCAACTCCTCCATCGCGGACCCGAGCAGTCCGAATCGACGGGTCTCGCCTTCCTCCGCCATCGTCACCCTCCTCCGGACCACGGTTCGGTCCCGATCCGATCATGCCCCCCGGGCACCGTCTCGGCAGCCGAACCCCGTCGCGGCGGGCTCCCTCAGGCCGCGGGGGTGTCCGTGCGGGAGAGCACGGCGGGCGCCTGCGCGACGAGGCCCTGCAGAAAGCGGACGACGGTGCCGGCCGCCGGAGCGGCGTCCGGCGTCAGCATCGCGCACAGCGTCCGGTAGCTGCCCGGATCGAGTTCCGGCTGCGCCCGGAACTGCGCCGTGAGCGGCACCGTGAACGCGATCGTCCGGTCCCGCGAACGGATGTCGAGCGTCGGTCCACCCACCGCCGCGGTCAGCCGGACCTCGAACCGGTTCGCGCCCACGGTGTGCACGAAGCCCACGGTGCGCACGTTGGCGCGTGCCATCTGCCGGTAGAGCGGCCGCAGTCCTCCGAGGACCATCGACGGAAGCGTGACGGCACCGGAGCCGGCGGCGAACATGAGCGCACTCCTTTTCGTTCTTTTCGTTCGGGGCCGTCACCACGCGGGCGACGACCCTCCGACGCATTATCTGGAATGATTCCAGAAAATACGGCGGGGGGCAACGTCGCGGTCGTCACCACTGCGCGCCGGCCACCTGCTTGACCGTCGCGTTGAGCCGGTTCCACACGTTGATCAGCGAGATCTGCAGGATCAGCGCCGCCAGTTGCGGCTCGTCGTAGTGGCGGTCGGCCTCGTCCCAGACGTCGTCGGGCACCGGGTCGGGCCGGTCCGCGAGCCGGGTCACCGCCTCCGTCAGCGCCAGGGCCGCCCGCTCGGCATCGGTGAAGTACGGCGCCTCGCGCCACGCCGCCACCGCGAACAGCCGCTTGTCGGTCTCCCCGTCCTTCTTCGCCAGCCGCGGGTGCATGTCCACACAGACGCTGCATCCGTTGATCTGGCTCGCCCGCAGATGCACGAGGTGGGTGGTGCGCGCCGGCAGCCCGCCACCGTCGGCGGCGTTCCCCAGTGCCTGCAACGCCGTCACCGCGTCGGGCAGAACGAGCGCGGGATTCGTCATTCGAGCCTTCATGATCGTCTCCTTGTCACATCCGGGGTCGTGCGTTCGTCACAGCCATGACGGATCCCGACGACAGAATGTGACGACATGAGCGACGGAAACTTCTCGGCCCACCCCGGCGGCGCCTTCCCCGCCGAACAGTTCGAGGCACATCGGGACCATCTCCGGGCGGTGGCCTTCCGCATGCTCGGCTCGGCGAGCGAGGCCGACGACGCCGTGCAGGAGGCCTGGCTGCGCCTGCACCGCTCCGGCACCGACGAGGTCGCCAACCTGGGAGGCTGGCTGACGACGGTGGTGAGCCGGGTGTGCCTGGACATGCTGCGCTCCCGGGGCTCGCGCCGGGAGGTCCCCCTCGATCAGCCCGACCGTCCCGAACCTGGGTCGACGGACCCGCGCGACGTTCCGGAAAGCGCTGCACTACTGGTCGATTCGGTCGGTGTGGCCATGCTCGTCGTGCTCGACACCCTCGCCCCGGCCGAACGCCTCGCGTTCGTGCTGCACGACCTGTTCGCCGTCCCGTTCGACGAGATCGCCCCGATCGTGGAGCGCTCCCCCGCCGCCACCCGCCAGCTCGCGAGCCGCGCGCGGCGGCGCATCCAGGGCGCGACCGCCCCACGGGCCGACCTGATGCGCCGCCGTCGCCTCGTCGACGCGTTCCTCGCCGCGTCGCGGGAGGGACGGTTCGACGACCTGCTGGCCCTGCTCGATCCGGACGTGGTCCTTCGCGCGGACGACGTCGCCGTGGCGACGGCCCGTGCCGGCGCGGCTCACGGCGCACCGGCGCTCGCGCACGAGCTTCACGGACCCCACAGCGTCGCAAAGGTTTTCGACGGCCGCGCCCAGGCCGCCCGGACGGTGCTCGTCGACGGAATGCCCGGTGCCGCATGGGCGCCGGGCGGCCGTCCGCGCACGGTGTTCGCCTTCACGATCGAAGACGACGCGATCGTCGAGATCGAGGTGGTGTCGGATCCCGGGCAGCTCGCGGCGCTCGAGGTGACGTTCCCGGACGCCGGCTGACACGCGAGTGCGCACCTCTCGTCGCGGCACGCCGGAGACCGGCGCGGGAGGTGCGCACCCGCAGAAGGCCAGGGCTCAGACCGGGGATCCCGAAACCGCTCGGGAATGGTCGATTTCGTCCGGAACCGCGCGTTCCGCGGCACTCACCTCCGGGTCGTCGACGGGAGCGCCCGGACCGAAGTGCGAGAACTTCTCGATGTGCTGATCGAGTGCGAGCGGATTCGGGGTGCCGTAGGTGAAGTACGTCTCCCACGGCAGCTTCGCGCCGCCGACCGCGAGACCGGTGTCGATATCGGACATCTGCCAGGTCTTGGTCTCGGCGTCCGGATCCAGGTGCAGGTAACCGGCCTCGCCGAACAGTTCGATGCGGTTGCCGCCCGGCTCGAACACGTAGAGGAACTGCCCCTGGGTGATCCCGTGCTTGTCGGGGCCGGCCTCGATCTGGATGTCGTAGTCGCGGAACATCTCGACCGCATCGGCAAGGTGCTGGCCGGTGCCGTAGTAGAACGCGAGGTGGTGGAGCTTGCCGCGGCCGCCGGTCATGTCCCGCATGCAGGCGACCTCGTGGCCGAGCAGGTTCGAGCTCATCCAGGCGCCGATCTCGACGTTGCCGTCCACGACGCGTTCGGTGGTGCGGAATCCGAGGTGCCGCTCGAACGAGTCCTTGAGCGGGGTGACATCCGAGGCCATCAGGTTGAGGTGGTCGATCCGCTTGACCGGAATCCCCGACAGCGGCTTCTTCGACGGCCGCGAGAGGATCTTGCTCTGCAGTTCCTGCGGGGCGACGTACTTCTCCACCTCCCACAGCAGCTGCAGGTTGTGACCGTCCGGGGACTGGAATTCGAAGGTCTTGCCGTAGCCGAACTGGTCCTCGCTCCACGTACCCTCGACGTTGCCCTGCTTCAGCGACGCCACGCGGCGCTCGAGCGCCTCCGGCGAACTGGCGCGCAGCGCGGCGTGGCCCATGCCGGCTTCCGGCGCCTCGGTGACCTTCAGGCTCCACTGGTACGGGTCTTCGTACCCACGCAGGTAGACGGACTGCCCCTCCCGATGCGTGACGTACATGCCGAGAAACTTCGTGAAGAAGTCGAGGGTTTCCTGCGGCCTGGGGGTGAACAGTTCGGCACGGGCGAGGTGCGCGATGTCGAAACGGGCAGTGGGGTCGGTCATGGCTACTCCTGATCTCCGCTGGCCGGGCTTGCTGCTCCGGTTGTGGTGGATGTCACGAGCTTGCGGGGGTGCCGGCGCTTCCGTCAGCGCTGTTCGGGATAGCCGAACACCGATCGGATCACGGCCGGGCGTGTCCGGTACCGCCGGATCACCCGCCGTCTACCAGGGGATCGCCCCTAGCGTCGGCAGCATCACCCCGACACTGGAGGGAAGGCCCACAGATGAGTCGTTTGAAAGCCGCGATCGTCGGATCCGGGAACATCGGGACGGACCTGATGTACAAGCTGTTGCGGTCCGAGCATGTCGAGCCGGTGTACATGGTCGGCATCGATCCGGCCAGCGAGGGACTCGAGCGGGCCCGGCGGGAGGGCCTCGAGGCGTCCGCGGAGGGGCTCGAGTGGCTCCTGGCCCGGCCCGAGCTGCCGGACGTGGTGTTCGAGGCCACCTCGGCGAGGGTGCACGCCGCGGCCGCACCCCGGTACGCCGCGGCCGGCATCACCGCGATCGACCTGACGCCCGCCTCGGTGGGCCCGTACGTCGTGCCCGCGGTCAATCTCACCGAACACCTCGACGCACCGAACGTGAACATGGTCAGCTGTGCCGGTCAGGCCACGATCCCGATCCTGTACGCGATCAACCAGGCCGCGGACGCCTACTACGGGGAGATCGTCGCCGCGATCGCCTCGCACAGCGCCGGCCCGGGCACCCGCCAGAACCTCAGCGAATTCAGCGAGAAGACCGGCCGGGCACTCGCGCAGGTCGCCGGCGCGGACCGCGCCAAGGCGATCTCGGTGATCAACCCGGCCGAGCCGCCGATGAACATGCGCGACACCGTCTACGCCAAGGTCCGCCACCCCGACCCGGACGCGATCGAACGCGCCGTGGTCGAGATGGTCGCCAAGGTGCAGCAGTACGTCCCCGGCTACACGTTGCGTCTGGTCGATGTGGACGGCGACCTGGTCACGGTCATGCTCGAGGTCGTCGGCGCCGGCGACTTCCTGCCCACCTACGCCGGAAATCTCGACATCATCACCGCCGCCGCCGTGCATGTCGCCGACGTCATGGCGCAGCGCAGCCTCGTCCAGGGAGCAGCCCAGTGAGCACCACCGACACCACCCACACCCCCGGCACCCCCGGCGGGCGCCGCAAGGTCACCCTCGTCGACACCACCCTGCGCGACGGCATGTCGTCGGTCTCGCACCGGTTCACCCCCGGCAACGTCGCCGACATCGCCCGCGGCCTCGACCGGGCCGGGATCCCCACCATCGAGGTGGCCCACGGCATCGGCCTCGGTGCCTCCTCGATCCAGTACGGCTTCGCCGCCGCCACCGACCCCGAGTACGTGCGTGCCGCCGTCGACGCCGTCGACGATGCGGACATCGCGGTGCTGTACGTCCCGGGCATCGCCACCCTCGCCGAACTGCAGGGCGCGATCGACGCCGGCATCAAGACCGTGCGCGTCGCGGTGCACTGCACCGAGGCCGACTGCGCCCAGCAGCCCGTCGAGTGGGCCAAGGACAAGGGCCTGAACGTGATGACGTTCCTGATGATGAGCCACAAGCTCGAGCCCGAACCGCTCGCCGAGCAGGCCGCCAAGCTCGACTCCTACGGCGCCGACGTCGTCTACGTCGTCGACTCCGCCGGCGCGATGGTGCCCCGGCACGCCGGCGACCGCGTCGCGGCCCTGCGGCAGGCGATCTCCGCCGACATCGGTTTCCACGCTCACAACAATCTCGGGGTCGGCATCGCCAACGCGCTCACCGCGGCCGAGCACGGGGCGACGTTCATCGACGGGTCGCTGCGCGGGCTCGGCGCCAGCGCCGGCAACGCCCAGACCGAGGTGCTCGCCGCCGCGTTCGAGCGGGCCGGCTGGGACACCGGGGTCGAGCTGTTCCCGCTGATCGACACCGCCGAGCACGTCGTCGCCCCGCTGATGACCGAACCGCAGATCGTCGACGAGACCGCCCTGATCCTCGGCTACGCCGGGGTGTACTCGACGTTCTTCCACCCGACCAAGCGGGCCGCGAAGAAGTTCGGCCTCTCCACCCGCGAGATCCTGCTCGAGCTCGGCCGCCGCGGCGTCATCGGCGGGCAGGAGGACATGATCGTCGATGTCGCCTCCGAACTGGCCGGCCGCACCTACGAACTGCCGGCCCGAGCCGGCGTCTGACCCGGGGAGACTGCCATGACACAGACCCAGAACACGCCGTCGGTGACGCAGGTCCGGCACCTGATCGGCGGCGAATGGAAGCCGGCGTCGGACGGGGCCACCTTCGAGTCCCGCGACCCCCACGACGGGGCGCTGCTCGGGGTCGTGCCCGCGGGCACCGCCGAGGACGGTGCCGCGGCGATCACCGCCGCCCGCACCGCCTTCGACGACGGCCCCTGGCCGCTGCTGTCCCCGAAGGAGCGCGCGAAGATCCTGCACGCGGTCGCCGACACGGTCGACGCCCACCGCGAGGAACTCGCCCTGCTCGAGACCCGCGACGGCGGCAAGAGCATCAACCAGTCGCTGCACGCCGAAATCCCCCGCGTGGCCCACAATCTGCGGTTCTTCGCCGACTACGTCGCGATGGCCGCCAACGAGGCCTACCCCGACGGGGACCTGCTGTCCTACGTGCTCTACCCGCCGGCCGGTGTGGTCTCGGCGATCAGCCCGTGGAACGCACCCCTGATGCTGGCCACCTGGAAGATCGCCCCCGCGTTGGCCTTCGGTAACACCGCGGTGCTCAAGCCGGCGCCGCAGACCCCGCTGACCGCGCACCGCTTCGCCGAACTCGCCCTCGAGGCCGGACTGCCCGAGGGCGTGCTCAACGTCGTGCACGGGTTCGGCGGTGAGGCCGTCGCCGGGCCGCTGACCTCGGATCCGCGGGTGGATCGGATCACCTTCACCGGCTCGAGCGCGACGGGCGTGAAGATCCTGCAGGCCGCGGCAGTCAACCACACCCCGGTCTCGGCGGAGATGGGCGGCAAGTCCGCGAACATCGTCTTCGCCGACGCCGACCTCGACGTCGCCGTGCCGATGGCGATCCGCGCGATCTTCGGCGGCAACGGACAGGTGTGCCTGGCCGGGTCCCGGCTGCTGGTGCACAACAGCATCATGGACGAGTTCCTGGCCCGGTTCACCGAGCAGGCGAACACGCTCACCGTCGGCGACCCGAAGGACCCGTCGAACTTCCTGGGCCCGCTCATCGAGCAACGCCACCTCGACAAGGTGCACGGCTACGTCGAACTCGCCCAGGAGGAAGGCGGCAAGGTCGTCACCGGCGGCGCCCGCCTCACCGACGAGGCCCGCGCCGGCGGCTTCTACTACCCGCCCACCGTGATCACCGGGCTGACCAACGACTCCCGCACCGCACGCGAGGAGATCTTCGGCCCGGTCGAGACCGTCCTCGGCTTCGACACCGAACAGGAGGCCCTGCGCATCGCCAACGACTCCCCCTACGGCCTGGCCGGGATGCTGTTCACCCAGAACCTGGACCGGGCCCACCGGATGGCCGCCCGCTGGAAGGCCGGCACCGTGTGGATCAACACGTTCTTCGAACGCGACCTGCGCCTGCCGTTCGGCGGCGAAGGCGCCAGCGGCCTCGGCCGCGAAGGCGGCCAGTACTCGCGCGAATTCTTCACCGAACCCCGCGCGGTCACCCTCCGATTGCGCGGCTGAAACGGCCGGAGAATCGGATTCGCTCCGCAGACCGGAATCCGCCCACGGCATCTTGCGTGGGCGGATTTCTGTTCGGCGCGTCGATCGCGGCCGAACGACCAATCGCCCGTCCCGCTACTGCGCGGATCGTCCGGGCGTTCCACAACGGCAAGAGGGAGCACAGGTATGACTTCGTCCTCAGTGTGTGTCGTCGTCGGCGCGACCGGTGCGATGGGCACCGAGTTCACCCGTCGCCTGGCCCGTCGCGGCCTTCGCGTGATCGCCGTCGCCCGCAACGCCGACGACCTCGACAAGCTGGCGGCCTCGGACGACCTGATCGTCCCGTGCGTCGCCGACATCGCCGACGACAGCGCGATCGAGGCGATCGCCGCCCACGTCGACGCACCGGTGCGGATGGCCGTGTTCGCGGCCGGACTTCCGGTGCGCGGCTCGGCCGACACCATCGCGCCGGGAGACTTCGCGGTCGGCGCGAACATCAAGGTCGGCGGGCTGGTGCGGCTGCTGCACGCCGTCCGCGACCACCTGGTGCCGGGTTCGCGTTTCGTGACGATCGCCGGGTCGCTCGGACTCGAACCCGGCCCGCTCGACGCCGGGCCGGGGACGGTGAACGCCGCGGTCTTCAACCTCATGCGCCAGCTCAGCGCGCTGTACGGCCCGAAGGGCGTCACCACCCACACCATCGCGCCGGGGCCTGTCGACACGCCACGGCTGCGGAAGTTCGTCGAGACCGAAGCCGCCGAGACCGGCCGCGACCCCGGCGAGATCTGGAACCGCTACCGCGCCAAGACCACGCTCGGCCGGCTACCGACCCTCGACGAGATCGGCTGGACTCTGGAGATGCTGCTCGCCCCCGAGGCCGCCGTGCTGCACGGAAGCGTCCTCACCGTCGACGGCGGGACCCGGCACGGAGTCCAATAGTCACGGAGTCCAATAGTCACGGCGTCCACTAGATCTGTACCCCAAAACGTCACAAAGGAGCGGCCATGCCCGTTGCACACTTCCATCTCGTCGACGGCGCCTACACTGCCGAGCAACGACGTCGGCTGCTCGCCGACGCGAGCCGCTGCTACGCGGAGGTCCTCGACTCCCCGATCGAGCGAGTGCGGGCGTTCGTCGTCCGGTACGACCCGGACGACGCCGCGACGGCCGGGACGGTGATCGCCGACGGCGGCACCCCGGCCCCCTACTTCACCGCGATCGTCCTCGCCGGACGCCCGATCGAGCAGCGCCAGGAGTTGGCGGCGCGATTCACCGATCTGATCGTCGAGATCCTTGGGGCGCAGCGGGATCTGGTGCGCGGACAGATCGTCGAGGTCGATCCGGTGAACTGGTCCATCGCAGGCAACCCGGCCGCTGCCACGCGCGCCGGCGAGATCACGGCGCGCGCGGCGGCCGCACAGCCGGCGCGGTGATCAGCGGGGCATGAGCGAATGTGCCGTTACGTCGATCTATCCGACACAACGGCACATTCGCTCGGGGGTTCGAGAGGCGGGGTGACCGCGACGCCCGCCGCGGCCACCCCGCCCTGCTCGATCAGAACCCCCAGGGTTCGTCCCTGCCCTGCAGCTCGAGCGACCGGAAGGTGCCGGTGTAGAACACCAGCGGGTGCCCGTCGTCGTACCAGAGCCGCTCCACCCGGCCCACGTGCAGGGTGTGGTCACCCGCGGGATGCGAATCGACCACGGTGCACGCGAGGTGAACCAGTGCACCTTCGAGGAGAGGCACGCCCTTGCGCCACACGAACCGAACCAGATCCGGCTGGTTCGCCGCGCCGGCGAAGTGCAGGGACAACGGTTCCTGGTCCCCGGCGAGGATCGAAACGCCGTACCGCCCCGCCTCGCGGATCCGCTCGTTCATCTTGGCGCGGTTGGCGATCGATACGAGCACGAGCGGCGGATCGAGCGACACGGAGGTGAACGCGTTGGCGGTCATTCCGTGCACCGAGGCCTCGTCCTCGGACTCGGCGGTGGTGACGATGGTGACGCCGCTGGCGAACCGGCCGAGGGCCTTACGCATGTGCAGAGGCGTGACGTCGAGATCGGATCCCCGGGCGGTGTCGGTCATGACCGTGCTCCTCATCGCTGCGCCCCGTTCAGCTACGGACGATCTTCAGATCGTCGTTGTTGATCAGATCCGGGCGCGTCCAGCCGTCGATGTCGTATTCGGACATGCACTGCTCGGCGAAGCCCTTGAGCTGGTTGTCCAGGCCCTGAGCCTGGTAGGCGAACAGCGTCTGGAAGCGCACGGCCTCGTGGTCGCCGCCGTAGTTGCGCTCGTACAGCTCGTGCCGGCCGCCGAACTCGGTACCGACGGCATCCCAGAGCAGCTTGAGCAGCTTGACACGATCGATGGCCACGATGCCGTTCGACCCGCGAACGTACTGGTCGAGGTACGGCCGGATCTCGGGGTTACCCCAGTCGCTCGCATGCGAATTCAGGTAGATCAGGCCGCTGCCGAGGGTCTGCTGGATGATCTCCTTGATCCGCGGGTAGCCGACGCCCATGAAGGTGCGGTAGGCGAGACCGTAGTTGAGGTTCGGTTGCACGGCACCGTTGACCCACGGATCGGGCGTCTTCGCCATCGCGTCGGACAGTCCCCAGAACATGTCACGCCAGTTGAGGATCTCGCCGATCTGCATCTGCACGCCGCGGAATCCGGCCGAGCCGGTCATCTCCACCGCCTTCATCACACAGCCGGCGATGAAGTCCAGCTTCACGGCGAGACGGGCGCAACCGTGGAACATGAAGCGAGACATGAAGCCCGACTTCATCACGAACCCGTTGGTCGTCTCGGTGTCGTAGGCGAAGACGTTCTCCCACGGCACCAGCACCCGGTCGAACACCATGATGGCGTCGTTCTCGTCGAATCGGCTCGAGAGCGGGTAGTCGAACGGCGTACCCATGACGGCGGCGTTCATCTCGTAGGACGTACGGCAGAACAGCTTCAGGCCCGGCGAATCCATCGGGACGGTGAAGATCAGGCCGAACTCCTTCTTGCGGAGCGGCAGGCCGTAGTGCGCGATGAAGTTGGCGTTGGTGATCGCCGACCCGGTCGCCACCACCTTGGCGCCGGACACGATCAGGCCCGCGTCGGTTTCCTCCACCACGTGCACGCAGATGTCGGCGGTCTCGTCGGCGGGCTTGTCGCGGTCGATCGGGGGGTTCACGATCGCGTGGTTCATGTAGATCACGCGTTCCTGTGCTTCCTTGTACCACCGCTTCGCGTTGTCCTGGTACTCCCCGTAGAACTCCGCGTTGGCTCCGAGGGTGCCGAGGAACGACGCCTTGTAGTCGGGCGAGCGGCCCAGCCAGCCGTACACCTCGCGCTGCCAGGTGGCGATCGCATCACGAGCGAGGAGCAGATCGTCGGCACTGTGCGCCGTCTTGAAGAACGGATGGGTGAATCCTCCGTTACCGGTGTCGGTCGGCACCGACAGGATGCCCTTCGCTTCCGGCTTGTGCATCGCGTCGTACATCCGGGCCACCGACCGGACCGAATTGCGGAAGGCCGGATGTGTGGTGACATCGTCGACCCGCTCGCCACGGAAGTACACCTCACGACCGTCGCGGAGCGACTCGATGTACTCGTCGCCGGTCATGGGCCGGACGGTGTTGGGCGCTCCGACGGCGTCGCCCAGGATCGATGTGGTCGTCATGGTCTTCACTCCTGGTCTCGGGGGTGTGGTGCAGGAATCGGCTCGGGTGGGGAACGGCACGACGGGCGTCGACCCGGCCCGGCCGTATCCGCCGACTTCGGAGGATCCCGGCACCGATCACGCTGGCGCGCTTCGGTAACCGTCCTCGGTGGTCGCGCGGGGCCGGGGGTTGGGATATCGTTCCGGGCGCCACGTTCCTGTGATCTGTAACACTAGAAGGCGGAGGTGTGGTGGAACATGGCTGAGCGCGAACAAACGGGTGACTCTGCGCGCAACGGAGCGGCCCCCGGCATCGTTTCCCTGCGGACGCAGGAGCTGGACACGAGCGAGGGGCACACCCGATGGGCGAGCACGCTGGGGCAGCTGTACTGCGAGATGGACGTCGCGTGGCCGAACCCACGACGTCACTTCGACGCGGAATGGGGCGGCCGGCCGTTCGGCGATCTGCACGTCAGCACGATCCGGGCCGACGCCCACACGGTGGTCCGCTCGCCCGCGATGGTCGACTCCGACTCCGGTGCAGGCTATCTCGTGTGCATCGTGACCGAGGGCCACGTCGAGGTGCAGCAGTCGGGCCGGACCACGACGGTCGAGCGAGGGTCGTTCGCATTGCTCGACTGCGCCACCCCGTTCGTCTTCCACTCCCCCGCACCGTTCCGGCAGATCGTCGTGCGGTCTCCTCGTGAGCTGCTCACCTCGCGCCTGCCGGGGCGGATCGTCGAACACGGCACGGCCCGCACGATCTGCGGCGAGACCGGGCCGGGCGGACTGGTCGGTCGCTTCTTCGTCGACATCGCGACGATGAATGCCCCCATCTCGCGGGGGGCCGCCGTGTCGTTCGCCTCCTCGGCCGTCGACATGCTGGTCACCGCCCTCACCGAAGGCACTGTCGCGACCGGTGCCGCCCAATTGCACCGCACGGAAGATCTCACCCGCGTCCAGCGGGTCATCGAACAGAAGCTGCACGATCCCGAGCTCACGCTTCCGGACGTCGCCGCCGACGCCGGGATGTCGTTGCGCAACGTCCAGAAGCTCTTCAGCGCAGCGGGCACCACTCCGCGCGCATGGCTGTATCAGGCACGGCTCGAGCGCGCGCGGAAGTACCTGCTGACGACCGAGATGTCCGTCGCCGAGGTCAGCGAATGCGCGGGCTTCCGGGACGTCTCCCACTTCAGCAGGACGTTCCGCGCCGCCTTCGGCGCGAGCCCCGGCCAGTATCGGAAGGAACGCGCCGGCCGCGAACCGGGGCACCGACACTGAACGACGACCGGCCGGGTGCTCGGGGTGAACCCGAACACCCGGCCGCGGAACCGGTCACACCGGCGACATCACCGGCGGCGCGCTGCCGACGGCGAACTCCTCCTTGAAGATCAACCGGGGCGCCATGCGACGCCGTTTGAGCGCCTTGACCGCCGCGGTGACCATGGCGGGTGGCCCGCACAGGTATGCGCTGCGCCCCTTGCAACTGGCGAAGTCGTCGAGCACGGCGTCGGTGACCACGCCGGTGGCGCCGTCCCACTGCTCCTCGCTGAGTACAGGGTGGTAGCGGAATCGGGGATCGGCGGCCTCGAGAGCCCGGAAGAAGTCCACGTCGTACAGATCCGCCTGCCCGCGCCCTCCGTGGTACAGGTCGATGCTCGGGACAAGATCGTTGGAGAGTGCATGGCGCACAATCGACTTCAAGGGGGCAAGCCCCGTTCCGCCGCCGACCAGAATGGCCGGTTCTTCCTGGGGACGAACCAGGGCGAACTGCCCCAGCGGCCCGCGCAGCCCGATCCGGTCTCCCGGCCGAAGCGAGCCGAAGATCCACCCCTCCGTCGCGAGCCCTCCATCGACCCGCTTGATGTGGAACTCGAGCCGGCGCGACTCGGAGGGCGGATTGGCCATCGAGTACTGACGCGCCACAACGGAACCCGGCACGATCAACTCGGCGTACTGACCGGCGGAGAACTCCATCGGCTCGTCCAGCTCCACGACGAGCCGGCGGGTGCACCGTGCGATGTCGGCCAGCTCGAGCACGGTGCCGGCGTGGTCGCGCAAGGGATGCCTCGGCCCGTCCGGGGGCACGTCGTTCAACGGCGCGACGGTCAGATCGGTGCGAGGTGTCGCCTGACAGGCGAGTGTGAGCCCGGACGCGCGCTCCGCCTCGCTCAGGATGGTCTCGTCGGGCCGGCCGTGGTCCACCTCGCCGCACAGCACCCTGATCTTGCAGGTCCCGCAGGTGCCCTGCGAGCACGCGTGCGGCAACCAGCGGTTCGCCCGCAGTGCGGACTCGAGTACCGAACGGTCGGGCGCGCCGGGAAAGGCCCCGTCCTGCCCGGAAACGGTCACCGAGTGGCTCACGACTACACCTCCCATCGGACGTGCAGGCCCTGCGGGCCGCGGAAGGTCCAGCCCCAGAAGCTCGGGGTGCGGTCGGGGTCGGGTTCGATGTTCGGGATCGTCTCGAACAACTCCTCGAGGGCGATCCGGACGATCGCGGTCCCGAGGTAGGTGCCGGCACAGGCGTGCTTGCCGGCGCCGAAGGCGAGGTGCGGCATGACCGGCCGGTCCACGTCGTAGGCGTCCGGGTTCGCCCACACCGTCTCGTCGCGGTTGGCCGAGCCGTACGCGAGTATGACCGGCGTACCCGCGGGCAGGTCGACGCCGCCGACGGTGACCTCCCGGTTCGCGACCTTGACGGCGGCGCTCCAGATCGGCGCTACCCAGCGCGCGCC
The DNA here is from genome assembly GCF_017068255.1 of Rhodococcus sp. PSBB066. Taxonomy (NCBI): domain Bacteria; kingdom Bacillati; phylum Actinomycetota; class Actinomycetes; order Mycobacteriales; family Nocardiaceae; genus Rhodococcus; species Rhodococcus sp. PSBB066. The sequence continues at coordinate 5,235,270 of NZ_CP070859.1, forward strand.
CTCGTTGACCGCCCGCGGGAGGAGATCCGGATCGTCGACGACGCGCTCGAGCTGGTCGGGATGCTGCAGCAGGCCCGCCAGTGTCGTCGTCATGACGTGACCGGGCTCCTGCAGCGCACCGAGCAGGAAGACGTAGATGTTCGGGTAGATTTCCGACCGCTCCCGCACCTGCCCCTCCGGCATTCCGTCGTGCAACCAGTGCGAGATCAACGTGTGGTCGGGATTGCGGGTCCAGTGGTCGAGCAACGGATCGACGGTGGCGACGATCTCCTCCTTGATCCGGTCTCCGGCCTCGAAGGGCTCGGCATGGGCGAACTCGCCGTTCTCGTCGACCTCGGCGTTGCCGTACGACAGCGCGAGCGTCTGGAACCACCGCACGAGCGTCTCCGAGGGGACGTTCCGCAGACCCATCAGGTCACCGACCGCACGGACGCTGACCGGAGCGAAATAGGCCTCCTGGATGTCCACGGCCCCGAGTTCCTCGATCCGTTCGAGGATGCTCCGCGCCTGCGGCCGGACCAGCGCTTCCACGTAGGAGTCGACCGCGGCGGGCCGGAGTTGCGGATCGATCCATTCGCGCAGCTTGCGGTGCCGCTCGCCGTTGGAGTCGAGCACGGTTCCGGTCCCGAACGTCCGCCCGCCCGAGGGGGCGATCACCGTGGACCACGTCTCGGAGTCCTGGGTGATCTGCAGGCACAGCTCCCTCGTGGCCACCACGTGCATCCCGATCGCCGGGACGTAGGCGACCGGCGCCTCCCGGCGCAGCCGCTCGTAGATCGGATTCGGGTCGCGGTCGAGTTCCTCCATGGTGATCTCGTCGATCCAGGTATGGGTGGTGGTCATGATGTCGCTCTCCTGTCGTGGGCTCATCCGGAGATGACGGCCGGGGTCGCGCAGACGGGGTGTCCCGCGGTATCGTCCGCCCGCCGAGTTCCTGTGATCTGGAACACTAGAAGGCGGAGGTGAGCGGGAACATGACCGACAGTGCACCGAAGGATGACTCCCCGTGCACCGCGGCGTCCGGCCGGAGATTGGCGCTGAGCACGCGCGAACTGGAGTCCACCGAAGGTCGTGCCCGGTGGACGGACACGCTCGAGACGACCTACTGCGAGATGGACGTCGACTGGCCGCAGACGCACGACCGTTTCGCGGCGGATCTGGTCGCGCGCCCGCTCGGGGAGATGACCGTCAGTGTGGTGCATGCCGATCCGCACGCGGTGGTGCGGACACCGTCGATGATCACCTCGGATCCGAACGACGACTACCTGCTGTGCTTGATCACGCGCGGTTCCGCGATCCTGACGCAGGGGACCCGGTCGGCGACCCTCACCGACGGCGCCTTCGGCATCGTCGACTCGTCGGCACCGTTCGTCGTCGACGCCACAACCGAATTCGAGCAGATCGTGCTGCGCACGCCGCGTGAGCAGCTGACCTCCCGCCTTCCCGTCGAGCTCATGAACAGCGTGACAGGCCAGGGCATTTCCGGGCAGTCCGGAATCGGACGGTTCGTGTCCCGGTTCCTCGTCGAGGTCGCCACCGCCGATACCCCCTTGTCGCAGGGCTCTTCGGCAACCGTTGCGGCCGCGGCGCTGGATCTGCTCGTGAGCGCGATCGGTGAACAATCGCCCCCGTTGAGCGCCACGAAGCGGATCCACGCGGACGACCTTCGCAAGGTGCAGAGCACCATGGTCCGGTATCTCCGAGACCCCGACCACACGCTCGCCGATGTCGGCGTGGAACTCGGAATGTCCGTGCGGTACATCCACAAGTTGTTCAGCACGGCGGGAACCACCCCCCGTACCTGGCTGTACCAGGTACGCCTCGGACGCGCGCGTGCCCTGCTGTCGGAAACCGACCTCACGGTCACCGAGATCAGCGGCCTGGTCGGCTTCCGGGACGTGTCCCACTTCAGCCGTGCCTTCCGTCGGCAGTTCGGCTCCAGCCCCGCGCATTTCCGGCTCGGTCGAGCCGTACGATAGTCGCCGGGACGGGCGGACCGCGTGCACCGCGCGTCCGCAGTCCCGCGAGAACCGTTCGTCCCGTTTCCTCGCCGGAGATCGACGACCGTCCCGCGCTCCGAATGATGTGCGGAGAATGTTCCGTTATCCGGTGTGATCGCGTCCGAAGATCTGTCGTGCGAGGACCCATCGCTGGATCTCGTTGGCGCCCTCGTAGATCTCACCGATCTTGCTGTCCCGGTATATCGCCTCGACCGGTCCTTCGGTGTCGTCGGCTCCGAGGGACTGCACGAATCCGAGTCCGCCGAACGCCTGCACGGCATCCCGGGCGATGCGCGCCGCCAGGTCGGTGCCGCGCAGCTTCGCCATCGCCGCTTCGGGCTCGGGAAAATGCTCCCCGGCGTCGAGCCGAAGAGCCGCTTTCAGGTACAGGCTGCGGGCGGCCTCGAGATCCGCCGCGTAGTCGGCCATCACGAACTGCCAGTGCTGTTTGGAAGCCAGCGAACCACCGAACGCGTGCCGCGACTTCAGATGCGCGACGGTGCGGTCGAAGGCGGCCTGCGCCATGCCGACGCCGGCGGCGCCGATTCCGATGCGGCCGTACGTGAGTGTCCGGAGCGCGACGCGCAGGCCGCCGCCGACCCGCCCGAGCACCGCTTCCGGTCCGAGCCGAACACGGTCGAGGATCACGTCGGCCGTGATCTGCCCACGGTTGCCGAGTTTGCGGTCGGGTGTGCCGACGGTGACGCCCGGTGCGCTGGTGGGAACGATGAAGGTGGTGAGGCTGTCGCCGGTCCGGGCGAGCACGACGACGACGCCGGCGACGACCGAATTGGTGATCCACCGCTTGCGGCCGGTGAGTACCCAGCCGTCGCCGTCCGGGCTCGCGACGGTCTGCACCGCTTCGGGAGAGAGATCGCTCGACGCACCGGGCTCACTCGTCGCGAACGACCCCACGATCTCCCCGTCGACGACGGGACGCAGCCATCGGTGCCGTTGCGCCTCGGTGCCCTGGTCCAGTGCCGTGCCGGCGAGGATGCAATGGACGTCGTAGATGGCGGCGACACTGTTGGAGTAGTACGCCAGTTCCTCGACGGCCACCGCGGTGGCCGTGGCGCGATGCGTGAGTCCGTCGCCACCGACGTCCGCGGTGAAGGGAATGCGGAACAGACCGTTCGAGGCCATGGCCTCGAACGCGTCCCGCGGGAACCCGTCGAGGCGCTCGTCCCCGCCGGCGATCCGGCCGGCGATCGGCGCGACAGCCCGGGTGGCGAAGTCCCGGACGCGGTCGCGCACCTGTCGCACCTCCGGTGGCGACAGCAGGTCGTGGTACATCCGGTCCGCCACCCGTTCGCAGCCGGGCTCGGGCTCGGCAACCAGGGTCAGGGCGCGCTGTCGGTTCGACGTCATCGGGTTCTCCGGGGGATGCAGGGGATGGTGTCTCCCTTGTGTATCCCGCGGCCCCGCCCCGATCCGGCCCGATCACGATGCTCGACTGCGTCGTCGGCGGGCGTTGTCGCAGTTCGGGATATCCGGACCGTTCAGGCCCGTGTCTCACGCTCGGCGATCGTCACATCACCCGCCGCGAAGTGTGTCTTCGGCGTCTCCCGCAGCACCACCCGGATGTTGGGCAGCGGCGCGTCCAGCGCCCGGTGCGCCGCCTGGGTCAGTTCGTGGATCAGCCTCCGGAGCTCGTCCGGGCTGCGCCCCTCCGCGATCGTCACGTCGATGAACGGCATCGTCAGCCTCCCGCCACGGTGACGGTGCCGAGGGTGGTGAAGTGCGCGGCGATGCGCGCCCCCGGCTGCACCGGCACCGCGTCGGTCATGCCGCCGGTGAGCACCACCCACCCTGCCTCGATGGCGAGTCCCCGCTCGGCCAGGGTGTTCGCGGCGAAGGCCAGCGCCTCCGCGGGATGTCCGTGCACCGCGGCGCCCGTCGCCGAGTCCACCACCTCGCCGTCGACCTCGAGCAGGCACGCCTCGAGGGCGAGATCGAGATCCTCCGGCGCACGGCCGACCGGACCGGTCACGTACCGTCCGGACGAGTTGTTGTCCGCGACGGCGTCCATCATCGAGAACTGGTAGCCGGAGAACCGGCTGTCGATGATCTCGATCGCGCCGACCACGTGCTCCACCGCGGCCAGCGCGGTCGCGGCCGAGACCCCGGGTCCCTCGAGCCTGCGGCCCATGACGAACGCGATCTCCGGCTCCGCGCGGGCGTGGATCATCTTCTCGCGCGGGACAGGCTCGCCGATCGGCAGGATCATCCGGTCCGTGAGCCACGCGGTGGACGGCGAGTCCACGCCCACCTGCCGTTGCTTCGCCTTCGACGTGACCCCGAGCTTCACGCCGGTGAGCCGCTCGCCGCGGGCGAGCCGCATGCGCAACGCGATGTCCTGCGCGGCGTACGCGGTCCCCAGGTCCAGTCCGTCCCATTCCGCGAGGATCGACGTCTGCGGGGTCGCGGTGTCCTCCGCACGCAGCAGCACGTCGGCGACGCGGGCCGCGCTCCACAACTGGTCGCTCATTTCTCGTCCTTTCCGCCGAGCACGGCGGTGACGCTGCCGAGCCCGCTGATGTTCGCCACGACGGAGTCGCCCGCCGCCACCGGGAACGCCCTGGTCATGGAGCCTGGAAGCACCACATGCCCCGGTTCGAGGGTGACCCCGAGCGGGCCGACCGTGTTGGCCAGCCACACCAGTGCGTTGAGCGGGGACCCGAGCACGGCTCCGCCTGCTCCCGTCGCCGTGAGTTCACCGCCTATGTGGAGCGTGCATCCGATCAGCCTCAGGTCGACGTCGCCGAGGGAGACCGGCCGGCTCCCCAGGATCACGCCGCCGGAGGAGGCATTGTCCGCGATGGTGTCGAAGATGCCGATCTTCCAGTCCCGGATCCGCGAGTCGACGATCTCGAGTGCGGGCAGCACGAAGTCCACGGCCCGCGCGGCTTCGGCGGCGGTGACGCCCGGACCGGCCAGCGGCCGGCCGAGCACGAACGCCACCTCGGGCTCGATCCGCGGCTGCAGGAAGCGGCCGGCGGGGATCGGCTGGTGCTCGAGGTGGAACATGCTCGCGGTCAGGTGCCCGAAATCGGGTTGATCGACGCCTATCTGCCGCTGGATCGCGCGGGAGGCCAAGCCCACCTTGTGGCCCTTGACGACATCACCGGCCAGCGTCCACTGCTCGACCTGCAGCTGTTGGATCCGGTAGGCGAGTTCGATCGACGCGTCGGGATGGTCCGGGGTGAGCGGATCGATCGGTTCCCCCGTGCGATACACCTCGAGCAGTCGGTCTGCGGCCTTGTGGGCGGCGGTGTCCATGGCTCCTCTTTTTCGCTTGTCTCGTTCGTGCGGTCGGATTCGTGGTCAGGAGGCGCGTGGGCTCGCCGCCGTCAAACCGGCGGCACCCGGGTCGTCCCGCAGGAGCACGGGACTGCAGTCGTGGGCTTCGGCGATCGCCCGGGTGATCTCGTGCGCGGCACCGACCACGGCCCGCTCGAGCTGCGGTCGCCGCTGGACGAAGCGCGTCGCGGGCACGCTCACGCTCACGGCCGCCACGACGGAACCCAGGTCGTCGCGCACCGGGGCGGCGACGCAGTGCACCTCCGAGACCGTCTCCCCGAGGTCCGCAGCGAAGCCGGCCGAGCGCACACCGGCCAGGGCGTCCAGAAGTGCCTGGGGGTTCGTGGTGGTCGACGGTGTCAGCCGCCGCAACGGGCGCATGGCCAGATACCGGCGCACCTCGATCTCCTCGAGTTGCGCGAGCAGCACCTTGCCCACCGCCGTGGAATGCGCATCGAGGCGCGTCCCGATCCGCGCACCCTGCACGGTGATGTTGTGATTGCCGAGAATCTTGTCCACATAGAGGACGTTCCATCGATCCATGACCGCGAGATGAGTTGTCTCGCCGTACTTCTCCACCAGGCGCTCGAGGACCGGGGCGGCACAGGACCGGACGTCGACGGTGCCGCGCAGCGTCTCTCCCAGCTCCACGACGCGCCAACCGAGCCGGTAGCGTCCGCGTGCGCGGCACTGGAGCAGCCCCGTGTCGACCAGGCTCGACAGCAGGGCGTGCGCGCTCGATCGGGGAACGTCGATCGCCGCCGCGACCTCGGAGACTCCCCACTCGGGTTGCTGCACCGTGAACAGGTCCAGCACCGGTCCGATCCTCTGCACCGTCTGCAGTGACGCCACGTCCAGGTCCGTCCTTTCGGGTCGCGGCGGGGGCCTCGAATGCGCACCACCCGCCGCCGGATGCTTGTGATCTGGAACACTAGGTCCCCGGATGGCGGGCGAACATGGCTGGGAATGCACAGAAGGATGACTCCACGCGCACCGAGTGCGCACATCCCGTCGCGCGTCCTCGGAAATCGGCGCGAGACGTGCGCACTCGCGGGGCCTCGATGGTTACGCGCTCAACGACATGCGCAGGTGCGACACGACGTGCGCAAGGGTCGGGTCGTCGACCTGACCGGCGCGCCGGACGACGCTGACGACCCGCACGGCGCCGGGCGCGGGTATCGCCACCAGGTCCGGTCCCAGCGGCCTGCGGCCCAGTCGCGGGACCAGCGCGGCGGCGAGCCCGGCGCGCACGAAGTCCAGATGGATGTCGAAGTCACTCGACGTGCAGGTGATCCGGGGGCGCAGGCCGTGCCCGGCGAACATGGACATCAGCCATTCGTGGCACAGCGTCCCCTCGCCGGTGGACACCCAGTCCGACGACGAGAGCTGTTGCGGTGAGAGCGTTTCGCCGAGGGCCGGCGGATGGTCCGCGCGCACGATCACGTCGGCGCCGTCGTCGAGCACATGTTCGGCGACGAGGGTGTCGGGCAACACCCGCGGCAGCGACCGCCAGTGGTGCAGCACGGCGACGTCGGCCCGCCCGGTGGCCACCCTCAGGGCAGCGTCGACCGGGTCGGCCTCGACGACCCTGACGGACAGATCCGGCCGGCCCATGGTGGCCGAGGCCAGCGCCGCGGGGATACCGGCCCGGATCGCCGTCGTGAATGCCGCCACCGTGACCGCGCCGGCGATCCGCGACGATCCCGAGACCCGGAAGAAGGCCGATTCCAGCTGCCCGAGAAGGGGTTCGGCGTCGTCGAGGAGGCGCTGGGCGGCGGGGGTGAGCACCACCCGGCGGCCCGCCGGGGCCGTGAGGGCCGCGCCGAGGCGTCGCTCGAGCCGTTTGACGCGCTGGCTGACGGCGGAGGGCGTGTATCCGAGGGCGCTCGCGGCCTCGGTGACCGTGCCGTGGTCACGCAGCGCACGCAGGGCCACGAGCCCGTCGACGTCGAGCATGTAGCAACATTACACAGAACCATGCACAAAGCCGTGATGGACGTGCACGTTTCCGCGCGGCACTCTCGATCCTGTCCCGAACGGAAGGGGTTCCCGTGGTTTCTGCCTCCGCTGCGGCCGGGGTGGCCGTGGTCGCGCTGGGCATGGTCCTCACGCCCGGCCCGAACATGATGTACCTGACCTCCCGGTCGCTGGCGCAGGGCCGCCGGGCCGGCCTGGTGTCCCTCGCGGGTGTCGGCGCCGGGTTCCTCTGCTACCTGCTCGCCACTGCGGCCGGGCTCTCCGCCCTGTTCGCCGCGGTCCCCGTCGCCTACGATCTCCTGCGGTTCGCCGGCGCGGGCTATCTCGCGTATCTCGCATGGGGCATCCTGCGTCCCGGCGGCGGTGCACTCTTCGCCCCGGCCCCTGCGACCGAGCACTCGGCGGCGCGACTGTTCGGCATGGGCCTCGCGACGAACGTGCTCAACCCGAAGATCGCCCTGATGTATGCGGCGCTGCTGCCCCAGTTCGTCTCGCCCGCCGCCGGTCCCGAGTGGCGGCAATTACTCGTGCTCGGCGCGGTCCAGATCGGGGTGGCGCTGACGGTGAACGGGTTGATCGTGCTCGGCGCGGCAGCCGTCGCGCGCCGCGTGGCAACGCACCCGCGGGCCGTGCGGGCGCAGCGCCTCGTCACCGGCACGGCCCTCGGGGCCTTCGCCGTGGCGACGGCCTGCAGCCAGGCGCCGCCCGCACGGGCGTAGGGCTCAGGCCTCGAGCACCTGCCCCTTGCGCTCCGGCAGCGTGTAGGCGGCGACGGCGGCGACGGCGAACGCCGCCGCGAACACCCCGAAGACGAGCGGGTTGCCGCCGGCCGTGAGCAGCCCGGGCACCAGCAGCGGCGCCAGGATCGATGCGATGCGCCCGAACGCGGCCGCCGCACCGGCCCCGGCGGCCCGCACCGACGTCGGATACAGTTCCGGACCGATCGCGTACAGCGCGCCCCACGCGCCGAGGTTGAAGAACGACAACGCCATTCCGGCGGCGACGATCCGGGTGGGGGTGTCGGCGAGTCCGAACAGCCCGGCGGCCGCCGCCGAGCCGACGAGGAAACTCGTCAGGGGGGCGCGCCGCCCCCACACCTCGATCAGCCACGCGGCGACCGCGTATCCCGGCAACTGCGCGAGCGTGATGATCAGCGTGTACTGGAAGGACTTCACTAAATCGAAGCCCTGCGTGACCAGCAGACTGGGCAGCCAGATGAAGGCCCCGTAGTACGAGAGGTTGATGCCGAACCACACCGTCCACAGGGCGACGGTCCGGCGCCGCAGCCGCGACGACCAGATCGACTCGGCCGCCGCCGGGTCGGTGCGCACCGGGCGCGACGTCTCCTCCTGGTCCGGGGGCGCGTCGACGCCGGCGGACGTCTCGAAGGACCGGACGGCCGTCTCGGCCTCGCCGTAGCGGCCACGGCTCTCGAGGTACCGGACGGATTCGGGCAGGCCGAACCGCACGACCACCGCGTACAGGGTGGGGACGATCCCCACGGCCAGCGCCCAGCGCCAGCCGTCGTCGCCGAGCGGGATCACGAAGTAGCCGATGAGGGCGGCGAGGATCCACCCGGCCGCCCAGAACGCCTCGAGCGCCACCACCATGCGGCCGCGCTGCCGGCGCGGCGCGTATTCACTGACGAGGGTCGACGCCACCGGAAGTTCGGCCCCGAGACCCAAACCGACGACGAACCGCAGCACGATCAGCACCGCGACGGAGCCGGCGAGCGCGGCGGCACCGGTGGCCAGGCCGTACACCAGCAGTGTCACCGCGAACACCTGGCGCCGGCCGATCCGGTCGGCGAGCAGGCCGCCGAGCGCGGCGCCGACGGCCATCCCGACGAAGCCGATCGAACCGATCCACGACAGCTGGGTCGTGCTCAGGCCCCACTGCACCGCCAGGGCGGCCATCACGAACGAGATGAGCCCGACGTCCATGGCGTCGAGCGCCCAGCCCACACCGGAGCCGAGCAGCAGCCTGCCGTGTTTGCGGGTGAACGGGAGCTCGTCGAGCCGCTCGGTGCGCGTGGTCATCGACCGAAAGCTATCACCGCCACCGCGGTGATAGCTGGGCTCGGCCGCCGCTCGGGTTCAGCCGCGGGCGGCGTCCTCGAGCGGCGCGATCTCGATCTTGCGCATCTGCAACATCGCCTCGGTGATGCGCCGTCCCACCTCGGGGTCGGTGTCGGAGAGCAGCTCGTAGAGCCGCCGCGGCACCACCTGCCAGGACAGCCCGAAGCGGTCCTTCAGCCAGCCGCACTGGCTCTCCTCCCCGCCCTCGGTGAGGGCGTTCCAGTAGTGGTCGACCTCGTCCTGGTCGGCGCAGTCGATCTGGAACGACACCGCCTCGGAGAACGAGAACTCGGGGCCGCCGTTGAACGCGACGTAGCGCTGGCCGTCGAGTTCGAAGTCGACGGCCATGACGGTGCCGGCCGGCTTGGGGCCGGCGTCCTGGTAGTAGGTGGTGCCCAGGATGCGGGAGTCGGGGAACACGCTGGTGTAGAACTTGGCCGCGTCCTCGGCCTCGGTGTCGAACCACAGGAACGGGGTGATCTTCGGCATCGTCTTCTCCTTGCTCGGGTGGATGACGGCACTGCCCTCGGTGTCACAGACGTCGGTGTCACAGACGTCGGTGTCGCTGCCGTCGGCGTCGCTGCCGTCGGTGTCACAGATATCGACCCGAGACGGAACCGGAACTCATCGCGGTCGCGAACCGGTGCACGCCCGGGCGATCATGAACTGGTTTCGATACCCGTCGGAAGGAGACGCTCATGCGGACGTCGGCTCGCATCACCACGGCAGTTCTCGGCGCCACAGTCCTGTCGGCGCTCGCGCCCGGCACAGCCCTCGCCGACACCACCGACGAGGGCTCGAGCGTGATCGGGTCCGCCGAGATCTTCTCCTGGCTGATCGACTTCCTGGCCAGTGCCTTCGGCCTGTCCTGAGCCGGCCACCCGCGTCAGCTGCAACGGATCGTGCCCTCGGTCAGGTCGCGGACCTCCGCGTACCGGGCGCGCACGGCCGGCATCGGGTCGGCCTCGTAACGCTGCACGGCACCACCCTGCCACCGCGGTGGTTCCGCACCGCCGTCGAGCACCCACGCCGCCTGGCGGGCCGCGCCGACGGCGACGTACTCGCCCGGCTCGGGCACCTCGACCGGGACCCCGAGCACGCCGGGCGCGACCTCGCGCAGCGCGCGGGAACGGGCGCCGCCACCGACGAGCAGCACCCGTCGCACCGGCACGCCCTGCGCGGTGATGTGGTCGAGGCCGTCCGCGAGCGAGCACAGCAGCCCCTCCACGGCCGCGCGCGCCAGGTGCTCCCGCGTCGAATTCGTCAGGCGCAGGCCGTGGATCGCGCCGGTCGCGCCGGGGCGGTTGGGGGTGCGCTCGCCCTCGAGGTACGGCACCATCACGAGCCCGCCGGTGCCGGGCGGGGCCGACAACGCGAGCCGTGACAGTTCGTCGTGGTCGACGCCGAGCAGCGCGGCGGTGGCGTCGAGGACCCGCGCCGCGTTGAGGGTGCACACGAGCGGCAGGTGGCGGCCGGTGGCGTCGGCGAAGCCGGCGACCAGCCCGTCGGGGTCGCGGGTGGGGGTGACCGAGACCGCCGAGACCACGCCCGACGTGCCGACGGAGACGATCACGTCGCCCTCGCGCGCACCGAGGGCGAGGGCGGCGGCGGCGTTGTCCCCGGCGCCGGGTCCCAGCGCGGCGCCCCGGCTCGTCTCCCCGACCTGTTCGGCCGGTCCGGCCACCCGGGGCAGCAGGGGCCGCCGGCCGCGCAACGCCAGTTCGAGCAGGTCGGTGCGATAGGCGTCGTCGGCGGCGCTGTAATAGCCGGTGCCGCTGGCGTCGCTGCGGTCGGTGATCAGCGCACCGATGTCCGATCCTCCGGCCAGCCGCCAGGTCAGCCAGTCGTGCGGCAGGCACAGCGCCGCGGTGCGGTCGGCGCGGGCGGGCTCGTGGTCGGCGAGCCAGCGGGCCTTGGCGACGGTGATCGCGGCGAGCGGGACGACGCCGACGGCGTCGGCCCACTTCTGTCCGCCCCCGAGATCGGCGACGAGGTCGGCGGCGGCCGCGGCCGAGCGGGTGTCGTTCCACAGCAGCGCCGGGCGCACCACCGTCCCGGTCTCGTCGAGGGTCACCAGCCCGTGCTGCTGACCGCCGACCGACACCGCGGCGACGTCGGCGAGCCCGCCGGCGGCGGCGACGGCGCGGTCGAGGGCGTCCGCCCAGGCACGCGGGTCGACCTCGGTGCCGCCGGGGTGCGGGGCGCGGCCCTGCCGCACGATGCGGCCGGTGTGCGCGTCGCAGACGAGCACCTTGCAGGACTGGGTGGACGAGTCGATCCCGGCGACGAGCGTCACCACGGCTCCTTCGGGTCGGCGTCCCGCTCGTCGCGGGTGGGCAGGTCCGCGCCGGCACGCGCGACGGTGCGGGCCGCGGTGAGCGCGGCGACGTCCAGGGCCGTGCGCAGCGCGTCCGGTCCGATCCCGCGCAGGCCCTCGCGGTCGCCGAGCAGCTCCTGGGTCCACAGGGCGTCGAGCAGGCCGGCCATGAACGCGTCGCCGGCGCCGACGGTGTCGACGACCTCGACCGGGTGCGCGGCGACCTCGACGGCGCCGGACCGCGCGACGGCGACGGCACCGCCCGCACCGAGCGTCACCGCCACGAGTGCCGGCCCGAGCGCGAGCCACTCCCGCGCGACGTCGCGGGGGTCGCGGCCGGGGGCGAACCAGCGCAGGTCTTCGTCGCTGGCCTTGACGACGTCGGCGCCCGCGACGAACCGGGTGATGCGGTCGCGGGTGCGCGGGTCGTCGCCGACGAGCGCGGGCCGGACGTTCGGGTCGTAGCTGACGGTCGCGGTGGGCACGTGCCGGTCGAGCAGCGCGGCGACGGCCTCGCAGCCGGGTTCGAGCAGGGCCGCGATGGATCCGGTGTGCACGTGCCGGGCACCGGGCGTGGGACGAGGATCGGGCAGTTGCCATTCCAGGTCGAACTCGTATGTGGCGGAGCCGTTCTCGTCGAGCACGGCGGTCGCGGTCGGGGTGCGCGCCGCGGTGCTGCTGCCGGCGGCGAGCCGCACCTTCGAGGCCGCGAGGTGGCCGACGATACGGCGGCCGCGGTCGTCGTCGCCGATATGGGTGACGAACTCGACGTCGCGGCCGAGCCGGCCGAGGCCGACGGCGACGTTGAGCGGGCTGCCGCCGACGTGTTCGACGGGCTCGGCCGCGCCCCGGCGGACGATGTCGACGAGCGCCTCGCCGATCACGAGGACGGGCCCGTTCACGATCCGACCTTGCTGCGCAGGGCTTGCAGGGTGGCGCGGGCCCCGACGCGGTGCAGGGACCCGAGCGCCCACAGGTAGGCCTCGACGAACCGCGGCTGATCGGCGAGATCCCCGAAGACGGACCGGTTCCCGAGGAAGGCGGTCGGCTCCTCGCGCTGGCTGCGGGCGAGGGGCCCGAGGGTGTCGGCGAGCCGGTCGACGACCTCGATGGGGTCGCCGGCCTCGTCGATGCCCTCGGCGTAGCGGGCCCAGCCGGCCACGACGGCGGCGGCCAGGCGCACCGATCCGCCCGTGGCGAGGTTCTCCCGCACCACCGGCAGCAGCCACTTCGGGATGCGGTCGGAGGATTCGGCGCACAGCCGGGCGACGGTGTCGCGGATCTCGGGATTGGCGAAGCGCTCGATCAGGGTGCGCTTGTACTGCGCGAGGTCGATGCCGGGCACGGGCCGCAGGGTGGGGGTGGCCTCGGTGTCCATGTAGTCGAGCAGGAACTCCGCGAACAGAGGGTCCTGGGCGGCCTCGTGCACGTAGCGGTAGCCGCACAGGTGGGCGAAGTAGGCCAGCGCCTGGTGGCTCGCGTTGAGCAGGCGCAGCTTCATCAACTCGTACGGCGCGACGTCGTCGACGAGTTGCACCCCGGCCTCGTCGAAGGCCGGACGGCCGCAGGAGAAGTCGTCCTCGAGCACCCACGAGGTGAACGGTTCGGCGACGACGGGCCAGCGGTCGCGGACGCCGAAGCGGGCGTCGAGTTCCGGGGCGATGTCGTCGGTCGTGACGGGGGTGATGCGGTCGACCATCGAGTTGGGGAACCGGGTGTGCTCGCGCATCCAGCCGGCGAGATCGGGGTCGACGAGTTCGGCGAAGGACGTGAAAGCCCGCCGGGCGACGGTGCCGTTGCCCTCGATGTTGTCGCACGACATGATCGTCGGCGACGGCAGCCCGCGCTCCCGGCGGCGCGCGAGCGCGGCGGTGACCAGGCCGAAGACGGTGGCCGGCGCGTCGGGGTGCTCGAGGTCGCGGCGGACGGCGGGGTCGTCGACGTCGAATTCGCCGGTGTCGTGGCGGATGTTGTAACCGCCCTCGGTGACGGTGAGCGAGACGACGCGGGTGGTGGGTGCGGCGATCAGTTCGATCACCGCCTCGGGATCGTCGGGGGCGTAGCGGTAGTCGACGATCGAACCGATCACCCGCGGTTCCCATTTGCCGTCCGGGTGGCGCAGGATCAGGGTGTAGAGGCCGTCCTGGGATGCGAGGGCGTGGCGCATGCGGCGGTCGCCGGGCATGACGCCGACGCCGCAGATGCCCCAGTTGCGGGCGCCGCGTTCGAGCAGCCGGTCGACGTACATCGCCTGATGGGCACGATGGAATCCGCCGACCCCGAAATGCACGATGCCGACGCCGATGTCGCGGCGCGAGTAGGTCGGGCCAGGGACGGGCAGGGCGTTCAGGGTGTTCTCCCCCAGGTCCACTTCGGGGCTCCTTACGTGTCGTCGCCGGGGTGCACCCGCACGACGGTCTTGATGTTGCCGGGTGTCCGGTCGGATTCGAGTGCTTCGGCCGCCCTCTCGAGCGGGAAGCGGGCGGTGACCATCGCGTCGAGGTCGACGCGGCCGGTGGCGGCGAGGGCGATCGCCGTCGGCCAGGTGTGTGCGTAACGGAAGACGCCGGTGAGGACCAGCTCGCGGTTCTGGATCAGCTGGACCGGCAGGTTCATCGTCTCGGCGCCGGAGCCGACGAGGACGACGGTGCCGGCGGGCCGGACCGCCCGCATCGCGGCGGCGACCGCGGCGGGGGCGCCGGAGGCGTCGATGTAGGCGTCGACGTGCAGGTCGCTGACATCGTCGGTGCGCGGGTCGAGCGTGGCGGTCGCCCCGAACTTCCGGGCCAGCGCGCGCCGGTCCGCGTCGAGGTCGGTGACGACGATGTCGGTGGCGCCGAACGCGCGGGCGACCTGCGCGGTGACGATCCCGATGGGGCCCGCGCCGGTGACCAGGACCCGGGATCCGGCGGTGACGCCCGCCTTGCGGACGGCGGCGATGCCCACGGACAGCGGTTCACAGAGAGCGGCGGCGTCGTCGGAGACGGTGTCGGGCACGGGGTGGGCGAATTCCGCCCCGATGGTGACGTAGTCGCAGAAGGCGCCGTCGACGGGTGGGGTGGCGTAGAACCGCATGTGCGGGCAGAGGTTGTAGCGCCCGCGCCGGGTTTCGTCGGTGGTGGGGTCGGGGCGCTGCGGCTCGATGGACACGCGCTGCCCGACCCGGCCGGCGGGGACGCCGGCGCCGACCGCGGCGATCGTGCCGGCGGCCTCGTGGCCGAGGACGAGCGGGGCCTCGACGACGAATTCGCCGATGCGGCCCTCCCGGTAGTAGTGCGTGTCCGATCCGCACACGCCGACGGAGGTGACCCGGACGAGCACGTCGCCGGGTGCGGGTTCGGGGACCGGCCGTTCGCGCATCTCGATCCGTCCGGGTTCGACGAGGACGGCGGCGCGCATGCCGGCCGGGATCGACGGGGGTGTTGTGTGGGTCACATTGCCGATGCTAGCGTACTGAGCAAATGAACGCACCCATGAGCATTTGCTCACGGTGTTCCTCCGAACCAGGAGATGTCGTGACCGTCCCCCACGTGACGAACCAGCCCGCGGCCGCCGCCGCCGCGCCGGAGGAGCTACGCCTGGCGCTGCGCGCGGCGACGCTGTACTACCTGGACGGCCTCACCCAGGCGGAGGTCGCGACGCGCCTCGGCGTCTCCCGGCCGACCGCGGGACGCCTCGTCGCCCGGGCCCGGGCCCAGGGCCTGGTGCGCATCGAGGTGAACGTGCCGGCCAACCTGCGCGACGACCTGCACGCCGACGAGGAACGCGCCCTCGAGGAGCGCTTCGGCCTGCTCGAGGCCGTCGTCGTCGGCGACGGCGTGGACGCGGCCGGCCCGCTCGACGAGGCCGCCAGCTTCGCGGGCGTCGGACGGGCCGCCGCCGCCCTGATCAGCCGGCGGATCCGCGCGACGGACACCCTCGGATTCACGTGGGGCCCGGAGACCGTGGCCGTCGCGCAGGCCCTGCCGCCGGGCGGGGCGACCTGCGCGACGATCGTCCAGCTCGACGGCGCCGTCACCGCGTCCGACTACCAGACCGGCGCCGAGTACGTGCTCGGACGATGCGCGGAACAGCTGCAGGCCAAGATGGTCCGCCTCCCCGTTCCCCTGTACGCCGACCCCGCGACGGTCGCGTCCATGCGTGCCGACTCGATGATCTCCCGCACCCTGGACATCGGCCGCCGCGCCGACATGATGATGTTCGGCGTGGGGGCGGTGTCCACGTCGACCACCCTGTTCGAGGGCAGCTACCTCGACACCGCCATGCTCGACTCCCTCACCGACCTCGGCGCGGTCGGGGAGATCGCGGGACGGTTCTTCCACGCCGACGGCACGGCCGTCGGCGGGGACCTCGACCGTCGCGCCGTGTCGGTCTCGCTCGACGACATCCGCGCCTGCCCCGGCACGGTCCTCGTCACCGGCGGGGCCGCCAAACACCAGGCCGCGCTCGGGGCGCTGCGCGGCGGCCTGGCCACCATGCTCGTGTGCGACATCGAGTGCGCACGTTGGCTACTCGACCGATAACCCCACCGGAGAGACCGAAGAAGAGGCGACGATCGGTGAACACATCCAGAACGACCACCCGAATGCTGGTGGCCGGGGCGGGGGCGCTCAGCCTCACGCTCACCGGCTGCGCCGGCGCCGGCTCGCTCGGCGCCTCCGACCAGACCGTCACCATCGCGATGGTGTCGAACTCCCAGATGCAGGACGCCCAGCAACTCGCCGCGCAGTTCGAGGCCGAGAACCCGGACATCGACCTGCGGTTCGTCACGCTCTCGGAGAACCAGGCCCGCGCGAAGATCACGGCCTCCACCGCGATGGGCGGCGGCGAGTTCGACGTGGTGATGATCAGCAACTACGAGACCCCGCAGTGGGCGGAGAACGGTTGGCTGACCAACCTCTCCGACTACGCCCGGCAGACGGAGGGCTACGACGAGGACGACTTCATTCCCTCCCTGCGCGAATCGCTGTCCTACGACGGCGACATGTACTCGGTGCCGTTCTACGGCGAGTCCTCGTTCCTGATGTACCGCAAGGACCTGTTCGAGCAGGCCGGCATCGCCCTGTCCCCCACCCCCACATGGGACGAGGTCGCCGCTGCCGCCGCCCGCCTCGACAGCCCCGACACCGCCGGGATCTGCCTGCGCGGCAAGCCCGGCTGGGGTGAGGTGCTCGCCCCGCTGAACACGGTGATCAACACCTTCGGCGGCCGGTGGTACGACGAGAACTGGAACGCGCAGCTCACCAGTCCCGAGGTCGTCGAGGCCGTGCAGTTCTACGTCGACCTCGTGCGCGAGCACGGCCAGCCGGGCGCCGCCACCAGCGGTTTCAGCGAATGCGCCACGCAGCTCGCCCAGGGCCGCGTCGCGATGTGGTACGACTCCACGTCGGCGGTCTCCACCCTCGAGGACCCCGCGTCGAGCAACGTGGTCGGAAAGATCGGGTACGCGCCGGCACCGATCCGGGTCAAGGACGACGCGGGCTGGCTCTACAGCTGGTCGCTCGGCATCCCCGTCGACAGCGACAACGCGGACTCGGCGTGGCGGTTCGTCTCGTGGATGACGAGCAAGGAGTACCTGCGCACCGTCGGCGAGACCCTCGGCTGGGAGCGGGTGCCGCCCGGCAGCCGGCTGTCCACCTACGAGATCCCCGAATACCGTGAGGCCGCAGCCGCTTACGGGCCGCTCACCCTCCGGTCCATCGAGAACGCGACCCCGGACGCCCCGACGGTCGAGCCGGTGCCCTACACCGGCGTCCAGTTCCTGGCCATCCCCGAGTTCCAGGATCTCGGAACCCGCGTGAGCCAGCAGATCAGCGCCGCGATCGCCGGTCAGAAGACCGTCACCGAAGCGCTGGAGCAGGCCCAGGAATACGCCGACGTCGTCGGTGCCACCTATCGGGAGGATCAACAATGACAACCGTGGCAGTCGGCGCACCCACCGCCGACGACTCGGAACGCATCCGCCGGGTGCGGGAAGCCAAGAGCGACGCGGTCTCCCGCGCGGAAGGCTGGCGCCGCCGGGGGCCCCTGCTGCCGGCCCTGATCTTCATGATCGTGGTCACGCAGATCCCGTTCGTGTTCACCCTCTACTACTCCACGCAGTCGTGGAACCTGGTGCGCCCGGGCTCGCGCAGCTTCGTGGGCCTGCAGAACTACGCGGACGTCTTCCGCGACAGCCAGTTCCGCGAGGTCGCCGTCAACACCGTGATCCTCATCGTCGGCACCGTGCTGATCTCCGTCGTGCTGGGCCTGCTGCTCGCGCTGCTGCTCGACCGGGTCTTCCTCGGCCGCGGCATCGTCCGTACCCTGCTCATCACGCCGTTCCTGGTCACCCCCGTCGCGGGAGCGCTGATGTGGAAGACCGCGATGTTCGATCCCGTGTTCGGCATCGTCAACTTCGTGCTCTCCCCGTTCGGCGTCGGGCAGATCGACTGGGTCAGCCGCTACCCGCTCGCCGCGGTGATGGCCAACCTGGTGTGGCAGTGGACCCCGTTCATGATGCTGCTCATCCTGGCCGGGCTGCAGTCCATGCCGCGTGACACCCTCGAGGCCGGCCGGGTCGACGGGGCCGGCGCCTTCGCCCTGTTCCGCGAGCTGACGCTGCCGCACCTGCGGCGGTTCATCGAACTCGGCGCCGTGCTCGGCGCGATCCACCTGGTCAACACGTTCGACGCCATCTACATGATGACCCAGGGCGGACCGGGCACCGCCAGCTCCAACCTGCCGTTCTACATCTATCAGCGGGCGTTCCTCGGCTTCGACATCGGCCAGGCCGCCGCCATGGGCGTGGTGGTCGTCGTCGCCACCATCGTCGTGGCCACCGTCGCGCTGCGGCTGATCTTCACATCGTTCACGGGCAAGGAGGAGGCCGCCTGATGAGCACCACCGCCCCCACCACACAGCAGCTCCCCGCACCGGAGACCGTCCCGGCGCGCCCCCGGAAACGCAAGCACCGCAAGGCAAATCCATGGGGCGTCGTCGCCTGGATCGCCGCCCTGGGGTTCTTCTTCCCGGTGTTCTGGATGGTGCTCACCGCCTTCAAGCAGGAGGCCGACGCCTACTCCGATCCACCGAAGTTCTTCTTCACTCCCACCCTCGACCAGTTCCGCGCGGTGTTCGACACCGGCGTCGGTGTCAGCCTGCTCAACTCGGCGTTCGCCACCGGCGTGTCGACGATCCTCGTCCTGCTGCTCGGCGTGCCCGCCGCGTTCGCCCTGTCGCTGCGGCCGGTGCGCAAGACCAAGGACGCCCTGTTCTTCTTCATCAGCACGAAGATGCTGCCGATCGTCGCCGCGATCATCCCGCTGTACGTGATCGTCGCGAACATCGGTCTGCTCGACAATATTTGGGCCTTGATCATCCTCTACACCGCGATGAACCTGCCGATCGCGGTGTGGATGATGCGCTCGTTCTTCCTCGAGGTGCCGGGCGAGCTGCTCGAGGCCGCGAGCATGGACGGCGCCGGCCTGTGGACGTCGGTGCGGGAGGTGATCCTGCCGCTCGTCTCGCCCGGCATCGCCGCCACCGCCCTGATCTGCGTCATCTTCTCCTGGAACGAATTCTTCTTCGCCGTCAACCTCACGGCGGTGCAGGCGCAGACGATTCCCGTGTTCCTCGTCGGCTTCATCACCGGCGAGGGCCTGTACTGGGCTCGCCTGTCCGCGGCCGCGACGATGGCGGCGCTGCCCGTCGTCCTCGCCGGCTGGGTCGCCCAGAACAAGCTCGTGCGCGGCCTGTCGTTCGGCGCAATCAAGTAACTCTCCCGATCACTTTCGAAGGAATCGTCATGGCCGAGATCACCTACCGCAACGCGTCGTGCATCTACGAGAACTCCGACACCCTCGCCGTCGACTCGCTGAACCTGGACATCCAGGACGGGGAGTTCGTCGTCCTGGTCGGACCGTCCGGCTCCGGCAAGAGCACCGCGCTGCGGATGCTCGCCGGACTCGAGGACATCGACGAGGGGTCGATCAGCATCGGCGGCCGCGACATGGTCGGCGTGCCGTCGAAGGACCGTGACATCGCGATGGTCTTCCAGAACTACGCCCTGTACCCGAACAAGACCGTCGCCGAGAACATGGGCTTCGCACTGAAGATGCGCGGCGTGAGCGCCGACGAACGGCGGCGCAAGGTCGAGCAGGCGGCGAAGCTGCTCGACCTCACCGACTACCTGGACCGCAAGCCCGCCAAGCTCTCCGGCGGCCAGCGGCAGCGCGTCGCGATGGGCCGGGCGATCGTCCGCGAACCGCAGGTGTTCTGCATGGACGAACCGCTGTCCAACCTCGATGCCAAGCTGCGGGTGCAGACCCGCACCCAGATCGCCGCGCTGCAAAGGCGTCTCGGCACCACCACGGTGTACGTCACGCACGACCAGGTCGAGGCGATGACCATGGGCGACCGGGTGGCGGTGCTGCGCGGCGGCACGCTGCAGCAGTTCTCCTCCCCCACCGAGCTGTACGACCGGCCCGCCAACGCGTTCGTCGCCGGGTTCATCGGCTCGCCCGCGATGAACCTGCTCGACGCGCGGATCGTCGACGGCGGCGTGCAGATCGGCAGCACCGTCGTCGACGTCGAACGGGACCGCATCGCCGCGCTGCACCGCGCCGGCCTCGAGACCGTCACCGTCGGGATCCGGCCCGAACAGCTGGAGATCACGGACGGCGACGGCGTCGAGGCCATCGTCGACCTCGTCGAGGAACTCGGCAGCGAGTCGTACGTGTACACCCGCGTCGCGCGCAGCGACACCACCCTCGTCGCGCGGTCGCTCACCCGCACCCCGGCCCGGCTCGCGGACACGATCCGGCTGCGCAAGCGGGAGGGCTCGGTGCACCTGTTCCATCCGGAGACGGGCGAACGCGTCGGCGACTGACCGGCCGGCGGTGAACCTGCGCCGGAACCGGCGGTGAACCTGCGCCGGAACCGGCGGGGGTCGGTACGGTCGGGACGTGCTCTTCTCGACGATCGTCGCCACCTCACGGGCCGTCGGCACCACCCGGTCGCGACGGACCAAGGTGGAAGAACTGCGCAGCCTCCTCGCCGTCCTCGACCCCGTGGAGGTCGAGCCCGCGGTGTCGTGGTTGGCGGGCGAGCCCCGCCAGGGCCGCATCGGCGTGGGCTGGCGCACCCTCGCCGGGGCCCGCGTCGACCCGGCCGACGCGCCGTCGCTGACCGTCTCCGACGTCGACCGGGCCTTCACCGAGCTCGCCGGTCTGGCCGGGACCGGATCGACGGGGCGGCGCCGCGAACTGCTCGCCACGCTGCTCGGCGCGGCCACCACCGCCGAGCAGGAGTTCCTGGTGCGGCTGCTCACCGGGGATCTGCGGCAGGGCGCGCTCGAGGGCGTGATGACCGACGCGGTGGCCGCCACGGCCGGTCTGCCCGCCGAGACGGTGCGCCGGGCGTTCATGCTCTCCGGGCAACTGTCCGTGACGGCGGCCGCCGCGCTCACCGGCGGCGCCGACGCGCTCACCGCGTTCCGTCTCGAGGTGGGCCGGCCGATCAGGCCGATGCTCGCCTCTCCCGCGCCGTCCCTCGCCGACGCCTACAGCCGGTTCGGCGGCGACGTCAGCGTCGAATACAAGCTCGACGGCGCCCGCATCCAGGTGCACCGCCACGACGAGACGGTGCGGGTGTTCACCCGCACCTTGCGCGAAATCACCGGCAGCGTACCGGAACTCGTCGATCTGGTCGCCGCGCTGCCGTGCACGTCGGTGGTGCTCGACGGCGAGACCCTGGCGCTCGACCCCGCGGGCCGGCCCCGGCCGTTCCAGGAGACCATGAGCCGCTTCGGCGCCGAGTCCGCCCACGATCTGTTGCTGCACCCGTACTTCTTCGACTGCCTGCACCTCGACGGCGTCGACCTGCTCGACGCACCGCTCGCCGAGCGTCTCGACGCCCTGCAGCGGGTCGCCCCCGAGCACCGGATCCCGGGCGTGCTGCAGCCGGACGACGCCGCAGCCAAGGCCCAGTTCGAGGCCGCGCTCGCCGCCGGACACGAGGGCGTCGTCGTCAAGGACCTCACCGCGCCCTACGCGGCGGGCCGGCGTGGCCGCGCCTGGCAGAAGGTCAAGCCGGAGCACACCCTCGACCTGGTGGTGCTCGGCGCCGAGTGGGGCTACGGCCGCCGCACCGGGTACCTGTCCAATCTCCATCTGGGCGCGCGGGACCCGGACGGCGGTGAACCGATCATGGTCGGCAAGACGTTCAAGGGGCTGACCGACGCGCTGCTGCAATGGCAGACCGAGGAATTCCCGCGTCACGAACGCAGCCGCGACGCACACGCGGTGTACCTGCGACCGGAGCTGGTCGTGGAGATCGAACTCGACGGCGTGCAGGTCAGCCCGCGCTACCCCGGCGGGGTGGCGCTGCGATTCGCGCGGGTGGTGCGCTACCGCCCCGACAAGACGGCTGCCGAGGCGGACACGATCGACGCGGTGCGGGCGCTGCTGCCGGCGACGGATTCCGGTTAGCGCCCCGCACTTCCGCCCGATACCGGATGTCGCTCGTGGCCGGTCATGCCCGCCCCTGGGCGAGCGACTCGACCACGGTGGCGAACATGGTGGACTTGATGACACCGAGGGTGCCGGGGTCTTTCACCACGAGCGGGGTGACGAGCTCGACGGCGGCATCCAGGACGGTACCCTCGCCGGCTGTGCGGTCGACCAGGCCGGCAGCCTCGGCCTCGAGGCCGCCGTAACGGTGCCCGGTGGTCATCGCGGTGACTGCAGTCTGCGGGGTCAGCTTGGCCTGGATCAGGGCGGCCATGCCCGGCGTGAACGGGATGTGGATGTCGACCTCGGGGAAGCAGTAGTAGCCCCGGTCGGCGCGCATCACCCGGTAGTCGTGCGCGATGCCGAGCATGGCGCCCGCCCCGAACGCGTGCCCGACCACCGCGGCGACTGTCGGCAACGGGAAGGTGAGGATGCGGCTGAACAGCGCCTGCACCCGGCCGACGTACCACTGCGCCCGATCACCGTGCGCCGTCAACCATTCCAGGTCCAGGCCGTTGGAGTAGAACTTCCCCGTCGCCGTGGTGACGAGCGCGTGCGCGTTCTGCTGCGCTTCGTCGAGGAGGCGGTCGACGGTGTCGAGCCAGTCCGGGGAGAACCGGTTCTCGTCGTCGCCGAGGTCGAGGACGGCGATCTTGTCCCGGTAGGTCAGAGTGGCAGTCATCGAGAACCTTTCGTGTGGCCGCCGCGCCGGGGCGGCGCCGGCGGAGGATCGAGGGCGAGAACCGCACGGACCGCGGCCTCGAGGCGTTGCCGCAAGGCGGTGTCGGGGACACGCCGACGCCGGAGCAACAGCCCTGTGGGCAGACCGACGACGCAGTCCTCGACGACCGCGACCGCACGCGCGTCGCCGCGGCCCCACAATGTCCGAGTCAGGCGAACGAGCAGCGCGACCAGAACCGAATCGAGCCGGCTCAACTCTTCGGCGACATCCTCCGGCAGGTCGGACCCGAGCAACTCGTCGCGCCGGACGGTGAGCAGAAGACGCGAGGACTCGGGGAAGCGGGCGGCGAACGCCGCCGGGGTATCGGCAGCTGCGACGACGGCGTCGACCCCGACGGCCCAGCCCGGCGCCGAGGCGGAGCCGAGAACCTCGTCGACCGCCGCGTGTTGCAGGTCGAGGAAGCGGTGGGCCGCGCGCAACCAGGCCCGGCCGACCAGCCCGCCTCGTGAGCCGAACGCGTGATACAGAGCGCCGTTCGACATCCCCGTGGCCGCGGCGACCGCACGCAGCGTCACCGCACTCGCGCCACCCTCCACCACCAGACTTTCGGTGGTGTCGAGAACCTCGTCGAGGTCATGGATGCGGGGGCGGGGCACAGCGGGACCATAACAGAACATGCGCTCTATTACTAGGCGGTAACCGCGGGGTGGCGATCGGCTGCGCTGCCGAACCGCGGCCGGCCGTGCCGCGTCGCGTCGCGGACGGAGGCCCCCGTTTCGCTGTCGGTGAATACCCCGGCCCCGGCGCCGGCATCGTGCGAGACTTCGGGGCATGTCAGCAGCGGACCGGCCCGCCGTCGCGGATCTCGACGCCCGGCGCCGACAGCACCGTGCCCGGGGGCCGCGGCCCGAGCGCCTGCTGCGCGAGGTCTACGGGGAGATCCTGCGCGACGAACGCCGGGATCAGGACCGCAGCCTCGCCGACGTCGCGGCCGCGGTCGGCATGTCCAAGCAGTACCTGTCCGAGATCGAACGCGGCCGCAAGGAGCCGTCGTCGGAGGTGCTGCGCTCGGTGTGCGGCGCGCTGCACCTGCCCGTCGAGCACCTGCTCTCGCGCGGGATCCGGCGGTTGACCGCCGCGCGAGTGAACGCGCAGGTCGAGCGGGTGCGCGACCCGCGCGTGGAGCTGTGCGCCGCCTGAGCTTGATTTTTAACCTGGGCCATCCAGCGTGGCCGTCTGCACCGTTGCTGTTCGGTGTGTCGCGACTGAAAGGAGCGGCCACTGCCTGATGATCTCGAGGTTCCCTTCACAGAACGTTCGAGAGAAGGCAGGCAGTGACCGTAAGTATCAGTGTGCCCGACCTGGAGGCCGTCGGGGAAGAATCGCGCATCGATGCGCGTGTCGAGCTGGCCGTGTTCCGGACCCGATTTTACGACTGCCTACCGATTCGCGGTGATGTGCTGTTCGAGTTGACCGATGCGCTGCTGTGCTCGGCGGGTGCGGTCCGCAGCCTGGTCGAGCTGTCCCTGACTGCCGAACATCGGCGCGGCCACGGCGGCTTGTACGACGGAATAAACTGCGGCCGAATCGATGTCGACCGATTGCGGAGCGTACTCGACGTGTTGTCGATCCCGCGTGATCGTGCCGGGAGGATCGTCCTGGCGGTCGACGTCAGTTGCTGGCTGCGGCCGGACGCCCCCACCAGTCCGCACCGGGCGTTCTGCCACGTGTACGGCCGCGGCAAGTGGAAAGCGCAACTGATCCCCGGCTGGCCGTACTCGGTCGTCGCCGCCCTCGAGCCGGGCCGCACCTCGTGGACGGCGATTCTCGACGCGGTGCGCCTGCATCCCGACGACGACGAAACACTCATCACCGCAACACAAGTACGCAACGTGGTCGAGCGTCTGCGGGCGGCCGGGCAGCACCGCGACGGCGATCCGGAGATCCTGCTGGTCTTCGACGCCGGCTACGATCTGCCCCGGTTGGCGTTCGCCCTCAGCGACCTGCCGGTGGTCGTGCTGGGCCGGATGCGCGGCGACCGGGTGCTGTGCCTCCCGGCACCACCGCCGGGCCGCACCGGACGGCCACCCCGGCACGGGGCCGACTTCCGCTTCGCCGACCCGACCACCTGGCCCGCGACAGCGGCCACCACGAGCACGGCCACCGACCGATACGGCACCGCAACCGCGTCGGCGTGGCATCGCCTGCACCCCAGGCTCACCCACCGGGGAGCGTGGGCCGAGCACCCGGGACCGCCGCCGATCGTGGAGGGCACCGTGATCCGACTCGAGGTCGAGCATCTGCCCGGGGACCGGCACCCGGCGCCGGTGTGGTTGTGGTGTTCCAACCCCGCCGTGGGCGGCGCCGACGACATCGACCGGTGCTGGCAGATGTTCCTGCGCCGCTTCGACCTCGAACACACCTTCCGGCTGTTCAAGCAAACCCTCGGCTGGTGCGCGCCGAAGATCCGCAACCCCGAGGCCGCCGACCGGTGGACCTGGCTCGTCATCGTGGCGCACACTCAACTCCGGCTCGCACGACCCTTGGCCGAGGACCTGCGCCGCCCGTGGGAGCGACCCAGGCCGCCGCAACGGCTGACCCCCACCCGGGTCCGCCGCGGGTTTCCGCGCATCCACCGGACCATGCCCAACCCGGCCGGTGCACCGAAACCCTCCCGACCAGGTCCCGGACGACCACCCGGCTCACGCAACACCCGATCCGCACCCCATCACCACGTGGGCAAACGCCACCGAACTGACGCCCAGGAATTGGTCGGTGTCACCCCGGCAGGTTAAAAATCAAGCTGAGCCCCGGTCCCGCTGAGCGGAACCCGTGGTATCGCCCGTCGCTTCGGGGCTGGAGAATCCGCGTCCGACCCGACGATCCCCCCACTGCCGAGGAGACGAGCATGGATGCCGCCGGCCGTTTCGAGAACAAGGTCGCCTTCGTCACCGGCGCAGCCCGCGGCCAGGGCCGCGCCGAGGCGGTGCAGTTCGCCCGGGAGGGCGCCGACATCATCGCGATCGACGCGTGCATCGATTTCGCCTCGACCGCCTACCCGGGCGCCACGGAGGAGGATCTCGCGGAGACCGTGCGGCTGGTCGAGACGACCGGGCGTCGCATCGTCGCCACGACCGCGGACGTGCGGGACTTCGACGCGCTCTCGCGGGCACTCGCCGACGGCGTGGACCGGCTCGGCCGGCTCGACGTGGTCGTCGCCAACGCCGGCATCTGCTCGGGCGCGCTGTCGTGGGAGATCACCCTCGAGCAGTGGCGCGAAACGGTGGACGTCAACCTCACCGGAGTGTTCCACACCGCGAAGGCCGCCGTGCCCTACCTGATCGAGCAGGGCGAGGGCGGCGCGGTCGTCTTCACCAGTTCCGTCTCGGGTCTCAAGGGCACCCCGTTCACCGGCCACTACGTCGCGACGAAGCACGGCATCACCGGACTGGCGAAGACGATGGCGAACGAACTCGGCGAGCATCGGATCCGGGTCAACACCGTCCACCCGGCCGGGGTGGAGACCGGCATGAAGGTCAGCGACCTGCACCCGCTGATCGCGAAGTACGCGACCACTCTCGGCCCGATCTACATGAACTCCCTGCCGTACGAGATCCTGCAGCCCGAGGACGTCGCGGCCGTCGTCGCGTGGGTGTGCTCGGACGAGGCGAAGTACATCACCGGCGCGCAGATCCCGGTCGACCTGGGGAACCTGATCCGCTGAGCGCCCCCACCCAACGTGGCCGAATGTCACACCGCTTCGATCCGAGCGAACGCATGTCACATTCGGCCACCCGAAGGGGGGAGTGCACCCTGCGGCCCGGCCACTACGGCTCGCGGTCGACGATCAGCTCGTCGGCGAGCCCGTAGTCGATGGCCTCCTGCGCGGTGAAGACGCGGTCCCGATCGGTGTCCTTGCGCAGGCGCGCCGGGTCCTGACCGGTGTGCTCGGCAAGGATCTCCTCGGTCTGCGCGCGGATCCGCAACACCTCTGCGGCCTGGAGCGACAGGTCCGAGATCGTGCCCTGCCCCTGCGTCGACGGCTGGTGCAGCAGCACCCGCGAGTGGGCGAGCACGAAGCGCCGGCCCGGTGCTCCGGCCGCGAGCAGCACCGCCGCCGCGGACGCGGCCTGACCCATGCAGTACGTGGCGACGGGCGGCCGCAGGAACCGCATCGTGTCGTACACGGCCATCATCGCGGTGCTCGACCCACCGGGCGAATTGATGTAGAGGCCGATCTCCCGATCGGGCGACTCGGCTTCGAGGTGCAGCAGCTGGGCCATCACGACGTTCGCGACGCCGTCGTCGATCTCCGTGCCCAGAAAGATGATTCGCTCGTTCAGCAGCCTGCTGAACACGTCGAAGGACCGCTCCCCCGCCGGCGTCCGCTCGATCACGTGCGGAATCGTGTACTGGGACATGATCACAACCCCATCCGGCGACCGGCCGCGAACGGGGCGAGCTGACCGAACGAGTCGACCACTGCGTCGACGATGCCGTACTCGCGGGCCTGCTCGGGCGTGAACCACCGGTCCCGGTCGCTGTCGGCGGCGATCTGCTCCACCGGGCGCCCGGTCTCGGCCGCCAGGATCTCCTCGGACTGGCGCTTCATGTATTCCCAGTTGTCGGCCTGGATGGCGATGTCGATCGCGGTGCCGCCGATCCCCGCCGACGGCTGATGCATCATGATGCGACTGTGCGCCAAGGCGATCCGCTTGCCGTGCGTGCCGGCGGCGAGCAGCACCTGCCCCATGCTCGCGGCGAACCCGAGAGCCACGGTGACCACGTCGTTCGGAATCAGCTTCATGGTGTCGTAGATCGCGAGCCCGGCGAGGACCGATCCGCCCGGCGAGTTGATGTAGACGACCACGTCGCGTTCGGTGTCGGCCGTGGCGAGCAGGACGAGTTCGGAGCAGACCCGTTCGGCCGTGTCGTCGTTCACCTCCCCGGTCAGCAGCACCGTGCGGTGCTGGAAGAGCCGGTCGGCGAGTTGGTCGCGGTAGTTCAGCGGTGGTGTGGTGATCATGACCGTCATCCTGGCGCCGGCTCCGCGCGCCGGGGCGCTTCGTCTGCCGACGGCAGACACAGGTGATGTTGCAGGGGCGCGACCGGCGGATACGCTCCGGAGGTGACCTGGTCCCTGGAGTTGGTGCCCACCGCCGTCGGGGTGGCACTGCTCGTCGGGACGACGACCGCGGTGCTGTGGGGCTACCGCACCCCGCATCAGTTCGCGCCGGCGATCGCGGTGCTGCGGGGCGCCGTGCAACTGGCCCTGATCAGCGTGGTGCTGTCCGGGGTGATCACGAATCCGATCTGGGTGGGCGCCGCCCTGCTCGTCATGTTCACCGTGGCGGCTCTCACCGCATCGCGCCGGATCGGCTGGAGCCCGGGACACGTGGCCCTCGTATCCGGTGCGATGGCGCTCGGGATCGCCGTGACGCTCACGATCGTCTTCGTCACCGGCGCCATCGAGTTCTCCCCGCGGTACGTGCTGGCCATCGGCGGCATCGTCGTCGGCAACGCGATGACGATCGCGACCCTCGCCGGGCGGCGCTTCACGGAACTGACCGGGGACAACTGGGACACCGTCGAGGGCTGGCTCGCGCTCGGTGCGACGCCGCGGCAGTCCACCCGCGAGCTCACGCGTCTGGCCGTCCACTCGGCGCTGATCCCGTCGACGGACCAGACCAAGACCACCGGGCTGGTGACGCTGCCGGGCGCCTTCGTCGGCGCGATCTTCGGGGGTGTGTCCCCGCTCGAGGCCGGGCGCTTCCAGATCGTGGTGCTCGCCGCGATCATGGCCGCCGGAACGATCACCGCCGTCGTCCTCGTCTCCGGTCTGGCACCGGTCCGTACCCGGCCCGGCCTGCCGGACTGATCTCCGCAGCGCCCCGGACCGGGAGGCCGGGGGGCGTAGGATCGCAGGCAACCACTCGGTGCACGTTCGGTCGCCGCAGGGAGCGAGGATGGGCCCGTCGACGGTGCTCGACCACGCGCGGGCAGCGTTCCACGCGCGGGACTGGACGCGGGCGTTCGACGCGTTCCGCGCCGCCGACGCGCACGAGCCCCTCACCGCCGACGACCTCGACCTGTTCGCACGGTCGGCGTATCTGGTCGGCCGGGACGACGACTGCGCGACGCTGTACGAACGCGCGTTCTCGGCCCATCTCGACGCCGACGACCCCGAGGGGGCCGGACGCAGCGCCTTCTGGCTCTGCTTCCTGCTGATGAACCGTGGTGAGGTGGCGCGCGCCGGCGGCTGGCTCGCCCGGGCCCAGCACCTGAGCGATCCCGGACGCCCGGACTGTGCGACGCGCGGCTTCCTGCTGCTGCCGGCGGCGGTGCAGGACATGCATGCGAACCGCCCGGCCGACGCCCTGCCCGCGTTCACCGCCGCCCAGGCGATCGGTCAGTCCTGCGGCGACGCCGACCTCGTCGCGCTGAGCACCCTCGGCATCGGGCAGTGCCGCATCCTGCTCGGCGACGTCACCGGCGGTCTCGGCACGCTGGACGAGGTGATGGTCGGCGTGACCCTCGAAGAGGTCTCGCCGGTCGTGGCCGGCCTGGTGTACTGCGCGGTGATCGAGGCCTGCCAGGGCACGTTCCAGCTACAGCGGGCCAGGGAATGGACGCGGGCACTCGGCCGCTGGTGCGACGCCCAGCCCGGCCTCGTCCCGTTCCGTGGACAGTGCCTCGTACACCGCGCGGAGATCCTGCAACTGGAGGGCGCCTGGACGGAGGCCATGGACCTGGCCCGGCTCGCGTTCCGTCGGCTGTCGGACCCACCGGGGCAACCGGCCGTCGGCATGGCCCTGTACGAACAGGGTGAACTGCACCGGCTGCGCGGCGAGTTCGACGAGGCCGAGGACGCCTACCGCCGCGCGGGCCGGCTGGGCCGCGAGATCCAACCGGGCATGGCGCTGTTGCGTCTGCGTCAGGGCGACCCCGACGCGGCGCTCGCCGGGATCCGGCGGGCGCTCGGCGAATCGCTTCCCCTCTATCGTCCGCGGCTGCTGGCGGGCCACGTGGAGGTCGCGCTCGCCGTCGGCGACGTCGCGGCCGCGCGCCGCAGCGCCGACGAACTCGCGGCGCTGGCCCGCGAACAGGACGCTCCGGCGTTGAGTGCGATCGCCGAGCAGGTCACCGGGGCCGTCCTGCTCGCCGAGGGCGCACCGCGCGCCGCCCTCGACCGGCTGCGCCGCTCGTGCGGGCTCTGGCGCGGGTTCGAGGCGCCCTACGAGTGCGCGCGGGTGCGGGTGCTGCAGGGCCGCTGCTGTGACGCGCTCGGCGATGCCGAGTCGGCGCGGCTCGAGTACGAGGCCGCGGCGGCGACGTTCCGGGACCTGCACGCCGAGCCGGACCTGCGGGACCTCGCGCGAGTGCCGACGCGGCCGGCCGCGCGGGGCCGGCTGACCCCGCGCGAGGTCGAAGTGCTGCGGGCCGTCGCCACCGGGAAGACCAACCGGGCCGTGGCCCGTGAACTCGTGTTGAGCGAGAAGACCGTGGCACGGCACCTGAGCAACATCTTCACCAAGCTCGACGTGTCCTCCCGGGCGGCCGCGACGGCATACGCGTACGAGCACCACCTGCTCTGAGCTGCACAGAATGACCCATCCGGGTTCTCGGCCGGCTACATAGTTCGCCCGACGCGGCCGATGCCGGCGGCGCCTAACGTCGTCCGTCCAGACCCCTCGAGACAGGAGTTCCCCATGGCCACCGACAGTGCACCCCGACTGATCGACACCGTCGTGATCGGCGCGGGCCAGGCGGGTCTGTCCGCCGGCTACCACCTCGCCCGGCGCGGCCGCTCTTTCCTGATCGTCGACGCGAACCGGCGGATCGGCGACAACTGGCGCAGCCACTGGGATTCGCTGCGCCTGTACAGTCCCGCCGGATACGACGGCCTGCCCGGCATGCCGTTCCCCGGCGATCCGCACCGGTTTCCGACGAAGGACGACGTCGCAAACTATCTCGAGGCATACGCCGCGCGGTTCGATCTCCCCGTCGCGGGCGGCACCCGGGTGCGTCGGCTCTCACGCGACGGCGACCGCTTCCTCCTCGACTGCGGCGAGATGCGGATCGAGGCCGGCAACGTCGTCGTCGCGACCGGCACGTTCGGCCGCACCCCGAGCATCCCGGAATTCGCGGCGGAGCTGGACCCGCGGATCGTGCAGCTGCACTCGAGCGAATACCGTAATCCGACGCAGCTGATCGACGGCCCGGTGCTCGTGGTGGGCGCCTCCCACTCCGGCGGCGACCTCGCCTACGAGGTGGCGACGTCGCATCCGACGATCCTGTGCGGCCGCGACACCGGGCAGCTCCCGGTGCGGATCGAGAGCCGCCGGATGCGGGTGCTCTTCCCGGTCCTGTGGTTCGTGTGGGGCCACGTGCTCTCCGTCCGCACCCCGCTCGGCCGGAAGGTGCGTGAACACGAACGCCGGCACGGCGCACCGCTGTTGCGGGTCAAGCGGGAGGATCTCGCCGAGCTCGGCGTCGAACGGATCACCGAACGGGTCACCGGGGTCGTCGACGGCCGTCCGGTCCTCGCCGGCGGGCGCGTCCTCGACGTGACGAACGTGTTGTGGTGCACCGGTTTCCGCCAGGTCTACGACTGGATCGACCTGCCGGTGCTCGGCCCGGACGGCTGGCCGCTCGAGGAGCACGGGGTGGTGACCGACATCCCCGGCCTGTACTTCACCGGGCTGTGCTTCCAGTCGTCGTTCCGCTCGATGCTCGTGGGCGGGGCCGGCGCGGACGCCGGGCACGTCGTCCGGCACCTGGTCGAGCACCGCGCGCCCGTCCCCGCTGGGGTTCCGACCCGATTCGGCGCTCCGGCGCACGGCCGTTCATACGGCTCGTCGGGGACCTACGCTACGTCCAGCCGGCGAGTGTCTCGGCTGCTGCCCGGTAGTCGATCGTCCCGGTAGAGACGGCGATCACCAGGTCGTACGCGTCGTCGTCCGGCGCGTCGAGATCGAGCCCGTTGAGGCCGTAGAAGACGAACACCGCCATCCACGAGAGCCGCTCGTTGCCGTCGACCAGAGGATGGTTCCGCGCGATCGATTCGAGCAGCACCGCGGCCTTCTCGTGGATCGACGGATAGGCATCACGCCCGAAAAGCGAGGAGCGAGGTCGGTGCGCAGCCGAATCCAGGAGACCGAGATCGCGAATGTGCGGCACTCCCAGATCCGCCGCAAGCGCGAGCAGATCCTCGAGTTCCAGGTACTCGACGTTCACTGAGCCAATCGGTCGAGCAGCGCAGCGTATCGCTCCCGGCCGTCACGGGACAATGCCTGCACCCGCGTGTCCCGCACGCGCCGCGCCGCCGCCTCCGTGATGGCACGCACCGTCGCCTCGTGCTTACTCACACCGTCGGCCTCCGCCAACAGCGCAAGTGCTCGCTCCTGCTCGTCGGTCAACCGGAGTGTCATGGCCATGAGTCCGATGCTACCACTTTGGTATCACCGGACGGCCCGAGGGCCCGGCAGCTGCCGGCGCAGGCCGCTGGCTCGCAGCACCCGCCGCTCGACCCCGGCGCGGACGGCTTCCTCGGTGCCGATCAGGCGCACGTGACCGCGCGCCCGGGTGATCGCGGTGTACAGCAATTCGCGGGTCAGCAGCGAGGATTCGGGTGGGGGCAGGATTACCGAGACCGTGCCGTACTGGCTGCCCTGGCTGCGGTGGATGGTCATCGCGTACACGGTCTGCACGGCCGACAGCTGGCTCGGGTGGAGCCGGAACGGCTCCCTGCCGCGCGCGAATGCCGCGACGGGTTCGCCGGCGGCGTCGACGACCACGACGCCGGTGTCGCCGTTGTAGATGCGGGTCTCGTGGTCGTTGGCGGTGACGAGCAGCGGCTGACCCGGGTACCAGCGCTCGGCGTCGAGCCGCCGGCCGGTGTCGGTGGCGATCCACTCCATCGCCCGCCGCGCCCACCACTGCACCCCGTACGGTCCCTCGCGGTGCGCGCACAGCAGGCGGTGCGTCTCGAACTGCTCGAGCGCAGTCCCGGCGTCGCCCGCGACGGCGGCGGCGGTGACGGTCGCGGCGGTGGTGACGACGTCGTGCCGCAGGGCCTCCAGGTCGTTCGGCGCGTGGAAGGACACCTCGGTGCCACCGCCCTCGAGAATCCGCATCACCGCGTCGGCGTCGCCCTCCCGCACGGCGACGGCCAGGTGTGCGATGTCGCCACCGAACCGCCGGCCGCGGCTGAGCCGGATCACGCCGCCGCGCAGCCGGTTCCGTTCCCCCGGCGAGAGCGCCGCCTCGGCGGGGTCGTCGCCGGCGTCGAGGTCGGGTCCGACGACGCGGCCGAGAACGGGGTTTCCCGCGGCGGTGACGGGACGGGCGACGAGGTCGGCCAGGACGGCGCCGGCGTCGACGGAGGTCAGCTGGTCGGGGTCGCCCACCAGGATCAGGCGGGTGCCGGGGCGGACGGCCTCGAGCAGCCGGCACATCATGGTCAGCGACACCATCGACGTCTCGTCGACGACCACGACGTCGTAGGGCAGGTGGTTGCCGGCGTGGTAGCGATACCGGGTGCGGCCGCGCTGCCAGCCGAGCATGCGGTGCAGGGTCATCGCGGACAGGTCGGCGCGCAGGCCCAGCGGCTCGGCCTGCTCGCGGACGGATTCCTGCAGCCGGGCCGCGGCCTTGCCGGTGGGCGCGGCCAATCCGATGCGCAGGGCGGGGCCGTGCAGCGTGGTCAGGAGCGCCAGGATCCGGGCGACGGTGTGGGTCTTGCCGGTGCCCGGCCCGCCGGCGATGACCGTGGTCCACCCGGTGGCGGCCAGCGCCGCGGCGATGCGCTGCCGATCCGGTGCGGCGGCCGGGCGGCCGGGGTCGTGCTGGTCCCGGAACAGCTCCCGCAGCCCCCGCTCGAGCGTCTGCTCGTCGACGACGGGATGACCGAGCCCGCGGGCGTCGAGGATCTGCCGGACTGTCTCTTCCTGACGGAAGTAGCGCTCGAGGTACAGCAGCGGGCCGTCGGCGGTGTCCACCAGGCGCAGCGGGCGCAGCGGGCCGCGGTCGCCGCCGACGACGAGCGGACTGCGGCGCAACCCGGCGACGACGGCGTCGTCGTCCGGCCACGGCAGCGCCGCGAGATCCACCTCTGCGGCCTCGTCGACGGTGACCTCCCGCAACCGGGTCAGGTCCAGGCACACCGAACCGGCACGCACGGCGCGCACGGCCAACGCGGTCGCGAGGTGCACGTCCTCGGCGGTCTCCCCGGACAGCTGGGCCAGCCGCAGCGCGACGTGCACGTCGGCGGCCGCGAGCACCCCGGCCTCGTTGAAGACCCGCAGGGCCCCCTTGCCACGCTGGGCCACCTGGGCGTTCGTCACGGGACCTCCTTGCCTGCCAGCAGGTCGGACAGTTCGGCGACGAGGGCGGGCGGCGGCGCCCAGTCGAACACGCCGCAGCCCGCGGGGGTGTCCGGGCCGACCATGCCGCGCACGAACAGGTACTGCACGCCGCCGAGGTGCACGGCCGGGTCGTACCCGGGCAGCCGCCACCGCAGATACCGGTGCAGGGCAACGGCATACAGCAGCGCCTGCATCGGGTAGTGGGCGCGCAGCATCTCCTCGGCCATCCGGTCCCGGGTGTAGTGGGCGGTGGTGAGCTCCTCCGGCCCGAGCCGGTTCGTCTTGTAGTCGACGATCACGAATCGCGGCTCGGTGCCGTGGATCCGCAGGACCGAATCGATGCTGCCGGTGAGGTAGCCGCGCAGCGGGGTCGGCTCGAGGATGCCCACGAGATCGGCGTAGGACGCGAACGGGTCGCCGGCGGGCAGGTGGGCACGCAGCAGCCGGGCGACACCGTCGAGGGTGACGGTGGTGGCGACGGGGTCGTCACCCCCGGCGAGGGGCAGCTCGAAGTCGAGTTCGGCGAGTCGGTCGGCGGGAGCGATGTCGGCGAGCGTGCCCGCGCCCCCGGCGAGCGGGGTGCGCAGGACCGGCAGCAGGGCCTCGGCCAGCTCCTCGGGGTCGACGTCGGAGAATTGTTCGGCGACGGTGTCGCGGCAACAGCGCAGCAGTTCCGCCCCGAGGTCGGCGGCCGCGGTGTCGACGACCTCGAGCACCGCGTGCACGAGGGTGCCGAACACGGCCCCGCCGGGCAGCGGGTTCATCGGGGACGCGATGCCGTCGTCCGCCGCGTCGGCCGGCAGCAGCGGGGGTTCCTCGGGTTCGTCGGTCTTCGCGGGCTGTTCGGCCTCGGCGCCCGCGCCGGGCCCCTCGTGGGCGGCGGCGGTGAGGGCGGTGTAGGAGGTGCGCCGCCAGGCGTCGTCGAGCTCGCGGTCGAAGCGGGCGGCCTCGAGTTCCACGACGGTCTCGTGCGGCCGCACCCACGTGACGGCGGGGATCGGCGCCGATCCGACGGCCTCGACGGACGCCGTGCCGGCGGCCCGGCCGGCCCACCCGGTCAGCTGCTGCGCCACGATCGGGTCCTCGGGCACGCGCGCCTTGTGGGCGATCTCGGAGGTGCCCGGCACGCGGCCGAAGAGCATGCGGTGCAGCGGGGCACCGGAGGTGCTGTACCCCGGAGCCCACCACAGCACCAGGTGACAGCGGGCGCGGGTCAGCGCGACGTAGAGCAGGCGCAGTTCCTCGCCGGCCACCTCCTCGTCGTGGCGCCGGCGGCGCTCGCCGTAGCCCGCGCTGCCCTCGCCGCCGACGTCGAGGACGCGGCGGCCGTCGTCGTCGTGGAGCAGGAGCCGGTCAGGTTTCGACCGGACGCCC
This sequence comes from Rhodococcus sp. PSBB066, assembly GCF_017068255.1. Lineage (NCBI taxonomy): Bacteria > Bacillati > Actinomycetota > Actinomycetes > Mycobacteriales > Nocardiaceae > Rhodococcus > Rhodococcus sp. PSBB066. The sequence goes on from NZ_CP070859.1 coordinate 5,270,854, forward strand.
GACTCCCACGCGAACGGCACGTACACGACGGGGAATTCGAGGCCCTTGCTGGCGTGGACGGTGAGCACCTGCACCGCGGCGGCGTCGCTGTCGAGGCGGCGGCTGCGGTCGGCGCGGGCCGTGCCCGCCTCGGCGATCCGTTCCGTCAGCCAGCGGGTCAGCGCCGTGACACCCAGCGCCTCGGCCGACGCGGTCTCGTCGAGCAGTTGCGCGAGGTGCCGCAGATCGGTCAGTTCCCGCTCGCCGCCCGGCCATCCCAGCAGCCGCGGTTCGAGGTCGCAGAACGCGGCGAGGCGCTCGAAGAGCGCGGCGAAGCCGGACCGCTCGAACACGACGTCCAGTTCGCGCAGCAGGGTGCCGATCGCGGCGACGAGTTCGTCGCCCCGGGTATCGACGTCCTCGGCGGTGCGGCCCATCAGCGAGGTCAGAGCGGCCAACCGCACCCGGTCGGGGCGGTGCGGCTGTTCGAGCGCCTGCAGCACCCGCAGCCATTCCCGCGCGGCCGGGGTCGCGAAGACACTCGTCCCGCCGGCCAGCACGGCCGGGATCCCGGCACCGGTGAGCGCCCCGTGGACGAGGGCGACCTGCGCATTGGTGCGCACCAGGACCGCGACGTCGCCGGGTTCGACGGGCCGGCGGCCGGCCCCGAGGTCGACGGTGACGTCGCCACCGAGCAGGGCCGCGACGTCGGCCGCGACGTCGCGTGCCACCCGTTCCTGCAGCGCCTGGGCCTTCGGGAAACCGGAGGCGCCGCACGGGCCGGCCCCGGTCCGCGGCAGGTGCCGCAGCCGCAGCGGCGCTGCCCCGGCGATCCGGGACGCCGGCTGCGCCGCCTCCACCGGGTGCGCGACGATCCGCGGATCACCCAGGGCCGCACCGCCGTACAGATGGTCGAGGGCGGCGAGCAGGTTCCCGTCGCTGCGCCAGTTGCAGACGAGTTCCTGGTGGCCGTCGGCGAACTCCATCGCGCCGAGGTAGCTCAGCACCTCGGCGCCGCGGAACGCGTAGATGGCCTGCTTCGGGTCGCCGACGAGGACGAGGGTCGTGCGGCGGTGGAACGCGCTGCGCAGGATCTCCCACTGCAGCGGGTCGGTGTCCTGGAACTCGTCGACGAGCACGACGCGGAAGCGGGAGCCGATGCGGCGGCACGCGGCCTCGCCGTGCTCCGGGTCGGTCAGCACCGCGTGCAGCAGCGCGAGCTGGTCGTCGTAGTCCCGCAGGCCCGCGAGGCGCTTGCGCCGGTCGACCTCGGCCCGCACGGCCCGGGCGAACTCGACGCGTTCCCCGGCGGGCGTGCCGTCGGCGCCCTCGGGGGCGAGGGCGGCCTGGGGGTCGAAGACCGCGGCGCGCGCGGCCTCCGCGGCCTCGGCATGCGAGATCGGTGCCCTGTCCGCCCGCCCGTACCGGCGCAGGTACAGGTCCGCGATGACCTCGATGGTCAGGTCGTCGACGTCCTCGACGAGCACCGCGTCGGTGTCCCGCTCGCCGGCGGTACCGAGCTCGTCGAGCATGCGCTGGCAGAACCCGTGCGTGGTGGCGATGGTGGCGGCGTCGAAGTCGGACAGGGCCCGCAGCAGCCGGCGCCGGTGCGTGGCCACGTCGCCGCCGGCGAGGTGCCGGATCAGCTCGTCGGGGTGGTGCCGCGCGGCCTCCGGGTCGGCCAGCGCCCGCGCGACGCCGGCGAACCGGTCCCGGGTGCGTTCGCGCAGTTCCTGCGTCGCGGCGCGGCTGAACGTCACCAGCAGCAGCTGCGACAGCTCCGCCGCCCCCTCGGCGACGAACCGGGTGGCCAGGCCGACGATGGCGTAGGTCTTGCCGGTTCCCGCGCTGGCCTCGAGCACGGTGGTGCCCGTCGGGAGCGCCCCGAGCAGGTCGAACTTCGACACGGTTCGGGTCACGGACGCCCCTGGATCTCGTTGGACAGCAACGGCTCCCACAGGCGCCGCGCGAGGGCGCCGAACCGGGTGGGCTCGCCGTGCCACGCCTGCTCGTCGTCGCGGGCGGCGACGGCGGTCAGGTCCCGCAGCGTAACGCCGGAGCCGTACAGGTAGGCGATGTGCCGGTCGGTGCGTTCGCCGTAGGTGGAGCCGAACTCCTGGGCGGCGGCGTCGACGCCCATCTCGACGGAGTCGCCGCGGTGTCGCCGCTCGGCGTACTCCGCGGCGGCGGCGGTGGCCGTCGGCAGCGGCTCGTGCAGCCCGCGGTCGCGCAGGTCCACGAGCCGGGCGAGCTGCTCGAGCGCGTCGGCGGGGGCGTTGATCGTGGACCGCCAGGCCGGGGTGCTGCGGAACCGGCCGCGGCCGGTGGTGATCGCTTGCCACTGCCCCGGCCGGTCCGACGCGGCGACGGCGAGCAGGTGCACCCAGGCGGTGAGGCGGTGCTTCGGCGCCAGCCGGGAGAAGGTGCTGCGGGCGACGACGGTGCCGTGGACCCCGCCGACCGTGCCGGTCAGCCGCCGGCCGTCGCCGAGGTCGACGTTCACGTCGACGGTGTCGGCCGGTCCCGTGTAGATCGGCCGGCACACCGCCACCAGGGCGTCCACGGTGCCGGCGACGTCGTCGAGCGCGAGCTCGCCGAGCCGGTACGGCGGCAGTGTCCCGCGCCGCCATTCGGCGGCCCGGAAGTCCGCGGGGTCCGTGCCGGCGAGCAGCGACTCGAGCATGCGGTCGCCGAGGTCCCATCGGGCGAGCGGGTCGAGCCCGATGTCGAGGGCGTCCGCGATGTCCTCGTCCCGGTCGGGCACCCGCACCCCGAGCCGCTGCCGCAGGAACGCCTGGGTGGGGTGGGTGACGAACGCGACGAGGTCGGCGAGGTCGACGTCGGTGCGCGCGACGGGCGCGAGCGGACGGTGCAGCAGCCCGGGCCGGTGCCTCGCCGGATGCTGCGCGGCGCGCGCCCCGGCGAGTGCGGCCCGGTCGAAGCTCAGCGGGTGGCCGGGCCGGAAGTTGCGCGGATCGAACGGCTGCAGCGGATGCCGGGTGACGACCTCGGCCATGCACTCGGGTCCGACCATCGTCTCGACCACGTCGCGCAGCTCGCTGAGCGGGATCGCCGGGGGCCGGCGGGCGCCGGTGACCGGGTCCGCACCGGTGTAGAACAGCAGCAGCGTCTCCCCCGCCGACATGACGGCGTCGAGCAGCAACTGCCGGTCCTCGCTGCGCGGATCACGCTCTCCCAGACAGGGGTTCAAAGCCAGCACGTCGTCACCGTCGATGTGCGCGGTGCGGGGGAAGACCTCGTCGTCGAGGCCGAGCAGGACCACGACCCGGTGCGGCACCGACCGCATCGGCACCATCGTGCACACGGTCAGTTCACCGGTGCGGAAGTTCGCGCGCGTCGGCCGCCCCGCGAGCCGGGCCGCCAGCATGGCCCGCACGTCGGCGAGCCGCAGCGGCGCCGGCCCGGCGTGCTCGACGGCGGCCGCGAGTTCGCGGTGCGCCTGGGCAAGCTGCCAGGCGTCGGCGGGCTCGACGTCGGTCAGCAGGTCCAGTGCGCGGGCGAGGGCGGCGGCCCACTGCGCGGCCGGTTGCGGACCGCGCAGGCCGTGCAGCGCCACCGTCAGCCGGTCGATGTACTCGGCGAACCGTCCGGTCAGGTCGATGTCGTTGCTCTCGACGTCGTCGAGCGGGAGGGTGAGCCCGAGCCACTCGCTCTGCGACTCGTCGGCGGCCGCACCGAGCAGGATCCGGTCCAGTGCCGTGCCGAAGGTGTTCTGCGGGAAGTCCCCGAGCCCGAAGGCGTTTCGCTGCCCCTTGCCGATGCCCCATCGGGCGCCGGCGGCGGCGGTCCACTCCTGCAGCCGTTCGAGGTCGTCGTCGACGAGGCCGAACCGCCGGCGCACCGGCGCGGCGGCGGCGAGGTCGAGGACCTCGCTGGCGGTCACCCGCGCGTCGGCGAGGTCCACGAGCGTCGACACGACCGCCAGCACCGGGTTGGTGCGGCGCAGGCCCCGATCGGCCAGACGCACCCGCAACCGGTGCCCCGGGTGTCCGGAAGCGTCGCGCTGGGCGAGGGCGCCCTGACCGAAGGCGGCCTGCACGAGCGGCGCGTAGGTCTCCACGTCCGGGCACATGACGACCACGTCGCGCGGTTCGAGACCCGGATCGTCCGCGAACAGGTGCAGCAGGCACTCGCGCAGCACCTCGACCTGCCGGGCCGGGCCGTGACAGGCGTGGATGCGGATCGTGCCGTCGGCAACCGCGGAGCGGGCCGGGGGCCGGTCGGCGCGGAGGTCGTCCTGCAGCCGGCCGAGGAGGGTGTCGGGGCCGGGCCGGCCGGCGTGGTGCACGTCGGCGACTCCGGGGCCGGCCAGGTGCGCGCGCAGTTCGCGCACGTCACGGGCCAGGCTCGCCAGGAGGGGGTGCTGCACCGCGAGGGCGCTGCGGTCGTCGGCGCGCCGGCGCACCGGCTCCGCGGCCGCCTGCCCCTCCCACATGGCCGGGCTGGGGTGCGGAATCCACAGGTGCACATCGCGGTTCGCGGCGATCGCGGACAGCACGGCGCACTGGGCGACGGTGAGCCGGGTGGGTCCGAACAGCGACAGCCGCGACGGCCAGTCCACGAGCGCGGGCTCGGCGCGCAACCGCGCGCAGGCGGCGGTGAGCCGCTCGGCGGGACTGTCGTCGCCGATGCGCTCGCGCAGCCGCCGCCACAGCCGTGCCTGCCACCCGAGGTGGTCGGCGAGGCCGTGGCCGGTGCCGTCCGTGTCGCGGCCGGCGGCCCAGTCGACGAGCATCTCCGGGCGCTGCGTTGAGTAGCTGCGGAACAGGCCGGCCAGGTGGGCGGCGGTGGCGTAGCGACGGCCGGCGCGATGATCGACGCCGTCGCGGCCGAGATGCCGGGCGAGGACGGTGCACCACGATTCGTCGAGGCAGTCGTCGACGACGTCGAGCAGCGTCCACAGCATCCGGTCGGGATGCCACGGGTCGTCCTCCGCCGCCCGGCCGGTGGCGGCGGCCAGTGCCTCGTCCACCAACCGTGCCGGCGACGGGTGGTCGATGTTGGCGGCGACGCCGTCGCCGCAGGTGCCCCCGAGCACCGTCGACAGCCGCTGGGTCAGCCACCGCTCGACCCCCTTGGCGGGGACGGCGACGAGCTCGCGGGCGAACGGGTCGGCGAGGGGCACGGCGAGCAGGTCGGCGAGGGCGGCCGCCAGGGTGTCGGCGCGCTCGGCGCGGTGCAGCGTCAGCACGCAGGTCCCCTCGTCGCTCGGTGTGTTCCGGTCCTCCACCGGCTTATCACACCGCGGCGACAGGGCTCGCCGCCGCGGCGGTGCAGCGGGCGCGGCGCGGGCGGTCGCGGCAGGTCAGCGCGACAGCCACGCCGCGATCGCGATCCGATCGTTCTCGACGATCTGCAGGACCATCCCGTGCACCATCGACTCGATCCGGCCCCCGAGGAGCGGAACCCGGACGACGACCTGCCCCTGTACGTCGATGAACGTGCCGCCGGTCTCGCTCACCCGCAGCCGCGAGCGTCCCTCGAGGGCGACGGGCAGGCCGGTGGCGCCTCCGGACAGCCGCCCCTCGGCGGCCTCGCCCATCAGCGGACCCCATTCGTCCGTGCGCTCGATGACCAGCGGGCCGCGCAGCATCCCGCGCACGATCGACGGCAGCTCCGAGGGTTCGGACCGGTCCGTGACGGTCACGCGCAGGGTGCCCGGACCGTGCGGTTCCTCGACCACCGCGGTGGCGCTCGCCCGATCCGCCACCCGGTCGAGCCAGTACCGCTCGTCGATCAGGGCCGCGTGCACGTCCCGGACGTGGTGGTCCAGCTCGGTGGTGAAGGCGAAGGACCTCGGCATGAGCTGCACATTATCGGCCCGCCCGGACCGTTGACAGGGCTCCGCCCCGATGCAACACTGAACCTGATGGTTCAGTATTCGAGTCTCGATGCCACGTTCGCGGCGTTGTCGGACCCCACCCGGCGCGGGATCCTCCAGGACCTGCGCGCCGGACCGGCCTCGATCAGCGACCTGGCCGCCCGGTACCGGATGACGCCGACCGGGATCACCAAACACGTCCGGCTACTCGAGGAGGCAGGTCTCGTCGCCACCGAGAAGAAGGGCCGGGTGCGCTACTGCCGGCTCGGCACCAACCCGCTCGAGCGGGAGGCGGACTGGATCCGCAACCACCAGCAGATGATCGAGGGCCGCATGGACCGCCTCGCGGAGTTCCTCGACCGAACGAAAGGAACGTCATGACCACCACGAATCCCTCTGCTCCGCTTGCCGTTACGACGCCCAGCGAGCGCGAGATCCGGGTCGAGCGCGTCTTCGACGCCGACCGCGACCGCGTGTGGGCCGCCTACACCGAGCCCGAACTGCTCGCCCAGTGGTGGGGCCGGGGCAACCGGCTCGACGTCGAACGCTACGAGTTCGAACGGGGTGGACACTGGCGGTTCGTCGAGCACAGCGACGGCGAAACCCACGGGTTCGAAGGGCGATTCCGGGAGATCGCGCCCAAGGACCGCATCGTGCAGTCCTTCGAATGGGACGGGATGCCGGCATACGTCGCCATCGACACCGCGACGTTCGAGGACCTCGGCGACGGCCGCACCCGCGTGGTCACCGTCTCGCAGTTCCACACGCCCGAGGAACGCGACGGCATGCTGAACTCCGGCATGGCCGAGGGTCTCGGCCAGAGCTACGACGCGCTGGACGCGCTGCTCGCCCGGATGTGACCGCCGTCCGGGCTCAGCGCCTCCCCGCGGTGCGGGGCTCAGCGCCTCCCCGCGGTGCGGGGCTCAGCGCCTCCCCGCGGTGCGGGGCTCAGCGCCTCCCCGCGGTGCGGGGCTCAGCGCCTCCCCGCGGTGCGGGGCTCAGCGACCGGAGGCGGTGTCGCCCTCCTCGTCGACCTCGTCGGACCCCGTGTCGACGAGGTCGGCGAACGCCGTGCCCGACACCGTCCCCCCGGTCCCGGGCAGGGTCACCGTCGGCCGAGCCCCCGGCTCGTACCGGCGCTGCATCTCCTCCGCCTGTTCCTTCGCGCGGCGCTTCGCGTCCTCGTCGATGTTCTCCAGCGGATCCTCGGGCCTGTGCTCGGTACTCAACGGTTTCGCTCCGATCCCCTCGCGGTGCACCTGGCCGCCGGTCGCCCGGCACCCCTCACGATCCTCCGCATCGGCGCCCGGCACCACCCCCGCCGACGAATCGGCCGAGCCGGGCCGCGGAGACCCCGCGGACCAGTAGGCTCGTGCGCATGGCTGTATCGCCGATCCGAACCCCGAGGTAGGTGGCGCCATGGCAGAGCTCATCCTGGGCCCGGTCCTTCGGCACGTCGGTCGCAGCGACGCCACCGTGTGGGTGGAGACGTCGGACCCGTGCACCGTCGAGATTCTCGGCCACCGGGAGCGCACCTGGACCGTGGCCGGCCACCACTACGCACTGGTGGTGATCGAGGACCTCGAGCCCGGCTCGACCACTCCGTACGAGGTCCGCCTCGACGGCGATCCGGTCTGGCCGCACCCCGACTTCCCCGCGTCCGTCGTCCGCACCCTCAGCGACGACGGGCCGCTCGAACTGGCCTTCGGTTCGTGCCGGTTCGCCACCACGTCCGCCACCGAGAACGACGACAAGCTCGGCGCCGACGCCCTCGACGCATACGCGCAGCGCATGATGACCCGGACCCCGGACCGGTGGCCCGACGCGCTGCTGCTCCTCGGCGACCAGGTCTACGCCGACGAACTGTCCGAACAGACCCTCGAGCGGGTCCGCGAACGCCACGACCTCGACGAGCCTCCCGGCCCGCAGGTCCGCAACTACGAGGAGTACACCTGGCTCTACGCCGAGTCGTGGTCCGATCCGCACGTGCGGTGGCTGCTGTCCACCGTCCCCACGTCGATGATCTTCGACGACCACGACGTGCACGACGACTGGAACACCTCGCAGTCCTGGCGCGACGAGGTCGAGGCCACCTCGTGGTGGGAGGAACGCATCGTCGGCGGGCTGGCGTCGTACTGGGTGTACCAGCACCTCGGCAACCTCGACCCCGTCCAACTGGCGGAGAACGCGCTGTACCAGCGCGTCCGGAAGGCAGACGGGGACGCCGAGCCGCTGCTGCGCGAGTTCGCGTCGGCCGCGGACGAGGAGGCCGACGGCGCGAAGGGCGCCCAGTGGTCCTACCGGCGCGACCTCGGGAGGGTGCGACTGCTCGTGATCGACTCGCGGTGCGGGCGGGTCCTGTCCGGCGGCCGGCGGGAGATGGTCTCGGACCCGGAGTTCTCCTGGATCGAGCGGCAGACCCAGGGCGACTACGACCACCTGCTCGTCGGGACGTCGCTGCCGTGGCTGCTGCCGCGGGCGCTGCACGACCTCGAATCCTGGGACGAGCGGCTCGCCGCCGGGGTGCGCGGGAATCGGGTCGCCCGCTGGGCGGAGACCGTCCGTCGCGGCGCGGATCTCGAGCACTGGGCGGCGTTCCGCGACTCGTTCGACCGGCTCGCCCGGCTCTTCGCCGACATCGGCCGGGGCCGTTGCACCGAACCGTCCGGCCGTCCCCCCGCGACGATCTGCGTGCTCTCGGGCGACGTGCACCACGCCTACGTCGCGCAGGCGCGGTTCCCGGATCCGATGCCGACCCGCGTGTACCAGCTGACCTGCTCGCCGCTGCACAACTACGTGCCCGCCGCGGTCCGGGCGGTGTTCCGCATCTCCTGGAGCCGGGCGATGGAACGGACCGTGCGCTTCGCGCTCGGGCGCGTGTCGGAGGTGCCGCCGGTGCCGATCGAGTGGACCAAGGCGACGGGACCGTTCTTCGGCAATCAGATCGCGACGCTGCGCCTGGCCGGCCGCGCCGCGCATCTGGTGCTGGAACGGGCCGGCCGGGTCCCGCACGGTCCCATCGGCTTCACCACCACCGCCGACCTCGTGCTGTCGACGCCGGACGAGACCACGTGACCCTGCGGACCGCGAGGCGGGTCCGGTGACGGGATCCGGCACGCGTTCCTGGTGGGGCTGGGGCACGGTCGAGGACGCGGTGCGCGGCGCCGAGCTGCGGGACCTGGTCGACCGTGCCTCGGCCCTGCTGCCCGGCGCCGACCTCACGGACCACCCGCCGCCCGACGTGCCGTCGCTCGGACTGCCGCCCCCGCGGATCGTTCCACCGGATTCCCTTGCGGCGCTGTGCTCCTCCGACCCGACCGACCGGGCCGCCCACACCCACGGGCGCGCGTTCCGGGATGTGGTCCGGAACCTGCTCGGCGACCTGCGCCATCCGCCCGACCTCGTCGTGCGGCCGACCGTCGAGGGCGAGATCGTGGACGTCCTGGACTGGTGTGCCCGGGTGCACGTCGCCGTGATTCCGTTCGGCGGCGGCACGTCCGTCGTCGGCGGTGTCGAGCCGCGGCTCGACGGCGACTTCTCCGGTGCGGTGAGCCTGGATCTCGGTGCCCTCGAAGGAGTTCGGGAGATCGACCGCACGAGCCGGGCGGCCCGCATCGGGGCGGGCACCCTGGGTCCCGCGCTCGAAGACGAACTGCGCCCGTCCGGTCTGACGCTGCGCCACTTCCCGCAGTCGTTCGAGTTCTCCACGCTGGGAGGCTGGCTGGCCACGCGTTCGGGAGGCCACTTCGCGACCGGATACACCCACATCGACGACCTGGTGGAGTCGATGCGGGTCGTCACCCCGGCGGGCACGTGCGAGTCGCGTCGCCTGCCCGGCTCGGGAGCGGGACCGTCGCCGGATCGCCTGTTCCTCGGTTCGGAGGGGGTCCTCGGTGTCGTCACCGAGGCCTGGATGCGGCTGCATCCGCGCCCCCGGTGGCGAGCGGACGCGTCGGTGCACTTCACCGACTACGGAGCGGCGGTGGCGGCGACCCGCGCCGTCGCCCAGTCCGGTCTCCGGCCCACCAACTGCCGGTTGCTGGACCCCGTCGAGGCGTTCGTCCACGCGGCCACGCCGTCGGCGGGCGGTGTCCTCCTGCTCGCCTTCGAGTCGGCCGATCATCCCGTGGACGCCTGGATGGACCGCGCCGTCGAACTGTGCCGCGGGCACGGCGGCACCCTGCCGGAGGCGCCGCGGCGCACCGGCTCGGCCGGCGACGAGAGGGACACGGACGCCGCGGGCAGGTGGCGGTCGTCGTTCCTGCGCATGCCGTACCTGCGCGACGCCCTCGCCGCGCGGTCGATGATCGTCGAGACCTTCGAAACCGCCTGCACGTGGGACACATTCGATTCTCTTCGGGCGGCGGTGCACGACGCCGCGAACGACGCGATGCGCCGGGCGGGCGCGACGGGGGTGATCGCGTGCCGATTCAGCCACGTGTACCCGGACGGCCCCGCACCCTACTTCGGCATCTACGCCGCGGGCCGGTGGGGCAGCACGGTGGCCCAGTGGGACGACATCAAGGCCGCCGTGTCGGAGGCGATCCTCGCTGCGGGCGGCACGATCACCCATCACCACGCGATCGGCCGGGATCACCGGCCCTGGTACGACCGTCAACGCCCCGAGCCGTTCGCGGCGGTCCTGCGGGCGGCCAAGTCGGCTCTCGACCCGGCGGGCATCCTGAACCCGGGGGTCCTGATCGGCCCGGTGGCATCCGCGCCGGACGGCCCTACGTCGTCGTGAACCGGTCCATGATCGAGCGGGCGCAGCGCACCACGGTGTCGCGGTCGTACGAGACGACGTAGTCGAACTCGCGGTCGAGGTCGGCGGTGCCGCGATGCAGGTCCACGGCCGACAGCACGCACGCGAAGTGCGGGCCGAGGACGACGACGTTCCACTCCTCGACGAGCTGGTCGTCCGGGTCGAGCGGCGCGTGGTGGATGCCCGCCTCCGCGTAGTGCCCGAGGCCCACGCCGTACACCCCGGCGTACGCGATCCGGTCCGCCATGTACTGCCACCGCGCGCGGGTGCGCTCACCGAAGTGCCGGGCGTACTGGAAGGTGCCGAGCACGATGGTCTCCGGGCCCGCGGCGCCGGCCTGCTTCTCGAGATTCGTGCTCATCGCGACCAGGAGGCGCTTGAGGCTGCGCACGGGCCGGCGCCCCACCGAGGCGATCGCGAACGGGGTGCGCGCCTCCTCCGGGCGGACGCTGCGGACGGGTGCGGGCGGGAAGGGGTCGATCCCCTCCTCGTCGAGTTGTTCCGGGGTGTCGACGGCGGGGTACAGCGCGCCGAGGCCGTACGTGGCCCCGAGCCCCAGGGCCCGTCGCCGGCACAGTTCCGAGTCGACGCCGTCCGCGATCACGAGCGCGCCCGTCCGCTCGACCTGGGCGGCCACGGCGTGCGCGGTACGGGCGGTGTCCGTGTCCGCACGATGGGCCAGCAGCCGCGCCGCGAGGATGATCACGTCCGGTTCGACGAGCGGCAACAGGGCCAGGGACTGCGGACGCGACCCGACCTCGTCGACCGCGACGACCTTGCCGCTGCGGCGGGCATCGGCCACCGCGCGCAGCGTCCGCGACGGGTTGGCCGTCAGGGACTCCTCCGTGATCACCACGACGTCGCGCCGCAATCCCTCCGAATCGGGAACGTCGAGGCTCTCGACCGACTCGAGGTCCATCGCCACCAGCGCGGGTACGTTCCGGACCGGCCTCGACTGCGCGACCGACCACTTGAGCCGGTCGAGGTGCCGCTTCTCGCTCATGGTCCGCGCCGCGACCCGCAGGGCCTCCGCGGTGGCGAGCGGCCCGTCCGCGGGGCCGCGCAACTGGACCTCCACCGCCGCGAGCGCGCCCGAGTCCAGCCGGCGCACCGGCGCGTAGGACGGCGTCACCTGCAGGCCCGCGGCCTCGGGATCCGCGTGCCGGGTGGGGTCGGAGAGGACGAACACCATGACCCCAGCGTCGCATGCGCGACCCGCTGCGCAAAGGCCGGTGCGGGCGACGGGCCCGGTCCCGACCTTCCCCAGCCGGGACCGGAGATCACACGACGGCGACCAGCACCGCGGCCAGCCCGCCGACGAGCAGCACCACCGAGATCCCGATCAGGAACGACCCGGCGATCGACGCCGCCACCAGTCCCCCACCGAGGCCGAAGAGCGTCAACAGAATCCACCCGACCCCGGGGCTCTCGACGAGCGGGGCGGCCCGCTCGGAGGACACGGTTCGCTCGGAGGACACGGTGGGGGATGCCGGTCTGGTCGCCATGGTCACGTCCCAACCTCGTGCGCACCGCCCGGTCGTCGCCCGACCGTTGCTGCTGATGCTCCTGAGCCTGACGTGCTCGAGCATGCCTCCCTACGGTGACATTCCCACCCCTGTCGACATCACCGAACGGCAACAAACGGTCACAAATGAATAACAGACCCGGGAGGGTCTGCCTCGGATCCGGCCGCCTCTCCGGGGGCGCCCCGGTTCCGGTGAGGTTCGGTTCCGGAGAGGTTCGGTGCCGGAGGAGGTTCGGTTCAGCCCTCGGACGCACCGTACGGGGCGAGTTCGAACACCGGGTGGCGGTCGGCCTCGGCCGCGAATTCCTCCGGGGAGGCATTCTTGTCGGCCTGGAAGTAGTCCCGGGTCGCGGATGCGATGGCCACGTACTTCTGCAGGACGGGTCCGGCCTCCCGCGCCGACACCTCCCGGATCGTGTAGTGACGGGTGCGGAACCTGCGGGTCAGGCCGATGCGGCCGGAAGCGCGCGCGTTGAGCACCCAGGGCACCACACCGTAGGGCGCTACCAGCCAACGCCGGCCCGCATGCTCGACGACCGTGACCGGGTTGGCACGCTTCCGGCCGGTGCGACGACCCCGGGTGGTCAGCAGGTACGAGTACGGGACGACGCCGGCCCAGACCAGCGCGCTCATCAGGGCGTTCTCCAGGCGATGAGCCGGCCCCTGCGATACCGGCGGATCGGCCGCGCCGCGCCGGGGCGGTTCCCGGGGCCGGGCCCCTCGTCCGGAACCGGACGGTCGGGCTGGGCAGGGGAATTCACATCGCGGGAACTCACGTCGCGCTCCTTTGCACCGGAGGTCGGGCGAGCAGGGTGCACGACTCCCACCACGGCCGTCGTCGTCGGATTCGTACCACCGGAGATTTGCCCCCGGGCGCGGAAATGTCAACCTGCCCGAGACCGGTCGGTGACCGGGCATCGGGCGGACGGGCATCGGCGGGCCGACTCCCCGGTGCCTAAGGTGGGCCGCACAGGTGACCGCGGCGTGCCGCGCGGCCGAATCGAGGAGGAACCGACGATGAGTGCACGTACTCCCAGCGATCACACCCCCAGCCAGTGGGAGGAGATCACCGCTGCCGATCCCGCGCATTCCACGTGGTACGTGGAGCGTTTCCGGTCGATGGCGGCGGAGGGCAAGGACATCGTCGGGGAGGCACGCCTGGTCGACGCGATGCTCGGCCGCGGCGGACGGGTCCTCGACGCGGGGTGCGGACCGGGCCGGCTCGGTGGCTATCTGCACGATGCCGGTCACGTGGTGGTCGGCGTCGATGTCGATCCGGTGCTGATCGCCGCCGCGGAGGAGGATCATCCCGGCCCGACCTGGCTCGTCGGTGATCTCGCCGAGCTGGATCTGCCGGCCCGCGGGGTCGCGGCCGATTTCGACCTCATCGTCTGCGCGGGCAACGTGATGACGTTCCTGGCGCCGTCCACCCGGGGTGCGGTACTGGCGGGCTTCGCCCGTCATCTCGCGCCCACCGGTCGGGCGGTCGTGGGGTTCGGGGCCAACCGGGGCTACGAGTTCCCGCAGTTCCTCGCCGACGCCGCGGCCAACGGTCTCGTGGTGGACCTGAAGCTCTCGACCTGGGATCTGCGCCCGTTCACCGACGAGTCCGAGTTCCTGGTGGCGGTGATGTCGCGCGCGGACTGATCGCCGGCGTCGGGGCCGGACCAGCAGGACCCGATCACATCCCGCTGGATGTGTCCTCCCTCACACCGTGTTACCCGTCGGTAGGAGCCGGGTAGCCGAATCGTGTCACGTCGGTGAGCCCCATCGATGACATCGACCGAAGGAGCGAACGCACGATGACCAAGACCGACACCGCTACATTGCTCACACAGCTGCGAGCACTGCTCGACCTGACCAACACCGAGATCCAGGTCGCCGAGACCCGCATTCCCCAGGCCCGCACCGACGCGGTCCGCCGCGAACTGACCGAGAACGCCGCCAACGGCCGGGCCCGCGCCGAAGCCATCGAGCGCACCATCCGTGAGCTGGGTGGACTGCCCGACGTCATCGGCCCGTTCGTCGGCCGCGCCGCCGCCGCGGTGAAGGCCATGGCCGAACAGGCCCAGCCGTTCGACGAGGCACTGCTGGGCGACCTCGCGCTCGAGCACCAGCTACTCGACCGCGCCCGCTACCTCAAGGCCCTCGCCACGGCGGCCCAGGCCCCCGCGGTCGTCGGCCTGGCCGACCGGCTGATCACCGCCCACAGCGCGACCGTGGAGTGGCTGACCACCGTCCTGGCCGAGGACGCGCTCGGCGGACCCGCCGCGCTGCGGCGCACCCCGATGCAGGCCGCCGCGGGCGCCGCGGTCCGCATCGTCAACCTGCCCGTGACGTGGTCCGCGCGCGGTATCGACCGCGCGATCGACGCCGCCCGCTCGACGCGGCCCGCCCTCGGCGCGCTGCTGGCGCGCGGCGCCCACGCCGGCGACGTCGCCACGAAGACCCTGACGGCCAGCCGGGACGCGGCGCTCGAGACCGCCGAACGGATCACCCACCGCGAAGGTGCGGACGGGACCGCCCGGGCGATCCACACGGCCCGCAGCGCGACCGGAATCCTCACTGCCGACGAACTCCCGATCCCCGACTACGACAGCCTCAACGTCTCCCAGGCGGTCGCCGCCGTCAAGGAACTGACCGAACCGGCCGACGTGCGCGCGATCGTCGCGTACGAGGAGGCCCACAAGAACCGGCACGGCGTCGTGTCGGCCGCCCAGACCCGCCTGGCCGCCATCGCCCAGGAGGTCGTCGGGCTCCACTGATCACACGCCCCAGGAGATCGCCGGGTTCCGCGCCGCGGGGCCCGGCGGTCACTTGTGAGCCGGGCAGTCCCGCGCGGGCGGGAATCTTCCCCGGTCCCATTGCGTACGTGGATGATTCGACGCACCGCGCGACCGGCTGCGAATCCCGGTGCCGGAAGGGATCAACCACGAACCACAGGATCCCCGGGCACCCTCCCGGAAGCATCCGGTTTCGGACGTCGGCGGCACACCGAGGAATCTGCCGCCTCACCCCACGTCTCGTCGCGACCCGCGGCGGGACGAGACGGCAGGCGGTGGGATGATGACGGGCGTGCCGATGCCCTCACCGCTCCCCGTCAAGAACGGGGTCGGACCGACGCGCCTGCGCGTCCCGACGTCCGGTCCGTGGGCAACGATCGCCGCGTACGTCGTCGCGAGGTTCGACCACCTGGACGCCGACGACCTGTACCGGCGGTTCGACGCCGGCGAGATCGTGGGCTCCGACGGCAGTGCGATCGGTCGCGGCACCGCGCTGGGCGCGCATCGGTTCGTCTGGTACTACCGCGATCTGCCGGTGGAGGAACCGATGCCGTTCCACGAGGAGATCCTGCATGTCGACGACGACCTCGTCGTGATCGACAAGCCGCACTTCCTCCCGACCACTCCGGGCGGACGATACCTGCGCGAGTCCGCGCTCGTCCGGTTGCGGACCCGCCTCGACAACCCGGACCTGACGCCGATCCATCGACTCGACCGAGCGACCGCCGGCCTGGTGATGTTCTCGGCCCGTCCCGCGACGCGCGGCGCATACCAGTCGCTGTTCGAAAAGCGGCGGGTCGTGAAGGTTTACGAGGCGGTGTCGGCGCGACCACCCGGGTGGGACCCGGACGCACCGGCGCTTGCCGGGCGCGCCCTGCCCATCGTCTACCGCAACCACATCGAGGCGCGGCGCGGGGAGTTACGGGTGGTCGTCGACAACTTCCGTGAGCCCAACGCCGAGACGGTGGTCGATGTGAGTGGGACCGGCGTGAGCGCCTCCGGACGTGCTGTGCTGCACACGGTTCTGCGTCCACACACCGGACGGATGCACCAGTTGCGGGTGCATCTGGCAGCGCTCGGCGCCGGGATCCTGGGCGACCGTTGGTATCCCGACCTGCTGCCCGAGGCCCCGGACGATCATTCCCTCCCACTCCAATTGCTCGCGCGGGAACTGGAGTTCAGCGATCCGCTGTCGGGGACGCCGCGAAGGTTCGTCACCCGCCGGACGCTGAGCGAGGCACCCGTGCCGGGGCGCTGAGCGCCGCGCGTGCGCGGCCGGGTGACGTCGCGCTCGGCAACCCGGTGGACGCGACGGCCGAGGTCGCCGCCCGGATCGAGCAGTTGCGAGGCGAGAAGAAGCGGTCGGCGCGGCGCATCGCCCTCGCGCCGGCCACGGCATCGGGCACATCCACCGCATCGTCACCGACACCGGCTCGTGAGCAAACGCCGAGCCGGTGCCGCCAACGTCGTGGCCTCTTACATCTAGACGTTGAAGCGGAACTCCACGACGTCGCCGTCCGCCATCACGTAGTCCTTGCCCTCCATGCGGACCTTGCCCCGGGCCTTCGCCTCGGCCATCGACCCGGCCGAGTCGAGGTCCTCGAAGGAGACGACCTCGGCCTTGATGAAGCCCCGCTCGAAGTCGGAGTGGATGACGCCGGCGGCCTGCGGTGCGGTCGCACCCTGCGGGATGGTCCATGCACGAGCCTCTTTCGGCCCGGCGGTGAGGTAGGTCTGCAGACCGAGAGTGTGGAAGCCGACGCGGGCGAGCGAGTGCAGGCCCGGCTCGGTCTGGCCGATGGACTCGAGGAGCTCCTGGGCCTCGTCGGGCTCGAGTTCGATCAGCTCGGATTCGACCTTCGCGTCGAGGAACACACAGTCGGCCGGGGCGACAGCCGCGCGGAGCTCCTGCTGCTTCGCCTCGTCGGTGAGCACCGCCTCGTCCGCGTTGAACACGTACAGGAACGGCTTGGTCGTCATGAGGTTCAGCTCGCGCAGCAGGCCGAAGTCGAGCGAGTCCTTCGCCGCGAACAGGGTCTTCCCCTCGTTGAGCACGCCCTGGGCCTTGACGGCCTCGTCGAACTGCGGCTTGAGTTCCTTGTTCTTCTTCGCCTCCTTCTCGAGGCGCGGCAGGGCCTTCTCCAGGGTCTGCAGGTCGGCGAGGATCAGCTCCGTCTCGATGATCTCGATGTCCGCGAGCGGATCGACGCGGCCGTCGACGTGGACGACGTCGTCGTCGGCGAACACCCGCACGACCTGGCAGATGGCCTCGGCCTCCCGGATGTTGGCGAGGAACTTGTTACCGAGCCCGGCACCCTCGGAGGCGCCCTTGACGATGCCGGCGATGTCGACGAACGACACGGTCGCGGGCAGGATCCGCTGCGACCCGAAGATCTCGGCGAGCCGCTCCAGCCGCGGATCCGGCAGTTCGACGACGCCGACGTTCGGCTCGATGGTGGCGAACGGGTAGTTCGCGGCAAGCACTTCGTTCTTGGTCAGCGCGTTGAACAGCGTCGACTTTCCGACGTTGGGAAGACCGACGATTCCGAGGGTTAGGCTCACGGAATCGATATTCTACGTGGTCGCGGTCGCGCCCCTTCCATCCCCACGGCGTGCGACGGCCACCAGCCACTCGGCGTCGTCGTGCCACGGCCGCAGGTCCCAGGTGGCGAAGCGGTGCTCGAGGCTCAGGCCGGCGGCCGCGAGGTCGGCGGCGAACTGCGACGGGCGGTATGCCGCGCCGGTGGTGAAGCCGGCGACGAACACCCCACCGGGACGCAGATGCGCGGCGATCCGCTCGAGCACGGTCCGCTCCGAACCGGGCGCGAGGAACACCATCACGTTGCCGGCCGAGACCACCGCGTCGAACCGCTCGCCCGGCAGATCCAGCTGTGCCAGGTCGGCGAGATGCACGGTCAGCTCCGGGTGCGCCCGGGCCTCCTCCACGAGCACCGGGTCGAGGTCGACGGCGGTCACGCTGTGGCCACGCCGGGCCAGCTCGAGCCCGACACGGCCGGTGCCGCAGCCGGCGTCGAGGATCCGCGCGCCGCGCGGAACGAGCACGTCGACGAACCGGGCCTCCCCGTGCAGATCCGTCCCCGCATGGGCGAGCTCGGCGAACCGCTCGATGTAGGCCCGGGAATCCCCGGCACTGCGCTCGGACTGCCATCGCGTCGCGGACATGGGCCCGATGCTAGCCCGGGCCGCGGGCGTCAGCAGGCGACGCGGACGAGCTGCGAGATCCGGCCGGCCTGCTCCTCGGTGGGAGCGGTGTCCCCGTTCTGTGCCAGCTCCCCGACCTTCGCGATCACCTCCTGATCGCTCGCGCCGGAGTCGATCAGTGGGCACGTCTCGATGACGATCGCCTCGATGGAGGCGTCGTCGCGGTCGGCGGCGAGGTTGGGATAGCCCGTGCGGAACGCGGCGACGAACGTCGCGAGCTTCGCCTCGTCGAAGGCGCCGCGCGCCCGCTCGGCCACGCTCGACGCGGCGGAGGCGAGGCTCGAGGCCGCCCCGCCGAGCGTCGTGCGCGCCGCATCGGATTCGTTCGACGCGTCGTCACCGGAACTGCAGGACACGAGCACGACGGCCGCGGCACCCGCGGCCAGCACGGCGGTGAGCTTCCTCATGATCAGAGCCTGCCACGATCCGGGTGTTCGCGCCGGTGAACCGCCCCGCGGGGCGCGGTTCCCGTAGATTGCAGACGAGCCCGATCCACGTCGTCGAGAGCATCGGAAGGACCGTCCGTTGAGCGATGTGCAGAGCACCGAGCGGAAGCCACCGGCACCGAAACCGGACCGCACCACGCTGATCGCCTCCGGCGGGTTGACGCTGGCGAAGTGGTCGGCGGCGTTGGTGGTGATCGCGGCGGGCGCACTGGTCATCGGCTGGATCATCGAGAAGATGTGGGTGATCGTCC
The DNA here is from genome assembly GCF_017068255.1 of Rhodococcus sp. PSBB066. NCBI lineage: Bacteria > Bacillati > Actinomycetota > Actinomycetes > Mycobacteriales > Nocardiaceae > Rhodococcus > Rhodococcus sp. PSBB066. The sequence continues at coordinate 5,289,664 of NZ_CP070859.1, forward strand.
TGCCCGTGGCGCTGGCGATCGTCATCGCCACGATGCTGTGGCCGCCCACCCGCGGCATGATGAAGCGCGGCGTGCCGCCGGCGGCCGCGGCGGGCCTGACCCTGTTCCTGTTCTTCGCGATTCTCGGCGGCATCATCGCCGGCATCGTCCCGTCGGTGGTGGCGCAGGCGCCGGAGCTTGCGAACAAGACCACCGACGGCATCAACAAGGTGCTGGACTGGGTGCAGGGCCCCCCGGTCAATCTGAAGGACGAGCAGCTCGAGAACGCCACGCAGGTGGTGATCGACAAGGTCCAGGAGAGCGGCGCGACCATCGCCAGCGGCGTGTTCACCGGTGTCAGCACGGCCGGTTCCCTGCTGGTGACGATCGGTCTGGTACTCGTCCTGGTGTTCTTCTTCATCAAGGACGGCCCGCGGTTCATCCCGTGGGTGCACGCCGTCGGCGGCGGTCGCGCCGGGCGGCACCTCGAGGAGGTGCTGATCCGGATGTGGAACACCCTCGGCGGTTTCATCCGCACCCAGGCGCTCGTCAGCTTCATCGACGCGTTCTTCATCGGCCTGGGGTTGGTCATCCTCGGGGTGCCCCTCGCGCCCGTGCTGGCGATCCTCACGTTCATCGGCGGGTTCATCCCGATCGTGGGTGCCTTCGTCGCCGGAGCGCTCGCCGTCCTCGTGGCGCTGGTCGCGAACGGTCTGACCACCGCGATCATCGTTCTCGTCATCATCATCGCGGTGCAGCAGCTCGAGGGGAACGTGCTGCAGCCCGTGCTGCAGTCACGCAGCATGCACCTGCACGCGGTGGTGGTGCTGCTCGCCGTCACCGCCGGGACGTCGCTGTTCGGGATCATCGGCGCGTTCCTCGCCGTCCCCGTCGCGGCCGTCGCCGCGGTGGTGCTGCGCTACGTCGGCGAGCAGATCGACGAACGCAGCGCCGCGCCGGAGGAGCCCGAAACTGCCGGGGAGGAGACCCCGGCGCTGCCGCCGGGACCGGCGGCAGCCGAGCCGGGCCCGGCCTGATCGGCGGGGCTCAGCTCGCGATCTCCACCGTGGATCCGGTGCGGCCGCGCACGACGTGCAGGCGGCTGGGGATGCGCTGACGCATCTCGTCGACGTGGCTGACCACGCCGACGACGCGGCCGCCGGCGCGTAGCTCGTCGAGCACCCCCATCACCGCGTCGAGCGCGTCGGCGTCGAGCGTGCCGAACCCCTCGTCGATGAACATCGTGTCGAGCACCAGTCCCCCGGATTCGGCGGCGACGACGTCCGCGAGCCCGAGGGCCAGCGCCAGCGACGCCTGGAACGACTCGCCGCCCGAGAGGGTCTTCGTCGACCGCACCGCACCGGTGTACTCGTCGTGGATGTCGAGGCCGAGGCCGCCGCGCTTGCCGTGCGTGCCGGCGGCATCGGTGTGCACGAACTCGTAGCGGCCACCGGACATGCGCCGCAGCCGCACCGACGCCGACTCGGCCACCTCCTCGAGGCGAGCCGCGAGGACGTACGAACGCAGCGACATCTTGCGCGTGTTCTGCCCGGTGCCCGCGACGACGTCGGCGAGCGCTGCGAGTTCGGCCTGCTCGTCCCGCAGCGGCACCAGCTTGGCGTACTCCTCTTCGAGGCGCGCCGCGAACTTCTCGATGTCGGCGTGGCGCCGCTCGGCCTCGGAGGCCGCGGACACCGCCGCGGCCAGCGCGGCCGCGCTCCGGGTGACCGCCGCCTCCGGTTCCGTCAGGTCCACCGGGTCGTCGCCGACCCGGGCGGTCTCCGGGTCGTCGAGCACGGCCTGCGCGGCCGCACGCCGGTCCGCCGCCGCGCGCAGGGCCTGCTCGATCTCGCGGAGGCGCGAATCGGGGCGCACCGCCGAGAGTGCCTGCTCGATGCTCGCGAACCCGGCCCGTTCGGCGGCTGCCGCCGCCTCCTGGGCCCGCTCGCGCGCGACCGTCGCGGCGTTCGCGGCCCGCACCCGGGCGTCGAGCAGGTTCGCCGCGGCGCCGGCGAGCGCCGCGATCCGACGTCGGCGGGCGGCGAGGGAGTCCTCGACACCGGCCGCCGTGGTGATGCGGGTGCGGATCTCGTCGGCCTCTGCCGCGGCGCTCTCCTCGCGGTGCGCGGCCTGGGCGGCTTCGACGTCCACCGCGTGCGCCTGCTCGCGCAGGTCCGCGTCGAGCCCGCGCAGCCGGGCGATCTCGCCGCGATGGCGCTCGCGTTCGGCGGCGGTGGCCGCCGTCGCGGCGTGCGTGGCGGCGGCCGCGGCCCGCATCTCGGTGAGCGTGTCGAGACCGGCGTCACCGCAGCGCTGCCGCAGCACCGCGACGGTGTTGGCCGCCTCCGCGACCGCCGCCTGCGCCCGCGTCAGTTCCGCGGCGGCTCGCTGCTCGGCCTCCCGGGCGGCGTCTTCGTCCGCCTTGGTCGCGGTGTCCGAGGCCGGCCGGGCCGGGTTCGGGTGCGCCGTGGCTCCGCATACCACGCACGGACGCCCGTCGACCAGATCGGTGGCCAGCTCGGCGGCCATCCCGGCGATGCGGCGCTCGCGCACGTCGAGCAGGGCGGTGCGGGCGTCGTGGTGTGCGTCGCGCAGGGCGACGACCTCGGCCTTGAGGCGTCGCAGCCGGGGGGCCCGGTCCTGGAGTTCGGTGGCGGCCGCGAGGGCGTCGGTGGCCCGCGCCAGTTCGGCCTCGAGCCGGGGCAGGGTGGCCGCGGCCCGCTCGGACCGGCGCGCGGCCTCCTCCGCGGCGTCGCGGCGGCCCGGAAGTCCCTCCAGTTCCGCGGCGATCCGCTCGGCGCGCACGGCCAGGTCGCGCCGCTGCTGCTGCAGGGCGACGCGGTCGGCCTCGAGCCGGGTCAGGCGCTGCTCCTGTTCGAGCAGGGCGTCGAGGCGGACCACCTCTGCAGACCACCGCTGTTCGTGGGGGCGGATCAGAGCGCGGTCGGTTTCGGCGGGGGAACCGTCGAGCTCCGCGACGAGGGCCTGTCCCTCCCCGTCGGCGGCGAGCGGGGCGGCCGCGGCCACCGCGGCGGCGTGTGCGGCGGCGGCGGCCTCCGCGGCGCGGTGCGCGTCGCGGGCAACGTCGACGACCGGCGCCGCCCGCCGGGCCGTCTCGAGTTCCGTGGACAGGGTCTGCAGCTCGCCGGCCGCGGCATCGAGGTCGGCGAGTTCGGCGACCGCGCGGGCGCGTCGTTCCTGGCACCGTCGCAGCTCGGTCGCCTCGGCGAGGACCGCCCGGTCGCGGGTGTCGTCGGCGCGCGCGACGTCGAGCGCCGCGAGCGCAAGATCGCGGCTCTCGGCGGCGTCGTCGCGCAGCCGGTGCGCCCACACGACCGGTTCGGCGTCGGCGCCGGCCTCGAGGCCGGCCGCGGCGCTGACCTTGGCGAGCAGCAGGTCGACGGCGCGTTGCTGTTCTTCGAGGCGTTTGGCGGCGGTGCTGCGGCGGTCCTTGAACCAGCGCTCGACGGAGCCGAATCGGGTGGTGTCGAACAGCCGCTCGAGCAGCTTGCCGCGGTCCTCGCTGTCGGCGCGCAGGAACTTCGCGAACTCGCCCTGCGGCAGCAGCACCACCTGGAAGAACTGCTCGGCACTCATCCCGAGCAGGCGCCGGACGGCCTCCCCGATGTCGGGCAGCCGCGAGAGGTGCTCGCCCGAGCCGTCGAGCCAGGTCAGGCTCGCCTTGGCATTCTGCTTGACGGTCCCGGTCCCGCGCAGCTTCGGGCGCTCGTAGTCGGGGCTGCGCACGATCCGCAGCCGCCGGCCCGCGATGGTCGCCTCGAGACTCACCTGCGGTGCGGTGCCGGCGGGAGCGTGGTCCGACAGCAGCCGGCGTCCGTCGGCGCGGGCCCCGGGCACCGTGCCGTACAGGGCGAACGCCACCGCGTCGAGAATGGAGGTCTTGCCGGCGCCGGTGCGGCCGTGCAGCAGGAACAGCCCGTCCGCGCCGAGCTCGTCGAAGTCCACCCGCACGGTGTCGGCGAACGGCCCGAACGCGGTGATCTCCAGCTGGTGCAGCCTCACGCGGACGCCTCCCCCGGTGCGACGGTCTGCTCGGTCCCGACGCCCGCGGCACGGTCGACGTCGCGCAGCGCCTCCTGCACCCAGCGCAGCTCCCGCTCGGACGGCTCCGATCGCACATCGGCCAGGAATCCGCGGGTGACGTCGAGGTCGCTTCGGCCGCGCACCTTCTGCCGGTAGGTGACGGTCGATGCCGCGACGGGCGGTTCCCACTCGACGTGGACGGCACGGGGGAAACGGGACTGCAGCCGACGCATCGCGTCGAGGGGGCGCACGGCGTCGGTGAGGACGGCCGAGACGTAGTGGTCTTCCGCCCCGGTGTGCGCGACGTCGGTGAGCAGGTCGTCGAGGACGCCGGTGAGACGGCTCAGGCCCCGCACGACCGGCAGGTCGACGCGCTCGACGGCCGCCCGCCCGGTGGCGTCCAGATCGACGAGCCACACGGCCTTGCGGTGGGTGCGTTCGCCGAACGAGTACGGCAGCGGCGAGCCCGAGTAGCGGATGTGCTCGGCGACGGTCTGTGGGGAGTGGAGGTGACCGAGCGCGACGTAGTCGACGCCGTCGAACGCCGACGCCGGGACGGTTTCGACGCCGCCGACCGAGATCGACCGTTCGGAGCCGGCGGCCTCGGCGCCGACGACGAAGGCGTGGGCGAGCACCACGGCGCGAACGCCGCGGGCGCGCGCGTCGGCGCGGACCCGGTCCATCGCCGCCCCGAGGATCTCCGCGTGCGAGCGGGCCTCGGGCACCCCCAGTTCGGCGCGGGTGATCTCCGGCTCCAGATAGGGGATGCCGTAGAAGGCGACGGTGCCGTGGGCGTCGTCGAGCAGGACGGGCCGGTCGACCTGGGAGACCCGGGTGATCAGGTGCAGCCCGCCCTCGGCGGCGAATGCCGCGGCGGCGCCGAGACGGACGGGTGAGTCGTGGTTGCCGGACGTCGCGACGATGACGGCGCCGGCCCGGCGGATCGCCTCGAGTCCCGCGTTGCACACCGCGACGGCATCCGCGCTCGGGATGGACCGGTCGTAGACGTCGCCGGCCACCACCACCACGTCGACGCGCCGCTCGGCGACGAGGTCGGCGAGGGCAGCGAGGGCCTGCGCCTGGTCGGACAACAGGTCCACGCCGTGGAAGGTGCGGCCGATGTGCCAGTCCGAGGTGTGCAGGATCCGCATGCCGTCAGACCGTAGAGCAGCGCACCGACACGACATCGCCCGGTCCGGGTGAGCCTGTCGGTCGTCTCGGGCATCATGCGCACCATGACGGCACTCACGGCACTCGCGTTGCTCGCCGCCCTCGCACTCGGCGCGGTTCTCGGCTGGTTGCTGCACGCCGCGCGCAGCGGCGACCGCGCCGCGCGGGCGGAGGCCCAGCTCGCGGCCCTGCGCGAGAACGAAGCGCAACTGCGGCAGGCGCTCGGTGCCGTGAGCGAGGATTCCGCCCGCCGGCATTCCGGTGCGATCGGCGAGCAGGTCTCACGTCTCGTCGGGCCGTTGCAGGAGGCGGTGGGAGCCCTCGCGCGGCAGGTGGAGCACGTCGAGCGGAACCGGGTGCACGCCTACGCCGGCCTGACCGAGCAGGTCGAGGGCATGCACCGCGCCTCGCAGCTGCTCTCGACGCAGACGCAGCAGCTGGTGACGGCCCTGCGCGCCCCGCAGGTGCGCGGACGATGGGGCGAGATCCAGCTCGAACGCGTGGTCGAGCTCGCCGGGATGGTGCGGCACTGCGACTTCGACACCCAGGTCGCCAAGGACGGGGTGCGCCCGGATCTGCTGGTGTATCTCGCCGGCGGCAAGCAGATCGTCGTGGATGCGAAGGTGCCGTTCGCCGCCTATCTCGACGCCGCCCAGGAGGAGGACGTCGCCCGGCGGGACCAGCACCTGGTGCGGCACGCCCGCCAGGTGCGCACGCATATCGATCAGCTCTCGGCGAAGGCCTACTGGGAGTCGTTCGATCCGACGCCCGAGTTCGTGGTGCTGTTCGTCCCCGGCGACCCGTTCCTCGATGCGGCGCTGGCCGCGGATTCGGAGCTGCTCGAGTACGCATTCGCCCGGAACGTGATCCTGGCCACCCCCACCACCCTCGTCGCGCTGCTGCGCACCATCGCGCACACGTGGCGGCAGGAGGCCCTGTCGAAGGAGGCCGCGACGATCCACCAGCTCGGCCGGGAGCTGTACCAGCGGATCGGCGTCGTCGGGGGGCACCTCGATCGGCTCGGATCCCAGCTGGGCAAGGCCGTCGACTCGTTCAATCTGACCGTCGCGTCGATGGAGTCCCGGGTGGCGGTGACGGCGCGGAAGCTGAGCGAACTGGAGATCTTCGACGGCGAGCATCCGGAGGTGCGACCGGTCGACGCGTGGCCGCGCCGCACGACTCCGACCGACATCTCCGAGTCCGGCGGTCCTGTCGACGAAGCAAGTTGACCCGATGGGTCTAGTGTCGACATGTGTCTGCAACGCAACGTGCTCGCTCGGCGGTGCCGCTCGACATGCGGTCGGTGGCGCCCACTGTGCCTGGCGTCCCGTGGTGGGGCGCGATCCTCGTCGCGGCGGGCTCGACCCTGCTCGGCTTCCTCATCGATGCGGCACGCGGTAACGAGCTCGGCTCGGCGTTCTCCGCGTTCTACGTGCTCGGATGCATCGCGGCGGTGGCGGCCGTGCAGCACCGGGCGCTGTTCACGGCGATGGCGCAGCCGCCGCTGCTGCTCCTCGTCGCCGTCCCGATCGCGCAGGAGTTCCTCGTCGAATCCGGCGGCGGCGGCCTGAAGGATCTGGCGCTCAACGTCGCGTATCCGCTGGTGAACCGCTTCCCCGTGATGCTCACCGCCACGGTGGCGGTCCTGGTCGTCGGCGGCCTGCGGATCTTCCTGAGCCGGCCCCCGGTGCCGGCTCCGGCCCGAGCGGGCAGGAGGAGCGCACGCGCGGCAGCGCGTGCGGCCAAGGCCCCGTCGCGGGCCGCGCAGCAGGACCGCGACACCGCCGTGCCTGCGAAGCCGGCGCGGGGCCGTCGCGGGCGCCCGGCCGCGCGGCCGCCCGCCTCCACCAAGGCCAGCGTGCGGCAGGTGGCGGACACGCGCGACAACCCGGTGGTGCGGCGCCGCACCACCGCCCCGGCCCCGGCTCCGGACGCGGTCCGTCGCGGCGCAACCGAACCGGCCGCGGCACGTGACGTCGCCGACCGGCCGCGGCGCAGCGAACCGGCACCGCGGCGGACCGCCGAGGCCCGCCGGGAATACGACCGGCGCGGCGACCACCGGACCCGCACCGACCGGCCCTACGAGCGGGGCGATGTTCCCCCGCCGCCCCGCAGGCAGTCCCCGGTTCCGGAGACCCCGGAATACCGGCGGCCCCGGGTGCGCTACCGGGACCGGTACGAGGACTGAGCCTGCCCGATCAGGCGCGCCGCGCGGAGCGCAGTTCCCGGGGCAGCGCGAACACCAGGGTCTCGTTGGCCGTGGTCACCGACTGCACGTCGGCGAAGCCGTGCTCGGCGAGCAGGTCGATCACGCCGCGCACCAGAACCTCCGGCACCGATGCGCCCGAGGTGATCCCGACGGTCTGCACGCCCTCGAGCCAGGCCGGGTCGACCTCGCGGGCGTAGTCGACGAGATGCGCGGCCCGGGCACCGGCACCCAGCGCCACCTCCACGAGCCGCACCGAGTTCGACGAGTTGCGCGAGCCCACGACGATGACGAGGTCGCATTCGGGCGCCATCGCCTTGACCGCCACCTGCCGATTCTGGGTGGCGTAGCAGATGTCGTCGCTCGGGGGGTCCTGCAGCAGGGGGAACTTCGTGCGCAGCCGCTGGACCGTCTCCATGGTCTCGTCGACGCTGAGGGTGGTCTGCGACAGCCAGATCACCTTGGCCTCGTCGCGCACGGTGACGTGGTCGACCGCGTCGGGCCCGTCGACGAGCTGGACGTGGTCGGGAGCCTCGCCGGCGGTGCCTTCCACCTCCTCGTGACCCTCGTGACCGATGAGCAGGATGTCGTAGTCGTCGCGGGCGAAGCGCTTGGCCTCCTGGTGCACCTTCGTCACCAGCGGGCACGTGGCATCGATGGTGCGCAGGTTGCGTTCGGCGGCGGAGGCGTGCACCGCGGGCGAGACACCGTGCGCCGAGAACACCAGCACCGCGCCCGCCGGCACCTGGTCGGTCTCGTCGACGAAGACCACGCCACGCTCGGCGAGGGTCTCGACCACGTGACGGTTGTGGACGATCTCCTTGCGGACATAGATCGGGGCACCGTGCTTCTCGAGTGCCTTCTCCACCGTTTCGACGGCCCGGTCGACGCCGGCGCAGTACCCGCGCGGCTCGGCGAGCAGGACGCGCTTACCGGCAGCAGGTGAACCGGCCGACCGAGTGATTCCGACTTCGAGGGGAACAGGCGCAGACATGCCTCCAGGGTACGGGCCGTTCGCGGGGTCGGCCCTCGTCGGCTACCAATCGGGCGGCACGTGAGGCAGTCTGTTTCTCATGATCCGTCCACCGTTCATGGCGCGGGTGGCGGCCGGGCTGGCCGTCACCGCGTACGAAGAGACCCTCAAGCTGCCGTCCACCGCGGTCGCGCTGCCGATGACCACGGTCAGCCAGATCCTTCAGACAACGATGCGGATCCAGCAGACGATGACGTCGCTCGCCATCAAGGGCGACCAGCTGTTCGAGCTGCTCGGCGCGGCCCCCGCCGAGGAGCCGTCGTGGGCCACCTTCGACGACGACGCCGAGGTGCCGGCGGGCACTGCCGAGATGTCGACCGCCGCGGCGCCGGGGCGGTTCGCGCTCTACTCGATGCCGCCGGCCGCGGAGGCCGCGGTGCCGGTGGCCGCCGGCCCGAAGGCGGGCAAGTCCCCCGTCGCCGAGACGGAGACCGCCGGCTCCGGCGCCCCCGAGACCGGGTCGCCCGCCGAGTCCACCGCCGCGAAGATCAGCGCCGGCAAGACCGCCGTCGGCGGCGCCGACGCGGCCGGAGGCAAATCCGCGAAGAAGGCGGCGAAGAAGACGGCCGCCGGGAGCGCGGCAGGATCCGAGGTGCCCGAGATCGTCGAACTGCTCGACTACCCGTCGCTGACCCTGGCACAGCTGCGGGCCCGGATGCGCACCCTGTCGGTCGAGGACCTGCGGGCGCTACTCGAGTACGAGAGCGCCACGCGCGCACGCGACCCGTTCGAGACCATGCTGTCCAACCGGATCGCGAACGCAAGCACCAAGTGACCTCCGCGCCCACGGTCACCCCGTCCAACTCCGCGGAGCATCCGTGGCCGGTCCGGACCGTCTCGCAGAAGGTCGCCGGCTGGATCGACCGGCTCGGTTCGGTCTGGGTGGAGGGCCAGATCACCCAGCTCAACGTGCGTCCCGGCACCCGCACCGCGTTCCTCACGTTGCGGGATCCGTCGGCGGACATGTCGCTGTCGGTGACGTGCTCGCCGCAACTGGTGCAGAACTCCCCCGTTCCGCTCACCGAGGGCAGCCGGGTGGTGATGTTCGGCAAGCTGTCGTTCTGGACCGGCCGCGGCACCCTCGCCCTGCGGGTCACCGAGATCCGCGCCGTCGGTATCGGCGAACTCCTCGCCCGCATCGAGCGGCTGCGTGCGCTGCTCGCGGCCGAGGGACTGTTCGACCCTCGGCTCAAGCGGCCCCTGCCGTTCCTGCCGCAGCGGATCGGTCTGATCACCGGGCGCGCGAGCGCCGCCGAGCGGGACGTGCTCAGCGTCGCGCAGCGCCGATGGCCGGCCGTCCGTTTCGAGATCCGCAACACCGCCGTCCAGGGGCCCACCGCGGTCCCGCAGATCCTGGATGCGCTCGAGGAACTCGACGCCGACCCGTCCGTCGACGTCATCGTGCTCGCGCGCGGCGGCGGCAGCGTGGAGGACCTGCTGCCGTTCTCGGACGAGGCGCTGTGCCGCGCGATCGTCCGGTGCACGACGCCGGTGGTCAGCGCCATCGGGCACGAACCGGACAGCCCGCTGTCCGACCACGTCGCCGACCTGCGGGCGGCGACCCCCACCGACGCCGCCAAACGGATCGTGCCGGACGCGGTGGCCGAACAGGACCTGGTGGACGAGCTACGAGGGCGGTCGGCGGCGGCGTTGCGGAACTGGGTGCGCCGGGAGGAGCAGGTGATCGAGCAGTTGCGCAGCCGGCCGGTGCTCGCAGACCCCCTGCGCACCGTCGACCGGCGAAGCGAGGAGATCGAGCGGCTGCGGCAGTGCGCCCGTCGCGACGTGACCCGCGCGATCGACGCCGAGGCCGCCCGGATCGAGCACCTCGGCGCGCGGCTCGCGACCCTCGGTCCCGCCGCCACCCTCGCCCGCGGCTACGCGGTGGTCCAGCGGGTGGTCCCCGACGGGGATCCGGAGGTGCTGCGGTCGGCCGGCGACGCACCGCCCGGCACCCAGCTGCGGGTGCGGGTCACCGACGGGGCGCTGCGCGCCGCCGTCATCGGACGAGAGAAGTGACGGGGAACGGATGAGCGAGACGAAGACCACGGCCGCGAGCGGCCCGAAGACCACGGCCGCGAGCGGCCCGAACGACGACGTGGCGGAGTTCGGCTACGAGCGTGCGCGCGACGAACTGGTCAACGTGGTCAAGATGCTCGAACAGGGTGGCTTGGACCTGGACGATTCGCTGGCGCTGTGGGAACGGGGCGAGGCGCTCGCGCGGCGCTGCGAGGAGCATCTCGCCGGTGCCCGGCAGCGTGTGGAGACCGCGCTGTCGCACGCCGACGACGAGGAGTGAGCGGAGCGGCTGCTAGGGCTGCAGCGGTTCGGCCGCACCCGCGGCGGTCGCCAGCTCGCGGAACTCGGCCTCGTCGCCGGAGCCGCCGATGAGGATCCGGACGTCGCCGAAGTCGGACACCCACAGCGGTTCGACGCCCTCGCCGCCGTAGACCACCCAGTCGCGGCCGGCGAGGCTCTGCGCCCCGGTCGCGGTGCGCGGCTCCCCGGCGACGAACCGCACCAGCTCGTCCTCCCCCGCATTCGACTGGGTGAACCGCACGTACCGGCCGTCAGGGGTGATGAATCCGACGGTGCTCGAATCGCCACCCTGCTCGCCGGTGATGATGCTGCGGCTGCCGGAGTTGGCCTGCCAGTCCTCGGGCACCTTCGGCTGCCGGATCGGGAAGTCCAGCTCGCGGGCGTCGTACTTCAGGCCGGCGTCGACGTCGAAGCTGGGCACGGGTCCCGCCGTGGGGCCGCCGGGGCTGAAGGAGCATTGGCTGGCGATCGCGGCCACGGCGACCATGATCAGCAGAAGCGGGATCAGCGACCACGCCATGTCGCGCGTGTCGTGGAGAATGCGGGGTTTCTGGGAGGCCACGCTTCCAGTCTGACAGCCGTCCGCACCGATACCCGCACGTGGCCGGGTCCGAGCCCCGCCGACGGGGCGGTGATGAGAGAATTACCACTCGAAACCATCGGAACCCGGCGGCTGTCCCCTCGGCGGCCGTCCCGCGTCGGCGTCCGCGCCGACCGACTGCATCAGGAGGCAGTAGCCCATGACGGCCAGCACCCCGACCCGCCGCCAGGCCCCGGACCGCAATCTCGCCCTCGAGCTGGTGCGTGTCACCGAGGCCGCGGCGATGGCTGCGGGCCGCTGGGTCGGCCGCGGTGACAAGGAAGGCGGCGACGGCGCCGCCGTCGACGCCATGCGTCACATGGTCAGCTCGGTGTCGATGCGCGGCGTCGTCGTGATCGGTGAGGGCGAGAAGGACGAGGCGCCCATGCTCTACAACGGCGAGGAGGTCGGCAACGGCGACGGTCCGCTGTGCGACGTGGCGGTCGACCCGATCGACGGCACCACCCTGATGGCGAAGGGTGCGCCCGGCTCCATCGCGGTGCTCGCCGTCGCCGAGCGCGGCGCCATGTTCGACCCGTCCGCCGTGTTCTACATGGACAAGATCGCCGTCGGCCCGGAGGCCGCGGACGTCATCGACATCACCGCGCCCGTCGCCGAGAACATCAGCCGGGTCGCGAAGGCGAAGCACTCGGAGATCTCCGACATCACCGTCACGATCCTCGACCGTCCCCGGCACGCGCAGCTCATCAGCGATGTGCGCGCGACCGGCGCGCGCATCCGCCTGATCTCCGACGGTGACGTCGCCGGCGCGATCGCCGCGGCGCGCCCGGGTTCGGGTGTCGACATGCTGCTCGGCATCGGCGGCACCCCGGAGGGCATCATCGCCGCGGCCGCGATGCGCTGCATGGGTGGCGCGCTGCAGGGCCGGCTGGCGCCGAAGGACGACGCGGAGCGGCAGAAGGCGATCGACGCGGGCCACGAACCGGGCCGCGTGCTGACCACCACGGACCTGGTCAAGGGCGAGAACATCTTCTTCTGCGCGACCGGCGTCACCGACGGCGAACTCGTCAAGGGTGTCCGCTACTACGGCGGCGGCGCGACGACGCAGTCGATCGTGATGCGCAGCAAGTCCGGCACCGTCCGGATGGTCGAGGCGTACCACCGTCTGAAGAAGCTCAGCGAGTTCACGTCGATCGATTTCCACGGCGTCGCGGGGGCCGTTCCTCCCATGCCGTGACCCGCTTCGCGGTCGTGGTGTCCTTTCGGATCTCCGCCGGTCCGAAGGGGCGCCCCTGCGGCGCGAGCCGCCTACTGTGAAGCCATGGCCGAAAATCCCGAGCAGCAGTTCCGAATCGAACACGACACCATGGGTGAGGTCCGGGTCCCGGCCGACGCCCTGTGGCGCGCTCAGACCCAGCGGGCCGTGGAGAACTTCCCGATCTCCGGCCGCGGCCTCGAACGCACCCAGATCCGCGCGATGGGCCTGCTCAAGGCGGCGTGTGCCCGGGTCAACCAGGACCTGGGCCTGCTCGACGCGGAGAAGGCCGACGCGATCGTCGCCGCCGCTACCGAGATCGCCGAGGGCCTGCACGACGACCAGTTCCCCATCGACGTGTTCCAGACCGGTTCGGGCACGAGCTCGAACATGAACGCCAACGAGGTCATCGCGAGCCTCGCCGCGCAGCGCGGGGTGACGGTGCATCCCAACGATCACGTCAACATGTCGCAGTCGTCGAACGACACCTTCCCCACCGCGACGCACGTCGCCGCCACCGAGGCGGCGGTGAAGGATCTCATCCCGGCCCTCGACCAGCTGCGGGCGTCCCTCGCCGCGAAGGCGGAGGAGTGGAAGCGGGTCGTCAAGTCCGGCCGGACCCATCTGATGGATGCCGTGCCGGTCACGCTCGGGCAGGAGTTCGGGGGCTACGCCCGGCAGATCGAGGCCGGCATCGAGCGGGTGCAGGCGACGCTGCCGCGGCTCGGCGAGCTGGCCATCGGCGGCACCGCCGTCGGGACGGGCCTGAATGCCCCCGAGGGGTTCGGCCCCCGCGTCGTCGCCGAACTGGTGCGCGCGACCGGGGTGGAGGCGCTGACGCCGGCGAAGAACAGTTTCGAAGCGCAGGCCGCGCGCGACGGTCTGGTCGAGGCGTCCGGGGCGCTGCGGACCATCGCGGTCTCGCTGACGAAGATCGCGAACGACATCCGGTGGATGGGGTCGGGTCCGTTGACGGGTCTCGCCGAGATCCAGCTGCCGGACCTGCAGCCGGGCAGCTCGATCATGCCGGGCAAGGTGAACCCCGTGCTGCCGGAGGCGGTGACCCAGGTGGCGGCGCAGGTCGTGGGCAACGACGCGGCCGTGGCGTGGGGCGGCGCCGCGGGCGCGTTCGAGCTCAACGTGTACATCCCGATGATGGCTCGCAACCTGCTCGAGTCGTTGCGCCTGCTGGCCAACGTCTCGCGCCTGTTCGCCGAGCGGTGCGTCGACGGTCTCGTGGCGAACACCGAGCACCTGCGCACCCTGGCGGAGTCGTCGCCGTCGATCGTGACGCCGCTGAACTCGGCGATCGGATACGAGGAGGCCGCCGCGGTCGCGAAGGAGGCGCTGCGGGAGAAGAAGACGATCCGGCAGGCGGTGATCGACCGGGGCCTGATCGGCGACGGCCTGAGCGAGGAGGAGCTGGATCGGCGGCTCGACGTGCTGGCGATGACGCGGGTCGAGCCGCAGGGCTGACTGCGCCCGACGCCGGGTGGGGTCTTGTGACAGGCGTCTCATCGTGGTCTCATATGAAGCTGAATTCTAATTCAGGTCTTCAGGAAGCGAGACGCCATGACCACCGTCCCCACCGTCACCGGCACCGTCGACAGCGGCAGCCTCGGCCGGACGTTGATGCACGAGCACCTGTTCGTCCTCTCCCCCGAACTGCACGGCAACTGGGACATCGGCGTCGACCTCGACGCGGCGGTCGCGGAGGCGATCGACCGCGTCCGGGAGGTGCACGCGGCCGGCTTCGACACGTTCGTCGACCTCACCGTGGTCGGCACGGGCCGCAACATCGACCTGATCCGGCGGGTCGCCGAGGCCACCGACATGAACATCGTCGTGGCGACCGGTCTCTACACCTACATGGACCTGCCGCACTACTTCCACTACCGCGGCCCCGGCACCCTGTTCGGTGGCCCGGAACCCCTGGTGGACTTCTTCGTCCGCGACATCGAGGAGGGCATCCTCGATTCCGGAGTGCGCGCCGGAATGCTCAAGTGCGCCATCGACGCCCCGGGCCTGACCGCAGGCGTCGAACGCACGGCCCGGGCCGTGGCGGTCGCCCACCGCCGCACCGGCGTGCCGATCACCGTGCACACCCACGCCCACTCCGAGTCGGGGCTGGTGATGCAGCGCCTGTTCACCGAGGAGGGTGTCGACCTCTCCCGTGTGATCGTCGGCCACAGCGGCGATTCCGACGACATCGGCTACCTCACGTCGCTGATGGACGCCGGGTCGTACATCGGCATGGACCGCTGCGGCGTCGACGTCTACCTCGGATTCGAGCAGCGGGTGAAGACCATCGCGACCCTCGTCGAGCGCGGCTATGCCGGCCGGATGCTGCTGTCGCAGGACTACGCCACCCTCAACGACTGGCTCGATCCGAAGATGCTCGCCGTGGAGACGCCGCGGTGGAGCTACATGCACCTGCACAACGACGTGCTGCCCGCCCTGCGGGAGGCCGGGGTGAGCGAGGCGGACATCGACCGGATGCTGATCGACAACCCGCGCGAGATCTTCGAACGCCGCGACACGTACTGAGTCGGGTGCCGTCCGCTGCCGGGTGTGGCACCCGGCAGCGGACGGCGCGGATCACACCGCCGACTCGGAGCGGCGTACGACGAACCGGGACAACTCGTCCCGGTCGATGGCCCGCTTGAGGATCTTCCCGGACGCCCCCTTCGGCAGTGCGTCGACGAAGCGGACGATGCGGGGTGCCTTGTAGGCGGACAACCGCTCCCGGCACCATCGCACGACGTCCTCGGCGTCGGCGCGGCCGCCGTCGCGCAGCACGACCACCGCGGCGATCTCCTCGCCGTAGTGCCGGTCCGGGACGCCCACGACGGCGGCCTCGACGACGTCGGGATGCTCGTAGAGCACCTCCTCCACCTCGCTGGGGTACACGTTGTAGCCGCCGCGGATGACGAGGTCCTTGACCCGGTCGACGATGCGCAACCGGCCCTGCTCGTCGAACTCTCCGAGGTCGCCGGTGCGGAACCAGCCCTGCTCGTCGAGCACGGCCGCGGTGTCGGCCGGGCGCTGCCAGTAGCCGGTCATGACGACGGGTCCGCGGACGAACACCTCCCCCACCTCGCCGGGCCCGCACGGGGCACCGTCCGGCCCGTAGACCTCGACCTCGATGTCCGGGGCCGCGGTTCCGCTGTACCCGATGCGCGCCGGGACGTCCCCCCATGAGAAGGTCGCCATGGCCGTGGTTTCCGTCAGGCCGTAGCCCTCCCGGATGGTGCAGCCGAAGCGCTGCCCGAAGTCGCGGGCCACCTCACCCGGCAGCGACGCTCCCCCCGAGACCGCCAGCCGCAGCCCCTCGAAATCCGCCGGGCCGTAGGGCGATTCGGCATGAAGCATCGCGTTCCACATGGTCGGAACCCCGCACACCACCGTCAGCCGATCCCGGACCACGAGATCGAGCATCGCCGCCGGGTCGAACGGGGACAGCAGGGACAGGGAGGATCCGGCGGTGAACGCCGACATCATCACCGAGGCCTGGCCGAAGATGTGGAACAGCGGCAATCCGGTCCCCACGCGGTCCTCGGGTCCCGATCCGGACAATGTGCACGAAATACGGCCCGCGGACAGCAGATTCGAGACGGTGAGCTGGGCCCCCTTGGGGCGGCCGGTGGTGCCCGACGTGTACAGCACCGCCGCGATGTCGCCGTCGGCACGGTCGACGGGGTCGATGGGGTCCTCCTCGACCGCGGCGCCCGGCTCCAGCGGCAGCCACGGCACGCCGAGACCCTCCGCGGCCTCGGCCACCGAGGCGGAGGCGCCGTGCCAGGCGATCGCGAGCACGGCCCGCGAGTCCCCGAGCGTATAGCTCAGCTCGGCCGCGGTGGACATGGTGTTCACCGGAACCACCACGGCGCCGACCGCCTGGATGCCCAGGTAGGCCACGACGAATTCGGGTACCGACGGGGCGAGCAGGAGCACCCGGTCGCCGGTGGTGACGCCGCGACCGCGGAGCAGTGCGCCGTAGCGCAGCGCGTCGTCGCGAAGCCGGCGATAGCTTCGCTGCCCGTCCTGCGTGCGCAGGGCGATGCGTTCCGGCGCCGCGTCCGCATGGGCGAGGACGGGGTCGAGAACACTGGCCATGACTGGTTTCCCTTCGTCGAGTGACATTTTGGGGGGAGGCCCGCTCGTGATTGACATCACATGACGGATGCCCCAGACTAGCACCACAGCCTGAACCCGAATTCATGTTTGAGTGCTGTTTCTCGGCCCGTCCGACCGGAGGAATTGATCTGTGACATCGTCATCCGTGAGTCCGACCGGCATCGCGCCCGCCGGCACGTCGCACCACACGCGCGCTCATCGTAAGCTGCTCGCCGCCGGGCTCATCGGCAGCTCGATCGAGTGGTACGACTTCTTTCTCTACGGCACCGCCGCGGCGCTGGTCTTCCCGCACGTGTTCTTCCCCGACAGCTCACCCCTGATGGGAACGCTGTTGTCCTTCAGCACCTTCTGGGCCGGATTCGTGGCCCGTCCCATCGGCGGACTCGTAGCCGGCCACTTCGGTGACCGCTACGGCCGCAAACCCGTCGTCGTGGTCTCCCTGCTGCTCATGGGCCTGGCGACGTTCCTCATCGGCTGCCTGCCCTCCGCCGCCTCCATCGGCGTCCTCGCCCCCATCCTCCTGGTGACGCTGCGCTTCCTGCAGGGCATCGCCTGCGGCGGACAGTGGGGCGGAATCGTCCTGCTGCTCACCGAGTCCGCGGATCCCAAGCGGCGCGGCTTCGCCGGCACGTTCGGGCAGATGGGTGTGCCGTGCGGCGTCATCCTGGGCAACGTCGCCTTCCTGACGGCGACGGCCGCGATGCCGAACGAGGTGTTCCTCGACTGGGGCTGGCGGATCCCGTTCCTCGCCAGCGCGGCGCTGTTCCCCGTCGTCCTCTACATCCAGACCAAGGTGGAGGACACCCCCGAATTCCGGGAACTGCAGGCCGAAGTCGCAGCCACCCGGCCCGAGCAGCAGGTCGTCCAGGCCCCGCTGGCCGAGGCGATCCGCACCCACTGGCGCAAGATCCTGCTGGGCTGCGGCCTGCTCGCCGCGACGAACTCGCTGTTCTACATCAGCATCGCCGGCGTCCTGAGCTACGGCACCACCGAACTCGGCATGAACCGCAACTCGATCCTGGCCGTGTCGCTGGCCAGCTCGCTGGTGGGTCTCGGGTTCATCCTGTGGTCGGGGTGGATCTCCGACCGCGTCGGCCGCCGGCCGATGATCATGATCGGGGCCGCGGCGCTCGTGCTGTGGGCCTTCCCCTACTTCTGGCTCGTCAACACCGCGAATCTCGTGTTGTTCGCGGTGGCCGTCACGGTCGGCTCGATCTTCCAGTCCATGACGTACGGCCCACTGGCGGCGTACCTGGGCGAGCTCTTCGAACCGAACGTCCGGCTCTCGGGCGCGTCGCTCGCCTACCAGCTCGCCGCCGTCACCGTCAGCGGTGGCACGCCGTTCATCATGACCGCCCTGATCGCCAACACCGGCACGACGACGTGGGTCTCGGTGTTCGTGGCCCTGATGGGCGCCCTCACGCTGTTCTCGGCGTGGGTGCTGAAGGAGACCAACCCCGCGGCGGTGCGCCGCGACCCGAAGGCCGTCCCGGGCATCGCCCACGCACGGTAACCGGAACGGGTGCTGCCGGCCTCCACGATCACTCGTGGAGGCCGGCAGCATCTTTGCCGTATACCCCTCAGGCGACGACGCGGGCGAGCGACTCGGCCACCGCGACCGGCTTCTCCTGCCCCTCGCGCTCGAACGTCTGCAGCGTCCGGATCTGGATGCCGCCGCCGGCGGCCTCGGCCCCGAGAACCTGCATGCGCATCCGGATGCGGGAGCCCACCGGCAGCGGCGAGACGAAGCGCACCTTGTCGTAGCCGTAGTTGAGCCCGTGGGCGAACCCGTCGAAGCTCATGAGCTTGTAGGACAGTCCCGGCCCCAGCGAGAGCACGAGCAGACCGTGCGCGATCGTCGTGCCCAGAGGACTCGTCGCGGCGCGCTCGGGGTCGACGTGGATCCACTGGTGGTCGTCGGTGACCTCGGCGAAGGCGTTCACGAGTTCCTGGGTGACCGGCACCCAGTCGGTCGGCCCGATATCCCGTCCCACCAGGGCCTGGAGGTCGTCGAGGCCCGTGGGACGCACGGGCAGGGTGGTGATGTCGTCGGTCATGGATGCTTCCTCTCCGCGCGGCCGGAACGACTCGCGCCGAATCGAAACTTGAAGTTGAAACCGCGTTCAACTATACAGAGAGGGAGACGTCCGTCACCATCCTCTTCGCGACGCACCGCCTTCGACGACGGGCGATCCCAGCCCTGCCCCCCTTCCGCCAGGAGTGACCATGTCGGTCTACGAAATGTCCGAGCGCACCGTGCAGTACCGCGACACCCTGCTCGCCTTCATGGACGAGCACGTCTACCCCGCCGAGGCGGTGTACGAGGAGCAGATGCGCGCCTCCGGGGACCCGCACTTCCAGCCCCCGATCCTCGAGGAGCTCAAGGCCGAGGCCCGCCGGCGTGGCCTGTGGAACCTCTTCCACCCCCACCCCGACTGGGGCCCGGGCCTGACCAACCTCGAGTACGCGCCCCTCGCCGAGATCATGGGCCGCAGCCACATCGCCTCCGAGGCGTGCAACTGCAACGCCCCCGACACCGGCAACATGGAGGTGCTCACCCTCTTCGGGACCGACGAGCACAAGGAGAAGTACCTGCGCCCGCTGCTCGAGGGCACGATGGCCTCGGCGTTCGCGATGACCGAACCCGCCGTCGCCAGCTCCGACGCCACCAACATCGAGCTGTCCATGGTCCGGGACGGCGACGAGTACGTCCTCAACGGGCGTAAGTGGTTCGCCTCCAACGCGATGCACAAGAACTGCAAGGTACTCATCGTGATGGGCAAGACCGATCCCACCGCCGCCCCGCACCGCCAGCAGTCGATGATGGTCGTCCCGATCGACGCCCCCGGCGTGACAGTGGTGCGCAACCTGCCGGTCTTCGGGTACGCCGACCGCGAGGGCCACGCCGAGATCACCTTCGAGAACGTGCGGGTGCCGAGCAAGGACGTCCTCGCGGGCGAGGGCGAGGGCTTCGCGATCAGCCAGGCCCGGCTCGGACCCGGCCGCATCCACCACTGCATGCGCGCCATCGGCATGGCCGAGCGGGCCCTCGAGCTCCTGTGCCGGCGCGCGTCGAGCCGGGTGACGTTCGGTCAGCCCCTCAGCGAGCGCGCCAACATCCAGGACTGGATCGCCGAGGCCCGCATCGAGATCGAGATGACCCGGCTGCTCACCCTGAAGGCGGCGCACCTGATGGACACCGTCGGCAACAAGCAGGCACGCATGGAGATCGCGGCCATCAAGGTCGCCGCCCCGACGATGGCGCTGAAGATCATCGACCGTGCCATCCAGGTGCACGGCGGCGGCGGCGTCACCGACGACTTCCCGCTCGCGATGATGTACGCACACATGCGCACGCTGCGCCTCGCCGACGGCCCCGACGAGGTGCACAAGCGCTCCATCGCCGTCGCCGAGCTGCGCAAGTACCGCACCGCTCCCGCCGGCGCCCCGTCGGTCAACGGCCACAAGGTGACGGTGGGCTGACCCATGACCGGACTCGATCTGACCGGCCGCACCGCGATCGTCACCGGGGCGTCCCGCGGTATCGGCCTGGCCGTCGCCCGGGACCTCGCGGCGGCCGGCGCGAACGTGGTGCTCACCTCCCGCAAGCAGGACGCGGCCGACGCCGCGGCCGCGCAGGTCACGGCGGCCGGGGTGCGGGGCACCGCACTCGGTGTCGGCGCGCACGCGGTCGACGAGGACGCGGCCCGGCGGTGCGTCGAACTCACCGTCGAGCGGTTCGGGCGCCTGGACATCCTCGTCAACAACGCCGGCACCAACCCCGCGTTCGGCCCGGTGATCGCCCAGGACCACGCCCGGTTCGCCAAGACCTTCGACGTCAACCTGTGGGGTCCGGTGCTGTGGACCTCCCTGGCCGTGCGGGAGTGGATGGGCGAGCACGGGGGCGCGGTCGTCAACACCGCCTCCGTCGGCGGGATGGCACCCGAAGCGAACATCGGCCTCTACAACGCCTCGAAGGCGGCGCTGATCCACCTCACCCGCCAGCTCGCCCTCGAGCTGGCGCCGCGGGTGCGGGTCAACGCCGTCGCCCCGGGCGTCGTGCGCACTCGCCTGGCCGAGGCCCTGTGGAAGGACCACGAGGACCGGCTCGACGCGGCCCTGCCGCTCGGCAGGATCGGCGAACCGGCCGACATCGCCTCGGCGGTGGCCTTCCTCGCCTCCGACGCGGCGAGCTGGATCACCGGCGAGACCCTCGTCGTCGACGGTGGAGCGATGCTCGGTACCGCCGCCGCAGCCGAGGCCGGCGTCGCCGCCCGCTGAGCGCACCTCCGCACACCGAACTCGAGCGAAAGGTAACCCTATGAAGGCCTGGCGAATTCACGAAGTGGGCGAGCCCAAGGAAGCGCTGCAGCTGATGGACGTCCCCGACCCCGAGGCGGGGCCCGGACGGCTCGTCGTGCGCGTCGCCGCGGCGCCGGCCAACTTCCCCGACGTGCTGCTGTGCCGCGGGCAGTACCAGCTGAAGCCGGAACTGCCCTTCACACCGGGCGTCGAACTCGCCGGGACCGTCGTCGCGGCCGGCGAGGGCGTCACCCGCTTCGCCGTCGGCGACCGGATCATCGGCAATCCCGAGTTCCCCTTCGGCGGATTCGCCGAGCTCGCCGTGGTTCCGGAGGAGGACGCCTACCGCGCTCCGGCGTCCCTCGACGACGCCGAGGCCTCGGCGCTGTCGATCGGGTACCAGACGTCGTGGTTCGCCCTGCACCGCCGTACGCAGTTGCGGGCCGGGGAGACCCTGCTCGTGCACGCTGCCGCCGGTGGGGTCGGCAGTGCCGCAGTGCAACTCGGCAAGGCCGCCGGGGCCACCGTGATCGGTGTCGTCGGCGGCGCCGAGAAGGCCGACTACTGCCGGGCTCTCGGCGCCGACGTCGTCGTCGACCGGCACCGCGAGGACTTCGTCGACGTCGTCAAGGACGTCACCGCCGGCCGCGGCGCGGACGTGATCTACGACCCCGTCGGCGGCGACTCGTACAACCGCTCCACCAAGTGCATCGCGTTCGAGGGCCGCATCCTGGTGATCGGGTTCGCCGGGGGCACCATCCCGCAACCGGCGCTGAACCACGCGCTCATCAAGAACTACTCGATCATCGGCCTGCACTGGGGCCTGTACCGGCAGTACAACCGTGCCGCGATCGAGGCGTGCCACGAGGAACTGTGCCGCCTCGCCGACGACGGCGCCATCAAGCCGCTGATCAGCGAGCGGCTCTCCCTCGACGACGTCGCCGACGGGGTGGCCCGCCTCGGGGACGGGCACACCGTCGGCCGGCTCGTGTTCCAGCCGTAGCCGGCGCGGGCTACATCGGGACGGGTTACTTCGGGATCACCTGCGTCGCACCCGCGACGTAGGTGATGGTGCCCATCTCGAACTCGCTCTCCAGGCCGTTCGGGATCGGGCGCTCGTCACTGATCGGGAAGCCGAGTTCACCCTCCGCGCCGCCCTGGGCCTCCCAGGCGGTGCGGATCTCGCCCCACACCACGTGCGAGTCGGTGTCGGGACTCCAGGCGATGATGCCGCCCTCGAACTCCGCAATGTAGCCGTCGCCGACGTCCTGCTGATCCGCGGTCGGCGCCCCGAGCGGGCTGTTCGCCCCGCCGATCTCGTTGTACTTCGCGAGAATCGGCCCGCTGATGGTGTACTCGGCGCCGCCCGCACCCGGCAGCGTGGTCGTCTCCTCCACGGAGGCGCCCGGTTCCGTGGGGCCTCCGGTTCCGGTGGCGTCTTCGACCGCGGACCGGGCGGCGGACGTTGCCCCCTCGACCGCGGACTGCGCTGCACTCGTGGCGCTGCCGACCACATCCTCTGCGGTGGTGCCGTCGTCGCTGCTGCAGCCGGCCAATACCAGCCCTGCAGCGGCGACGGCCGCGGCGACAGTGGCAGAACGACGCGGGATTCGATTCATGGGATCACTCCTCGTTGGCATCCGAACACCGGCCCCTCGACGCTAACCATCCCGTACCGTCCCGTGCGGCGGTTTCCTCGCGCCGGACCGGACCGCGCGGCCGGTGCCCGTCCGCGCCCCGCCGCGATCGCAGCATCGGCGCAGGTCGCGCCCGGTGCGGCGGTTCGACCGTCCCGGCCCGCTCTCCTCGTCACAGTCGGACAACGATCGGCGAACGAGGCTGCGACCGGCGTCCGTCGCCGTCACCGGCGCCCGTGACGCGGAACAGAACGCTTCCGCGCCACGGACGCAGGGCTTACCATGCGACGGACGAGAAAGGCCGTGACATGCGCGCACCCCGTCGTCGCCGGATCGGCGCCGCCCTCGCCCTCGTGGCGACCCTGTCGGCCGGGTGCGTCTCGGTCGACACCGATTCCCCGACGTCCTCGGCACCGGCCTCGCCGGAGTCCCGGTCGCTCACTCCCCCGCAGGTTGCCGGCGTCGACATCCCGGACGGGCAGGTCGACGACGCCGTCGCCCGCCTCGACGACCTCGCACGCGAACTGATGGATCGGACCGCCATCCCCGGGATGGCCGTCGCGGTCGTGCACCGCGGTGAGATCGTGTACGCGAAGGGGTTCGGTGTGCGCGAGGCCGGCCGCGACGCCGCAGTGGATGCCGACACCGTCTTCCAGCTGGCGTCGATGTCGAAGCCGCTCGGCGCAACCGTCGTCGCACACCAGGTCGGCGAGGGCGTGATCGGCTGGGACACCCCGGTGATCGAACGCCTGCCGGGCTTCGCCCTCGCGGACCCGTACGTGACGAGCCGCGTGACCGTCGGCGATCTCTACGCCCATCGCTCCGGGCTTCCCGACCACGCCGGCGACGAGCTCGAGGATCTCGGTTTCGACCGCGAGCAGGTGTTCGACCGGTTCCGCCTGCTGCCGCTCGGGCCGTTCCGGGATTCCTACGAGTACACCAACTTCGGGCTCACGGCCGCGGCGCAGGCGGTGGCCGACGCGTCCGGGGCCGACTGGGCGGACCTGTCGGCACGGGTGCTGTACGAACCCCTCGGAATGACCTCCACCAGTTCACGATTCGAGGACTACGAGGCCCGGCCCAACCGGGCCGTGGGTCATCAGCTCGTCGACGGCGACTACGTCGCGCGCGCCGTCCGCGATCCCGACGCCCAGTCCCCGGCCGGCGGGGTGAGCGCCTCGGTCACCGACGTCGCGCGGTGGCTGACCATGCTGCTCGGCGACGGTGAGTACCAGGGCCGGCGCATCGTCGACGCGGACGCCCTGCTGCCGGCGGTGTCCCCGCAGGCCGTGTCGAGCCCGCCGGGCACCGTCGACAGCCGGGCGGGGTTCTACGGGTACGGGTTCAATGTGGGCACGAGCCCGGCCGGGCGGGTGACGCTGAGCCATTCCGGGGCGTTCTCGCTGGGTGCCGCGACCGCGTTCACGGCCCTGCCGTCGGCGGACGTCGCGATCGTCGCGCTCACCAATGCCGCCCCGATCGGCGTGCCGGAGACCCTCGCCGCCGAGTTCGCCGATCTCGTGCAGTTCGGCGAGATCCGCGAGGACTGGTTCGCCCTCTACGAGAAGGCGTTCGCATCGTTCGACGACCCGAAGGGCTCGCTCGTCGGACGCCCCGCTCCCACGAATCCGGCCCCGGCCCGCCCCCTCGGGCAGTACACCGGCGTCTACACCAGCGAGTACTACGGTCCCGCGCGGATCGACGATCGCGCCGGCACACTGGTGCTCACCATCGGTCCCGCCGGGCAGACCTACCGGCTCGACCATTGGGACGGCGACGTGTTCACCTTCCCGATCGACGGCGGTGAGAACGCCCCGGACGGGACGATCTCCACGGCCACCTTCACCCCCGACGGCGTCACGTTCGAGTACTGGAACGAGAACGGCCTGGGAACCTTCACCCGAACAGGAGCGTCATGACCGAGCCGCACACCTCCGTGGACGAGAAGTCCGTCGCCGTCGTCCGCGAGTTCCTCGACGCGATGGTCGCCGAGGACGTCGAGCGCGCCGTCGCCCTCCTCGACCCGGACATCGCCTGGCACAACACGTCGCTGCCGACCGTGCGGGGCCTGCCCCGCGTGCGGCGCATCCTCGAGGGCCTGCGCCGGCCGTCGCTGGGCTTCGACGTCACCATCCATCACATCGCCGCGACCGGAAACGTGGTGCTCACCGAGCGCACCGACGTCCTGCGCCTCGGCCCCGTCTCCACCCGGTTCTGGGTGTGCGGCACGTTCGAACTGCGCGACGGGAAGATCGCGGTGTGGGACGACCACTACAACGTCGGCACGATCGTCGGCGCACTGGGCGCCGGCGCGCTCCGGGCGGTGCTGCGCCGGTCGTAGAATCTCCCCGGCCGCCGAACCGTTCGACGGCGACGAGGCAGGGAGCACGACGATGACCGACGCCGACCGGACGCCCGCGTTCGAGGCCGGAGTTCAGGTCCGCAGCGAGGTGATGGGCGCCGACTTCGTCGAGCGGGCCTTCGACCGCGCCCGCGGCACCGACTCCGAGGAGATGCAGGAGTTCGTCACCGAGCACGTGTGGGGCTCGGTGTGGACCCGGCCGGGACTCGACCGTCGCAGCCGCAGCCTGCTCAACCTGGGCATGCTGATCGCGCTGCGCGCGGAGAACGAGCTGCGCGGGCACGTGCGCGGCGCCCTGCGAAACGGTCTGACCCGCACCGAGATCGTCGAGGCGGTCATCCACGCGGGCGCCTACTGCGGCGCCCCGGCCGGCCTGGCCGCGATGCGCGTCGTCCAGGAGGTCCTCGAGGCCGAACTCGGCCCGCGCCCCTCCCAGGACTGACCCGCTCGCGCGGGGCGGTGGCCGAATGTCACATCGGGTCGATCACATCGCACCGGTGTGACATTCGGCCCACCAGCCGACGGCGTCAGGCGCCCGGGGCGAACTCCTCGAGCATCTCGGTCACCAGCGCCGCGATCGGCGAGCGCTCACTGCGGGTCAAGGTGACGTGCGCGAAAAGCGGATGCCCCTTGAGCTTCTCGATCACCGCCGCGACGCCGTCGTAGCGGCCCACCCGCAGGTTGTCGCGCTGGGCGACGTCGTGGGTGAGCACCACCCGCGAGCCGGCGCCGAGCCGGGACAGCACGGTGAGCAGCACGTTGCGCTCGAGGGACTGGGCCTCGTCGACGATGACGAACGAGTCGTGCAGCGACCGGCCCCGGATATGGGTCAGCGGAAGCACTTCCAGCATGCCCCGGCTGATGACCTCGTCCATCACCTCCGGGCTCGCGAGACCGTCGAGGGTATCGAACACGGCCTGCGCCCACGGCCCCATCTTCTCGCTCTCGCTGCCCGGCAGATAGCCCAGTTCCTGTCCGCCGACGGCGTACAGCGGCCGGAACACCACGACCTTGCGCTGGGTGCGACGCTCCAGCACGGCCTCGAGGCCCGCGGTCAGCGCCAGCGCCGACTTGCCCGTCCCGGCTTTCCCGCCGAGCGAGACGATGCCGACGGACTCGTCGAGCAGCAGGTCCAGCGCCACCCGCTGTTCCGCGGAACGGCCGTGCAACCCGAACGCCTCCCGATCTCCGCGCACCAGCTGCACCCGCTTGTCCGGCGTGACCCGGCCCAGGGCGCTGGACGAGCCGCCCAGCAGCCGGATCCCGGTGTGGCACGGCAGATCCCTCGCGGTGTCGAGGTCGACGATCCCCTCGGCGAACAGGTCGTCGATCAGCGCCCTGTCCACCTCGAGCTCGGTCATGCCGGTCCAGCCCGACGTCACCACGTCCTGGGCGTGGTACTCGTCGGCGGTCAGCCCGACGGCACCGGCCTTGACCCGGAGCGGAATGTCCTTGCTGACCAGCACCACGTCGCGGCCGTCGCCGGCGAGGTTCAACGCGCACGCGAGGATCCGGGAGTCGTTGGTGTCGGTGCGGAATCCGGCCGGCAACACCTCCGGGTCGGTGTGGTTGAGCTCGACGTGCAGGGTGCCTCCCGCGGTCCCGATGGGGATGGGCTGATCGAGCCGGCCGTACTGCAGGCGCAGGTCGTCGAGCAGCCGCAACGATTCCCTCGCGAACCAACCCAGTTCGTGATGGTGCCGTTTGCCTTCGAGTTCGCCGATCACGACGAGGGGCAGCACCACTTCGTGCTCAGCGAAGCGGGTCACCGCCCACGGATCGGAGAGCAACACGGAGGTGTCCAGTACGAAGGTGCGTACATCGGGTTTCTTCGCCGGGGTCCTGCCGGAGCGGCGGGCGGGGACGGAGCGTGTTGCAGTCACGTGAGGCTCCTAGATCTGTGCAGCACCACACAGACTTCGTTCGATGGGCCGGTCGAACCTGGTGTCCACGAGGGACACGAGGGCCGGGTGCCGGCCCCTCGCTCTGCCTGTCACAGTCACGATCAGGACCTCCCGCGTAGCCGGCAACTGCGCCGTCTACACCCCCGACGCTAACGCCGACACGCCCCGTCCGCTCGATGAGCGACGAGGCGTGTCGGTGAAGATTGGGTAAACGAGACGATCCGGACAGATTGCCGGGCGTCGCGCCTAGACCAGGTTCCAGTCCTCGAGACCCTGGTACAGCGGAGCGTCGGCGGCAAGCTTGCTCACCCGGCCGCGCAGCGTCGCGGTGTCGGACGACCCCGTCAACGCGGCCGCGATGATCTCGGCGACCTCGGTGAACTGCTCGTCCCCGAAGCCGCGGGTGGCCAGTGCCGGGGTGCCGATGCGCAGACCGGACGTGACCATCGGCGGACGCGGGTCGAACGGAACCGCGTTGCGGTTGACGGTGATGCCGATCTCGTGCAGCAGGTCCTCGCCCTGCTGGCCGTCGAGCTGCGAGTTGCGCAGATCGACGAGGACGAGGTGCACGTCGGTGCCGCCGGTCAGCACGGTGATGCCCTTGTCGGTGACATCGGACTGCATCAGGCGCTCGGCGAGGATCTGCGCACCGGAGACGGTGCGGCGCTGCCGGTCCTTGAACTCCTCGCTCGCGGCGATCTTCAGCGCGACGGCCTTCGCGGCGATGACGTGCATGAGCGGGCCGCCCTGCTGGCCCGGGAACACCGCGGAGTTGATCTTCTTGGCCCACTCCTGCTTGGCGAGGATCAGACCCGAGCGCGGGCCGCCGAGGGTCTTGTGGACGGTGGTGGACACGACGTCGGCGTACGGCACCGGCGACGGGTGCAGGCCCGCGGCGACGAGCCCGGCGAAGTGCGCCATGTCGACCCACAGGTAGGCGCCGACCTCGTCGGCGATGGAGCGGAACGCGGCGAAGTCCTCGTGCCGCGGGTACGCGGACCATCCGGCGACGATGACCTTCGGCTTCTCGGCCACCGCGATGGAGCGGACCTCGTCCATGTCGACGCGGTGGTCGTCCTTGCTGACCCCGTAGGACGCGACGTCGTACAGCTTGCCGGAGAAGTTCAGCTTCATGCCGTGGGTCAGGTGCCCTCCGTGGGCGAGGTCGAGCCCCAGCAGCTTCTCGCCCGGGTTCATCAGCGCCATCAGCACGGCGGCGTTGGCCTGCGCGCCCGAGTGCGGCTGGACGTTCGCGAACTCGGCACCGAACAGTTCCTTGGCGCGGGTGCGGGCGAGGTCCTCGACGATGTCGACGTTCTCGCAGCCGCCGTAGTAGCGGCGCCCCGGGTAGCCCTCGGCGTACTTGTTGGTGAGCACGCTGCCCTGCGCCTGGAGCACCGCGCGCGGCACGAAGTTCTCCGACGCGATCATCTCGAGCGTGTCGCGCTGGCGCGACAGCTCGCCGGCCATGGCCTGCGCCAGCTCGGGGTCGAGGTCTGAGAGCGAGGCGGTGTTGACGTCGGTGCCGGGCACAACGGTCATCGAGGATTCTCCAAGCTGGGGACGGCAGGAATTCACCTACCAGTCTACGAACCTCACCCCCGGTCGAGGAACCCGGTCCCCTCGGGCAATGGACCAGGTCACGCCCGCTCGTTACCGCAGGGCGCTGGGCACCAGCGGTTCGTCGAGCAGGCGACGGAACCGTTCGATGCGTTCCGCGCCCGCAGGGGCCTGCGCCAGCCAGCCACCGAGCAGGCGGTAACCCTCGACGTAGGTGCTGATGTAGGCGCGCCACAACGGCGACGACAGGAAGCGCAGCGACTGCCGGGCCCGCTCCGGGCTCGACAGCGACCAGCGCTGCAGGAAGGCGACGACGTCGTCGCCGGTGCGGCCGCGGTCGTGCAGGAGCAGGGCGGCGTCCTGGCGGACGCCGAGCAGGCCGGCGGACGCCTCGTGCAGCTTCTCGGCGAGTTCACCGTCGAACCGCAGGCCCAGGTCGGCGTAGATGTCCTGCGCCCACTGTCCCCAGCCGGGCCCGACGATCGTCTCGAGGGCGAGGTCTGCGAGCCCCTCGGCCATGAGGCACTGCGGGGTGTTGACGACGAAGAGGGTCTGCTCGTCGTGCCCGCCGGCGACGAGTCCGGCCTCCTTGCGGCAGTGTTCGGTGTGGTGGCCGGGGTAGGACTCGTGCGCGATCAGCCGCGGCAGGTGGGACATGTGCTGTTCGAGGTCGGAGTTGATCGCGACGCGGGAGCGGTAGTTGCCGAGGTAGTAGTTGAACCCGGACCACGGTTTGTCGCCGACCACCTCGTATTCGACGGTTTCGGTCTCGGGCAGTGGGAACACCGCGCGGACCCTGTCGCGCAGGGCGCTCGAGAAGGCGTCGACACACTCGGCGAGGCGCTCGGCGGGGACGACCTCGGACTTGCGGTGGGCCTGCACTCGCTCGGCGAGCGGGCCGCTGCCCGGCAGCAGCGCGTCGATGCGGCGGTGGGCCTCGCGGTACGCGTCCTCGTCGCCCATGTCGATATGCACGTCGAAGTAGGCCTCGACCTCGTCGACGAAGGCGATGTCCGCACCGGCGAACTTGCGGGCCGAGCATTCGAGGGCGCGCAGGTGCACGTCGAGGAAGCGGGTGCGCTCGTCGGAGAGCCCGGAGACGGGCAGCGCGGCCCGCAGTGTGCGCGCGGTGTGGGATAAATCACGAGGATCGGGGGCCGGCGCGTTCTCCACCCGGCCACGCAGGGCGGGGTCGCCGGTGAAGGCGTCGACGAAACCCTCCTCGAGCCGGTCGAATGCCAGGCCGAGCAGGAGATATTCGCGCACCAACGAGTCCGGGTCCATGCCCTGGCACCCTAGTCCCCCGGATCGGCCCCGTGCCTGCCGGCGAACCCGGAAACCGGACCCCGCGCGGCGAGCGGATGTGTCAGCGAGCACAATCGGCCGATATGGACATCCTTCGCCGCCAGCCATACCCGGGGTATGCCGCCGGGCCCGTCGTCGAGTCGGGAGTGTGCCGGTGGCGCGTCTGAGCGAGCCGAGTCCGTACGTCGAGTTCGATCGCAAGCAGTGGCGGACGCTGCGCAAGTCGACGCCGCTGGTGCTGACCGAGGAGGAACTGCGCGGCCTGCGCGGCCTCGGCGAGCAGATCGACCTGGCGGAGGTGGCGGAGGTGTACCTCCCGCTGGCCCGTCTGATCCACCTGCAGGTCGCCGCGCGGCAGCGGTTGTTCGCCGCGACCGCCACGTTCCTCGGCGAGAAGCACCCGGACCAGCAGGTGCCGTTCGTGATCGGGGTGGCCGGGTCGGTCGCGGTCGGCAAGTCGACGACGGCACGCGTGCTGCAGGCACTGTTGGCGCGGTGGGAGCACCATCCCCGGGTGGACCTGGTGACCACCGACGGCTTCCTGTACCCCTCCCGGGAGCTGATGCGTCGGAACATCATGCACCGCAAGGGCTTTCCGGAGAGCTACGACCGTCGCAAGCTGCTGCGGTTCGTCACGGAGGTCAAGTCCGGCGCCGCAGAGGTGGCCGCTCCGGTGTACTCGCACATCTCCTACGACATCATCCCGGGCCAGTACCACGTGGTGCGGCAACCGGACATCCTCATCATCGAGGGCCTGAACGTCCTGCAGACCGGTCCACGGCTGATGGTCTCGGATCTGTTCGACTTCTCGATCTACGTCGACGCCCGCCTCGAGGACATCGAGAAGTGGTATGTCGAGCGGTTTCTCGCGCTCCGCAAGACGGCATTCTCCGACCCCGACGCGCATTTTCACCACTACGCGAACCTGTCGGACCGCGACGCCGTGGGGGCCGCGAAGGAGATCTGGCATTCGATCAACCGGCCGAACCTGGTGGACAACATCCTGCCGACGCGGCCGCGCGCAACGCTGGTCCTGCGCAAGGACTCCGACCATTCGGTCAACCGCCTGCGCCTGCGGAAGCTGTAGGCGGCTTCGCCGCCGGTGTGTCCTTCGGGCGGCGGAAACAGCCCGAAGGACACACCGCGGCTACGTCCCGAACCGGCGGTGCCGCGCCGCGAAGTCGCGCAGGGCGCGAAGGAAGTCCACGCGGCGGAACTCCGGCCAGTAGGCCTCGGTGAACCAGATCTCGGAGTACGCGCTCTGCCAGAGCAGGAAGCCCGAGAGCCGCTGCTCGCCGGAGGTCCGGATGACGAGATCGGGATCGGGCTGCCCCGAGGTGTAGAGGTGATCGCTGATGGCCTCGACCGTGACGGCCTCGACCAGGCCCTCGCCGTCGAGCCCCTCGGCCTGCTTGGCCCGGAGCAGGGCCTGCACGGCGTCGGCGATCTCCTGCCGGCCGCCGTAGCCGACCGCGACATTGACGTGGGTGCCGGTGCGCCCCTGCGTGCGCTCGGCGGCCTCGCTCAGCCGCCGGCCCAGTTCGTCCGGCAGCAGGTCGAGCGTGCCGACGATCTTGACGCTCCAGTTCTGCTCCGGCCCGGAGATCTCCTCGACGACGTCGGTGATGATCTCGAGCAGCGCCTCGAGTTCCTCGGGCTCACGTTGCAGGTTCTCCGTGGAGAGCAGGTAGATGGTGGCCCGCTCGATGCCGGCGGCGTCGCACCAGCTCAGCAGTTCGGCGATCTTCAGTGCGCCCATGCGGTGCCCGTGGCTGACGTCGGTGAACCCGTTCTCGCGGGCCCAGCGACGGTTGCCGTCGCACATCACGGCGACGTGCCGGGGATGCTGCGCGCCGTCCAGCTTGCTCAGCAGCCGTCGTTCGTAGAGCTGATACAGCAGGCCGCGCGCGTTCACCCCGAGATCACCACGCGGGTCACATTACGCTCACGGTCGTCTCCGGTCGCAGCGGCGGTCGTGGCCGACGCCCGCGCGCCGGCCTCCGCCCCGCCGCGGATCCGGCACACCGCGAAAGTTACGGAAGCGTAGGTTACTCTTCGGTATCGAAGGGAGGCCCCGACCATGACGGTTTTCGGGATCGACGAACTGCCCGTGAAGCCGCGGATGCGCGGCTGGATCCATCTGTGGGCGTTCGGCGTCGCAGTGGTGGCCGGCATCGCGCTGGTGGTCCTGTCGCAGACCGTGGCCGATCCGCCCGCGGGCTGGTCGACGGTGATCTACAGCCTCACCGTCTGCGGTGTGTTCGGCGTGAGCGCCCTCTATCACCGCGTCCACTGGCACAATCCGCGGGCACGCACGTGGATGAAGCGTGCGGACCACTCGATGATCTTCCTGTTCATCGCCGGCAGCTACACCCCCTTCGCGACGCTCGCCCTGCCGCCGGAGACCGGCCGCACCCTGTTGTTCGTGGTGTGGGCCGGCGCCCTCGCGGGGGTCGCGCTGAAGATGCTCTGGCCCACCGCGCCGCGCTGGGTGGGAGTCCCGCTGTACCTGCTGCTCGGCTGGGCAATCGTCCCCGTCGCCGGTCAGCTGATCGACGAGGCGGGCATCGTCCCGATGGTGCTGCTGCTCGTCGGCGGCATCCTCTACAGCATCGGCGCTATCCTCTACGCCACCAAGTGGCCCGACCCGTGGCCGCACGTCTTCGGCTACCACGAGTTCTTCCACGCGGCGACCGTGCTCGCCGCGCTGTGCCATGCCGTTGCCGTGTGGCTGGTGGTGTTCGGGTAAACCCGTTCGGACGAAGATCACATCGGTGGCAGTCGCGGCACGGATCCGTAGACTCGGCCGGGATGACTGTTCAGCGACTGGCATTCGAACTGACCGAAACCAACCGGGAGTGGCTCGTCGAGCGGCCGCTGACGATCGCGGGATACCTCGTGGCAGCGCTGATCCTGAGGTATGTGCTGCACCGGTTCATCGACCGGATGACGAAGCCGCGGCACCAGAACGGCAAACCCGGCCTGCTCCGGCCCTTCCAGGAACGCGCCCCCAGGGGCCTGCCGGGCGTGCTGGTCAACGAGCGGCGCACGCAGCGCGCCGAGACGATCGGCTCGGTGCTCAAGTCCGGCGTCTCCGTCGTGGTTCTCGTCTGGTGCGTCCTGCAGATCCTCGGCACGCTCGGACTCAACGTCGCGCCGTTCATCGCGTCCGCCGGCATCGTCGGCGTCGCCCTCGGTTTCGGTGCGCAGAACCTGGTGCGTGACTTCATCTCCGGAATGTTCATGCTGCTCGAGGACCAGTACGGCGTCGGCGACGTCGTCGACCTGGGCGACGCGGTCGGCACCGTCGAATCCGTCGGCCTGCGGGTCACCACCGTCCGCGACATCAGCGGCACCCTCTGGTACTGCCGCAACGGCGAGATCCTGCGCGTGGGCAACATGAGCCAGGGTTACGCCGTCGCCGTCGTCGACTCCCCCATCGCCCACGCCGCCAACGTGCACCGAGCCTGCGAGGTGGCCCTGCGCGCGGCCCTCGAGACGGTCGAACGCGACGACCTGGCCGGCGACATCCTCGAGCCGCCCGAGATGCTCGGCGTCAACTCCGTCACCCCGGAGTCGGTGACGCTGCGGATCACCGTGCGCACGCGTGCCGGCAAGCAGTGGGCCGTGCAGCGGGCGATCGCCCGCGCGGTGCTCGAGGCGTTCGACGGCAACGGCATCGACGCTCCGCTGCCGGCGCTGCTCACCCCGTCCCGCGCCGGCTGAGCCCCGGACCGCTCAGGCCGAGAGCGCCGCGCGCAGTTCGGCCTCCGTCGTGACCGGCCTGTCGCACACGTATCCGCGGCACACGTACGCCGCCGGCCCTCCGTCGACCAGCGGGCGGTCGGCCAGCAACGGGGACGAGTCCGGGTCCCCGCCGACCACGACGGCGCCGCCGGGGGCCGCCTGCCGCACGACGGAGAGCAGCTCGCCGCCGCCGACCACGGCCACCTGGATCGGGCCGCGCACCGCCGCCTCGGCGACCGTCAGCCAGTGCCCGGCCGAGCGCGGCGCCCGCTCGAGCAGCACCACCGCCGACCGCAGCGACGCGTCCGCCGCGTCGGCGTACCGCGGGTCCTCGGGCACGACCGCGGCGAGGGTGAGCAGGGCCTCGGAGATCAGCGCCGCCCCCGACGGGGTGGCGCCGTCGATCGGGTCACGAGGCCGCGCCACCAGGGTCTCGGCGTCGTCGGCGGTGTCGAACCAGCTTCCGGGCCGCGCCGGATCCTGGAAGTGCGTCAACGCGACGTCGGCGAGGGCCCGGGCCGGGTCGAGCCACGCGGCGTCGCCCGTCGCCTGGTACACCGCCAGCAGGGCGGTGACGAGGGCGCCGTAGTCCTCGAGCACACCCGCGGGGGCGCCGACCGTGCCGCCGAGGGAGGCACGCCGGAGCCGTCCGTCCACCAGGTGCAGGTCCAGCAGGGCCCGGGCGCAGTCGACGGCCGCGTCGACCCAGTCGGTGCGGCCGAACGCGGCACCCGCCTCGGCCAGCGCGGTGATCGCGAAACCGTTCCACGCCGTGACGACCTTGTCGTCGCGGCCGGGCTGCGGCCGCTGCAGCCGGGCGGCGAACAGCTCGGCCCGCACCCGCTCGTAGCGCTCGGCATCGTCCGGGTCGGCGAGCAGCTGCAGCACCGACGAGCCGTGTTCGAAGGTGCCGGCGTCGGTCACGGTGAACAGCTCGGCCGCCCACTGCGCGT
This sequence comes from Rhodococcus sp. PSBB066, assembly GCF_017068255.1. Lineage (NCBI taxonomy): Bacteria > Bacillati > Actinomycetota > Actinomycetes > Mycobacteriales > Nocardiaceae > Rhodococcus > Rhodococcus sp. PSBB066. The sequence continues at coordinate 5,324,118 of NZ_CP070859.1, forward strand.
CGTCGCCGAGGACCTCGGCCAGCTGCCCGGGGGTCCACACGTAGGTCAGGCCCTCGACCCCGTCCGTGTCGGCGTCGAGAGCGGAGGCGAAGCAGCGCCCGGCCGTGCGCAGGTCCCGCAGCAGGAACTCGACGGTCTCCTCGGTGACCCGCCGCACCCAGGGCGCCGACATCCGTCGCGCGAGGTGCGCGTACACCCGCAGCAGCAGCGCGTTGTCGTAGAGCATCTTCTCGAAGTGCGGGACCACCCACCCGGCGTCGACGCTGTAACGGGCGAAGCCGCCGGCCAGCTGGTCGTAGATGCCGCCCCGCGCCATCGCTTCGGCCGTCCGCTCGACGAGGGACAGCACGGCCGGGTTCCCGCTGCGCTCGTATCCGCGCAGCAGACCCTCGAGCAGCGCGGACGGCGGGAACTTCGGGGCGCCCCCGAACCCGCCGTGCACCGCATCCTCGTCGGCGGCGACGGCGGCGTCGGCGGCGTCGAGCAGCGCGGCGTCCACCGGGCGCTCGCCGGGAGCGAGGCCGCCGCTGCCGCGGCGCAGCTCGGAGACGATGGCGACGGCGGACCGGTGCACGTCGGCGCGACGGTTGCGCCAGGTCTCGGCGATCGCCTCGAGCAGCTGGGTGAACGACGGCATGCCGCCGCGCGGCATCTTCGGGTAGTAGGTGCCGCAGTAGAACGGGGCACCGTCCGGGGTGAGGAAGCACGTCATCGGCCAGCCGCCCTGACCGGTCATCGCGACGGTGGCGTTCATGTAGATCGCGTCGATGTCCGGGCGTTCCTCCCGGTCCACCTTGATGCACACGAAGTGCTCGTTCATCAGCGCGGCGGTGGCCTCGTCCTCGAACGACTCGTGCGCCATCACGTGGCACCAGTGGCACGCCGCGTACCCCACGGACAGCAGGACCGGCACGTCCCGCTCCCGGGCCCAGGCCAGCGCCTCGTCACCCCACTGGTGCCAGTGCACCGGGTTGCCGGCATGTTGCCGCAGGTAGGGGCTGGTCGCCTCGCCGAGGGTGTTCCGGTTGCGGGTGCCGGGCACCGACGGCTCCGGGGGTGTCACGACGCGCCCGTCAGTTGGTGGCCATCGGGGGCTGGGGGTGGTCGGGTTTGCGGCTCTCCGCGGCCCCGCGATCGGTCCCCTCGTCCGCGGCCTGGTCCGGCTCCGGATGCTCGGGCTCGAACGTCTCGGGCAGCTTGCCGAGCCGCTTGTTCATCGAGCGGATCAGCAGGGCGGTCGCCACGAGCAGGATCACGATGAGCGCGAGACCGAGCGGCGACGCCTTACCGAATTCGGGGCCGGTGGGGTCCTGGGCCAGAACCTCGGCCGCCAGCATGCCTACCGTCATCTCACCTGTCCGTCCTCGAGGCCCGCGAACAGATCCGTTTCGGGGATCGCCGTGTGCACGCGGGTCTTGGCCAATTCGAATTCCTCCGTCGGCCACACCTTCTGCTGGATGTCCAGCGGCACGGCGAAGAAGGAGCCGTTGGGGTCGATCTGCGTCGCATGGGCGCGCAGTGCGTCGTCCCGCTTCGGGAAGTAGTCGCTGCAGGTGATCTGCGTGGTCACCCGCGCCATGATGTCGCCCTGCTCGGTGCGCCACCGCTTGAGCCATTCCTCCATGGGGAACGGTTCGCCGCGCCGCTCGTACTCCTCGCGGAACAATTCCAGGCGCTTGCGGATGAACCCGTGCGAGTAGTACAGCTTCTGCACCTTCCACGCCGGGCCGGCCTCGGGGAACCGATCCGGGTCGCCGGCCGCCTCGTACGCCGCGACGGAGACCTCGTGGCAGCGGATGTGGTCGGGGTGCGGGTAGCCGCCGTTCTCGTCGTACGTGGTCATCACGTGCGGCCGGAACTCGCGGACCACCTCGACGAGCTTGCGGGTCGGTTCCTCGAGGGGCACCAGCGCGAAGCAGCCCTCGGGCAGCGGCGGCTTGGGGTCGCCCTCCGGCAGCCCGGAGTCGACGAAGCCGAGCCAGCGGTGCTGCACGCCGAGGATGCGGGCGGCCGCGGCCATCTCCTCGCGCCGGACCTCGGGCATGCGGTCCTGGATCCCGGGGATGTCCATGGCGGGATTGAGGATGTCGCCGCGTTCACCCCCGGTGAGGGTGACCACCAGCACCTCGTGCCCTTCCGCGGCATAGCGGGCCGTCGTGGCGGCACCCTTGCTCGACTCGTCATCGGGATGGGCATGCACGGCCATGAGCCGTAGTCCGCTCACGTCTTTCCTCCACCTCGCCGTCGGCTGCATCGTCGCGGCCCGGACCACCGGCACTGCGAGCCGGCGTCCTGGGTTCCTCCCCTATAGTTCCACCTGACACGTCCATCGTCAGCCACGCCCCCGCGGCCTTCGCGGGTGCACGAAAGTAAATGTGATGACCGACACCACCCCGATCGACCGCTACCCGACCGGCCGCTACCCGGCGACGGGCGGATCCCGCCGCACCTGGTTGTGGGCGCTGGTCGCGGGCGGGCTCGTCGTCGGGGTGGTCGGGGCGTTCCTGCTCTACCAGAAGTTCGGCACCCCGGAGATCGAGAGCGACGTCGTCACCTACACCGTCGTCGACGACTCCACCGTCCAGGTGCAGTTCACCGTGACGCGGAAGGATCCGTCGCAGGCGGCGGTGTGCATCATCCGCTCGCGGTCGAAGGACGGGTCCGAGACGGGCCGCCGCGAGGTGCTGATCCCCTCGTCCGAGTCCGGCACCCTGCTGATGGACGCACCGGTGGTGACGTCGCAGCGCCCGGGCATGGCGGACATGTACGGCTGCAGCTTCGACGTGCCCGAATACCTGCGCGCACACTGACCGCACGCTGCGGATTCCGTGGTGGAGACCACGTTGGTGCTAGAATCGCCGGATACACGGTTCCACCCTTTGGGGCCGTGTATTGCTGCATAGGAAGCAGTGCGGTCCTGTTCGCCACTGGCTTGGGGGGAACGTTCGAGGGATCCGCGTTGCCGTCGTCGCTGCGAGTGCGGCGACCAGTCGACGGAGCCGGGGGCTCCAACCCGAAGGAAGTGATCGAGGATGACCGAGACCCAGGTGACCTGGCTGACACAGGAGTCGTACGACCGACTCAAGGCAGAACTCGACCAGCTCATCGCGAATCGTCCCGTCATCGCGGCCGAGATCAACGAGCGCCGTGAAGAGGGCGACCTCAAGGAGAACGGTGGTTACCACGCCGCTCGCGAGGAGCAGGGTCAGCAGGAGGCCCGGATTCGTCAGCTGCAGGAACTGCTGAACAACGCGAAGGTCGGTGTTGCGCCCACCCAGTCCGGCGTCGCGCTGCCCGGCTCGGTCGTCACGGTGTACTACGACGGCGACGAAAGCGACAAGGAAACGTTCCTCATCGCCACCCGTGAGGAAGGCGCCCGGGGCAACGAGATCGAGATCTACTCGCCCAGCTCCCCGCTGGGCGGTGCCCTGATCGACGCGAAGGTCGGCGAGACCCGCGAGTACACGCTCCCCAACGGCAGCACCATGAAGGTGACGCTCGTCAGCGCGGAGCCGTACCACAGCTGATCGGCGGCAGCCGCCTCGCGGCGCGGCCGGCACGACGTGAGGGCCCGACCGGTCTCCGGTCGGGCCCTTCTCGCGCGCCCGGGGCAGGCGGTTCAGAGCAGGCGCCGGGCCTTCATGCCGGGGAAGACCGCGCCGACGCGCACCACGTCCCCGAACGTCGGGGCGTGCACCATCTGACCGCCGCCGATGTAGATGCCCACATGCCCCGGCCCGTCGGACTGCCAGTTGCCGAACACCAGATCCCCCGGCCGGGCCAGCTGGATCGGGATCTCGGTGCCGACCCGCCACTGCGTCTGCGAGGTGCGCGGCAACCTCACCCCGGTCGCCGCGTACACCGCGTACGACGTCAGGCCCGAGCAGTCGAACCCGCCCCCCGACGGACCGTTGACGTTGCCGCCACCCCACACGTACGGCAGCCCCAGATACCGGAACGCCAGGTCCACCACCCGGTTGCCGGTCTCGGTCATCCCCGGCAACCCGAGCCCGAAGAACGGCGAGAGCAGCCGCGCGAACACCATCTCCGTCGCCCGGATCTTCGCCACGTACGGCTTGGTCTGGTTCTCGTAGTCCGGCGACCCGGACGGCATCCCCCCGGACCGGCGCACCGCCCCCAGCCCGGCGTTGTACGCCGCCAACGTCAGGTCCAGGGTGTCCCCGCGCACCACCCCCTGCGCCTTCCACTGCTCGATCTGCCGGTAGTTGTCGCACAACAGATTCCCCGACGCCATCACCGGATCGGCGATGCCCAGCACATCGGCCCGCCCGTCCCCGTCGGCGTCCTTGCCGTAGGCATCCCAGGTTCCGGGCATGAACTGCCCCGGCCCCTTCGCCCCCACCGGCGAGACCGGGGCGCTGGGCCCGTACCGGAAGCCGTTCTCCGCCGAGTACAGCGCCGCCAGCACCGGCGCGCCGACCCCGTCGCACAACTGGCCGGCCTTGCGCAGCCACGGCGCAAACACCGCGATCGCGCCGATCGGCGCCAGGTTCGTCCCGGGCAGGATCGCCGGGATCGACGGCAACGTCACCGCGCCGCCACCCCACGCCGGACCCGGCGCCCACGCGTCGCTGCCCGTCGCCCCGGTGGCCGGCGCCCCGAACACCGACGGCCGTCCCGCCGGCGCGGCCGGCGCCGGCACCGACGGCACCTGTTCGAGCACGGCCTGCACCGGGTTCTCCACCGGCGCCGGCGGCGGTTCGAGCACCGCGGCCGCCTCCGCCGGCAGGTGCGGCATCAGCGCGTCCTTCGCCGCCGACGTCGCGTCCGCCACGGCCTGCTCCGCCGCCGGACGCATCGGCTCGGGCAACCCCGCCACCAGATCGGCGACCTGCCGGTCCGTGGTCGCGGCGGAGGCTTCGGCCGATGCCTGGAACGACTCGACCGCCTGCGTCACCTGTTCCTTGATCTGATCCGGGATGTCCGCTCCCTGTACCAGGGCACTCGCCGCCGTGGCCACCGCCACAATCACCGCCGACGGGTCAACTGACATACGCGAACTCCCCATCCCTCAGACGACCGCCTTCACCGTACTTGTGATCTCTGTCACCGGTGCGGTTTCGTTACATGGATATCATATATATGTAAGAACCTGTTCCAGTTTGGCTGTTGTGACGCGCCACACAGCGAACTCGAAGTTACATCAACAGGAAATGCGGCGCTCGATCACCGCGCGGTCGACCAGGAGGTTCGGGGGTCGAGAGGGCGGTTCCTGCGGCCACATGCGAGAAGAGGCGCCCACATCCGCCCCCTCGCCGCAGTCACATCCGGGTTTACGCCTCCAGTGCCTGCTCGATGTCCGCGACGAGGTCGGCGGCATCCTCGATGCCGACGGACAGGCGCACCAGGTCTTCCGGGACCTCGAGCAGCGACCCGGCGGTCGAGGCGTGCGTCATCGCGCCCGGGTGCTCGATCAGCGACTCGACACCACCGAGGGACTCGGCGAGGGTGAAGATCTCGGTTCGTGCGCAGAAGTCGAGGGCGGCCTGCTTGCCGCCGGCCAGGCGCAGCGAGACCATGCCGCCGAACCGGCGCATCTGCTTCGAGGCGACGGCGTGGTCGGGGTGCGCCTCGTGGCCGGGGTAGATCACCTGGGCGACGGCGGGATGCCCGTCGAGCAGCTCGACGATCTTCTCGGCGTTGTCGCTGTGCCGTTCCATCCGCAGTGCCAGCGTCTTGATGCCGCGCATCGTCAGGTACGCGTCGAACGGGCCCGGGACGGCGCCCGCACCGTTCTGCAGGAACGCGAACCTGGTGTCGAGTTCCTCGTCGTTCGTGACCAGCGCGCCGCCGACCACGTCGGAGTGGCCACCGAGGTACTTGGTGGTCGAGTGCAGTGCGACGTCGGCCCCCAGGGCCAGCGGCTGCTGCAGGTACGGCGACGCGAACGTGTTGTCGACCACGATCTTCGACCCACCGGTGTGCGCGACGTCGGCGAGGGCCGCGATGTCGCCGATGTTGAGCAGGGGGTTCGTCGGGGTCTCGACCCACACCAGCTTGGTGGTGGGGCGCATCGCCTCGCGCACGGCGTCGACGTCCGAGATGGGCGCGGGCGTGTACTCGATGCCCCACTGCGTGAACACCTTGTCGATCAGCCGGAAGGTGCCGCCGTAGGCGTCGTTGGGGATGACGAGGTGATCGCCGGGCCGCAGCACCGAACGCAGCAGGCAGTCGGTGGCGGCCATGCCGGAGCTGAAGGCCCGGCCGAAGGTGCCCGCCTCGATGGCCGCGAGGTTCGCCTCGAGCGGCTTGCGGGTGGGGTTTCCGGTGCGGGCGTACTCGAATCCGCCGCGCATCCCGCCGACCCCGTCCTGCGCGAACGTCGAACTCGCATAGATGGGGACGTTGACGGCGCCGGTCGCCGGGTCGGGATCGTATCCGGCGTGGATCGCTCGGGTGGAAAAGCCGTGGCTGCGCTGCTCACTCATGCGGCTCAGCCTAGTCGGGGGCACACGCCGGTGGCCCGGGGAACACACCCCGGGCCACCGGCGCGGCCGCTACGAGCCCGCGCTGATGAACCCGAGCAGGTCGTGACGGGTGATCACGCCGACGGGCTTGCCGTCGTCGATGACCAGCAGCGCATCGGTGTCGCCGAACGCCTTCGTGGCGGCGGCGATCGACTCGCCGACACCGATCAGCGGCAGCGACGGGCTCATGTGCTTCGCGACGGGGTCGGCCAGCCTCGCGCGGCCCTCGAAGACGGCGCTGAGGAGCTCGCGCTCGCTGACGCTGCCCGCGACCTCACCGGCGGTGACGGGCGGCTCGGCACCCACGACCGGCATCTGCGAGACCCCGTACTCGCGCAGGATCTCGACGGCGTCGCGGACCGTCTCCGACGGGTGCGTGTGCACGAGGGCGGGCAGCTCCCCCGACTTGCTGCGCAGCACGTCGCCGACGGTCGAATCGTCCGGCTTGCCGTCGAGCGGGGCCCGCAGGAAACCGTACGAGGCCATCCACTTGTCGTTGAAGATCTTCGACATGTAGCCGCGCCCACCGTCGGGAAGCAGTACCACGACGAGCGCGTCCGGTCCCTCGCGCTCGGCGACCCTCAGGGCGGCGACGACGGCCATGCCGCACGACCCGCCGACGAGCAGGCCCTCCTCGCGGGCGAGACGCCGGGTCATGTCGAACGAGTCCGCGTCGGAGACGGCGATGATCTCGTCGGGGATCGAGGGGTCGTAGGCGCTGGGCCAGAAGTCCTCGCCCACACCCTCGACGAGGTACGGGCGACCGGTGCCGCCGGAGTAGACGGAGCCCTCCGGGTCGGCGCCGATCACCTTGACCTTGCCGCCGGAAACCTCCTTGAGGTAGCGGCCGGTGCCGGTGATGGTGCCGCCGGTGCCGACGCCGGCGACGAAGTGGGTCACCTTGCCGTCGGTATCGCGCCAGATCTCCGGGCCGGTGGTCTCGTAGTGGCTCTCCGGCCCGGCCGGGTTGGAGTACTGGTCGGGCTTCCAGCCGCCGGGCAGTTCCCGGGCGAGCCGGTCGGAGACGCTGTAGTAGCTGTCGGGATGCTCCGGGGGCACCGCGGTCGGGCACACCACGACCTCGGCGCCGTACGCGCGGAGCACGTTGCGCTTGTCCTCGCTGACCTTGTCGGGACACACGAACACGCACTTGTAGCCGCGCTGTTGCGCGACGAGCGCGAGACCGATGCCGGTGTTGCCGGAGGTCGGCTCGACGATGGTGCCGCCCGGTTTCAGCGCACCCGAGGCTTCGGCGGCGTCGACCATCTTGACCGCGATGCGGTCCTTGGAACTGCCACCGGGGTTGAAGTATTCGACCTTCGCCGCGACCAGCCCCGAACCCGGCTTCGTCACCGAGTTGAGCTTGACCAGCGGCGTGTTTCCGATGAGACCGACGACGGAATCCGCTATGCGCATTCCTCCATGGTCTCAGATGCCTCTGCGCAACGCCGTTCCGGCTGCTCGAGCGACGCATACGACGCACACTGGACACGGCAACTTCAGGGTGTGGCCGTCCTCTCGGAAAGGTGATCCACCGTGCCCCGAACTTCGTGGCGTGCCGCGGCGCTGGCCGGCGCGACGGCCGTCGCCGCCGGCTCCGGCGCCGGCGGCGCTTCGTGGCTGACGTACACGTACCTGATGCGCCAGGCGACGGAAGCGAGAGGCGTCATCGGCCGCACCTGGGCGAAGCCGCCCGAGGCGGACGGGGTGTACCTGCCCGGAGCGCAGTCCCCGGTGCCGTGGCGCCGCGACGTGCCGTTCGACCTGCACCTGATGATCTTCGGGGATTCGACGGCGGCCGGCCTGGGCTGCGCGAGCGCCGCCGAGGTGCCCGGGGTGCTGCTGGCCCGCGCCCTGGCCGACGAGTCCCGTCGCCGGGTCCGGCTCAGCACGAAGGCGATCGCGGGGGCCACCTCGCGGGGCCTGGCGGGGCAGGTCGACGCGATGTACGTGGCGGGACCGCCGCCGGACGCGGCCGTCATCCTGGTCGGTGCCAACGACGTGACCGCGAAGCAGTCGCTGCATCGTTCGGCGCAGCGGCTGGGCTCGGCGGTGCACCGGCTGCGCGCCGGCGGCGCCGTCGTGGTCGTCGGCACGTGCCCCGACCTCGGGGTGGTCGGCGCGATCCCCCAGCCGCTGCGCACGGTGGTGCGGACGTGGGGGCGGCAACTGGCCCGCGCGCAGGCCGCGGCGACGCGCGCGGCCGGTGGGCATCCGGTGCCGCTGGCAGACCTGTTGACGCCCGAGTTCCTCTCCGCGCCGGACCGCCTGTTCTCCGCGGACGGGTTCCATCCCTCGGCCGCGGGATACGAGCTGGCGGCCCGTCACCTGCTGCCGGTGCTGGCCGCCGCGCTGGGTCACTGGGCGGGCGGTCCGGTGCCGGAGCCGCCGCTGACGTCGGCGGCTGCCCGGCTGTGGCTGCCCCGGACACGCCGCGGGCCCCGGGAACGGCTGTTCCCGGGGCCCGCGGTCGGCACGGTGGCCGGAGAGATCGGCTAGTCGTTCTGGAAGTACGACAGCAGGCGCAGGATCTCGACGTACAGCCAGACCAGGGTGACGGTCAGACCGAAGGCAACGCCCCACGCGGCCTTCTCCGGCGCCTGGGCGCGGATGAGCTGATCGGCGGCGTCGAAGTCCAGCAGGAAGCTGAACGCGGCGATGCCGATGCAGACGAGGCTGAAGACGATCGCCAGGGTGCCGCCGTCGCGCAGGCCCAGGCCGCCGTCGACGAAGAAGCTCGCCACCAGGTTCCCCAGCGCCAGGACGAGGACACCGATCAGCGCGCCGACGATCATGCGCGTCAGGCGCGGGGTCACGCGGATCGCCCCGGTGCGGTAGACGACGAGCATGCCGAAGAACACGCCGAACGTGCCGAGCACCGCCTGGACGATCAGGGTTCCGCCGCCGGCGCCACCGAAGGTGATGTCGGTGAACATGAACGACAGCGCACCCAGGAAGAAGCCCTCGGCGACGGCATAGGCCAGGACGATGGCCGGGTTGTCCATCTTGCGGCCGAAGGTGGCCACGAGGACCAGGACCAGGCCGATGAGACCACCGCCGATGACGAACGGCGCGGCCAGGTTCACGTTGCCGTTGACGAGGACGTAGGAGATCAGCGCCGAGATCGCCAGCACGCCGAGCGTGATGCCGGTCTTGGTGACGACGTCGTCGATCGTCATCGACCGCTCGGTGGTGGGCCGGGCCCAGGGGTCCGCCTGCGCGTACTGCGGCTGGCCGAATTGCTGGGTGACCTGCGCGGCGCCCGCCGTCGCAGAGCCGAACGTGGCGTATCCGCCGCCCTCTTGCTTGGGCAGGTTGCGGAACACCGGGTTACTGGTGGTGCGCACCGTGCACATCCCTTCTCGTGGTCGGTTCTGTCCGTTCAACGATCCGCGGACGCCGGGAGTTCCCCGGACCGGAGCCGAGCACGGACAAACCGGACTCTACCGGGTGCGCACGGAGCGGGTCACGGTGAACTTACGGTTGCGTCCTGCAACTTCTGTGCGGCCGACCGTCCGCTGCAGCATCCCACGATAGTTCAGGTGGGTGTTGTAGACGGTCCACAGTTCACCGCCCGGGCGCAGCAGCCAGGCGGCCGCGTCGAACATCTTCACGGCCGCGCCGGTGTGCACGGCGGCGCCGACGTGGAACGGCGGATTGCACAGCACCACGTCGACGGAGGCGTCCGGCAGCGACCCGGCCACGTCGTCGCGCAGGACCTCGACCCGGTCCGCGACGTGGTTCGCGGCGGCGGTGGCGGCGGCCGACGCGACCGCCGCGGCCGACTGATCGGTGGCGATCACCCGCAGCCCGGGGAACCGCCGGGCCGCCGCGACGGCGAGGATGCCGGTGCCGCAGCCGAGGTCGACGGCAGTCCTCGCGTCGCGTGGCAGCCGGGGCAGGAAGTCCAGCAGGAATCGGGTGCCGATGTCCAGGCGGGAACCGGCGAACGCGGCCCCGTGTGCGACGACGGTGAGCCCGACGTCGGTCACCGTCTCGGTCACCGGGTAGGTCGGCTCGGCGGCGATCGGGCCGCGGGCGGTGAGCACCCGTGACTTCTGCCGGCCCCGGGAGGCCCGGACCTCGGTGAAGCTCCGGGCCAGCACCTCGTTCATCGCGGGCGTGATGTGCTTGTCGCGGCCACCGGCGAACACCGTCACGCCGGGGTCGGCGTGCCGGGCGACGGTCTCGGCGATCTCGGTGAGCGCGGCGAGCGACCGCGGCAGCTGCAGCAGCACCACCCGGGCACCGGTGAGCAGATCGGCCCCGAGACCGTGCACGGTGAAACGGTCGGACAGGCCCTCGCGCGCGGCGTTCGCGGCCAGGGCCCGCTCCCCCACCACCGAGTCCTGGTGCACCCGGATCCCCGACGCGGAGTACCGCACGGCGACGCCGAGGGTGAGGGCGCCGTAGTGGTCGTCGATCACCGCGACGGTCCCGGCCGGCGCCGCGGCGAGCGCGGCGTCGGCTTCGTCGAGGATCAACCTGTCGGCGGCGTCGACGGCGACCAGGTTGGGCGCCTCCACGTCCGGGAGGCGCCGCAACCGGCCGAACAACTCGTCGCCGGCAGCAGAGTCGCCGGTCAGCACTGCCCCTTGCCGGCGTTCTCGACGGCGCGCAGCGTTTCGGCCTGCTGTTCCTCGCTCAGCTCCGCCCAACCCGGCAGCGACTTCTGCGCGTCGGCGACGGAGGTCGCGGCCTGGGTGCGGTCCTGCCCCCAGGATTCGAGCTGGTCGAAGTACGGCACCAGGGCGCTGCAGATCTGGTCGTAGCTCTGGCCCAGCTCGATGCCGGTGCTTCCGGTGACCTGGCTCGTGCTCGGCGCGGCGGTGGTGGACTCGGTGGTCCCCTCCCCTGCGGAGCCGGAGTCGCCGGACGATCCGCAGGCCGCCGCGAGCAGCACCGCACCCGTACCGAACAGCGCCGCGAGAGTCTTCTTCATCGTTTCCCAATTCCGATCGCAGTGTCGTTTCCCGGAGTTTCCGGCCGTCGTTGCCGGGAGGCCCGGCCGGACAACGGTAATGGAGAACCGGCGATCGATCCGTGTCGTGCCCGCCACACCCGGGACTATCCTGGAGGAATCCACGTGAGGTGAGTGCCCCGATGGCAGAGAACGATCCACTCGCCACCCGGCGAGCCCCGGTCTCCCACGCCGGCGCGGCGGAGGACGAGACCGTCGAAGATCTGCGCCTCGCGGGGTTCGCGGACGCCGTGGAGATCGGCCGCGGCGGTTTCGGGGTGGTGTACCGGTGCCGGGAGACGGCACTAGACCGCACCGTCGCGGTGAAGGTGCTCACCGCGACGCTCGACGCCGACAACCTCGAACGGTTCCTCCGCGAGCAGCGCGCGATGGGCCGGCTCTCCGGGCACCCGCACATCGTCACCGTGCTGCAGGTCGGCACGACCGGCAGCGGCCGGCCCTACCTGGTGATGCACTACCACCCGCACGACTCGCTCGAGGCCCGCATCCGCCGCTACGGACCGCTGCCGTGGCCGGACGTGCTGCGCATCGGCGTCAAGCTTTCCGGGGCGCTCGAGACGGCACACCGGGCCGACGTGCTGCACCGCGACGTCAAGCCCGCGAACATCCTGCTCACCGAGTACGGCGAACCGCAGCTGACCGACTTCGGCATCGCGCGCATCGGCGACGGCTTCCACACCTCGTCGGGCGCGATCACCGGCTCCCCGGCGTTCACCGCGCCGGAGATCCTGGCCGGCACGCCGCCCACCCCGGCCGCCGACGTCTACGGCCTGGCCGCCACCCTGTTCTGTGCGCTGACCGGGCACGCGGCGTTCGAGCGGCGCCGCGGCGAGCAGGTCGTCACACAGTTCCTGCGGATCACGACCGAACCGGTCCCGGATCTGCGTAGCACCGGCGTCCCGGACGACGTGTGCTCGGCCCTCGAGCGCGGCATGGCCACCGAGCCGGATGCCCGTCCGCAGTCCGCCGCGGAGTTCGGGGAGCTGCTGCAGCAGGCGCAGGAGCGCGGCGGCTGCGACGTGGACGAGATGGCGCTGCCCGTGGGTCCGGACAGTCTCGGGCCGCTGCCGGTCGCGGGGACCACGCACACCACCGGACCGCACCCCACGCCCACCGCGATCACCACGCCGCCGGTGCCGGCAACCCGATTCCGGCCGCAGGCACCCACCCGGCCGCTGGTGAAGCGCACCCGGCTCATCGACCGGCTGCGCCTCGGCCGGCGCCGCCGCCTCGTCGCGATCCACGCCCCGACCGGGTTCGGGAAGTCGACGCTGGCCGCCCAGTGGCGGGAGGTACTCACCGCCGAGGGTGTTGCGGTGGCGTGGCTCGCGGTCGATCGGGACGACAACAACGTGGTGTGGTTCCTCACCCATCTGATCGAGGCGTTCCGGCAGGTGCGTCCGCAGTTCGCCCGTCAGCTGCGGCAGGTGCTCGAGGCCCACGGCGACGACGCCGAGCGGTACGTGCTGTCCACCCTGATCGACGAGATCCACCGGGAGGAGGCGCCGATGGCCCTGGTGATCGAGGACTGGCACCTCGTCACCGCCCCGGGGACCGTCGCCGCACTGGACTTCCTCCTCGACCGCGGGTGCCATCACCTGCAGATCGTGGTGACCAGCCGGAGCCAGGCCGGCTTACCGCTCAGCCGGATGCGGGTCCTCGACGAGCTCATCGAGATCGACTCGGACGCCCTGCGTTTCGACGCCGAGGAATCCGATGCCTTTCTGCGCGACGTGAGCGGCCTGGACCTCGAGCCCGAGGACGTCCGCGACCTGACCGACGTCACCGACGGCTGGGTCGCCGCGCTGCAACTGGTGTCGTTGTCGCTGCGCGACAGTGAGGATCCGACCGGGCTGATCGAGAACCTCTCCGGCCGGCACCACGCCATCGGCGAGTTCCTCGCGGACAACGTGCTCGACACCCTCGAGCCGGAGGTGTACGAGTTCCTGCTCGCGACGTCGATCACCGAGGAGATCACCGGCAGCCTCGCCACCGCGCTCACCGGCGACCCGCACGGGCAGGCGATGCTCGAGCAGATCGAGGAGCGGGACCTGTTCCTGCGCCGGGTCGACGACGAGGGCCGCTGGTTCCGCTACCACCGGCTGTTCGCGGACTTCCTGCGCCGCCGGCTCGAACGCGATCACCCCGAACGCGTGGGCGCGCTGCACCACGCCGCCGCGGAATGGTTTGCGCGCCAGCACATGCTGCGCGAGGCCGTGGACCATGCGCTCAGCGCCGACGAGCCGGAACTCGCGGTCGAGATGGTCGCCGCCGACGGGATGCTCCTGGTCGAGCACTCCCACATGACGACGCTGCTGGCGCTGGTCGCGAAACTGCCGCCGCGTGGGGTGGCGGCGCATCCGCAGCTGCAGATGACCGTCGCGTGGGCGAACGCGTTGCTGCAACGGGCCGACCAGACCCGCGTCGCCCTCGCCGCGGCCCGGGGATGCCTGAGCTGCTGCAACGCGCCCGAGGAGGACATCGCGGTCCTGCAGGTCGAGGCCGACGTCGTCGACGGTGTCGTCGCCGCCTCCACCGACCACACCGCCGGCGTCGCGGACAAGGTCGCGCCGTGCCTGGACGACCCGGACACCTTCCGCCCTTGGGTGGTGTCCGTCGCGGCGAACGTGGCGACCTTCGTGGACGTCTACCGGTTCGACTTCGAGGCGGCGCGGCGACGGCAGCGGTGGGCCGAGCCGTACCACCGGGCCACCAACGGCCCCTTCAGCCTCGTGTACGGGCTGTGCCTGCTCGGCATCGCGGCAAACGAGCAGCTCGACGTCGCCACGGCCGAAAGGCACTTCCGCGCGGGGTTGCGGGCCGCCCGCAAGGGGGGCGGCGTCCACACCCATGCCGCGCGCCTGGCCGCCGCCATGCTCGGGGAGCTGCTCTACGAGCAGGGCCGGATCGCCGAGGCCGAGGCTCTGCTCGACGAGAGTCACGAGCTCGGAACCGAGGGCGGCGTACCGGACTTCATGATCGCCCGGTTCGTCACGGCCGCGCGGCTCAAGGCGCTGCGCGGCGACCGCGCCGCGGCGGCGGCACTGCTCGACGAGGGAGCGCGGGCCGCCGACGACTACCGGTTGCCGCGGCTGCGTGCCCGGGTGATCAACGAACGCGTGCGGCTCGGCCTGCCGGTTCCGCGGCCCGCCCCGCGGGAGATGCCGGATTCCGACGCCCCGGATCCGGACGGCATCGCGGAGATCACCGCGCAGGTGGAGGACGCCACCGCCATCCGTCTCCTCTACGGCACGGGCCGGGCCGAGGACGTGGCCCGGGCCTGCGACTGGGCCCGGCTGTGGCATCGCCGGGTGTCCGGCCGCGGCCGGTACCGCGCCGAACTGCAGGCGGCGCGGCTGCTCGTGGCGTGCCTGCACGCGGCCGGACGTCTCGAGGAGGCCCAGGAGGTGCTGGCCCCCGCGGTGGCCACGTGCGGGCGGCTGGGCATGCTCCGCTATCTCGTCGACGGTGGAGCCCATGTGGTGCAGGTCCTCCCGTTGCTCCGCGACCGGCTGCAGACTCTGCTGTGGCCCCCGGACTGGCCGGCGGTGGACGAGGCCTTTCTCGACGAGATGCTGCGGCTGACGGAGTCGGGCGGCACGAGCACCGCGCTCTGAGCACCGGCCGTCGGGGCACGCGTCGGCGGACGGGTAGGGCAGACTGCGAACGTGACCGCTGCTGTTCCCGACCACGTCCGCACCCGGCTCTGGCGCGACGGACGGCTCGTCGCCGAGAACTATCCGCTGGCCGAGGTCTCCGAGCACCTTCAGGACGAGGGGGCCCTGGTGTGGGTGGACCTGCACGATCCGACGCACCGCGAGCTGTCCGACGTCGCGGACGAGCTGGATTTCGATCCGCATGCCGTCGAGGACGTCGTGGCGCACGCGGAACGCACGAAGGTCACCCGCTACGCCACCCACACCTTCATGACGATCTACGCCACGTCGCTGGCGGACGAGAGCGAGCCGGCCGATGCGCACGGGTCACGGCTCAGGATCACGCGGGTCTCGGTGTTCGTGGTCCCGCGCGGCCTGGTCACGGTGCATCGGGGCACCGGATTGGACGTCGGCGAGGTGATGCGGCGCTGGGACGACAACTCCGATCTGCTCCGGCACGGCACCGCCGCGTTGCTGCACGGGCTGCTCGACGTCGTCGTCGACGGCCAGTTCGAGACCATTCAGGGGCTCGACGACGCGATCGAGGAACTGGAGGACGGGTTGTTCGACGAGCGCGCGCACATTCGCGCGCTCCAGCGTCACACCTACCGGGTACGCAAGGAACTCGTCCAGCTGCGCCGGGTCGTGCTGCCGATGCGGGAGGTGGTGGCCGCGGTGATGCGGCACCGGGCCGAGCGGGGAAACTCCGTCGAGCTCGACGGCTGGTACACCGACCTGTACGACCACGTGATCCGCGCGACGGAGTGGACCGAGTCGCTGCGCGACATGGTCACCACGGTTTTCGAGACCAACCTGTCGCTGCAGGACGCGCGGCTGAACATGGTGATGAGGAAGCTCACGGGGTGGGCCGCGATCATCGCCGTGCCCACCGCGGTGACGGGCTGGTACGGCCAGAACGTGCCGTACCCCGGCTTCGGGCAGTGGAGCGGGGTGTTGTCGAGCACCGCGATCATCGCCGGGTCGGCGGGGATGCTCTACATCGTGTTCAAGCAACGCAACTGGTTGTGACCGGCGCGGCCCGCGTCCGGCCGTGCTACGAGGTTCCTTCGGTGTCGTCGAAGAACCGCCAGTCGTGGTCGCCCTCGACCCTGACCTCCATACGCCAGCCCAGCTCGCTGTTGTCGGCCTTGGAGTCCACGAACCAGGCGTGCGCGTCGTCCGCGCTCTCGATGTCCTTGGTCGCCACCACTTCGCCCTTGGGGTCGATCACTCGGTAAGTAGCCATGCCCGGGGCTTTCCCCGGTGACGCGGCGGCCAAACCCGCGGCGCGGGGGATTGAGCCGTCCCCGCGGCGCGGGGATTGAGCCGACGCGCTGTGGGGTAACCGGCAGGGGAAGCGACCACGGACGAAGGAGGAGACATGGCTGATTTCATCGACAAGGCCAAGCACAAGGCGGAGGACGTGTCCGGTCAGGCCAAGGAGGGAGCGGGCCGCGCGACCGGTGACCGTGACCTCGAGGCGGAGGGCCGGGGCGACCAGGCGTCGAGCAGCCTCAAGCAGGCCGGCGACAAGATTTCCGACGCCGCCGGCAAGGTCAAGGACTCGTTCAAGAAGTAGTGCCGCGGCACGCATGCACGTGGCCTCGTCGACCCTGTCGACGAGGCCACGGCTCATGTCCGGGGACCGTCAGCGTCCCTCCCCGGGGCGGGTCTGCTCCCCGGAGGCCGGGTCGCCGTACTGCTCCTTCGAGAGCGGGATCTGCGTTCGGGTGGGGCCGTGTTCGGGCGGGAGGTCGTCGTGCGGCCCCTCCGGTGCCGCGTACTCGTGCAGTTCCCGGGGACCCTGGTCGAGCCGGAACGGCGGGTACTCGTCGCGCAGCAGGGCCGCGTAGGCCCACACGCGGAACCGCCAGCGGTTGATGCCCACGACGAGATCGAACAACCCGCTCGGGTAACGGGCGGTGAACAGCAGGGCGATCGCCGCGACGAGCACGAGAATGCCGAGCAGCGACCACGAGTAGGTCCACACCGCGTCGTCCCAGTCGTCGCCGTTCCCCGACGCCGCTGTGGCCCCACCCCCGACGAGCACGGCGAGGATCAGATAGTGCGGGACGGCGAGCAGCCACCACTTGACCAGCACCAGTCCCCGGGAGAGGCGTTCCGGGTAGGGGACGTCGAAATCGGCGGGATAGTCCGTGCGGTGCAGCGTGAAGGGCGGATACCGGTCGGTGCCCAGGGCCGCGTAGGTGTAGAACCCGACGCGCCACCACCACCGCATCACGCCGACGTTGAAGTCGAACAGCGGCCGTGGGTAGCGGCCGGTGAACAGGATCGCGAAGCCCGCGACGATCGTCGTGACGAAATGCGCGATCGCGAGGAAGAAGAGCACGATGTAGTGCGGGATCGCCAAGAGCCACTTCACGAGCCACAGCCCGCGCGACGGCGCGTCCGGATCGCCGCGCAGCATCACCGGATAGGAGCCCGGGGCGACGGCTGAGGGAGGCGGAGCGTGCGCCGCGGGCGGGCCGTGCCGGCCGAGTCCCACCGCTCCGAGGACGAGCAGCGGCACCCCGATCACCAGTAGCACGAGCCCGCTGATCAGCAGCCACAGCGCGAGCGGTCCCAGGAACGGGAACTGGGCGCCCGCCTGCAGGTCCACCGCCACGCCCGGGGTGGCGTCGGCGTTCATCACGACGATCGACCACACCCCTTCCTGGAATTCCCAGCGCAGCTCCTGGGTGCCCGGGCCGGAGGCCGACGCGGCCCAGAAGTCCTCGTCACCGGGCACGCGGGCGGGGTCGTCGCCTGGGATCTCGCGATACTCGGCGCGGAACGGCTCGAACCGGACGTCGGTGATCTCGGCGTGCGCGACGCCGGACAGGAAGGCGTCGACCTCCGCCTGCGGGCCGATGCCGACGAACACCGGCCGGCCGGGATCCTCCGACGCCGCACGCAATCTGAGCCGGCCGAGGTCCTCGGCGCCGAAACCTGTCGGCGCGTCGTCGAAGACCAGGTCGATGCGCTCGGAGACGAGCGCACTCGAGTCGGTGCGGTACCGCTCGGTGGGAGCGGTGAACCAGCCGTCGTCGCGCTGGGCGAAGTATCCCCAGCCGAGCACTCCGGCGGCGACGAGCAACGCCAGGCCGAGCATCGACAGCAGGACGCCTACAACGAACATGACGATCTTGCCGGCCTTCATATCGGCCTCCGATTCGCAGTGTCGTACACGCGGTCCGCACTCACCGTAGACGCCACCGAACAGGACGAACAAGACTTTGCCTCACCTCGCCGCGCCGCACCCCGCGACACGTCACGCACAGGTTCCATGCGCGTAACGCATCGGCCACCTCCCGCCGTGTAGGGTGACTGCATCGACGACACGTCTCGGTCGATCGCTTCCGATCGGGCGAGTACAGCGTGATTTCGGTCGAGCACCACCAACCGAGCCCTGTCCCGTGACCGTCCTACCCGCATACCGGGTACGGGTGTAGCGGCGGCAGCGTCGGGGTACCACAGCTGCGGCTCCGCCGCCCCGACCCGGCTCGCCGGCCCGAAAGGACATCATGCACAACGAAACCGAGTTCCAGACGCCGCTCTTCGTCGAGCCCACCACTCCCGGCGACGAGGGGAACACCGAGCCCGTCGCGACCTCGCAGCCGCCGAGCGGTCCGTACGACTACCACGGCATCTTCTCCGCCCGGGCCTGATCCGCGTCACTGCCGGCCCGGATTGCGGGATGACAAGCCCGCCAGACGATCCCGGCAGTCTCCCTGCCCTCGAGGCCCGTGCGACAGGGCCGCCGTCCGGAAGGCGTACAGTGGACGGCGGCCGGTGGGGAAGACCCGGCCACGCGAACGCCCCGGCCCCGCGCCGGGGCGTTCGTCATTCCGGACGCCGTTCGGTCGACGATTGGAATCGGCCGGGAACGGGAACGCAGTCCGAGGGTCGCCCACGACCCTTTCCCGACCGGAAGGACTTCCATCATGACCAAGGTGCTGTTCGTCGTCACCGGAGCCGATCACTGGACGCTGGCCGACGGGACGCGACACCCCACGGGGTTCTGGGCCGAGGAGCTGATCGAGCCGTACCGGGTGTTCACCAACGCCGGATTCGACATCACGTTCGCCACACCGGGTGGCCGCACCCCCGTCGTGGACGAAGCCAGTCTCGCGCCCGACGCCGCCGGAGGCGAGGAGCGCAGCGACGAACTGCGGCAGACCCTCGCCGACCTGAAGCCGGTCCTCGACTCCCCCACCGTGCTCGAGGACGTGCGCGCCGAGGACTACGACCTCGTGTTCGTCCCGGGTGGGCACGGCCCGATGGAGGATCTTGCCGTGTCCGAACCGTTCGGCCGGCTGCTCGGGAACTTCCTGGACGCCGACAAGCTCGTCTCCGTCGTATGCCACGCCCCCGCCGCACTGCTGCCGGCACGACGCGCGGACGGCGGCTGGCTCTTCGACGGGTACCGGATGACCGGCTTCACGAACGAGGAGGAGACGCAGGCCGGGCTGGCCGAGAAGGCGCCGTGGCTGCTCGAGGATCGCCTCCGTGAGAGCGGCGCCCAGTTCTCCGCGGGACCGGCGTGGCAACCGCACGTCGTGGTCGACCGCCGCCTCTACACCGGACAGAACCCGGCGTCGTCGCGCGAGGTGGCGGAGCGGGTGGTCGAGGCGGCGAAGAACTGATCTCGCCCCGAGCGGGCGACGCTTGTCGCCCTGACCGAGCCGGGGCGCGGGGTGTCACATTGCGGACATACCGGTCACCCGGTTTCATGTAGGGGTGCGCCGGCTGTGGAAGTGGAACAAGGAAGAGCCGTTCTTCGGGGACCCCGAAGAGCCCCGTGGCACGGCCGCGATCGTCGTGATGATCGCGGTCGTCGTCGCAGTGGGGACCGTGCTGTTGCTGACGGCGGGCGCGCCGCTGCCCTGACGCGTGGCCGACACTGCAGTCAGGCAGCCGGCACCGACAACGGCGGCTGCAGGTCGAACCACGGTCGTGCCCGCTCGAGTTCGGCCGCCAGGGACAGCAGCAAACCCTCACCGCCCAGAGGCGCCACGAACTGCACCCCGAGCGGCAGGCCCGTCGTCGTCCAGTACAGCGGCAACGAAATCGCCGGCCTTCCGGTCAGATTCGCCAACTGGGTGTAGGGCGTCCGACCGAGGTTCTCGTCCACGATGCGATCCATGACGCCCGCCCGGCGGAGGACCCCTCCCAGATGTGCCGCGAGGAGGGCGCGACCGGCGGCGCGGACGACGCGGGGGGTGGTCAACTCACCGATCCGCGCCGGCGGGAACGCAAGCGTCGGAGTCAGCAACAGGTCGTACGTCTCATGGAAGACCGCCAACCGGCGGGCGTATCCGTTCCACCGCTCGAGCGAGGCGAGGTACTCGGACGGCCGCACCGAGTCCCCGAGGGCGGCGAGAAGACGGGTGTCCATTTCGAATCCCTCGGGACCACACCCGGTGAGCCGACGGGCTCGCCGGATCTCGACGGCCACCCCCGCGAACCACATCGTCAGGAAATCCACTGCGAGGCCGCGTTCGTCGACTCCGGTGGCCGCGGGTTCCACGTGGTGCCCGAGTTCGCCGAGCAGGGTCGCCGCATCGGCGACGGCCGCGACGGCCGCCGGATCCACCGGCGTGCCGAGCGGCGATTCCGTCGCGAATCCGATGCGCAGCCTGCGGGGTTCTTCCGACGCCACAGAGGAATACGAATCCTCGGGCATGGCAACCAGATACGGACCCGCCGGGTCCGGACCGGCGAGCACGTCCAGCATCGCCGCCGTGTCCCGTACCGTGCGCGTCACCACCCCGTGGCTGACGGCTCCGTGCAGGAGCTCACCGAACGCGGGACCACTCGGAACCACACCGCGCCCCGGTTTCAGGCCGACCAGCCCGCAGCACGCCGCCGGGATGCGGATCGAACCGCCGCCGTCGTTCGCCCCCGCCGCCGGCACCACCCCCGCCGCCACCGCGGCGGCCGAACCCCCGGAGGATCCGCCCGGGGTGTGCGCGGGATTCCACGGATTACGGGTGGGACCGTTGACCTCCGGCTCGGTGATGCCCTTCGCGCCGAACTCGGGGGTGTTGGTCTTCCCGAAGATCACCAGTCCCGCTCCGAGCCACCGGTCCACGACCAGCGCGTTGCGCTCGGCGGGCAGTGCGGCGAGGGCGCGGCTGCCACTTCCGGTGGGCGTCCCGGCGACGTCCTGCAACAGATCCTTGACCAGGAACGGCACCCCGGCGAACGGGCCGGTGAGTATCTCGCGCGCCCGGGCACGGGCGCGCTCGTCGAGCCGGTACACCACCGTGTTCAGAGTCGGCTCCACAGTGTGGAGTCGGCTCAGCGCCGCTTCGAGCAGCTCCCCCGCGTCGACCTGCCCGCTCGCGACGAGCCCGGCAAGGCCCACGGCGTCGAACCGGCGGTACTCGGCGTAGTCCACGGCTCCGCCTCCTCGGGAACCCGGCGGTGTCTCCTCATTCTCCCGCCGGGGCCAGCGCGAGGGGAGCGCTTTCCCGCGATGTTCGCGCGACCGGGTTCGACCGAATGCGCCCGATCGGGACGGGGGCCTGCAACGATTTTGGATATGAAGCACTTTCGGATAGTCAACGAAGACGGGTCCGTCGTCGACCAGCAGCCGTTCGAGACCGAGGACGAGGCCCTGGCGTGGGCGCACACGCATCCGCGGGCGGGAACCCCGGGATGGACCCTGGAGGAGCAGGTCGAGGCAGACTGGGAGAAGCGGGAGAACTCCGAGCGGACCTGACCGCAGCGGACCGGGCTGCTCGGGGGGTGGATTCAGCCCTCCTGACGCTTCGCCCACGTCAGCACGAGTCTCGGCTCTGCAGAATTGGACGAATCGAGTTCCAGCGTGGCGTCTTCCGGAGCGCCCGCGAGGAACGCACGGACGATGCTCATCGTGACCGGGGTGCTGAGGGGCAGAACGGCACTTTCGGTTTCGTTCGACATACACCGAACGTATCGTCATCGCGGGTCCTCCGCTGGGTGAGACGAGCGGTCGTCCGCCTCCGTCAACGCTCGCCGGCAGTCACGAGCGTCCGAGAACAGAACCCCGACAACGGTGAGGACCTGGTCGGTCCGCAAGTCCGTGCGAACAAGATCATCAGTGGGTGTCGGTCGGCTGTCGGGGACAGCAACAGGCCTTCGCTGCCTGGCGGCTGCTGAGCGCAGATGATTCGACGAATGCGCCGCGACCAGGGCCTTCGTCCGGGACGATGCCCACTGGAAGTACTCCCGGATCGTGCACACGGACGGCGCCGTCGTCGACGAGCAGCCGTTCGCGACCCAGGACTAGGCGGACGCGTGGGCACGCACGCACCCGTGGACGCTTCCCGACCGAGGAATGGGCTGGGAGCAGGCGGGGCCTGCGCTCCTCATCCCTTGCAGGTGAAGGGAGCTACTCGATCGGCGGCCGACGACTGTGTACCGCGCATCCGGGGCTCAACCTGCGAGTCCACTGATTCCGAGAGAGGACCGACATCATGGACGAAACCACGCGGCCTTCGGAGGCCCTCAACACGTTCCTGAATGCACTTCCCGGAGTCAACAGCTGGGCGATGCGCAAGGGGTATCTCGAGGCGGGCATCCGGGACAACGACGTCGTCGTGTGGTCGGGGATGCTGGACTCCAGGACGATCCTGCTCGGGGGAAGTTCCAGCTCTCTCTACTTCTCGACGTCCGCGGACCTGACCGGCGGTCCACTGGTAGTCGAGAGTCCGCCGCTCACACTCACATTCATGAACGACATGTGGGCACGGTGGGTGACCGACTCCGGCATGGGCGGCCCGGACCGCGGTGCCGGCGGTTCGTCGAGGGAACCGGTCTCCCCATGAACACCGTCAATCCCAACGACAGTTCGTTCTACCAGTTCGCGAGTGACCTGGTGAGCGACCAGCCCGCCGAGGCACTCGATGCCGAGATTGCCGGCGAACTCGCCGCGATCGGGATCGTCAAGGGCAAGGCCTTCGAGCCGGACGCGCGGATGCGGGAGATCCTGACCGAGGCAGCCGCCGTGGGCAATGCGATCGCACGCACCCTCACCTTCCGCCCGCGCACAGAAGACGGGGTCCACTACTACGGGGAGGCGTCGCAATGGGTCAACGGCCTGCTCGCGGGCGGTTACGACCTCATGACCCCGCCCGCGGAGGTTTCCGACACGGGAATCGGGCCGTACCCGTCCGACGGCGCACGGAAGCTGCATCTTCGCACCCAGTTCTTCTACCTCGCCTGGGGAATCAGTCCGGCGATGTGCATGCGGATCACGAACCTCGGTTCGCAGTACCTCGTCGCGGCCGCGGACAAAGAGGGCCGAACCCTCGACGGCGGCAGGCATTACACGGTGTCGCTTCCCCCTGGCATCCCGGCCGCCAGGTTCTGGTCCCTGACCGCGTGGGACAACCAGACCCGGTCCATGCTCGACACACCGCAACGATTCTCGAAAGTCGGCAGCCAGGGCTACCCTCGCCGGGCTGCGACCGCCGATCCCGACGGGTCGACGACGGTGCACTTCGCGCCCGAACTCCCCGACGGCGTACCCGATGGCACCTGGATCCAGACGACGCCGGACAGGGGATCGTGTGTGCCTGCGTCTCTACAGCCCGCTGCAACCGTTCTTCGACAGGTCCTGGCGCCCCGGGGAGATCGAAGAAGTGGAGATCTGAAGGGATCACCGCCGTCGATGCTGGGCACCTCTTACTGTTCACCCGACGACGCACCCGGTGGTGCGGGTCATTTGCTACGCCGCGAATTGGTCGCCGAATTGTACAGATCGAGTGCCCCCAGTCGGACTCGAACCGACACTTGGCGGATTTTAAGTCCGCTGCCTCTGCCAATTGGGCTATGGGGGCGCAAGAAGAGGGTAGTGCGTGGTGTCCTCCCGGACCCGGGCAGGTCCGGAAGGACACCACGGCGGCAACGCCACCTACGCGATCGACAGCGCGATCCCGTCGAGGATGTCGTGCTCGCTGACGACGAGCTCGCCGATGCCCGCGCGACGGCCGAGTTCGTCGGCCAGCACGGTCGTCACGATCGCCCCGCCGCCGATGACGTCGACCCGTCCGGGGTGCATCGGGCCGAGCGCCGCGCGCTCGTCGTGCGTGGCGGCGAGCAGGCCGTCGCACACCTCGCGCAGCCGGTCGAAACCGACGGTGGACAGGTGCACGCGCTCGGGGTCGTACTCCGCGAGGCCGTTCGCGAGGGCCGCGATCGTGGTCATGGTGCCGGCGACGCCGACCCAGGTACGGGCCTGCTCGACCGGCACGTGTGCGAGCGCCTCGGCGATCTTCTCCCTCGTGAACTCTCGGGCCGCCGCGATCTGTTCGGCCGTGGGCGGGTCGTCGTGCAGGCACCGCTCGGTGAGCCGCACGCAGCCGATGTCGGTGGAGTAGGCGGCATGGACACCGTCGGCGTCGCCGAGCACCACCTCGGTGGAGCCGCCGCCGAGGTCCACGACGACGAACGGCCCCCGGGTGGGGTCGAGTTCGCCGACGGCGCCGGTGAAGGACAGCCGCGCCTCCTCGTCGCCGGTGATGACCTCGGCCTCGGCACCGGGGATCACCGCACCGAGGACCTCGCGGGTCATCGCGAAGAAGTCGTCCCGGTTGGCGGCGTCGCGGGTGGCGGAGGTCGCGACCATCCGCACCGCCTGCGCACCGGTCTCCCGGATGAGGCCGGCGTATTCGACGAGGGCGACGCGGGTGCGTTCGATCGCCTCGGGCGCGAACCGGCCGGTGGCGTCGACGCCCTGCCCGAGCCGGACGATGCGCATCAGCCGCGTCACGTCGGTGAGCCGGCCGTCGTCGCCGAGGTCGGCGATGAGCAGGCGGATGGAGTTGGTGCCGCAGTCGATCGCCGCGACGCGGCGGGCGCCGACGGCGGTCACTCGGTCTCTCCGCGCAGCTCGGCGTAGGTCGGCCAGTCGGCGGGGACGGCGGTGCCACGCAGGCCGGCGTCGGCGGCGAGGGCGACGGCCTCGTCGCCGAACGGGTTCACGCCCGGCCCCTTGGCGAGGGAGTGCGCGATCAGGACGTGCAGGCACTTGACGCGGTCGGGCATGCCGCCGCCGCTGAAGTCGGTGCCGAGCGAGTCGAGGGCGTCGCGTTCGGCGAGGTAGGACTCGTGGGCCCGCCGGTACGCGGCCGCGAGGTCGGGGTCGGCGGCGAGCCGCTCGGTCATCTCCTTCATGACCCCGCCGGATTCCTGCCGGCTGGCCTCGGCGGTGAGCCGCGGATCGGTGAGGTAGAACAGCGTCGGGAACGGCGTGCCGTCGGGCAGTTTCGGCGCGGTCTTCACGACGCCGGGGGCTCCGTCCGGGCAGCGGTAGGCGATGGCGAGGACGCCACGCGGGGCCCGCCCGAGCTGGGCGGCGACGGCGTCGAGGTCTTCCTGTGCGACGGGATCGGTCACCCGGTCGGTTCTCCTGGTTCTGGGGGCGCCACCGGCATCTGCCGCGGCACCGGGGCGGGTTCGGGTTCTGGCGCGGGAACGGACACCGACTGCCACAGGTCGCTGTACCAGGCGCCGGTGGAGGGCAGTTCCTCGGTCTGCTCGGTGACCGGTTCCTGGTAGTCGCCGGGCAGCTGCACCTGGTAGGGAGTTTCGCCGGGCATGACGAACCGCAGCCGTTCGCGGGCCTGGGCGCGGATCCACGCCGGGTCCTCGATCTGCGCCTTCTGTTCGCGGAGCGCCGCTATCTCCTCCTCGAGCTGTGCCCGTTCCGCGGCGACCCGCTCGGCCTCGGAGCGCTGGCTGACGTACGTGCGCAACGGAACCGCGAGGGTCAGTGCGAGGCCGCACACCACGAGGGCGAGGACGACGGCACGGCCGGTGGACAGGCCGAAGAAGGTGCGCTCGGCACGGGCGGGCCGGGACTCGCGCGGCGTTCCGACGCGGGTGGGCCGGGCCCGCCCCGATGCGCCCCCGGTGCGGGCACCGGGAGCGTCGGCGGGCGGTTCCGTCGAGGCGGTAGGTCCGGCCGGGCGGGCCCGTCCGGGCCGCCGGACGCCCGGCGCACCCTCGGTGCGGGTGCGCCGGGCACCGGGCCGGGACCTACCGCGCTGGCTCATGCGGGTGCGCTCAGCCCTCGATGTTGAAACGCGGGAACGCCAGTTCGCCGGCGTACCGGGCGGCGTCGCCGAGCGACTCCTCGATGCGCAGCAGCTGGTTGTACTTGGCGACGCGCTCGGAGCGGGCCGGGGCACCGGTCTTGATCTGGCCGCTGCCCACGGCGACGGCGAGGTCGGCAATGGTGGTGTCCTCGGTCTCGCCGGAGCGGTGGCTCATCATCGACTTGTAGCCGTTGCGGTGCGCGAGGTCGACGGCGTCGAGGGTCTCGGTGAGGGTGCCGATCTGGTTGACCTTCACCAGCAGCGCGTTGGCGGCGCCCTTGACGATGCCTTCCTCGAGACGCTCGGGGTTGGTGACGAACAGGTCGTCGCCGACGAGCTGCACCTTGTTGCCGATCTTGTCGGTCAGCGCGACCCAGCCGTCCCAGTCGTCCTCGCTCAGCGGGTCCTCGATGGACACCAGCGGGTACGCGGAGAGCAGCTCGTTGTAGAAGTCGGCGAGCTCGCCCGCGGTGCGGTCCTTGCCCTCGAACTTATAGCCGGCGGCCTCGGTGTAGAACTCGGTGGCGGCGACGTCGAGCGCGAGCGCGACGTCGGTGCCGAGCTTCAGACCGGTCTTGGCGACGGCCTCGCTGATGAGGTCGAGGGCCTCCTTGGTGCCGGCGACGTCGGGCGCGAAGCCGCCCTCGTCACCGAGACCGGTGGCCAGGCCGCGGCTCTTGAGCACGGACTTGAGGGCGTGGTACACCTCGGCGCCCCAGCGCAGGGACTCCTTGAAGGTGGGGGCGCCGATCGGGGCGACCATGAACTCCTGGACGTCGACGCCGGTGTCGGCGTGGGCGCCGCCGTTGAGGATGTTCATCATCGGCACGGGCAGGATGTGGGCGTTCGGGCCGCCGAGGTAGCGGAATAGCTCGAGTCCGGAGGACTCGGCCGCGGCCTTGGCGACGGCGAGGGACGCGCCGAGCAGGGCGTTGGCGCCGAGCCGGCCCTTGTCGGGGGTGCCGTCGGTGTCGAGGAGGGCCTGGTCGACGGTGCGCTGTTCGGTCGCGTCGAGGCCGATGATGGCGGGGGCGATCTCGCCGAGGACGCCCTCGACGGCCTGCTCGACGCCCTTGCCCAGGTAGCGTTCGCCACCGTCGCGCAGCTCGACGGCCTCGTGCTCACCGGTGGACGCACCGGAGGGCACCGCAGCGCGGGCAAAACTTCCGTCGTCGAGCAGCACCTCGACCTCGACCGTGGGGTTACCACGCGAATCGAGGATCTCGCGGGCTCCTACCTGCTCAATGATGGCCACTGGCTGATTCTCCTTCGATGGACTTCACGCTGCGGGGTCTGCACGCTGGGAACAGCCTAACCGCCCCGACCTGCGCCCGAAGCACGGCGCGCCCCACGGCGGCGGCCACCGGCCGCCCGCCCGGCGGGGAGGCGGACGGATCGGGCAGCCGCGTCAGGGCCGACGGCCCACCCCGTACGCGGCGGCGCGGTCGCGCACCAGCGCGAGGTATTCGCCCGAGAGGTTGTAGGCCGTCAGCGCCCGCGTCCAGCCTTCGGCGGTGGTGAGGTCGCCGCCCCGGTCGCACAGGTAGCGGCCGGCGGTCAGGGTCGCGTCGTCGATGTTGTCGGGGTCGGCGACGCCGTCGCCGTTCGCGTCCACGCCCCAGCGGAACCAGGTCTCGGGGATGAACTGCATGGGCCCCACCGCCCGGTCGAGAACGGGGTCGCCGTCGAGCCGGCCGCCGTCGGTGTCCCGGATCTCGGCCAGTCCGGGACCACCGTCGAGGGGCACACCGCGGATGGGCGGGTCGACGCGTCCGTCGGGGGCGATGCTCGCGCCGTTGTACCGGCCGTGCCGGCTCTCCACGCTCCCGATGCCGGCGAGCGTCGTCCATGCGAGCCCGCAGCCGGGGCGCGAGGCGGCGAGCACGGCTGCGGCGTGACCGTAGGCCTCAAGCGCGGTGCGGGGGATGCCGAGCGCCTCGGCCTGCGGTGCCGCCCAGTCCCGCAACTGGTCGGCGGTGCGGCCGGGGGCGTCGACGTCGATCGCCGGGACCGCGGTTCCGGGGGCGGGCGGGACGCCGTCCGGGATCGGGATGCGCGGCTCGCGCGGGCTCCAGACGGCAACGCCGACGACCACGAGGATCACCGCGGCGACGGCGCCGACCAGGACGCGCGGCCACGGTGAGCGTCGGCGCGAGGCGGCAGGGGGCATGGTTCCCATCATCCATATCCCCGGCAAAGCGCAGGTAAAGAGACCAAGGTCCCTGTCGACGGAGTCCCGACCGGGTGTATGTTTTCGGCTTGCATCACCTAAGAGAGGTTCGCCTCACCTAACCGTTGGAGTCATGCCCATGTCCGCACTCGCCGCGAGCTCCGAGGCCCCGTCGATCGCCACCCAGCTGTTCGGCTCCGGCCTCATCGGGCTCCGCGAGGGCCTCGAAGCGGGCATCGTCGTGATGATCCTGGTCGCCTTCCTCGTCAAGGCCCAGCGCCGCGACGCCCTGAGGTGGGTATGGCTCGGCGTCGGCGCCGCGGTCGCCATGGTCGCCGCGACGTTCGGGATCATCCACTTCGGCACCACCACCCTCACCGGCCTCGCCGCCGAGGTGGCCGCGGGCCTCGCGTCGCTCGCCGCGGTCGTGATCGTGACCGCCATGGTGCTGTGGATGCGCAAGGCGTCGCGGTCGATCTCCGGGGACCTGCGCTCCGGAATGGAGAAGGCACTGCTCGCGGGACCGGCGGCGGTGCTCACCCTGTCGTTCTTCGCGGTCGGCCGTGAGGGCCTCGAGACCGCACTGCTCATGGTCGGGTACGCGGAGAACACCGCCGGCAGCGCCTGGCCGCTCGTCGGCCTGCTCCTCGGCATCGGCGTGGCCGCCGGGCTCACGGTACTGATGTACCTCGGGGCGATCCGGATCGACATGGCCCGCTTCTTCAAGTACACCGGCGCCTTCCTGATCGTGGTCGCGGCCGGCATTCTCGCCTACGGCCTGCGCGCCCTCCAGATCGGCGGCGTCCTGCCCGGGGGCTCGAACCTCGCCTTCGACGTCTCGGCCCACTACGACGCCGGCAGTTGGTACGGCACCGTGCTGGCCGGGATCTTCAACCTCCGTCCGGACCCCACCGTCCTCCAGGCCGTCGCGTGGGTGAGCTACCTCGTCGTCGTCCTGTACGTGTTCCTGCGTCCCGTCGCGCCGGCCCGCACACCCGAACCGGCCGTCGCCGTCTGACCCCCTCCCTGTTCGAAAGGCACCGATCCATGCGTCGATCCACGTACGCCCTCGCGGCGGCAGCGGCCCTGCCCCTCGCCCTGGCGGGCTGCACCGAGAAGTCCACCGCCGGCGACGACGCGATCGCGGTCACCGCCACCGACACCGCATGCGACGTGGCGGCGGCGGACGGCGCGACCGGGCACTCGACCTTCAGCATCACCAACAACGGCACCAAGGTCACCGAGTTCTACGTGTTCGCCGCCGGCGACCGGGTGATGGGCGAGATCGAGAACATCGGCCCCGGACTCACCCGGCAGCTGATCGTGAACCTGCCCGAGGCCGGCACCTACGAGCTGTCCTGCCGCCCCGGCATGGTCGGCGACGGGATCCGTCAGGAGTTCGTGGTCACGGGCGATTCCCAGGCCGCCACCGACGCCGACGGCAAGCTCACCGAGGCGGGCGACGGCTACCGCCGGTACATCCGCAGCCAGACCGAAGCCCTCGTCACCGCCACGGGCGAGTTCGTGGCCGCCGTGAAGGCCGGCGACGCCGACGAGGCCAAGCGGCTGTTCCCGGTCAGCCGCACCTACTTCGAACGCATCGAGCCGGAGGCGGAGAGCTTCGGCGACCTCGACCCGCGGATCGACCTGCGCGAGGCGGACCTCGAGCCCGGCCAGGCCTGGACCGGATTCCACCGGCTCGAGAAGGACCTGTGGGTGCAGGGCCCCCAGCCCGACACGGGCGCGATCGCCGATCAGCTCGCGGTCGACGTCCAGGAGCTGGCCGACCTGGTGAACGCCGCCGACTACACGGTCGACCCGACCAAGATCGCCGGAAATGCGCAGGGCCTGCTCGACGAGATCGCCACCTCGAAGATCACGGGTGAGGAGGACATCTTCTCCCACACCGACCTGTGGGACTTCCAGGGCAACGTGGACGGCTCGCAGGCCGCGGTCGCCGCGCTGCGCCCGATCCTCGACGCGAACGATCCCCAGCTGGGGCAGGCCATCGACGCCCGGTTCGCCGACCTCGACGCCGCGCTCGCCCGGTACCGGCAGGGCGACGGCTTCGTCTCCTACGACACCGTGACCGAGCCGCAGCGGCAGGAACTCTCGCGCCTGATCGACGCGCTCTCGGCCGAGGTGAGCAAGGTGCAGGGTGTCGTCGCGGGAGCTGCAGGCGCATGAGCGGGACCCCGGACACCGCCGCGGCCCCCGCCGCCCGCGGAGGCATCTCTCGCCGCCGCCTGTTCGGTGCGGTCGGTGCCGGCGCCGCGCTCGCCGGAGCGGGCGCGGTGGTCGGCCGGGTCACCGCACCCGGCGCGGACACCGCCCACGCCGGCGCCGTCCCGTTCCGGGGCGAACACCAGGCCGGGATCGTCACCCCCGCCCAGGACCGCATGCACTTCGTGGCGTTCGACGTCACCACCGACGACCGGGACGAACTCGTCGCGCTGCTGAAGACGTGGACCGAGATGGCCGAGCGGATGACCGCCGGGCTCGAGGCCACCGAGGACGGTGCCACCGGCGAGGGTCCCTACCATCCGCCCACCGACACCGGCGAGGCCCTGGACCTCGACGCCTCCCAGCTGACCCTGACCATCGGGTTCGGCCCGTCGCTGTTCGACGGCCGGTTCGGTCTCGCCGACCGCAGACCCTCTGCACTCGAGGAACTTCCGCACTTTCCCGCCGACAACCTCGATCCGGCCCGCAGCGGCGGCGACATCGCCATCCAGGCGTGCGCCAACGATCCTCAGGTGGCGGTGCACGCCATCCGCAACCTGGCACGGGTCGCGTTCGGCACCGCGTCGGTGCGCTGGTCGCAGCTCGGATTCGGCCGCACCTCGTCCACCTCGACGTCGCAGCAGACGCCGCGGAACCTGTTCGGATTCAAGGACGGAACCAACAACCTCAAGGCCGAGGACCCCGGCGCGCTCACCGAGTCGGTGTGGGTCGGCCCCGGCGACGACCAGGCCTGGCTCGCCGGCGGCACCTACCTGGTGGCGCGGCGGATCCGCATGCTCATCGAGCAGTGGGACCGAGCGGTGCTGCAAGAGCAGGAGCAGGTGATCGGCCGCACCAAGCGCGACGGCGCTCCGCTCGGGAAGACCGGCGAGTTCGACGAACTCGACCTCGAGTCCAGGGGACCGGACGGGCCGTTCGTCCCCGTCGACGCACACGTGCGCCTCGCGTCGGCCCAGCACCTCGGCGGACTGAAGATCCTGCGCCGGGGCTACAACTTCACCGACGGCTCCGACGGCTTCGGCCACCTGGATGCGGGCCTGTTCTTCATCGCGTTCTGCCGCAACCCGCTCGAGCAGTTCGTGCCGATGCAGCGCGAACTGGCACGACGCGACGCGCTCAACGAGTACATCCAGCACGTCGGGTCGGCGGTATTCGCGTGCCCGGCCGGGCCGGCACCGGGCGAGTACTGGGGGCAGGCGCTCTTCGAGGCGTGAACCGTCCCGGAACGAGATCGGTGACGCCGAGCGGGGCTCAGTAGGCGCCGTCGCGGTGCAGGACGGCCCGGAGGGTCCTGCGCAGGATCGACAGATCGAGGGCGAAGGTCCAGTTCTCGACGTAACGCAGATCGGCGCGGACCGATTCCTCCCAGCTCAGGTTGCTTCGTCCGCTGACCTGCCACAAGCCGGTCAGTCCCGGCT
Source organism: Rhodococcus sp. PSBB066 (assembly GCF_017068255.1). Classification (NCBI taxonomy): domain Bacteria; kingdom Bacillati; phylum Actinomycetota; class Actinomycetes; order Mycobacteriales; family Nocardiaceae; genus Rhodococcus; species Rhodococcus sp. PSBB066. Next base: position 5,356,162 of record NZ_CP070859.1, read on the forward strand.
TGACGAACAGCCGCCGGCGGGCGCCGTCCTCTCCGTACCGCGCCACCTCGCATTCCAGCGGGGGACGTGGGCCGACCAGCGACATGTCGCCGGTGACCACGTTGAACAGCTGCGGCAGTTCGTCGAGCGAGTACCGGCGGATGAAGCGGCCGACCCGCGTGACACGGGGGTCCTCCCGCATCTTGAACAGGATCCCGTTGCCGTCGCTGCAGTCGGTCAGGTCGGCGAGACGATCCTCCGCATCGACCACCATGCTGCGGAATTTGAACATCGTGAACGTCCGCCCGTCCCTGCCGACCCGGGTCTGCCGGAAGAGCACGGGACCCGGGCTCGTGAGCCGGACGGCGAGGGCAATGGCCAGCAGCAACGGCGCCAGGAGCACCACGATCATCAGGGCGGCCACGCGGTCGAAGATGTTCTTCACCAACCACGCCGGGCCGGCGTAGCGCGGGGCACTGAGTTGGAGCAACGGCAGCCCGGCGAGCGGTGCCATGTGCAGGCGCGGCCCCACCAGGTCCATGAGAACCGGGGCCATGAGGAGATCGGCGCCCGTGTGCTCCAGATCCCAGCTGAGTCTGCGGGTCTTCGAGTGCGTCCAACCGCTCGACGGCAGCAGCGCCACCGCCTGGAATCCGTGCAGCTGAGTGATTCCGACGATGTCGTCCTCGGTCCCCAGCACCGGCACATCGTCGACGGCGAGGGGCAGCACCACTCCTGACGTCCTGGCGGGCAGGCAGATCCCGTCCACCTGCCAGCCCGCATCACGCAGTTCCCCCGCCCGGGCCAGCAGCTCGTGCACCTCGATCGAGTCACCCGCGACGAGCACCGACCGCACGAGGCGTCCCCGGCGGCGGCGCATGCGGACGAATCGCCGCAACAGCAGGCGGGCACCCAGCGTTGCAGCGCCGGCCAGGGGCAAGGCGCCGAAGATCCAGGACTGGCCGCTTGCCGTCCCCCACGCGTATCCGGCCCCCGCCAGGACCGCGATCGCAAGGACGTAGGCACGGCCGACACGCCGGAACTCCTCGACACCCGCCCCGAGAACCCTGGCATCCCATGCCTTTTGCACCGCCAGGGCGAGCACGGCAGCGAATGGTACGACCATCACGAGCGCGAGCGTCTTACCACTGGGCAACTCCCCCCGGTGGTAGCCGAAGGTGACGGCCAGGTCCGCAATCAGCACGCACAAGAGGTCGATGCAGAAGACAAGAATCGCATAGCGTCGTTCCCAGGCCGGCCGCGGCACGGCTTCCGGAGCACACAGCCCGGGCAGGCTCCGGACCACTCCTGTCCGGTCCCCGCCCCTTCGCTCCACGGACGAGCCTTCTGGGGCGTTTCCCGCCCCAGCGAAGGTTCTCGCCGTTTCCCGGTTTTGCATCAGGGCCCGCCCCATTTCGGAGTCGCACGACTCTCGGACCCCTAAAACATACTCGGAGATTGTTTCCCCGGCAATAACGGACTGGTAGTTCATTCGGGGAGCGAAGCCGGAAGTCTCCACGGGAGTTCGATCCTGCCGTGACGCAGCATCTCGACGATTTGCTCGGGCGGCTGGGGCCGGCTGAGGAGGAATCCTTGCGCGCGTCGACACCCGAGTTCCAGCAGCTTCATCGCCGCCGCCACGGACTCGAGCCCTTCGGCCACGACGTCCAGCCCGAACGCGGAGGCCAGCCCCATGATCGATTCGACGATGACGCGGTCGCTCTCGCTGCGCTGCAGATTGAGCACGAACGCCTTGTCGATCTTGAGTGTGTGGACCGGCAGAGACTTCAGGTGGGCGAGCGAGCTGTAGCCGGTGCCGAAGTCGTCGATCGCGCAGCACACACCCAGACGCTCGAGCCGGCGCAGTGTCTTGCGGGAGCGCTCCAGATCGCTGACGACCACGTACTCGGTGATCTCCAGACACAGGCACGAGCTGCCCAGGCCGAACTCCTCCAGCGTGCTCTCCACCGTCTCCACGAAGTCCAGGCTCACCAGCTGCACCGGCGAGACGTTCACGCTCATCTGCAGGTTCAACCCCGGAATCCGGCGCCGCCACTCGGCCAGCTGCCCGCACGCCGTCCGCAGCACCCAGCGCCCGAGTTCGCCCGCAAGGTTCGTCGACTCGGCCACCTCGATGAACTCGGCCGGCTGCAGCTTGCCCAGCACCGGGTGATTCCACCGCACCAGGGCCTCGACACCGAGAATGCTGCCGTCGCGCAGGTCGAATTCGGGTTGATATTCGAGGGTGAGGTGCTCGTCGTCGATCGACGTCCGCAGGCTCAGCTCGATGAGGTTGCGGCGTTCGCTCGCGCCCCGCATGTCGTCGGTGTACGCGACGACGCTGTTGCCGCCCTTGCTCTTGGCCATCAGCATCGCCTCGTCGACGCGCCCGAGCAACGCCACCGGAGTGATCCGTCCGGGCTCGCCTACGGCAACACCGAGGCTGCCGCCGCGACCGACGACCTGGCTGCCCAGCTGCACCGACATCCCGACCGCCCACCGCAGTGCCTCGGCGCGTTCCCGCGCCACCTCGAGCGACACCGCCCCGTCGAGCACGATGACGAACTCGTCACCGCCGAGGCGCGCCACCATGTCCTTCGGATCACACACCCGCGACAGCCGCTGCGCGGTGCGGCACAGGAACACGTCGACGGCCGCGTGACCGAGGAAGTCGTTGAGCGGCTTGAGGCGGTCCAGATCGAGGAACAGGACGGCGACCGGTCCCGGCTGCCCCCGCTTCAACCGCTCCTCGAGGTGTTCGAGGAGAGCCCGCCGGCTCGCCAGGCCGGTGAGGTCGTCGTGATAGGCGGCGTCGCGCAGGTCCTGTTCCGCGCGGACCCGGGCCTGCACCTGGGCCAGCAACGCCGCGATCATCATCAAGGTATTGATCTCGTCCTCGCTCCAGTCACGATCACCGGCCTTGATGAAGCCCAGGGTGCCGGTGGTGACGCTGCCGGAGATCAGCGGCACCGCCGCGACCGAGACCTCGGGCACTCCCGAACCCGCACGCACCCGGTCCGCGTATTCGGCACCCGACTGCGCCGGACGGCTGACCGCCGGTTCCTTCATGGTCTCGGTCATGGCGAAGATCGGGTCGGCGTCGCGGAAGTGCACCACGCCCAGAGGATCCGGGCTCGGCACGAACTCCCGCGGCGGCCACTCGGCGACGAGCACCGTCGCGTGGATGTCATGGTCGTTGTAGCGAAGGAAGCAGGTGTCGACCTCGAAGTGCTCGACGAGGTCCTGGAGCACCCTTTCGATCACCGAGTGATGAGACGCGGCGTCCGCCGGCATGAGGCGGGAAGCGACCCGGGTGACAATGTTCTCGAAGCTCTTCTCCGCCATCCCAAACCCCTTGTGAGCAGCACATCCGACGCGACCGTGGCCGCATCAGGGATGTCTTCGAACCCTATCCGAGCGGCGCGCACTGCGAACCCGTTCCGGCTTCGCCCGCGCCACCCGGAGCAGGAGGGCGAAGCGTCGTCCGATCGGTCTGTCGAACACGTCGTCGAACGTCGACTGCAGCTTTCCGAGAGCGCCGAACCGGGCCTCCGAGAGCCGGGTGAGGTCGGTGTCGTCCTCGGCGTAGAGGAACACCGGTGACGCCGGCTGAACCGCCAGGCCCATGCCGTGGGCGCATATCCACACGCTCTCGGCCGCCATTCCCGCTCGGACGTAGTCGGCCGGCCGCGGTCCCGACGCGAAGACCGCTACGAGTGCCGAGCTGCTCCGCACCCGCGTTCCGGTCAGACGCCCCAGACCGTGCCCGAGGTCCCACTCCCCGAGTTGATCGAGCACATCGTTTCGCACCGTCAGGTCGAGCATCGTGCGCTCCGCGTCGTCCATCCCGAGTGCTCCGACGTCGATGCCACTGTCGATGGCCTCGGAGTGCGGCCACCGCAGTTCCGCGAGCATCTCCCGGCGCAGGACGGGTGTCAGGTAGCGGATCCTGTCCGATTCCGCGAGCAGCTCCGCGGTCTCGGCCAGGCGATCGACGTCCGTGACGACCCGGATCCGGCCGCCCTCCCGCGCGGCCGCCTCGTACAGGGCAGCCGTCTCGGCATCGGACAGTGGCGTTCCGTCACCGGGTTGCCGATTGGTGCCGCGCGAGAGCATGGCCTCGTACTGGGCGGCCAGCACCGGGTCGGTGTCGTCGGAGAACCGCATCGTCGCGATCACCTCGCGCGGCGGCTCGCCGCGGTCCCGCGCGAGCACTCGGACCGGGCCGAGTATCCGGTGGGCCGCCGCGGCGATGCGCGCGTTCTGCAGGGCTGCGCCGAGCGCCACGTAGCTGCCCCGACAGTGGATGTCGATCGCGGTCGGCACGAAATCGTCCGCGATGTCGATCTCCAGCATCCCGCCGCCGGCCGTGATGGACCAGGGTTGGCTGTTACCTCCCGAGGGGGCTCTGTTCGCGGCATGCAGTACCCGGTCGATCGGATCGTCCGATTCCGCGGGCAGGGGGGCTTCCGCGACGGCCCGGTTCCCCGGATCCGCAGGTGGGGTCAGGGCGTCGAGGCAGGCCTCGACGTCCACGCGGCCTCGCCCCGAGTTCAGCGGCTGGCCGAGGCCCAGCCGGCGCACGACCGCGGCGACCGTCGCGCCGCCGAGCATCACCTCGCTCCCCAGTTGAGGCCAGGTGACCAGCGTCCGCTCCACCTCCAGGAGGGAGGCGGCCATCCGGGTCGAGATCCGCTCCGGTCCCAGCAGGCGCAGAGCGTACGGAATCTTCTCCCGACCCGACAGGGCGGCGAGCCGCTGCGGGTCGATCTCTCCCAGCAATCCGTGAAACGGGGGTCCCGGCCGCAGATCGAAGCGCTCGACGTCGATCAGCCCCCGGTCACTCGTCTCCATCACCACCGGGATTGCTCGCCGGGCCGCTTCCGCGCGCAACACGACCTTGACGTCCAGGGAGTCGCACTCGTCCACGACGACGTCGAGTCCGTCCAGGAACTCGCTCATCGTTTCCGGTCCGACCCCGTCGGGCCACACCGACAGGGACAGGTACGGATCCAGCTCCGAGAGTCGTCGCGCGGCCACGACCGCCTTGTTCGTGCCCAGATCGACGAGGGAGGCCGGCACCCGGTTGAGATTCGACAGCTCGATCGGGTCGAAGTCGGCGAGCCGCAGTTCCCCGCCCACCCCGTCGAGCACCAGCGCCTGCGCAACCGAGAAGCCGACGCTCAATCCGACGATCCCCACCGTCACCCCGCGCAGCCGGTCCTGTTCGGCCGACGTCACCTTGTTCCGGTTGCGGTCCAGCCGTAGCCGCCGGAACGAGTGCGGGCCGAGCACGCGGACGACGGTCCGGCGCCAGGGGTAGTGGACCCACCGTGCCGGTTCGTCGAGCAATTCGCTCCCCGGCGGTGGGAGCACTTCGCGCAGTCCTCTCACCTGATCGGCGAGACGGTCGACGACCACGAGGCCGGGTTCGGAACGAACGCGCCGGAATTCCTCCATATCCTCCGGCCGGTCTTCCACAAACACGGAAGCCGTCCATCCCGCCTCGCCGTCGGACATCACGCCGGCTCCCCGTCGAAAGGATATCCACCCACTTCTCGTCGGAGTTCGTCGCCGAGCGGATCGGCGCACAGACGGTCCCACCACATGAGCCGGGTCCGATAGCGGGCGTCCGGGTACGGGGTGGCCGGCATGCTCTCGTCCACCACTCCCCCGCAGGTCTTCCACAGATCCAGAAGGTTGTCGGCGGCCGTGGCCATCATGTATCGGGATTGGAGCAGGTCCATGAACTTCGCGCCCATCCGGGCTATCGCAAGGGTGAGCTCCCGACGCTGGGGCACATCCTCGGACACCCATGCGGCCTTCGCCTCGATCAGACCGAACGGGATTCGGCTCTCGATCATGCTGCGGAGGTGATCGACGTGCTCGGGAGCACTCCACTCGGTCACGGCATGGGACTCGTCCGCACTGCGAAAAGGCCCCTGGGCTCGTACCCCACCCACGACGACCCCCCCTTCGATCGAGCCCTGCGCAGAACATCGCCGTGTTCTCCCCGCTTCGCACCTTCTCGTACTCGAGTGCGCACTCGACGCCGAATCTGCGATAGGCACCCAATGCCCGGGCGAGATATTCGTTCCACAGATCCGGCGCCGCACTCGGTGCGGCAGCGACGAACGAATACCCGGAGGCAGGATCCCTGTAGGTCGAGACGCGCTCGCGCACCGAGTCCGATGCGACCCGCACTGCTCGATCCACTGTCGGCCTCCGACCTTGCGGGTGACCCCGATCGGAGTTACCCGGCGGACCACATCAGGCCCTCTCGCTCACCGCCGTCGTGATCGTCGACCTGGGACAGCACGGGGCATACATGTGGCTGTATAGGTCGAGTATGCAGTATTCGGGTGTTTCACACGGTCTTCAAGCCAAAGATATGTAAAGTTCCGTTACTCCCGACGGGCCGATGACAGCCACCTCCTCACGGTACGCCCGTTCGATCCGACCCTCCTTTTCGGCAATCTCGACCTGGTGCCACACGTCCTCGACGGGATCGGAGTGATCCCCGCCCGGAACGAAGCGGGCGAAGTATCCGGTGGGGATCCGCACCAGCGAGTCTCCGATCGTCAGGTCGGACAGGCCGTCGCAGCGATAGCCGACCACCGCGTTCCATCCGACCTCGGGGTGGCAGATGTAGACCACGACCACCTCGCCGATGCCGCGCGCGCGGATGCGATCCTCCGTAAAGGTCAGCAGTTCGGACCGCTGCCCGGTTGCCCCCGGCTCGAGTCCGGGCAGAACGAGTCCCCCCACATAGTGGTCGTGCAGCTTGGTGAGTTCGAAAGTCATTGCGCACCACCCTTTTCCGTGGTTCGGATCGCCACGTACATGTCGATGCGGTACGCGTGGGGATAGAACTCGAAGTCGCCGGTGAACGACCGGACGATCTCGCCCGCCTCCTCGGCCGCACGGATCTGGTTCCACAGGTCGATGAAGACGCCGGGAAACGTACCGGTCGAGGAGAACTTCGCGTAGGTCCCGGCGGGCAGGCAGGCCACGAGGTGGCCTTCGGTCACCTGATCCAACGACTCGCACTGATACCCGACCGTCTGGGTGTAGTAGGAGTCGATGTCGACCGCATGATCGGTGTAGGCGGAGGCCAGGGGCCCGCCGAGTTCCTGCTTCAGCACCGCCGACCAGGCCCGTTCGAGCGCCCGGTCGCGAACCTTGCCGAGGGCCCGGCGCGGGCTGCGCACGGGCAGGCCGGCGACGAGCGTCCGGTCACGCTGAACGATCTGAAACGACATCGGGCGACCTCCCCAGGATCTCACCGTACGCCTCGACACCCCGGCGTGCCCGACCCACGTGTGGGGTGTGAGTGATTCGAGTCTAGGGGTGTCTACCAATTGGCACCAAACAGCAGGCAAAACAATCTCGAAGATTGTTTCAGGGTTCCATTCATCCCCTCAGTATGATTATCTAATCGAGTCGGACCTGATGTTGCGAATATCTCGTCGGCACGGTTCCCACCGACTGCCCGAGGGGTGCCATCAATGAAGTGCCGCCTGTGCGAATCGGAACGGCTCCTCAGCGTGCTCGATCTCGGCGCCACACCGCCGTGCGAACGCTTCCTGGCCGCGGACGAGCTCGACCTGCCCGAGACCACCTATCCGCTGCACCTGCGGTTGTGCGAGGACTGCCTACTGCTGCAGATCCCGGCGCTGATCACACCCGAGGACACCTTCACCGAATACGCCTACTACTCGTCGTTCTCCGACTCCTGGGTCGACCACGCGCGGCAGTTCGTGGAAGCCGCCATCCGGGATCTACATCTCGGCGCGGGCTCGTCGATCGTGGAGGTCGCCAGCAACGACGGTTATCTGTTGCGGCACGCGGTCGCGGCCGGCATCCCGTGCCTGGGCATCGAACCGTCGGTGAATGTCGGTTCCGCGGCTCGTGCCATCGGGGTTCCCACCGTCACCGCTTTCCTCGACGAAAGCCTCGCCGAGGACATCCGCGGGGAGTACGGGCCCGCGGACCTGGTCGTGGCGAACAACGTCTACGCCCACATCCCGGACCTGCTCGGGTTCACCCGATCGTTGCGCACCCTCGTCGCCGACGACGGCTGGATCTCCATCGAGGTGCACCACGCACTGAACCTCGTGCGCGAAGCGCAGTTCGACACCGTCTACCACGAGCACTTCCAGTACTACACGGTGCTGTCCGCGATGCGGGCGCTCGCCACCGGCGGCCTGTCGGTCGTCGACGTGGAACTTCTCGGCACCCACGGCGGATCGATCCGGCTCTGGGCCCGGCCGGACGAGGTCGCGGATCCCCCCGGGTCACGGGTGGAAGCCGTGCTCGAGGAGGAACGCCGGGCGGGTCTGCACACGAGGGCGGGTTACCGCGAACTCGAGGCCCGCGCCCGTTCCGTCCGCCAAACCCTCCTGCGCTTCCTCCTCGACTGCCACGACCAGGGCCTGTCCGTCGTCGGTTACGGCGCGCCGGGCAAGGGCAACACCCTGCTCAACTACTGCGGCATCCGCCCCGACCTCATGGCGTACACCGTCGACCGGAATCCGTACAAGCACGGGCGTTACACGCCCGGCGCCCGGATCCCGATCCTGCCGCCGGAGCAGATCGACAAGGACCGGCCCGACGTGGTCGTCGCCCTGCCGTGGAACCTGGCGGCCGAACTGACGACGCAGCTGCAGTACATCGCCGCCTGGGGCGGCCGGCTCGTCTTCCCGCTGCCCACTCTGCACACCACCATCGGCCCCGCCGACTTCGTCAGGAGGATCACGGTATGAAAGTCGTTCTGTTCTGTGGCGGCTACGGCATGCGGATGCGCAGCGACCGCACCGACGAAATCCCCAAGCCCATGCAGATGGTGGGACCGCGGCCGCTGCTGTGGCACATCATGAAGTACTACGCGCACTTCGGCCACACCGAGTTCATCCTGTGTCTGGGCTACGGGGGCACCAAGATCAAAGAGTTCTTCCTCGACTACCACGAGGAGGCATCCAACGACTTCGTCATGCACCGCAACCGGGTCGAACTGCTCCATACGGATATCAGCGACTGGTCGATCACCTTCGTCGACACCGGCCTCGAATCCTCGATCGGCGAGCGGCTTCGACGCGTGCGGAACTATCTCGGAGGCGACCAGCACTTCCTGGCCAACTACGCGGACGTGCTCACCGACGCGCCACTCGATCGGATGATCGAGCGGTACCACGAGTCCGGCGCGACCGCCGCACTGCTGGTCGTACCCCCACAGTCCTCGTTCCACTGTGTGGATCTGGCCGAGAACGGCGAAATCAAGGAAATCGTGCCGGTCAGCCACTTCCCCATCTGGGAGAACGGCGGCTACTTCGTGCTGAATCGGGAGATCTTCGAGCTGTTGCCGCCAGGGGGTGACCTTGTCACCGACGTGTGCGGCACCCTTGCGGGCCGCGGCCGCCTGTTCGGATATCGGCACGACGGATTCTGGAAGCCGGCGGATACGTTCAAGGAACGTGCGGAGCTCGACGACAACTACGCGCGAGGGATCCGGCCGTGGATGCTGTGGGAACCGACTGCCGTGGCGGTGCAATCATGATCGAGCTCTGTGCTGGCGACGTCCGAGAGATCGCAGTGCTCGGTGCGCACTGCGACGACATCGCCATCGGTGTCGGCGGCACATTGCTGACGCTGTCGGCTCGGGTCTCGTCCCCGCTGCGCGTGCATGCGTTCGTACTTTCCGGTGAGGACTCGCGGCGCGAGATCGAAGAGCGGCACGCTCTGGCGGCGCTGTGTCCCGGTGCCGAGGTCGAGGTGAGGGTCCTCGACGTTCCCGACGGCCACGCCCCTGGATACTGGGAGCCCATCAAGAACGCACTCGAATCGTTCCGGCACACCTGCGAACCCGACGTGGTGTTCGCGCCGCATCGCGACGACGCGCATCAGGATCATCGAATACTGGCCGAACTGGTGCCCACCGTCTTCCGTGACCACCTGGTCCTGGGGTACGAGATCCTCAAATGGGAAACGGATACGCCACGACCGACGATCTACCATCCGCTGACCCGCAGGATCGCCGAGGAGAAGGCACGGATCCTGCTCAAGCACTACCCGTCCCAGACCGACCACGACTGGTTCGACGAACAGGCATTCCTGGGTCTTTCCCGTCTCCGCGGCGTGCAATGCCGACGGCCGCACGCCGAGGCCTTCGTCGTGGAGAAGGCCACCGTCCACTTCGGAAAGGTATGACATGCGTGTCCTCGTCACCGGTCATCAGGGATACCTCGGGTCGATCATGGTGCCGGTCCTTCGCTCGTACGGTCACGAGGTGATCGGCCTGGATTCCGGTCTCTTCGCCGACTGCATTCTCGGGCCCGCTCCGCAGGATCCTCCCGCGATCCGGCTCGATCTACGGGACATCACCGCATCGCACCTGACGGGATTCGACGCCGTGATCCACCTCGCGGCCCTGTCCAACGATCCCCTCGGCGCGCTCGAACCGAGAATCACCTACGAGATCAATCACCAGGCCTCCGTGCGGCTCGCTCGATGCGCCAAGGCGGCTGGTGTGCGTCGCTTCCTCTACGCATCCACCTGCTCTGTCTACGGCGCCGCCGGGGAAGAGGCCGTCGACGAGAGTGCACCGCTGCGCCCGCTCACGCCGTACGCGGAGAGCAAGGTGCGCGTCGAGGACGACGTAGCTGCGATCGCCGACCCCGGCTTCTCGCCGGTGTTTCTCCGCAACGCCACCGCATTCGGGTTCTCCCCCCGACTGCGAGCGGACATTGTCCTGAACAACCTGGTGGGGTATGCCGTTCTCACCGGCGAGGTGCGTGTGCTGTCGGACGGAACCCCTTGGCGACCGTTGGTGCACGCTCGGGACATCGCGGAAGCGTTCGCGCGCTGCCTCGTGGCGCCGGTGGACGCCATCCACTGCCACGCATTCAATATCGGCACCGAAGCCAACAACCTGACGGTGGCCGACATCGCCGGTGCCGTGGTGGACGTTGTCCCTGGCTCCGAACTCGTGATCACCGGGGAGAGCGGCCCCGACCCTCGCTCGTACCGGGTCGACTTCTCTGCTGCTCGGGATCGGCTCGGCTACGAGGCGAAATGGACAGTTCCCGAAGGCGCCGCGGAACTGTACGAGAAGTACACCGCCTTCAGCTTGAAAATGGAGGACTTCCACGAGCGGTTCACCCGGCTCTCACACCTGAAGGAGCTACGGGAAACAGGAATCCTGGACGAATCGATGCGGTTTGTCAATGCAATCGCGTGAGCAACTCCCGCCAGCTTCCGGCCTTCGCGTCCCTCGCGGACACGGCCGTTACCGGCAGCGGCCAGTCGATCCCGAGATCCGCGTCGTCGTAGGCGACGCCGATGTCCTCCGCCGGGTCGTGCGGCCGATCGATCCGGTAGCAGACGTCCGCCGTCGCGGTCAGTGCCTGGAACCCGTGCAGGAATCCCGGCGGAACGTAGAGGTGGCGAAATTCTTCGTCGTCGAGCCGGAAAGCCTGGCTTCGTCCGAACGTCGGCGAGTCGGGCCGGATGTCGATCAGGACGTCGTGCACCGCGCCGTTCGCACAGCGCACGAGTTTGGCTTCGCTACGGCCGGACCTACCGTGCATTCCCCGGACGACGCCGCGGACCGACCGGGATTGGGAGTCCTGCACGAACGCCGCGGCAGTTCCCGGCCTGCCGAGGTGGTCATCGAACGTCTCCGCGTCGAACGTGCGCGTGAACAGCCCCCGTTCGTCGCGGAAGGGCTGCGGAATCAGCACGATCACGTCGGCCAACTCGGCTTCCTCGATGCGCACGAGGAAATGTTCCCATGAGTGTGTGCCGAGCGTGCGGAATGCCCGATCTGGATCGAGTACTCGATCTCGGAAAGGTGCCGGCCGCCGATCACTTTCCCCCGGCCGACGACGTCATCGGCGACGACGAGGTCTCGCATCCCCTTGCCATGGATCTGTGTGCGACGTGCGGCCTCGCGCAACTCGCCGAGGACGACACGATCATCGAGGAGCCACGCGGCGTCGAACCGCAGGCCCTGAGAGAACAGGCCGTGTGTGCGGTACGGTGCGTCGCTCGATCCGAGCGGTTACGGGGCTCGACCGTACGGGAGTTCGGCAGTCCCCACGGAGGGACGTGGCTTCCGCTGCTCGTCGAGCGTGGCTTCACCGTGGCCGACGGTACCTGCGACGTCGTGCTCGACTGTTTCGGCCTGATGCACGAACCGGACCAGTTGAAGGCCATGGTCGAGCGAGCCGCTGCCACAGCCCCGGACGGTGTGCTGCTCGTCCAGTTCCATTCCCTGGCCACCATCGTCTGCCGGGGCCAGTGGAACGCGCTTCGTCATGGCCACTTCGCGTACTACTCGATGACGGCGCTGAACCGCCTCCTCGAGGACGTCGGCATGGGTCCGGTGGCGGCCTGGACGTTCGACCTCTACGGCGGCACGGTCCTCGTCGCGGCCATGCACGGGCAGGTCGAACCGGACGAATCGGTGCGGAGGGTCTTCGCCGACGAAACCGGTATGACCGATCCAGGCACCGTAGGTTCACTGCAACGTGCTGCCGACGACCATGTGCGCTCACTGCGCACCTGGCTCGAGGACGAATACCGGTCCGGCAAACGCGTGTACGCATATGGCGCGGCGTCCCGTGCGGTGGCGTTGTTCAGCCTCGCGGCCGTCGACCGGAGGCTGGTGGCCGCGGTAGCCGACGCCTCACCGGCTAAACAAGGGCGCCGAATGCCCGGCACCGACGTGCCGATCATCTCGCCGGAGGAACTCGTTGCAGCGGAGCCGGACCGGGTGCTGCTGACACTTCCGGATCTGCTACCGGAAGTCGATCGGAGGTACCCCGCACTAGCCGGACGATGGAAGGTCGACGGTTCATGAGCTCGATCGGACATGCCCCTCCCGCGATGCGCATGATCGCGCCCATGCCTCGGCTCCGGGCCGACGGCGCCGGATGGATCGCCGACGTGCGCCGGCTCGAATCCCTGGGGTTCGACACGGTAGCCGTCTCCCAGCACGTCAGCCACGGCTGGCAACTTGCTCCACTGGTCGCCATGGCATACGCCGCGGCCGGCACCACCCGGTTACGGGTCCTGTCCCTCGTGTTGCCGAACGATCTTCACCACCCGGCGTTGCTCGCCAAGGACATCTCGACGATCGACGTGCTCTCAGGCGGACGAGTCGAAGTCGGGATCGGCGCCGGCTGGCAGCCGGACGACTACGCGGCCCTCGGCCTCCGATTCGACACCACCGGCCGGCGGATCGCGAGGCTGGACGAAGCATTGACGGTGTTGCGACGCTACTTCACGGCCGAGTTCGTCGATTTCGAGGGAGAACACTATCGAATCGGCCACATGGAAGCCCTTCCACGGTGCGTACAGCAACCGAATCCGCCGATTCTCGTCGGCGCCGGAGGGTCCCGGATGCTCGACCTCGCCGGACGTGCCGCCGACATCGTCGGGATACACCCGAGCATGCGCGCCAACACGATCGACGAAGCGGCGATCGCCGACCTCACGCCCGATCGCATCGAGGCCAAGATCCGGAGAGTCCGGGCCGCCGCCGACGCCGCGGGGCGGCCCTGTCCCGTCCTCCAGTTCAACTGCTACTACGTCCGCGTGACGGACGCGCCGCACGGTTCCGTGCCACGTTCGTCGTGGTCGGGGCACATCGAGGCGGCCGGCGACACGTTGAAGGGCTCGCCGGCGATACTTGTCGGCACGGCGTCGGAATGCGCGGCGCAACTGCTCGAGTGGCGAGACCGATACGGAATCACATACTGGCACTTGGGTCAGGACGTCGACAGCGCTGCTCGGATCATCGAAGAACTGGCTGTACAGTCCGTTTCGGTCCGGACGGCTGCGCCGTGAGTACATCGGCTGCACCCGATACTCCGCTACGCCGGGGCCTTCGGCGATTCGCCACGCACCGAGGGCTCCCGCTGCGATCCCGGGCACGGACCCCCCATGGCTGACAGCAGTCTGTCCACGGGAATCCGCTGGAGCGGCATTTCCGTGATCGGTAGGGAGGTGTCCCGAGCCGGGTTCACGATCGTGCTTGCCCGGTTGATCGGTCCCGAGGCATTCGGCATCGTCGCGCAGGCATTGGTCTATATCGGCATCGTCGCACTCCTGCTGGACCAGGGCTTTTCCAGCGCACTGATCCAGCGCGAACGCATCGAACCCGACATGCCCGGTGCGGTCGTTACGGTCAATCTGGCCGTCGGGGGGGCGCTCACCGCCCTGACCTGTGCCGTCGCCTCGACATGGGCCTCCTTCATGCACTCCCCCGAGCTCACCCTCGTGCTCGTGGCGCTTTCGCCCAGCTTGCTCATCCGAGCCGCCTCGATCACTCCGCGGGCGCTGCTCCAGCGCGACATGCGGTTCCGCGAGATCGGCCTCGCCGACATCACGGCCGCAATGGTCGGCGGGTTGGCCGGGTTGGGTGTCGCGCTGGCAGGGGGCAGTTATTGGGGACTGGTGGCACAGATTGTCACCACCGACTCGGTGCTGCTGCTGATGCTGCTGGCAGCGGGAGCCGGACGGTCGCCGAATCTGCGTCTGAGGCACCTGCGCGACATCGCCGCCTTTTCGTGGCGGGCGTTCACCGCCGGACTGCTGATCAACTCGGTGTCCCGGAATATCGACAACCTGTTGGTAGGACGGTTTCAGGGCCCTCAAGCTCTGGCCTTCTACGGCTTGGCGTATCGGCTGCTGCTCTTGCCGGTTCAGCTGGCATGCACCACCGTCGGCGCGGTGTTGTTTCCCGCGTTCGCCCGACTGGCGCACGACCTCGATGCGCTTCGTAGGGAACTGGCGCGTGCAACGCGCGCCAATGCCGTCCTCGCGCTGCCCGTCATGGCCACGGCCGCCGTAGCAGCGCCCCAATTCATGGCCCTGCTGTTCGGCTCCCAATGGGAACCTGCAATCCCCATCATTCAGGTACTCGCCATGGCAGGCGCCATACAGGCGATCTACCAGCCGTCGACAGCTCCCCTGATGCTCGGGCTCGGGCACGCAGGGCTCAACCTGCGCTATGCGTGGCTCACCACCGTCGTGTCCACCACAGGCATCGTCGCCGGTCTGCCGTTCGGTCCGTTCGGCGTGGCAGTCGGCTACAGTCTTGCGACCGGACTGCTCGTCCCCGTCGAGTGGCTCATCCGGCGGCGACTCCTCGGCGTAACTCTGCGCAGCCAGGTCGCCTTGTTGCTGCCGGGTCTCCACGTGGCGATCTGGGCGGCGGCGACCTACCTTCTGGTTGCCGTCCTCGTGCCGGATCGCACTGTGGTCGTGCTCGTACTCGGAATGCCGGGAGCGGCCGTTGCGGGTGCAACCGTTCTGCGACTCGCACATCCAACACTCTTCGCCGAACTTCGGCACATGGCCGACCGGGTACTCGGCCGCGGGGGCGGTCCGCCCGTTTCCTCCGAGGGTCGCACCGACGTTGCGCGCTAATCGACAGCGGCCTCGACCACGGGCTGCATCCGACGCTCCCACGAAACCGCGTCGATGAACTGCTGTCGCCGGCCTTCCGGTGCGCTCCCCATGTCGAGGACCCGCTTCACGCCACTCGCCCATTCCTCGCGCCGGCAGATACACACCCGCTCGTCGTCGACTCCGTGAATGGGGGGCAGATCAACCGACAGCACGGGGAGCCCGGCAGCGAGATACTCGTAGAGTTTGAGGGGCGACATCGCGCGGATACAGGCCTGATCGCGGTGCGGAATCAATCCGACGTCGCAGGCTTGCACCAATGCGGCGAGTTCATGCTGCCCGACTGGGTCGAACACATGCACGCGGTCGAGCGAACGCAGCCACTCGACGGTCCGCGCATCTCCTGGATAGCCGATCATGACCAGCGAACCCACCATATTCGCCGTGGTCTCGACCAGATCCGCTTCGAGACGGTCGTCGATCGTGCCGGTGTAGACGGCGCGAGGTCGCGGCAGCGCCGCGATCCGATCGGGTTCAGGATGCCGCGGACGCCACACGTCGGCGATCACCCCGTTGGGCACGACTGTGGTGCGCGGCGAAATACGCTCTGCGAGTTCCTCGGACACCGCGAATATCGCGGCTCCGCGTTCCTCGATGCGCCGGTAGGCTTCGCGGTAGAGATCCCACCATCGAACCACCCCCTCCCCTGTCGCCCAATCGTCCTGGCCGAAATACACGACCTTGCTGATCCACGGAGAATCACAGAATGCCGCCACGAAGGGGTTGTAGGTGACCAGGGCCGCCGACCTCGGACGCGGTTTCCGTTCGCCGCGAGTCCGAGCCAGCGCGCGCCCGAGCACTGCGCCGTAGCGGCGATAGGACCGTTCCACCCTGCCGAGATCGGTGGGATCGCCCGTCCGCAATCGGTGAGGCCGGACGCGGACCGCTTTTCGCCCGGCGACTGTGATGTCCTCGACGAGCCGGACAGGCCGACGGCGCGCCGCGGATACGACGTAGGAACGCCACGGATCGGCCACGATCAGTCCGCCGACCCGATCGTCGTGGGCAAGGGCAAGCAGCGTCTGGTCGGGCGGTCGGCAGAATTCACGACCGACTGCATCGTCGAACATCTCGTACGAGAACCCGAACACCACGTCAGGCCGGGGAGACGCCGAAGGGCTTCGCTCCATACCTCCAGATCCTAGGTCGATCGGTGCAGGGAAGGTCGCCGATCGGGATCCGCGATATCGAGGTCCTCGCGTGCCGGTCAGGCCCGACCGTAAGGCAGGATTCCGTCCGTATCGATTTCGACGCCGACCGCACGATCCGACAGAGCTGCGTCCCATACACTGGCCGGTAGTCACGGCACCCTCGGCTCGAAACGGAGAACGCGTGGGTGAGGCTTCGAAACAACTGGCCTTCCATCCGTGTGGTGGTGGCGTCGATATGCATGCTGGTGATCGCAGCACTGGTTACCGGGTTGCCGGTCTACGTCCGGCCACAGACTGATTCGCTGCGCCCTGCCGACGCGATCTTCGTCCTCGGCGGTGAGGACTGGCGCCGCCACTCGCTCGGCATCGAGCTCGGCATGGCAGGCTGGGCGCCGAAGGTGGTTCTCTCCCATCCCGACGGGCCGGGTGACAACTGGGCCTCGGAGAACTGCGGGAAGGCGTATCCCGGATTCGAAGTGGACTGTTTCCTCCCCGATCCATCGACGACCCGGGGCGAAGCGCGAGAAGTGCGCCGCCGGGCCGAGCAGTACGGTTGGAACCGGGTGATCGTCGTGACGTACACACCGCACATCTCCCGAGCTCGATTCGTCCTGCAGCGGTGCTTCGACGGCGAATTGATCATGGTGGCAAGCCCAGCGGAGCTCTCGCTGTGGGGATGGGCGTCCGAGTACCTATACCAGACCGCGGGCTATCTGAAGGCCGAACTGGAGCCGGGATGTTGAAAGGCGGACGATGCGAGGCAATCGTGCAGTACTGCTCCAGGGCGCACGCATCTGGGCGTTTCCGCTGTGGTGGATCTCCGCCCACTGGGACTCGACGGATGCGATCACGGAGGACGTCGACTGGTGGAGCGAGTGCATCGGGGACGCGGATCTGGCGTCCCTCGACAGGTACTCGAGATTCGCCTATCTGGCCGGGGCGCTCACCGAGTTTCGTACGCTCGTGCACTACCGTCTCCGTTCCGCCCCGCCGGTCCTACGGATGCTGCTTCGCGCGCTGTACCGACCCGCCGCCACGCTGACTCTCGAAGCGGACCGAATCGGTCCCGGTCTCTTCATTCAGCACGGCGTCGGCACGATCGTCACGGCCGAATCCATCGGGCGTCATTGCTGGATCAACCAGCAGGTCACCATCGGTCACGACGCGCGGGGAAGGCCGACCCTCGGTGACGGGGTCCGCGTCGGCGCCGGCGCGATCGTGATCGGTCCGATCACCCTGCACGACGGGTCGACCGTCGGCGCGAACGCGACGGTGATCCGTGATGTGCCTGCAGGGACGACCGTAGTCGCCCCGTTGGCCACCGAACTCAGGGGCCCGCGAGTGACCGGCGACGAACCAGGCTAGGTACCCACAGCAGATCCGGGAGAACTTGCGCCAGGCAAATGCCCAGTACGGACGCGCACACCACGCCCACTGCTCCGAACGGTCCCGCCAACGCGAACCCTAGCCCGAGACTGAGTGCGGCCATGACGACCGTCCACAGCGCTTGCCACCGCGCCTCGCCGGGACCGACCAGCAGCACGTTCGCCGGGAGATGTGCGGTTTGTGCGACCATCAGCACACCGAATCCGAGCGCGAGCAATGCAGACACGTCGATCTGACCGCCCGAAAGCACGGACGCGGCCCATGGGCCGAGCAGCGCGATTCCGATGGCCCCGATCGCTGCGCACAGGACGAGTACAGCCGTGAGCCGCCACCACATCCGGATCGTCTCGTCAGGGGCGGACCGTCGTTGCACGAACACCGGCCAATAAGCCAATCCCACCGTCGAGAGAACCGACCAGACCACACCGTAGATCTGGGCCATCACGGCGTACTCGGACAGTTCAGTGGGTGTCGACAGATGCGCCAGGAGAACCCGTCCGGACTGGAGCCCGATGGGCAGCCCCACGCCGACGACGAACAGCCATCCGCTGCCCGCCAGCAGCCTGGCGCCGGTCGTCGGTGCGGACGTCCGTGCAAACGCCGACCATCCGAGCCCGCTCAGTCGCAAAGCCAAGACCGTACCGAGAATCTGTCCGCCGAGCAGACCACCGAGCGCCGATACTGCGTACCAGATCTCGTTCACCCCGGTCACGTACAGCACGAGGGTGATGACCAGCGCGACAGCCGGACAGCTCATCTGCACCAGCGTCGCCTCAGGGATCCGTCCGATCCCGATGAGGATCCGGAAACCGAGGCCGGCAGGAATCGTGAGCGCGAAGACACACGCGGCAAGAGTGATCGCCCACCGGTCCGCGGGACCACTGGACATGCCGACGAGCACGGTCCAGCCGTCGAATGCCATGACGACCAAGGCCCCGGACACGACTGCGGCGGCGACCACGAACAGGACGCGATAGGCACGTCGGATGACATCGGCCGCACTCGAATCCCCCTCATGCTGATGGAGCGTCGCACTGGCGCTCAGCACCGTCGCGCCGATCCCGAAGTCGACGAATGGCACGAGAAGAGTGATCGTTGCGATCAAGGACACCAGCCCGAAGACCGCCGCTCCCGTCTCGTGCGCGATGACGGCCGTGTTGGCGAGTCCCAGGACAGCAACCACCGGAGTACCGAGAATGCGGTACAGCGTGCCCCGGAACAATGCTCGACGCTCCTCCGGCGTGAGCTGATCGTGCTCCGCTGCCATCAACGGACCGATGCATGTGCTGTGCGCACAAGTATCCGCGCGGCGCCGAGAACTGCGTAGACGACCGCGAACGGACCCGGCCTGCCATGACGTATCGCCGACCACATCGAGCGCCGCACACCTGCCAGCGACCGCGCGGACACCGCCGCGCTCACCGGGCTCGTGCAGAGGTAATCACCACGAACGCGCGGCGATTCCTCACCGAGATACTGCAGTCCCCAGGCAATGTACTCATCGGCTCGGTCCGACGAGCTGTGGGACAGGGACGAATTCCCCACGTGGTAGGTACTCAACACGTCCGGATGGTGGACGAGGCAGACATCAGGGACGGCACGTCGGATCCGGAGCAGCCAGCTCGCCTCCTCGTGCGGCGCGTCCGCGTCGGTATCCCATGGGACGGTGCCCACGAGGTCCACGGGGAAGCACAGTGTCGAGGTCTGCAAAGTCGCGCCACCGAACGTGAATCCGGTGAACCGGAACAGATACTCTGCGACGGATTGCCCCGATCCGATAAGTCGCCGCGGCCAGACTCGCCGCCGGGTCCCCGGCCCGACGACCGCCATACGCGACGATGCGATCCAGGGCTTTCCGAAGGCCGCCTCATGCTCGACGGCCGCCAACTGTCGTTCGAGCTTGACCCGGCGCCACTCGTCGTCGTCGTCGAGCAGAGCGATCACGCTCCCGTGCGCGGCATCGATTCCCAGTTGCCGACATCTGGCGGGTCCGACCCGACCTTCGCTGCGCAGCACCACGATGCGGTCGTCCGACGGCAGGGACATGGCCAGATCGGTGTCCGCAACCACGATGACCTCGGCGACCGGATACGTCTGCTCGAGAGCGGATTGCACAGCGCCGTACAGGGAAGGCCGACCGAGCGTGGGGATCACGACGCTCACACTCGGTCTCATGACGAGTCCCGTACAGCAACCATCGGCCGGCGGACGCGTACCGCGCAGAAGAAGAGCGTGATGCAGGCAAACTCCGGGATCATGTTGTACGTCCATGGCGCGTAGAGCAGGTCCCAGATGCCTTGCAGTGCGAGGGTCACCACGAGCGGACTCCAGCGGCCGAAAGATGTGCTGTTCCAGACCACGCCGACGCAGGCGACGAGGAGCCACAGCGGCAGAAGCACCGCCAGAATGCCGCCCTCGACCCAGGAACCCAGCAGGATCGAATGGGTTGCGGAGTAATCACTCGGCGGCAGCCGCCAGTAGAGTTCGAACGGGAAAGTGGGATCGAATCCCATCCGGATCGCCAGGTGCTGGGCCCGGGCATACACGTCCGGAGTCAGGTTGAAGGCACTTCCCCAACCGAGGAACGGACGCTCGAGGATCGCTGTGATGTTCAGCGGGGGCTCGGTGCGGCCGGCCAGCAGCAACGGCAGATTCGTGGCATCCTGCTCCAGCGTCTTCTGCTGCAGCGCGGCCCCGAACAGTCCTGCCCGCGCAGCGATCGGCATCACCTGCGCGAAGACCAACCCGAACACCGCGACCCCCAGGAACTGCCAGCCTCGTCCGATCCGGGAGCCCAGCATGTGCCGGGTGAAGACGATGGCGCCGGCGAGGAGACACACGAGGGCATGCGAGCGGAAGTTCAGTCCCAGGCTCGCCAGCCCAAGCGCCACGAGCACCGCCGACTGCAACAGCGGCTGAATCCGCGCCGTCGTCATTCCGAAGAGGACGAGAATCGTCACCGCGTGAGCGATTCCGTACTTCCAAAGGTCAGGAATGCTCCCGGTTCGCGTCAGTTCGATTCCCTGGGTCAGGAAGAAGGCCATAGTGCCGGTGGCGATTCCGGCGAGGACTGTGGCGGTCGCGTCCACCGCACGGACTGTGAGCACGGTCAGGCCCACGAGGTAGAGCAGGAATGTAGGAAATGCGATTGCGTTGGGCCATAGCACGGTGACCCCGTTCACCGCGCACGACGCGACAAAGGAGAGTGATCCCGCCACCGCGAGTACGGCCGGCAACAGGTCGATCCCCCGGTGCATCATGAGCAGGAATCCGGGTGCCAGCAGCAGACAGACCACCGACAACCCGGTGACGGTGAAATTCGCCAATTGAACACCCGATGTGGCGCCGATAGCGAACAGGGCCACTCGGGCCAGCACCTGACGGTGTGCACGCTGGCGTTCGGCCACGGTAGGGACGGATGCACACCCGAGATCTGTCACGAAATGCCCCTCGGTCGGAGCCGAACACGGCGTATCCTCTCGAAGTGTAGTGCGTTGTCCTGCGGAGGTGCGCGTGTCCGCTGCACAGTCCAAGCGGTCGCTGCAATCCCTGCGTGGCCGCCCCTACGACAAGGGTCGCGGCTTCGCCGCCCAAGCCCTGTGGGTTGCGGTCTCGACGCTGATCTTCACCCAGGTATGGTGTCCGGCGCGCCTGCGGTGCACGATCCTGCGGTGCTTCGGGGCCCGCATCGGCACCGGGGTGCTGATCAAGCACCGGGTCAAAGTTCAATGGCCGTGGAAGCTGGTGGTCGGGAACGATTCGTGGATCGGAACAGATGCCGATCTCTACAACATCGACGAAATCGTGATCGGTTCGGATGTCTGCGTTTCGCAGTACACCTACCTCTGCACGGGGAGTCACGACAGGCGGTCGAAGACCTTCGAGTTCGACAACGGCCCGATCGTCATCGAGGACGGCGTCTGGCTCTGCGCCGGTTCCACCGTCTTGCGGGGCGTGACCATCGGCGCGAATTCGGTCGTGGGAGCGAGAGCACTGGTGACCGCCGACGTTCCTCCCGATTCACTCGTCCGGGCTCCGCGATCGATCGTCACACCGGGTTGACTCCGTGCGCATCCTGCAAGTGGTCACGATGCTCGACCCCGACGGCGCGTACGGGGGACCCGCCCGGGTCGCGCTCAATCAGAGTATGGAGTTGATCCGCCGGGGCCACGAGGTGACGCTCGGCGCCGGCGCCCGGGGGTTCCCGGTCGTACCGACCCGCTTGAACGACGTACCGGTCAAGCTGTTCACCGTCCGAACCGTAGTTCCCAGGACGGGGTTCGCCGGTGTCGGTGCGCCCGGATTGCAGCGATGGTTCCACCGCAACCGAACTCGGTTCGACATCGTCCACATCCATTTCGGCCGCGACCTCGTCGTGCTCCCGCTTGCGGTGAGCGCGCGGCACCACGGGATCCTGTACGTGCTCCAGCCCCACGGCATGGTCACTCCGTCCGATCATCCGCTCGCCGGCCCACTCGACGCACTGTGGACGAGGAAGGTGCTGCGCGACGCCGGAGCCGTGTTCCACCTCACCGCGCTGGAGAAGGACCAGCTCGCCACCGTCGCACGGACGTCATTGCCTTTCGTGCAGCTCGGCAACGGCGTGCCGTGCTACCCACCCGGCCGGCCGAGCGCGGAACCTCCCGAGGTGCTCTTCGTCGCACGCATGCACCCGCGCAAACGCCCGACGGCTTTCGTGGAAATGGCCGAAGTTCTGCTCTCCGCCGGGATGGACGCCCGGTTCACCCTGGTGGGACCGGACGAGGGCGAGGGCCCGGCGCTGCGCGCCATGCTCGCAGCCGAAGCAGACCCGCGGATTTCCTGGGAGGGAGCGCTCGACCCGGACGACGTGCCCCGGCGAATGGCGGCAGCGACCGTGTACGTGCTCCCCTCAGTGCGTGAGCCCTACCCGATGTCGGTGCTCGAGGCCATGTCCGTGGGTGTTCCCGTCGTGGTGACCCGCGACTGTGGGCTCGCCCCGACGATCGAACGAACAGGCAGCGGAATCGTCACGGAGCCGGCAGTGCCCGCTCTGGTCACCGCGGTCGAGTCGCTGCTTGCCGACCGGTCTCTCGCGCGTGCCATGGGGGAACGAGGACGCCGTGCTGTGCGCACCGACCTGGGGATGCATGCGGTCGGTGACCGACTGCTCGATACCTACACGGACGTGGCCGGGAGTGAACGATGAAGCGACTCACCATTGCTCCACGGACGCTCGTGGCCGTCCTCGCGGCCAACGTCTTGGTCAGCGCCCTCGTAGCCACTTCGGTCTTCGCGATGACACGTACCAGCGAGGCAGATGCGTCCCCACTCGCCATCGCGGTGGTGGGCGACGAATGGTCGGCCGGATTCCGCAACCGAACGGTGTGGCCGACGCTCATGGCCGAACGAACGGGATGGTCCGTCGCCAATTTCGCACTGCCCGACTCCGGCTTCGTCGCCGATGGTCAGGGCGGCCACGCGTTCACCTATCAGGTCGACCGCGCGGATGCTGTCGATCCACGGGTCGTCCTGATCGTCGGGGGGCTCGGCGACACCGGACTGCCGGACACGGAGGCGATCGTGGTGGGCGCGACCGATGCGATCAACAAGATCATCGTCGGTGGCCGGCGCCCCCTCTTGGTCGGGCCCACGTGGTTCGAGACGCCGGTTCCGGCATCCGTCGTCCGGGTGTCCGACGTTCTCCGCAGCACCGCAGACGAGATGGGGGTGCCGTACCTGGATGCACTCGATCCCCCGTTGCTGACGAGGGATCAGATGTGGCCGGACCTGAGCGGGCCGACGGACGCCGGACAATCGGCGCTCGCCGACATGATCGCGGCGTGGGTCCGCACGCAGGTCATCCGATGAACCGCACCCGACTGTTGGGTACGGCCGCGATGATGCCGGCCGTGGCGATCGCGGGCGGCGCGGTGTTCGTGTTCTATCGCCGACGGCGTGCTCGACGAGATCATCCTTCACCGCCGGCAGCCCCCCGCCGCCGGGCCCTCGAGATTCGAAGTACGGATTCGGAATCTCGCCGCGCAGATTTCCGGTACTCGCCGGGCCGGAGCCAGGGAGGGAAGGGCGCCACATCTCGACGCGCTCGGTGGGATCTGGCCGCAATGGTGTCGGCCCTGGCAATCGCGATCGGCCTGGTGTTCGTCTCCGGACCGATGTACACCGCAGATGCACCATCCACACGCCCGTCCCCGGAGATCAATCGCCTGAACGTTGCCGGCGACAGCCGGCCTTCCGCACTGTTCATCGGCGATTCGTACACCGGCGGGACCGGTCTTGCGGAAATGTCCTACGCCTGCACGACGGCAGTCCGGATGGGGTGGCTGTGCAACCTCGCGGCCGTGCCGGGAACGGGCTACATCAGCGGCGGGCCGGCCAACAGGTTCGTGGTCGACGAGTACATCGGTCGGTCGACGTCGTTCGCCGAACGCATCCCGCGCCTGGCCACCGTCTATGCACCCGACGTCGTGGTGCTCGACGGCGGACGAAACGATCTCTTTCCACCCACCGAGGACGTCTTCCGGGCAATGGTCGCGACCGTCGAAGACGTACGGCGCACCTGGCCCGCGGCCACGGTCGTCTTCGTCAGGCCCCGCCTCCTCGCCGACCCATCCGATGATCTGGGATTCGACGACGAATTCATGGCGCGCCTGGCGGCAGAACCCGCCGCCGAGGGTGTCCTGTTCGTCGATCCCATCGCGCCGTTGAGCGGGACGGACACCTCCGCGCTGCTGGCTGCGGATCGAAAGCACCCCAATCCCCTCGGTGTGCAAGCCATCGGTGCGGCGCTGACCGATTCGCTCGAAGCTCTCGGACCGGGCGTCCGATCATGAACGACACGGTTTCCGAGTACGGTCGCGTACTGCGTGAGCGGTGGCGCTGGATCGTATGGGGAGTTCTGCTGACGCTGGCTGCAACGACGCTGTTCCTGCTGCTGCGTCCGCCGCTGTACCGGTCCGAGGCCGCCGTGTTCGTCCGCACGCCCGGTGATGTCAGCCGCGTTCTCGACGGGGGCGACTCCTACGCGCAGGGCCGCGCCCGAACCTATGCCGCACTGGCGAACAGCCGCGACGTGGCAGCTCGGGTGATCGCCGATCTCGGTCTCGGCCTCACGCCCGAGGTGCTGTCCGCGCGAGTGGAGGCCGTCAATCCACCGGGCACGGCACTCATCGAGTTCGAGTTCCGTGCTCCTTCGGCCGAAGAGTCCGAACAGATGGCGACCGTCTTCCTCTCCGAACTCGCGGCCACAGTGCGCACTCTGGAGTCGGTTCCCGGATCGCTCGTCCCACGCGCCGAGTTGATCGTCGTCGATACCCCGGGGCCGACAGCTCGTGTCGTCGCCATGCGTGCCACGATCCCGGTCGTCTTGTCCGGCGCGGTGCTGATCGGGGCGCTCCTCGGCTCCGCGGGGGCCGTGCTGCGTTTCCTCTTCGATCACTCGATCCGCGACCCCCGCGATGCTGCACGGATTTCCGGGCGGCCGGTTCTCGGTTCGATCGGCGGGGAACCGACGGAGCAGTTCACGGTGGAGGAGCGCGGGATCCTGTACCGTCTGCTCGCGGCCGTCGACCGGTCGGAACGCGGCGCGTTCACGGTGACCGGCGCCGGTCCCGGATCCACGGTCTCCGCGGTGTCCGTCTTCCTCGCCACGGCGCTCGCCATGCGCAGCGATTCGGTGGTACTGGTCGATCTCGACTTCCGCTCCGCCGAACTGACGGAAGCGCTGTCGGATCGCCACGCGTCCGGGGTTGCCGACGTCCTGCGCGGAGAGACGACACCGGCTGAAGCGGCGAGAGAAGTCTCGCTGCGAACCACCCACAGCAGTTTCATCGGAGTAGGCACCGCAGCGGGGGCCATCGATGATCGGATGCTCACAGCCCCACTGCGGGAGATGGTCTACGCCCTCCGCACGTCGTACACATGGGTGGTACTCACGTGCCCCTCGCTGCCGGCAGCAGTAGAGATCGGGGCCGAGTCGGATGTGGTCGTGCTCGCGGTGGGAAAGAATGTGACGACAGAGGAGCAGCTACGTCAGGCCTCGGCGTTGCTGCCGAGGGACGCGGTCGTGGTCTTCGACATGGACACCCACTGGAGTCCCGGCCGAAGTTCTGAGCGCGACAGGAAGACCGAGGCGGCAGAGTGAGACTGGACGGGTTCCTTGCCGAGCTGAAGCTGTACCGGAAGACGTTTCTCGTCGTCACCGTTGTGGTGTTCGTCGCAGGTCTCGCCTGGCTTCTCCTGGCCCCGGACAGGTACGTGTCGACCACCAAGCTGATGGTGTCGATCGAGGGATCGACGACCGCCGCCGCATACCAGAACGACGAGGTGGTCGCAGGACGGGTCAACTCCTATGTCGTCCTGCTGACCAGCGACGTCGTGACCCAGCTCGTTGTGGATGAACTCGGCCTGCCGGAGACGGCCCGAGAAGTGTCCGGCAAGGTGAGCGCAACGGTCGTGCCGCCGAGAACGTCGATCATCGACATCACGGTGACGGACCGATATCCGGATCGTGCTCGGCTCATCGCCGACGCGCTCGCGCGCGAGTTCGTCGGGTATGTCGAAGCACTGGAAACACCGACCGGCGACGACGGTCAGAAGGTGAACACGCGGATCGCCTCTTCCGCGTCCGAGCCGCAGCAGGCGTGGGTCGAGCGGGCAGGTCCTGCTGCCGCCATCGTGCTCGCCGCACCATTGCTGGGCGCCGTCGCGGTGTGGATCCGATCCCGAACCGACCCCATAGTGCGAACCGCCGACCGCGCCGTCACCGTGTCGGGAGTTCCGGTGCTCGGACGCGTGGACGGGGTGGATTCCGCAACCGACAGTGATATGGACGGGTATCGCCGGCTGCGGCTGCGGCTGCGCCCCGACCCTCGTGCCGAGCCTGGTGATCGGGCACAGGTCTGGGTCGTGACGTCGGCTGCAGGAGAGGCCGACACAGCGACGCTGGCGTCGAACCTGGGGCGTGTCACGGCATCGAGCGGCGATCGGACGCTCGTCGTCCATACCGACGAGCGAGGGAGCCGGGCGGAAGCCGGGACACGGGGACCGGCCTGGACCGAACCGGCGCAACGCGACGGCGCACCCGGCCTGACCGATTCCACGCCCGGACTCACCGGCTACCCCTCCGACCCGACGACCATCGCGACCGACGCGACCGATCCGACTGTCACGATCGACCGTCTGCGACCGGACTACGCGCAGGTCATCGTGGCCGCGCCCGCCGTCCTGTCGACGTGTACGGCCTCGATTGCGGGCGAACAGGCCGACGGCATCCTCCTCGCGGCCGTATTGGACGTGACGCGACGGCGGGATTTGAGTCGCGCCGTCGAGTCCCTTCGCTCTGTCGGCGCGCCTGTGACCGGCGTGGTGCTGTCGGATGGGGCAGAAAGGTCACAATCGACGGGTTTCAGTCGGTAGGGTTGAACTGCTCGGGTCGGCGAGTCTGCGGGTCGTCGAGCACGGTTCGTCCTCGGCAGGTAGCTCACGTCGGTTCATCCGATGATGAGGGGGCATTGACATGGATCTGTTCGATGTCGTGCGGTCGTGCTTCCGCCGCTGGTATGTCGTACTTCCACTTCTGGCGATCACCGCGTGGTACAGCTACGGCGTCTACAGCTCCGTGAAACCGGTCTACTACGCAAGCGCGGTCATCGGCTTGGCTCCGCCGAGTGTCCGGCAGGACACGCCCTCGACTGGCGGCGAGATCCGGCGGAACGGTCTGCTGGATGTCGGTGGAGCGTCACTGCTGGCGAATCTGACCGCACTCGGGCTGAGGGAACCGTCCGTGGTGGACCGGGTCGTGGCGGCCGGTGGCCTGTCCGATTACGGCGCGAAGGCATTCCCGACCCCATCTCCCAACCCGCAGCTGCCGCTGGTGTTCGTCGAGGAGACGGCGTCGGATCCTGCCGACGTGACGAAGACCTTGGAGCTTGTTGCCGCACAGGCCGAAGTGACGCTGCGGACCCTGCAGCAGCAAGCTCGGGTACCCGAGGATCAGATGGTCACGTCCTTCGTCGTGACACCGCCCGGCGTCCCGACGGCTGCGATGCCCACCCGCACACGCTCGACCGTCGCGATCCTTGCCACCGGGGTCGGACTATCGATCCTGTTCACCGTGTTGGTCGACGTTTCGCTGACGCGGCTGAAATCACGCAGGCAGACAGCCCAACCTCCGTCGCCGGCAGGTCCGCGCCCCGGCAGATCCTCGTACAACCCCGACGGCGAAGGCGGACGTATGCCGGCCGACGGTGCCGTGGATGCCCGATGAAGACTACGGTCTTCGTTGCGCGCCGACGGCCGGGCGATCACTTCGACGGTGCGGTCCGCGGTGCCGAACAGCGAGAACGCACCCCGTGGTTTCTCGCCTTCCTGTGTCTCCTGATCCCCTGCCTACCGGCCTTCGCCACCCTGCCCGGCCCGCTCAAGAGCAACGGTTCACCTGCGCGGATGGCCGCGGTCATGCTGTTCGGCCTCGTCGTCCTCGGATTCCTGACGGTCCGACGCACCACAACTCACCCCACGGTGAACCCTGGGGTGGTCGTCATGCTTCTGTTCTTCCTGCTGCTGACCCTGGTCTACGGAATCGGGTTGCTCCGTACGGGCGATGCCCTGGTAGAAGCCAACAAGACCCGGGCGATCATCACCCTGGTCGCAAATGTGGGGGTGGCCCTCTATGTTCTCGTGAGAATCGAGAGCACACGGCAGCGGACCATCATCCTCGGCTGCCTCACCGTAGGTCTGGCATTCGCGTGTTCGGTCGGACTACTCCAGAGTCTGACCTCGATCGATCTGCGATTCCTGTTCATGCCCCCGGGCTTCGTCGTGAACCTCGATCCCGAGTACCTGCAGTTCACCGAGCGGAGAGGCGCCGTGCGTGTTGTCGGTACCTCCGAGCACGCGATCGAATTCTCCGTTCTGGCTGCAGTGACCGTGCCGATGACCATCCACTTTGCGCGTTACGCCACGCGCCGGAGCGCCCGCTGGGCTGCGGTCGCCACGTGCGGTGTGGCGTTGGTGTCCATGCCCGCCGCCATCTCTCGCACCGGCGTGCTCACTCTGCTCGCGTGCCTGCTCGTCTACATGTTCGCGTTCCAGGTTCGGCAGCTGGTCCCGGCCGCCGTCGCCGGGGCGGCCGCGATCATGGGCTATGCCGTCGCCTTCCCGGAGACACTGGATGCGCTGTGGCGGACGATCACGGGTTCGGAGCAGGATGACAGTATCCTGACGCGGACAGCCGACTATGCCGCAGTGTCGCAGACCTTTCGCGAGAATCCTGTCTTCGGGGTCGGCCTCGGTGGAGCTCCTCCCAGCGCGTATCAATTGCTGGACAACGAGTGGCTACGGACGATCGTGCAGGGCGGTGTTGTAGGACTCGCCGCGATGATTCTGCTGACGGGAGGAGCAATCTTCGGCATCTCGGCGGGATTGCGCCGCGCCACCTCACCCCGGGAACGCGATCAGGCCTACATGATGGGATCAGTGCTGGTGGGCATCCTGGTCTCCAGCACTACCTTCGACCTGTTCTTCTACCAGCAGGCAACCTTCGTCTTCTTCATCGTGTTCGGCCTGCTGTGGTCCACCTTCAGCGTTTCGGTGCCGGAAATCGACTCACCCGACCGATACGACGCAGAACGCGACATTTCCTCGCCACAGGCTGACGACCGTGCTCGATAAGCGCCCGACAGCACGTTCCCTCGTCGCCCCGCTGCTCGTGGCGGTGATGGTGCTTACCGGATCATGCACGCAAGGCTCCCCCGACACGGCCGAACGTCCCGGCTCGCCGGCAGGAAGCCTGTGGTCCGACGAAACCGTCCCGGCCGTCTCCGGCGATCCCGCCGCGCGGCCGATCGAAGTCGGCACCGAGTTCACGACGACGAGCGATGGAGTCGTCACCGCCGCGCGGTTCTATCAGGGACCGGAGGACACAGGGGCGGTCACCGCCACCTTGTGGTCGTCCGACGGCACCGCCTTGGGTACCGTCCCGATCACCACCGGCCCGAGCGGCTGGCGGAACGTACCGTTCGACGAACCGATTCCGATACAAGCGCACGGAAGCTACGTGATCTCCTACCGTGCTTCGAATGGGAACTATCCGACGGATCCGAACACCTTCGACCTGGGCGCAACCGTGAAGAGCGGATGGTTGACCGCGCGCGACGGACGGTTCACCTACGGCGAGGGAATCCCCGACCAGTCGGGAAACGGTGCCGCCTATTTCGTCGACGTCGTGTTCGAGCCGACGGGTCCGTCGCTGCGATCGGTCGACGGCGGTGAGGAGTACTACGACACCTTCGAGAATTCGCTGCCAACGTCGCCGGACTACTTCCCTCTCGCAGTATGGTTCGCGCGCGTGACCTCCCCTGAGGAGGCTGCCGTCGATCGGACCATCGGACTCAATACCTACGTCGAACTGACCGAAGACAGCGACGTGCGGGTGATTCGTGACAGCGGGATGTTCGCCCTTCCCAGCCGCCCGGACCCGCTCGCGTCCGGTCAACTGACCACAGACGAGGCGGACATGTGGGCGGGTGCCGGAGATGCGCCGTGGACGGGTCGGATGCCTGACGATCGACCGATCTGCGTACCCGAACAAGCTAAGTGCGGTTACACGGTGATGTATGCGTTCAGGAGCAAAGTACCGTCGGGCGTCATGACTTTCACGAATTACGGCAAGGGCGTCACCTTCTGGGAGCCCCGGGACGCAGCCGAACGATTCGTCAACGACTTTCAGGATGTCGTATCCGCAGACAACTACTGGTTCACCGACGATACGATCTGTCAGGCCGACCAGGGCGGTGTCCTCACGAAGGACGGGCAGGCCGACCTCTCCCCCGCGGAGTGCCATCTGGCGGCCAATTACGGTGTGACAACACGATACGTCCGCTCCTTGGTCCAGCCGCGTGCGGCGATGCCGGTGTGGAACTTCGTGGAGGTGGGTCACCCCTTCGAGGAGGACACGGGCGGCACGATCACGGGCCCGCAGATTCGAGCCGCGGTCTGGAGCAGCATCATCAACGGCGCACGCGGCATCGTCTACTTCTCCCACAACTTCGGCGGGCCGTGCCTGTCGTACAACATCTTCCGGGACCGGTGCGGAGACGGCATCCGCGACGACGTCAGGGCAGTCAACGATCAGATCAATCGACTGGCCCCAGTTCTCAATGCACCGTTCGTCGACGGATTTGCCAGATCCGACGGACCCGTCGATCTGGCTGCCAAGTATCACGAGGGAAGTCTCTACGTGCTCGCGGGATCCACGCGGAACGAGGGCGGAGACGCCACGATCGCCCTTGCATGCGGGAATGCGGACCAGGTGGAGGTCTTGGACGAAGGGCGGAGCATACCCGTCACCGGTAACACATTCCGGGACACATTCGACGACGGCAACGCCGTTCATCTTTATCGGATCGACCGGACTGCCGACTGCGACCTCCAGTAGCACCCCTCATGAACCCCTCACCGAGGCTCTCGACTGCTTTCGTCGCGCTCCCACGGCACGTTCGGATGCAGTGCACCCCGCCGGGCCGCGAGCGCCACCGCGATGTACACCGCTGCATCCCCAGCCGATCCGGGTCCCCGGATCGACCGCAGCACCGCGCGAGCGGTGGCCGGGCCGGTGCGGCGCACGCGACTCCGGTCGACGACGCGCGCTTCGGTGCCGCCGCGATGACTGCGACGCAGAATTGCGAGCAGACTTCCGACATCAGTGGGAGTCGTGACCACGGCCGGTTCCGTACGCACCACGGATTTCTCATCGGCGTCGAACAGAGAGTCGACGAAAAGATCGTCCCCCGTAAGATCCGGGAAGGATCCGAACCTCGCATGCCCCTGTCTGCTCAGGCCGTACACACCGGCACCCCACAGTATGGGCTCTCGCTGCGGAATCCGCTGCCGGGCACGGTAGTAGCTGCGAACCAGTGGGTCGGAGCGGTCGAACGCGTAACGGAACTCGGGACGAGCGGCGAGCACGTCACCGCGGGCGAGTCGATCGAGGACGGCCAGTACCGCACCGGCCGAAATCCGGATGTCGGCGTCCAGGTACAGCCGGGGCCACATCGTGGCGATCCGGTCACCGGTATTCAGTGCCGCAGGTTTGGACCCCTCCCGCAACTCGACAACGTGCACGCCCGGGATACGTCGGGCCACCGCGGCGGTGTCGTCGGTACAGCCGTTGGGCACCACAATCAGCTCGATATACCCCTCGGTTGCAGCGTGGCTGAGCGGCAGGAGCGTCCGCTCGATCACCGCGGCTTCGTTGTACGCGGGAACGATCACTGCGCCGCGTCGGTGCGGTCCCGACAGTTGTTCAGCCATGTGAGGTCGCGTGCGGGAGATCTCGCCATTTCCTGCGGTTCAGCACAGCTGCGAGCGTACGTCGACGCTCCCGATCGTAGGAGCGCAGCGCTTCGGCCAATGCCACGGCTCCGCGGAAAAGCACCGCGTACGCGGCTCCGTGGTGTCGTTTCACGTATCGAATTCGGTTCACGGCCATGAGCCGTGCGAGAGCCGGCGATGTACCCGAGCCTCCCTGGCGGTGTTGCACCACCGCCGACGGCTCGAACCGAACCAAATGGCCGCTCTCGCGGATGCGACGGAAGTAGTCCGTCTCCTCGGAGTAGAGAAAGAACTCCTCGTTCCAGGGGCCTACCTCGTGCGCCACCGTGGTTCGAATGAGCAGTGCGGCTCCGGTTGCCCAGTCCACATCGTGAGCTTCGAGGTAATCTGCTGGACAGTAATCGATTTCGGAAAGCAAGGACGGCCTCTTACGAAGTCTGCGGCCGAGCAATGCGTCCCCGACCGCACGCGAGAGCGAGGGCTCGCGTCGAATCGAGTTGTAGACTGCGCCGTCTGCGTCGAGAATGAGCGGTACCACGGCCCCTATTCGGTCGTCGCCACGGAGCGATGTCATCAAGCGGGTCACCGCTCCAGGGGCCAACGACAGATCAGGATTGAGTATCAGCACGGCCTCGCACGGCTCCACGAACGGCATCGCCGCATTGATGCCACCGGCATAGCCGAGATTCCCCCCGGACTCGACCAACGTGATGTCGGTGTGCGAGCGCACCACATCGGTTGTGCCGTCGGACGACTGGTTGTCGACGACAACGACGCGGATCGACTGGTCGCGAGCAGCGATACGCAGGTCGTCGATCAGCCCGGGCAGATCGGACACACTGTTGTACGTCACCACCACCACGGCGACGGTAGCCCGCCGTCGGGGCCCGACGAATGCACCGCGCCCCACACTCCTGTCGGGATGCGCCATCGCCGCTTCGTGCTGGAGGGTCGGTTCTCGGCGCATCAACCGCAGCAATTCCGGCGGATCGTGCACGAGATAGCGACGGCTCAACCGTCGTGGCTCCAGCATCAGTCGCCACGTCCACTCGAAGCCGTGGTCCGCCATCCACCGCGGCGCCCGGCTCACGCGGCCGGCGAGGAAGTCCACCACGGCACCGAACGCGAGCAGCACCCGCGCTCCGGTGTCCGGGCCGAATCGCGCAATCCAATTCTCCTGCAGGGGCTTTCCCAGTCCCACGATCAGGATTTCCACCTCGGCCGAACGGATGTCGGCGGCGATTCCCGCCGACGTTCGGGAGTCGAGTATCTCGGATCGCGCCGGCGCCCAGGTGCCCGCGACCTGCAGGGCGGGAAGGCGCATCCTCAGCGTCTTGCGGAGTTGCTCGTGTGTCTCGGCGGTCCCGCCGAGAAACCCCACCCGCGTGCCGTGTTTCGCCGCGTACTCCAGAATCGGCCAGATCAGGTCACTGCCCGAAAGCTTCGGCCAAGGCCGACCGCTGAGTGCCTCGGCTTTCCGGACGAGCGGCACTCCGTCGAGCAGTGTGAGCCAGCGCAGCCCCCTGGACGGCTCTCCGATGGAAACCGCAGGTGGACGGTCCGTCCAGAAGCTGTCGCGTTCGAAGTGATGGAGATGGTCGAGGTTGGCCGATGCGACGGCGAGCGGGT
Source organism: Rhodococcus sp. PSBB066 (assembly GCF_017068255.1). Lineage (NCBI taxonomy): Bacteria > Bacillati > Actinomycetota > Actinomycetes > Mycobacteriales > Nocardiaceae > Rhodococcus > Rhodococcus sp. PSBB066. Next base: position 5,390,112 of record NZ_CP070859.1, read on the forward strand.
CCGGTAGGCGGAGCGCATCGACGATGAGGGCCATCGCGAGCTCTCGATCGACCAGATCGATCGGAACGGCATCCACAACCATTCGAGGCCACGGCGTCGGACATGGGTGCGCCGGACCGCGCAGGTCTCGCTGTCCGTGATCCCAACTCGTCCCACCCAACTCGCACCCCTCGAGGCGTCGTTGTTCCGTCGAATTTTACCCGAGCTGCATGCAGTTCGGGCCCGATACGTACGTGCGCGGCCAGATCGGAGCGCCCGACGCGGTGAGCTCGCCGGCACGTGCCGGCCTTGTCGCGTTCCGTCGGCTCAGTCGCAGTCCTGCCCTTGCGCCGGGCACGCGCTGAGAATCTCCGCGCGTCGACGAACGAGCAAGTGGTAACCTTCGAACCCGGTACCGGCTCCGGTTCGAGGTGATCGGTTGGAGGAAGTTGCGGTGCGTGCATGTGCCACCCTCTCCCGGACATCACCGGAGCGTTCGGGACCCCCACCGGAGGATCGAGGTGGCCGTGTCGGATACCGACCCTGCACGGGATAGCGTCGATGTCGATCGGTCCGATCGAGCCTCCTGCGTCGCAGGTCGTCATCCCGGGACGAACTCCTACCCCCTACCTCGAAGCACCCGGATCTACATCGCGGGTCACCGGGGACTGGTGGGATCGGCGCTGTGGCGCCACTTCGCAAAGCGCGGGTTCGAGAATCTGATCGGACGTAGTTCGGCCGAATTGGATCTGCGCGACGCCCGCGCTACCACGGAGTTCTTCGAGGCGACCCGCCCGCAGGTGGTGATCGCCGCAGCAGCACGGGTCGGCGGGATCGCAGCGAACGCTCGTCGACCCGCCGACTTCATCTCCGACAATGTGCGCATACAGGTGAACCTGCTGGACAGCGCCGTCGCGAGTGGCGTGAAGCGATTCCTCTTCCTGGGGTCGAGCTGCATCTACCCCAAGTTCGCAGAACAGCCGATTCGCGAAGAGGCACTCTTCACGGGTCCCTTGGAGGAGACGAACGAAAGCTACGCGGTCGCGAAGCTGGCCGGGATCGCGCACGTCACCGCCATCCGCCGCCAGCACGGCCTGCCCTACATCAGCGCGATGCCCACGAACCTCTACGGTCCGGGCGACAACTTCAGCCCGCACGACAGCCACGTCCTGCCCGCCATGATCCGTCGCCTCCATGACGCGGCCCGGGACAGCGCTCCGCATGCAACGTGCTGGGGCACGGGCCGGCCCCGGCGCGAGTTCATGTATGTCGACGACTTCGCGGATGCCTGCCACTTCCTGCTGGACCACTACGACGACTGCCGGCCGGTCAATGTGGGCACTGGTAGTGACGTAACGATCGCCGAGATCGCGCACCTTGTCGCCGACGTGGTCGGCTACCGCGGGCAGATTCGGTGGGATCCGTCGAAGCCGGACGGCACCCCGCGCAAGTTGCTCGACGTCCGACGCCTCACGGAACTCGGATGGACCGCGAAGACCCCGCTCGAGGAGGGCGTCCGGATGACATACGAGTGGTTCGTCGCGCATCAGGGAACCTGTCGCAGCTGATCCCACAGGGTCAGTGCGACGAGGTGCCCCACCCCGGCAGCTCGGGTCTGTCGATCCGGTGACCGCCTCGAGATTCGAGTGCCGCGAGGTCGGCGTCCACCATGATCTTCACGAGTTGGGGAGTGCGCACCCGAGGATTCCAGCCGAGGATCGCTCCGGCCTTCGCTGCGTCGCCGATCACCGAGTCGACCTCCGCGGGGCGAAGGTAGCGTTCGTCGAATCGCACGTACTTCTCCCAGTCGAGACCGGCGTGGTCGAACGCGAGGGCAAGGAATTCGCGCACGGAATAGCCTTCTCCCGTCGCCAGCACATAGTCGTCCGGGGTCTCGGCCTGCATCATCCGCCACATCCCCTCGACGTATTCGGGTGCGTAACCCCAGTCACGGACTGCGTCGACGTTGCCCATGTACAGATGCCGATCCAGGCCGGCCCGGATGCGAGCCACCGCACGGGTGATCTTTCGCGTGACGAAGGTTTCCCCCCGTCTGGGTGATTCGTGGTTGAACAGGATGCCGTTGACTGTGAAGAGACCATATGCCTCCCGGTAGTTGCGTGCCGTCCAGTAGGCGAACACCTTGGCGGTGCCGTACGGCGAGCGGGGATGGAACGGCGTCTCCTCATTCTGCGGCGGCGGCGATGCGCCGAACATCTCCGAACTCGACGCTTGGTAGAAGCGGCAGTCGAGTCCGATCTGGTGAATCGTCTCGAGCAGCCGAATTGTTCCGAGTGCTGTTGTTTCGGCGGTGTATTCCGGCTCGTCGAAACTCACGCGAACGTGTGACTGCGCCGCCAGGTGGTACACCTCGTCGGGACGAATCGCCGACAGCAGCGCCGTGAGCCGTGCCCCGTCGAGGAGTTCTCCGTAGTGCAGGAACAACCTCGCGCCGGGTACGTGAGAGTCCACGTACAGGTGTTCGATCCGGTGGGTGTTGAACGTCGAGGCACGGCGGATGACTCCGTGGACCTCGTAGCCCTTGTTCAGCAGCAACTCCGTGAGATAGGACCCGTCCTGTCCGGTTATGCCGGTCACGAGTGCGCGTTTGACCATCAGCGCGACCTCTGCCTGCGCGACTCGCGCACGAGATCCCCGATCCATTTCTCGTAGCGCTCCAGGGCCTCGTATGTGGACAAGGTTGTAGCGCAGTAGCGACGTCCCTGCTCCCCCATGTGTGCGGCGAGCGCCCCGTCCGTGCCCAATCGGACCGCCTCCCGGAGCAACAGGTCCGGTCGGTCGGCCGGGATACGGATACCGGCCCCTGATGCGGCGATCTCGGTCGCCGTGAATCCGTCCGCGTCGGTCGCCGCGAGGACAGGCTTGCCGGAGTTGAAATAGGACGTCAGCTTGCTGGGTACCGCCATCTGCGCGACGCCGGGTCGTTCGTTCACGAGAAGCACATCCGCAGCTCCGAGCGCTGAAGGAAAGTCCTCCTCTGTGACCGGCGCCAGGAACTGCAGTGTGGGGATTCCGGCGCCCGCAGCCTCCAGACGAACGCGCTGGTTGCCGTCACCGAGCAGGACGAACCGCACACGGCGGCCTTCGCGACTTGCCAGCCGGGCCGCCGCGACAACATTCTCCAAGCCCTGTTTGGTGCCCATGTTTCCAGCATGCAAGATCACCACCTCGTCGGAATCCCAGCCGTGTGCGGCGCGGAATGCGGAGCTGGCCGCGGGATCCGGGGGTGCGACATGGTTCCAGTTCCGGATCGTGCGAATTCTTCTGCGGTCGACGCCGAGGTGCTCCTCGAGGATCTGCGCGAATCCGTCGTGGATTACCACAATGCCGTCCGCCGACCGAAGGAATGCAGATTCCACCGCCTGTGCCACGCAGGCGGACAAGCCCGACAGCGCCGCCGCCTCCACGACCCCACGGCTGTAGAGGTCGTGGACGATGACGCCGATTGCAGGTCGCCGCCACGACAGCCGTGCGCGCACCACGGACAGTCCTGCCGCCAGCAATGGTGGACTCACGCAGAGGACGACGTCGGGTCCGTTCCATCGCGCGAGCAGAAGCTGAAGCCCGAAGCTCATCTCCATCAACGCTCGACCGACTGCCGTAGCACCCCGCGGGACGTGGTGACCGAAGCGCCGAATCCGAACGCGATCCTCGATTTCGTCGGATCGGAACCGGAAACCTCCGTCCAGGCGCTTCCATTGCGGATAATGAGGGAATCCGGTCAGAACTTCGACTTCGTGCCCACGCGCGGCCAATCCGGACGCGAGAAGGGTCGTATAGGGCGCGATCCCGGTCGGCTCTGGGGCGAAGTTGATGCCCAGGATCGCGATACGAACCTTCGGTCCGGTCATGAGAACCGAGGGTAGTACGCGCGAACCACGCAAACGGCGCATCGAACCGGATCGAGATCGGCCCTGTCGTCGCACGGCGGTGATAGCATAGGCGTCTTGCGAACGTCGAGAGCCTGATCACCGGAGGGGGATCTGTGGCCGGCACCCAACTGCGACGCATACTCGTGGATTCTCCGACATCTCTGGGCGCCAGAACGAGGATGCGGCGTTGGCAGATGTTTCGTGAGGCATTCCCGGCGATCGAGAACATGCGGGTTCTGGATCTCGGCGGAACGATAGAGGCATGGCGCCGTGCCCCGGTCAGGCCCGAGCACGTTACGGTACTCAATCTCTTCGAGCCCGGTGAGTCCGACGACGGGTGGATCGTTCCCGTCCTCGGTGATGCGTGCGATGCGACCCGCGTCCTTGCACAGGCGGACGTCGACTCCCGCTTCGACATCGTGTTCTCGAATTCACTCATCGAGCACGTGGGCGGACATGCCCGCAGAGCGGAGCTGGCGCGACAGGTCCGGCGCCTCGCGCCGCACTATTGGATTCAGACGCCATATCGTTACTTCCCCCTCGAACCGCACTGGCTCTTTCCCGGAATGCAGTTTCTGCCTGCCGCTGCCCGGGTCGCCATTGCCGCACACTGGCCCTTGGTCCACACGAGGCCGGCGAACATCGACGAGGCGCGCAACGAGGTTCTGTGGACCGAACTGGTGAGCATCACAGAGATGCGCGACTACTTCCCCACGGCGACCATTCTGCGCGAACGGATACTGGGTGTCCCCAAATCGATCATCGCGGTGGGCTGACGGATGCCACTCCCGACACCCGATTCGACCCGAAATCCTGGGGTGTTTTCCGACAGAGCGCTCCGTCCGAGTCGAAGATTCGACGGCAAGGCCGGAGGTAGCATCGAAATGGAACAGGCCCCGATGGCGATCCCGAACACGAATCGCCCGTTTCGCCCGGTAGCGCAGCGCGGAGGACGTCCCGGATCGCTGCAATCGTGGTCCACCGCGTACACCCGGACATCCGACGCGCTGCAGCCCCCGGGAGGGAAGGAAACACTCACGATGACGAAGTCCGCGACCATTCCGGGCCTGCGCGTCGGCGACCTGGTCGAGGTTCGAAGCGCCGAAGAGATCCTCGCGACGCTGGACGAACGGGGCGAGCTCGAGAACCTGCCCTTCATGCCGGAGATGCTCGGGTTCTGCGGCCGTCGGCTGACCGTGCACAAGGTTGCGCACAAGCTCTGCGACACCATTTCGGGCAGCGGCATCCACAGGATGGACAATGCGGTCCACCTGACCGATTCGCGCTGTGACGGCTCCGCGCACGGGGGCTGCCAGACAGCGTGTTCCCTGTACTGGAAGGAAGCCTGGCTCAAACGCGTCGGCCCCGGAACGCCGACTTCGTCCGTCTCCGGCCGTATCGAGATTCCATTGCTCGAGGTCAACACCCGCAAGGAACCGGGACCCGACGGCCGACCACGCTATTCGTGCCAGGCCACCGAGCTGATGCGCGCCGCGCCGACGTGCCTGCCGTTCCGCGATCTCGGCCAGTATGTGACGGACGTGAAGACCGGAAACGCCGGTCCCATCGACTCGATCAAGGCCTTTCTCGTAAGCCTGTTCAATCGCCTGCAGGACGCCAGCAGGCGGCGGCTACCGCGCAAGCTGTGGTTCCGCGACGGGCTGCCCTGGGGCTTCGTCGCGGGCAAGGCGGTCGGAAGGACGCCGACCGCCCACCTGAACCTCCAACCGGGCGAGATGGTACGCATCAAGCCCAAGGATCAGATCATGTTGACGCTCAACGAAGATCGGTTGAACCGGGGCATGGGCTTCGAGGAAGAGATGGCCCGCTACTGCGGCCGCACGGCACGAGTGCAGGCCCGGGTCACCAAATGTATAGACGAGAAGACCGGCGAGTTGCTGACCATGAAGAACCCCTGCATCGTGCTGGCGGACGTCGTCTGCAGCGGCGCGTACAACGCCAACTGCCCCCGCGAATTCGTGCCTTTCTGGCGGGAAATCTGGCTCGAACGTATCTGAAAACCGGACTCGGTGTCCGGTCCACCGAGTACCGGCCTGATCGAAGAAGCCGCCAGGCCTGTCGTCGCCCCGGCCCGAGCATTCCGCCCGAGGCGTGGAGGCACGGTGTAATGCACGAGTCGAGCGACGAGGGGGTGCCCGATGGGCCACACCGACACGCTGGTCTCCATCGGGTTGCCCGTTCGCGACGGGGCGGATCGCCTCGAGGTCGTGGTGCAATCGGTGCTCGCCCAGGACCACACCGACATCGAACTCGTGATCTGCGATAACGCCTCCACCGACGGGACCGAGGAGCTGTGCCGCAGCCTGGCGGAGCAACACAGCCGGGTCGTCTACCACCGGCACCCCGTGAACGTGGGCCTGCTCAACAACTACATCAGCGCGCTCCGGCTGGCCACCGGCACCTTCTTTCGGTGGGTAGGCGATGACGACTGGCTTGCACCGCGCTGCATCTCCAGGGCTCTGGAGGCGTTCGCAGCCGACGACCGGCTGATCCTGGTGACGAACCGAATCGAGTACACCGCTCCGAACGGCCTGACACGACTCAGCCCGCACCACGGCACGGCCCTCGCTTCCGACGACCCGGTTACGCGGTTCACCGCGATGCTGGGGATGCTGAACGAGGCCATCCCACTGGTCGATCCTCTGTACAGCTTGATCCGACGCGAACCCGCGGTACGGATCGAGCGTCGGAACATGCTGCGCGAAGACGAGGTGTTCGCCGCCAAGCTGGCGCTTGCCGGGCCATGGGGGCACGTGCCGGAGGTGCTGGCGCGACGGCACCTGACGCATGCGACACCGTCGATGCTGGCACGCAAGCTCGACGTACCGTCGTGGCAGGCGTACATCGCGACCACACTGGAGTGCAGGGAAATGGTGCGATCGCTGGCCGAGTACGACCTGAGCGCCGAGCAGCGGCGCAGGGCCCGGCGCGCTGTGGCCCAATTGTATGCACGGCGCCAGCAGGACTTGCTGATTCGAGTCGGCCGCAAGCTCACGCGCACGACCCGCCGACGTGCAGGACGTCGCCAGACAGGTTAGGCCGCGGGCGGCGGGCTGCCGCATCCTGCCGGGTCGGGCGACCCCGACCGGCGTCGTCGCTCACGTCTGCGGCCAATACCTGCGCCAGTCGTCGCTCGACAATGGTCTTCGCTTACCGCGATCGGCTTCGGCGGCGTCTTCGGCTCTGCGGATCCGGCCGGCGAAAGCCACGACAGCGGTCCGCAGCGTCTGCTCGGCGCTGCCCTCACCGCAGATCCGTACCGAACCGAGCGATTCCGGTACCAGATCCGACGGAAATCCCGCCTTGGCGCTGCGGGTCAGCACCTTCTCGGTCAACGCCAGCGCCGGCTGCGCCATCGCGATGCCGTCCAGGCAGGAGGGCCGGGCCTTCTCCGCCGCCTTCGCCACCTCCCACGCCGCCTCCTGCTCGGCCACGTCGATCGGGCCGGTGTGACCGTTGGTCAGGTGCGGGCTGCGCAACGCGAGCTTGGTGACGAGCGTGTCGGCGACATCGTCGACGGTGAACGGGTCGGTGCCGGACTCCTGGGCGATCCGCGAGTGGAACAGCACCTGGAGCAACAGGTCTCCCAGTTCCTCGCGCAGGCCGTGCGGGTCACCTTCCTCGATCGCGTCGAGCAGTTCGTAGGTCTCCTCGAGCAGGTAGCGGCGCAACGAATCGTGCGTCTGGGTGACCTCCCAGCCGCCGAATCCCCACAGCCGGTCCATCACCTCCACGGCACGCAGCAGGCGCTCCCCCGGCGCGGGCGGGGCGGCGATCACCCGCTCACCCCGCCGCACGCGTTCACGCACCGCCTCGTGCCCGGCGTCGACGGCCACCAACGTCTCGGCGTCGGATCCCGCTGTCGCGCCGAGCGTTTCCCGAACCGCCGCCGGCACGTCGTCGGTGCAGGCGAGCGGCCCGGTCAGCAGCGGCACCGCCTCGAGCGGCACCGATCCGGGCCGGTACGGGTCGAGCAGAATCACCGTCACGGCCGTCGCCTCACATTCCCCGTCGCTGCGCTCGCCCCGGTCACATTCCCCGTCGCTGCGCTCGCCCCGGTCACATTCCCCGTCGCTGCGCTCGCCCCGGTCACATTCCCCGTCGCTGCGCTCGCCCCGGTCACATTCCCCGTCGCTGCGCTCGCCCCGGTCACATTCCCCGTCGCTGCGCTCGCCCCGGTCACACGCTCGCGACGGCCGGCACGCGCACGTCCACCGAACCCTGCGCCTTACCGTCGAGGGCGAGCAGGAAGTCCGCGATGTACTGCAGCAACTCGACGTCGCGCACCCGATCGGAGCCCACCCCACCGGTCCGCGGCAACGGCAGCTGCACCAGGCCGCTCGTGGCCCGGTACTGCGCCGCCGGGTAGAGCCGCTTGAGCCGCATCTGCTTCGAATCCGGCAGATGCATCGGCGAGATCTTCAGCTGGGTACCGGAGACCGCGACCTCCTCGAGGGCGTACTCGCGGCACAGCAGGCGCAGCTTGGCCACCGACACCAGCCGGCCGACCTCCTCGGGCAGCGGGCCGTAGCGGTCGACGAGTTCCTCGACCACCGCGGCGATCGCGTCGTCGTCGTGCGCCGCGGCGAGCTTGCGGTAGGCCTCGAGCCGCAGCCGGTCGGAGGTCACGTAGTCCGGCGGGATGTGGGCGTCGACCGGCAGGTCCACGCGCACCTCCTTGGCGGCCTCCTCCGTGGCGACGGGCCGGCCGTCCGCGGCGGCCCGGAAGGCCTCCACCGCCTCGCCGACGAGCCGCACGTACAGATCGAACCCGACGCCGGCGACGTGACCGGACTGCTCCGCGCCCAGCACGTTTCCCGCGCCGCGGATCTCGAGGTCCTTCATGGCCACGGCCATGCCCGCACCGAGGTCGGAGTTCTGGGAGATCGTGGCGAGCCGGTCGTACGCCGTCTCGGTCAGCGGCTTCTCCGGCGGATACAGGAAGTACGCGTAACCCCGCTCGCGGGACCGGCCGACGCGCCCGCGCAGCTGATGCAGCTGCGACAGGCCGAGCGAATCGGCGCGTTCGACGATGAGGGTGTTGGCGTTGGAGATGTCCAGGCCCGTTTCGACGATGGTGGTGCACACCAGGACGTCGTACTGACGTTCCCAGAAGCCCTGCACGGTCTTCTCGAGGGTGTCCTCGTTCATCTGCCCGTGCGCGACCGCCACCCGCGCCTCGGGGACGAGGTCACGAATCCGCTTGGCGGCCTTGTCGATCGAGCTGACCCGGTTGTGCACGTAGAACACCTGCCCGTCGCGCAGCAGCTCGCGACGGATGGCGGCGGCGACCTGCTTGTCCGCGTAGGCGCCCACGTAGGTGAGCACCGGGTGCCGCTCCTCGGGCGGGGTGAGGATCGTCGACATCTCGCGGATGCCGGCCATGCTCATCTCCAGGGTGCGCGGAATCGGCGTCGCGGACATGGTCAGCACGTCGACGTGCGTGCGCAGCGCCTTGATGTGCTCCTTGTGCTCGACGCCGAATCGCTGCTCCTCGTCCACGATCACGAGGCCGAGGTCCTTCCAGCGCACGCCGGTCTGCAGCAGCCGGTGGGTGCCGACGACGATGTCGACCGCGCCGTCGGCGAGGGCAGCGATCGTCTCCTTCGACTCGGCGGGATCGGTGAAGCGGCTCAGGCCCTTGACGGTGACGGGGAACGACGCCATCCGCTCCGTGAAGGTCTGCAGGTGCTGTTGCGCCAGCAGCGTGGTGGGCACCAGCACCGCGACCTGCTTGCCGTCCTGCACGGCCTTGAACGCGGCGCGCACCGCGATCTCGGTCTTGCCGTAGCCGACGTCGCCGATGACGACGCGGTCCATCGGGACCGCCTTCTCCATGTCGGCCTTGACCTCGGAGATGACGGTGAGCTGATCCTGGGTCTCGGTGAACGCGAACGCGTCCTCCATCTCCTTCTGCCACGGGGTGTCCGGGGCGAACGCGTGCCCGGGCGCGGCCTGGCGCGCCGCGTACAGCTGCACCAGCTCCCCGGCGATCTCACGAACAGCCTTGCGCGCCTTGCGTTTCGTGTTGGCCCAGTCGGAGCCGCCGAGCTTGCTCAGGGCGGGCATCTCGCCGCCGACGTAGCGGGAGAGCTGATCGAGGGACTCCATCGGCACGAACAGCCGGTCACCCGGCTGCCCGCGTTTGCTCGGGGCGTACTCGATGACCAGGTACTCGCGGCGGGCACCGCCCACGGTCCGTTCCACCATCTCGACGAAACGGCCGATGCCGTGCTGGTCGTGGACCACCATGTCCCCGGCGGTGAGCGCCAGCGGGTCGACCTGGTTGCGACGCTTGACCGGCGTGCGGCGCCCCTCGGCGGCGGTCACCCGGTTGCCCGTGAGGTCGGACTCGGTGACGAGCACCAGGCCGGGCACGTCCGCGCCGTCGCCCGGCAGGACCACGCCGTCGTGCAGCGCGCCGCACAGCACCCCGACCGTGCCGCGCACCGGCTCGGCGCCCGGATCGAGACGCGCGGCGGGCACGTCGTTCTCCTGCAGGCGCTCGAGCACCCGCTGCCCGGTGCCGGCGCCCGCGACGACGATCGCGGCCCGCCCGCCGGTGGTGACGTGCGCGCGCAGGTTCGCGAAGAGCATCGTCAGCAGCTCGTCCGAGCCGCGCACCTCCGGCGCCGGCTGCACGTCGAGCACGACCTCGGTGTCGGCGCCCGACGCCAGCGGGCTCAGCGTCCACCACGGCCGGCCCGCCGCCTCCGCCGTCTCCCGCACCTGGGTCAGCGGCCGGTACGCCGACGCGGCCAGGTCCACGCCCTTCATGTTGGCGGTGTCCAGCGGCGCGGCACCACCGAGCGAGGCCGCGGTCCACGACGCCTCGAGAAACTCCTGACCGGTGCGCATCAGATCCGCCGCGCGGGTGCGCACCTTCTCCGGATCGCACAGCAGCACGTGCGTGCCGGCCGGCACGACGTCGGTCAACAGCTGCAGCTCGCCCGTCTGCAGCACCGGCAGCAGCGCCTCCATGCCCTCGACCGGAATACCGGAGGCCATCTTGTCGAGCATCTCCACCAGCGCCGCATCGGCCGGGTTGTCCTGCGCCAGCCGGGCCGCGCGCTCCTTGACCTGCTCGGTGAGCAGCAGCTCCCGGCAGGGCGGGGCGATGAGGGTGCCCACCTCGAGTTCGGGGATGGACCGCTGGTCGGCGACGGAGAACGGGCGCAGCTCGGTGACCTCGTCGCCCCAGAACTCGACCCGCACCGGATGGTCCGCGGTCGGCGGGAAGACGTCGAGGATGCCGCCGCGCACCGCGAACTCGCCGCGCTTGCCGACCATGTCGGCGCGGGTGTAGGCCAGCTCGACGAGCCGCTCGATCAGCTCGTCGAAGTCGTGCTCCGCGCCGACCCGCAGGGTGACGGGCTCGATGTCGCCCAGACGCGGGGCCATCGGCTGCACCAGCGACCGCACGGTCGCGACGATCACCCGCAGCTCGGGGCCGTAGTCGCGGTCCTCGGGGTGGGCGAGCCGGCGCAGCACCTGCAACCGGCGGCCGACGGTGTCGGCGCTGGGCGAGAGCCGCTCGTGCGGCAGCGTCTCCCACGACGGGAACTGCGCGACGACGTCGCCGAGCATCTCGTGCAGTTCGGCCGTCAGGTCGTCCGCCTCGCGGCCGGTCGCGGTCACCACGAGCAGCGGCGTCTTCGCGGCCAGCGCGGCGGCGACGAACGGCCGGGCCGACGGCGGGGCCACCAGGGCCTGTTCGGCGGTCCCGGCGAGGGCGGCCACACGTTCGAGCTGAGCGTCGGCCAGCGCGATCCGCGCCAATCCGGACAGGGGGGTGACGGACACGTCGGACACGGGAAGGGCGCTCCTGGGTTCGAGAAGAGGACCGTCCGAGTCTATGCGGTGTCCGGTTCGGGCTGCCAGGACCACCGGGGGCGTCCGGTCACGGTCGGACCGGGTCCGCGGCCAGCAGATCGGCGCTGTTGTCGCCGAGATCGCGACGGGCCCACGCGGCCAGCCGGGTCTGCAGGGCGGCGTCGGGGGTCTCCTCGCCGGGCCCGAGCCACCGCCGTCGCGCCATCCGCAGCAGCACGCGCCGGCAACGCTGCGGTTCGGCGTCGAGCACGTACGCGACGAACGCGTCCGGCGTCTGCGGCTCGACCCCGGACCGCTCGAGCGAGCGAGCGAGACCGGCGTCGGTGGTGACGACGACGTCGGCCTGCGCGAACAGCGCCACCGCGGTCAGGTGCGCGTCGCGGGGATCGCTGATGTACGGCACCTCCCGCAGCACCGTGGCCGGCCAGGTCACCCGGGCCTCGGGGAAGGCGGTTTCGAGTTCGGCGAACAGGAAGTCCCGCGCCGGGCGCGACATGTGCGACGGCAGCCGCCGCTCCACCTCGGCGACGATGCCGTCGCTCCAATAGGGCTGGAACAGCGTGTCTTCGGCCAGGGCGAGCAGCACGTCGCGCACGCGTGGCGGCGTCAGCGCCGGCGCGTCGAGTACCGCTCGGATCGGCACGACCGTTCCCCCTAGAATTCGTCGTCGTAGAGGCCGTCGCGGCGGCTCAGGTCGGCGACGGTGTCCAGGGCCCGGGTCCGGGTCTCGGCGCGCCGCTCGGCGTAGGCGAGGACGTCGGCGCGGCGGATGCGGCGGTGCAGGCCGCGGAACCGGGACGGCAGGGTGCCGTCGTCGACGAGGCGGCCCACATGCCGGCGACCGACGCCGAGCACGTCCGCCGCCTGGGCGGTGGTGAGCATCGCCGGCACCGGGGTGATGGTCACGGCGGCGGCGCCGAGCTCGTCCAGGGTGCGGGCGAGTGCCGCACCGGCCGCGTCCGCGTCGAACGGTCCCAGGGTCACGGCGGCGATCGTGTCAGGCGGAGGCACCGAACGCAATCGCCCGGCTACACCCGCAGCCGGCGCGAGACGAACTGCCGGAAGTACTCGACCTTGTCGGCGGGCACGAGCGCGGGCACCAGCAGGCGCCACATGTTCTCGAGATGCTCGACGAGCTCGTCCCGACGATTCAGTGCCGCCGCGACCGCGCGAGCCCCGGTCAGGGCCTGCAGCACGAGCAGGCCCACCGCGTCCGGTTCGAGCTCCTCGCTCAGGTCGCCCTCCGCGAGGGCCCGCTTGGCGAGATCCTGCACCGTCGAGAGCCAGATCGCGAAGACCCCTTCCCCGGACCCGCGGTAGTCGCCGATCTCGATCACCAGCCGGAACATGGCGCGCACGATCGGGTCGGCACGGGACACGTCGACCGTGAGGACCGACAGTTCGATCATGGTCTCGAGGGCGGGGGTCCGGTCGCTGATCGCGCTCAGCCCGGCCGAACCCAGCCGGGCGAAGCCCTCGTCGATGACCGCGCGGGCCAGCTCCTCCTTGGAGGCGAAGTGGAAGTACAGCGCGCCCTTGGTGACACCGGACTGCTGGATGATCTCGTTGAGGCTGGCGTTGGCGTAGCCGAGATTCATGAACACTTCCGCGGCGCCGCGCAACACGGAGTCGCGCGTCACCTCGGCGCGAACCTGCCGGGCCATTCATCCCCCTCGATGCGGGCTCGGCGCCGCCCGGCGACCCGGACGATCGGCGCCGATCGCCGCTCCGCTGGGTACCACGATCACCTCGCAATTGCTCGTCGAGTCGGCTGGGCAACGATACCACCTGGTAGGGGCGCGATCGGGAGTTCGCATCGCCCGGTCAGTCGGTCCCGAGCTGCGGATTCGCCTCCAGATGGGTGAGGCCGTTCCAGCACAGGTTCACCAGGTGGGCGGCCACGACCTCCTTCGACGGGCTGCGCTCGTCCAGCCACCACGTGGCGGCCGTCGCGACCATGCCCACCAGCGCCTGCGCATACAGCGGGGCCAGGTCCGGGTCGAAGCCCCGGCGGGAGAAGTCGCCGGCGAGGATGTGCGCCACCTGCCGCACCGCCTCGTTCAGCAGGGACGAGTACGTGCCCTCCTCCGCGGCGACCGGGGAGTCCCGCACGAGGATGCGGAAGCCGTCGGTGCGTTCCTCGACGTAGGTGAGCAGGGCGAGCGCCACCCGCTCGACCCGGATGCGCGAGCGGTTCTGCGTCAGGCTCGCGCTGATCATCGACATCAGGGTCGACATCTCCCGGTCCACGACCACGGCGTACAGGCCTTCCTTGCCGCCGAAGTGCTCGTAGACCACGGGCTTGGAGACCTGGGCCCGCTGGGCGATCTCCTCGATGGACGCCGCCTCGTAGCCGCGCTCGGCGAAGATCGCCCGCCCGATCTCGATGAGCTGTTCCCGGCGCTGGGTCCCGGTCATCCGGACCCGGGGGCTGCGGTCGGCGTGGTTCTGCGACGGTTTCGACACGTGTACATCCTTTCCGGCACCCGGCCGGACCCTGTGCCACCGGAAAACACCGAGGACGACGCGCGGCGGGTTGCGATCAGCCTATCCGTGGCGGCGACGCGCCCGGCCCCGCGTTCGACTCCGGGTGTGGCGGCATGCGAGGATCACAGACGCATGACCGGGGCGTCGGCGCCGGGAATGCGGCAGTCCGCCGTGGTGTAATCGGCAGCACCTCTGATTTTGGTTCAGATAGTTCAGGTTCGAGTCCTGGCGGCGGAGCGGGGCAGTCGGGGCCGGCGAGCTCCCCTGCCGGTGCCGAACCTGCGCATGTCGAACGTCGAGGGAGCTTCATGCAAGTGCAGACCGCAGTTGTCGTTCTGGCGGCCGGAGCGGGTACGCGAATGCGATCCAAGACCCCGAAGGTGCTGCACACACTCGGGGGTCGCACGATGCTCGCCCATTCGCTGCACGCGGCCGCAGAGCTGGACCCGAGCCACCTGGTGGTGGTCGTCGGGCACGAGCGCGAGCGGGTTTCCGCCGCGACCACCGAGATCGCCGAGACGCTCGACCGCAAGGTGTCGATCGCGGTCCAGGACCGGCAGCTCGGTACCGGGCACGCGGTGCAGTGCGGGCTCGACGCGCTGCCCGGCGACTTCTCCGGCGTGGTCGTCGTCACCAACGCCGATGTCCCGCTGCTCGACGGCCACACCCTCGAGGCTCTCGAAGCCGAGCACCTCGCCGAACCGGCGCAGTCGGCGGTGACCGTCCTGACGTTCCTCGCCGACGATCCCACCGGGTACGGCCGCATCGTCCGGAACGGCCACGGCGAGATCCGCGAGATCGTCGAGGAGACCGACACCGACGCCGAGCAGGCTGCCATCAACGAGGTCAACGCCGGCATCTACGCCTTCGACGCGAAGTTCCTCCGCAGCGCGCTGACCCGGCTGCGGGCCCACAATGCGCAGGGCGAGCTGTACCTGACGGACGTCGTCACGATCGCCCGGGAGGACGGCCTGCCGGTGTTCGCCGCCCAGCTCGCCGACCCGATGAAGGTCGCGGGCGCGAACGACCGGGTGCAGCTCGCGGCGCTCGCCGCGCAGTTGAACCGGCGCACCCTCGAGCACTGGATGCGGGCGGGTGTGACCGTGATCGACCCGTCCAGCACGTGGGTGGACGTCGACGTCGTCCTCGCCCGGGACGTGACCCTGCACCCCGGGGTGCAGCTGCACGGCCGGACTGTGATCGACGAGGACGCGGTGATCGGCCCGGACACCACGCTGACGAACGTGCGGATCGGCGCCGGGGCGTCGGTCGTGCGCACCCACGGGTCGGACTCCGTGATCCGCGAGGGCGCGACCGTCGGGCCGTTCGCCTACCTGCGGCCGGGCACCGACCTCGGGGAATCCGGCAAGATCGGCACGTTCGTGGAGACCAAGAACGCCGAGATCGGCGCGCACTCGAAGGTGCCGCACCTGACCTACGTCGGCGACGCCACCATCGGCGAGTACTCGAACATCGGGGCCTCGAGCGTGTTCGTCAACTACGACGGCGTGCACAAGTCGCGCACGGTCGTCGGATCCCACGTCCGGACCGGGTCGGACACCATGTTCGTGGCCCCCGTGACGGTCGGCGACGGAGCTTACACCGGCGCCGGCACGGTCCTGCGCCGCAACGTTCCGCCGGGGGCGCTTGCGGTGTCGGGTGCGCCACAGCGCAATATTGAAGGCTGGGTCCAGCGAAACCGACCCGGGACCCCCGCGGCCGAGGCAGCGTCTGCAGCACGGCAGCAGCAAGAGATCGAACGGCATAAGGACGGCCAGGACCAGTGACCTCCAATTGGATCGACAACCAGAAGAACTTGATGCTCTTCTCCGGCCGGGCCCACCCCGAGCTGGCCGAGCAGGTGGCGAAGGAGCTCGACGTCCAGGTCACCCCGCAGACCGCGCGTGACTTCGCCAACGGCGAGATCTTCGTGCGGTTCGAGGAGTCCGTGCGCGGCTCCGACGCGTTCGTGCTGCAGAGCCACCCGTTCCCGCTCAACCAGTGGGTGATGGAACAGCTCATCATGATCGATGCGCTCAAGCGAGGCTCGGCCAAGCGCATCACCGCCGTCCTGCCGTTCTACCCGTACGCCCGCCAGGACAAGAAGCACCGCGGCCGTGAGCCCATCTCCGCCCGCCTGATCGCCGATCTGCTCAAGACCGCCGGCGCGGACCGCATCATCACCGTCGATCTGCACACCGACCAGATCCAGGGCTTCTTCGACGGCCCGGTCGACCACATGCACGCCCAGGGCCAGCTCGCCGAGTACATCCGCGACAGGTACGGCGTCGAGAACATCGCCGTGGTCTCCCCCGACTCCGGCCGCGTCCGCGTCGCCGAGAAGTGGGCCGACACCCTCGGGGGCGCCCCGCTGGCGTTCATCCACAAGACCCGCGACCCGCTGGTCCCGAACCAGGTCAAGTCCAACCGCGTGGTCGGTGAGGTCGAGGGCCGCACCTGCATCCTCATCGACGACATGATCGACACCGGCGGCACCATCGCCGGGGCCGTGAAGATCCTGAAGGAGGCCGGCGCGGGCGACGTCGTCATCGCCGCCACCCACGGCGTGCTCTCGCACCCCGCCTCCGAGCGCCTCGCCGCGTGCGGTGCCGAGGAGGTCATCGTCACCAACACGCTGCCGATCGACGACGAGAAGCGGTTCCCGACGCTCACCGTCCTGTCGATCGCGCCGCTGCTCGCGCGCACCATCCAGGAGGTGTTCGAGAACGGCTCGGTGACGTCGCTGTTCAACGGTTCCGCGTAGTCGCGGAAGGCGGTGTACTTTCGGACCGTCACCGGACCGAAAGGACACCCGGCATGTTCACCGGCTTCCCCGTTGCCGCCCTCGACTTCTACGAAGACCTCGAGGCGGACAACAGCAAGCCGTTCTGGGCCGCGCACAAGGCCGTCTACGACGACTGCGTGCGCGGCCCGATGCTTGCCCTGCTCGCGGAACTCGAACCGGAGTTCGGCCCGGGCAAGGCGTTTCGTCCGCATCGCGACGTCCGCTTCAGCGCGGACAAGTCGCCGTACAAGACTCATCAGGGCGGATTCGTGCAGACCGGGCCCGGCGTCGGGTTCTACGTGCAGATCGACGCCGCCGGGCTGCGGATCGCCGGCGGCTTCTACGCGGGCTCGTCCGCACAGGTCTCCGCATACCGTGCCACCGTGGACGATTCGCGCCACGGCCCCCGGCTCGAGACGCTCGTGCGGCGGCTGCGCCGGGCCGGGTACGAGATCGGTGGCGAACGGCTGAAGACCCGTCCGCGCGGCGTCGCGGAGGACCACCCCCGTCTCGACCTGCTGCGGCACAAGTCCCTCACCGCCGCGCGGGAGCACCCGTCGCCCGAGTGGCTCGACACGCCGCGCACCCTCGACGAGGTGCGCACCGCGTGGCGCGACGTCCGGCCGCTCGTGGAGTGGCTGACCGCCGCCACCGCCGCCTGAAAAGCGTTCGCATCGCGGTCGATTCCGAGCCCCCTCGGCAAACCGATCGGTATGGAAAGTCGTGTGGCACAAGACTTTGCCGCCCGGACGCCGACGGTTAACATGATCTTCATCACTCCCACATCCCTCAGCCGCAGGTCGTGCAGGACCCCCCCGACCGACCGGGCCGGCTTTGACTTAAGGTGGCTCCTCGTGATCGACGCTCAAACCCTCGAGGCCCCCACCGAAAACGCGAAACTCGAGACCGTCCGGCGGTGGAGGCCGGGAGCCTGCGTCTGGTGCGGCGACACCGATTCCGTCGAGGAGTTCCGCAACGAACCCCGTTGCGCCACTTGCCGCACGCACGAGTCGATCATCGACGAGGCGCGCAAGTTCGTCGGCATGTACGGCCTGCGTCCCATCGGCGGCACCCTGCAGTCGGACGACGAGGAGGAGTACGAGCACCGCAAGGCCGCCCGCGACTCACGCCGCGTCCTCAACGACATCCGGCTCGCCGAACAGCCCGACCCCGCCCTCGTCCGCAAGGCCCTGCGCCCCCGCGCCGCCGCCGTCGTCGCCGAGACCGCCCCGGCGCGCCGGACCGCCACGCCGCGCACGTCCTCGTCGCGCCCGTCGCAGCGCGCCGCCTCCGAGCCGGCCCCCGCGCCGGTGCGCACCGGCGCCGTCGACGTCGACGAGATCCAGAACCGCGCCCTCGCGCTGCTCGACCAGCTCTCCGCGATCGACGCGCAGCTCGCCCTCGTCGCCGAGCAGTCCGGCCTCGCCGCCCGCGCCCGCCGCGGTGACCTCGAGAAGCAGAAGGCCACCGTCCTGCGCACCCTGGCTGCCCTGGAGAAGGCCCGGCTCAGCGCCACCCGATAGGGAACTTCTCGCCCCGAGGGGGAGGTTGTCGCGGCATCGTTCGAGTGCCGCAGTCGACAACCTCCCCCTCGTCGCATATATCACCTGGTGGGACTACGCATACCGGACATCCCTCCCCTCGATCCGTAAGAGACCAGGTAGTCTGCCCGTGCCGAAGGGTCTGTCGGGGACACCGGGGTATCGGTGGAGACCGCACATGCAGGCTTGCGTGGACCGACCGATCGAGAGGAGTTGCCGTGAGTGTCCCCGGCGCCGGCCGTACGGGGGTACCGACGTGGCGGGCGCTGGCCACCGCGCTGCCCCGTCCTCGCCTGTTCGAGATGCTCGACCGCGGGTCTGCGCTGACGGTGGTCCACGCACCGGACGGGTTCGGCAAGAGCACGCTGCTCGCCACGTGGCTGCACGGCGGCGGCGTACCCGGGCGCGACGTCGCGTGGGTGCCGGCGGCGACGGACGACGGGACACCGGACCGCATCTGGTCCGACGCGTGCGCGGTGCTGGGCGACCATGTCGTGGCCGGCGACCCGGTCGACCGGCTCGCCTCGACCCTCGGCGGAACGCCGTCCCTGCTCGTCCTCGACGGGCTCCCCGGCACCGCCCTCGACGACCTGCTGCCGACGATCCGGCAGCTGCTGGATCGCTGCCCGTCCGTGGACGTCGCCGTCTGTCTTCGCGGCAGCACCACGTCCGCCACCGTGGCCGCGGCGGGCCTCGACTGCACGTTCGTCTCCGCCCACGACCTCCGGTTCACGCCCCGGGAGACGGCGGAACTCTTCCGCGCCGCCGGGGTGGAACTCGGGATCGACGAGTACGGCGACCTGTGCCGCGCCCTGGGCGGGCTGCCCCAGCTGATCTCGGGCGCCCTGAACGTCGCCCGGCTGCACCGGGGCGCACCGGTCGACGAGGAGGGCCGGCCCTCCCCCGACCTGGCCGTCGCCATCGCCGGGTTCGCGTCCGGTCTGCTCGACACGCTCACCGCCGAGGAACGGGCGTTCGCGATGTGCGTCGTCGCCGCCCGCGATCTCGACGCGGAACTCGCCGCCGAGCTCACCGGCCGGCCCGAGCCGGCCGCGCTGCTCGACCGTCTCGAGGCGCGAGGCCTGCTCGTCGTCGACGAGGCGGACGAGACACGGACGTGGTCGTGGCCGTCGGCCCTGCGGTCGGCGGTACTGGAACAGGCCCGGCAGGAGGAGCCCGCACGGGTCGACGAGCTGATGACCTTTCTCGCGCGCCTGCACCGGGATGCGGGCCGGCCGGCGCAGGCCGCGGTGTACGCGGCCGAGGCTCGCAACTGGACGATGGCCGCGGGCATCGTGGAGCGCAGCTGGGGCGAGATGGTCTCCGAGCACCTGGAGGTGCTCATCCTCGTGTTGCGGACGATCCCGGAGGACTTCCTGGAGGACTATCCGGCGGTGCTCGCCGGACGGGCGCTGTTCGTGCAGATGCTCGCCGATCACCCCATCCTGCGGGCGTCGCTTCCGAGCGAACCCGACGAGCTGCACACGCTCGGCGCCGGGCCGGACGCCGCGAACGTCCTGCACCTGGCGACGGTGCAGTCGCTCGCGCTGCGTGTCGCCGGGGACTTCGTCCAGGGCGCCGACTGCACGCGACGGCTCGAGCCGCTGGTACAGAGCATGCTCCTGCACCAGCCGGACAACATCACCCCGCAGCTGCCGCTGCTGCGGGTCCAGTGGGCGATCACCTTCCAGCTCGTCGCGGAGCTGGCCGAATCCAACCGGCAGTTCGAACTGGCCTACCGCGGCGGTGTCGCCGCGGACACCCCCTACATCGTCCAGAACGCCGCGGGCAGCTCGGCGCTCAACTGGGCTCTGGTCGGCGACGTCCCGCGCGCCCGCCGGTGGCTCGACCGGGAGGCGACGACGGAACCGTCCGACGGGCTCTTCGGCGAACTCGTCAAGGTCGGCGGCCGGGTCGCCGCGGCCCTGACCCATCTCGACGCGCTCGACGTGGGCGCGGCCGAGTCGATGATCGAGCTGCTCGGCGCGCCCAGCGATCGGGAGGAGCTGTGGGGGTTCGTCGCCTACGCCCACGCCCAGCACGCCCTGCTCACCCTCGAGGCGTACGCGGGTCTGACGTGGTTGCACCACACCGTCGCCGGCCACGCCCACCGGCACGGCGACGGCGCATTCTCCCGGACGCTGCTCACCGCGACGGAGATCGACCTGCACCTGGCTCTCGGCAACGG
Source organism: Rhodococcus sp. PSBB066 (assembly GCF_017068255.1). Lineage (NCBI taxonomy): Bacteria > Bacillati > Actinomycetota > Actinomycetes > Mycobacteriales > Nocardiaceae > Rhodococcus > Rhodococcus sp. PSBB066. Next base: position 5,410,839 of record NZ_CP070859.1, read on the forward strand.
CAACCTGGCCCGCGCCGTGGCGGACCAGGAGCCCCGGCACCATCCGATACTCGTCGTCTCCGACGCGCGGGTGGATCTGCTCGGTGGGAGTCCCGACCGGGCCGCCAAGAAGCTCGCGCGGGTGTCGTGGCCGGACTGCGGATTCCCGCGGGCCCATCTCGAGGCGTTGCTGCTGGACGCCGCCGCGCAGCTCGATCTCGGCAATCCCCGGTCCGCGATCGTGTGCTGGGAGCGCGCCTGCACGCTCGCCCGGACGCTCGGCAATCGGCGCGCCTTCACGACCGTGCCGGACCGGCATCGGCGAGAGCTCGTCGAGCGCAGCGGTATTGCGGTGCCGGGCGGTTCCGTCGAGGCGGTGTTCCCGGACGAGGTCGTGCGGGTCGAGCTGTCCCCGCGGGAGAGGCGGGTGCTCGCGTTGCTGGCCGACGGATCACCGCAGAGCGAGATCGCCCGGCTCCTGTTCGTCTCCCCGAACACGGTCAAGACGCAGCTGCGCAGCATCTACCGCAAGCTCGAGGTCCACACCCGGGTCGAGGCCATCACCCGGGCGCGGGAGCTGCGGCTGCTGCCGGTGACCGGTGAGCTCTAGGCGCGCTTCCGCGGCCCTTTCCGGCGCCGACGTCCCCTCCCGAACCGAGCGAATGTATCGCTCATCTCCGCAGATCGACGCGATGGCACGTTCGCTCGGCTCGGGAGGAGGTCACGCCGGTTTGTGGGCGAGCACCCGGAACACGATGCCCATCCGCCCGGTGCGGTGCACGTCGTCGACCACGAAGCCGGCCTCGGTGAGATAGGGGACAGGGTCGCGGAGCAGGTGGTCGGCGCCGAAGCGGATGCTGAGCGGCTCGATGCCCCGCTGCAGGGCGCGCAGCGCCCGGTTCGTCGACGGCCCGTGCTCGGCGAGGACGACGCGGCCGCCGGGGACGAGCACGCGGTGCGCCTCGGCGGCGGCGCGGGCCGGGTCGGGCACGGTGCAGAACGTGAAGGTCGAGAGCACGGTGTCGGCGCTCGCGTCGGGCAGGTCGAGGGCCTGGACGTCGCCCTCCCGCAGTTCGACGCGCGGATCGGCGGCGGCCTTCGCCCGGGCGAGTTCGAGCATCCTCGGTGAGATGTCGATGCCGACGACGTGCTCGACCTCCGGCCCGTAGAGGGGAAGGTTGAGCCCGGTGCCGACGGCGAGTTCGACGACGCGGCCGCGGGCCTGCGCGGCCGCCCAGTGCCGGGCCGGCCCGAGGATCAGCCGCTCGACCAGGCCCATGCCGCGGTCGTAGTTCTTCGACATCTCGTCGAAGATCCGCGATACGCGGGCGTTCTCGTTCTCGACCTTCTCCGAATCGGTCACCGTGTCTCCTTACCGCCGGGTCACCGCCGACGTTACCGGCGTACCCTCCCGGCTGTGACCGAACCGATCCCGGAACAGCGCCGCGTACTGACCGTGCTGGTGGCCGCGCAGATCCTCAGCGGCGCGGGCCTGGCCGCCGGCGTGACCGTCGGCGCGCTCCTCGCGCAGGACATGCTGGGCAGCACAAGTCTCGCCGGGGTGCCGAGCGCCCTGTTCACGATCGGGTCGGCGGCCGCGGCCGTCGCCGTGGGGCGGATCTCGCAGCGCGCCGGGCGCCGTGGGGGCCTGACGTTCGGCTACACCACGGGCGCGATCGGCAGCGCGGGGGTGGTGGCCGCGGCGGCGCTCGACACCGCGGCGCTGCTGTTCGCGGCCCTGTTCGTCTACGGCGCGGGCACGGCGACGAGCCTGCAGGCGCGCTACGCGGGCGCCGACCTGGCCGCCCCGGCGCGGCGCGGCCGCGCCGTGAGCACGGTGCTGGTGGCGACGACCCTCGGGGCGGTGGTGGGCCCGAACCTGGCCACCGTGATGGGTGACGCCGCCGAATCGTGGGGCATTCCCCGGCTGTCCGGGCCGTTCGTGCTCTCCGGCGTCGCCTACGGTCTCGCCGCCGTCGTCCTGTGGGTGCTGCTGCGCCCGGACCCGCTCCTGCTCGCCCGCAGCCGCGCGGCCGCGGAAACCCTGAGCGGCACCGTCGCGCGAAACCTGAGCGGCACCGTCGGCGAGGATCCGGCGCCGGCCGGCGACCCGCCGGCGCCGGGCCGGCCGTGGACGCCCGCGGTGACCGCCGGGGTCGTGGTCATGATCGTGACGCAGCTCGTGATGGTGGCGGTGATGACGATGACGCCGATCCACATGCGCGACCACGGGCACGACGTCGGCGCGACGGGCGTGGTCATCGCGATCCACGTTGCGGCGATGTTCCTGCCCTCACCGATCGCGGGGATGCTCGTTGACCGGGTCGGGCCCTACCGGGTCGCGGCCGCCGCGGGACTCGTCCTGCTGGCCTCCGGGGTGTCCGCGGCGCTGGCCCCGCCGCACTCGGTGGCGGCGCTCGCGTTCGCGCTGGGCCTGCTCGGCTTCGGGTGGAGCCTGGGCCTGGTGAGCGGCACCGCGCTCGTCACCGATGCGGTGCCGCTCGAGTCCCGCGCGGCCACGCAGGGCACCGCGGACCTGTTCGTCGCACTCGCCGGGGCGGGCGGTGGCCTGGGTTCCGGGCTCGTCGTCGCGGCGGCCGGGTTCCCCGCCCTGGCGCTGACCGGTGCGGCGGTGTCGCTGGTGATCCTTCCGGTCCTGGCGCGACGGTCCGCACACGTCGCGCAGTCCGCCGTCCACTAGCACCTCAGGCCGGCACGGCGACGGCTCGTCGCGCCACCCGCAGGTCCGCGACCCACACCAGGGCGGTCACGACGGCCGCCGCCACCCCGAACACGCACACCCCGGTCCAGCCGGCGCTCGTCCACGCGACCGCGCCGAGCGCCGAACCGGCAGCGGCGCCGATGAAGTACGTCGTCATGTACACCGCGTTGATGCGGGAACGCGCCGCGGGCGCCAGCGCGTAGACGATGTTCTGGTTGCTGATGTGGATGGCCTGCAGCGCCAGGTCGATCGCGACCATCCCGATCAGGAACCACGCCAGCGAGTACGCGCCGGCGGCCAGCGCGGCCCAGGACGCGACGAGCACCGCCGCGCCGGCGCCCGAGGTGAGCTGCGCGAGCCCGCGATCGGCGAGGCGGCCGGTGAGGTTGGCCATCACCGCGCCGGCGACCCCGGCCAGGCCCACCAGTCCGATCTGCACCTCGTCGAAACCGTAGGGTTCGCCGGCCAGCAGGAACGCCATCGTCGAGAACAGGGCGCTCACGGACGCGAACGACAGGGCGCCGAGCAGCGACCGGGTGCGCAGCCGCGGCTGGGTGCGCACGAGGGTCCCGAGCGAACGCAGCGTGGTCCCGTAACCGATGCGCTCGGCGGGTCGCGACGTCGGCAGCACCCGCCACAGGGCCAGCGCGACCACGACCATCACGGCGGCGCTCACCCGGTAGACGGTGGCCCACCCGCCGACGCCGGCGAGGAGCCCGGCGACGCTTCGGGCGAGCAGGATGCCGAGCACCAACCCGCTCATCACCGTCCCGACGGCCTGGCCGCTGCGCTCCGGTGTGGCCAGGGTCGCGGCGAACGGCACCAGCACCTGCGCGGCCACCGAGAACAGCCCTGCGATCGCCGTGCCGACGGCCAGCACCGCGATGTTCGGGGCGAAGCCGCTGATTGCCTGGCCGGCCGCGGCGGCGAGCATGAGCCCCACCGTGAGGCGGCGCTTGTCGAACATGTCACCGAGCGGCACCAGGAACAGCAGGCCGAGGCCGTAGGAGACCTGGGCGATGGTGACGGTGGCTGCGGCGGCGGAGTGGGAGGTGCCCAGGGCGGCGGCGATCGAGTCGAGCAGGGGCTGGTTGAAGTAGTTGCCGCCCACGCACAAACCGGTGGCCGCCGCCATCAGCAGCAGCACGGGGGTGGTCAGCACGGGCCGGGTCGACGTCACGTCTGCCAGCCTCGCGCGGCCGGGCCGGTGCTGTCCAACCGGCTTCCTGCCGTCGGCGGCCCGGGACCGCCGATGCGCGGCTCAGGCGCGGCTCGCGCCGATCAGCGCGAACCTCCCGTCGGGATCGATCCACTCGCGCCGGACGACGAACCCGGCCTCGGTCAGTTCACGGCCCATCCCGTCGAGACGGAACTTGGCGGAGATCTCGGTGCGCAGCTGCTCACCCGCCGCGAAGGAGATCTCGAGATCCAGCCCGGGAATTCGGACGGTCATGGGCTCGGTGGCCTCGAGCCGCATCTCGATCCATTCGTTGATCGGGTCCCACACGGCGACGTGCCGGAACTTCCCGGGTTCGAAGTCTGCACCGAGCCGGTTGTTGAGCACGTTCAGCACGTTGCGGTCGAATTCCGCGGTGACCCCGGCCGCGTCGTCGTAGGCCGGCACGAGCACGTCCGGGTCGGTGACGAGGCCGATGCCGAGAAGCAGCCACTCCCCCGGCTCGAGCACGGCGGCGAGATCGGTGAGGAACGCGGCGCGCTCGGCGGGCGCCAGGTTGCCGATGGTGCCGCCGAGGAACGCGATCATGCGGCGTCCGCCGCCGGGCAGGTGCGCGAGCGAGCCGGTGAAGTCTCCGACGACGCCCCGCACCGTCAGGTCCGGGTACTCGGCCGAGAGCCGGGTCACCGCGGGCTGCAGGGCGGCCTCCGACACGTCCTGCGGTACGTACGTATGGATGTACGGTTGCAGCGCGTCGAGCAGGATCTCCGTCTTCTCGGAGGAGCCCGACCCGAGCTCGACGAGCATCTCGGGGCGGGCCTCGTCGGCCAGTTCCGGTGAATGCTTTTGCAGCAGAGCCCGTTCGGTGCGGGTGGGATAGTACTCCGGCAGGCGGGTGATCCGGTCGAAGAGCTCGCCGCCGCGCGCATCGTAGAGCCAGGTCGGCGAGAGCCACTTCGGCGACGACGTCAGCCCGCGGCGCGCGTCGGCCCGCAGCGACTCGTCGAGCTGCTCCGGGGTCAGGTACACGTCCACCGTCATGAAACGGCCACCTCCATGGGGGACACGATGAGGTGTCCCGGTCGGGCGCTGACCAGGTGCCGGTCCGGCACCTGACGCCAGCGCGGATCGTCGTCGTACGGTTCCGAGGACACCACGGCGACGTCCTCGTCGACGAGGGTCCACAGCGAGTGGTACCAGGCCGTCGCCCACAACCCGGAACCGTTGCCCAGCAACAGGTTCAGCCGCGAACCCGGCGCGACCGCGAGCACGTCGTGGACGAGCCGCATCAGCGCCTGCTCGGGCCGCGAGGAACGCAGCCGCGAGTACAGCAGCAGCCACAGCGCGGCCGCGTCGGTGGGCGACTCGAGCTGCAGCAGTTCGGCCACCGGCAGGCGCTGGGCCAGCGAGACGAGCGAACCGGGCCACCCGCGGACCAGCCCGTTGAGGCTGAACGCCCAGCCGTCGCGGGTGAACGGGGCGCAGGCCGAGCGCTCGACGGGCATGCCCTCCGTCGCCGAGCGCAGCGACGCCATGACGGCTCCGGCGCTGATGTGCGAAAGGCCTTCGGCGACAAAGGGGTCGGACCAGATCGGAGCGGGGTTCCGGTAGCGGCCGAAGCCGTCGGCACCCCACCATGCCACCCCGAACCCGTCGGCGTTGATGGTGCCGCCGCCGCGCATGTCCTTCGGCGCCCACGATTGGCGCAACAGCGACCGGGGTCCCTCGGTCACCAGGGAGCTCACCGAGCGGACCGGCCCGAGATATCCCAGGTGTCTACACATCCGGCACGTCCCGCGCGCAGCGGAAGCCGGCGAAGATCTGCCGCCGGATCGGCAGGTCCCAGTTGCGGAAGGTGCCGCGGCAGGCCGCGGGGTCGGTGCCGAACGAGCCGCCGCGCAGCACCCGGAAGTCGCCGCCGAAGAACACCTCCGAGTACTCCCGGTACGGGAAGGCGGTGAACCCGGGATACGGCTCGAACCCCGAGGCCGTCCATTCCCACACGTCGCCGATCAGCTGGTGCACGCCGAGGCGCGACGCACCCGCCGGATAGGCACCGACGACGGCCGGCTCGAGGTGCCGCTGGCCGAGGTTGGCGTGGGCCTCGGTCGGTTCCTCGTCGCCCCACGGGTAGCGCCGGCTCGCCCCGGTCAGCGGGTCCCAGCGGGCAGCCTTCTCCCATTCGGCCTCCCTGGGCAGCCGGCGCCCGGCCCAGCGCGCGAACGCCTCGGCCTCGTGGAAGCACACGTGCACCACGGGCTCGTCGGGATCGAGCGGCACCACCGCCCCGAACCGGCGGCGCCACCACGTGCCCGAGTCGTCGCGGGTCCAGAACTGGGGGGCCTCGAGACCCGCCTGCTCGCGGTGCACCCATCCCTCCGGGCTCCACAGCTCCCGGCGGGCGTAGCCGCCGTCGGCCAGGAACTCGAGGTAGCGCCCGTTGGTGACGGGCACCGTGTCGATCGCGAACGCCGGTACGTACACCCGGTGCGCGGCCCGCTCGTTGTCCAGCGCCCACGGATCGGTCGAGGTCCCCATCTCGAACACGCCGCCCGGGATCAGCACCTCCTCCGCGGCCGGCGGCTCGGCGCGCCGCGGCGGCGGTGGGGCGTCGAGCACGGGCGATCCCGCCCGCAACTGGTGCGTGGCCAGCATCGTCTCCGCATGCTGCACCTCGTGCTGGACACTCATCGCGAAGACGAATCCGTCACGGGTGAGGTCGGTGTCGAATGCACACTGCGCCAGCACGTCCGCCGCCCGCGCGCGGACCTCCGCCGCGTAGCCGCGGGCCTCCGCCGGCCCGAGCAACGGCAGCGCCGGACGGTCCGCGCGGGGATGCCGGAAGGCGTCGTAGAGGTCGTCGACGTCCGGGCGCACACCGCCCTGACCGCCGGCCGCCCGGAGCAGCCAGCGTTCCTCCTGGTTGGCGATGTGCGCGAGATCCCACACGAGGGGGCTCATCAGCGGCGAATGCTGAGCCGTGAGCTCCGCGTCGTCGATGTCGGTCAGCGCGAGGACCCGCGCCCGCGCGCGGGCGAGGTCCCGGCCGAGCCGGGTGCGCAGACCGCTCACCGGTCCTGGACCTCCGGGGTGCGACCGCGGCAGCACCGCGCCGCCGCCGAGTCCAGGGCCGTGGTGAACCGCATGTCCGGCGACGCCTCCGCGGCGAGGGCGAGCAGTCCGACCGCCGCGGCCCGGAGCTCGAGGTCCGCGAGACCGAACTCGGCAGCCTCCTGCCAGCGGTCCACGACGGGTGCGGCGACGGCCAGGGCCTCGTCCATCACGGCCGGCGAGGTGAGCAGCGCCTCGACCGCGGCGACCGGGACCTGCCAGAGGGCACCCGGCTGGGCGTCGATGTACCGGACCTCGAGATGCCCGGCGGGACGCACCGGCGGGAACAGGGTGGTCAGGTGGTAGTCCAGGTCGGCGACGGTGGGCCGGCGCCCGATCTCGTCGTCGAGACCGCCGCCGAGCCAGTCCGCGAACGACGCACCCGGCGGCGCGTGCCAGTCCCCGTCGGACGCGCGCACGCACAGCAGCGGCGCGTCGAGCGCCCAGGCCGGGTAGTGCGCCGGATCGGGGACGGGCGTGGTGCGGTCGGCGTCCAGCGCCAGCCAGGTCCGCATCCGCTGCGACGCCCAGGTTCCGTCCGGGGCGCCGCGCAGCGAGGGGGAACACGCGAACGCGGCCACGAGCGCCGGTCCGACGGCGTGCAGCACCCGCCACCGGCGGGCCAGCTCGTCGTCGTCGGCGCCGGCGTCGACGCTCACCTGAGTGGCGGCGGTGCTGTTCATCATCAACCGGCCCAGCGGCCCGATCCGGTCGAACCGCAGCTCCATCGCGCTGTACCGGGGGGTGCGCAGCAGCCGCTGCGGGGGGCGCAGTTCGTCGGCCGCCGCGTCGATCATGTCCACCGACCGGCGCGCCAGCAACGCACGGAGCATGCGGGCATCGGCGGTGAGACGGTCGCAGACCTGCCGCGCCGAGCCACACGGCACGCTCGACAGTTCGACCTGCCCGCCGGGCTCGAGGGTCACGGCGCTGCCCGACGGCAACGGCCGCGCCGAGGAGCCCGGAGCCAGCTGCCGGGGGGCGTGCGGGCCGAGGGCCTCGAGGATCGCCTGCAGCTCCGGCCGGGCGCTCGTGCCGTCGGCCCGGGCCGTGAGCCATTCCAGTTCCACCCCGATCAGCCGGGGCGGCCCGAAGCGGAAGCTCACCCTTCGCACGTGCAGTTCGGCGGCGGTTCGCGAGGCGATGCCGGCGTCCGCGCGCGGCACCGCCGTGTCGACTGTGATCACCACTCGGTCCGCCCCTCCCTCGCCTGTGGGCCAGCTCACGGACGAGCCTAACGTCAACCGGCGACACGATGCGGGTGAACGCTCACGGCACGGCCCGGCGCGTCGCCCGTGCGAGGACACCGACCGCCAGCACGGCGGCGCCGACCCCGACGGCGCCCGGCGGCAGCGTCAGTGTCAGCGCGACGCACCCGACGGCCCCGATCACCTGCAGGAATCGGGGGTAGCGACGGTGCTCGTCCCGCTGGGTGAAGGCGGACAGGTTCGCGACGAGGTAGTACACCAGCACCCCGAAGGATGAGAATCCGATCACTCCGCGCAGATCGACGGTCGCGACGAGCAGGCACACCACCGCGGCGACGGCGAGTTCGGCCCGGTGCGGCACCGCGAACCGCGGATGCACCGCCGCGAGCGGGCGCGGCAGATCGCCCTGCCGCGCCATCGCGAGTGCGGTGCGGCCGACGCCCGTCACGAGGGCGAGCAGGGCGCCCAGCGACGCGACCGCGGCCCCGGCCACCACGACGGGCGCCGCCCACGCCCAGCCGCCCGCGCGGACCGCGTCGAGCAGCGGCGCGCTGCTCGACGCCACCCGGTCCGGCCCGAGGCACGCGAGCAGGGTCACCCCGACGACGGCGTACAGCAGCACCACGAATCCGAGGGCGCCGACGATCGCGCGCGGGATGGTCCGGCGCGGCTCGCGCACCTCCTCACCGAGCGTTGCGATCCGCGCGTAGCCCGCGAAGGCGAAGAACAGCAGGCCGGCCGCCTGCAGCACCCCGTACGCGCCGCCGCCGACGGGGCCGAACGGATCGGCGGGCTGTGCCCCGGGGCCGGCCCAGCTCGCCGTCACCGCCACGGCGAGGGCGACGAGCACCAGCGCCACGATGATGCGCGCGAGCCGGGCCGTGCGGGTGATGCCCCGGTAGTTCACGGCGGTCAGGGCGAGGACCGCGGCGACGGCGACCGGCCGCCGCCACGGTTCCGGCACGGCGTAGGCGGCGAAGGTCAAGGCCATCGCCGCGCAGCTGGCGGTCTTGCCGATCACGAAGCCCCAGCCCGCCACGAAGCCCCACCACGGCCCGAGCCGTTCCCGGCCGTACACGTAGGTGCCGCCGGACGTCGGATACTGCGCGGCGAGCTGCGCCGACGACGTGGCGTTGCAGTACGCCACGACCGCGGCGACGGCCAGGCCGACGAGCAGGCCCGCTCCGGCCGCGGCGGCGGCCGGCGCGAACGCCGAGAACACCCCCGCCCCGATCATCGCGCCGAGCCCGATGGCGACGGCGTCACCGGTGCCGAGCCGGCGCTGCAGGGGTGTCGGTTCGCTCACGCGTACATTCCAACCACGAAGACATGAACGGGAGGTACGTCCTCGATGCTCGACCTGCAACGCGCCCGTCGGGACACGCCCGGCTGCTTCGACCGGGTCTTCCTCGACAGCGCGGGCTCGTCGCTGCCGCCCACCCCGGTGCTGGAGACGACCGTCGCGCATCTGCGGCGCGAGGCCGAGGTCGGCGGGTACGTCGCGGCCGCGGAACGCGCCGGTGACCTCGCCGCGGTGAAGACCTCGATCGCGCGGCTGATCGGCGCGGAGGCGTCGTCGATCGCGCTGGTCGAGAGCGCCACCCGGGCGTGGGCGAGCTTCTTCTACTCGGTGCCGCTCGGCGAGGGCGACCGGATCCTGCTCACCCGCTCCGAATACGCCAGCAACGCCGTCTCCGCGCTGCAGCGCGCCCGCGCGACCGGCGCGACGGTGGAGACGATGCCCACCGACGCGCTCGGCCGGATCGACGTCGACGCCCTCGGCCGCACCCTCGACGAGCGGGTCAAGCTGGTGTCCGTCGTGCACGCCCCGACCAACGGCGGGCTCGTCAACCCGGTGCGGGAGGTGGCCGACGCCGCGCACGAGGTCGGTGCGCTGGTGCTGCTCGACGCGTGCCAGTCCGTCGGCCAGCTGCCGGTGAGCGTGCCCGAGTTCGACGTCGACGCGCTCTCCGCGACCGGTCGCAAGTGGCTGCGCGGGCCCCGCGGCACCGGCTTCCTCTACGTCCGCCCCCGGCTGATCACCGAGCTCGAACCGGCCGTGCTCGACCTGCACAGCGCGCAGTGGACGGCCCCGGACGAGTACCGGGTCGCCGACGACGCGACGCGGTTCGAGCTGTGGGAGACCAACGTCGCCGCCCGCCTCGGGCTCGGCGCCGCCGTCGACTACCTGCTCGACTTCGGTGTCGACGCGGTGACCGAGGCGGTCGCCTACCGGGCCGAGCACCTGCGCGACGGGCTGGGCCGGATCCCCGGCGTGGCCGTGCGCGACCTCGGCAAGGAACACAGCGGCATCGTCTCGTTCACCGTCGACGGCTGGGATCCGGCGCACCTGCGCGAGGCGCTGGCCGCCGAGGCGATCACGGTCACGGTCAGCGGGCGCGGCTCGACGCTGCTCGAGATGTCGGCGCGACGGCTCGAGTCGGTGGTGCGGGCCTCCCCGCACTACTTCGTCTCCCCCGCCGACGTGGACCGGTTCCTGGCGGCCGTGCGGTCGCTCACCCGGTCCTGACCGTCCCGGCAACCGGGACAGCCGGTACCGCTCCCCCAGGTCGCGTGGTCAAGGTGTGCGAATCCCCGTACCACTTCGAGAGGATCGCGATGACCGAGACCAGTCCCGTCCGTCCTGTTCCCGTCGACCGGATCCCCGCCTGGGATCTCGAGGCCGACGTCGTGATCGCCGGATACGGCATCGCCGGTGTCTGCGCGGCCATCGGCGCCGCCGACGCCGGAGCCGACGTGCTGGTGCTGGAACGCACCGGCGGGTGGGGCGGCGCGGCCGCCCTCGCCGGCGGGTTCGTCTACCTCGGCGGCGGCACCGCCGTGCAGCGGGCCTGCGGGTTCGAGGACTCGGTGGACGACATGCGCGCGTTCCTGACTGCGGCGCTCGGACCGGGCGTGGACGAGGAGAAGATCGCCGCGTACTGCGCGGGTTCCGTCGCGCACTTCGACTGGCTCGTCGGGTGCGGGGTGCCGTTCAAGCACGAGTTCTGGGGCGAGCCCGGGTGGGAGCCACCCACCGACGCGGGCCTGCAGTACACCGGCGGGGAGAACGCGGCGCCGTTCCGCACCGTCGCCCGGCCCGCGCCGCGCGGTCACGTGCCGCAGATGAGCAACAAGCGCACCGGCGAGCAGGGCGGCGGCTACATGCTCATGAAGCCGCTCGCCGAGAAGGCCGCCGCGCTCGGGGTCCGCGCCGAGTACGACGTGCGGGTGCAGACCCTCGTCACCGATGCGTCCGGACGGGTGGTCGGGCTGCTGGCCAAGCGGTACGGCACCGACCTGGCGATCCGGGCGCGCCGAGGGGTCGTTCTCGCCACGGGCAGCTTCGCCTACAACGACGACATGGTGCGGGCGTACGCGCCGCATCTGGTGGGCCGTCCCGCCGCGTCGATCGAGGAGCACGACGGCCGGGCGATCCGGATGGCGCAAGCCCTCGGCGCCGACCTCGCGCACATGAACGCGACCGAGGTGGCGTTCTTCTGTGATCCTCAGCTGATCGCGCGCGGCATTCTCGTCAACGGGCGCGGCCAGCGATACGTGCCCGAGGACACCTACCCGGGCCGCATCGGTCAGCTGACCCTGCTGAAGAACGACAACGAGGCGTTCCTCGTCATCGACGAGGCGGCGTACGAGGCGGGGATGGCAGCCCCGACGTCGTCGGAGCAGCTGCGCCATCAGCCGAAATGGGTGTGCGAGACCGTCGCCGACCTCGAGGCCGAGATGGGTCTGCCCGAGCAGGCGCTGCAGTCCACGGTGCAGCTGTACAACCGGCACGCCGCACGGGGCGAGGACCCGCTGCTGGGCAAGAAGCGCGAATGGGTGAAGCCGATCGGTTCGCCCGTCGCGGCGATCGACCTGCGCGGCATGACCGGCGGGTTCACGCTCGGCGGCCTGCGCACGAGCCTGGACTCGGAGGTGCTGCACGTCGACGGCACGCCGATCCCGGGGCTGTTCGCGGCGGGACGGGCGGCGGCCGGGCTGTCGGCGTGGGGATACTGCAGCGGCATCTCCCTCGGCGACGGCAGTTTCTTCGGCCGGCGGGCGGGCACCGCCGCCGCGCGCGGCTGAGCGCAGGGCGGCGTTCGACTGGCCCGGGCGGATCCGGTAGAGTCGTTCGAGTTGTCTCGGCGAGGGTGAACCGCGAAATCGCTGGCTCACCGTGATCGACGCGGCTGCGGCTCCGCTCGAGCGTGTCCACGCTCCTGGCCGCGCGCGTCGCCCCTCGCCGGGAAGACCGCCCCAGTTCGAGCCATATGCGTAGGAGCCTTTCAGCATGTCCGACGAAAACCGTCTCGTAGCCGCCGTCCGTACCGAGTTCGGCAAGGGTGCCGCCCGCCGCGCCCGCCGCGACGGTCAGGTCCCCGCCGTTCTGTACGGCCACGGCACGGACCCCAAGCACCTCGCCCTCCCGGCCCGTGAATTCGCGGCCGTGCTGCGCGCCCACGGCACCAACGCCCTGCTGACCCTCGAGGTCGACGGCGGCGAGGAGCTGGCGCTGACCAAGTCGGTCGTCGTGCACCCGATCCGCAACTACATCGAGCATGCCGATCTGCTCGTCGTGAAGAAGGGCGAGAAGGTCACCGTCGAGGTCCCGCTCGTGGTCACCGGCGAGGCCGCCTCCGGCACCCTGGTCGTCAACGAGGTCAGCACCGTCCAGCTCGAGGCCGACGCCCTGAACCTGCCCGAGCAGGTCGAGGTGTCCATCGAGGGTGTCGAGGCCGGTACCCAGATCCTCGCGAACAACGTGCAGCTGCCCGCCGGTGCGACCCTGCAGGGCGACCCGGAGCTGCTGCTGGTGAACGTGGTCGCCGCACCGACCGCCGCCGCGATGGAGGGCGAGACCGCGGAGGGCGAGGCCGCCGAGGCCGAGGAGGCCTGAGCCCCCACCGGCTCCGCGTGACGTGACGAGCGGCGCGTCATCCCACGGGATGACGCGCCGCCGTCGTGACAACACCCGCCGCAACGGAAGGACACCGCCAAGTGAGCGACGGCACCGCCCTCGTCGTCGGGCTGGGCAATCCCGGCCCGCAGTACGAGAAGACCCGCCACAACGTCGGCTGCATGGTGGCCGACACGCTCGCCGCCCGCGTCGGCGGAAAGTTCAGCGCGCACAAGCGCAGCAACGCCGACATCGTGCAGGCCCGCCTCGACGGCCGGCAGGTGATCCTCGCCAAGCCACGCACCTACATGAACCTCTCGGGCGGGCCGGTCGCCGGACTCGCGCGGTTCTTCTCCGTCGAGCCCGCCGACGTCGTCGTCCTCCACGACGAGCTGGACCTGGACTTCGGCACGATCCGGCTCAAGCTCGGCGGCGGCGAGAACGGCCACAACGGGCTGCGGTCGATCTCGAGTGCCCTCGGCACCAAGCACTACCTGCGCACCCGCATCGGGATCGGCCGCCCGCCCGGCCGCATGGACCCGGCCGACTACGTGCTCAAGCCGTTCTCCTCGACCGAACGCAAGGACCTCGACCTGATCCGCGAGCAGGCCGCCGACGCGGTGGAGCTGTTGCTGCGGGTCGGCCTGGAAGAGGCGCAGAACAGGCTGCACTGAGCGCGGCGTCAGCCGCCCAGCAGGTGGACGGAGCTGCCACGGCGCAGCTTGCCCGACGACGTCTTCGGGATGCTGCCCGGCCCGAGCACCGCGACGGTGCGCGGCCGCACCCCGACCTCCGCGACGACCGCGTGCACGACGTCGTGTTCGATGCGGCGCACCTCCTCCGGATCGTCGATCCGGTTGGTCTCGACGGCGACCGCGAACGACTCGCGTTTGTCGCCGGCGTCGAGGCGGATCGCGACGGCGTTGCCGGGGCGCACGCCGTCGACGCTGCACGCGGCCCGTTCGATGTCGGTGGGATAGACGTTGCGCCCGCCCATGATGATGACGTCCTTGACGCGTCCGCACACCACGATCAGGCCGTCCTCGGTGAAGTAGCCCACGTCGCCGGTGTCGAACCAGCCCTGCGAGTCCTGCGCGGGCACCGGACCGTCGACGGTGAGGTAGCCGTGGGTGACCGCCTTGCCGCGCAACTGGATGATGCCGACGCCGCGGGGCGGCAGCAGCTCCCCGTCCTGGCCGACGACGCGGCCCTCGAGGCCGGGCACGAGGTGGCCGAGAGTGGGCAGGCGACGGGCGTTGGACCGGCTCGACGGCACCGCCATCCCGCCGGCCTCGAGCAGGTCGGGGTCGACGAGATCGAGGATCTGCCCGCGTCCGGGGTCCGGCACCGAGACCGCGAGGGTGGTCTCGGCCATGCCGTAGACCGGCGCGAGCGCGGCGGGGTCGAGGCCGAACCGGGCGCCGGCGGCGGCGAGGGCCTCCATGGTGTCCGGGTCGACCGGCTCGGCACCGTTCCACATCCACCGCACCGACGACAGGTCGACCGCGCCGTCGGGCGCCTGCGCAAGCTTGCGCGCCAGCAGCGAGTACGCGAAGTTCGGTGCGGCCGTTACGGTTCCGCGGTACTTGCTCATCAGCTCGGCCCACAGCAGCGGGGACCGCAGGAAGTCGAGCGGGGTCACGGAGACGACCTCGGCGCCGACCTGCATGGGCACGCTGAGGAACCCGACCATCCCCATGTCGTGGAACAGCGGCAGCCAGCTGACCATCACGTCGTCGTCGAGGGAGAACTTGATCCGCTCGATCATCGCGTACGCGTTGACGTAGAAGTTCTCGTGCGTGATCTGCACGGCCTTCGGGGATCCCGTGGACCCGGAGGTCAGCTGCTGCAGCGCGATGTCCTGTTCGTCGGTGGGCAGCGGGTCGACGGGCGTGCCGGCGTCCATCTCGGCGATCGTGACGACGGGGATGCCCCGCTCGGCGAGCAGCGGCGCGGCGATCTCGAAGGGGGCGCCGAGCACCACGGTGCGGGCGCCGATCATGCCGATGACGACCTCGGTGTCGCGGGCCCACAGGGCCAGATCGGTGCGCGGGGTGGGCTGGTGCAGCATCGTCACCGAGGCACCGCGCATCCACACGGCCTGGCAGGCGGGGGCGATGTCCACCGGATTCCCGGCGAGGATGCCGACGGCGTCGCCGTGGCCGATGCCGGCCGCGGCGAGGGCACCGGCCATGCGCCGGGCCTGCTCGTGGATCTGCCCCCATGTCTGCCGCCGCGGGGCGTCCGGCTCGCCGGTGACCAGAGCATGCGGCGAGCAAGCCGCGGTCTCGTACATCTCGTCGGTGAATCTGCTCACGAACCACTCCTCACGCCGGATACGACCACGCCCAGGGTGCCCCGGATCCGCGCCGAGGGGGAGTCTCTTCGGCGAATGTGACCGAATCTGGCGGAAATCGACATTCAATCGCCGAGTAACATGGACGAGTTGTCTGCGATGCGCGAGCCGCCCGCGCGCATCCACGAGCCGCACATCCGCTTCGAGAGGTTCTCCTGCGTTGACTACCCCGCCCGTTTCCACCGGCAACGACGCCGGCAACACCGCCGTGTCGTCGAAGGAAGTGCTCGCGGAAGCGGGTCGCCGCCGCACCTTCGCAGTGATCTCCCACCCGGACGCCGGCAAGTCCACGCTGACCGAGGCGCTGGCCCTGCATGCGAAGGTCATCGCGGAGGCCGGTGCGGTGCACGGCAAGGCCGGGCGCAAGTCCACCGTGTCCGACTGGATGGAGATGGAGAAGGCCCGCGGCATCTCCGTCAGCTCCACGGCGCTGCAGTTCAACTATCGCTCCGAGGAGTCCGGCGACGACATCGTCAACGTGATCAACCTCGTCGACACCCCCGGCCACTCCGACTTCTCCGAGGACACCTACCGGGTGCTCACCGCCGTGGATGCGGCGGTGATGCTCATCGACGCCGCCAAGGGCCTCGAGCCGCAGACGCTCAAGCTGTTTCAGGTGTGCCGGCACCGGGGCATCCCCGTCATCACCGTGATCAACAAGTGGGACCGGCCCGGCCGGACCCCGCTGGAACTGCTCGACGAGATCGACGAGCGCATCGGCCTGACCCCCACCCCCCTGTTCTGGCCCGTCGGCATCGCCGGCGACTTCCGCGGCCTGCTGCGCCGCGGCGAGGACGGCGCACCGGTCGAGTACGTCAAGTTCACCCGCACCGCCGGCGGCGCGAAGATCGCCCCCGAGGACCGGCTCTCCCCCGGCGAGGCCGAGGACCGCGAGGGCGAGACGTGGATCGAGGCGGCCGAGGAGTCGGAGCTGCTGTCGGCCAGCGGGCAGGACCACGACCAGGAGCTGTTCCTGGCCGGGCAGACCTCGCCGGTGATCTTCGCGTCGGCGATGCTCAACTTCGGTGTCCGGCAGATCCTCGACACCCTCGTCGCGCTGGCGCCGCCGCCGCGCGCCCGGCTCGACGTGAACGGCAACTCCCGCAACGTGGACGACCCGTTCAGCGCCGTGGTGTTCAAGGTGCAGGCGGGCATGGACACCGCGCACCGCGACCGCCTGGCGTTCATGCGGGTGGTGTCCGGGGTGTTCGAGCGCGGCATGGTCGTCACGCACGCGCAGACGGGCAAGCCGTTCGCCACCAAGTACGCGCTGACGGTGTTCGGCCGGGAACGGTCCACGGTCGAGAACGCCTACCCCGGCGACGTGGTCGGCCTGGTCAACGCCACGGCTCTCGCGCCCGGGCACACCCTGTACGTGGACAGGAAGGTGGAGTTCCCGCCGATCCCGTCGTTCGCGCCCGAGCACTTCTCGATCCTGCGCGCCGAGAGCGCCTCGAAGTACAAGCAGTTCCGCAAGGCCGTCGATCAACTCGACTCCGAAGGCGTGGTGCAGATCCTGCGCAACGACATCCGCGGCGACGCGTCCCCGGTGATGGCAGCCGTCGGTCCCATGCAGTTCGAGGTGGTGGCGGCCCGGATGAAGGCCGAGTACAACGTCGAGCCGCGGATGGAACCGCTCGGCTACGCGCTGGCCCGCCGCACCGACGCGGCCTCGGCGGACGAGCTGAACCGGCAGCGCGGCGTCGAGGTCTTCACCCGCTCGGACGGGGTGCTGCTGGCGCTGGTGAGCGACAAGTGGCGGCTGCAGTACATCCAGAAGGAACTTCCCGAGCTCACCCTCGAGCCGCTGGTGGCCACCGCCGATTAGGGACGCCCGTGGTGCGTGGGGCTGGTGTTACTGGTAGTTTGCTGTGCCGTCGAGCCGACCGAGCTCGCGGATGTCAGGAGCGTTCATGGACGACGACTCGGCCGCACCGACCGACGGCACGCCGCTGCGCGGCCGTTCCGACCCGGCGGACGAGTCGCCGGGGCCCAAGCGGGCGGGCACCTTCGTCTATCCCCTGCCGGGAACCCTGACCGGTAACGGCGCGTCCGCCCCGCACTCGGTGGGAAGCCACGCGGCGGACCACGACGTCGCCGACGAGGCCGGTGGCAACGGCACCGATCCGCTCTCGCTGCCGAGCTTCGACGAGATCGTCGCCGGCACGAACGGCGTCGCCGCGGACAGCACGCCGACCGCCGCGTCGCGCCGCAACTCGATGGGAGTGGCATCCGTGCGGATCGCGGCGCGACTGGCGCACACCGAACTCGCCGCCCGCGCGCAGCGGCCCCCCGCCTCCGACCCGACGATCGGCACCGACGAACTGCTCACCCTGCTCGGCGAGTACCTCGTCGCGGGCGGGTTCGAGAACCCGGAGATCCGCGCCGTGCTGGGCGGCCAGGAGATCGTCGTCGACCTGCTCGCGCCGCAGCGCAGCGCACGCTGACGCCCGCATCCGCGCCCCCGCCGGTCGGCAACGCACGAAACAAACTGCACTGCTGAGGATTTCGTGCGCGGATGCGTCGTCTCGTCGTGCCCCACTCCCCGCGCGGGACTGCGGCCGGCCGAGCGTCTACTCCCGGAACAGCCCCGCGACGACGGCCGGGTCCACCTCGCCGATCCCCCGCGGCGACCACGACGGGTTGCGGTCCTTGTCGACGAGCACCGCGCGCACCCCCTCGGCGAAGTCGGGCTCGGCGGTGATCCGCACCGCGACCTCGAGTTCCCGCGCGAAGCACTCGCCCAGGGTGCTCTCGGCGCCGCGACGCAGCAGCTCCGCGGTGGCCCAGAGGCTCGTCGGGGACGCCGCGCACAGCGCCGCGCGGGTGGTGACGGCCCACTGCTCGTCGAGGTCGTGGTCGCCGGAGAGCCGTTCGACGGCGTCGGCGACGGTGCCGTCGCCGAACACCGCGTCGATGTCGGCGTAGCGGTCGGCGATCGCCGATGCGGGGGCCGCCTCGGCGAACTCGTCGAGCGCCAGCTGCCAGTGTCCCTCGCGGATCCGGTCGGCGAGGGCTTCGATCCGGTGACTGGGAACGAAGTGGGTGGCCAGGCCGACGGCGATGGCGTCGCCCGCGTCGGCGCGGGCGCCGGTCAGCGCCAGATACAGGCCGACCGCGTCGCAGCGGGCGGTGGTGCCGCGCAGCCGCGGCAGGAAGTGGCTGGCGCCGACGTCGGGGATGAAGCCGATCGCCGTCTCCGGCATCGCCAGCATCGCCTTCTCCGTCACGACGCGCACCGCGCCGTGTACCGAGATGCCCAGCCCGCCGCCCATCGTGACGCCGTCGAGGAGCGCGAGATACGGCTTGGGGTAGGTGGCGACCAGTTCGTCGAGCCGGTACTCGTTCGCGAAGTAGTCCCGCACCGTGGCGGTGTCGCCGGCCACGGCGGCGTCCCGGACCGGCTTGATGTCGCCGCCCGCGCAGAACGCCCGGTCGGATGCGCTGGTGACCAGCACCGCGGTGATCTCGGGGTCGTCGCGCCATGCCAGCAGGGCCTCGTACATGTCGCGGATCATCGACGAGTCGAGGGCGTTGAGCGCCACCGGCCGGTCGAGCACCACCTCGCCGATGCCGTTGGCGACGCGGGTGCGGATGAAGGTGTCGGTCACGGGGCGGAGCCTACCGGGCCGCTCCCCCGACGGCCGATCGTGTGAGCCCGGCGGCGCGCGTGTCGAACTCGGCGCACCGCGGCCTACTGTCCGGTACCGGCGGTGCCGTCCTGCCGGCGACCGGTCGGGGGGCCGATGAGCAGCCAGCGGTGCCCGAACGGATCGAGCAGCGTGGCGTTGCGGTGACCGTGGCTCTCGGCGATCCAGCGCTCGACGGTGCCGCCGGCGTCGTGGGCCTTCGCGAGAACGGCGTCGGTGTCGGCGACCGGCAGCATCAGGCTCACCGACGTCGCGCCGGCCTCGGGCGCGGCCAGGCCCATCTCGGGGAACTCCTCCGCGAGGTAGACCATTCCGGTCGGAAAGACCAGCTCGGCGTGCCCGATCCGGCCGTCCTCCAGCACCACGGGGTCCGCGGCCAGTGTCGCGCCGAACACCTGCCGGTACCAGTCGATGGCGCTGCGGGCGCGCGCCACGATGAGGTACGGGAGCGCACCGGCCCGGGGGAAGACTTCGGTGTCGGTCGCGGTCATCGGGCGGGGTCCCCTCCTCTCGGGTGGTTCAGGATGCGCGGGGCGGCTGCTGCAGCAGCGACCACCGGTTCGACGTGAGCCGGAAGCTGGGCATGTCGGACACGGATGTGACTGTCTCCCAGTTTCTTTCGTATCCGGTATGGGAGATGCGCCAGCGCCCGTCGGAGCAGCGCACGTAGCGGTCGTGGTAGTAGGCGGACCCGCGCATCACCAGCCCGTCCTCGGGCACCACCACCGTGTCGGCCAGGAACCAGATGCCCGTGGCCGTGTCGCCCTCGACGTCGATCTCGGGATGGCCACAGTGATGTTCGGTGATGACGTGGGATCCGAGGGTGTTCTCGAGGAAGTTCAGGAACGCGTCGCGCGACTCGAAACTCAGGTGCTCGCCGTAGACGGCGGTGGCCTCGGGAACCATGGTGTCGGCCAGTTCGATCCACGACTTCGTGTCGAGCGCCCGCGCGTAGCGGTACTTCAGCCGCTCGATCTCACCTATCGCCTGCAGATCCATTCTCGCGCCTCCCACCACAGGTAAGACCTGTCAGCCAGGCTAGCCGGGATCACCCTCGGAGGGTATCGATTTCGGCGGCTCGCCGGGCAATTCGATTGCAGTTAGGTCACGGCACCTGGATCGTGTTCCCGTTCCGCGACCAGCGCCCGGATCGCGGCGTCGACGAGCGTGCGGGCATAGGCGTCGTCGTCCGCCGCCGATCCCGGGTCGGCGAGGGAGAACAGCACGTGACTGAGCGCCGCGCCGGTGACCATCTCGAGCAGCAGGGTCACCGAGACCGCCGGGGGCAGCTCGCCCCGCTCGACCGCCCGCAGCACGATGGTGCGGGCCGCGACGAGGCGGCTCCGGTTGAGCGTGGTGGTCAGGTTGGCCAGCAGGTCCGGGTGCACACGGGCGTCGAGCGCGACGCGCAGGCTCACCAGGCCGGGCGTGGTGCGGTAGCCGCGCAGCAGCTGGGTGACGAGCTCGACCAGGTCCGAGCGCAACGATCCGGTGTCGATCGGCACCGGCAGCGGGCTGCGCGCCTCGAGGGCCTGCACGAGCAACTCGTCCTTGGTGGCCCAGCGCCGGTACAGCGCCGCCCGGCCCACCCGGGCGCGCCTGCCGACCGCGTCGATGGTGAAGCCGCGCCAGCTGGTCTCGGAGTAGACCTCGATCACCGCGTCGTAGACGCGGTCCTCGAGGTCGGCGTCGCGGGGTCGGCCCCGGCGACGGACGGTCGGCTCGGTCACGGTCTGCAGTGTGCCAGACACCCCACCCCATTTACAGACTGAATCAGTCCGTATTAGTGTGCGGGTGACCGATCCCAGGACAACTCCCCCGAGGACCGCCATGACCGACCCTGCCCGGGTACCCGTCGTCGTCGGCGTCGGCGACCTGCGCTCCGGACGCGCCGGCGCCCCCGCCGACCCCCGCGAACCGCTCGACCTGATCCACGAGGCCGCCGTGGCCGCCCTCGCCGACTCCGGTGCCGACGGACTCGCCCAGCGCATCGACTCCGTGTACGCCGTCAAGACCGCGAGCTGGGCGTACGACGACCTGCCCGCCCTGCTCGCCGCGCGTCTCGGCGCCGCAGCGGTCCGCACCCACACCAGCCCCATCGGCGGGCACTGGCCGGCCGCCCTGCTCGACCGGATCGCCCACGAGATCGCCACCGGCGCCGCGGGTGTCGCGCTGCTCGTCGGCGGCGAGTCCCAGGCCTCGGTCACCGCCGCGACGAAGACCGGCACCGACCCGGCCACGCTCGGCTGGACCACCGACCCCGGCGGGCCGCCGGCGTTCGACCCCGACGACCTCGGCAGCCCCGCCATGCAGCGCGCCGGGATGATCGCACCCACGCGCGTCTACCCGCTGTTCGAGACCCGGCTCAGCCACGAACTCGGTCACTCCCGCGACGAGTCGCTGGCCTGGTCCGCCCAGCTGTACGCCGCGTTCTCGGAGATCGCCGGCCGCAACCCCGCCGCCTGGAACCCGGACCTGCGCACCGACGAGGACATCACCGCCGTCGGCCCCCGCAACCGGATGGTCACCGCCCCGTACCCGCTGCTGCTCAACGCGATGCCGTTCGTCGACCAGGCGGCCGCCGTCGTCGTCACCTCCCTCGCGACCGCCCGCGAGCTCGGCGTCGCCGAGGACCGGATCGTGTACGTGTGGGGCGGTGCGGGCGCGACCGAGCCGGCCGACATCCTCGCCCGCGCCGACTTCGGCCGGTCCGCGGCGCTGGCCGACGCCCTCGCCCGCACCCTCGAACGCACCGATCTCCGGCCGGCCGACCTCGATATCGTGGACGCCTACAGCTGCTTCCCCGTGGTGCCGAAGTTGCTCATCGAGCACCTCGGCCTGCCCCGCGAGACCGTCCCGAGCGTCACCGGCGGCCACTCGTTCTTCGGCGGACCGCTCAACAGCTACACGCTGCACTCGTTCGTCGCCGTCACGCGCCGGCTGCGCACCGACGCCGAGATCGCCCTCGTCCACGGCAACGGCGGCTACCTGACCTACCAGCACACCGTCGTGCTCGCCGCCGCCCCGCACACCCGCGGGTACGTCGGCGACCCCGAGCCCCGCGTGCTGACCGCCACCGCACCCGAGTTCGCCGCCGACTACACCGGAGAGGTCGAGATCCACACGGCCACCGCAGAATACGGTCGCGACGGCCACCCGGCGATCGGGTTCCTGGTGGGCACCACCCCCGACGGCCGCCGGGTCTCCGGCTACACCGATGCGGCGGGCGCGGCGGTGCTCGCCGGCGGTCCCGACCTCGCCGGCCGCACCGTCCACGTCGTCGACCGCGGTGGCGCCCTCACCGTCACCCTGACCGACCCCATCCCCGAGGAGACCCTCGCATGACCGAGCCCGTCGTCCTGGTCGAGCAGCGCGGCCACACGTTGCTCGTCACCATCAACCGGCCCAAGGCCGCCAACAGCATCGACGCCGACGTGCACACCGGCCTCGGCGAGGCGTGGGAACGCGCCGACAAGGATCCGGACGTGCGCGTCGTCGTCCTCACCGGCGCCGGAGACAGCGTGTTCTGCGGCGGCGCCGATCTCAAGGCGCTCGGCACCGCCGGCCCGGGTGGGGTGACCCCGCCCGAGACCGCGCACTGGGGCTTCGCCGGCGTGGTCAGGCACCACATCACCAAGCCGATCGTCGCGGCGGTCAACGGCACCGCCCTCGGCGGCGGTACCGAGCTCGCCCTCGCGAGCGACCTCGTCGTCGCCGCCGACACCGCCGAATTCGGGCTGCCCGAGGTCCACCGCGGCCTCATCGCCGGCGCCGGCGGCGTGTTCCGGATCGTCGAAGCCCTCCCGCGGGCCGTCGCGATGGAGCTCGTGCTCACCGGCAAGCCGATGGCCGCGGCCGACGCGCTGCGCTGGGGTCTGGTCAACCGCGTCGTTCCGCGGACCGACCTCCTCACCACCGCGCTCGAACTCGCCGACCTCGTCGCCGCCGGCGCACCCCTGGCCGTGCAGGCGAGCAAGACGATCGCGCGCGGGATCGTCGACGGCATCGTCCCGTCCGAGGAACAGGCGTGGGCCGCGACCGACGCCGCCCTGGCCCGACTGACCACCAGCGCCGACACCCTCGAGGGCGTCATGGCCTTCATGGAGAAGCGCACACCCGTCTGGAGCGGACGATGACCACGACGTTGAACAGGGAAACCTGGGACACCCCCGAGCGGGCCGCGCTGCGCCGGCTCGCCGCCGACTTCACCCGCAGGGAGATCCTCCCGCACCTCGACACCTGGGAGCGCGAGGGCGCCGTCCCGCCCGAGCTGCACCGCACGGCGGCCGACGCCGGGCTGCTCGGCGCCTCGGTCGCCGAGGAGCACGGCGGTTCCGGCGGCAACCCGCTCGACATGCTCGCGATCCTCGAGGAGATCATCCTCGCGGGCGGCTCGTCCGGCCTGATCTCCGCGTTGTTCAGCCACGGCATCGCCACCCCGCACATCGTCGCGTCCGGGAACCGGGACCTGATCGAGCGGTTCGCCCGGCCCGCCCTCGAGGGCCGGATGATCGGCTCGCTGGGTATCACCGAGCCGGGCGGGGGTTCCGACGTCGCGGGCATCCGGACCACCGCCCGTCGCGACGGCGACGAGTACGTGATCAACGGCGCCAAGCTGTACATCACCTCCGGCACGCGTGCCGATTTCGTCACCACCGCCGTCCGCACGGGTGCGGCGGGAGCCGGGGGCATCTCGCTGATCGTCGTGCCCACCGGCACACCGGGATTCACGGTCTCGCGCAAGCTCGACAAGATGGGCTGGCTGTGCTCGGACACCGCCGAGCTGTTCTACGACGACGTGCGGGTGCCCGTCGCGAACCTGATCGGCGAGGAGAACAGCGGGTTCGCACAGATCGCGCAGCAGTTCCAGGGCGAGCGGCTCTCGCTCGCGTTCCAGGCCGTCGCCACCGCGCGGCGTTGCTACGACCTGGCGGTGGAGTGGGTCCGTTCGCGCGAGACGTTCGGCCGGCCCCTGTCGAGCCGTCAGGTGGTGCGCCACCGGCTCGCGGAGACGGCAACCGAGATCGCTGCGGCCCACACCTTCTGCCGCTCCGTCGCCGAACGCTGGGTGAACGGCGAGGCGATGCTGCTCGAGACGTCGATGGCGAAGAACTTCGCCGTCCGGGTGTGCGACCACGCGGTGATGGAGTCGGTGCAGCTCTTCGGCGGCCTCGGCTGCATGCGCGAGAGCGAGGTCGAACGCCACTTCCGCGATGCCCGCGTTCTCGGCATCGGCGGCGGCACCACCGAGATCATGAACGAGATCATCAGCAAGCTGCTGGGATTGTAGGCGGCTCGGGGCGGGTCGCCCGCGCGCTCACCAGCGCAGGCGGCCCGCGGCGATGTCGTCGGTGAGCGCGCGCACGTAGCCGAGCTCGGCTGCCAGCACGGCCCGCCGGTACTCGTCCTCGACGACGAACAACCGCGGCAGGAACGCGGCCGCGTCCGCCAGGCCGGCGGCCAGCGCCTCCAGGTTCCGCTCGAGCGCCGCGACGCGCGCCCGCAATGCTGCGGCCGCCTCGTCGGGGGTGAGACTGGGCAGAAATGCCAGAGCGGCCGGGAATTCCGGGAATTCGCGTGCCGGTTCGGCGAGCATCGTCGTCAGCCATTGCCGCAGGATCATGCGCCCCGGCTCGGTGAGCCGGTAGGTGGTGCGCTCGGGGCGGTTCTCGGCCCGCTCGGTGGCCTGCACTTCGATCAGGCCGTCGCGCAGCAGCCTGTCCAGTGTCTGATAGACGCTGTTGCGCTGCGCGACGTTGACGACGTCGTCCTTGTGCCGCTCCTTGATCAGCTGCTGGATCCGGTAGGCGTGCATGGGTTCCTCGGAGAGCATCGACAACAACGCCATGGCGAGGACCGATCTGCGCGGTGTGGCCATCGGTGGAGCATATCCACCCATCCGTCATGGTCATTTTATGTATAGTGTAAGTATGACTAATACCGTAGCGATCATCGGAGCGGGCATCGCCGGACCGGTCACGGCAATGGCGCTTCAGCAGGCGGGACTCCACCCCGTCGTCTACGAAGGGCACGACCGGATGGCGGACGGCGTGGGCGCGTTCCTCACCGTCGCCACCAACGGCCTCGAGGCGCTGCACCTGCTCGACCTCGACCTTGCCGGCTTCGGCATGGAGACCCGCCGGATGCGCATCTGCAGTGGCACCGGGAAACTGCTGGCCGAGTTCGACAACGGCGGCGTGACCTCGTTCGGCGCGGCAAGCCGCACCCTCCGGCGCGCCGACCTCTATCGAGTGCTCCGCGACGAGGCTCTGCGTCGTGGCGTGCGAATCGAATACGGCAAACGCCTGGCCGACGCCCGCCCCTGCGGCGACGGTGTGCGGGCCGACTTCACCGACGGCACGTCGGCCGAAGCGCACCTGCTGATCGGGGCGGACGGGCTGCACTCCCGCACGCGCGCGGTCCTCGACCCCCACGCCCCCGAGCCCCGCTACCTCGGCCTCCTCAACACCGGCGGGTTCGCGAAGGGCCTGCGGCTCGACGTGGAGCCGGGCACGGCGCACTTCGTCTTCGGCGCGCGGTGCTTCTTCGGGTACCTCGCCCACCCCGACGGTGACGTGTGGTGGTTCGCCAACCCGGGCCGGCGCACCGAACCGGCCCCCGGGGACCTCGCCGCGCTCACCCCGGATCGGTGGCGCGACGAACTGCGCACCCTCTTCGCCGCCGACGCCGGTCCTGCGCTGCGGATCGTCGATGCCACCGAGGAGATCGTCCGCGGATGGAGCACCTACGACCTGCCCACCGTCCCCACCTGGCGCACCGACCGTATGGTGCTCGTCGGCGACGCGGCGCACGCCGCCTCGCCGTCGTCGGGACAGGGTGCATCCATGGCCGTCGAGGACGCCCTCGTGCTCGCCCGGTGCCTGCGCGACATCCCCGGCACCGCCGACGCGCTCGCGGCCTACGAGCGCCTGCGCCGCGGCCGGGTCGAGCGAATCGTGGAGCAGGGCAGGCGCAACGGCAGCTACAAGTCCGTGGGCCCGGTCCGCCGGATGCTGCGCGACGCGGCCCTGCCGGTGATCCTGCGCGCTGCGTCCCGTCGGGACAACCAGCGCTGGATCTACGACTATCGCGTCCCGGAGACAGTCCGGTAACCGATCCCTATTCCAGTTCTCCCGCCAGCTCCATCCACTGCTCCTCGGCGGCCTCCTTCTCCGCGACCACGCTGCGCAGCTCGGCGTCGAGCTTCTGCAGGCGATCGGGGTCGGTGGCCGCGTCGGCGAGGTCGTGGTGCAGCTTCTCCTCGCGCTCGGTCAGCTTCGCCACGCTCCGCTCGAGCCGTGCCAGTTCCTTGCGGGCGGCGCGCTCGGCCGCACCGTCGCGCTTCGGTTGCGCCGCAATCTGGTCCGGAGTCGACGCCTTTGCCACGGTGGAGGCCGACGACGGGATGTCCCCGTCGCCCAGCGCCGCGCGCCGGCGCAGGTACTCGTCGATCCCGCCCGGGAGGTTGGTGAGCCTGCCGTCGCCGAACAGCGCCCACGTCGAGTCGCAGATCCGCTCGATCAGGTAGCGGTCGTGGGAGATGACCACCATGGTGCCCGCCCAGCCGTCCAGCAGGTCCTCGAGCTGCTGCAGGGTGTCGATGTCCAGGTCGTTGGTGGGCTCGTCGAGCAGCAGCACGTTCGGCTCGGCCATGAGCACCCGGGTCAGCTGCAGCCGTCGGCGCTCGCCGCCGGAGAGGTCGCCGACGGGGGTGCGCTGCCGCGCCGGGGTGAAGCCGAGCCGTTCGGCGAGCTGGCCGGCCGAGATCTCCTTGTCCCCCAGGGTGATCCGCTCAGCCACGTCCTTGACCGCGTCGAGCACCCGCAGGTCGGTGGGCAGGTCGTCGAGTTCCTGTCGCAGCCAACCGATCTCGACGGTCTTGCCCTGGATGCGACGACCCGACGCCGGTTCGAGTTCCCCGGCGAGGGTGCGCAGCAGCGTCGTCTTCCCCGATCCGTTGACCCCGACCAGGCCGATCCGCTCGCCCGGGCCGAGCCGCCACGTGAGGTCGTGCACCAGTTCCCGGCCGTCGGGGGTGGTCAGCGTCGCGTCCTCGAGTTCGATGACGACCCGGCCGAGGCGCCGTTTGGCGAACGACGCCAGCGCCACCGTGTCCCGCGGCGGCGGCACGTTCGCGATCAGCGACTCCGCCGCCTCGATGCGGTAGCGCGGCTTCGAGGTGCGCGCCGGAGCCCCGCGCCGCAGCCACGCCAGTTCCTTGCGCGCGAGGTTGCGGCGCCGTTCCTCCATCGCATCGGCCTGCCGGGCCCGCTCGGCGCGGGCGAAGATCCAGTCGTTGTAGCCGCCCTCGTAGCTCTCCACCTGCCCGTTCACGACCTCCCACGTGCGGGTCGCGACGGTGTCGAGGAACCACCGGTCGTGGGTGACGACGACGAGGGCGCTGCGCCGGGCGAGCAGGTGCTCGGCGAGCCACTGCACGCCCTCGACGTCGAGGTGGTTGGTGGGTTCGTCCAGCACGAGCAGGTCGAGGTCCTGCACGAGCGCGGCCGCGAGCGCGACGCGCCGTCGCTCGCCGCCGGAGAGACCGTCGACGAGCGCGTCGAGGCCGAGCCGGTCGACGCCGATGCCCGCGAGGACGGAACGGATCCGGGCGTCGCCGGCCCACTCGTGCTCGGCGACACCCAACGGCCCGAGCACGACCTGCCCGACCGTGGACCCGGGCGGCAGAACACCGCGCTGGGTGACGACCGCCATGCGCAGCCCGCCCACCCGGCTGACCCGGCCCGAGTCGGGCTCCTCGAGGCCGGTGAGGACCTCGAGCAGGGTGGTCTTGCCGCCGCCGTTGAGGCCGACGACGCCGATGCGTTCACCTTCCTGCACGCCGAGGGACACCGAGTCCAGCAGCGGCTTGATGCCGAAGGACTTCGAGACCTGTTCGAGGTTGATCAGATTCGCCACGCGGAGCAATGCCTTCCGAGAGATCAGTGGTGGGAGTTGTCGACGACGCGCGCGCCCGGGACCGGCCCGGAGGCCACGCGCACCGTCCGGCACACGCCGGCTCCGGCCAGCTCGGCGCTCACCGTCACCGCCGCGGCGGCGTCGGCGCACAGGAACGCGCATGTGGGTCCGGACCCGGAGACGATGCCCGCCAGGGCCCCGGCCTCCACGCCCGCGCGCAGGGTGCGCCGCAGCGCGGGCTCGAGCGACAGGGCAGCGGCCTGCAGGTCGTTGCCCAGCAGCGGCGCCAGCGCGTGTGGATCGCCGGCGGCAAGCGCCTGCAGCAGACTGTCGAGTCCGCCGACCCGGGGCGGGGAGCCCTCGGCCCGGAGCCGGTCCAGCTCGCGGAACACCACCGGGGTGGACAGGCCGCCCTTGGCGAGGGCCAGCACCCAGTGGAACGTGCCGCGGGAGAGCACGGGCACCAGGCGCTCGCCGCGCCCGGTGCCGATGGCGGTACCGCCGTGCAGGCAGAACGGGACGTCGCTGCCCAGTTCGGCGGCGAACTCGTCGAGGTCGTCGCGGGTGAGACCGAGCCCCCACAGGGCGTCGAGGGCGACGAGCGTGGCGGCGGCATCGGTGCTGCCGCCGGCCATGCCACCCGCGACGGGAATGCCCTTGTCGATCGTGATGGCGACCTCGGGTGCGCGTCCGGCGCGCTCGGCGAGCAGGGCCGCCGCCCGCCACGCAAGGTTGCCGGCGTCGGTGGGGACGGCCGCGGCGTCGGCACCGCGTACCCGCAGGCTCAGCGTGTCGGCGCGGGCGACGGACACCTCGTCGCTCAGCGACAGCGCGTGGAAGACCGTGCGCAGCTCGTGGTATCCGTCGTCGCGCAGGTCACCGACGGCGAGGTGCAGATTCACCTTGGACGGCGCCCGCACGGTGACGGGGCTCGGAACGACGGACAGCACGGATATACAGCTTACGCACCCGCGCGGAACCGATTGCGGACGACGGCTGTCCTCGTTCACTGGCATGCTCGGGCCATGCGCGAAACGTCCGCTCGCCTGCTGCGCCTGCTGTCGCTGCTCCAGACCCGGCGGGACTGGTCCGGCACCGAGCTCGCCGAGCGCCTGCAGATCACCACCCGCACGGTGCGCCGCGACGTCGACAGGCTTCGCGACCTCGGCTACCCGGTGGACGCGACCGTCGGGGTCGGCGGCGGGTACCGCCTCGGCGCGGGTGCGGAGATGCCGCCGCTGCTGCTCGACGACGAGGAGGTCGTCGCGGTGGCGGTCGCGCTGCAGTCCGGCGCGACCGGCTCGGTGACGGGCATCGGGGAGGCCTCGGGCCGCGCCCTGGCCAAGCTGCGGCAGGTGATGCCGTCGCGGTTGCGGCACCGGCTCGAGGCGCTGCGGGTGGACGTGGTCGAGCAGGCTCCGGCCGCGTCCGCGGTCGACGCGGGCCTGCTGTCCGCCGTCGCCTCGGTGTGCCACGCACACGAGCGGCTGCGCTTCGACTACCGCACGCACGACGGCGGATTCTCGCGGCGGGAGGTGGAGCCGTACCGGCTGGTGCGCTCCGGGGCACGGTGGTATCTGGTGGCGTGGGATCTGCACCGGCAGGACTGGCGGTCGTTCCGCGTCGACCGGATGGAACCGAAGATCCCCACCGGTCCGCGGTTCACCACACGCGGGCTGCCGCCCGGCGGGGCCGCGGAGTTCGTGGCCCGGGGCATCGCGCGCGGGTCGGTCCGGGTCCGGGCCCGGGTGCTGCTGCACGCGCCGTTCGAGTCGATCGCGCCCATGGTCGACGAGCAGTGGGGCACCCTCGAACCGGTCGACGACGACCATTGCGCGGTGGCGCTCGGCGGCACGTCGCTCGGGTCGATCGCGGGCTGGCTCGCGGCGTTCGACGTCGACTTCACCGTGCTGGATCCGCCGGAACTGCGGGACGCGTGCCTGCACGCGGGACGGCGCCACGAGCTGCTGGCCCGGCGATACGAACGCGCCGGCTCCGTCGCTGTGAGCGACTGAGCCGGCGCGTGCGGTGACCGGATGTCACACGTATTCGATCGAACCGAACTCGTGTGACATCCGGCCGGTGAGGCGGGTGTGTCAGCCGATGACGGTGACGCCGGTGGCCTGCGGGCCCTTCTGACCCTGGCCGACCTCGAAGCTCACGCGCTGGTTCTCCTCGAGGGTGCGGAAGCCGCCGCCCTGGATCTCGGAGAAGTGCACGAAGACGTCCGCGGAGCCGTCGGCGGGGGCAATGAAGCCGAAGCCCTTTTCGCCGTTGAACCACTTCACGGTACCTTCAACCATGTTCATTCCTAAGAAGATTCGGGAAGCACCAGGCTTCCCCACTCGTCGAGCGACACATCGCCGCTCGGGTCTGTCACTCGACGGTAGAAAACGATTCCGTGTGGGCTATCGCATCCGCTCGCGACCAGAAATGCGCGAGGGGTGAACCACGAACACTACCTAACGACCGAGTGCAAGTAGATCACATCGGCGCCCGCACCGCCAGCGATATCGCCGGAACTGCCACGAAACAGCGTTGTGCCGAAACGTTTTCGCAGGATACGACGCCGACGCCCGGACACGACGACGCCGGCCCACCGACACGAAGAGGGGCCGGTCCCTGCGGACCGGCCCCTCTTCACTGCTCGGATGCACCTTTCACGGCGGCACTTCCACGACGACCTCACGAGGCCGTCGGAGAAGGCACCTGCCCGGGGAACGCGCAGCGAGCGTTCGACCTACGTCAGCCGATGACGGTGACGCCGGTGGCCTGCGGGCCCTTCTGACCCTGGCCGACCTCGAAGCTCACGCGCTGGTTCTCCTCGAGGGTGCGGAAGCCGCGACCCTGGATCTCGGAGAAGTGCACGAAGACGTCCGCGGAGCCGTCGGCGGGGGCAATGAAGCCGAAGCCCTTTTCGCCGTTGAACCACTTCACGGTACCTTCAACCATTTTCAACCTCATACATCTCGGAAAGCCGTGCGGCCTTCATCTTTCGTCGAACGACACGACGTCGTCCGGGCCTGTCACTCGACGGCTGAGAAGGATTCCGTGGGAATTTCGCATCCGCTCGCAACTAGAAATGTGCGAGGGGTAAACCACGAACACACTACCTAACGACCGTGTACCAGTAGAGCACAGATCCGCCCGCCTGCCAAGCGCTGCGACGGAACCGACCTGCCCGGCGCCGTCACTGCGTACCGGCCCTTCCCGGCGCCGTCACTGCGTACCGGCCCTGCCCGGCGCCGTCACTGCGCGGCGGCGATCCGCACGAAGGCAGCGGCGTCCAGCTTCTCCCCCCGCGTCGACGGATCGATCCCGGCGGCGAGCAGGCGTCGCTCGGCCTCCGCGGCCGAACCGGCCCAGCCGCTCAGCGCTGCCCGCAGCGTCTTGCGGCGCTGCGCGAATGCGGCATCGACGACGGCGAATACCCTGCGGCGGTGCCCCTCGTCCGTGGGCCACGGCGGCTCGGCGTAGCGGTCGATGCGCACCAGCCCGGATTCCACCTGGGGCACCGGCCAGAAGACGGCCCGGCCCACCGACCCGGCGCGACGGACGTGGCCGAAGAAGCCGGCCTTGACACTGGGCACGCCGTACACGCGGCTCCCGGGTTCGGCGGCGAGCCGATCGGCCACCTCGGCCTGCACCATCACCAGAGCCGTGCGCAGCGAGTCGAATTCGGCGAACAGGTGCAGCAGCACGGGCACCGCGACGTTGTAGGGCAGGTTCGCGACGAGCGCCGTCGGAGTGGCCGGCAGGTCGGCCGGATACACCCGCATGGCGTCCTTCAGGACGACGTCGAGCCGCCCGGCGAGGTCGGGCGCGCGGTCGGCGACCGTCGCGGGCAGGCGCTCGGCGAGCCTGGGATCGATCTCCACGGCGACGACGCGGTCGACGACGTCGAGCAGGGCGAGCGTCAGCGAGCCGAGGCCCGGGCCCACCTCGAGCACCACGTCGTCGCGGCCCACGCCGGCGACCGAGACGATGCGGCGCACCGTGTTGGCGTCGTGCACGAAGTTCTGGCCGAGTTGTTTGGTCGGCCGGACCCCGAACTCCTCCGCGAGGGCGCGCACCTCGGCGGGACCGAGCAGGGCGGCACGACCGCGAGCGGTCACGTCGGAACCGTCGCGGGCGGTCACGTCGGAACCGTCGCGGGCGGTCACGTCGGAACCGTCGCGGGGGGTCGAGCCGGGGTCGCCGGGTGAGTGGTCTGGCACGTGCCGAACCTAACGCACGCCGATGCGGGACGAGCAGGACGGCCACGCTCCCCAGCCCTGGGCGCGCTGCATCCGGCTCGCGACGGCGATCTGTTCTTCCCGGGTGGCGAGGTCGGCACGGGGCGCATACTTCAGGCCGCCCTGGCGCTCCCAGGTGCTCTGGTCGAACTGCAGGCCGCCGTAGTAGCCGTTGCCGGTGTTGACGGCCCAGTCGCCGGTGGCTTCGCACTGCGCGAGGGCGTCCCAGGCGTCGCCGTTCTCGACGGGCGGCACCTCGGTTCCCGGCTTGGCGCCCACGCGCACGATGCGCGGCTGCGCCGGGGTGGTGACGACGGCGTCGATCTGTTCGCGGGTGGTCTCGACGCCGTCGACGGTGGTGACGGCGAAGGTGACGTCGTGCACGCCGGGCACGCCGGGGTTCTCGACGACCGTCCGGCTCATGTTCATGGTGGGATCCTCGATGCGCTGCTCCGGAGGCGCGAGCGGCTGAGTCTCGGTGACCCGGACCGTGCGCTGGCGGGTGACGCGGATCTCGAGGCCGTCGGTCAGCGCCGCATCGACCGCCGGCACCACCGAATCGGCCTGCTCGAGCGCCACCCCGTGCGCGGCCAGGAACTCCCCGACCGTCGGCGCCGCCATCCGCACCTGAACCGCCGGCGCACCGCCGTCGAGCAACCGCACCGTCTTCGGGCTCACCACGTCGAGCTCGGCACCCTCGAGCGGCAACCGGTGCGACCGCGACGCCGAGGTGTACACATCCGCCGCCAGCTCGAACTGCGCCAGCGCCTCGTCCACCGTCGTCGCCGTCGTCCACACCGTGCGCTCGGCACCGTCGACGCTCAGCTGCACCTCACGCGCCCGCCGCAGCACCACCGTGTCCCCGTCCGACACCTCGGCATCGACGGCCGGGGCCACCACGTCGCGCTCGCCGACGGGGTAGCCGGCGTGGGCGAGGACGGCTCGGACGTCGGTGCCCATGGTGCCCAGGGTGAGCCGGTCCCCGTCGACGTCGATCGTCACGGTCTTGTGCCGGGCGAGCGCCGTCGCGGCGCCGGCCACCAGGGTGGCCAGGAGCGCCGCGACGACGGCGTACAACAGCACGGAGCGCGAGTTGTTGATCTTCGTCAGTGGGGACACAAGCCGTACTTCTTACCGCAGGCCCATCTTGCTGGTGCACGCCGGCCAGGCTCCCCAGCCCTGCGCGGCCTGGACCTTCTCGGCGACGGCGATCTGCTGCTCGCGGCTGGCCAGGTCGGCGCGCGGCGCGTACTGGGTGCCGCCGAACGCGGCCCAGGTCTGCTGGGTGAACTGCAGACCGCCGTAGAAGCCGTTGCCGGTGTTGATGGCCCAGTTACCGGTGGCCTCGCACTGCGCGAGGGCGTCCCAGGTGGAGGAGCGTCCGGAGGCGGGCACGGCCGGCTTCGGCTTGGTGCCGACGCGGACGATCGCAGGAGCCGGCTCCCGGACGGTGGTCGAGGCCTTCTCGGTGCGGCCGACCTCGACGCCGTCGATCGTGTGCACGTCGAGGGTCACGGTGCGCTCACCGGGAGCGCCCGGGTTGTCGAGCGCGGTCTCACCCTCGGTCATGTTCGGGTCGTCGACGCGCTGCTCGGGCGCGGGGACCGGCTGGTTCTCGATGCGGGTTTCGATGCGGTCGCGGGTGATGCGGATCTCGAGGCCGTCGGTCAGCGCCGCATCGACCGCCGGCACCACCGAATCGGCCTGCTCGAGCGCCACCCCGTGCGCGGCCAGGAACTCCCCGACCGTCGGCGCCGCCATCCGCACCTGAACCGCCGGCGCACCGCCGTCGAGCAACCGCACCGTCTTCGGGCTCACCACGTCGAGCTCGGCACCCTCGAGCGGCAACCGGTGCGACCGCGACGCCGAGGTGTACACATCCGCCGCCAGCTCGAACTGCGCCAGCGCCTCGTCCACCGTCGTCGCCGTCGTCCACACCGTGCGCTCGGCACCGTCGACGCTCAGCTGCACCTCACGCGCCCGTCGCAGCACCACCGTGTCCCCGTCCGACACCTCGGCATCGACGGCCGGGGCCACCACGTCGTGCTCGCCGACGGGGTAGCCGGCGCCGGCGAGAACGTCGCCGACCTCGGAGCTCATGGTGCTGAGCGCGATCCGCTCACCGTCCACGTCGAGGGTGAGTTCCTTGTGCTGAATCAGGGCGGCGACGCCGCCGGCCGCAAGGGTGAGGAAGAGTGCGGCGACGACCACGTACAGCGTGGGCGATTTCGCTCGGTTGATCTTGGTGAAAGGTGACACGGCTATTCCTGCACTGTCGACAACTTCGATCACGGCACGGTAACGAATCGGCATTGATACGGCAACTGCACCATTTCTACCTGCAGTTTCTCGGTAACGAGACAGGTGACGATTCGTAATTTTCGATCAATAGCCGGGCCGCGACCGAAGGTGCGGGCTAGCGTCGATTCGACGCTCGGGAAAACGTGCCGCACGACGCGCGAATTACAGAGGTGGGATTACTTTGGGTGACCGAATTCACCGTCCTCCGGCGCGGCGGAGTGCGGCGCTGCTGACTCTGCTCGGCATGCTCGGCGCGCTGCTGCTCGCTGCCACCCCGGCGGCCCTGGCGCAGTCCCCCGCCGCCGGCCGCACCTACGTCATCGCCACCGACGTGACCTTTGCACCCTTCGAATTCCAGAACGAGCAGGGCGACTTCGTCGGCATCGACATGGACCTGATCCGGGAGATCGCGGAGGACCAGGGCTTCACCGTGGAGGTTCGTCCGCTGGGCTTCGATGCCGCCCTGCAGGCGGTGCAGGCGGACCAGGCCGACGGCGTGATCGCGGGCATGTCGATCACGGAGGAGCGCAAGCAGGTCTTCGACTTCTCGGATCCCTACTTCGAGTCCGGCGTGCAGATGGCGGTACTCGCCGGCAACGACGAGGTCGCGTCGTACGCCGATCTGGCAGGCAAGCGCGTCGCGGTCAAGAACGGCACCGAGGGCGCCGCGTTCGCCGAGTCCATCAAGGGCGAGTACGGGTTCACCACGGTCTACTTCGCCGACTCGGCGAGCATGTACGACGAGGTCCGCACCGGGAACTCGGTCGCGGTCTTCGACGACTACCCGGTGCTGGCGTACGGCATCGCCCAGGGCAACGGGCTGAAGACGGTCACGGAGAAGGAGGCCGGTGCGAACTACGGGTTCGCGGTGAACAAGGGCCGCAATCCCGAGCTGCTCACCGCGTTCAACGCGGGCCTGCAGAATCTGCGGGACAACGGCCGCTACGACGAGATCGTGGAGAGTTACCTCGGCGAGGGCGCCGTGCAGGCCGACAACTCCATCCCCGGCCTGCTCCGCAGCACCTGGCAACTGCTGCTCGAGGGGCTGTGGCTGACCCTCGTGCTGTCGGTCGTCTCGATCGCGATCGCGCTGGTGCTCGGTGCGCTGTTCGGCCTCATGCGGGTCTCACGCAACATCGTCCTGCGCGGGATCGGCACCGCCTACGTCGACGTCTTCCGCGGCACCCCGCTGCTGGTGCAGGCCTTCTTCATCTACTTCGGCATCCCGGCCGCGGCCGGATTCCAGATGTCGGCGTTCACCGCGGGCATCATCACGCTCTCGCTCAACGCGGGCGCGTACATGGCCGAGATCGTGCGTGGCGGCATCCTGTCCGTCGACAAGGGGCAGATGGAGGCCGCCCGCAGCCTCGGCATCGGCTACCTGCCCGCGATGCGCAAGGTGGTCATGCCCCAGGCGGTGCGCACCATGATCCCGTCGTACATCAATCAGTTCGTGATCACGCTGAAGGACACCTCGATCCTGTCGGTGATCGGCATCGCCGAGCTCACCCAGACCGGGCGGATCATCATCGCCCGCAACTTCCAGTCGTTCCAGATGTGGCTGATCATCGGGGTGATCTACTTCGTCGTCATCATGGCGCTGACCAAATTGTCGGACCGACTCGAGAAGAGGATCAACCGTTGACCGAGGCAGCCGCGGCCCAGCCGCTCGAGGACGGTCGCGAGGTGAAGATCCGCGTGCGCGGCCTGAAGAAGTCGTTCGGCGAGAACGAGGTGCTCAAGGGCATCGATGTGGACATCCTCGCCGGCGAGGTGGTGTGCGTGATCGGCCCCTCCGGTTCGGGCAAGTCGACGTTCCTGCGATGCCTGAACCGGCTCGAGGACATCAGCGCCGGTTCGGTGGTGGTGCACGGGTTCGACCTCGCCGACCGGAAGATCGACATCGACCGGGTGCGCCGCCACATCGGGATGGTGTTCCAGCACTTCAATCTCTTCCCGCACATGACGGCCCTCGAGAACATCGTGCTCGCGCCGGTGCTGACGAAGCGGGCGACCAAGGAGGAGGCACGGACGCGGGGGCTCGCCCTGCTCGACCGGGTGGGGCTGAGCGAGAAGGCCGACGCGAAGCCGGCCAACCTGTCCGGCGGGCAGAAGCAGCGCGTCGCGATCGCCCGGGCGCTGGCCATGAATCCGGACATCATGCTGTTCGACGAGGCGACCAGCGCCCTCGACCCGGAGATGGTGGGCGAGGTGCTGCAGGTGCTGCGCGACCTGGCGGCCGAGGGCATGACCATGGTCGTGGTCACGCACGAGATGGGCTTCGCCCGGGAGGTCGCCGACCGGGTGCTGTTCATGGCCGACGGGTACGTCCTCGAGGAGGGCACGCCGAAGGAACTGTTCGGGAGCCCCCGCCAGGAACGGACCCGCGACTTCCTCGCGAAGGTGCTCTGAGGCCGGCGCCCG
Source organism: Rhodococcus sp. PSBB066 (assembly GCF_017068255.1). Lineage (NCBI taxonomy): Bacteria > Bacillati > Actinomycetota > Actinomycetes > Mycobacteriales > Nocardiaceae > Rhodococcus > Rhodococcus sp. PSBB066. The sequence goes on from NZ_CP070859.1 coordinate 5,447,821, forward strand.
GTTCCCGGGCGCCGGTCCTCACCCACGGCTACGCGGTCTGCAGGAACCGCACCCGGCGGGCGAGCAGGGCGTCGACGCTGTAGGCGCCGGCGCCGACGACGGCGAGCACCAGCGCACCCGCGCCGAGGGCCCCGACGAGTTCCCATCCGCCGTCGGTGACGTAGATGCCGTTGCCGATGTGGACGACGAAGAACGCGCCGAGCATGTTGATCAGCAGCAGGACGCCGAAGATCGGCACGAGCAGGCCGATGATGAGAGCGATGCCACCGAGCGTTTCCACCCAGGTGGCGTAGAAGGCGGACAGCGCGGGCACGGGCACGTCCATGCCCTCGAATCCGGCCTTGGTGGCGGAGTATCCCTGGTTGATCTTCTGCAGGCCGTGGGCCAGGAAGACGATGCCGATGACCACTCGGGCGACGAGCAGCCCGACGTTGCGCAGGACGGGGTTGTTCATGGAGATGACCTTTCGGTGCGGGCGGTGGGGGGCTCGTCCTTCGATCGAAGCCGCGTCCACGGTAGCTGCGCAAGGTTGAAGGTTCAACCTTGGGGTGCCCGAGCGCCCCGGCTGCCGGAAGGTCGGGGGCCGAAAAGTAGTTGATTAATCAACAATGTGGAGTATGCTCCTCGTCGAAGGGGCAATCACCGGCCGAAGGAGCACTATCGTGGCAATCAGCGTGGAAGAGGAGCGCAGCCGCCGATCCGCGACGCTGCGGGAGGAACTGCGCAGCCGTTACCTCCGGCCGGTCGACGAGCGACCCGCGTCGTCGGCCCGCGGGCTGCACCACACCGCGCTCGTCAGCAGCGACGTCGAACGCACCGTGCGCTTCTACCAGGACGTGCTCGAATTCCCTCTCACCGAACTGATCGAGAACCGTGACTACCCCGGTTCCTCGCACTTCTTCTTCGACATCGGCAACGGAAACCTGCTGGCGTTCTTCGACTTCCCCGGACTCGACGTCGGGCCCTACCGGGAGGTCCTCGGCGGCCTGCACCACATCGCGATCAGCGTCGAGCCCGGCAGGTGGGAACGCCTGCGCACCAAGCTGACCGACGCCGGCGTCGAGCTCGTCGAGCACAGCGAGGTATCGCTGTACTTCCGCGACCCCGACGGCGCCCGCATCGAACTCATCGCCGACCCCCTCGGCGAGATGTACGGAAACAAGGTCCTCTAGATGAGCAACGTCGACGCCGAGCCCACCGAGATCCGCTGCGAAACCGAGCCCGCCCCCACCCGTGTGCAGATCATCACCTCCCGCGAGGTGCCGCTCGGCGGCCCGCGCGCGATGCCGGTCCGCCGCACCCTGCCGCAGCGCGCCCGGTCCCTCATCGGGGCCTGGTGCTTCGCCGACCACTACGGGCCCGACGACGTCGCCGCCACCGGCGGAATGGACGTCGCGCCGCACCCGCACACCGGCCTGCAGACGGTGAGCTGGCTGTTCGCCGGCGAGATCGAGCACCGCGACAGCCTCGGCAAGCACGCGTTCGTCCGCCCCGGCGAACTGAACCTCATGACCGGCGGCCACGGCATCGCCCACTCGGAGGTCTCCACGCCGGCCACGACGGTCCTGCACGGCGTCCAATTGTGGGTGGCCCTGCCCGACGCGCACCGCGGCGCACCCCGCGACTTCCAGCACTATGCCCCCGAACCCGTCCGGATCGAGGGCGCGACCGTGAGCGTGTTCCTCGGCTCCCTCGCCGGGTCCGCGTCGCCCGTGCACACCTTCACCCCGCTGCTCGGCGCCGAGATCACCCTCGACCCGGGCGCGACCGTCGAACTGGCCGTCGATCCCGAGTTCGAGCACGGTCTGCTCGTCGACACCGGCAGCGTCCGCCTCGCCGGCACCGTCCTCGCCCGCTCCGCGCTCGGCTACGTCGGCACCGGAATCCCCACGCTCCCCCTGACCAATCTCACCGACGAACCCGCGCGGGCCGTCCTGCTCGGCGGTACGCCGTTCGGCGAGGAGATCGTCATGTGGTGGAACTTCGTGGGCCGTAGCCACGACGAGATCGTCGCGTTCCGGGACGAGTGGCAGCGCGAGGGGGAACGCTTCGGGCGGGTCGAGGGCTACACCGGGAAGGTGACGCGGCTACCCGCGCCGACGCTGCCGAACGCGCAGATCCGGCCGCGCCGCAACCCCCCGACCGCCCCCTGAGTGAGCACACACCGAGTGCGCACACACCGAGTGAGCACACACCGCGCGCACCGTCACTCGGGGCGGACTCCGGCATAGGCGTCCCCGAGCAGGCGCCGCACCCCGACCCGGGTCACCTCCCGCGGGTTGGGGTACTGCCGCTCGGTGGCCAGGTGCGCCGCCTCGTCGAGGTCGCCCTCGGACATCCCCAGTTCGGCCAGCGTCGTCGGGCCGCCCGCCGCCGCCACCAGGTCGAAGACCCCGGCCGGGGCCGTGGGGGTGCCGAGGGCGTCGGCAATGCGGCTCATCACGGTCGGCACCGACGGCGCGTTGAACGCCATCACATGCGGTAGCACCACGGTGTGCGTCGGCGCGTGCGGCAGGTCGAAACTGCCGCCCAGGACATGACACAGCTTGTGGTGCAAGCCCATTCCCACCGCGCTCAGGCACGTACCGGCCAGCCACGCCGCGAGCAGCAGATCCGAGCGGCCCTCCCGGTCCGCGGCGTCGGCGCCGAGGACCGGCACGCCCCGGGCGATCGCGCGGATGGCCTCGAGCGCCAGCGTGTCGACGATCGGGTTGGCATGCTCGGCGTACAACGCCTCCACGGCATGCGCCATCGCGTTGATCGCACTGGTCACCGCCATCGGGATCGGCATCGACAGGGTGAACTCGACGTCGTAGATGACGGTCTCGGGCAGGATGGCCGGCGACGAGTGCGTGGTCTTCACACCGTCCGCGGTTTCCCCGAGGACGGGAGTGACCTCGGATCCGGCGTAGGTGGTCGGCAGGATCACCTGGTCCACGCCGGTGCGCACCGCGATCGCCTTCGACAGTCCCGTCGTCGACCCCCCGCCCACGGCGACGACGGCATCGATGTCGTGTTCGGAGACCAGGCCCAGCACCTTCTCGGTGACCGCCACCGGCGTGTGCATGACGGCGCCGTCGAACCGGGCGACCTGCAGCCCACCGAGGGCCTTCTCGACGAGTTCCACCTGCGGACGGACGTGCTCACCACCGAGCAGGAGAACCCGGGAGCGGTCGAGGCGGCGCACCTCGTCGGCGACCCGCGCCGCGGTTCCCGGCCCGAACACCACCCGTGACGGCTGAGCGTTGTAGACGAAGCTGTGCATGCCGTCCATTGTCCCGGCCGCACGGGCCGGCCGCCTCGGAACGGCGACACCGTTACGAAAGTCCGTACACCCGTTCGGCGTTCGCGGTGGTCGCGGCGGCCAGCTCGGCCGGGTCCGCGCCGCGCACCTCCGCCAGCGCCCGCACCGTGTACGGCAGGCAGTACGACTCGTTGGGCGCGCCGCGGAACGGATGGGGCGTCAGGAACGGAGCGTCCGTCTCCACCAGCACCTGCTCGAGCGGCACCAGCGGGGCCGCGGCACGCAGCGCCGCGGCGTTCTTGAAACTCACCGTCCCGGAGAAGCTGAGCAGGTAACCGGCGTCGACGCAGGCCCGCGCCATGTCCGCGTCCGACGAGAAGCAGTGGAAGATCACCGTCTCCGGCGCACCCTCGTCGTGCAGCACGCGCAGCAACTCGGCGTCGGCGTCGCGGTTGTGGACCATGAGGGTCTTGCCGAGCCGTTTGGCCAGGTCGATGTGCCAGCGGAAGGCGTCCTCCTGCTCGATCGGGTCGGCGCAGCCGTCGAGCTTGCCGGGCCAGTACAGGTCCAGGCCGGTCTCCCCCACCGCGACCACGCGCGGGTCGGCGGCGAGCTTCTCGATCTCGGCCCGGGTGGCGTCGTCGAGCGCGTTCGCCCGGGTGGGGTGGATCGCCACGGCGGCGTAGACCCGCTCGTCCCAGTGCGCGGCGTCCACGGCGAAGCGGGCGGCGACGATGTCGTCGGCGACGGTGACGACCCGTCCGACCCCGACCGCGGCCGCCCGGTCGAGGATCGCCGCCACCGACTCGGCGTCGTGCGCGCCGCACGCGTCGAGGTGCGTGTGGGCATCGACGAGAGGCGAGAGCGGCTGCGGAGGCTCGGGCGCGGGGCGGGTTCGGCTCACGGCCCATACACTATCTACCTATAAAGTGGACGCACCATGACTGTTCCTGCCGCCTCCCGCCCGCCGTTCTACCTGACGACCGCGATCGCTTACCCGAACGGCGCCCCGCACATCGGCCACGCCTACGAGTACATCTCCTCGGACGCGATCGCCCGGTTCAAGCGCCTCGACGGCTTCGACGTGTTCTTCCTGACCGGCACCGACGAGCACGGCCTGAAGATGCAGCAGACGGCGGCGAAGGAAGGCCTGGACGTGCGGGACCTCGCGGCCCGCAACTCCGGGGTGTTCGAGGCCATGGACAAGTCGCTGAACATCTCCTTCGACCGGTTCATCCGTACCACGGACGCCGATCACCGCGAGGCGAGCAAGGCCATCTGGCAGCGCATGGCCGACAACGGCGACATCTACCTCGACACCTACTCGGGCTGGTACTCGGTGCGCGACGAGGCGTTCTACGCCGAAGCCGAGACGACGGTGCTCGAGGACGGTACGCGCATCGCCACCGAGTCGGGCACCCCGGTGGAGTGGACGGAGGAGTCGACGTACTTCTTCCGGCTCTCGGCGTATCAGGACAAGCTGCTGAAGCTGTACGAGGAGCGACCGGACTTCATCGCCCCCGCCACCCGGCGCAACGAGATCGTCAGCTTCGTCTCCGGCGGGCTGAAGGATCTGTCGATCTCCCGCACCACCTTCGACTGGGGCGTGCCGGTGCCGGACCACCCCGAGCACGTGATGTACGTGTGGGTGGACGCGCTCACCAACTACCTGACGGGCGCGGGCTTCCCCGACACCGAGGCGGAGTCGTTCCGCCGCTACTGGCCCGCGAACCTGCACATCATCGGCAAGGACATCACCCGGTTCCACACCGTGTACTGGCCGGCGTTCCTGATGTCGGCCGGAATCGAGCTGCCCGAGCGGGTGTTCGTGCACGGCTTCCTGTTCAACAAGGGCGAGAAGATGTCCAAGTCGGTCGGCAACGTCGTCGACCCGCTCGAGATGGTCGAACAGTACGGTCTCGATCCGCTGCGCTTCTTCCTGCTGCGGGAGATCTCCTACGGTCAGGACGGCAGCTACAGCCACGAGGCGATCGTGACCCGCGTCAACGCGGACCTGGCGAACGAACTCGGCAACCTGGCGCAGCGCTCGCTGACGATGGTCGCCAAGAATCTCGACGGCGTGGTGCCGACCCCCGGCGACTTCACCGAGGACGACCGCGCGCTGCTCGCGCAGGCCGACGCCCTGCTCGAGAAGGTCCGGGCCGAGTTCGACGTGCAGGCACTGCACCTCGCACTGGAGACGATCTGGCACGTGCTCGGCGAGACGAACCGGTACTTCTCCGCGCAGGCACCGTGGGTGCTGCGCAAGACGGATCCGGCCCGGATGGCGACGGTGCTGTACGTGACGCTCGAGGTCGTGCGGATCGTCGGCCTGCTCGTGCAGCCGGTGATGCCCGATTCGGCCGCGAAGATCCTCGACCTGGTGGGCCAGGACCCGCAGGCGCGGCAGTTCGCGGACATCGCCACACGCCTCGCCCCGGGCACCCCGCTGCCGGCCCCGGCCCCGGTGTTCCCGCGGTACGAATAGGCATCCCGCCGCCTGTCGGTGGCCTCGTGCACACTCCCGCGCATGGGGCGAGATAGAACATACTTTCGACAGGCGCCGGCGGGGTCCGGGGCATCCGACGAGGTCTTCCACCTCGGCACCCGGCCACTTCTCGACGAACTGTGCGCCGCCTACGAACGCGGCTGGCAGCCCGCCGACGTGCTGCACGTGACGGCCCGGTCCGGCGACGCCACGGACGTCCCGCTGGCGGCCGCCGCGGTGCTGTACGACGCCCGGCGCAGCCACGCGGCCGACCGGGCGCCCATGGACTGGGTGCAGCAGCTCGGTGTGATCGCGGAGCGCTGTCCCGGTGCCGCGCGGATCGCCGAGCGGGTTCCGCCCGACGCACCGGTGCGCCACCTCGGCGTCGAACTGCTGCGCGAGCTGCCCGGCCTGTCCCGCTTCCAGGTGATGGGTCTGGCGTTCGCCTGGAAGTACCTGCCGCGGTTCGCCCCTCTCCTGCCGCCGCCGTCGCAGTGGCCGCCGGTGCGCCCGGTCCCCGCGGCCGGCGAATCCCTGTGCCCGGACCCGAGGGTGCTCGCACGGATCCGCGGCCTCCTGGCGAAGGCCGAGTCCACGGACTATCCGGAGGAGGCCGAGACCCTCACCGCCAAGGCGCAGGAACTGATGACCCGGTACGCGATCGGCGCGGCCCTGCTCACCGGCGCCGAGACGGGCGCCGCGCGGGGGCGCCGGGTGCACGTCGACAACCCGTACGCGAAGGAGAAGGTGCTGCTGCTCACCGCGATCGGGAACGCGAACCGCACCCGCACGGTGTGGTTCACCAAGGTCGGGATCGCCACGGTCGTCGGCGCCGACGTGGATCTGCAGCAGGTCGAGGTGCTGTTCACGTCCCTGTCGGTGCAGGCGAGCCGGGCCGTGCGCGCGGCCGGGACCGGGGGCCGCACCGGCGGCGCGGCGACGGCGTTCCGTCGCGCCTTCCTGGCGGGGTTCGCATACCGGATCGGCGAGCGGCTGCGGCAGGCCGACGTGCGCGCCACCGCGGCCGCCGCGGCCGACGCGAGCATGGCCGTCACGCAGCTCGCCCCGTTGCTGGCCCGTCGCTCCGAGGCCGTGGACTCGGAGTTCCGCCGGTTGTTCCCGACGACCCGGTCGACGCGCACACGCAGCGTCGACGCCGAGGGGTGGTTCGCGGGCCGGGACGCGGCCGAGTCGGCCTTCCTCACCCCCGGTTCCCCGTAGCGGGCCGGCCGTGTGAGCACTGCCACGCCGCACCCTGTCACATTCATGGGCCGGCCGGTGTCCCATGCACGACCGCGAAATCGTCGACAGCAGAAGGGGTGGTCAGGATGGCAACCGACGTGGTGGTGCTCGGGGCCGGGTACGCGGGCGTGATGGCAGCGAACCGCATGCTCGCCGCGCATCCGGAGGTATCGGTGACGGTCGTCAACCCGCGACCGGTGTTCGTCGAGAGGGTGCGGCTGCACCAGCTCGCGGCCGGATCCGGTGCGGCCGCGCACGACCTCGCCGAGGTGCTGCACCCGGCGGCGGTCGTGCACCTCGGCACCGCGGTGCAGATCGGTGCGGATCGGGTGCTGCTCGCCGACGGGACGGCGCTGCCGTTCGACGTGGCGATCTACGCCGTCGGCAGCGACGCCGGCGTGCCCGCGATCCCGGGTGCCGACCGGCTGCACTCGCCGGCCGAGTTCGAACGCGCCATGGACACCGCCGCCGCGCTCGACGGGCTCGGCGACGGTGCCGGCGTGGTGGTCGTCGGCGGCGGGCTCACCGGCGTCGAATCGGCCGCCGAGATCGCCGAGGCGCATCCCCACCTGACCTGCACCCTCGTCGGGGACCCCGTCGCGCACCTGCCCGGCGCCACCCGGCGGTTCGTCGCCGCACGGCTGCGACAGCTCGGTGTCCGGGTGCGGCCGGGCCGGGTCGTCGCGGTCACCGGGCGGGAGGTGCTGCTCGCCGGCGGCGAAGCGGTGCCCGCGGAACTCACGATCTGGGCGGGCGGCTTCGCGGTGCCCGACCTGGCCCGGCGGAGCGGGTTGCCGGTCGACGGGACCGGTCGGCTCCGCGTCGACGCCACCCTGCGGAGCACGGGCGCAGCCAACGTCGTGGGGGTGGGCGACGCCGTGACCGTCGACGGCCAGGATCACATCCGGATGAGCTGCCAGGCGGCGCTGCCGCTCGGCGCGCACGGCGCCGACACGGCATGGGCGCTGCTGGCGGGCCAGGAGCCGCAGCCGCTGTCGCTCGGTTTCGTGGCGCAGTGCATCTCGCTGGGCCGGGCCTCCGGCGTCGTGCAGCGCACCCGCCCGGACGACACGTCCCGCGGCGGCGCCCTGCGCGGTACGTTGGGCGCATTCGGCAAGGAGATGGTGGTGCGCGGAACGGTGTGGACACTGCGCCGGCAGGCACGGGGGCACGGCTATCCCTTCCCGAAGGGACCGGCCGCTGCGCACGATCCGATCGCGGCGCCGCGATGACGCACGACGAGCTGTTCACCCGGCACCGCGGCCTGCTGTTCGGCATCGCGTACGAGATCACCGGCAGCGTCGCCGACAGCGAGGACATCCTGCAGGACAGCTACCTGCGGTGGGCCGAGGTGAACCTCGACGAGGTCGCCAACCCCCGGGCGTATCTGAGCCGCGTGGTCACCCGGCAGGCGCTGAACGCGCTGCGCACCGCGCAGCGTCGCCGGGAGGACTACGTCGGGCCGTGGCTGCCCGAGCCGGTACGCACGGCGCCGGATGCCGCCGAGGACGTCCTGCTCGCGGAGTCGGTGTCGATGGCGATGATGCTGGTGCTCGAGACACTCGGCCCGCTCGAACGGGCGGTGTTCGTGCTGCGCGAGGTGTTCGGATTCGACCACGCCCAGATCGCGGCGGCGGTCGGCAGGCCGGAGGCGACGGTGCGGCAGATCGCCCACCGCGCCCGAAGCCACGTGCACGCGCGGCGCAAGCGGTACACGGCGTCCGGCGCGGAGACCCGCCGGGTGGTCGAGGAACTGCTCGCCGCCGCCGGCACCGGCGACGTGGAGGCGCTGATGAAGGTGCTGTCCCCGGAGGTGGTCTACGTCGCCGACGGCGGGGGCAAGGCGACGGCCGCACGGGTTCCGGTGTCCGGAGCGAAGAAGGTCGCGCGGCTGTTGCGGAACCTGGGGCGCAGGCCCCTGCCCGACATGCGCTTCGAGTTCGCGTCGTTCAACGGTCTGCCCGCGCTGGCGGTGTACTCGGCCGAGCGGCTCGACCTCGTGATGATGATCGAGACGGACGCGGGCCTGGTCACGGGCCTGTATGTGGTGCGGAACCCGGACAAGCTCGGCGCGGCGGACAGGGTGATGCCGCCGGTCCACTGAACGCCCGGTGTGATTCGGCCCGTTCCGGCATCCCGTGGGAGGCTGTGCTCATGCGGATGGAACGGCTCGGCGCCGGGGGTGGCCCGGCGCAGGTGCTGCGGGTGCTGGGCGCCCGCGCCGAGGCGGCGGGAGCGCCCCCGCCGGCCGCACTGACCGGCACGTGGTTCGGCGCGGCGGCGGTCCTCGCGCCCCACGTCGAGGCCGTCGCCACCCCGCCTTCCGACGCGTTCGTCCTGCGCGAGGGCCCGTCCCTGCGCACCCGCGACGACGGGCCGGTCGTCGGCGGGGGGTGGATCGGCTACGTGGCGTACCCGGACCGAGCCCCCGCCCACCCGGCGTTGCCTCGCGCGGCCGGGGGGTGGGCGGACACCGTGCTGCGACTCGACCACGACGGCTGCTGGTGGTACGAGAGCCTCACCGACGCGCCGTGCCCGGCCGGGCTCGCCGCCGCCGTCCGCGAGGCGCCCGAGGCCTCCGGGCGGGCGCCGTGGCGTATCGACTGGACCGCGCCGGACCGCGGCGCCCATCGCCGCGGCGTGCGGCAGTGCCTCGACGCGATCCGGGCCGGCGAGGTCTATCAGGCGTGCGTGTGCACTCGCTTCACCGGCGCCTGGTCGGGCAGCCCGCTGCACTTCTTCGCCGACGGGATCGAGCGCACCGCGCCGGCCCGGGCCGCCTACGTCGCAGGCGGGTGGGGGGCGGTCGCGTCGCTGTCGCCGGAGTTGTTCCTCGCCCGCCACGACGACCGGGTGACGTCGAGCCCGATCAAGGGCACGCTCCCGATCGGCGCGGATCCGGCCCGGCTGCGCGCGTCCGTCAAGGACGTCGCGGAGAACGTGATGATCGTGGACCTCGTGCGCAACGACCTCGGACGCGTGGCCGAGACCGGAACCGTCACCGTGCCGGATCTGCTCGGGGTGCATCCGGCCCCCGGAGTCTGGCACCTGGTGTCCACCGTCGCGGCCACGCTGCGGGCCGGTGTGGACACCGCGCGGTTGCTCGGGGCCGCGTTCCCGCCGGCCTCGGTGACCGGCTGTCCCAAGCTCCGGGCGCGGGAGTTCCTGCGGGTCTGGGAGCCGCAGCCGCGGGGCGTGTACTGCGGCACCGTGGGCATGGCCAGCCCGCTCGCCGGGCTGGAGCTCAACGTGGCGATCCGCACCGTCGAGTTCGGCGGCGGGGACGCGGGCACGCCGGGGTCGTGTGGTCTCGGCGTCGGCGGTGGCATCACCATCGATTCCGATCCGGACGCCGAATGGCAGGAGTGCCTCGACAAGGCCGCCAGCATCCTGGCGCTCAGCCCCCGCACACCGTCCGGCCGGCCACCGGCAGATCGGACTGCGGCAGCGATGCGGTGATCCGGCCCGTCGTCGCCGCGCAGATCCGCGCGATGATCGACTCGACGTCCAGGCCCCACGTGCGCACCATCCCGTCGCCACCCGCCGCGATCACGGCGTTGCTGCCCGGCAGGAAGCCCACCTGCCACCGGCCGACGCCGATGTCGGTGATCGGGCCGCCCACCGGGTGCATGTCCTCCGGGTCGCCGACGTGCCACAGGCGCACCGTGCCGTCGTCGCTGCCGCTGACCACCTCGTGGCCGTTCGGCGTCACCGACACCGAATAGACGGTGCCGGTGTGCCCGCGCAGCGCCTCGGGGCGGACGGTGAACGACCCGTCGGGTCCGCGGTCCCACACGCGGACCGTGTGGTCGTCGCCGCCGGTGGCGAGGACGTTGCCGTCGGCGCTGAACGCGAGGGCGTTGACGCCGGTGGCATGGCCGTCCGACACCGGCACCGGGACCGGGGCCGCGGGATCGGCGACGTTCCAGGCGTAGAGCGAGCCGTCCGCGCTCGCCACCACCAGGTGCCGGCCGTCCGGTGCGAACGCCGCCGCCCGGATCAGGTTGGTGGGGCCCCCGAGCGGGGCGCCCCACGGCGCCGGACGCGCCGGATCCGACACGTCCCACAGCACGAGGGAGTGGTCGTCGTCTCCCGTGACGAGGGTGGTGCCGTCGGGACCGAATGCGAGTTCGGACGTGAACCGGGTCTCGGTGACGATCGGGTTCGCCCAGAGCCGCGGAACGGTGGGGTCCCGGACGTCCCACAGGTGGATCTCGCCGTCCGTCGTCGAGGCCGTGGCCAGTGTGCTGGCGGAGGGAGACAGGGCGGTCGTCACCGCACCCCCCAGCGGTCGCGGACGGTTCACGGCACCGAGCGGTGACCAGCGCCCGTCGGAGCCGATCCGCCACAGTGGCACGGTGGCGTTGTAGCCCCCGGTCGCGACGAGCGAGCCCGTGCGGTCGATCGCCGGGAGGGTCAGGGCGGAATCCGCGACCGGGACGCGTCCGCGCGGCAGCGTCCAGACCCGGATGGTGCCGTCGTGACCGCCGGTGACCAGCGCGGCACCGTCGGGGGTGAACGCGAGCGCCGGGACGCCGCCGCCGTTGCCGGCGAGGGCCGGCCGCATCTCGTCGACCGCTCGCGTCGCCGGGTCGATCGACCACAGCTTCGCGGTCCCGTCCCACGACGCGCTCGCCAGGGTGCGGCCGTCGGGCGCGAACGCCACGGTCCACACCCCACCGGTGTGCGCCTGCACGGGCGGGCCGGTCGGCCGTACCGCCCCGGGCTCGGCGGTGTCGAACAGCGTGAGGACGCCGTCGTCGCTGCTGACCGCGAGGGTCCGGCCGTCGGGGGCGAACGCGACGGAATGCGCCACGTCGCGGAAACCGGTCAGCGGCTCGCCGAGCGGCGCGGCGGCCTGGTCGGTCAGGTCCCACAACCGCACCGAGCGATCGTCGCTCGACGTGGCCAGCACGGTGCCGCCGGGGTGGAACGCCACGGTCCGCACGGCCGCCCCGTGCGCGGGCAGGACGGTGCGGGGAAATCCCCGCGTCCGGGGTTCGCTCGTGTCGACGAGCACCACCGACCCGTTGTCGTACGGCACGGCGAGCAACCGGCCGTCCGGGCTGAACCGCACGTTGTGGATGACCTCCGGCACGAGCACCTCGGCGGTGAGCAGGGCGACGGGCCGGTCGCGATCCGTGACGTCCCAGATCCACACCGCGCCCGTCGCCCCACCCGCCGCGAGCAGGGTGCCGTCCGGGCTGAACGAAACCGATGCCAGATACTCGGGATCGCCCGACACCAGCGCTCCGAGCGGCCGCGGGGCGGTCCGGTCCGACAGGTCCCACAAGCGAACGCTGCCGTCGTCGCTGGCCGAGGCGAGGGTCGTGCCGTCCGGCGCGATCGCCACCCCGTAGACGGGACCGCTGTGGCCTTCGAGGGGCAGCGCCAGCGGCATCTGCTCGGTCGCGACGAGCCGCGAGTACGCGACCTCGCTGTCCGGCTTCAGCTGCCACGCCGCGAGCGCCAGCTGGGCCGCGGTCGACGGGTCCTTCTCGCGCATGGAGTCGGCGAGCGCGACGACCTGCTGGAACTGGGCGGCACTGCGCTCGGCCTCCGCGCGGTTCTTGCCGGCCCAGGCCAGCGTCCCCATCACCACCGCGACGATCGTGGACAGCACGAGGGCGGCGATCGCGCCGTTGCGGGCCCGGGTCCGCCGGCGGATCTGCCGCCGCGATTCCCGGAGGAAGGCCACCGCGGTCGGGCTCAGCGCGGCCTCGACGCCGACAGCGTGTGTCCGCCCCGCGAGGTCCCCGGCCTCGTGCTCGGCGACAAGGTCCATCCGGCCGCGCTGGTAGAGCAGGTCCGCGTGCCGGCGTCCCGCGACCCATCCGGCGGCGTCCGCCTCGATCTGCTGGCGCAGCGCCGCGTACGAGCGGTCCGCCTGGATCCAGGACTTCAAGCGCGGCCAGGCGTCGATCACGGCGTCGTGCAGCAGCTCGACGCTGCCCGCGTCGACGACGAGCACCCGCGCGGTGACGAAGTGGTCGACCACCCGGCGCCCCGCGTCGACGTCGTCTCCGGCGACGGCGAGCAGCCGGTCCAGCGGACGCCGGATCTTCACGTCGGTGCCGGTGTCGGTCACGTAGACCAGGTGCACGAGCATCGCGCGAGCGAGGCGGCGGCCACGGGCGTCGAGCTCCTCCCACGCGCGTTCCGCGCTGGCGGCGATCGATCCGCGCACCCCACCGGTGGCGCCGTAGCCGGCCACGGTCAGGTGGCCGCCGCGCCGGCGTTCCCACAGGGTGTCGAGCAGGTGGGACAGCAGCGGCAGCTCCGCCCCGCCGACGTCGTCGGCGGTCAGCACGCCGAGGTCGTGCAGGATCAGCTCCACCAGTCCCGGCTCGAACCGCAGGCCGAGCAGCCGCGCCGGTGCGGAGATCACCTCCACCAGATCGTCGCGGGTCAGGGGCTGGACCGTCTTGCTGTGCCGCTCCAGCGCCCGCGCCAGCACGGGATACGTCACGGCCCGGTCGTAGAAGTCCGACCGCAGCGTGGCCACCACCGCGATCGGGGTGTCGCCGTCGCCCACGGTCGCGGCCCGCTCGAGGAGCGCCAGGAACGCCGAGCGTTCGGCCGGGTCCTCGCAGTGGGTGAACAGCTCCTCGATCTGGTCGACGACGATCAGCAGGCCCGAGCTGCCCTGACGGCCGGCGGCGGCGCGCAGCCGCGCGACGGCGGAGGGCTCGTCCGCGTCCGAGATGTCGGCGAGTTCGGGTATGCACTCGACGAGCTGCGCCACGGGGTGCCGCCCCGGAGTCAGGACCACCGGCCGCCAGCGGCCGTCGCGGCACAGTTCCGGGATGAGGCCGGCCTGCACGAGCGAGGACTTACCGACGCCGGAGGCGCCGGTCACCACGACGATGCCGTGCCCGTGGGCGGCGACGACGGTCTCGACGAGCTCGCGCACACTCCGGCTCCGGCCGAAGAACAGCTGCGCGTCGCGCTCGCGGTACGCCTCGAGTCCCCGGTAGGGCCGCACACCGGTGGGCGGCGTCGCGGCGGGCGCCTCGGACGTCTCCGCCCGGGCCCGACCGGCTGGTCCCCGGGCGAGTTCCCACCACCGTTCCCACTGCTTCATCGAGTAGAGGCCGGGTGCCGGCGGCTGGGCGTGCAGGGCCCGGGCGGCGCGGATCAGGACGACCAGGACCGGACGGATCGCCTCGAAGGTGGCGGGCACCCGGGCGCCGGATCGCCAGTCGCTGAGCCGCTGCACCGACACGGTGCGATCGCTGCCCACGGCGCGGGCGACGGCCGCCGCCTCGGAGGAGACCTTCTTGAGTGCGGGACGCCCCGCCGCCGCGAACAGAATCCGGAGCTGGTCGGCGAACACCTGCCGCGGCTCAGCCTCGGTTCGCTCGTCCGGCGGTTCCATCTCCCGCATCCTCCCTGCTCCGCACCCCTCGAGGGCCCGGATCGTCCGCTGCGGAAAAACTCCTCACCAGCCCTGACCTGGGATGATATCGCGAGCGGCACGCGAACCGGTTGGTCGCCCCGGATATACCCGACAGAGTTGTTCCCGAGCGGGAAGACCCCGCGACGCGCTGCACCTCCGCACCGGCCGGAACCCGACGAGGGGTGGTTCCGCCCGAGGCGGAGGGAAGGCAGCGCGCGACCCGAACCGAGGGATCGTGTACAAGCTCGTCGACCGGATCGTCAACGGCGTTCCGCCCACGTTGGTCGCGGCCCTGATCGTGGCCGTCGCCGTGTTGCTGATCGTCGCGCTCTCCTCGGCCGCGCCGTAGCGACGGCCGGCCGCGCCTACCGGGCCGGCGTGCTGCTGCCCTTCTCGCCGAGCAGGTACGGATCGCGGGCGAGGTACTCCTTCGTCTCGCGGGCGATGAGACCCGAGAGGACGAGCAGGCCCACCAGGTTGGGCAGTGCCATCAGCCCGTTCATCACATCGGAGAAGTTCCACACCACCTCGAGCTCGGTGGTGGCGCCGACGTAGACGACGAGCACGAAGATCGCCCGGTACGGGAGGACGCCGCCCCGGCCGACGAGGCGTTCGACGCAGCGGTCGCCGTAGTACGACCACCCGAGGATCGTCGAGAAGGCGAAGAACACCACGGAGATCGTGACGATCCAGCTGCCCCAGTCGCCGCCGAGGCCGTCCGAGAAGGCGAGCGAGGTCATCGCCGCGCCCTGCTCGCCGGACTTCCAGGCGCCGGTGGTGATGATGACCATGCCCGTGAAGGTCACGACGATGATCGTGTCGATGAACGTCTGGGTCATCGACACGAGGCCTTGCCGCACCGGATGGGTGGTCTGCGCCGCGGCGGCGGCGATTGCGGCGCTGCCCATGCCGGACTCGTTGGAGAAGATGCCGCGGGCCACGCCGTAGCGCAGGGCGATCATGAACACCGAGCCGATGAAGCCGCCGGTCGCGGCGGTTCCGGTGAATGCGTCGGAGAACACCAGGGCGAACGCCTGCGGGATGTCGGTGATGTTGACCGCGAGGACGATGATCCCGGCGCCGACGTACAGCAGGATCATCGCGGGCACGAACCCGGCGGTGACCTTGCCGATGGACTTGATGCCGCCGAGCAGCACCGCGGCGGCGAGCACCGTCATGACGATGCCGGACAACCAGGTGGGCACCCCGAAGGTGGAGTCCATCTGGGTGGCGACGGTGTTGGCCTGCGTCATGTTGCCGATGCCGAAGCTGGCGAGTACGGCGAACACCGCGAACATCAGGCTCAGCGCCAGGCCGAACTTGTTGGGGATGGCGCGGGCCAGGTAGTACTGCGGGCCGCCGGACTGCTCGCCCTTGGCGTCGGTGACGCGGTACTTGACGCCGAGGAACGCCTCCGAGTACTTGCTGGCCATGCCGACGAGACCGGTGACCCACATCCAGAACAGGGCGCCCGGGCCGCCGAAGTAGATGGCAGTGGCGACACCGGCGATGTTGCCGACGCCCACGGTGGCGGCCAGCGCGGTCGTCAGCGCCTGGTACTGGGAGATGTCACCCTCGGTGGCGTCCGGGTCCTTGCGGATGATCAGCCCGAGCCGCAGGGCCGGCCACAGCTTGCGGAACTGCACGCCCCGCAGCCGCACCGTCAGGATCACGCCGGTGCCCAGCAGCAGCGGTATGAGCAAGTACGGCCCCCACACCACCGACGCGACCTCGACGAGGAATTCGTTCACCGACTCCATCCGTACCTCCTGCTGCGCGGTAAGGGGCAGAGTCTACGACGACGGCTCGTCCTGCCGCGCGGCCAGTACCGCGTCGTACAGCTCGCGTTTGGACACCCCGGACGTCGCCACCTGCGCGCACGCGTCCTTCAGCCGCACTCCGTCCGACACCAGCCGTTCCACCTCGTCGACCAGCTCGGCCGGCTCCGCGATCTGCGCCGACGCGCCCTCGAGCACGACGGTGATCTCGCCGCGCGCACCGTCGGCCGCCCACCGCGCCAGCTCGGCGAGCGTGCCGCGACGCACCTCCTCGTAGGTCTTGGTCAGCTCCCGGCACACCGCGGCGCGCCGCTGCCCGCCGAGCACGTCGACGGCGTCGGCGAGGCACGCGGCGAGGCGATGCGGGGCCTCGAAGAACACCACCGCGCGCGGCTCGGCGGCGAGGGTCTGCAGCCAGGCGCGACGGGCGCCGGCCTTGCGCGGTGGGAAGCCTTCGAAGCAGAACCGCTCGACCGGCAGCGCGGACAGCGCGAGTGCGGTGGTCACCGCGGACGGGCCGGGCAGGCACGTGACGGGCAGCCCGGCCGCGACGCACGCCGACACCAGGCGGTAGCCGGGGTCGCTGACGGACGGCATGCCGGCGTCGGTGACCAGCAGCACCGTCTTGCCGGCCTCGACGTCGGCGACCAACGCCGGCGTCCGGGCGGCCTCCACCTGGTCGTAGAAGCTGACCACCCGTCCGGTGACGGTGACCCCCAGCGCGGCGGCGAGCGCCCTGGTACGACGGGTGTCCTCGGCCGCGACGACGTCGGCGCTGCCGAGCGCGTCGCGGAGCCGTTTCGAGGCGTCGCCGATGTCGCCCATGGGGGTGGCGGCGAGCACGAGCCGGCCCTGTCCCGGATTGTCTGCCTGCATGCGTCTCAGCCTACGATCGGGGCGTGACCGTGACGGACGAGCGCCCTGCCGTGGCATCGGACCGCCGCCGGATGAACAGCCCGGGCCCGACGGTGCCCGCACCGGATTTCGGTCCGGTCGACCGCGGCCGGGGCTGGGTGGTGACGCTGTTCGTCACCGCGATCGCGGCGATCACCCGGTTCACGATGCTGCACTACCCCACCGACGCGAAGACGCCGGTGTTCGACGAGAAGCACTACGCCCCGCAGGGCTGGCAGGTGCTCACCGGCGGCGGGATCGAGGACAACCCCGGGTACGGCCTCGTCGTGCACCCGCCCGTGGGCAAGCAGCTCATCGCGCTCGGCGAGGCGCTGTTCGGTTACAACGGGTGGGGGTGGCGGTTCTCCGCCGCCGTCGCCGGGACGCTGCTGGTCCTGCTGGTGGTGCGGATTGTGCGGCGGCTGACCCGCTCGACCCTGCTCGGCGGCCTGGCGGGGATCCTGCTGATCGCCGACGGCGTCACGTTCGTCTCGTCGCGCCTCGGGATGCTGGACATCTTCCTGGCGCTGTTCGCGGTCGCCGCGTTCGGGTGCCTGATCGTCGACCGGGACGAGATGCGGGAACGCATGGCGCGCGTGCATGCCGAGGGACGCATCGCCGACACGGTGTGGGGTCCCCGGCTGGGCGTGCGGTGGTGGCGGTTCGGGGCCGGCGTGCTGCTGGGTCTGGCGGTGGGCACCAAGTGGTCGGGGCTGTATCTGATCGCCTTCTTCGGGCTGATGTCGGTGGCGTTCGACGTCGCCGCCCGCCGGGCCTACGGCGTGCAACGGCCGTGGCTCGGCACCGGGCTGCGCGACGTCGGTCCGGCGCTGTACGCGCTGGTGGTGGTGCCGCTCGGGGTGTACCTGGCGACGTTCTGGGCGTGGTTCGCCGGCGAGACCGGGGTGTACCGGCACGCGGTGGGTCGTCAGATCGGCACGGACGGGGCGTTCGCATTCGTGCCGGACGCCCTGCGGTCGCTGTGGTATTACAGCGCCTCCGTGCTCGAGTTCCACTCGGGGCTGACGAACTCGGCCGGCAACCTGCATCCCTGGGAGTCCAAGCCGTGGACGTGGCCGATGGGGTTGCGCCCGATGCTGTACTACTTCGCCGACGGCGAGCAGATCCGTGGGTGCGGCGGCGAGCAGTGCGTCAAGGCGGTCATGCTGGTGGGCACCCCGGCGATGTGGTGGCTGGCGCTGCCGATGCTCGCGTGGGGTGGGTGGCAGCTGCTGGTGCGGCGGGACTGGCGGTGGGCCGCGGTGCTCACCGGTTACACGGCGACGTTGCTGCCGTGGTTCGCGACGCTCGACCGGCAGATGTACTACTTCTACGCGGTCCCGCTCGCGCCCTTCCTGGTCATGGGGCTGGCGCTGGTGCTCGGCGACGTCCTCGGCTCGCCGCGGGCCTCGGCCGAGCGACGCTCGACCGGCCTGCTGGTCGTGTGCCTCTACGTCGGCCTGGTGGTGGCGAACTTCGTGTGGCTGTGGCCGATCCTCACCGCGGCGCCGATCACCGTGGAGACGTGGCAGCAGCAGTTGTGGCTGCCGAGCTGGCGGTGACGTCCGGCGGCGCGGCCCGCACGCCGACGGTCCGCTCGCGCTCGACGATGTCGACGATCGCGTAGCCGCAGCGCGAGAGCAGCGCGCTGATCCGCATGGACACCGGTCCGAGGGCGAGGCCGGGCGGCGGTTCGTCGAACACCCACAACTCGCCGGCGGGTCGCAGCAGCGATGCGACGGCCGTCGGCGCGGCCGGGTCGTCGCTGCGGAAACCGGGGACGTTGACGGCGAAGACCAGGTCGAACGATCCCGGCAGGTCGACGCCGGGGAATTCGCCGACGTGCAGTTCGGCGAGCCCGGCGTCGACTCCGTCCCGGTTGCGGCGACGAGCCCGATCGATCTGCGTGGCCGAGCGGTCCACCCCGACGACCCGGCCGCGGCGGCGCAGCCGCTCGCACACGAGCGCGACGGCGACACCCCCACCGCAGCCGATCTCGAGCACGTCGCTGCCCGGCTGCGGGTCCATGGCCTCGACCGCGAACGCGATCCGCGCCGGCACGGCACTACTCATTCGACGTCCGTTCTTCTCCGCGCCGCGCCGGGGACCGGTACTCGGCGCGGCGCAGCAACCGCCGACCGCGTGGGGACACCAGTGGGTCCCGCGACAGGTCCCGGTACAAGGACACGCACAGACCCACCATGACGAGCACGAACGGCGCCGCCGCGATGATCGTCATGGTCTGCAAGGCGGTGAGGGCATCGGCACCGCCCGTCCACAGGAGCAGGGCGGCGACGCCGCCGGTGAGCACGCCCCAGAACACCACGACCCGACGGTGCGGGGAGAGTGTGCCGCGCTGGGACAGGGTGCCCATCACGATCGATGCGGCGTCGGCCCCCGAGACGAAGAAGATGGCCACGAGCACCATCACGACGGCGGCCGAGATCGTGAACAGCGGCAGATTGTCGAGCATGCCGAACAACTGCGCCTCGGTCGTGCCGACGTCGGCCAGGCCGAGGCCGTCGCGCTGCTCGCCGATGGCCGCACCACCGAACACCGCGAACCACACCAGGCTCACCGTGCTGGGAACGACGATGACCCCTACGACGAACTGGCGGACCGTGCGGCCACGGCTGATGCGGGCCAGGAACATCCCGACGAACGGCGTCCACGAGATCCACCATGCCCAGTAGAAGACGGTCCACGCGGAGAGCCACTCGGCGACCTCGGGGCTCGACGCCGCGGTACGAGCGGACATGCGGGCCAGATCGGCGGCATAGGCGCCGAGAGTGGTGGGTACGAGATTCAGGATCAGCACGGTGGGACCGACCACGAAGACGAACGCGGCGAGCGCGAGCGCGAGCACCATGTTGATGTTGGACAGCCACTGGATGCCACGAGCCACACCGGACACCGCGGAGGCGACGAAGGCTGCTGTGAGCAGCGCGATGATCGCCACGAGCAGCAGCACCCCCGTCTCCTCGAGCCAACCGGTCACCGCGAAGCCGGACCCGATCTGCAGGGCCCCGAGGCCGAGCGAGGCAGCAGTGCCGAACAGCGTGGCGAACAGGGCGAGGATGTCGATGACCTTCCCGGCGGGTCCCTCGGCGCGGCGGCCGAGCAGCGGCAGGAAGGCGGAACTGATCAGCTGCTTACGCCCCTTGCGGTAGGTGCCGTAGGCGATGGCCAGACCCACCACGGCATAGATCGACCACGGGTGCAGGCTCCAGTGGAACATCGTCGTCGCCATCGCCGGTCCCACGCCCCCGGCTGTGCCCGGCGGCGGGGTCACGAAATGGGCCAGGGGCTCGGCGACACCGAAGAACATCAGGCCGATGCCCATACCGGCGCTGAACATCATGGCAATCCAGCTGACGGTGCGGAACTCCGGCACCTCGTCGTCCTTGCCGAGCGGGATCCGTCCGAACCGGCTCAGGGCCAGCCAGAGCGAGAAGACCACGAAACCCGACGCGGTGAGCACGAACAGCCACCCCAGGTTGACCACCAGCCAGTCCAGTACCGCCCCCGTCACGGCGGCGAAATTGTCCGGTGCGAGCAGCCCCCAGACGACGATCGACACCACGATCAGGGCCGTCGGGACGAACACGGCCGGATCGATCACCGGTGCGGTCCGTCGGCGCAGCCCTCCCGGGCGAACCGAAACGAGCCGGCCACGCTGAGCGTCGTGCGGATCCGTCGGTTTGTCCGAAAGGCCCATGATGTAAACCTCGTCCACTTCTCTGCGGAGCGCAACCGTCACCGCTCCGGGGGAAGTCGGACGAGTCACGCGCCCCGCAGCGCCGCGACGACGAATTCGAGCACCTCGTCGTCGGACATGCCGAGGGTGCGCAGTTCGCGGACGTAGCCGGTGGCGGCGCGCTGGGCGAGCGTGCGGGTGGGGTCACCGGACTCGGCGACGAACGTGCCCGCCCGGCCCCGAGTCTCGATGATGCCGAGATGCTCGAGCTCCCGGTAGGTCTTGGCCACGGTGTTCGGGGCGATGCCGAGGTGTTCGGCCAGCCCGCGGACGGTGGGAAGCTTGGTGCCGGCGATCAGCTCGTCGCGCCGCACCATCGTGACGATCCGCTGGCGCAGCTGCTCGTACGGCGGGACCGGCGAGTCGGGGTCGATGACGATGTCGAGCATCGGGGCGTCCTCAGGTGGGCAGGTGGTGCGTCGAGGCTAACAGTGCGGGCCGACCGTCCCCGACTGCGCCGCGGGGGCCGCCTCAGACCCGCGCCCTGTCCTCGTCGGCGTCCGCGGCGCGGGGGTAGCTGCCGGTCTCGAGCAGGTCGCGGATCTGGATCAGCAGGTCGGTCTCGCTCAGCGGCTTGTCGCCCTCCTCCTTGGGGGCGAACCGGGCTTTGGCGGTGTTCACCGGCAGGATCAGCACGAAGTAGACGACCGCGGGGATCAACAGGAAGTTGATCACCGCCGACACCACGGCACCGATGTTGACGAACGTCTCCGGGCTCGAGGTGATCTGGAATCCCCAGCCGTACTCGTTCGCGCCGCCCACCGAGGCCACGAGCGGGTTGACGATGTGGTTGGTGAAGGCGGTGACGATGGCCGTGAACGCGGCCCCGACGACCACCGCGACGGCGAGCTCGACCACGTTCCCGCGCAGCAGAAAATCCCGGAATCCCTTCAGCACGACACCTCTCCTGTCCTTCACCGACGCCGGACGATGGTAGAGACCGGCCGCGCCGCACTCAACCGGAGCGGGTGCGGCACGGCAGAATGTGGCCATGGCAACGACCGCGACGATCTACCACAACCCCCGGTGCAGCACGTCCCGCAACACCCTGAAGGTGCTGCAGGAGGCGGGCCTCGAGCCGACCGTCGTCAAGTACCTCGAGACCCCGCCGTCGCGCGACGGGCTGCGCAAGCTGCTCGACGACGCCGGACTCGTGCCGAGCCAGGCGATCCGGCGGAAGGAGGCACTGTTCGCGGAGCTGAACCTGGCGGACGCCTCCGAGGACGAGCTGCTCGACGCGATGGTGAAGCACCCGATCCTCATCGAGCGGCCGATCGTGGTCACCGACAAGGGCACCGTGCTCGCCCGCCCGGTGGAGAAGGTGCGCGAGATCCTCTAGGGTCCTGCCCGCTCGACCGCGCCGGACGCGCCGGTCAGCCGCGGGCGAGCGGGCAGGACATGCAGCGCGGCCCGCCGCGTCCGGAGCCCAGTTCGGATCCGGCGATCCGCAGCACCTCGATGCCCGCGTCCTCGAGGCGGGTGTTGGTCTCGATGTTGCGTTCGTAGGCGACCACCACGCCGGGCGCGAGGGCGAGGGTGTTGTTGCCGTCGTCCCACTGTTCACGCTCGGCGACGACCGGATCGAGGCCGGTGTCGATGACGCGGAGCTTCTCGATGCCCATCGCGTCGGCGGCCGCCTCGAGGAACCCGCGCGGCCCGCCGATCCGGACGTCGCCGTTCTCCCGGCGCAGAGTGAAGGCCTGCAACGTTTCCCGCACCGCGGGGTACATCACCACGGCGTCGACGTCCACCATGGTGCACACGGTGTCCAGATGCATCGAGGCCCGCTGCTGCGCGATCGGCACCGCCAGCACGGTGTGCGCGAGACCGTCCTCGAAGACGCTGCGCGCCAACGCTTCCGCACCCGCCGGTGTCGTGCGCTCCCCCACGCCCACGGCCACGACTCCCGGGCCGAGCAGCAGCACGTCGCCGCCCTCGACCGGCGCCGTGTGCGATTCGTAGGCGCGGCGCACCCCCAGGAACCGCGGGTGGAACGCGTAGATCAGATCGGTGATCGAGGCCTCCCGGCGCCGGGCCGGCAGTGCCAGGGTGGGGATCGCGACCCGCGGGCCGATCCAGAACGACGAGTCGCGGGTGAACAGCAGGTTCGGCAGCGGCTCGATCACGAAGTCGGCTCCGTGATGCATCAACCGCACCAGCGACGGCGCGGCTCCGAGGCCCGCGACGGGCAGTTCGTCGAACGTCATGCCGGCGACGAGGACGCGGGTGAGATCCGCGGCGGACATCGCGCGCAGGTGCGCGGCGAGTTCCTGCGCCAGCCCGTGCCCGAGCCGGCGCGGATCCACCGCGGACGACACCCCCTGGACGCGGGCGGCCCCGCTGACCTCGAGGGTCTCGGTGAGCAGGTCGGACAGGAGCAGCACCTCCACCCCCCGCCCGCGCAGCAGGTCGACGAACGCGTCGTGTTCCTCCTGCGCCCGCGCCACCCACGGCAGCGCGTCGAACAGCAGCTGGTCGTTGTTGCGGGGAGTCAGGCGTTCGAGCTCCGCGCCCGGCCGGTGCATCAGCACCGCCCGCAGCGACCCCACCTCGGAATCCACACCCAGCTGAGCGTTCATGAATAAGACCGTAATGCCGCGGCCCGCCGCGCGGCGCGCCGAAACTCCGCGAAGCCGGCCGGGCGCCCGCCCGGCGATGGCAGGATCGACGGTGCCCGACGACCGAGGAGACCCACATGACCGACACCGGCCCGCTCGGTGATCTCGCCGCCTTCGCCGGCCGCTGGGTGGGCGGCGGCGAAGGCCACTACCCCACCATCGAGGACTTCACCTACAACGAGACCATCGAGTTCACCCCCACTCCGGGCAAGCCGTTCCTGATGTACGTCAGCCGCACGAAGAACCCGGGCACCGGTCAGCCGATGCACACCGAGAACGGATACCTCCGTCTCGCCGATCACGAGGTGGAGCTGCTCGTCTCCCAGCCGACCGGGTTCGTGGAGATCCAGCGGTCGCGGCTCACCCACGGCGTCCTCGACTTCACCACCGTGCACCTCGAGCGCTCTCCCCACGCGAAGCCGGTGCACGAGCTGCGGCGGCGGTTCGTCCTCGACGGCGACGAACTGTCCTACGACCTGTGGATGGCGCACGCCCAGACCCCGCTCACCCACCACCTGCACGCCCGGCTGCGACGCGCCGGATAACCGTTCACAGCAGGCCGCGCTCGCGCGCCGCCGCGACCGCCGCGGTGCGCGAGTCCACGCCCAGCTTCGAGAAGGCATGCACCAGATGGGACTTGACGGTGGCCTCGCTCACGAACAGTTCCTTGGCGACGGCCCGGTTGGAGAGCCCCCGCGCCACCGCGCCGAGCACCTCGATCTCGCGGGCGCTCAGCTCCACCCGCGGCGTCTGCATGCTGCGGTAGAGCCGTTGCGCCACACCGGGATCCAGCACGGTTTCGCCCCGGGCGGCCCGCGCCACCGCGTCGACGAGCACGGCCGGGCCGGCGTCCTTGAGCAGATACCCGGCCGCCCCCGCCTCGACCGCGCGCAGGATGTCGGAGTCGGTGTCGTAGGTGGTCAGCACCAGCACCTTCGGCGGATCCGGCGCGGAAGCCAGTTCGGCCGTCGCCTGCGCCCCGTCCATCCCGGGCCCGAGCCGCAGGTCCATCAGCACCACGTCCGGGCGGTGCGCCGCGTTCTGCGCGACGGCCTCCCGACCGGACGCAGCCTCGGCCACCACCTCGAGCCCGGGCTCCGACGCGAGGAGGGCACGCAGCCCCGCCCGCACGACGGGATGGTCGTCGACGAGCAGTATCCGGATCACGGCAGCACCCGCACGGGAAGCGTTGCCGCCACGGCGGTTCCGTCGCCCGGCGCCGACTCGAGGAACACCGTGCCGCCCAGCTCGGCGAGCCGCTCCCGCATGGCGGTGAGCCCGAACCCACCGCCCGAGCCCGCGTCGCGGACGTCGAAGCCGACGCCGTCGTCGACCACGTCGAGCCGGACCTCGTCCGGGGTGTAGGCGAGGGTGACCCGCACGCGGCGCGCGTGGGCGTGCAGCCGGACGTTCGCCAGCGCGCTCTGCGCCACCCGCAGCAGCGCGACGTCGAATCCCGTGGGCAGCGGCAACGGTTCGCCGTCCACGCGCAGTTCCGCGTCGATGCCGGTGTCGGCACGCAACCGGTCCAGGATGCGGCCGAGGGCCGCCGCGAGCGGCGCATCGTCGAGATCGGACGGTCGCAGCTTGTCGACGACCCGGCGGGCCTCGACGAGATTGCGCCGTGCCGTCTCCTCGATCCGGCCGAGCAGCGCCGCGGTGTCGTCGCCGGCCCGCAGCCCGGCGCGGGCGAGCAGCAGGATCGACGAGAAGCCCTGGGCGAGGGTGTCGTGGATGTCGCGGGCCAGCCGGGCCCGCTCGGCGGTGGCACCGGTCTCCCGCTGCAACCGCACCAGCTCGTCCTGGGCGTCGAGCAGTTCGCGGTGTGCCTCGGTGAGCTCGGCGAGCAGCGCGTCGCGCTGCTCGGCGTCGCGCACGAGCTGCCGGTAGATCAGGGCCGTGCCGGACGCGACGAGCGCCCCGAACAACGGGCCGACGACGGCGGCCGTGGCGTTGGCCGTGCCGTGGCCCAGGCTCGCGGCGATCGCGACCGCCGTCAGAGCCGCCGTCGCGGCGAACGCGGCGATCGTGGGCAGCAGGTGGAAGCACAGGAAGAACAGCGCGAAGGCGAGCCACACGAAATCCGGTGCGAGCACCACCAGCGCCAGCCAGCCGGCCAGCAGCACCGCCAGCCAGATCCCGCCGCGGGACCCGCGCCGGGCGAACCACAGCCCCGAGATGTACCAGGCGAATTCGGCGCCCGCGAGGACCAGCACCCCCGGGGTGCCGCCGCCGCGCAGCACCCCGACGAGCAGCAGCAGTACGAACAGCGCGTGCTGGCCCAGCTGCATCGCACGCAGCACCGGGACCGTCCCCTCGGGGCGGTGCTGTCGGGCGGTCTGCATTTCACCGACGCTAACACCGCCGCGCACGCCGCCGCCTCCCACTTTCGATTGATCCGGGAACCCATCCACCGAGCGATGCGCCGGCATCACCGCACCGGGCACCGTGGAACTCATGTTCCTCGCACTGCGCGATCTGCGCTTCGCCACGGGGCGCTTCGCCGTCATGTCGGCGGTGCTCGTCCTGGTCTCGTTTCTCGTCGTCATGCTCTCCGGCCTCACCGCGGGCCTGGGCAACCAGTCGATCGCCGCGATCCGCGGCATCGGTGCCGATCACTTCGCCCTCGACGGCGGTGACACCGATCCGTCCGACCTGTCGTTCGGGGAGTCCACCGTCACGGACGCGCAGCGCACCGCCCTCGCCGCGCAACCCGGCGTGACCGACACCGCCGTGCTCGGCGTTGCCCCCGGACGCGTCGGTGCGGGCGGGCGCGAGGTGATGGCGGCCCTGTTCGGGGTCGCTCCCGGTTCCTTCGCGGCACCGGCGGCCCTGCGCCCGGCGACGGCGGCGGTCGACGCGCAACTCGCCGCCGACAACGGCTGGACGCCGGGCACCGTCCTGACCGTCGGCGGGCGGGAGGTCACCCTCACCGCTCTCGTCGAGGACTCCTACTACAGCCATCAGCCCGTGGTGTGGCTCGACCTCGGGACCTGGCGCGAACTCCCCGCGACGGCCGGCGCCGACGGGACGGTGATCGCGCTGCGGACCGGTCCCGGGTTCGACACGGCGGCGGCCGCGGCCGCGACCGGCACGAGCGTCCTCGACACGTCCGCGACCCTGAACACCGTCGGCTCGTACACCTCCGAACGCGGGTCGCTGCTGCTGATGCAGGGCATGCTGCTCGTCGTCGGCGCCCTCGTCGTGGGTGCGTTCTTCACGGTGTGGACGGTCCAGCGCAGCCGGGACATCGCGGTGCTGCGCGCGGTCGGCGCCTCCACCTCCTACCTCCTGCGCGACGCCCTCGGACAGGCCGCGGTGGTGCTCGTGCTCGGCACCGGCCTGGGCACCGTCGCCGCGACAGCCGCGGGAGCGGCCGCAGCCACCGTCGTGCCGTTCACGCTGAGCGCGGCCACGACCGTGCTGCCGTTCGTCGCGCTGGTCGGGGTCGGCCTCCTCGGGGCCGCGGCGGCCGTCGCACGCATCGGCTCCGTCGACCCGCTCACCGCGCTCGCCGCGGCCCACTGAGCTGTTCGAGACACCGACGCTGTTCGAGACACCGACGCTGTTCGAGACACCGACGCTGTTCGAAAGACACCGACCCGTTCGAGAAAGGCACCACCATGAGCGTGCGGCTCACCGACATCGTCCTCACCTATCCCGACGGCGACGCCACGCTGCGCGTCCTCGACGGCCTGGACTTCCACGCCGAGCCCGGCGAGACGGTCGCCGTCACCGGTCCGTCCGGATCCGGCAAGTCGAGCCTGCTGGCCGTCGCGGGGCTGCTCACCGTGCCCGACTCCGGGCGGGTCGTCCTCGACGGCGTGGACACCACGGGCCTCGACGCGGCGGCCCGCACGCGGCTGCGGCGCGAACGGATCGGCTTCGTGTTCCAGCAGGCGAATCTGCTTCCCTCGCTGACCGCCACCGAACAGCTCTCGCTGATCGCGCACCTGAGCGGGCGCCGGCTCGACCGGGCCCGCGCCCGCGACCTGCTCGCCGCGGTGGGCCTGACGCAGCAGGCCGACCGCCGCCCGCACCAGCTCTCCGGCGGGCAGCGGCAGCGGGTCGCGATCGCCCGGAGCCTGGTCAACGATCCGGCGGTGCTGCTGGTCGACGAGCCGACCTCGGCGCTGGACGCCGAGCGCAGCCGGGAGATCGTCGAGCTGCTCGAACGGATGGCACGCGAACGCGACGTCGCCGTCGTGATGGTCACGCACGATCGGGAGGCGCTGCGGGCGGGAACACGGCTGCGCGAGTTCGCCCTCGACAAGACGCCCGCCTGAGCGTCACCGGCGGGTACGCACCGCCTCGAGCGTGCGGGAGAAGTAGTTGTTGGCGAGCTGCATCACCACGTTGTACGGAGGCGCGAACTTGCGGGCCCACCAGTAACCGAAGCGCACGTCGAACGACGTGTACACCAGGAAACGGTTCTTCCGGATCCCGGCGAGGATGCACCCGGCGACCTTCTCCGGCGACGCGGCGTGCCGCTCGAACCGCGAGGTGAGCTTTCGGGCGGCCGGATGGTCGCGGTCCACGCCGACGATCTGCACCGAGTTCACCAGCGGGGTACGCACGGCGCCGGGCACGACGAGCGAGACCCCGATGCGGTGCCGGTGCAGGTCGAAGCGCAGCACCTCGGAGACTCCGCGCAGGCCGAACTTGCTCGCGCTGTACGCCGCGTGCCACGGCAGGGCCAGCAGGCCCGCCGCGGAGGAGACGTTGACGAGGTGCCCGCCGCGGCCGGCCTCGATCATGGGGGGCACGAAGTTCTCGATGACGTGGATCGGGCCCATCAGGTTGACGTCGACCATCTGCTTCCAGTGGCGGTGCTCGAGGGCGTCGACCGTGCCCCACACCGACGTTCCGGCGACGTTGGCGACCACGTCGAGGGCGCCGGCGCGGTCGTGGACGTCGGCGGCGAAGGCGGTGACCGCGTCGTAGTCGGAGATGTCGAGGGCGGCGGCGTGCAGCACCGACCCACCCCCTTCGCGCACCGTCCGCACCGTGTCGTCGAGACCGTCGGCGGCGAGGTCGGTGAGCACCAGTTCGGCACCCTCCGCGGCGGCGGCCAGGGCCAGCGCCCGGCCGATGCCGCTGGCCGCCCCGGTCACGAGGAACTTCCGGCCCCGCAGGTCCTTGATCGCCATCTCCGCCCCCGATTCGTCGTGTGCGGGTCACCTTAGCGCGGCGCGATCCGCCGCGGCGCCGCGCGGGCGCCGCGGTGAGAGAGAGGGGGGCTGAGGGCGTATGGGACCGCCGGCCGCGCGCTCGACAGTGCGTGTGCGCGACGAATGCGCGCGGGCGGCACCGATGCGCGCGGACGGCTCAGAGGCGCTGGGCCATCTCCTCCTGGTACTTGCGGATCGTCTCCTCGATGCCGTCGGCGTCGGCCTCGCGCCCTTCGCTGCGGGCGCTGTCGGCACGTTCGCGGAGCACTCGAATAGCGCGCCGCAGTTCGTCGTCACTCATTCTGTGTTCCATGTCACACAGTCTCCCCGACCGCGGGCCGGTTCGGCCGGCAATCGGCGGCACGGCATCGACGACGAAGGGCGCCTCCCTGTCCGGGAGACGCCCTTCGGTGGTGGAGCTGAGGGGAATCGAACCCCTGACCTCTTCGATGCGAACGAAGCGCGCTACCAACTGCGCCACAGCCCCGCAGGTTCCGTTCGGAACCGCTCGCAAACTGTAGCAAACGTGCGAGCCGGAGACGAAATTGCGGTATCGGCACAGGTCACGGCGGCGGACAATCGACATGTGGATGCAGTGCGCCTCCGCGGGGACCAGGCCCTGCGGGAGGGTCGGTGGGCCGCCGCGCTGGCCGACCTGACGTCGGTGGCGGCCGCGACCGACGATCCGGCGGCGTGGCTCGGCGTCGGCGAGGCGTCGTGGTGGCTCGGGCGCCTCGACGACAGCGTCGCCGCCTATCGCAGGGCCTACACGACGGCTCTCCGGAGCGGCGACCGAGAGAGTGCGGTTCGCTGCGCGGCGTGGCTGAGCATCAGCTACACGTCCGATTTCGGCAATCGGTCGGTGGCCCACGGTTGGGTCCGCCGCGCGCAGCGACTGCTGCCCGAGGGTGCACCGGGCGCGTTGCACGCCCTGGTGTGGGTGGCACACGCCCACCGCCTGCTCCCGGACGCCGCAGCGGCCGGACCGTGGGCGGCGCGCGCCCTGGACGCCGCACACCGATGCGGCGACCGGGATCTCGAACTGGTGGCACTCGCCCAGTCCGGTCACGTGGCTGTCGCCCGGGGCGACCTGGAACCCGGATTCGCGCTGCTGGACGAGGCCGCGGCGGCCGCTCTGGGCGATGCGGACCGCCGATTCGACACCGTCGTGTTCGTCTGCTGCGACATGCTGGGCGCGTGTGCGCTCGCCGGCGACACCCGTCGCGCCGACGAATGGTGCCGCGTCGCCGAGGACTTCACCTCCCGCTGGGGGTGTCCCTTCCTGTACGTCGAGTGCCGCACCCTCTACGGGGCATTGCTGCTCACCGCGGGCCGTTGGGGGGAGGCGGACCGGCTCCTGACGGCGGTTCTCACGCTCGACGAGAAGGTCTGCCCCGCCGTCCACGCGCGCGCCGTCGCGGCCCTCGCCACGCTCCGGGTCCGGCAGGGGCGGCTCGACGAGGCCCGGGCGATGCTGGACCGATCCCGCCGCCCGACCACGGAATTGGACACCGCCCGCGCCGAGGTCGCCCTCGCCGACGGCGATCCCGCAACCGCCCGGCGGCTGCTCGAACGTCACGGCACCACGTCCCTGCTGTGTGCCCGGGCCCAGGCGGCCACAGGCGACCTGAACGCGGCGACGACCACCGCGGCGGCGCTCGATCCCGACGGTCCCGAGGCGGTGGAGGCGTCGGCGCTGACTGCCGCGGCGCAGGGCTGCGTGGCGGCCGCCGTCGATGCCTTCGAGACGGCCGCCGCTCGCTGGGCGGACCGCTCGGCGCCGTTCGAGGAGGCCCGATGCCTGCTCGAATTGGCCGAGTCGGCGATGAACGACGATCCTGTCCTCGCGACCGCACGCGGGCGAACGGCGGTGACGATCTTCCGGGAACTCGGAGCCGTCGCCGCCGCGGACCGTTCCGCGGCCCTGTTGCGGCGTCTCGGGGTGCGCGGCCCCGGCATCCGCGCCACCACTCGCGCCGGCCCGGATCTCGACAGCGGCCTCACCCCCCGCGAACGCGAAGTACTGGACCTGCTCGCGAGGGGTTTGACGAATCCGGAGATCGCCGGCCGGCTGTTCGTCTCCCGCAAGACGGTGGCGCACCACGTGAGCCACATCCTCCGCAAGCTCGGCGTGCGGAACCGCTCGGAGGCCGCCGCGTATGCCGCCGCCCACCCGGAAGATGGGTCACCTGCCCGATGCGCGGCACCCGGGCGCGGCGCCATCCTCGGTGTATGACGAACACAAGCGAGAACTTCGGGATTTCACCGGCGGCCGCGGAGGTGTACGAGTCACGCTTCGTACCCGCGATCTTCGCGCAGTGGGCGCCACGGCTGCTGGACCAGGCTGCGATCACGACGGGCACGCGGGTGCTGGACGTGGCATGCGGAACCGGGATCGTCGCGCGCGTAGCCGCCGACCGGGTAGGCCCGTCGGGACGGGTGGTCGGTGTCGATGCCAGTGAGGCCATGCTGGCGGTGGCACGTCGGTTGCGTCCCGACCTCGAATGGCACCGGGGTGACGCCGGCGCGCTGCCGTTCGCGGACGGTTCGTTCGATGCGGCGCTGTGCCAGATGGCGCTGATGTTCTTTCCCGATCGTGCACGGGCGCTGCGCGAGATGCGCCGCGTGGCGACGGAGATGGTCGCCGTGTGTGTGCCGGCCGCGTTGGACGAGCAGCCGGCATACCGAGACTTCGTCGACGTCGCGGTGCGGCACGCCGGCCCGCCCGCGGCATCCCTCCTGGGCACCTACTGGAGTTGTGGGGACCGCGACGAACTACGGGGATGGTTCCGCGACGCCGGACTCACCGTCGATCGGTTCACCACGCACACCGGAAGCGCGCGGTTCCCGTCCGTGGATGCGATGGTGGCGACCGAGGTCGAGGGCAGCCCGTTGATCGAACGGCTCGACGCCGGAACGTACGAGGCGATCACCTCGGAGGCCCGAACGGTGCTGGCCCGGTTCACCGACCCGGACGGCTCGGTGTCGGCGCCTCTCGTGGCACACATCGTCACCGCGCGCTGAATACGCCCCGCTCCGAGCGAATGTATCGCCCGCTACCGCTGAGGAGATGAACGATACATTCGCTCGGCCCGAACGGATCGGTGACTACTCCCCGGAGGCCCGACGCACCGGGTAGTCGTCGGCGTCGTAACGGGGTTCGTACGTCTCGTAGGCGGGCTCGTCGTCCGTGTAGTGGTCCAGGTGCTCGAACACCGGGTCCTCGTCGTCCACCTCGAGCACCACCGCGCCGGGGCGTCGCAGCCGGGCCGGGACCAGCCGCAGCTCGTCATCACTGTGTGACTCGACGCCGAGCCGCGAACGGTTCAGGCGCGCCATGCGACGGCGGCGGATCTCCTGCTCGACACGCACCTGGCGACGGAGGTAGATCAGGTAGCCGGCGAGGGCAGCCGTCGCCACCGTGCACAGCCACCACAGGGCCGACGAGACGATGAGGGCGAGGGCGGCGGTGATGATCGCGGCGAACAGCAGGCCGAGCACGGTGCGCTGCCGGAACTCGTAGCGCGCGGCCCGGGCCATGGCGTCGGCCTGCGGGTCGAATCCGCCGCGTCCGCGACGCTGGGGCACGAACTCCCGGGCGGGAGCCCGGTCGGGACGCTCCTCGAAGTCGATGTCGGTGTCGTGGTCGGTGTCGAGCTGTGTGTCCATGCGGTCCTCCGCTGGGTGGCGGTGTCTGCGGTCGTCCACCGTGCGGGCGCGACCGGAGTCGTCGCCGGCTGTGGGACGGGCGGAATCCCGACTCGGACGCCAGTGGGGGTCGGTGCGATGACCGGCGGCCGGCCCGCGCGGGGCGAGTGGCTCGTCGTCACCTCGGTGCAGGACCCGGGTTGCGAGTGCGGCGTCGGTCGTCTGGCGAATACGGGGGCGCTTCGTGACCAGCATGGGCACCAGAACGAACAACCACACGGCAACCAGCCCGATCCACAGGAGCGAGTTCGGCATTTCGGCGGCCCTCCTCCCAGTTGTCGCCTACCAGTCCGTCGACGCCACTGACCCCGTCAGGTTAGCGGCCCCGAAGCCGTCACCCGGACAGAAACGCCGACTCAGATGACTACAGCTGTCACACGAGTCACGCGAATCATGTGACACTCTCTTCACTCTAGTCACAGAGATATAGGACCGTGTGGGTATTACTACGCAGCGATGCACGTAATCTGCGTTACAAGATCAGGCCCAGGTGGCCCGGCCGCCCCGGATCAGCACATCGGACACGCTTCCGGGGACCTCCTCGACCGTCATCGCGACCAGCAGATGGTCGCGGAACCGCCCGTCGACGTCGAGGTAGCGCTGCAGCAGGCCCTCCTCCCGGAAGCCGACGTTGCGCAGGACCGCGCGGCTCGCAACGTTCTCCGGCCGCACCGTGGCCTCCACCCGGTGCAGTCCGGCCGGCCCGAAGCAGTGGTCGAGCCCCAGCGCCACCGCCGCTGTCGCCACGCCCAGGCCGTTGACGTGCTTGGCCACCCAATACCCGATCCACGCCGACCGCAGCGCGCCGCGCACCACGTTGCCCACGGTGATCTGCCCGCAGAACTCGCCGTCGAGCTCGATCGCCATCGGCAGCATGTGGCCCCGGCGGGCCTCCGCCCGCAGGCTGCGGTACAGCCCCGGCCACACGGTGATGTGATGGCGCATCTCCCACGGCACGTCGCCGGTGGGTTCCCACGGCTCGAGATGCGCCCGGTCCCGGATCCGCAACCGGCTCCACGCCGCCGCGTCCCGCAGCCGGATCGGCCGCACCGTGACCAGGCCGCCGGCCACCCGCAGCGGGCCCAGCTCCGCCGGCCATCCCGGATGACGGGTCATCAGCCGCGCTGTCCGAGGAAGGCGACGTCCACCGGATCCCCGGTGCGCACCTCGGTCACCTCCGGCTCGATCAGCACCAGGCAGTTCGCCTCGGCCAGGGTTGCCAGCAGGTGCGACGACGCGCCCGCCGCCCCACCGAGCGCCTGGACCATGTACTCGCCGGTCGCCTCGTCGCGCATCAGCTGCCCCCGCAGGAATCCCTTGCGGTCCGGGATCGAGGTGATCGGGGTGACGGTGCGGGCGGTGACGACGCGGCGCATCGGCTGCCGGCGGCCGAGCGCGATACGGATCAGCGGCCGCACCATCACCTCGAACACGACCAGCGCGCTGACCGGGTTGCCCGGCAGCAGGAAGGTGGGCACCTCGTCGCGGCCGAGCTGGCCGAACCCCTGCACCGAACCGGGGTGCATCGCCACCCGCTCCACTTCGAGCTTGCCGAGGTCCGACAACGCCTCGCGCACGTCCTCGAGCGCGCCGCCACCGACGGCTCCCGCGACGACGACGATCTCGGAGCGGATCAGCTGGCCCTCGACGACCTCCCGCAGGCGCTTCGGGTCGGTGCTGGCGATCCCCACGCGGTTGACGTCCGCGCCGGCGTCGCGGGCGGCCGCCGCGAGCGCATACGAGTTGACGTCGTACACCTGGCCGGGGCCCGGGGTGCGGTCCACGTCCACGAGTTCGCCGCCGATGGAGATCACCGAGAGCCGAGGACGCGGATGGACCAGCACTTTGTCGCGGCCGACCGCCGCGAGCAGCCCGACCTGGGCGGCCCCGATGATGGTGCCGGCCCGGACCGCCACGTCACCGGGCTGGACGTCGTCGCCGGCGCGGCGCACGTAGTCGCCGGTCCGGACGGGACGCAGGACCTTGATGCGCGCGCGGCCACCGTCGGTGCGGTCGAGCGGGAGGACGGCGTCGGCGAGGGTCGGCAGCGGCGCCCCGGTGTCCACCCGCACGGCCTGCCGTGGCTGCAGCCGGATCGGTTGACGCGAGCCGGCCGAGACCTCCCCCACCACGGGCAGAGTCAGCTCGATCGGCTCGCCGTCCTCGCCGGTCCGGTCGGTGCCCGCGCCCTGGACGTCGACGCTGCGGACCGCGTAACCGTCGATCGCGGCCTGGTCGAAGCCGGGCAGTGGCCGTTCGGTGACCACTTCCTCCGCGCAGAGCAGCCCCTGGGCCTCGGAGATGGCGACCCGGACCGGCCGTGGTGCCACCGCCGCCGCCGTGACCCTGGCCTGTTGATCCTCGACCGACCGCATACCGCTTCTCGTCCTCCCGACCTGTCGCGCCGTCAGTGCTTCAGGCGCTCGACCAGCCACTCCCGCAGGGAGGGGCCGTACTCCTCGCTGTTCAACGCAGAGTCAACCGCAGCGCGCAGATAGCCGCCGGGATTTCCGAGGTCGTGTCGAGTGCCGCGATGCACCACCACGTGCACGGGGTGACCCTCCTCGATGAGCAGGGCGATCGCATCGGTGAGCTGCAGTTCGCCGCCCGCACCGGGGGTGATCCGGCGCAGCGCGTCGAAGATCGCCCGATCGAGCAGATAGCGGCCGGCAGCGGCGAAGGTGGACGGCGCATCCTCGGGCGCCGGCTTCTCGACCATGCCGACGACCTTCAGCACGTCCGGATTGACGGCGTCGGGCACCTCCTCGACGTCGAAGACGCCGTAGGCGCTCACCTGGTCCTTGGGCACGTCGATCGCGCACAGCACCGTGCCGCCGCGCTTGGCACGCACCCGCTGCATGGTCTCGAGGACGCCGCGCGGCAGCACGAGGTCGTCCGGGAGCAGCACCGCGATGGAGTCCTCGTCCGGATCGAGGGCGACCTCGGCACACGCGACGGCGTGCCCGAGCCCGAGCGGCTTCTCCTGCACCACCGACTCCACCTCGAGCAGGCCCGGCGCCTTGCGGACCTTCTCGAGCAGGTGGTACTTGCCGCTCTCCTTCAGCTTCGACTCGAGGACGAGGTCCTCGACGAAATGCGCGACGACGCCGTCCTTACCCGGAGCCGTCACGATCACCAGGCGCTCGGCACCCGAGTCCGCGGCCTCCCCCGCCACGAGCTCGATTCCGGGCGTGTCCACCACCGGGAGAAGTTCCTTCGGCACGGTCTTGGTCGCGGGCAGAAAGCGCGTACCGAGACCGGCTGCGGGAACCACCGCCGTCCGGAAGTGGCCGGCTTCACCGGTCGCTCTGTTCGTCATAAACACCCACCCTAACTTTCGGCTACCACCCGGTAGATACGTCAGATCCTAAGGTGGCGGATATGAGCGCACTCTCCAAGTCGGAATGGCGGGCCCGAATCGTTGCTGCGCGACGGGCCCGCAGCGACGGGGAGCGCCGCGGCGAGGACGACGCCCTCGCCGCGGCAGCACGGTCGCTGGCCCCCGCCCGGGCGACGGTCTGCGCGTACGTGCCGGTCGGTTCGGAACCCGGGGCGTTGTCCCTGCTCGACGCCCTGCGCGAGGCCGGAAACCGGGTGCTGCTCCCGCTCACCCGCCCGGACAGCACCCTGGACTGGGCGCAGTACACCGGCCCCGGCGCCCTCGCCCCCGCCTGGTACGGCCTGCTCGAACCCACCGGGCCGGCGCTGGGCCCGGAGGAGGTGCGGCGGGCGCACACCGTGGTGGTGCCGGCGCTCGCAGTGGACGAGCGCGGCGTGCGGCTCGGTCGCGGGGCCGGCTTCTACGACCGGACCCTGCACCTCGCCGCCGCCGACGCCGTCCTGGTCGCGGTGGTCCGGGACGACGAACTCGTGCCGGAGCTGCCGGAGGATCCCCACGACATCCGGATGGGCTGGGCCCTGACCCCCGGCCGCGGCCTGGTGCCGCTGAACGGGTCGCGCGACACCGGGAATAGAGCACCCAGGTAGCCACGTTGGCACTGTCGGCTGTAGAGTGCTAATGCTGCGGTCGCCAACCAATTCGCGGAGGATCCACCGGTGCCCACTTACTCCTATGCCTGTACGTCCTGCGACAACCGATTCGACATCGTGCAGTCGTTCACCGACGACGCCCTGACGGAATGCAACGAGTGCTCGGGCAAGCTGCGCAAGCTGTTCAATTCGGTCGGCATCGTCTTCAAGGGCAGCGGCTTCTACCGCACCGACTCCCGCGGCGGAGGCAGCACCGCCAGCGAGCCGGCCAAGTCCGACTCGTCGTCCGGCAGTTCGTCGAGCACCTCGTCGTCGGACTCCTCGTCGTCGAGCACCTCGTCGGCACCGGCCGCAGCCGCGAGCTGACACGGTTTCATCCACAGGCGGACGGTTCATCCACAGTCCGCCCGTGACCGGCACTTCACCGGGCCGGCGGGCACGGCCGAACTCGTAGGGTTCGGACCATGCCCGCCGGTCCGTTCTCGTTCCCGCCCCTGCGGAATCCGCTCGATCCCACCCTGCCAGACCGCCTCACGGCACTGACACGGCCGGGCTGGGCGCGCACCGTCGCCGTCCGCCGCGCGATCGCGGCCGGTCTCGTCGGGGTCGCGGCGGTCTCCGCCGTCACCGGCGGCCCGTCGGGCGACCGGACCCCCACGGTCGTCGCCGCCCGCGACCTGCGGCCCGGGCAGACCCTCACCGCCGACGACGTCACCGTCGTCGAGCGCAACTCGTCCCAACTCCCGTCCGGGGCACTCACCGACCCCGCCGAGGCGATCGGCCACACCCTGGCAGGACCGGTGCCCGCCGGCGAAGCCCTCGTCGGGGTGCGGATGCTCGGGCCGCGGCTGGCGGCGTCCGCCACCGGCGACGCGGCGGCCCGGGTGGTCCCGGTGCGCCTGGCCGATCCCGGCGTCGGGGATCTGCTGCGCGAAGGCGACCTCGTCGACGTCCTCACCGTCGCCGAGGACGGCTCCCCGTCGTCGGGTGCGGCGCCGGAGGTGCGGGTGCTGGCCACGGAGGCGACCGTCGTGCTGGCCCAGGGCACGGACCGGACGAGCGACCGCGGCGAGAAGGTGGTCCTGCTCGCCCTGCCGCCCGAGCCCGCGACGGCTGTGGCTGCTGCGTCGCTTGTGAGCGCGTTGACGGTGACCCTGCACTGATCCGGGACCCAGTGCCGCAATCCCGCCGCGAGGGCGTACCGGCTGGTCTATGGTGCGACTGCGAGCGTGACGACTACCACACCCCTAGGAGAAGCGCCATGCTGAAAGGGTTCAGGGACTTCCTGCTCCGCGGAAACGTGCTCGACCTCGCTGTCGCGGTCGTCGTGGGTACCGCGTTCACGGCCATCGTCACGGCGTTCACCACCTACGTCATCGAACCCCTGATTGCCGCGCTCGGCGGCGACAACGAGGCGGGCTGGGGTGTCCAGATCCTCGCGGACAATCCCGCCACCTTCGTCAACATCGGCGCGGTGGTGTCGGCGATCATCAATTTCGTCATCATCGCCGCCGTCGTCTACTTCGTGCTGATCCTCCCGGCGAACGCGGCCAAGAAGCGGTTCGCCACCGAGAGGGACGACACCAAGGCGAGCGCCGAGGATCTGCTCATCCAGATCCGCGACCTCCTCCAGGTGCAGTCCGGCCAGACCGGCGCACACGCCAAGCTGAGCCTCGAGGAGAGGGAACAGTAGGCGCAACCGTGCCACCGACGAAAAAGGTTGGGCCCGCTCGGAATTCCGAGCGGGCCCAACCCGTGTTCAGCCTGTCGGCAGGACGTCGTGTCAGACGGTCCAGGGCTTGCCGTAGGTGGTCACGTTGTCGCCGTTCGCGGTGATGGCGCGAACGAACGGACGGACCTGAACGGCGCCGATGACGCCGGAGGCGGTGCCGTGAACGTTCGAGAACTGCACGGACTTGAAGTCACCGTCGAACTCGCCCTCGGCGACGACGAGCTCCTCGATGCCCGGAGCCGGGGTCAGCTCGAGCTCGGCGTAGGCCTGCGGGAGGATGTCGGTAATGGTGGCGGTCGGACCGTCCGCAGCCGAGAGCTCCAGTTCGAGACCCGGGGTGGAGTAGGTGACGCCGATGGCGCCGTCGATGCTGCCGGCCCACGCAAACTGGTAGCCGAACTGGAACGTGGTGCCCTCGGCGTCGGCAGCGTCCTCGCCGATCAGGTTCGCGGTGCCGCGGCCGTTGTGGAAGAACTCGCGGTTGAACGGGCTGCCACCCAGGGCCGGAACACCCTGGATGAAGGTGTCCTCCTGGGTCACCACGACCTCGTAGCCGTCCGTGGAGACGATCCGGTTCTGATCGTCGACCGCAGCCTGCGCGGAGCCGGTCGCACCGAGGACCAGGCCCAGGACAGCGGCACCGGACACCGCGGCGTTACGTGCGGCCTTGAAGCCACGCGACTTGATTCCCATGATTTCTCCGTATTTCTTGGTGGGGATTACTGCGGGGTGGGGCGAGCAGGACTAGATCGTCCAGACCTTGCCGTAGGTGGTGACGTTGTCGCCGTTCGCGGTGATCACACGGACGAACGGGCGGACCGAGACCGCGCCGAGGACGCCGGTGGCGGCACCATGGACGTTGGCGAACTGGACGGACTTGAAGTCGCCGTCGAACTCGCCCTCGGCGACGACGAGCTCCTCGATGCCCGGAGCCGGGGTCAGCTCGATGCCCGCGGTGAACTGCGGAAGGATGCTGTCGACGGTGAGGGTGTTCTCGACGTCGACAGCGGAAGCCTCGGGATCGATCGTGTAGAGCGGGTTGCCGTTCTCGTCTTCCGCCTGAACCGGGTTGCCGTCCTCA
This sequence comes from Rhodococcus sp. PSBB066, assembly GCF_017068255.1. Classification (NCBI taxonomy): domain Bacteria; kingdom Bacillati; phylum Actinomycetota; class Actinomycetes; order Mycobacteriales; family Nocardiaceae; genus Rhodococcus; species Rhodococcus sp. PSBB066. Next base: position 5,486,923 of record NZ_CP070859.1, read on the forward strand.
TCGAGCACCGGCTCTCCGGTTTCAGGATCCACTTCGTCGACGGGGACGTACACGTCACCGGGCGAGGCTGCGACCTCGAGCTCCGCCTGCGGGCTGGACCACGCGATGCCGATCGAGCCGTCGACCGCGGCGGACCACGCGAACTGGTAGCCGAACTGGAAGGTCGAGCCCTCGAAGTCAGCGGCGTCGGGGCCGACGATGTTGGCGATGCCACGGCCGTTGTGGAACCACTCGCGGCTGAGCGGGCTGCCGCCGATCGGTGGAACACCCTGGATGAAGGTGTCCTCCTGGGTCACGATGACCTCGTGGCCGTCCGACACGATCCGGTTCTGGTCGTCGACCACAGCGCCGGCGGTCCCGGTCGATCCCAGAACCAGGCCGAACACGGCGGCGGCGGCCACCGTGACGTTGCGGGCGGCCTTCACACCGCGTCGCGTCTGCATCTTCATGAATGCCTCATCCATTCTCTGCGTGCCGGGTCACGCACACGCGTCCGACAACTGCCCTGTCGCCCGCGAGGCATGCCACACCTGAGACACCGGCGAGCGTGCTCACCGGTGCCGACGTGTGCGTCATCCGCACGGTTGCGTTTCCGATTCGTGATGAAGATCGTCGCATTAGCTACCGATCTTGACCTGAGCGAACCAGGACAGAGACTAGACCGTGACCTCTGAAGCCAGCAACGGCTACGTCCCGGGGCGAGGCGTCGTCGAACCCGAAATTGTTTCGGCCCGATGAAACAATCGGTGCCATTTCAACGGACGCCCCGAAGGGGTTGCGGAGGCGCCGAAAACCGTCTCTCACCCATGAATAGAGCCGCATACCCCCTGGTGGCGGGTTCATGCGCCGCTGTGGCCGAATGCATACCGCCGGTACTTCCGTGATGCGCGCCACCGAAAGCCGGGCGCGCGTCGACCGCGACTCGCCGAGTTGCAGGGTTACGAGAAGGTTGCGGAATCCCACCGCTGGAATTAACGATTCGGCATCGGCCGACTTCTACAAGTGGGGTAGATCACATGTGGCCGTGGTGCGGCGGTACCTGCCGGCGCAGCCATTCTTCCGAGTCGGACGAATCGTCTGCCGGCGAGCGCTCGTCGCGGGTCGTCTCGGGGAGGACGTCGCCGAAGATGCGGCGGAGCCGGGCCCGGTCGATCCGGGCCCGGCTCGCGTCGTCGCGCCGTGGTGCGTCGTCCGACGACGCGCCGGACGCGCTCTCGTCCGTGCCGGTGATGGCTATCCCTCCACCCGCGACAGTTCCTCGATCACGTGCGAGGCGAGCGGCAGGAGCGTGGCCATGCCGTCGCGGATCGCCGCGCGCGAGGAGGCGAGGTTCGCGACCAACGTGGAGCCGGACAGGCCGACCAGACCGCGGGACAGACCGGCGTCCATCGCGCCGGCGGAGAAGCCGGACGAGCGCAGGGCCTCGCCGATCCCCGGGAGTTCCCGGTCGAGCACATCGGAGGTGGCGTCGGGCGTCACGTCGCGCGGCGACACCCCGGTGCCGCCGACGGAGATGACCAGGTCCACGCCGCCGATGACGGCGGTGTTGAGGGCGTTGCGGATCTCCACCTCGTCGGCCGACACCGTGACGACACCGTCCACGGCGAATCCCTCCTCTGCGAGGAGCTCGGTGACCAGGGGCCCGGCGGAGTCCGGGTTGTCGCCGTGCGCTACCCGGTCGTCCACGATCACCACGAGGGCTCGCCCGGTCCTGGGGGTTTCGAATTCCATGATGCCCACCGTAGTTGCCCTGTCCGTCGAACGAGCTGTATGTCCGAGAATGATTCCGGCGGCGTCTCTTCTCATCGGCCACCCGCCTCGGCCGCCGCGAGCTGCACGTCGACGGTCTTCTCGCTGCCACCCTGTGCGTCGGTGTAGGTGATGCGCACGGTGTCGCCGGGCGCGTACGAGCGGACCGCCGCGATCAGCGAGTCCCCGTCGGTGACGAGCCGGTCGTCGACCTTGGTGATGATCACGCCGCTCGGAATACCGGCCCGTTCCGCCGGCCCGCCGCCGGTGACCTCCATGACCCGAGCGCCGCGCACGTCGCTCTGCGACGGCACCTGGACGCCGATGACGGCGTGGGTCGCCTTGCCGGTGTCGACGAGTTCGTCGGCGATGCGGCGTGCCTGATCGACCGGGATGGCGAAGCCGAGGCCGATGGATCCGGACTGTCCGCCGGCCGTGGCGATCGCCGTGTTGACGCCGATCAGCTGGCCGTCCATGTTCACCAGCGCGCCGCCGGAGTTGCCGGGGTTGATCGCGGCGTCGGTCTGCAGCGCATCGATGACGGTGTTCTGGTTGCCGGTCTCCCCGCTGGTCGACACGGGCCGGTCCAGGGCCGAGACGATACCGGTGGTCACCGTGCTCTCGAGACCGAGCGGCGAGCCGACCGCCACCACCTGCTGGCCCACCTGCACGGCGTTCGAGTCGCCGAGCTCGATCGGGGTGAGGTCGGTGCGGCCCTCCGCGCGGATCACGGCGATGTCGGAGATCGGGTCGGCGCCCACGATGGTCGCGGGGACCGAGCTGCCGTCGGAGAAGTACACCGTGAGCTGCGCGCCGGCGCCGCCCCCGGCGACGACGTGGTTGTTGGTGAGGATCAGGCCGTCGGAGGACAGGATCACGCCCGAGCCCTCGCCCTGCGCGGTGCGGCCGACCACCTCGATGCGCACGACGCTCGGTACGACCTTCTGCGCGACGGCCTGCACCGAACCGGCGGGGGCGGCGGCGACGGTCGTCGTGGACGGCCGCGGCGCGTCGAGGGCGTTGGTGACGGCCGTGCCGCCGGTCGACTGCTGCGTGGTCCACGCGCCGACGGCGCCGCCGATCCCGCCGCTGACCAGCGCCAGCGCGACGGCGCCGAGGGCGAGCAGGCCCCGCGCCGATCGGGGTGAGCCCTGGGGCCCCGGCGCGGGCTGGGGCTGGGCGCCGAACGGCGCGGTGTGCCCGTACCCGGCATAGGAACCGGAGGGAGCCTGGTAGGGATTCGGCTGGTGCGGTGTCGGCTGCTGCGGTGTCGGCTGGTGCGGCTCGGGGCGGCCGCCACCCGGTGTGGGGTCCTCGCTCATCTCATCGCTTTCGGTCTACACGGCCGCCGGGTCGGCGGCTCGTCGTTCGGCTTCCAGCATGCCCGCGGCGGCTGAGAGTCCGCTTAGATCCGACGGCGATTTTCCTGTCAATCCGCCGGGTGTTCGAGCTGCGGGGTGCCGGGCAGCACGATCCGGACGAGGGCACCCCCACGCGACGAGATGTCGACCGCGATGGTGCCGCCGTGCTTCATCACCACCTGCCGCACGATCGCGAGGCCGAGGCCGGATCCGGGCATCGACCTCGACGCGGTGGAGCGGTAGAACCGCTCGAACACCAGCTCGCGGTCCTCCTCGGGGATGCCGGGCCCGGCGTCGTCGACGGTCAGCTCCATCAGGCCGGTGCCGAGCTGGCGCATCGACACCAGCACCTCGGCGTCGGCGGGACTCCACTTGGCAGCGTTGTCGAGGACGTTGAGCACCGCCCGGGAGAGCGCGGCGTGGTCGCCGTAGACGAACCACGGTTCCGTGTGCGCCGTGAAGTCGATGTCGGAGCGGCGGCGCCGGGCGCGTTCGAGGCTGCGCTCGACGACCTCCGAGATGTCGACGGGTTCGAACACCGTCTCGGGGGCGTCCTCGCGGGCGAGGTCGACGAGGTCGCCCACCAGGGTGGACAGCTCCTCGATCTGCGCCACCACGTCGGCGCGCAGCTCCGCCATGTCCTCCTCGGGCAGGTTCGGCGCGTCGGGCCGGCTCGCCGCGATGAGCAGCTCCATGTTCGTGCGCAGCGACGTCAGCGGGGTGCGCAGCTCGTGGCCGGCGTCGGCGACAAGCCGGCTCTGCCGCTCCCGCGACTCGGCGAGGGCGCGCAGCATCGTGTTGAAGCTCTCGGTGAGCCGGGCCAGCTCGTCGTGCCCGGTCACGCGGATCGGCCGCAGGTCGTCGGTGCGGGCGACCCGCTCGGCCGCCGCGGTGAGGCGCGCGACGGGGCGCAGACCGGTGCGTCCCACCGTCGCGCCGGCAGCGGCGGCGAGCACCACGCCGCACCCCCCGACGACGAACAGCACGCTCGCGAGCCGTTTGAGGATGTCCGCCGTCGGCTGCAGGCGCTGGGCGATGACGATGGTGCTGCCGTCGGGGATGCGCTGCGCGAGCACCCGCTGATGGCCGACGGTGCGCAGCGACGACTCCCGTTCGCCCTTCGCGACGGCGAGTTCGGCGCCGCCGATCGGGACGGACGACCCGGGCGGCACGTACTGCCCCAGGTTGGAGTAGATGAGCGCCACGCTGATGTCGGAGCTGTAGAGCTGGGCGCCACCGATGTAGCGGGGGTCGTAGGTGATCAGGGTGCTGCTCTCGACGAGCGCGGCAGCCCGCGCCCGCAACTGCTTGTCGACGTCGGCGTAGAGGGCGCGGGCCACCACCGCGTACGCCGCGATGGAGGTCACCGCGACGGCGATCGCCACCGCGCCGGCGGCCAGCAACGTGACACGCCGGCGCAGCGGCACCGACCGGGTCAGCAGCAGCGGGGGGCGCATGGGGCGCTTCGAATCCGGGTCGGCGCCGTCGAGCCGGGTCACGGCGGGGTTTCCCGCAGGACGTAGCCGACGCCGCGCACCGTGTGGATCAGGCGCGGCTCCCCGTCGGCCTCGGTCTTGCGGCGCAGGTAGCCGACGTACACCTCGAGGGCGTTGCCGGAGGTGGGGAAGTCGTAGCCCCACACCTCCTCGAGGATGCGGCTGCGGCTGAGGACCCGGCGGGGGTTCGCCATGAGCATTTCCATGAGCGCGAACTCGGTGCGGGTGAGGCTGATCGACCGGGTGCCGCGGGTCACCTCGCGGGTGGAGGGGTTCAGCGTCAGGTCTGCGAAACGCAGCGTCTCCTCCGACTCGGTGGCCGGGTCGGGCGAGGCGCGGCGGAGCAGCGCGCGCAGCCGGGCGAGCAGTTCCTCGAGCGCGAACGGCTTGGGGAGGTAGTCGTCGGCGCCGGCGTCCAGGCCGGCGACGCGCTCGGAGACGGAGTCACGGGCGGTCAGGACGAGGATGGGCAGGTCGTCGCCGGTGCTGCGGAGTCGGCGGCACACCTCGAGGCCGTCGACCCGCGGCATCATCACGTCGAGGACCATCGCGTCGGGCCGCTCGGCCGCGACCTGTTCGAGGGCGTCCTGCCCGTCCGTGGCGAGTTCGACGGTGTATCCGTTGAAGCTCAGTGATCGGCGCAGGGACTCCCGCACCGCCCGGTCGTCGTCGACCACCAGAATGCGCATGGCCTCCAGTGTGGACCCGACCGCTGAGAGGTGTCTGAGAGGGCGGCGGCGTGTCCGGCGAGGGGGACCCGCCCGGCGCCGCGGTTCCCCCTCGCGGGTCGTCACACCTCGTTCGGGTCGATCACCCCGAGCCGCACGGCCTTCACGAGCCGTCGCGGGACGTGGTGCGTGACACCGGCGACGGTGACCGGCACCAGGGCCGGGACCTGCGCGTGCCACTGCGAGCGGCGGCTGCGGGTGTTGGACCGGGACATCCGGCGCTTGGGTACTGCCATGGTGGTTCTCCTCGGGTGTCCGGGTGGGGGTCAGGGACGGCGACGCTTGCCGTACTTGCGTTCGAACTTCTCGACCCGGCCGGCGGCGTCGAGCACGCGGGCAGTTCCCGTCCAGAAGGGGTGGGATTCGCTGGTGACGTCCACGACGATCAGCGGGTAGGTGTTGCCGTCGGACCATTCGACCGTGCGGTCGGCGGTGACGGTGGAGCGGGTCAGGAACGCCGATCCGGTGTTGGCGTCCTGGAACACCACGGGGTGGTAGTCGGGGTGGATGCCGGGCTTCATGCTCGTCCTTCTCCTTCTGTCGGTGCGGTGCCGGCGGTGGGTGCCGACAGGTCGTCGCACGGGTCTTCGTGGTACTCGCCGAACGGGTCGTCCCACGTCGGCCAGGCCGCCGGGTCGGCGAACTCCTCGTCGGTGAGCAGCGCCCACTCCAGGGCGCGGTGGATCTCGTCGGGGTCCGCGTCGTGGGTGAGGATCACCATCGAGGTGTCGCGGTCTCCGTGGGTGTCGTCCCAGCGCAGTGCCGCCATGGCCCGCCGTTCGCCGGAGACGCGTTGCTGTTGCTCGGGAGTCATCGCGGCGAGCCACGGCCCGGCGTGGGCGACGCGCAGGCCCTCACCGGCGGACTCGATCAGCAGCGCGTTGTCCGGTTGCGTCGCGACCCAGGCCCGGCCGCGGGCGCGGACCACGCCGTCGAGGAGGACGTCGATCGCCTCGTGCAGGCGCTGCGGGTGGAAGGGCCGGCGGGCACCGAACTCGAGCAGCCGCACGCCGCAGTCCTCGCCGAGCGGTGGTTGACCGCGCAGCAGCGGAGAGTGCGCGTCGGACACCGTCCCGCGCCGCGCGCCGGGCGGGATCTGCCGGAGCAGGTGTTCGACGTCGACGTCCTCGCCCCACGCCACGGGTGCGTCGGGCGCGAGCCGCGAGAGCACCGCGTGCAGCTTGGCCTGCTGCCAGCCGTCGGCTCCGGGCCGGACGACGAGGGCGTCGGCGAACTCGACCTGGCCGACGACGACCTGGGCGACGGTGCGGTCGTCGTCGAGTTCCTCGTCGCCGGTGGCATCGGTGAGCCAGGTGGCGGCGTCGATGCAGGTGACGGTGGCCTCGATCCGCACGTCGTGGGCGGCGGGTCCGTCGATCTGCCCGACCACGCCGGAGACGACGACGTGCTCGACGGCCCAGCACAGCGCCTCGGGTTCGAGCCGCGGGTCGAGGAGCAGGACGATGCGGTCGACGTTGCTGCGGGCGTGCAGGCGCCGCAGCAGTGGGAGCAGATCCTCGCGGAGGGTGCAGGATACGCAGCCGTGGGCCAGTTCGAGCACGTCGAGGCGGTGGTCGTGCACGGTGGTGAGGCTGCGGCGCACGACCCCCTCACCGACGTGGTCGAGGTCGTGGTGCACGACGACGGTTCCCGGACGCAGCAGGGCCCGCGCGGTGCGTTCGGTGGGTCCGCGCCGGCCCGAGACGACGATCAGCGGCGTTCTGGTGTCCACCGGAACCCCTTTCGGTAACGATTGTCATTAGCTCAAAGGAAGCGTACAGTCGCTCGGGCCATTTGTCGAAAACGATTGTCGTTACGCCCTCGGGGCGCCGACAGAAGGGAGCCCGCCGTGTCGGCGCACTGCCAGGTGACCGGACGCAAGCCCGGCTTCGGGAAATCCGTCTCCCATTCGCACGTCCGCAGCAACCGCCGCTGGGACCCGAACATCCAGCGCAAGACCTACTACCTGCCCTCCGAGGGGCGCCGGGTCACCCTGACGCTCTCCGCCAAGGGCATCAAGACCATCGACCGCGACGGCATCGAAGCCGTCGTCGCCCGCCTCCGCGCCCGAGGAGAAAAGCTCTAGTGGCCCGCAACGAGATCCGACCCATCGTCAAGCTCCGCTCCACCGGCGGCACCGGGTACACCTACGTCACCCGCAAGAACCGGCGCAACGATCCCGACCGGCTGGTCCTGCGCAAATACGATCCCGTGCTGCGCCGCCACATCGACTTCCGCGAGGAAAAGTAGGCCATGGCCAAGAAATCGAAGATCGCCCGCAACGAGCAGCGCAAGCTCGTCGTCGCCCGCTACGCCGCACGTCGCGCGGAACTGAAGGAGATCGTGCGGCGCCCGTCGAGCACCGACGCGGAACGCCTCGCCGCCCGGACCGCCCTGCAGCGTCTGCCGCGCGACGCCAGTCCGGTACGATTGCGCAATCGAGACGCTGCGGATGGACGTCCGCGCGGCCACCTGCGGAAGTTCGGGCTTTCACGCGTGCGCGTGAGGGAACTCGCGCACCGCGGCGAGCTGCCCGGCGTCCACAAGTCGAGCTGGTGAGGAGCGAGTCATGGCAGTCAAGAGGGGCCCGTCGAAGAAGTCGCGTGCCGTGGAAGGCCGCAAGCCCAAGAAGAACCCGCTGTTCGCGGCGAAGATCGAGTACGTCGACTACAAGGACGTGAACCTGCTCCGCACGTTCATCTCCGATCGCGGCAAGATCCGCAGCCGTCGCGTGACCGGCCTGACCCCGCAGCAGCAGCGGCAGGTCGCCGTCGCGGTCAAGAACGCCCGCGAGATGGCGCTGCTGCCCTTCACCACCACCAGCAAGTAGAGCTCCACTTGCGACGAGGGTCGCGCGGGCACGTGCCCGCGCGGCCCTCGTCGTATCTGTGGACCGTCGAGTGTGCACAATTCGCGCTGGCTCACGGTGTGTCGTCCCGAGATGTGCACACTCGCGCGAGTTGTCCACAGGCCGTCGCGACCGCGGTTCCCTCCCGCACGGTCACCGGGCATCCTCGGCGATCATGGGGGAATTCGACGAACCGTTCCTGGGGACGCAGGCCGTACGGGCGGGCCTTCTCACGCCGCACCAACTTCGGCGATTCCGGCGCGTACACCGGGACGTGTACATCCACCGGGACGCGGCCGTCACACCGTACGGCCGCGCACGGGCCGCATGGCTCTGGGCGGGAGGCGACGGCGTGCTGGCCGGCTACTCGGCCGCTGCCCTGTTCGGCAGCCGATGGATCGACGCGACCGCGCCCGCCGAACTGATCCGACGCGGTAGCCGCCGGGGTACGGACGGGGTCGTCGTGCACGCCGAGACGATCCTCGACGACGAAGTGTGCACGCTGGCAGACATGCGGGTGACGTCTCCGGCCCGGACCGCGTTCGATCTCGGCCGTCGTCTCGTCCTGGATACCGCGGTCGAACAGCTCGACGCGCTGTGCCGTGCCACCCGCTTGGACCCTGCGCATGTCGCCGAACTGGCCGATCGGCACAGCGGCGCCCGCGGCGTGCGGCGGCTGAGGCAGGCGCTCCCACTGGTCGACCCCGGAGCCGAGTCGCTCCCGGAGACGCGGGTACGGCTGCTTCTCGTGCGTGGCGGCCTACCCCGCCCCAGCACCCAGGTCCCGGTCGCCGGCGTGGACGGACGCGTCCTCGGGTGGGCCGACCTGGGCTGGAAGCAATGGCGCACCCTCGTCGAGTACGACGGCATCCATCACTGGACGGACGAGCGACAGCGCACCAAGGACATCGAACGATACGAGGCATTCGCGGCGCTGGGCTGGTCCGTGGTCCGCGTCAACTCCGAACAACTGCGCCTGCGCCCCGCATCGGTCGTGGAGCGCGTGCGGATACGGCTTCGAGCGGCAGGCGCTCCCGTCCGACCGCCGAGTGCGCACAATTCGCGCTGAGTCACGGCGTGTCGTCACGAGAAGTGCGCTCACGGGGCGACGGACGCGCGCAGGGCGGGTGCGGCGGGCCGACGCAGGGCGTCGGCGAGATCGTCCAGCCGGACCGGTTCGGCGACGAGTTCGTCCCACGGGTAGGTACCGGCCGTGCGGGTCAGGAACGCCACGGCACGACGGAGGTGGGCGGGCTCGTAGTTGTGGACTCCGGTGACGCTGAGCCACCCCCGCACGACGGCCTCGGGGTCGAGGGGCACCGAAGGGCCCGGTGTCACGGACCCGGCCAGCACGAGGCGGCCCCCGACGTCGAGCCGGCGCAGGCACTCCCCCACCGCCGCGACGGATCCGGAGAAGTCGAGCGCGACGTCGACGGGGCCGCCCTCGTCGCCGAGGGCCCCGAACCGCTCGGCCACCGCGATCCGTTCCGCATCCGGGTCGGCGACGCGCACATCGGCACCGGCCGCCGCGCACAGCGCGATCGCGGTGACCCCGAGCAGGCCGGCGCCGCACACCAGCACCCGCCGTCCGGCGACGTCACCGGCCGCCTCGACAGCGGCGACCGCCGTCGCCGTCGCACATGCCGCCGGGGCCGCGACGACGTCCGGCACCGAGTCCGGCACCCGGACCACGCCCACCCCGGCCGGCAGCACGATGTGGTGGGCGTAGCCGCCCGACAACGCCCAGTCGCCGTCGAACGGTTCGTGCCCCACCTTGCGCACGGCCCGGCACTTGGCGGTCCGCCCGGACACGCACCTGTCGCACGCGCCGCACGATGCCGTGACAGTCCACACGACGCGCGCGCCGACGACGGTCCCGGCACCGGGACCGGCCGCGACGACGTCACCGACGGCTTCGTGCCCCAGCACCGACGGCCGCGGCCCGGGCCGCCGTCCGGCGACGGTGTGCAGGTCGCTCCCGCACACGGTTGCGAGCCGGACACGCACCAGCAGTTCCCCGTCACCGAGCCGCGGGACGGGGACGTCGCGCACGTCGACGCCGTCGCCGGTCCACACCGCCGCGCGCGTCAGACCACCAGCGACCGGATCCATCCCGACATCCTTTCGATCAGGTAGACGACGGCGAACACGATGATCACGATCGCTCCGGCGAACTCGAAGTTCAGGGTTCGGATCGCCTCGAACAGCAGGAAGCCGACGCCGCCGGCGCCGACGATGCCGAGCACCGTCGAGGTGCGAATGTTGACGTCGAGCAGGTAGAGGCTCGAGCCGATGACGGACGGCACCGCCTGCGGAATCACCGCCGCGAACAACGTCTTCCACCAGCCCCCGCCGACGGCCCACACCGCCTCGACCGGCCCGGGATCGATCTCCTCGACGGCGTCCGCCACGAGTTTGCCGAGGAATCCCACGGATCCGAGAGCGAGTGCGCACGCCCCCGCGACGGGACCGAGGCCGATCGCGGCGACGAAGATCACCGCGAGGATCAGCTCGGGCACCGCGCGGACGAACAGGATCACCGAGCGAGCCGACCAGTACACAGCCGAGTTCGGGGACACGTTGCGGGCGGCGAGTATCCCGAACGGCAGGGAGAGCACGATCCCGGCGGCCGTGGCGACCGCACCGATCGCGAGGGTTTGCAGGACGGCGTCGAGCAGCCTGCCGCCGACGGCGGTGAAGTCCGGCGGGAGCAGCCGGGTGAACACCTCGAGTGACGGACCGATCCACGTGACCAGCGCACGCGGGTCGATACGCAGGCTGATCAGTGCACCGATCGTGGCGGCGGCGACCGTGCCGGAGAAGATGAGTCGCGCGGCTCTTTCCCGGCGCGGATCCGGAACGGAGGGTGCCAGCAGAACCCGCCGGACGACGACCGCGAGCACCTCCATCGCGGCGATGATCGCGAGGATCACGCACACGATGCCCAACGCGCGCGGATACACCAGGCCGCGCAGGGCGTCCTGGAGCGCGAACCCGATGCCGCCGGCACCGACGAAACCGAGCACGACGGAGGTGCGCAGGTTGATGTCGATTCGGTAGACGAAGGTACCCATCCAGGACGGAACCACCTGGGGCACCACGGCATTGAGCATCTCGCGGACATAGCCGGCACCCGTGCTGCGTACCGCCTCCCGTGGTCCGGGATCGGTCTGCTCGACGGCGTCGGCGAACAGCTTGCCGAGCATGCCGATGGAATGCAGCGCGAGCGCGAGCACGCCGGGCAGGACACCGATGCCGAGGGCGCGGACGAACAGCACCGCGAACAGCAGGTCCGGCACCGCCCGGCAGAAGGTGATCACCGCGCGCGCCACCGTGTACACGGCGGGGTGCGGGGTGGTGTTGCGGGCGGCCAGGAAGGCCAGCGGCACCGACGCGACGGTCGCGAGCACCGTCCCGAGCACCGCCATCAGCAGCGTGTCGAGGGCGAGTTTCCAGATCCGGCCCGGATCGTCGAGGGTGGGTGGAAACATGCGGCCGAGCAGGCCGGCGACGTCGTCGAGCCCGTCGAGCAGTGCCGCAGGGGCGAAGTCGATGTAGCGGGCGGAGGCCAGAACGACGAGGAGCGCGACAGCCGCGCACGTTCCCAGCAGACGCCGGCGGCGGACGGACGGCCGCGGCGGGCGCCGCCCGACACGGTCGGGCGGCGACGGCGCGAGGGCGGTGCTCACGACGGTCCCGTCGGCGCCGAGGCCGGCCGGGCGGCCGGGTCGACCCGCCGGTAGATGTCCATGGCCTCACCCCTGCTCAGCTCCGCGGCCGGCCGGTCGAGCACCTTCCGTCCGCCGCGCAGGCCGACGATCCGGTGGGCCCAGCCCAGCGCGAGGTCCACCTGGTGCAGGGTGCACACGACGGTGAGCTTGTCCTCCATGCACACACGGAAGAGCAGGTCCATCACCACCCCGGCGTTCTCGGGGTCGAGGGACGCGACCGGTTCGTCGGCGAGCAGGACGGTGGGACGCTGCATCAGCGTCCGCGCGATCGCGACCCGTTGCTGCTGCCCACCGGAGAGGGTGTCGGCGCGACGATCCGCGAGGTCGGCCAGCCCCACGCGGTCGAGGTGGGTGAGGGCCTCGGCGCGCATCCGCTTCGGGTACGTCGCGGCGCCGTAGCGGGGCAGGCGCAGGCGCCCGAGCCCGCCGACGAGGACGTTCTCGAGGCAGCTGAGCCGTCCGACGAGGTTGAAGTGCTGGAAGACGAAGCCGACCTCCCGCCGCAGCATGCGCAGCTCGGCGCGGGACGCCAGATCGACGCGGGTGCCGGCCACCTCCACGGCCCCGTCGGTGACGCTGTGCAGACCGTTGAGGCAGCGCAGCAGCGTCGACTTACCGGAGCCGGACAGGCCCAGCAGCACGACGAGTTCGCTGCGATGCACCTCGAGGTCGACACCGTCGAGAGCCACGGTGTGGCCGAACTTCTTCGTGACGCGACGGGCGGAGACGACGACGTCGTCGCCCGCGACGGTGAGGTCTTCGTCGCCCGCGACGGTGAGGTCTTCGTCGCCCGCGACGGTGAGGTCGCCGTCGCCCGCGACGGTGTGGTCGCCGTCGCCCGCAACGGTGTGATCGCTGTTCAACTCAGCCCTTGCACTTGTCGGACTCGGTCAGGGCACACACCTCGCGCACGCCCTCGTAGTCGGCGTCGGTCGCGGCGACGACGCCCCACGCCCGTTCGTCGGTGATGCGGCACTCGCCGTCGCACAGTCCCGCGGCGCGCATGTGATCGGCATTGGCCTTGTCGACGAAGATCGTGCGGAGCCGGTCGACGGTGTCGGCACCGAGCGAGTTGCTCGCCACGAACAGCGAGCCGGCGATCGTCTCGGACTCCCAGACCTTCTTCAGTTCGCCTTCCTTCAGGTCGCCGCTGGCGATCATGGTCTCGTCGACCATGGTGTCGAAGGCGAATCCGGCATCGCAGTCGCCGGCGGCGATCGCGAGGGCCGAGGCGTCGTGGCCGCCCGCGTAGGTCGGGTTCACACCGGCGGCGACGGCCTGCTCGGTGCCGGATTCGACGACGCCGGCCTCGATGAGTCCCGCGGAGGGGTAGAGGAATCCGGACGTGGATCCCGGGTCCACGAAGCACACGTCCTTGCCGGCGAAGTCGTCGATGCCGTCGATCTCGGTGTTGTCGGAGCGGGTGAGGCCGTAGGACCGGTAACCCGGCTCGCCGCCGGCGGCCTGGACGACGGCGCCGAGCGGGCTGACATCGGCGCCGTTGACGCCGGCCACGACGTAGGCGAACGGGCCGAAGAAGGCGAGGTCGACGTTGTCGGCGATGATGCCCTCGACCACGCCGGCGTAGTCGGAGGCCTGCACGAACTCGACCTCGGCGCCGGTCTCGCGCTCGAGGAGCGCGATGAGCGGGTCGTAACCGGCCTGCAGGTCCGCCGAGTTCTCGGCGGGAATCGCGGCCAGGGTGAGCTTCTCGGGGAAGCCCTGGGCGTTGACGGCGTCGGGATCGGAGCCACCGCAGGCGGTGAGGGCGAGAGCGAGGCCGGTCGCGAGCGCGGTCGCGGCGACCGTTCGGCTGGAGCAGTGCATGTCGGGAAGTCCTCGGGGTCGGGGTGTCTGTCAGGACTGCAGGAGCAGATCGGGCAGGTCGGCGACGGAATCGACGATGTGGGTGGCCCCGGCGTCGCGCAGCGCCTGTTCGTCGTGGGCGCCGGTGCGGGTGCCGGCGACGACGGAGGCACCGGCGCGGCGGCCGGAGAGCATGTCGCCCACGGTGTCGCCGACCACGGCGACCTCGCGAACGTCGTCGATCTCGGCGCGCAGCAGCGCGGTGAGCACCAGGTCGGGGTACGGCCGGCCGCGACCGGCGTCGGACGGCGCGAGGGTGAGATCGGCGAGGTCCTCCCAGCCGAGGGCGGCGAGCAGCCGGTCCTGGGTGGCGCGGCTGAAGCCGGTGGTGAGGGCCACGGCGAGGCCGGCGTCGCGCAACCGGGTGATCGCCTCGGCGGCCCCGGGGATCGGCTCGACCTCGCCGGCGTCGACGAATTCGTCGTAGGCCCGTTCGAAGGCGGCGTTCGCGGCGCGGGCCCGTTCCTCGGAGCCGAACAGGGACCGGAAGACGACGATCTTGGACCGGCCCATCGTGTCGAGGACGTAGCCCCGGGCGGCGTCGCGTTCGGGCCCGTCGGTGGGCAGTCCGACGCTGGTGGCGGCCGCGTCGAAGGCGCGGAGGACGAGGCCGCCGTCGGCGACGGTGGTGCCGGCCATGTCGAGCACGGCCAGTCGGATGACAGTCATTGCTACTCCGGAATCGTTGCGGGAGAGGATGTTCAGAGCTCGAGGAGATCGGCGGTCCGCTCGCCGAGGTAGGGGCCGAGGGTCATGCCGCGGCCGCCCGGCCCGGCGATGATCCAGATGTCGTCGTCGACGCGGGCACGGTGGACGAGTTCGGTGGGATCGAGGCACTGGCTGTAGACCCCGGCCCAGCGCCGCATCACCGGCGGGAGCCGGCGTCCGAGCAGGTCCTCCGCGACGGTGACGAGGTGCTCGTACGGGGCCTCGTCGACGTCGAAGGCGAACGGTTCGTCGTACTCGTGGGTGTCGCCGAGAGTGAGCCCGCCGTCCAGGCGCTGCACGCACAGCAGCTGCATGCGGTGCCGCTCGGCGGTGAGCGCCTGCGGTTCGCGCGCCTTCAGCTCCTCCAGCGCGGCCCCGGCGAATCCCGGGTAGTAGCGCAGACTGTCGCCGTCGGCGACGGACGTGGTGAGCTTCTCCCCCAGCGGCGCGGTCTGCATCATCTGCAATCGCACGCGGCGCAGGGGCAGGTCGCCGCCGAGTTCGCGGGCGAGACCGGACAGGGTCGCTCCGGGGCACACGAGCACGAGGTCGGCCTCGTGGACGGCGCCGTGGTCGTCGCGCACCTGCACGGTGCCGTGGGCGGTGCGGGTCACGGTGCGCGCCTCGGTCTCCGGCCGGAATCGATACCGCCCGGAGGTGGCGAGGTGCCACCGGATCGCGGGCAGGGCGACGCGGGATTCGACGGCGGCGTCGGTGCTGCAGTGCAGACCGGCGACGAACTTGCCGCGCAGGGCGGGATTGAGCCGCCGGACCGCCTCGGGCTCGAGCAGGGTGAAGCCCCGGTCACGCGCGTCGGCGCGGTCCGCGGCCTCCCGAACGACGGCCACCTCGGCGTCGGTGCGAAGAAGGGTGATCGATCCGTTCGCCCGGAAACCGATGCCGGGGACGCGGGCGCCGAGGTCGGCCCACAACTCGCGGGAGCGCAGGGTGGCAGCCAGTTCGCCCTCGGTACGCCCGGAGACCCACACGAGGCCGAAGTTGCGGACGGTGGCGCCCCGGGCCTCCGGTTCGCGTTCGAGGTGAACGACGTCGTGTCCGCGGCGGACGGCGGCGTCGGCGTGGGCGGTGCCCAGAATGCCGCCGCCGATGATCAGGATTCGCATGGCCCCGAGCCTGAGCGATGGTCTAGACCAATGAGGGGACGGCAGGCGAACGCGCGGTGAACAATTGGTATAGACCAAAATCCGGTACGCTTCGAGCGTGACAGCAACCGCTCGCGAGGCCCGGGTCCCCAAGCACCAGATCGTGCGGCATCAGGTCGACGCCCTGCTCGACGAGCTCTCCGTCGGCGACCCGGTGCCTTCCGAGCGCGACCTCGCCACCCGGTTCGACGTGGCCCGGGAGACCGTGCGCCAGGCGCTGCGCGAACTCCTCGTCGACGGCCGCATCGAACGCCGCGGCCGGGGCACCGTCGTCGCGAAGCCCAAGATCCTGCAACCGCTGATCATCGGCTCCTACACCGAAGCCGCCCTCGCGGAGGGCCGCAGCGCGGGACGCATTCTCGTCGGCTGGACCGACCTCGCCGCCGACCCCGACCTCGCCGAGGTACTCTCGATCGCCGTCGGCGACCCCGTCCTCGAACTCGAACGCGTCCTGCTCACCGACGGCGTCCGCGTCGGACTCGAACGGACGCGCCTGCCCGCCGATCGCTATCCGGGACTCGTCGACAGCTTCGACTCCACGTCGTCGCTGTACGCGGCGATCCGCGCGCGCGGGATCACCTTCGCGCGCGCGGTCGAGTACATCGAGACCACCCTGCCCGACGCCCGCGAGGCGGCACTCCTCGACGCCGACATCCGCACGCCCATGCTCCTGCTCAACCGCGTTTCCTACGATCAGCACGACGCGCCGATCGAGCAGCGGCGGTCGCTCTACCGCGGGGACCGGATGACGTTCGTCGCCACGGTGACGCCCTGAGTCCGCCCCGGAGCACGGCGGCGAGGTGCGCCGGTCCCGGGCCCGGAGCCCCTCAGGAACCGTCGTCGCCGCACACGCCGAGATGCTGCAGGACCAGTTCCTGCCGTCGCACCAGCCGCTCCGAGATCGTCCAGTCGGCGTGCTGGTAGCGCGGATGCTGAGCCAGCGCGATGACGTTGGCCGGAGGGTAAACAATCGGGTCGGTCGGCATTTTTTCAGCATCGCAGACTTTCGCCCGCGATGCCCGGCCGGGCTCCCACCCGCATCGTTCCTGCTGCCCGGCACGCCCGGTGAGCCGCGGTGCCGTTACCGCCGGTAAGGTTCTCGGCCTGGCGTGCAGCGCCTGAGTGTCGGGTGGTGACGAAGGGTTGTAACGGTCGGTGTCGGGCGTGATCGCGGGATTCAGCGTCATCTTCGTGATCATCGCGATCGGATTCGCGCTCGGCCGCACCGGCACGCTCGGACCCGAGGGCCAGTTTGTGCTCAGCCGGATGGTGTTCTTCGTCGCCACCCCCGCGCTGCTGTTCGACTCGCTGGCCACCTCCGACCTGTCGGTGATCTTCTCCCCCACCCTGTACGTCGCCGCGGCCACGGCGTTCGCCGTCGCCGCGCTCTACCTCGTCGTCGCGAAGCTGTGGCTGCGCCGGCCCCTGCCGGAACTGACGATCGGCGCGCTCGCCGCCTCCTACGTCAACTCCGCCAACCTCGGCATCCCGATCGCGGTGTTCGTCCTCGGCGACGCCTCCTTCGTCGCGCCGCTGCTGCTGTTCCAGATCGTGCTGTTCTCCCCCATCGCGTTGACGATGCTGGACCTGTCCACGATGCGCGCCGGGGCGTCCCGGATGGAGACGATCACCGCCCCGTTCAAGAACCCCATCGTGCTGGCCGGTGCGGCCGGGCTCACCGTCGCCGTCGCCGGCTGGACGCTGCCCACCGCGCTGATGCAGCCGTTCCACCTCCTCGGGGGCGCCTCGGTGCCGGGTGCCCTGCTCGCGTTCGGCCTGTCGCTCCAGGGCGTGCGGGTGCTCGAAAAGGGCACGAGCCCACGCCGCGACGTCGCGCTCGCCTCGGTACTCAAGATCGTGGTGCAGCCCGTCCTCGCCTACGTCATGGCCCGCCACCTGATGGGCCTCGACGGGCACGAGCTCTTCGCGATCGTCGTGGTGGCGACGCTGCCGACCGCACAGAACGTGTTCGTCTACGCCAGCCGCTACGGCCGCGGCATGGTGCTCGCCCGCGACGCCGCGCTGGTCACCACGCTCGCCTCGATACCCGCGATCGGCGTCGTCGCCGCGCTGCTGGCATGACGGGCACGGCTAGGTTGAGACCCATGCGATTGCTGCTGCTCGCCGCCTGCTGCGTCCTGGCCGTCGCGTGCGGTCCGGGCGGCGCCGGCGTCCCCGCCCTGCCCGAGGCGCCGACGCCGGAGGGGGCAACGGTCTTCACGGCCCACGACGATCTCGTCGACCCGCACCCGATCCCGATACAGTCGTGGACCCGCGTCGACGGCGACCGCATCGCCGTCCACTTCGAGACCGGCACACCCGAGTGTTTCGGGGTCGACGCCACCGTCACCGAGTCCGGCACCACCGTGACGGTGGCGCTGCGCGGCGGCACGCTGCCCGAGGCGGTGGACCGGGCGTGCATCATGATCGCCGTCACCGGTGTGCTCGAACTGACGCTGCGGGCGCCGCTCGCCGACCGGATCGTGACGGCCGGCTGATCGATGGCCCGCACCCCCCGGCACTGGCTGCTGCTCCTGTGCACGGCGACGGCGCTGCTGCACGCGACGTTCCAGTCGGTGCGCGTCCTCGTCTCCTACCGCGTTCTCGCCCTCGGCGGCGACGCGGCCGTGATCGGCGTGGTGACGGCCCTGTTCGCCCTCGTTCCGCTGGTGCTCGCGGTGCCACTCGGCCGGGCCGTCGACCGCCGGCACGCGGCCGGAATCCTCCGGGCCGGGGTGGTCGTGTCGGTGGCCGGTGCGCTGATCATCGCCCTCAGCCCGGACCTGCTGGTGCTCGGTCTCGGCAACGCCGTCCTGGGTCTCGGTCAGCTCCTGGTGACGGTGTCGGGGCAGGCGTTCGTGTCGATCCTGTCGCCGCCGGGCGAGCTCGATCGCGGCTTCGCGGGCATCACCCTCGGGGTGTCGGTCGGTCAGGCGATCGGGGTGCCGCTCGCCGGCGTGATCGCTGCGGCGAGCAACGGCGAGACCGTCGAGACCACGCCGGCGCTGCTCGTGATGACGGTTCTGGCCGCGATGGCCCTGCCGTTCGTCGTCGGCTTGCGCGAACCACCCGGTTCCGGACGCACCCCGGACGACGCGCCCCCGCAGTCGGTGCTGTCGATGCTGCGCACGCGCGGGATGAAGCCCGCGATGTTCTCGAGCCTCGTGGTGCTGGCGTCCGTGGACATCGTCGTCGCGTACCTGCCGCTGCTCGGTGAGGAGTTCGGATTCGGGGTGCTGCTCGTGTCGGCTCTGCTCACCGCCCGCACCGTCGCGTCGATCGTCTCGCGCGCGGTGCTGCCGTGGGCGCTGCGGACGATCCCGCGGCGACGTCTGCTGCTGTCGGCGACGGCGTGCACTGCGCTGCCCGTCGCGGCCCTGCCGTTTCTGCCCAACCCGTGGGCGCTGGGCGCGCTCCTGGCGCTCTGCGGCGCCTTCTGGGGTTTCGGGCAGCCGCTGACCATGACGTGGGTGGTCGAACTGGTGGCACCGGCGGACCGGGCGTCGGCGCTGGCGGTACGCCTCACCGGCAACCGTCTCGGCCAGGTGTCGGTGCCGTTGGCAGCCGGCGCGATCGCCGGGGTCGCCGGCACCGCCTCGGTGTTCCTGGTGACCGCGGGACTGCTGTCGGCTGCCGCGGTGAGCACGTGGCGGGCGCTGCGCAGGTAGACGCCACCCGTGCGCGCTTTCGGTAGCTCCCACTACCGGAACCGCGCACGGCCGCGTCAGCGGCGGCGCAGCCGCGCATAGTCACCGGCGGCGCAGCCGCACGTAGTCACCGGCGGCGCAGCCGCACGTAGTCACCGACGACGGCGGCGCCGAGTCCGTCGACGTCGGGCGCGACGACCCGCCCTCCGACCCGGCGGGCCATACGGTCGACGATCCGTGCCAGCCCGGGATCGTCGCCGAGCCGGAAGATCGTCACGTGCGCACCGGCGCGGGCGAGATGATCGAATTCGCGGACCGTCATCCCCAGGGTGCGGGCGCTGGGTGGATAGTCGAACGCCGCGTAGCCGTCCGCCTCGAGGTGCGCGGTGGGTTCGCCGTCGGTGACCACCAGCACCACCGGCTGGGCGTTGGAATGCCGGCGCAGGTGCCGGCCGGCCAGCATCAGCGCATGATGCAGGTTGGTGCCCTGCTCGTAGACCCCGTCCAGCCCGGCGAGTTCGGTGGCGGTGACGACCCGAGCGTGCCGGCCGAACGCGATCAGCTGCAGCGCGTCACCGCGGAACCGGGTCGAGACCAGATGGTTGAGGGCCAGTGCCGTGCGCTTCATCGGCACCCATCGACCGTCCATCACCATCGAGAACGAGGTGTCCACCAGCAGTGCCACGGCGGCCTGGGTGCGCTGCTCGGTCTCGACGACCTCGACGTCGGTGACGTCCATCCGCACCGGGATTCGCGCGGGGGCGCGCAGGGTGGCGTTGGTGAGGGTGCGCACGACGTCCCACGGCTCGGTGTCTCCGAACTCCCACGGACGCGACGCCCCGGTGGGCTCGCCCGTGGCCCCCGCACGGCGGGTCTCGCGCTGCCCGCCGCGGGTGGACAGCTGGTCCATGACGTCGCGCAGCGCGGTCCGGCCGAGTTCACGCATCGCCTTGGGCGACAGTCGCCACTGCCCGTCGGCGCCGCGGTCGAAGAACCCCTGCCGCTGCAGTTCCTTCTCGAGCTGGGCGAGCATGCGCGCGTCGGCCGCGGCCTCGTCGCCGAGCTGGCGAGCCAGCGCGTCGAGGTCGATGTCGTCGAGGGAGGCCCCGGCGTACTGCTGGGAGAGCTGCTCGGCGAGCGCGTCGAGTTCGGCAACCTCCTGCAGCGCCCCGGTCGCTTCGCCGAGGCCCATGCCCTGGTCGCCGCGGAACCGCTCCGACCCGGTCCAGTCCTCGCCGGGACGGGCGGCGCGCAGGTGCGAGTCGAGGCGGTCGAGCTGCGACATCAGGCTCGGCGAGCCGAACGCCTGCTGGGCGAGAGCGTCGAGCTCGTCCCGCTGTTCCTGGCTGAGCGAGTTGCGCAGTCGCTGCGCCGCCGCCGCGCGCTGGGCGAGCGAGTCGAGCAGTTCCTCCACGTTGCGGGGGTTCTCCGGGAAGAAGTCGCCGTGCTCGGCCATGAACTGCTCGAAGTCCTCCTGGGTGTCCTCCCCGCGGGAATGCTTGTCCAGCAGATCGTTCAGATCCTCGAGCATCCGGTTCACACGTTCGCGGTCCTCGTCGGTCGCGCCTTCGAGGGCCTGCTTCATCCCGGCGAACCGCTGGTCGAGCATCTCCCGCCCCAGCAGATCGCGGATCTTCTCGTAGTCCTCCCGGGCTTGCGAACTGCGCCAGTCGTAGTCGGCGAGTTCCTGCACAGCCTGGGCGGCGGAGGCGGGCAGTTCCTCGATCCGCATCTCCGCGAACCGGGCCTCGTCGTCGAGAGCGCGCGCGAGCGCCTTGCGCTCCTCGAGCACGGCCCGGTCGAGCAGCTCGCGCACCTCACGCAGCGTGCCGTCGAGATTCGTGCGGTCCAGCAGGTCCCTGCGACGCCGATTCGCCTGCGCGGCAAGCCGGTCCAGGCCGCGCATGGACCCGTGCCCGCGGCGCAGCAGCTCCCGCAGCGCCCGTCGCGGCGAACTGCCGGACAGCACGTCCTCGCCGATGGCGGCGAGGGCCTCACGCAGATCCACCGGCGGGGCGAGCGGGTCGCCGCCGTCGTAAGGTCCGTACCTCGCGCCCCGGCTCATCAGGAGTACACCGCGGCACCGTCGTCGTCGGCGTGCTTGGCGATGCGCCGCGCCAGATAGAGGCCCTCGAGGGCGAGTTCGACGGCGGCAGCCCGGGTTCCGATGCCGTCCGCGCCGAGCCGTTCGGCGACGACGTCGAGGACGGGCAGGTCGGGCAGCTCGTCGAGCAGCGCCTTGGCGGTGATCCGGTCGCCGGTCACCACCGGCCGGCCCTGCTCGACGGCCGCGACGAGCGGACCGAGGTCCACCCCGGCCAGCCGGGTTCGGGCGGCGTCCGCCGTGGCCCGCCGGAGCAGGTGGTCGAGCACCTCGAATTCCCGTCCCTCCTCGCCGGATTCGAACTCGACCTTGCCGCGCAGCACCTCCACGACGGTGCCGAGGTCGACGGGCCGTGCGACGGGGTCGGCCTCGCCGAGCACGGCCCCGCGACGCATCGCGGCGGCCGCGACGGTCTCGGCGCCGGCGACGGCGAAGCGCGCGGACACGCCGGAACGCTGGTCCACCGACGTGGATTCGCGCAGCAGGCGGGTGAAGCGGGCCAGGATCTCGAGCAGGAAGTCCGGGACCCGCGACTGCAGCTGCGCCTCCTGCTCGATGACGGCGATCTCGTCGTCGAGCTGCGTCGGGTAGTGGGTACGGATCTCGGCGCCGAACCGGTCCTTGAGCGGGGTGATGATCCGGCCCCGGTTGGTGTAGTCCTCCGGGTTGGCGCTGGCGACGAGCAGGACGTCGAGCGGGAGCCGCAGCGTATACCCGCGCACCTGGATGTCGCGCTCCTCCATCACGTTGAGCAGCGAGACCTGGATGCGCTCGGCGAGGTCGGGCAGCTCGTTGACCGCGACGATGCCGCGGTGAGCGCGGGGTACGAGACCGAAGTGGATGGTCTCGGGGTCGCCGAGGCTGCGGCCCTCGGCGACCTTGACGGGGTCGACGTCGCCGACCAGGTCGGCGACGGAGGTGTCGGGGGTGGCGAGCTTCTCGGCGTAGCGCTCGCTGCGGTGCCGCCAGGCGACCGGTAGGTCGTCGCCGAGCTCGGCGGCGCGGCGGATCGAGGCGGGGGTGATCGGGTCGTAGGGATGCTCCCCGAGCTCGGAGCCGGCGATCACCGGCGTCCACTCGTCGAGCAGCAGGGGCAGGGTGCGCAGCAACCGGGTCTTGCCCTGACCGCGTTCGCCCAGCAGCACCACGTCGTGGCCCGCGAGGAGGGCGCGTTCGAGTTGCGGAACGACGGTGTCGTCGAATCCGACGATGCCCGGCCACGGGTCGATGCCGTCGCGCAGGGCGGCGAGCAGGTTCTGCCGGATCTCGTCCTTGACGGAGCGGTGCACATGGCCCGAGGCGCGCAGCTCGCCGAGGGTGGACGGCCTGACTGTGGGTGACGTCACCCCTCCCAAGGTACGAGCGTTCGGTGATTTCGGCACCTGCAGCCGCGGCGCGTCGCCGCGGCGGGAACGCCGCGCGGGAGCGCCTGCCCGGCCCGGTTCGGTACCCGATGTCGGCGGCGATCCCTACACTCCCGCCATGGACACCTGGCTCCTCGCGGCACTGCTGGGCCTCGGGCTGGCCGCCGCCACCGGCCTGCGCACCTTTCTCCCGCTGCTGATGCTCGGCACCGCGGTGCACTTCGGCCTGTTCGGGATCGCGCTCAACGAGTCGATGCAGTGGGTCGGGTCGACGGGCGCGCTCGCCGCCCTGGCGATCGCCACCGTCGTCGAGATCGGCGCCGACCTGGTCCCCCTCGTCGACAACGTCCTCTCGGCCGTCGCCACCGTCGTGCGGCCCGTCGCCGGCGCGCTCGCCGCCTGGGCCGCGTTCGCCGATCTCGACCCGGCGATGGCGGCCCTCGCCGGCATCGTCGTCGGCGCCCCGACCGCGATGGCGGTGAGCACGGTGCAGACCGGCACCCGCGCGGCGAGCACGGTCACGACCGCGGGACTCGGCAACCCGGCGCTGTCACTGCTCGACGACCTGCTCTCCTTCGTCACGTCGTTGATCGCGCTCGTCGTCCCGCTGCTCGTCGTGCCCCTGCTCGCCGGCTTCGCGTGGGCCGTCCACCGCGGGTACCGAGGGCTGAGCCGCCTGCGGACGGGCTGACCGGTTCTGATAGACACGACGCCATGGCGGACACCGACATCTCCTTCTCCAGCGGCGACGTGACCCTGCACGGCAGCCTGCGCGTGCCCGCCGCGGGCGACGGGGACGTCCCCGCCGTGCTGCTGCTCGCCGGCAGCGGTCCCACCGACCGCAACGGCGACAGCGCGCTGCTGCCCGGCCCGATCGGCACCCTGCGTCACCTCGCCGACGTGCTCGAACGCAACGGCTTCGCCAGCCTGCGCTACGACAAGCTCGGCAGTGGCGTCACCGGCCTCGGTCCGTACGACGTCTCCGACGTCGCCGACCTCGGATTCTCCACCTTCATCGATGCCGCCACCGACGGCCTGCGGTTCCTCGCCGGACAGCCGGGCGTCGACGCCGAGCGGCTCTACGTCGTCGGGCACAGCGAGGGCGCGCTCATCGCCCTCTCCCTCGCCCACGCCGGCGCGCCCGTCGCGGGCATCGCCCTGCTCGAGCCGCTGGCGGTGCGGCTGCTGGACCTGCTCACCGCCCAGATCGACGCCCAGCTCGACGCCGTCGTCGACGCCGGTCAGCTCCCGATCCAGGTGGCCGACGAACTGCGCCTCGCCCTCGCGGACGCCGTCGAATCGCTGCGGGCCGACGGCACCCTCAGCGACACCCTGCCCGAGCCGCTCCGCAACGCCGGACTGGTCTCGGCCAACGCAAAGGCCCTCGCCGAGGAGGACGCCCTCGATCCGCGGATGCTCGCGGCCCAGCTCGACGGGGCGCTGCCGGTACTCACCAGCGTCTCCGCGAAGGACATCCAGGTGCGGGTCGAGGACGTCGACGCCCTCGACTCGGCACTCGTGCACACGAGCCTGACCTCGCTGCGCCTGCACCGGGCCAACCACGTGCTCAAGGACATCGGCGACCAGCAGTCCACCGGCGCCGACTACATCGCCGATCTGCCCTTCTCGGACGAGTTCACCCGCGGTTTCGAGGCGTGGCTCGCCAAGCTCTGACCCGCCGCCCGAGATGGGCGGAAAACAAGAGATGTCAGATTCGCGTTACTCGGGTATGGTGTCCGGTTAACCCGTAGGAACACACGAGAAAGGTACGGTCCGATGCGAGACGACAAGGTCATCGCGGCGAAGTCGATGCGCATTGCCGTACCCACCTGGTGCCGACACACCTACGCGTACTTCCACTTCGCCAAGTGGCAACCCCGGGAATGAGTCGACGACTCGAAAGACTCCTTCTCGGGCACCCGGGCACATCGCCTCGGGTGCCCTTCTTTATCCCGTACCGATCTTGTCCAGTAAGAGGAGAACACGATGAAACTGCGACTCGGCGCCACCGGCGCCGTCCCCAAGGACCTGCCCGACGATCTCACCGGTCACGCGATCACGATCGACCTGAGCCACGTCGGCACCGAACAGGCCGCGGCCGCTGCGGACCTCATCCGCGAACTGCTCGACCGCGGTGCCGCCCGGCTGGTCATCTCCGACGCCCGCGACGCCGCGCCGCGGACCGTGACCCGCCCGGCGACCGGCCACCCGCACGCGGCCTGACGGCGCGGGCGGCGCGGGCGGCCGGGCGGCGCGGGCGGCCGGGCGGCGCTCAGTGCGCGAAGTGCCGTGCGCCGGTGAGGTACAGGGTCACGCCGGCCTCGCGAGCGGCCTCGATCACCTCGTTGTCGCGCACCGAACCACCCGGCTGCACGATGGCCTTGACGCCGGCCTCGGTGAGCACCTGCAGGCCGTCCGCGAACGGGAAGAACGCGTCCGATGCGGCGACGGATCCGGTGACACGGTCCCCGGCGCGTGAGACCGCGAGCCGGGCGGAGTCCACGCGGTTGACCTGGCCCATGCCGACGCCGACGGTGGCGCCGCCCGCAGCGAGCAGGATCGCGTTGGACTTCACGGCCCGGCAGGCGCGCCAGGCGAACTCGAGATCCGCGAGGGTCTCGGCGTCGGCGGCCTCGCCGCAGGCCAGCTCCCAGTTCCCGGCCGAATCACCCGGCGCCGTGAGGGTGTCGCGCTCCTGCAGCAGCATGCCGCCGGAGATCTGACGCAGCTCGATCTGCGCCGCCTGCGGCGAGTCGGCCCGCAGGATGCGGATGTTCTTCTTGCGGCTGAGCACCTCGACCGCGCCGGCCGCGTACGCCGGGGCGATGATCACCTCGGTGAAGATCTCGGCGACCTGTTCGGCCATCGCCACGCTCACCTCGCGGTTGACGGCGATCACGCCGCCGAACGCGCTCACCGGATCGCACTCGTGCGCCTTACGGTGCGCCTCGGCGACGGTGTCGGCCACCGCGATGCCGCACGGGTTGGCGTGCTTGATGATCGCGACGCACGGCCGGTCGTGGTCGTGCGCGGCGCGCCAGGCCGCGTCGGCGTCCTGGTAGTTGTTGTAGGACATCTCCTTGCCGTGGAACTGCTCGGCGCGGGCCAGGCCCGGCTCGCCGGCCTCGTTCACGTACAGCGCCGCCGCCTGGTGCGGGTTCTCGCCGTACCGCAGCACGGCCGCACGCTGCCACGTCGCACCGGCCCAGGCCGGGAACTGCTCGGCGGCGTCCGCCTCCGGGACTGCATAACCGGCGTTCATCCAGCTCGCCACCGCCACGTCGTAGGCGGCGGTGTGCTGGAACGCCTGGGCGGCAAGGGCTTTGCGCTGCGGCAGGGTGAAGCCGCCCGCCTTGACGGCGTCGAGCACGTCGTCGTACCGGGCCGGGTCGACGACGACGGCGACCGACGGATGGTTCTTCGCGGCGGCACGCACCATGGACGGGCCGCCGATGTCGATCTGCTCGACGCACTCGTCGGGGGTGGCCCCCGAGGCGACGGTCTGCGTGAACGGGTACAGGTTCACCACGACCAACTCGAACGCCTCGACACCGAGCTCGGCGAGCTGGTCGAGGTGGTCCTGCTTGCGCGTGTCGGCGAGGATGCCGGCGTGCACTCGCGGGTGCAGCGTCTTGACCCGGCCCTCGAGGCACTCGGGGAAGCCGGTCAGGTCCTCCACCTTGGTGACGGGGATGCCGGCGCCGGCGATGGTCGCGGCCGTGGAGCCGGTGGAGACCAGCGCGACACCCGCCTCGTGCAGACCCGTCGCCAGTTCGACCAAACCGGTCTTGTCGTAGACGCTGACGAGTGCACGTCGCACAGCCTTACGTTCGGTCACTGGGGATCACGGCCTTTCGTCCATCGGATACAACTCCACGGGTGGCGACGGCGGCGACCACGTCGGCCAGCAACCGTCGCTCCACAACCTTGATGCGTTCGTGCAGGGTGGCCTCGTCATCGTCGTCGAGGACCGGCACGGGTTCCTGCGCCAGGATGGGGCCGGTGTCGACACCGGAATCGACCAGGTGCACGGTCGACCCGGTGACCTTCACCCCGTAGGCGAGGGCGTCGGGGACTGCGTGCGCGCCGGGGAACGCCGGCAGCAGCGCAGGGTGGGTGTTGACGATGCGGCCGCCGAACCGGTGCAGGAAGGTCGGCCCCAGGATCTTCATAAAACCGGCGGAGACCACCAGGTCCGGCTCGTGCGCGGCGACGGCGTCGGTGAGGGCGCGGTCCCACGCGGCGCGGTCCGGGTGCTCACGCAGCACGACGCGGAGATGCGGGATGCCGGCGGCCTCGGCATGCCCCTCGGCGGCGCACTCGCGGTCCACTCCGACGGCGACGATCCGGGCGGGGTACCCGTCCGTGTGCGTCGCGTCGATCAGCGACCGCAGCAGGCTTCCGGTGCCCGAGGCGAGGACGACGACCCGTGCCGGCGCAGTCGGCGGCAGCTGGTCACGCGAGGCAGTCAGCGCTCTACTCCTGGAACTCGAGAGGGGTCGGCCGGATGCTCGGCCGAGTAGAGCCTAGCCCTTGGGGGGTGCGGCCCCCTCCGGCAGGTCACCGTTGCGCTCCGGCGGCGTGCCGGCATCCTGCTCGGTGACGCCGGACCCGCCCGGCTCGTCGGCGACGTCCACACGCTCGTCGTCGGCGGGGTCCTCGCCCTCGGTGCCGGCGACGGCGGGCGCCCCGGCGTCGCCTGCGGCGTCTGCGTCGCCCCCGGCGTCGGCGGCGTCCTGCTGCCCCTCGGGGCCGTCCTCGACGATCTCGGCCTCGAGCACGTCGGCGGTCGGCGTCGCCGGGCCCGCCTCGAGCGCCTTCGCCTCGTCGAGCGGGGTGGCGTCGGCCTCCTCGACCGGCTCGTCGTCGTCGGGATTCTCGGCGGCGGCGGTCTCCGTGGCGGACTCCTCCGCGGCGGCCGACGCTCGGGCGGCCTCCGCCGCGGCCAGGCGGTGCTCGCGCCACAGCAGCAGCTGCGACGTGACGAGGCCCAGCAGCCCCGACCACGCGAATACCAGAACCCCGGCAAGCCACCAGTTTCCGCCGACCACGCCGAAGATCCCCAGGGGGCCACCGGCGACCCACGTGGCCAGCGCGCTCGTCGCGCCCGCGAGCGCCGCCGCAGCGACCACCGTGAGCGCGGCGTCGGTGGACGACACGTACTCCCCCCGGGCCCGCGCCTCGAGGTGGCGCTGGGCGACGTACCGTCCGAGCAGCGCACCCACCGTCGCGGGAACGGCCAGCAGCACCGGCCAGAACGGCGCGGCCGGTCCCGGTGGGATCACGGCGAGCACCGGCAGTGCGGGCAGGTCACCGCCGGTCGCCTCGAACAGGCTCAGGGTCACGTCGCCGAACTGCACCGTGCTGCCGGCCACCACGGCGGCGGCCCCGATCAGCACGTTGGGCAGGTACAGCACCGACAGCACCGTCAACCCGAGTGCCCCGGTCACTCCCCCGCCGCGGCCGATCAGGTCACCGACCACGGTCCACGACCACAGCAGCCCGAGTACGGTCACCACCCCGGCCGCGGCGAACATCCCCAGCACCGCGCGGGCCGCGGGGCGCACGGCGGCGACCAGCCAGTTCGGCACGCCGTAGCGGACGGACAGCGGCCGCCACGTCCGGGCACCGATGCCGAGCCCGGCCCCGAGCAGGTAGAGGGCCGTCACCCAGGCCAGCGCGGCCGCCGGATTGGGGGTGACGACGGGCAGGACACTCGCCGCATCCTGGATCACGATCAGTGCCACGATCGTGATCACCGTCGGACCGGCGAGGGTGGCCACGGCAATGCGTGAGGCGTTCCGACGATCGAGCGGACGGCCGCCGAGCGCGACGAAGGCGTCGGTGGCCGAACGCGCGGCCCGGGCGGTCAGCCACACCAGCACCGCCGTCGGCAGCAACGGCAGCACGCCGAGCGCTACCCCGTCGATCGTCAGCGTCACCTGATGCAGGGCCAGCCAGCTTCCCGCGATCGCCGCGTAGATTCCGGTCAGGTCGCTGCTCGCGGCCACCATCGTGGTCACCACCAGCGTGGCGATCAACGCGAGGGTCACTGCCGGCACCCTGGCCGCCGTGCCGAGCAGGATCCGCAGCTGCTCCGGTTCGACCGGGTTGCCTTCCGGGGTGGTGCGCCGGTCGGACCGGCCTAGCGTCGAGGTCATCGTGTCGAGAGTGTCACCCGGCGACGGTCGTGACGGTCAGGCGCGCCGCAGCACGTGCGGGAGCCGTCACCGCGGCTCGTCACCGGGGCGGAACGCCTGCGTCGGCGCCGGGTCCGACGTCCGCTCGGCGTCGTCCTCCGACGGACGCCCCGCGGCATCCTGCTCGGAATCGGCGTGCCGGGGGGCGAGCACGGTCGGCTCGTCCGCGCCGCCACCGGCGGGCTCCCCCGGCCGGCCCGAAGGACCGGGCGACCCGGCGCCGTACGGGGCCTGGGCTCCCGTCGGGGTGTAGGCCTGCTGGCCGGGGTGCTGCCCCTCGGATTGCGGCCGGTCGACGCGCAGCGGCTGGCTCAGGTGCTCGGTCTGGGCGCCGTAGTCCGGGCTGGGGTAGTGCTCGCGCGGCTGCGCGCCCGAGTACTGGGTGCCCGGGTACTGGGATCCCGGGTACTGTCCGGACGGGTGCTGCCCGGACGGATACTGGCCGGTGGAGTACTGCCCCGACGGGTACTGCCCGGTGGAGTACTGCGGCTGCTGGTAGCCGGGGTACTGGGCCGAGGACCCCGAGGGGTAGGCCGAGGACCCCGAGGGGTAGCCGGAGCCCTGCGTTCCGTATCCGCTCGACGCCGCGCCGGGAGCGTAGCCCTGACCGGACGGATAGCCCTGCCCCGCGCCGGCACCCTGCGCTCCGTAGCCCTGGCCGCCGTACCCCTGACCGCTGTAGCCCTGGCCGCCGCTGAACCCCTGGCCCACGCCCTGCCCGCCGCCTCCCTGGCCGCCGAACGACTGCGCGGGCGCGCGGCGCTGGCCGGGCACCAGGATGCCGATCCCGAAGAGCAGCGCCATCAGCGCGAGCGCGGTCTGCAGGAAGCCGAGGACGAGGATCGACACCCCACCCCACGAGATGCCGGTGTCGTCGGGCAGGTGGAAGAGCTGGAACAGCGACACCACGAAGCCGACCGCGGAGGCCGCCACCGCAACGGAGCGCAGGTCCTGACCCGGTAGCAGCGACAGTGCCGCAGCCGCGCCACCGAAGAGCAGGAAGGCCAGCGGCACGACCGCGAAGCCGAAGTCGAACGACGACAGCGCAACCTGGGTGCCGAAGGAGATCCGCACGTACGGGGCCAGGCCGAGCAGGAAGTTCAGCACCGCCAGCACCGCGACGGCGATCGGCAGGAGCAGCGGCACCACCTTGTCGGAGCCACGGGAGGCGAGGCTGGATCCGCCCCCGGTCGACGACCCCGTGGGACCTGACGGGGTGTCGGACCGGCCCGTTCCCGAGCCTGCTGGGTAGGTCATCGCTCCTCCTGATGTCGTCGGCTGCTCTGTGACCAGCCTAGGCACGATCACCGTGGGCGGCAGGAGTCCCGCGAATCCGGCGAATCCCCACCGGCGAGAATGTGCGCATGCCCAGCACCCTCGAGCCCGGAGCGGACGTCGTCGCCGAGACGGAGATCAAGCATTCCCGCTTTCTCGCCGCGCTGCGTCGCGTCGACTCGGATACCGCCGCGCTCGCCTTCGTCGAGGAACAGCGGAGGCTGTATCCCGATGCGCGGCACCATTGCTGGGCCTTCGTGGTGGGCGACGAGCCGGCGCACCGGGCGGAACGGTCGAGCGACGACGGGGAACCGGGTGGCACGGCCGGGGTGCCGATGCTGCAGGTGCTGCACCATCGCGATCTGGTGAACGTCGCGGTGGTGGTCACCCGCTGGTTCGGCGGCATCAAGCTCGGCGCGGGGGGACTGGTCCGGGCGTATTCGGGTGCGGTGGCCGTCGCGGTCGACGCGGCGACGCTGGTGCCGCGGGAGCGACGGGCGGTGTTCACCCTGGCGGTGGGGCACGGTGACGCCGGCCGGCTGGAGTCGGAACTACGGGGCCGCGGGGTGAGCGTGCTCGACGTGTCCTACACGGAGCGTGTCGTCTTCACGGTCGCGGCCCGGGATGCGGCCGGGTTGCGGAGCGTGGTGGCGTCGGCGACGGCCGGCGCCGGCGAGCTCGAGCCCGTCGGCACCGAATGGGTGGACGGGTAGGCAGCGGAGCTGCCGGTGCGTCCTTTGGGCGGTCAGGACCGCCCAAAGGACGCACCGGCGGCGGAGCCGCCTACAGCGACTGCAGGATCTCGCGCGCGAGAGCGGCGGTCTCGGACGGCGTCTTGCCGACCTTCACGCCGGCCGCCTCGAGGGCGTCCTTCTTGGCCTGCGCGGTGCCCGAGGAGCCGGAGACGATGGCGCCGGCGTGGCCCATGGTCTTGCCCTCCGGAGCGGTGAACCCGGCGACGTAGCCGACGACCGGCTTGGTCACGTTGGCCTTGATGTAGTCGGCCGCGCGCTCCTCGGCGTCGCCGCCGATCTCGCCGATCATGACGATGAGCTTGGTCTCGGGGTCCTTCTCGAACGCCTCGATGGCGTCGATGTGGGTGGTGCCGATGACCGGGTCGCCGCCGATGCCGATGGCGGTGGAGAAGCCGAAGTCACGCAGCTCGAACATCATCTGGTAGGTCAGGGTGCCGGACTTGGACACCAGGCCCACCGGGCCCTTGCCGGAGATGTTGGCCGGGGTGATGCCGACCAGCGACTCGCCCGGGGTGATGATGCCGGGGCAGTTGGGGCCGATGATCCGGGTCTTGTTGCCCTTCTCGACGTTGTAGGCCCACGCGTACGCGGTGTCCTGCACCGGGATGCCCTCGGTGATGACCACGAGCAGCGGGATCTCCGCGTCGATGGCCTCGATGATGGCGTCCTTGGCGAACTTCGGGGGGACGAACGCGATCGAGACGTCCGCGCCGGTCTCCTTCATCGCCTCGGCGACGGTACCGAAGACGGGCAGCTCGACGGCCGAGCCGTCGGCGGCGGTGTGGGACACAGTGGTGCCGGCCTTGCGGGCGTTGACGCCGCCGACGACCTGGGTACCGGCCTTGAGCATCAGGGCGGTGTGCTTGGTGCCCTCGCCGCCGGTGATGCCCTGGACGATGACCTTCGAGTCCTTGTTGAGGAAGATAGACATGTTCTCCGTGTGTCCTTACTTCGCGGCGTGCGCCAGCTCGGCGGCCTTGTCAGCGGCCTCGTCCATGGTTCCGACCAGCGTGACCAGCGGGTGGTTGGCGTCGGCCAGGATCTTGCGGCCCGCCTCGACGTTGTTGCCGTCCAGGCGGACGACCAGCGGCTTGTTGGCCTCGTCGCCGAGGATCTCCAGCGCCTTGACGATGCCGTTGGCGACCGCGTCGCACGCGGTGATGCCACCGAAGACGTTGACGAACACGCTCTCGACCTGGCCGTCGTTCAGGATGACGTCCAGGCCGGCGGCCATGACCTCGGCGGACGCGCCGCCACCGATGTCGAGGAAGTTGGCGGGCTTGACGCCGCCGTGCTTCTCACCGGCGTACGCGACGACGTCGAGGGTCGACATGACCAGGCCCGCGCCGTTGCCGATGATGCCGACCTGGCCGTCGAGCTTGACGTAGTTCAGGTCGTGCTCCTTGGCCTTGGCCTCGAGCGGATCGGTGGAGTCCTTGTCCTCGAGCTCGGCGTGCTCGGGGTGGCGGAAGCCCGCGTTCTCGTCGATGGTGACCTTGCCGTCGAGGGCGAGGATCTGATCGTCGGGGGTGCGCACGAGCGGGTTGACCTCGACCAGGGTGGCGTCCTCGGCGACGAAGACCTCCCACAGCTTCTGGATGGTCACGGCCGCGGCGTCGAGCACGTCGGCGGGCAGGTGGCCCTGCTCGGCGATGCTGCGCGCGAACGCGAGGTCGACGCCCTTGACGGCGTCCACGGGAACCTTGGCGAGACGCTCGGGCTTGGTGGCCGCGACCTCCTCGATCTCCATGCCGCCCTCGACCGAGCACATGGCCAGGTAGGTGCGGTTGGCCCGGTCGAGCAGGAAGGAGATGTAGTACTCCTCGGCGATGTCGCTGGCCTCGGCGACCAGCAGCTTCTTGACGATGTGACCCTTGATGTCGAGGCCGAGGATGTTCTCGGCGTGGGTCTTCGCATCCTCGGGGGTGGCGGCGTACTTCACGCCACCGGCCTTGCCACGACCACCGGTCTTGACCTGGGCCTTGACCATCACAGGCTTACCGATTTCCTCGGCGATCGCCTTGGCATCGTCGGCCGTGTCGGTCACACGACCCAGCGACGTCGGCACACCATGCTTGGCGAAGAGTTCCTTCGCCTGGTATTCGAAGAGATCCATCTGCTCACCGTCTCGTCTGCGTTGACGCCCGCTCGAGGGGTATGAGCGGGTCCGTTCGGACTGTAACTAGTCGGAAGTCCCACCAAACGCCCGCACTCCTGGTATGTGTCGCATGTCACCGGAGCGAGGGGCCCGAGGGGTACCTCACGGATTTTCCTCCCGGATTGTGAGCCACGCCGCAGCCAGGAGGAACACCACCCCAAGGATTGCAGGCAGTGTGAGGACGCCGTTCACCGGCTCCTGCTCCGGGCTCCGCACGAGCAACCACGACGCCGCATACAGGGCCACCGACGCCGCCGCGCCGAGCAGCAGCACACCGCCCCGGGCCGGCCGCGACCGCGCTGCGACCAGCACCGCTGCGACCACCGCGACGGCGAGCAGCACCCGCCCCCACACGTCGTAGCCCCACGGATAGCCCAGGACCGAACCGGCCCCGGGCTGCACCGGCAACAGCACACCGGCACCGGCGACGAGAGCCGCAGCCGCGCCCACCGCGCGCACGACCGGCCCGGCGATCCGTTCGACGGAGGTGTCGATGCCGTCGCGTTCCGCACCCCCGGCCAGCACGACGAGCACCCCCGTCGCCGCCGCCCCCAGGATCGCGGCGCCGGCCAGCCACGCGCCCGGCCCGGCACCGACGCCGGGCAGGTCCGCGGCGAGCACCCAGGACTGCAGCACCGCCCCGGCGGCGGTGACCACCGCGACGACCGGCACCGCGACGGCGGGCCGCAGCGGGGCGGCGAATTCGGAGAGCAGCAGCCACACGCTCAGCGCCAGCACGAGCAGGCCTGCGGCGAGCAGCAGGCGAGTGGCCGGCAGGTCGGGCGCCGGCGCCCCGGCCGGGAACGACAGGGTGGGCAGCAGCGCACCCGCCGTCGCGACGACGCCGGTGGCAATCCCCGCGACGCCCGCGGTGACGTGCCGGCGCAGCATCGCCGGGACGGACGTGACCGCCCTGGGCACCGGCCCTGCGGCGCGGGCGGACCGGGCGACGAGCCGGGGCAGTGCGACCGCGGCCGCGACGAGGGCGACGGCGGCGACCACCCCGACGGCGGCACCGGGCGACGGCGCGAGCCGCTCACCGGTGAGGCCCGCCGCCAGGCGCGGGCCCAGGATGCCGAGCGCACCGAGCCCCGCACCCGCCACCAGGCCCGTCGCGGCAGCCGGCGAACCGGTCACCAGCGCCCACGTCGCCGTCAGCACCACCGCGACCGCGGCGGCCAGGGAACCGATCGCGGTGGCCGTGGTGGCGTCGAGGACGCCGGGGCCGAGCAGCACCGGGTCGTCCGAGACGAAGGGCGGGGCGAGGAGCGCACCGGCCGCGACCAGGGCCGCCACCGCCACCGCGGTCGCCGCCGGGGCCCCGACGCGCACACCCACCGGGCCGTCCTCGCCGGGCACGTGTGCGGGGTCGGCCCCGAGCCGCCGGACCGCGACGGCCCCGAGGACTCCGGCGCCGACCGCGGCGAGATGGCCGGCGAGGACGACGCCCGCGCCCGGGCCCGCCGTGAGGCCGGCGGCTGTGAGGGGCCGGAAGAGCTCGAGCCGGTCGGCGTCGAGGGCGTCGGTGAACAGCGCGACGTCGAGCAGGGCCGCGCCGAGTGCGACGAACCCGGCCCCCGCAAGCAGCGCGCCGGCCCGGATTCCGGCGAGGGGCCCGGGCCGACGGGCGAGACTCACCGCGCCGACGGGCACCGCGAGCGCGGCGGCGACGGCGACGAGCGTCGCGGCGCCGAGGGCGGCGCCGACGGGCCCGGCGTCGGCGCGGACCGCCGGCAGGAACGGCGCGACCGCCACGGCGATGGCGCCGAGCACGGACAGGACGAACGCGGCGACGAGGACGGGCGGGCGGCTCGGCACGCCCCGACGCTACGGCGACGTTCCGATTCATCGCGGCGTGACACACCGTGAATATTCGGTATCGCGCCGTAACCGAAGGAACGTTTCCATATACGCCCAGCTCAAACTGTGATGCCAGTCACAAGGCCCGATTTCCAGCCCGTTTGAGTTGCCACGCTTGCGATCGTTTCGTTACCGTCGCTTCGGTCCGAATAACGGTCAGGTCACGAACGGAGGACGGCAGTCGATGCACACTTGCACTCCACGCGCCGACAGCCGTCCCGGCAGCGGGTTCGGTGACTTCGAGTCCACGGAGGCCACCGACCATCTCTATCCGGGCCACTGGCAGCCGCACGAGCGTTACCTCGACGAGGGCCCGGCGGACGATCTAGACGTCTCGAGCATTGTGAACTTCCGCAACACCAGTACCACCGAGCAGTACGAATTCTATGGCACCGAGCCGGCC
Organism: Rhodococcus sp. PSBB066; assembly: GCF_017068255.1. Classification (NCBI taxonomy): domain Bacteria; kingdom Bacillati; phylum Actinomycetota; class Actinomycetes; order Mycobacteriales; family Nocardiaceae; genus Rhodococcus; species Rhodococcus sp. PSBB066. Next base: position 5,522,339 of record NZ_CP070859.1, read on the forward strand.
GAGCCGCTCACCGCCCCCGGATCACCCGACGGCGATCTGGCCGCCCCCACTCGTCGCGGCGGCGCCCACCGGGTTCCCACTCCCCCCGCCGCCCTCAAGGGCCGCGCCGCGGTTCTCGCGGTCGCCGCCGGCGCCGTCGTCGCCGCGGGCCAGGCCGCCGCCAGCGGCCCCGCCCAGGAGTCCGAGCACTCCGAGGTCGCCCTCGCCGCGGACGCCACCGACTCGCACGTCATCACCGCCACCGCGGTGCCGCAGGCCGCGCAGTTCGCCCCGGAGACCGAGTCCGAGGGCGCCGCCCCGTCCCAGGCCCCGCAGGTCCTCAACATCGCGGACCCGAACGACCTCTCCCAGTTCTCGAACCTGCTCGCCAAGGGCCAGCGGTTCAGCGAGGAGCGCGCCGCCCGCGAGGCCGCCGCCCGCCGCCCGCTGTTCGTCCTTCCGGCCGCCGGCGTCTTCACCTCCAGCTACGGTGCCCGCTGGGGCACCCTCCACGCCGGGGTGGACATCGCCGGTCCGATCGGGACCCCGATCCTCGCGGTCGCCGACGGCACCGTCATCGACTCCGGTCCGGCGTCCGGCTTCGGCATGTGGGTGCGCCTGCGCCACGCGGACGGCACCGTGACCGTCTACGGCCACATCGACCAGTCCATGGTGACGGTCGGTCAGCAGGTCATGGCCGGCGACCAGATCGCCACCATGGGCAACCGCGGCCAGTCGACCGGCCCGCACCTGCACTTCGAGGTGCACCTCAACGGCATCGACAAGATCGACCCGCTGCCCTGGCTCGCGACCCGCGGCATCTCCCTCGGCATCCGGAACGACTGACCTCCGGCGTTTCTCGCGAAACGGGCCCCGCACCGGCTGGTGCGGGGCCCGTTTCGCGTCCGGCCGGGAACCCGGGGTCAGAGCTTGACCATCGGCACGCCGCCGACGAGCATCAGCCGCACCTTCCCGGCGCTGCCGAAGTCGATGACCACCGTCGCCGTCGGCCCGGAGCCGCGGGTCTCGAGGACCGTGCCGAGGCCGTACTTGTCGTGGCTGACCCGGTCGCCGACGGCGAGCACGAGATGGTTGTTGCGCGAGCGCGCGGCCCCGAAACTCGGTGTCGACTGCCGGTCGTCGCCGAACCGGGACGCTCCACCCCCGAAGCCGGAGCCGACTCCGCCGTAGCCGCCCCGGCCCCGGCCGGCTCCGATGGCGTGACCACCGGCCACCCCCGGATCCTCCCGGCGCCACTCCACGAGTTCCTGCGGAATCTCTTGCAGGAAGCGCGATTCCGGATTGGTCACCGGCTGCCCCCAGGCCGAGCGCAGCACCGCCCGGCTCAGGTAGAGGCGCTGCCGCGCGCGGGTGAGCCCGACATAGGCCAGGCGCCGTTCCTCCGACAGCTCGGCCGGGTCGCCGAGCGCTCGCATGTGCGGGAACTGCCCGTCCTCCCACCCGGTCACGAACACCACCGGGAACTCGAGACCCTTGGCGGTGTGCAGCGTCATCAGGGTGACGACCCCGTCGCCCTCCTCGGGGATCTGGTCGGCGTCGGCCACCAGCGACACCCGTTCGAGGAACGCGGCGAGCGAGCCGGGCTCGGGCTCCCCCTCCGCGCCCTCCCGTTCCTCCTCGAGACCCGCGGCATTGCGGGCATCCGAACTGAATTCCCTTGCCACGCTGACCAACTCGTTGAGATTGTCGAGCCGCGTGCCGTCCTGCGGGTCGTCGCTGGCCTCGAGCTCGGCGCGGTAACCGGTGCGGTCGAGGACCGCCTCGACGACGTCGCCGATGTCGACGAGGTCGTTGCCGTCGGCGTCGGTCTCGGTGAGCATCCCCCGCAGCTCGTCCATGAGGTCGACGAACGCGGCGATGGCCTTCTGCGAGCGGGTGTTCAGCAGGGGGACGGTGCCCTCGGCCGCGTCGCGCAGGGCCCGGCCGAACCCGACCGCCGTGCGTTCGGCGTGCACCGCCACGCAGGCCTCCGCGCGGTCGCCGATGCCGCGACGGGGGGTGTTGAGGATACGGCGCAGGCTGACCGTGTCGTCCGGGTTGGCGAGCACCCGCAGGTACGCGACGAGGTCGCGAACCTCCTTGCGCTCGTAGAAGCGCACGCCGCCGACCACCCGGTAGGGCACGCCGTGCCGGATGAACACGTCCTCGAGGGCACGGGAGGAGTTGTTGGTGCGGTAGAACACCGCGACGTCGGCGAACCTGGCCTCACCGGCGTCGACGAGCCGGTCGATCTCCGCGGCCACGAACTGCGCCTCGTCGTGCTCGTTGTCGGCGACGTACCCGGTGATCGGTTCCCCCGCGCCGGAGTCCGTCCACAACCGCTTCTCCCGTCGTCCGGTGTTGCGCGCGATCACCGCGTTGGCCGCCGAGAGGATGTTCTGGGTGGAACGGTAGTTCTGCTCGAGCAGGATCGTGCGAGCGTCGGGATAGTCGCGTTCGAACTCCTCGATGTTGCGGATCGTCGCGCCGCGGAACGCGTAGATGGACTGGTCGGCATCGCCGACGACACACAGCTCCCCCGGCGCGACCGCATCGTCCGTCACGGTGTCGTCCGCACCGCCCACGAGCGTGCGCACGAGCACGTACTGCGCGTGGTTGGTGTCCTGGTATTCGTCGACGAGAACGTGGCGGAACCGTCGGCGGTAGTACTCCGCCACCTGCGGATGCGCCTGCAACAGTGCCACCGTCTCGCCGATCAGGTCGTCGAAGTCGAAGGCGTTGGCCGCGCGCAGCCGCTGCTGGTAGTGCGCGTAGACCCGCGCGACGATCCGCGGCAGTTCCGCCGCCTCGCGGTCCGCGTCGGCCGCGGCCTCCTCGGGGCCGATCAGCTCGTTCTTGAGATTGGAGATGTGCGTCGCCAGCAGCCGCGCGGAATACCGCTTGACGTCGAGGTCGAGATCCTTGGCGATCATGGTGAGCAGCCGCCGGGAGTCGTCCGCGTCGTAGATGGTGAAGTTCGAGTTCATCCCCGACAGCAGCGCCGACTGCGCCCGCAGGATCCGCACGCAGCTCGAATGGAACGTCGACACCCACATGCTGTTCGCGCGCGGACCGACGAGGTGGGCGACGCGCTCGCGCATCTCGGCGGCCGCCTTGTTGGTGAACGTGATCGCCAGGATCTGGCCCGGCGCCACCCCACGCTCACCCAGCAGGTACGCGATGCGCCGGGTCAGCACCGCCGTCTTGCCGGAGCCGGCCCCCGCGACGATGAGCAGCGGAGACCCCGTGTGGGTCACGGCCTCCCGTTGCTGGGGATTGAGCCCCTCGAGCAGCGCGTCGGGGGTCATCGCCCGCACCCCCGAGTTCGACGCGGGGACGGGACGGCCGGAGGCAACGGGTGTGTTCATCGTGGTACCAAACTACCGGCGATCGCCGACAGCCGTGCCGGCCGGGCCGGGGCGATTCGGCAGGTATGCCTTACTTGGCCGGTTCGGGGACGGGTGGCAAACTGAACGTCATGTCATGCGCTCCACGTCGCCACTATCGGCGACACTTCCATCGGTGTGAGAGCCGATGACCGAGGCCTGACCACACCCGAGGCTTCGGCTGCTGCGCCACCGAAGTCCCGAGCCGACGGCCGGACCGGTAACGCCCGCAGTATCCGAAGCGATCCCAGAGCTGACGCGAGGAGACGACATGAGCACCAACACCGAGGCCGCCGGTTCCGGAGCCAGCGCATCCGACGCTGCCCTGCCCACCACCGAGGCGGAGATCGACGAGCTCCGTAAAGAGATCGACCGGCTCGACTCCGAGATCCTGGCGGCGGTCAAACGCCGTACCGAGGTCTCGCGCATCATCGGCCAGACCCGCATGGCCTCCGGCGGTACCCGCCTGGTGCACAGCCGCGAGATGAAGGTTCTCGAGCGCTTCAGCGAGCTGGGCCAGGAGGGTCACACCCTGGCCATGCTGCTGCTGCGGCTCGGCCGCGGCCGTCTCGGTCACTGACGCCACGGCCGTCCGGGTCACCGAGGCCACGGCCGTCCGGGTCACCGAGGCCACGGCCGTCCGGGTCACCGAGGCCACGGCCGTCCGGGTCACCGAGGCCACGGCCGTCCGGGTCACCGAGGCCACGGCCGTCCGGGTCACCGAGGCCACGGCCGTCCGGGTCACCGAGGCCACGGCCGTCCGGGTCACCGAGGCCACGGCCGATTCGGTCACCGAGTCCCGCCGGTACGCCCCCGAGCCCGTCGGTCCCGACGCTCGGGGGCGTCACCGTCGCGCAGGTCACTGCAGCGCGATGTACTTCGTCTCGAGGTACTCCTCGATGCCTTCACTGCCGCCCTCGCGGCCCAGCCCGGAGGCCTTGACACCGCCGAACGGCGCCGCCACGTCGGAGATCACGCCCCGGTTGACGCCCACCATGCCGGACTCGACGGCCTCGGCCACCCGCAGCGCCCGGTCCAGGCTCTGCGTGTAGATGTACGCGGCCAGTCCGTATTCGGTGGCGTTGGCCGCATCGATCGCCTCCTGCTCGGTGTCGAACCCGGCCACGGCGGCGACGGGGCCGAACACCTCCTCCCGCAGGATCCGGGCCTCGGCCGTCACCCCGTCGAGCACGGTCGCCGGGTAGTACCACCCCGGGCCGTCGGGGACGGATCCGCCGAGCCGGAGGCTCGCCCCGGCCCCCACCGCGTCCTGCACCAGCGCGCCGACGGTCTCCCGCTGGCCGGCGTTGATCAGCGGCCCGAGTGTGGTGCCGGGGTCGGTGCCGCGCCCGAGCCGGTACTGCGCCATCCGCTCGGTCAGCTTCTTCACGAACTCCTCTCGCACCGAGTTGGCGACGTGGAAGCGGTTCGCGGCCGTGCACGCCTCGCCGCCGTTGCGTAGCTTCGCGGCCAGCGCGCCCTCGACCGCGGCGTCGAGGTCGGCGTCGTCGAACACCAGGAACGGCGCGTTGCCGCCCAGCTCCATCGACGTGCGCAGCATCGCCTTCCCGGCCCGCTCGGACAGTGCCCGGCCGACCCCGGTGGAACCGGTGAAGGTCAGCTTGCGCAGGCGGGGATCGTCGATCAGCGGACCGGTGACCGCCCCGGCGCGCGACGTCGGCAGCACGGACAGCACCCCCTTCGGCAGGCCGGCCTCGGCGAACAGCTGGGCGAGCAGCAGCATCGTCAGCGGGGTCTCCGACGCGGGCTTCATCAGGATCGTGCAGCCCGCAGCGAGGGCAGGACCGATCTTGCGGGTGCCCATCGCGAGCGGGAAGTTCCACGGCGTGATCGCCAGGCACGGTCCCACCGGCTGCTTCGTCACCAGGATCCGTCCGTTGCCCGCGGGCGCGTGGGTGTAGCGGCCCGCGATCCGCACCGCCTCCTCGGCGAACCAGCGGAAGAACTCGGCACCGTACTTGGCCTCGGCCCGGCTCTCCGGCAGGGCCTTGCCCATCTCCAGGGTCATCAGGAGCGCGAAGTCCTCGGCACGTTCGGTGATCCGCGCGAACACCGAACGCAGCAGTTCGCCACGTTCGCGCGGCGGGGTCGCAGCCCACTCGTGCTGGACGGCCACCGCGGCGTCGAGGGCGCGGACGGCGTCCGCCGGACTCGCGTCGGCGACGTCGGTGAGCGTGTCGCCGGTGGCGGGATCGTGGACGGGGAAGGTGGCGCCGTTCTCTGCGGCCACCCACTCCCCGCCGAGGAACAGTTCTGTCGGTACGGTCCGGATCAGTTCTTCGGTGTCCATGACCCACATCATGCGCTCCACGACCCGAGCGGATTCCGAACCCGCCGGTAACTGCGGCCCCGCACTAGGCTCTGAATTCATGAGCGACGTGACTCGAACCGCACCGTGGCAGCAGCTGTCCCAGCACCGTTCGGAGCTCGAGGCGGTGGATCTGCGGGGGTTGTTCGCGGCGGATCCGGGTCGGGCGCAGCGGTTCTCGCTGACCGTCGGGGAGTGGTACATCGACTACAGCAAGCATCGGATCACCGACACCACGGTGGGGTTGCTGCTGGATCTGGCCCGGGCGTGTGGGCTCGAGGCCCGCCGCGATGCGATGTTCGCCGGGGACCGGATCAACACCACCGAGGACCGGGCGGTGCTGCACACCGCGCTGCGGTTGCCGCGGTCGGCGACGCTGACCGTGGACGGCACCGACGTGGTCGCCGAGGTGCACGCGGTGCTCGACGCGATGGCCGGCTTCGCCGAGAAGGTCCGCTCGGGCACCTGGCGCGGCGCCACCGGCGAGCCGATCGCCACGGTGGTGAACATCGGGATCGGCGGCTCGGATCTGGGCCCGGCGATGGTGGCGCGGGCGTTGCGGCACTACGCCGACGGCCCGGCGGTGCGGTTCGTCGCCAACATCGACCCGGCGGATCTGACCGCGCAGCTGACCGGCCTGGACCCGGCCACCACGCTGTTCGTGGTGGCGTCGAAGACGTTCACCACCGTCGAAACCCTCACCAACGCCACCGCCGCGCGGCGCTGGCTGGTCGCCGCGCTCGGCGAGGACGCCGTCGCGGCGCATTTCGTGGCGGTGTCCACCCACGCGAGCAAGGTCGCCGAGTTCGGCATCGACCCGGCGAACATGTTCGGGTTCTGGGACTGGGTGGGCGGGCGGTACTCGGTGGGCTCGGCGATCGGGCTGGCGGTGATGTGCGCGATCGGCCCGGTGCGCTTCGCCGAGTTCCTCGCCGGGATGCACACCGTGGACGAGCACTTCGCCACCGCGCCGCTGGAGGCGAACGCGCCGGTGCTGCTCGGGCTGCTGGGGGTGTGGTACGCGTCGGTGCTCGGCGCCCAGTCCCGGGCGGTGCTGCCCTACAGTCAGGACCTGGCCCGGCTGCCGGCGTATCTGCAGCAGCTGACCATGGAGTCGAACGGCAAGAGCGTGCGGCGGGACGGCACCGCGGTGGACCACGACACCGGGGAGATCTTCTGGGGCGAGCCGGGCACCAACGGGCAGCACGCGTTCTACCAGTTGCTGCACCAGGGCACCCGGCTTATCCCGGCGGATTTCGTCGGGTTCGCCGCCGCGTGCGAGGACCTGCCCACCCGGGACGGGACCGGCAGCATGCACCAGATCATGCTGGCGAACATGCTCGCCCAGGCCAAGGTGCTCGCGTTCGGGCGCACCGCGGCCGAGGTCGCCGCCGACGGCACCGGCCCGGGGTTGGTGGCGCACAAGGTGATGCCCGGCAACCGGCCCTCGACCACCCTGCTCGCCCCGGCGTTGACCCCGGCGACGCTGGGGCAGTTGATCGCGTTGTACGAGCATCAGACCTTCGTCCAGGGCGTGATCTGGGGCATCGACTCGTTCGACCAGTGGGGCGTCGAACTCGGCAAGACCCAGGCCCTGGCCCTGGCACCGGCCCTGACCGGCGCGGCGGACCCCGACACCGGCGACACCTCCACCGACACCCTCGTCCGCACCATCCGGCGGTGGCGTCAGCAGTAGAGCAGGCACCCGTCACGGCGGGCTTGCACCGGTTTCCGACTGCGGAAACGGGGGCAAGCTCACCGATTCGGGCGCAAGCTCCGCCGCTCAGGCGGCGTGCGGGCGGGACCAGCGGCGCGTCGTGTGCACCCGGCCGCCGCCGTCCACGAGCCGGGCGGCGAGATCGTACTGCTCGAGCCACCGCACCGCCGGCGCCCCGCGGCGCAGCGCCGCCGCGGCCGCGGCGTCGGCCCACAGCGCGTCCCCGGCGATGACGGTCACCTGCGCCCACCGCCCGGAGACGTCGTTACCGCCGTTCTCTTCCACCTCGTCGGGTTCGGCGGCGCGCACGCGCGTCGCCATCGCGCTGCCCGCCGGAAGTTCGACCGTGCCGGCTCCGGGGATGGCCACCTGCCAGCCCCCGGCGGGGCTGTGACCGGCGGTGGCCGTCACGTCGCCCATGCGCACCAGGACACCGCATTCGAGACTGCGTGCGACGGTCGCGGCGGCCCGATCGGCCGTGTCGGCCCTGGCCGTTTCGGTGATGTCGAGGTTGACGCCGAACGGGGCCAGCACGGTCTCGCCGTCGAGGTGGATGTCGCTGTAGTCCGGAAGCGGATGGATGGGCGGGGTGGCCTCCTCGTCGATTCCCGCGTCGTCGGCCGACAGGGGGCTCACCGCCCCGTCGGTCATCCGGGCGACCCAGAGCGCCGAGCGCAGCAGCGCCGACAGCCGCGGACTGACCTGCACGGGAATGCCCTGGGCGAGATTGACCTCGTGGATCTCCGCGTCGCCGCGCAGGGGGTTGCAGGCCGCCTCGGATTCTGCGATCGCGGCGCGCACCAGCGTTTCGGCCTCCACCAGTGCGGCGCACTCGGTGACGGCCACCTCGACCGGGACCCCCCACTCCCGCCATTCGCTGCTGCTGATCATGAGGGGCTCCGGCCTCGCTCGACGATCGTTGTCGTTACCCCAGTATGCCCCTGCGGATCGTCGCCGGTCGGATGCGCGCGAGAATCGCCACTGTTCAGATGCGCGCGAGAATCGCCGCGGTGTCCACGCCGGTCGGCATGGTCCCCAGGGCGATGCCCCAGTCGTCGCCCAGCCGCGTGGCGCAGAAGGCGTCCGCGACTGCGGGATGCCCGTGGCGCACGAGCTGTGCCCCCTGCAGCACCAGCGCCATCAGCTCCACGATCCGGCGGGCCCGGTATTCGACGTTCTCGAGGTCGGCGAGTTCCTTGCCGACCCGGGCCACGGCGTCGTCGAGCCGGGGGTCGGCGCCCTCGGCGAGGCGCAGCTCGGCGAAGAACGCGTCCACGGTCTCGGGCTGCTTGACCATCGCCCGCAACGCGTCGAGGGCGGCGACGTTGCCGGAGCCCTCCCAGATCGACATGAGCGGTGCCTCGCGGTACAGCCGCGGCATCCCGGATTCCTCGGCGTAGCCGTTGCCGCCGAGGCATTCGAGAGCCTCCGCGGCATGCGCGGGGGCGCGCTTGCACACCCAGTACTTGGTGACCGCGAGGGCGATGCGGCGTAGCGCCGCCTCCTGCGGATCGGTCGACGCGCGGTCCGTCGCGCCGGCGAGCCGCATCATCATGGTCGTCGCGGCCTCCGACTCGACGATCAGGTCGGCGAGCACGTTCCGCATGAGCGGCTGGTCGACGAGCAGGGCGCCGAACGCCTTCCGGTGCCGGGCATGATGCACCGCGCGCAATGTCGCCGCGCGCATCCCGGTCGCCGAGCCGATGACGCAGTCGAGGCGCGTCATGTTCACCATCTCGATGATGGTGTTGACGCCGCGGCCCTCCGCACCGACGAGCCAGCCGGTTGCGCCCTCGTATTCGATCTCGGAGGAGGCGTTGGACTTGTTCCCGAGCTTGTCCTTGAGCCGCTGGATGTGGATGCGGTTGCGGCTGCCGTCGGGAAGCACCCGCGGCAGCAGGAAGCACGAGACGCCGCTCCCGGTCTGCGCCAGGGTGAGGAACAGGTCCGACATCGGGGCGGAGGTGAACCACTTGTGCCCGACGATGCGATAGCTGCCGTCCGCCTGGGGGGTCGCCGTCGTCGTGTTGGCCCGCACGTCCGATCCGCCCTGCTTCTCGGTCATGGACATGCCGGCGATCAGGCCGCGCTTGGTGGACGGTTCGCGTAGCCCGAAGTCGTAGTGCGGGGCGGCGAGCAGCGGCTCGTACGTCGCGGCGAGTTCCGGGTTGTGCCGCAGCGCCGGGATCACGGCGTACGTCATGGAGATCGGGCACATGTGTCCCGCCTCCGCCTGGCCCCACACGTAGAACTTGGCGGCCCGGGCGACGTGCGCACCGGCCCGGGGGTCGCGCCACGGCGCCGCGTGCATGCCGTGTTCGACGGCCACCGTCATGAGGTCGTGCCAGTGCGGATGGAACTCGACCTCGTCGATGCGGTGCCCGTAGCGGTCGTGGGTGCGCAGCACGGGCGGGTACTCGTTGACGAGCCTGCCCCAGTCCTGCGCGCGCACACCGCCGGCGAGCGCGCCGATCTCCCGGACCTCGTCCTCGGCCCAGGCCGCGCCCTCGCGGCGCAGGCCCTCGAGCAGCGCCGGGTCCGCCGCCGCCTGGTAGGGCACCAGATCCGGGACCTGGTTGAACACCTCGTGAGTGGCGGGAAAGTTCACCGGGTGGGGGGCGGGCGAGGTCACCGGGTGGGGGGCGGGCGAATTCACTGTCGGGCTCCTATTGCGCGTAGGGCGAATGCGACGAGTTCGGGAACGGTGTCGGCGGCGGCCGCACCGGACTGCAGCGGACCGGTGAGGACCTCGCCGACAGCGCCGACGAGGGCGGCGGCGGCGAGGGCCGCGTTCCGGGGGGCGAGATCGCCCGAGTCGATGCCCCGGCGGACGGCCCCTTCGAACGCGGCCGCGAAGGCGCGTCGCAGCACCAGGCGCTCGGCGTCGACGGCCGCGTCGACGGGTTCGGCGAGCAGGGCGTAGGCCAGGGTGGGGTTGCGCATGGCGCGACGGGCGAAGGTCTCGACGACGGCGGCGACCTGCGCGGCGGCGCCGTCCGGCCGTGCCGTCTCGGCGGCGGCGACCACGGCGTCGACCTCCCGCCCGCACAGGCTGCGGAAGATGCGCACCATCAGCTCGGACTTGTCCACGTAGTGCCGGTAGACGCTGCCGGTGGCGACGCCGGCCCGCTCGGCGACGGCCGCGATGGACAGGCCCTGGTAGCCCCGTTCGGACAGCAGGCTCACCGCGGCGTCGGCGATCGCGTCGCGTTGCGCGTCGAGCCGTTGCTGCACGGCGGGGGTCCGGCGGTAGGCCACGAAAGGATTGAACCTCGATTCATAGCTTGGGTCAAGGATCGCGGCTACCGTCGGGGAGGTGAACCGGCTCAGCGTGGTGGACGAGATCTTCCTGCACAGACACCGTGGCCTCGGCATGCCCGTCGCCCTGCAGGGACTGTGGCGCACCGGCGACACCGTCGGCGCCCCCCTGCTGATCTCGCTGCACGACGCGCTCGGCCGCAGCCCCCTCGGCCGGCGCGTCGTGCGCCCGCACGTCCCCGGCGCGCGCCCCCGGCTCGAACCGGGTCACCACAGCTACCCGCTGCGCTACCCGCCCGAGCCGATCCCCGCCGCCGACGTCCTCGCCTGGGCGGACCAGCAGGCGGAGGTGGACGTCAACCCCGAACTCGGACCGGGATGGGCGCTGACCGCCACCCGGGTCGAGGGCGGCGGGACCGTCGTCTCGCTGGTGTGCTCGCACGTGCTCGCCGACGCGCGCGGCCTGATCGACGCCGTCGCCGACGCGCTGGCCGAGCGGATCCGCCCGTCCGACCCGGCGCGTGTCTCCGACGTGCGCGACGCCGCGCGCCTGGTCCGGCGTGTCGCCCGGGGCATGCGCCGGGCCCGCTGGTCCCCCGCCACCGAGAAGCCCCCGCGGCCCCGCCCGATCCGCTCCCCCGCCCGCACGGCACTGCTCGACGTCGACGCGACCGCGTGGGACACCGCGGCGGACGCGGCCGGCGGCACCCCCAACTCCCTCTTCCTCGCGCTCGCCGCGGGCATCGCCCACCGCGCCGGGCTCGACTGGCCGCTGCGGATCGCGGTGCCCGTCGACGGCCGCACCGCCGCCCCCGGCCTCCCCGACGACGGCGCCGGCAACGGAGTGACGATGACCGAGGTGGTGGTCGACGCGTCCGACACCCCGGCCTCGATCCGCCACCGCGCCCGTGCGGCGTACACCCGCCGCCGGGAGGGGGCGCCGCACGGTCTGCCGGACGAGGTGCTGCAACTGCTGCCCGACCGGCTCGCCGCGCGCCTCGCCGCGGGGGCCGGCGAGCGGGACCTGCTGTGCTCCAACATCGGGCCGCTGCCCCCGGTGCTCGACGGATTCGGCCCGCACCGCACCACCGGCGTCGCCACCCGCGCCGTCCACCCGGGCCTCGCGACCGCCCGGGCCTCGACGTCCACCCGGCTCGCCGCGTACCTGTGCCGGCAGGGCGACCGCTACACCCTGGCCCTCGTCGCGCTCGACGACGAGCACTTCCCCACCCGGGCCGCCCTGCGCGCGGACACGGACGCCGAGCTCGCCGCCCACGGGCTGCACGGCCGGCACTGGTAACCGCGGCACCTATGACTCGGCGTCACGTACAGTTCGAGCATGGCGGCTGAGACCCTTGTCACTGTTCCCGACGGCGCCCTGCGCGGCACCCGCATCGGCGACCTCCTCGCCTGGCGCGGCGTCCCCTACGCGGCACCCCCGGTGGGACCGCTGCGGCTGCGCGCCCCGCAGCCGGTGCAACCGTGGACCGGTGAACGCGATGCCACCCGCTTCGGCGCCGCGGCGAGCCAGCACCCGCGCGGCCTGACGATCGGTTTCCGGAAGCAGCAGCCCGCGAGCGAGGACTGCCTGACGCTCAACGTGCTGGCGCCCGCGGCGCCCGCCGCGATGCCGCGGGCGGTGCTGGTGTTCATCCACGGCGGCGCCTACACGCTGGGCACCACGGCGATGCCGCTCTACGGCGGGGAATCGCTGGTGCGCCGCGGTGACGTCATCTACGTGTCGATCAACTACCGGCTCGGCAGCCTCGGCTATCTCGACTTCACCCAGTTCTCCACGGCGGAAAGGCCTTTCGACTCGAACCTGGGGCTGCGCGACCAGGTCGCCGCGCTGGCATGGGTGCGCCGCAACATCGCCGCCTTCGGCGGGGACCCCGACAACATCACGATCTTCGGCGAATCCGCCGGCGGCAACGCCGTCACCACCCTGCTCGCCACACCCGCCGCCGCGGGACTGTTCGCCCGCGCCATCGCCCAGAGCTCGGCACCGAACCTCGTCGTCGACGCCGACCACGCGGCCGAGTGGGCGCGACGTTTCGTCGAACTGCTCGGCGCAGAACGAGATTCCGCGGTCGCGGCGCTCGAGTCCGCGACCCCGGCGGAGCTCGGCCGCGCCGCCCAGCGGCTCAGCGGGCGCATCCTGCACCAGACGCCCGGACTGCACGCGTTCGGTCCCGTCATCGACGGCGACTACCTACCCACCGCCCCGATCGAAGCCTACGAAACCGGTGCCGCACATCGGGTTCCGCTGATCATCGGCACCAACGCGCGGGAGGGCACGCTGTTCCCGCGGGTCCTCGACGCGCTGCCCACCAATCAGCTCCGCATCGAGCAGATGTTCGGGCTCACCGATCCCACGGCCCAGGAGCGCGTCGTCGCGGCCTATCCCGGCTACCCGGAGGCCCGCGCGGCCGTCGATCTCGGCGGCGATCTCACGTTCTGGCATCCCTCGATCGAGATCGCCCAGGCCCACGCCCGCCACGCCCCCACCTACAGCTACCGGTTCGACTACGCGCCGCCGCTGCTGCGCTGGACCGGCTTCCACGCCACCCACGCGTTCGAGCTGCTCGCCGTGTTCGGCCAGGCCGACACCGCGCTCGGCCGGGTGGTCACGGTCGCCGGGGGCCGGCGCGCGCTGCGCACGGTGAGCGACACGGTGCAGCGTCAGTGGCTGCACTTCGCGCAGGAGGGCGAGCCGCTGCCGTCGTGGCCGCGCTACGACGAGCGCGACCGCGCCACCGTCATCTTCGACGACCCGACGCGCGTGGAGTACGACCCGTGGCGGGAGCGGCGGCTGGCCTGGGCCGGGTACCGCGGCTACCGCGGTCTCGCGCTGCCGCAGGCGGGAGCGGTCACTTGACCACGGTCAGCAGGAACACGACGTCCTCGAGCGCGGTGACGCTGTGCCGGACGGTGGGCAGCACCAGGTAGTCGCCGGTTGAGCCCTTCCAGGAGTCGTCGCCGGCGATCAGGGACAGCCGCCCGCCGAGCACCTGCAGCGACCCCTCGCCGGGGCCGTCGTGCTCGGCGAGTTCGTGGCCGGCCAGCAGTGCCACCATCGTCTGCCGCAGATGCTTGGCGTGCCCGCCCAAGATCGTCTGCGAGCTGCGGCCGCTGCTCGATGCCGCCGCCAGCTTCAGTTGCTGTCGCGCCAGAGCCGTGAGGGAAAGCTTGTCCATGGCAGCCCTTCCTGGTCGGGGTACGCCCTCGCAGTATGGCCCACCGGGCGCGCCACCGGTCAGGTTCGCGCGTACCGGACGAAGCGGAACCCGATTCCGTCGCCGGATTCCTGCCGCGCGCCGACGTCCACGGCCGTCCACCCGGGACCGATCCGCGGGGCGAAGGCGTCCGCGCCGACCTCGAGGTCCACCTCCGTGACGAGCAGCCGCGTCGCATGCGGCATGGCCTGCGCGTAGATCTGGCCGCCGCCGATGACGCAGACGTCACCGCCGCCGGCGAGCGCCAGGGCCTCCGGCACGCCGTGGGCCACCTCGGCGCCCGCGTCCGACCAGGCCGGGTCACGGGTGACGACGATGTTGCGCCGGCCGGGCAGCGGCCGGAACCGCGGCGGCAGCGACTCCCACGTCAGCCGGCCCATGATCACCGGTTTACCCGTCGTCGCGGCCCGGAAGTGCGCCATGTCCTCGGGGATGCGCCACGGGATCGCGCCGTCACGGCCGATGCCGCCGTCGCGGTCCTGCGCCCAGATCAGGACGATGTCGCCCGTCTCCGTCATACCGCGACCGGCGCCTTGATCGGCGGGTGGTGCCGGTACCCGGTGATCTGCACGTCCTCGTACTCGTAGTCGAAGATCGACCCGCGCCGGTTCAGCTCCAGGGTGGGATACGGGTAGGGCGCGCGGGAGAGCTGCTCGGTGACCTGCTCGACGTGGTTGTCGTAGATGTGGCAGTCCCCGCCCGTCCACACGAACTCGCCCGGCTCGAGGTCGGTCTGCTGGGCCACCATGTGGGTCAGCAGCGCATAGCTGGCGATGTTGAACGGCACGCCGAGGAACAGGTCGGCGCTGCGCTGGTACAGCTGGCAGCTGAGCTTGCCGTCGGCGACGTGGAACTGGAAGAACGCGTGGCACGGCGCGAGCGCCATCCGGTCGATCTCGCCGACGTTCCACGCGGAGACCACGATGCGCCGCGAGTCGGGGTCGGTTCGGATCGTGTCGATCGCCTTGGTGATCTGATCGATGTGCCCGCCGTCGGGGGCGGGCCAGGAGCGCCACTGCACCCCGTAGACGGGACCGAGCTCGCCGTCGGCGTCGGCCCACTCGTCCCAGATCGTGACGCCGTGCTCCTGCAGCCACTTGACGTTCGAGTCGCCGCGCAGGAACCACAGCAGCTCGTACACGATGGACTTCAGGTGCACCTTCTTGGTGGTGATCAGCGGAAAGCCCTGCGAGAGGTCGAAGCGCATCTGGTGCCCGAACAGGCTGCGCGTCCCGGTGCCCGTGCGGTCGGCCTTGGGCGTGCCGGTGTCGAGCACCAGGCGGAGGAGGTCTTCGTACGGGGTCGGCACGGCAGTCACCACGACAGGCTATCGCCCGTGCGTGGTTGTGGTCGTTGGGGCAGCCCGAAGCACGCACGGGCGATAGCCTGACTCCATGCCCGAGCTGCCCGAGGTGGAGGCCCTGGCGGTGTTCCTGCGCGAGCACGCCGTCGGTGCCGTCGTCGGCCGGGTCGACGTGGCGGCGCTCAGCGTCCTGCAGACCGCCGACCCGCCGATCACCGTGCTGCAGGGCCGCGACGTCACCGGCGTGTCCCGCTTCGGAAAGTTCCTGGCCGTCGACTGCGCCGGTCTGTGGCTCGTCACGCACCTGTCGCGGGCGGGGTGGCTGCGCTGGCAGGACAACCCGTCGCCGGCACCGCCGAAGCTGGGCCGGGGGCCGCTCGCGCTGCGGGTACACCTGTTCACCCCCGACGCCGCCACCCCCGCCTTCGACCTCACCGAGGCCGGCACCCGCAAGCGCCTCGCCGTGTGGATCGCCGACCGTCCGCAGCAGGTGCCCGGCATCGCCCGGCTCGGTCCCGACGCCCTGGCCGTCACCGCCGACGAGCTGGCCGCGCGGCTGGCGGGCAGCACCGCACGCCTGAAGACCGCCCTCACCGACCAGCAGGTGCTCGCCGGGATCGGCAACGCCTACTCCGACGAGATCCTGCACGTCGCCCGGCTGTCGCCGTTCGCGCCGGCGGGCCGGCTCACCGACGAGCAGCGGCAGGCGCTGTACGACGCGCTGCGCACGGTGCTCCTCGACGCCGTGAGCCGTTCCGTGGGCCAGGATGCCGCGCGGCTCAAGGGTGAGAAGCGGTCCGGGATGCGGGTACACGCCCGCACGGGCCTGCCGTGCCCGGAGTGCGGCGACACCGTCCGCGAGGTCGCCTACGCCGAACGTTCCTTCCAGTACTGCCCCGCGTGCCAGACCGGCGGGAAGATCCTCGCGGACCGGCGGCTGTCGCGGCTGGTCAAGTGAGTGGTGTCGTTCGGGACCCGCGCAGATCCGGAAGGACACCACGGCGGTAGCGTGCGGCTGTGACGGTTCTCGACGGTCTCCGCGGGGGTGCCCGCACGCTCGACCCCGGCTACTTCGCGCTCGTGATGGCGACCGGCATCGTGTCGATCGGCATGCACCTGCAGGGCCTGGTCACGGTGTCGGCCGCGTTACTGCTGGTGTCCGTCGCCGCCTACGCCGTCCTGCTGGTGTTGACCGGGTGGCGGCTCGTGCGGTTCCGCGGCGAGGTCCGCGCCGACCTCACCGACGCGAGCCGCGCGTTCGGGTTCTTCACGTTCGTCGCGGGCAGCAACGTGCTGGGGATCCGCCTGACCATGGACGGGTGGCATTCGACGGCGGCGGTCCTGCTCGTCGGCGCGGGCGCGACGTGGCTCGTGCTCGGCTACGTGATTCCCTGGACGGCGGTGCTCGGCACTCGCAGACGCCCGGTGATCGCCAAGGCCAACGGCAGCTGGTTCGTGTGGGTGGTCGCGGCCCAGTCGGTCGCGCTCGCCGCAGCCACCCTCGAGCCGATCTACGACGACCTGCGGCGTCCGCTGTCGCTGGTGGCCGTGTTCGCGTGGTCGGTCGGCCTGTTCCTCTACGCCGCGGCGGGCGTGTTCGTCGCGGCCCGGATGATGCAGTATCCGCTCCGGCCGGTGGACCTCACGCCGTCGTACTGGGTGTCGATGGGCGCCGCGGCGATCACCGTGGTGGCCGGCTCACGCATCGTGGCGATGGAGTCGGCCCCGATGGTCGACGCCACCCGTGGACTCGTCGCCGGGCTGGTGGTGGTGTTCTGGGCGTTCGCGACGTGGCTGCTGCCCGCCCTCGTCGCCGCCGGGTGGTGGCGGCACCGCACCCACCGCATCCGGCTGCGCTACGAGCCGGGCCTGTGGTCGGTGGTCTTCCCGCTCGGGATGTACGGCGTCGCCGGGGTCTACCTCGCCGAGGCCGACGAGTTGCCGTGGGTCGGGGTGGTAGGCAGGACGGAACTGTGGGCGGCCGTGACGGTGTGGGCGGCGGTGTTCGCGGCGATGCTCGTGCACCTGGGGCGCACGGTGCTGCGTCCGCGTCCGGCTACCGTGGGCCGGTGACGACCGAGGACCTCGACGACGATTCCGTGCACGGCGTGCTGCACCACCCGGCCGGTGTCCCGCGCGGCGCGGTGGCGCTGACCCACGGGGCCGGCGGCAACTGCGACGCGGCGATCCTGCGGCAGGTGTGCAACGCGTTCGCCGACGCCGGGTTCCTCGCGTTGCGGTTCGACCTGCCGTTCCGGCGCCGGCGGCCGAAGGGGCCGCCGCAGCCGTCGCGGGCGGCGGAGGACCGGGCCGGGATCGCGGCGGCGGCCGAATCGATGCGGGCCCGCGCGAGCGGCCCACTCGTGCTCGGCGGCGTCTCGTACGGCGGCCGGCAGACGTCGATACTTGCCGCCGAGCAGCCCGACGTCGCGGACGCGCTCGTACTGCTGTCCTACCCGCTGCACCCGCCGGGCAAGCCCGGGAAGGCCCGCACCGAGCACCTGCCGTCCCTGACGGTGCCGACGGTCTTCGCGCACGGCGACCGGGACCCGTTCGGCAGCCTGGACGAGATGCGCGCCGCGCTGACCTTGATTCCGGCGCCCGTCGTGCTGGTCCCGGTGACCGGCGCGGCGCACGACCTCGGCAAGGCGAAGACCGATCCGGCACCGCCGATCGTGCACGCCGTGTCCGGACTGCTCTCGGACACGGCGTCCCGGCCGTGACACCCGCGGCCGCGGGTGTCACGCGTCGGTGGCGTGGGCCCGGCCGGAGGGCGGCGACCGCTGCCCTCCAGCCGGGCCTGGTCTCGTGTAGATCCTCGACGACGGCGGCCGGGGCGGTCTGTCGCATCCTCCACGAGCCGACCCGCCGTTGTGGCCGGTGTCAGGCCGTCGGTTCGCCCCTCCAACCTCCGACGGGACGCGGAAGCCGGGGCTAGAGTCGATCAAGTCGGACGTGGGAGCAGGGGAGGTGGGCGGTGCCTACGTCTCGGTTGCGGACCAACGCGAGGACCCTGCCGATCATCCTGGCCCTGTCCCTCGCCTTCACGATCACGGTCGTCGACCCGCTGGTGCTGAGCCTGAATCTGCCGCAGGTGAGCCGGGCCCTCGACGTGCCACCGCAGGTCGTCGGATTGCTGGGCGGTATGGCGACGCTGGTGATGGCCGCAGCCGTCCTCGCCGCGGGCAACCTTGGCGACGCGTTCGGGCTTCGACGCTTGCTGAGGTCGGGACTGGTCGTCGTCACGGTCGCCAATCTGCTCTCCATGCTCTCGCCCAACTACGCTTTTCTGCTTGCGATGCGCGTGTTGGACGGATTGGGAATGACGGCGCTGCTCGGAGTGCCGCTGGCCCTGCTCAAGACGTCCGTGACGGACAAGCAGCGGCCGACGGCCATCGGCGTTTTCGTGGCCATCGAGATGGTTCTCTGCGGGGTACTCCCCGCGTTGACGGGCTGGGCGGTGGCGGCCGTCGGCTGGCGAGTTGTGTTCCTGGTCGCACCGCTGCTTGCCATGATCTCGCTTCTGCTGACGGCGAGGTACGTCCCGGAGACGCCCGTTCAGCATCGCGCTCGGCTGGACGTGGCCGGCGTCATCCTGGTCGGTATGGCCCTCCTGGCACTCGTCATCGGACTGGCAGCCGCGCAGAACGGCGTCTTCCGGCCCGAGACATGGCTGCCGCTGGCCGTCAGCGTGGTCGCCGCCGTGCTTTTCGTTCGCCACGAACACCGCACCCCCGAACCGGCACTGGACCTGGCTCTGTTCGGAAGCCGGCCCTTCAGCGTGGCTCTGGCGGCGGCCTTCACGCTGAATTTCCTCATGGCAGGGCTCGGCATCGTCCTGGGGCAGTTCGGCAGTGTGGTGCTCGCGCTGTCACCGGAGACCATCGGCCTGTTGTTCCTCCCCGGCACACTGCTGATCGCCGGTTTCGTGGTCTTGTCCGGGAGCCTGGTGGGGAAGTTCTCGCCGAGACCGGTGATGGTCGTCGGCCTCCTGCTCATGGCAGCCGGCGGACTGCTGATGGCGGGCACGGTCAACCCGGCAATGGCGCTGTGGTTGCTCGTGGCGGCCGTATGGCTGTACAACCTGGGCTCGATGGTGACCTCCACATCGGTGTCCGAGACGGTGCTCTCCCAGGCGCCGAGCGGGCAGTCCGGAACGGTGGCTTCCGTGCAGTTGGCCTTCGGGATGACCGGCTATGCGTTCGGGCCCACCGTGTACCTGCTGCTTCTCAACGTATTCTTCCAGCGAGAATGGCTGGCCGACACCGAGGCACGCGGGCTGACGGCGACCCAGGGCGAGCAGGCCGTGGATGCCGCGCGTAGCGCGGTGGCGCAGAGCCCCGGCGGCGCCGGGTACGACCCGAACTTGCTTCGGCAGGTGGGCGGTCTCGATCTCGGAGCGGACTTGGCCGACGCGGTGCGACTCACCATGCTGACTGTCAGCGCCCTGCCGATCGCTGTGGCGGTGGCGGCCTTTGTGCTCATGTCCCGCCGCAAGAGGCCGATCAGGACGGTACGCAGGTGACCACCAGCACGTCCCTACGTGCCGGCTTGCCGCGGTCGACCGCTCGGATCGGCGAAACACCGTGCCGGGTGCAACGGTCGTCGCCCAGGAGGAAGGTGCCGGGTTCGCGCAGGGTCGTCGTCAGAAGGCGATCGCCCTCCGGGCCGAACACCGAACTTTCGCCGCCGACGGCATTGTCGACGCCGATCAACAGGGAACTGACCAGCGTGACACCGTCGCGGTGCAAGCCCTCGGGCGTGGGCCGGCCCTCGTCATCCGCCGTTGCGACCACGCGGAACGGATGCACCCAGACCGTCCATTCGGGAGCCTCGTCGAGGACCGGCGCGATCCGGCCCACCAGCTTCACCGTGCGCTCGAACAGCGGATCTTCGAGGAACGCGGCTGTCAGCGGTTCGAAATGGCGGTCTCGTGCGAGGTAGAGAGCGTTGGAGTCGTCAGGCTGTACGAATTCACGGTGCGCCGTCGGCGCCAGCGCGCCGTCGGCCGCCCGGTACCGGAACCGGCCGTAGCGCCGCAGCCGGTGAACGCCCTGTTCTGCCGCGTACGGGTCGGGCGCAAGCTCCTCCCAATGCGCGGAGAACCGAACCCACGCATCGGCGTCGGCACCGATGGATCGCCACAGGTCTGCCGCCGACATCAAGAACGTGCCCACGGAGGCGAGTGCTCGCCGGGCGGCTTCGACCGGATCCGTGCCGGCCTCCGTACCTCCCGCGGCTTCTTCCGTCATCTGCTCAGAGGTAGCAAGGACGGTCCCGACGCGCAACCATCGCCGGTGCAGACGGATGAACGCAGCTGCCCACCGAAAAGGCGCCGAACGAAATCCATTGGGTCGAAGAGCGCGAACACCACCGTCGGCACGGCGAGTTGCCCCGAAGCGGCCTCCGCCCGCCCGACGCGGCAGGCCCCGGTCAGGGAGTCTGCCGCGCCCGGCGTAACCGGTCGAGATCGTCCTGCACCCGTGCGCTCACGGCCACCGGATACGGCGACCCCGCCTCGTCGAGGGAACGAAGCGCCGGCGGAAGAGCGTCGATCTGCTGCCGTGCACGCCGTCGCGCCGCGTCGAGTCCGGCGTCGTACTGCGACAGCCGCCGGCCGCCCCGCATCACGGGCACCAGCAGCGGCTCACCCGGGAGGTTCTCGTCGGGCCGGCCGATGATGTCGCCTGTGAAGACGCCGTCGTCGACCCGGCGGTACACCTGTTTGCGCCCGGGAGGGAGGACCTTGCCGCTCGACAGCTTCGTCCGCCCGACGCCGGCGTACTCGACGAGCTTGTACGCCATATCGAGCGTGGGCGCGTCCTGGGCGACGGAGAGCTGGGTGCCCACCCCGAAGCCGTCGATGGGACAGCCGTCGGCCAGCAGTGCCGCCACGCTGTACTCGTCGAGGCCCGACGAGGCGAAGATCCGGACGTCGTGCAGACCCGCCGCGTCGAGCCGGGCGCGCGCCGCCTTCGACAGCGCCCCGAGATCCCCGGAATCCAGCCGGACCGCCCGCACGTCGAACCGGTCGCCCAGTCGCTCGGCCAGTTCGACGACCAGGTCGACGCCGCGGAGTGTGTCGTAGGTGTCGACGAGCAACGTCGTGCCGGGATTGAGCCGGGCGAACGCCTCGAAGGCGTCGAACTCGTCGTCGAACGCCTGGACGAAGCTGTGGGCCATCGTGCCGAACGCGGGTATTCCGTATTCCTTGGCCGCGCGCAGGTTGGAGGTTCCCGCCGCACCCGCGAGGTAGCTGGTCCGGGCGACCTCGAGGGCGGCGTCGGTGCCGTGGGCCCGGCGCGCCCCGAAATCCACCACCAGCCGCCCGCGGGCGGCCTCGACCACCCGCGCGGCCTTGCTCGCGAGGACACACTGCAGGTGGATCCGGTTCAGAACGAAGGTCTCGACGAGCTGCGCCTCCAGGATCGGCGCGACGACCTGGACGATCGGCTCGTTCGGAAAGACGACGGTGCCCTCCGGCACGGCCCACACGTCGCCGGTGAAACGCACCCCGGCGAGCCGCTCGAGGAACTCGTCGGAGAACAGGCCGAGGCCGCGCAGGTACTGCAGGTCGTCCTCCTCGAACCGGAACGCCTCGAGGAAATCGAGCACGTCGGGCAGGCCGGCGGCCAGCACATAGGACCGTCCCGGCGGAAGCTTGCGGAAGAACGTCTCGAACACGGCCGTGTCCGACATTCCCAGAGCCAGATAGGCCTGCGCCATAGTGACCTCGTACAGGTCGGTGAACAGCGCGGCACCGCGCGGCGGAACTCCCATGGCAGCCGTCACCCGTCTCCGTCGAACCCGGCCCGTCCGGGCCCGTTCTCCATATGCGGATTCTCACACGCCGGCGACGGGCTGCGGCCGTGTTGCCCCCTTTTGCCGCGGTGCACGGACCGGCACTCGGGGCCGCGCGAGGAGTGCACCTATGCTGACGGGTGTGAGCGCTCCCGGTGACAACGGCACGATCGACGACACCGCCGACATCGACGGACTGCTCGCCGAGATCCGTGAACGGCTCACCGACACCGTTACCACCCCGGCGAGCATGCAGAGCCTGCTCGAGGCGGTGCTCGTCGTCGGGTCGGGCCTCGAACTCGACTCCATGCTGCAGCGCATCGTCTCCGCGGCCGTCGCGCTGCTCGGCGCCCGCTACGGTGCGCTCGGCGTGCGGGCGCCCGACGGCGGGCTGTCGGAGTTCGTGTATGTCGGCATCGACCCGGCCGAGCGCAGCCGCATGGGGCACCTGCCCGAGGGTCGGGGCCTGCTCGGCCTGCTCATCAACGACCCGCGGCCGGTGCGGATCGCGGACCTGTCGGAGCATCCCGCCTCGATCGGCTTCCCACCCGGCCACCCACCGATGAAGAGCTTCCTCGGCACGCCGATCATGGTGCGCGGCAGGGTTTTCGGAAGCATCTATCTCACCGAGAAGATCGACGGTCCCGCCTTCACCGAAGAGGACGAGGTGATCCTGAAGGTCCTCGCCACCTCCGCGGGCGTCGCGATCGACAACGCCCGCCTGTTCGAGGGGTCCCTCACCCGCGAACGCTGGCTCGAGGCGGTGGCCGCGATCAACTCACGGTTGCTGGTGGGCGGTTCCGTCGACGAGACCCTGGCGCTCCTGGTCGACCGGGTCCGGGACCTCGCCCACACCGTGGGCACCTACGTCCTGCTGGTCGACGGCACCGAGGGGACCGTCCGGGCCGCCGCCGCGCCCGACCCGCCGGCGACGGGCTCGCGTCTCGACCTCACCGATTCTCCTGCGCTGCAGGCGATCCGCACCAGGCGCACACTGATCACCGACAACCTCGAGGGGCTTCCGGCAGCCGGCGCGGGCCGCGCCGCGATCCTGCCGCTGTCCGCCACGTCGGGGGTCACCGGCGTACTGATCGCCACCCGGTCGGCCCGTTCCGATGCGTGGGACGACGCGGAGGTCACGCGCCTTAAGTCCATGGCCGACCTGGTCACGGTGGCACTCGAATTCGCGGCGCAACAACGCAAGAAGCGGCTGCTCGACGTGCTCGCCGACCGGGACCGGATCGCACAGGATCTGCACGACAACGTGATCCAGCGCCTCTTCGCCACCGGGATGAGCCTGCAGAGCACCCTGGTGCCCGGCACCGATCCGGACCGGGTCGCGGACATCGTCCAGCACGCCGTCGAGCAGCTCGACCGCACGGTCCGCGAGATCCGCACCACCATCTTCGATCTGCACACCACCGGCGCCGCGGCGTCGACCAGCCTGCGGCGGCGGCTGCTGGATGTGGTCGGCGACCTGACCACTCAGTCCCCCGTGGCGCCGAACGTCCAATTCGCCGGCGCCATCGACACTCTCGTACCCGCACGCATCCATCCGCATGCCGAGGCGGTGCTGCGGGAGGGACTGAGCAACGCGCTGCGCCACTCGCAGTCGGAGAAGATCTCCGTATCCGTCACCGCGGGCGACGAGTTCACGATCGAGATCGTCGACGACGGCATCGGGCTGCCGGACACCCCGCGCCGCAGCGGCCTCGCGAACCTCGAGCGGCGCGCCCAGCAGTGCGGCGGCCGCTGCAGCACCGGACCCGGCGACAGGGGCGGGACGCGCGTGCTGTGGCAGGTCCCCCTGTGACCCGGGGTCCCCGTCAGACCTCGCGCTGCTTGCGCAGCTCGGTGGCGAGCACCGCGGCCTGCGTGCGGCGCTGCATCCCGAGCTTGGCCAGCAGCCGCGAGACGTAGTTCTTGATCGTCTTCTCCGCCAGGAACAGCCGCTCGGCGATCTCCCGGTTGGTCAGGCCCTCCCCGATCAGCTCGAACACGGCCCGCTCCTGCTCCGACAGCTCGGCGAGCGGGTCCGCCGTGCGGGACGCGCGGATGCGTTCCATGAGCGCGGCCGTCGCCCGGCTGTCGAGCAGCGAGCCGCCGGCCGCGACGGTCCGGATCGCCGAGACCAGGTCGGTGCCGAGGATCTGCTTGAGGACGAATCCGGACGCGCCCGCCATGATCGCGTCGAACAGGGCCTCGTCGTCGGCGTAGGAGGTGAGCATGAGCGCGCGCAGCTCCGGCATGCGGGCCCGCAGCTCGCGGCACAGTTCGACGCCGTTGCCGTCGGGCAGGCGCACGTCGAGCACCGCGACTTCGGCTCCGCTGCCCGGGATGCGGGCCAGCGCCTCACCGACCGACGCGGCCTCCCCGACAACCGTGAAGTCGGGCACGCTGTCGAGCAGGTCGACCAACCCGCGCCGCACGATCTCATGGTCGTCGACGAGAAATACCCGAGGCATCGTCCCTCACCTTTCCTGACACCGGCATTGCGGTGACCATCGTCTCAGCTCGCTCGCGCGCCGCCGACCCCGGGCCGTTCGACGGCAGTTTCGGGACCTTCGGCACATGCGCCCGGTGCAGCCCGCGGGCGATGCTCGGACAGTCATCCTCGATGAGCCGTGCGAGGTGACCGACCAGGACGAGGAGGCTGCGATGTCCACGGTGCCCGACACCTGGTCCACGAGCGACACCGAGGTGATCGCGCGTGCCGTGATCGAGGCCCCCTCGATCCACGACACTCAGCCGTGGAGCCTGCGCCTCCCGGCCCGCACGGCCGAACTCGAGGAGCGGGTCGAGTTCGCCGCCCCCGGCCAGGACCCCCTGCGCCCGGATCGGCTGATCTCGTGCGGAGCCGCCGTCGCCAACCTCGAACTCGGCATCCGGGTGCTCGGCTGGAGCACCCGGACCCTGCTGCTGCCCGAGCCGGAGCGGCCCGAGCTGATCGCACGGATCGAGGCAGCGGCGCCGGCCACTCCTTCGAGCACCGACCTGGGGTTCTTCGCCGCCATCTCGCACCGGCGCAGCCACCGCGAGTCGTTCGCCCGGATCCCGGTGCCGGCGACCACCATCGCCGACGTGATGGCCGCCGCCGACCTCCCCGGGGTCCAGGTTCGCCTGCTGGCGTCGGACGAGGCCCCGGCGCTCGCCGACATGCTCACCTACTCGGCCGACGCGATGCGCCGCAATCCGTACTACCAGCGCGAGATGTTCCGGTGGACGTCGCACTGGCACCCCGAGGGCAACGCCGAGGTGGTGACCGACTGGGGCGCCGATCTCGACGCCGGCGGCCCCGCCGGGCGCGCGCTGATCACCACCGGCGTGCCGGACACCACCGAACTCGCGGCGGCCATCGACCGGGAGACCGTGCTGGTGTTCTCGGTGCACTCCGGCGATCCGATCGACCTGGTCCGGGTGGGCATCGCCTCCGAGCGGGCGTGGCTGGCGGCGGTCGACGCCCGGTTGTCGGCGTCCGTACTCACCTATCCACTGCGCGTGGAGGATTCGGCTGACCGGCTCGCCGAGCGGATGGACATCGACGGCCTGCCGCAACTGATCATGCGCATCGGGTTCTGACCCGACCGAACCGACCGCCGGGCGCCGCAGGGGGGCGCCCGGGGTCCCACCAGAGAGGGAATACATCACTGTGACCAGGGAACTCACGGATCTCGAACTGCTCCGAGAGCTCGAGCCGATCGCCGAGGACAACGTCCACCGCCACCTGGCGATGGCGAAGGACTGGCATCCGCACGACTACGTTCCGTGGGACGCGGGCCGCAACTTCGCCGCCCTCGGCGGCATCGACTGGGACCCCGACCAGTCCGCGCTGTCCGAAACCGCGCAGGCAGCGATGATCACCAATCTGCTCACCGAGGACAACCTGCCCTCCTACCACCGCGAGATCGCCGAGCACTTCAGCCTCGACGGCGCCTGGGGCACGTGGGTGGGCCGCTGGACGGCCGAGGAGAACAAGCACTCCGTCGTCATGCGGGACTACCTGGTGGTCACCCGCGGTGTGGACCCCGTCGCGCTCGAGAACGCACGCATGGCGCACATGACCACCGGATTCGACCCGGGCTCGACGTCGATGCTCGAGTCCGTGTCGTACGTGACCTTCCAGGAACTGGCGACCCGGGTCTCGCACCGCAACACCGGTAAGGCCTGCGGGGATCCGATCGCGGACCGCATGCTCGCCCGCGTCGCCGCGGACGAGAACCTGCACATGATGTTCTATCGCAACATCGTCGAGGGCGCCCTCGACATCGCCCCCGACCAGGCGCTCGCCGCGATCATGAGCGTGCTGACCCGCTTTCGGATGCCGGGCGCGTCGATGGCGAACTTCCGGCGCAACGCCGTGCTGATCGCCAAGGGCGGCATCTACGACCTGCGGCAGCATCTCGACGACGTGGTGCTGCCGGTGCTCCGCAAGTGGCGCGTGTTCGACCGCACCGACTTCGGCGGCCGCGGCGAGCAGCTGCGCGAGGACCTCGACGCCTTCCTCACCGACCTGCAGACGAAGGCCGAGCGGTTCGAGGAAGCCCGGGACCGGGCGCTGGCCCGTCAGGCCCGGCGCGACGAACACGCAGGGGCGAGCGCATGACCAGCGTGCGCGAGCCCGGATCCCGGGAGGACCGCGACACCGGGTCGGCAGAGCTGTTCGGCTCGGTGCTCGACATGGCCCGCGCCGCGAAGCGGGGCGACGTGTCCGGATGGCTGACCGTCAAGAGCGGCACGCACCGCCCGGAGGACGTCGCCTTCCTCAGTTCGCAGATGCTCGGCGTGCTGATCGAGAACGACGCCGTCCGTCGCGGGGTGCATCCCGCCGACGTGTGGAGCGAGCTGCGCCGGCGCGGCCTCGACGACTTCGGCTGACCACGCGGCGACCCGGAACCACCCGGCGACGATGCCCGGCACCCGCTCAGGGTGCCGGGCATCGAGCGTCCGGGTACGTTCCCGGCGGTCGCGCGCTGCGATGCTTCCCGCACGCGTAGGGACGCGCGCGGGAAGCACCATGCCGCGCAAACACATGCGGCGCAGGCCGCGACGGGACGGCTACTTCTCACCGTCCGGCCGGACGATCAGCACGGGGCAGTCGGCCGTCTGCATCAGCGCGTTGCTGGTCGATCCGAGCAGCAGGCCCTTGAAGCCGCCGCGGCCGCGGGAGCCCACGACGATCAGCTGGGCGCGTTCGGCGTACTCGCTCAGCACCCGCACCGGCCGGTCCCGCGCGACGACGCGCTCGACGACGACGTCCGGGTAGCGCTCCTGGAACCCGGCGAGGTTCTCGGCGAGCACGACCTCCTCCCCCGTCTGGATCCTGCTCCACTGCGGATCCTCGGGCACCGCGCCCAGGGACGGCTGCACGCTCACGTCGCTCCACACGTTCACCGCGACGAGCGTCGCCTTGCGGGCGGCCGCCTCGGCGAACGCCACCTCGACGGCGCGCACGGAGGCCTCGGAACCGTCGACGCCGACCACGACCGGGCCGTCGGAGGGCGGTGCCCCGTCGAGGGTGCGGCCGCGCACGATCGCGACCGGGCAGTGGGCGTGCGAGGCGAGACCGAGGGTGACGGAGCCGACGAGCAGCCCCTTCACCTCCCCGAGCCCGCGCGAGCCGAGCACGATGGTGTCGGCACGGTTCGAGAGGTCGACGAGGGTGGGGACGACCTTGCCCTCGATCTGCTCCGTGGTGATCTCGACCGGGCCCTGCTCGTCGGCGATGCGCTTGGCGAGCACCTTGGCACTGTCGAGCCGCGCCCGCGCCGTCTCCTTCATCTCCTCGTGGAAGCTCTCCGCGAGGTAGGGCTCGGAGTAGTAGAACGCGGGGATGTGCACGACGGTGACGATGTGCAGCGGCAGCGCGCGGGCCGCGGCAGCGCGGGCCGCCCAGATCACCGCGGTCGCCGCCGCGTCGGATCCGTCGACCGCGACGACGATCGGTTGGGTTTCGGTCATGAAAATCCCCTCTGTCGGCGGGCCGGTGGGCCCGGGTTCTCACATCGGCGCGGGTGTCAGTTGCAGATCTCCCGCAGCTGTTCGATCAGTCGGACCCGGCCGGCGGTGTTCTCCGCGATCGGGTTGACGTTGAGGGTGGTGACGCCGGCTTCGGCGAACGCGGCGACGCGTTCCCGGACGTAACTCTCGGGCCCGATGAGCGAGACCGCCCGCACCAGGTCGTCGGGCACCGCGGCGGCGGCCTCCTCCTTCCGGCCTGCGAGGTACAGGTCCTGGATGGTCTCCGCCTCCTTCGCGTACCCGTAGCGGACGGCGAGGTCGTTGTAGAAGTTCTTGCCCTTCGCCCCCATGCCGCCGATGTACAGCGCGAGGTGCGGGCGTACGAAGTCGAGCAGGAAGTCGACGTCGTCGCCGATCGCGAGCGCCGCGCCGACGTAGACCTGCAGGTCCCCGAGCGCGGGATCGCGCTTGGCCTTGCCGCGCGCGAGGGACTCGCCCCACACGTCGGCGGCCTTCTCGGGATAGAAGAAGATCGGTTCCCAGCCCTCGGCGATCTCGGCGGTCATCTCGACGTTCTTGGGGCCGATCGCGGCGATCAGGACGGGGATGCGTTCGCGCACCGGGTGATTGATCAGCTTGAGCGGCTTGCCGAGTCCGGTGCCCTTCTCCGGCGGCAGCGGGATCTGGTAGTACTTGCCCTGGTACTCGACCTTCTCCCGGCGCCACACCTGGCGGCAGATGTCGACGAGTTCACGGGTCCGGCCGAGCGGCGCGTCGTATTTGACGCCGTGGAATCCCTCGATGACCTGCGGGCCGGACGCACCGATACCCAGGACGAAGCGGCCGTCGGAGACGTAGTCGAGACCTGCGGCGGTCATCGCCGTCAGGCTCGGCGTGCGGGTGTAGATCTGGAAGATGCCCGAGGCCAGCTCGAGTCGTTCGGTCTTGGCCGCGAGGTAGCCGAGCTGACTGACCGCGTCGAACGAGTACGCCTCCGGTACGAAGACGATGTCGAGGCCGGCCCGTTCGAGATCGGCCACCTCCGCCGCCGTCTCGGCGAATCCGCCGCTGTAGTTCAATCCCATCCCGATGCGCATCCGCATACCCCGTGATTCGTTGGTGCGTGGTCCTGCCGGGCACGCTCGTACCCGTGTGCCAGGTACCCTACCGCCGGGGTGTGGCGCGACCTTCAGGACTCGTCGGGGCGCACCACCATGACGGGGCACTGCGCGTCGCGGATCAGCGAGTTGCTGGTGGAGCCGAGCAGCATGCCGGTGAAGCCGCCGCGGCCGCGGCTGCCGAGCACCAGCAGCTGCGCCTTCTCCGACCAGGCCAGCAGGTGGGCGCGCGGCCCGTCGACGTACACCTCGCGACGCACGTTCACGTCAGGGTAGCGGTCGTGGAACCCGGCGAGGCGCTCGGCGAGCAGGGCCTGCTCGGATTCCGCGAACGCGTTCGGATCGATCGAAACCTCCACGGCCTCGTCGAAGGTGCCCCGCCGCATGTCGCTCCACACGTGCACCGCGACGAGGTCGACGCCGCGCAGGCCGGCCTCCTCGAACGCCGCGCGGACGGCCTTCTCGCTGAGGGGGCTGCCGTCGACCCCGACGACGACGGGCCGGGTGTCGGGCAGGGTCTCCGGAGCCTTGCCGCGGACGACGACGACCGGGCAGCGACCGTGGCTGGCGACGGACACCGGGGTGGAGCCGAGCAGTGCCTCGCCCACCCGGCCGGTGCCGGAGGAGCCGAGCACGAGCATCCGCGCGCGGGCGGACAGGTCGATGAGCCAGCGCGCGCTGCCGGTGGCGGCGAGCCGGGTGGTGATCTCGAGTGCCGGCGCGACGGTGCGGGCGACCTCCTCGGCGCGCTGCAGCAGCGTCTTGCCCTCGTCCTCGACCCATTCGAAGACCTGTGCGGTCTGGATGAACGGCGCCCCGCTGTAGCCGCTGGGGGCGAAGTCGAGAGCGTGCACGATGTGCAGCGGCAGCCCGCGGTCGGCGGCCGTCGCGGCGGCCCACCGGACGGCGTCGTCGGAGGCCGGGGATCCGTCGATCCCGACCACCACGGTGTTCGAGCGCACCGCCTCGTCGTGCGTGGGCTCGTGGTGCGCCTTGCTGCCTGGGAACTTCACGTCGGTCACCGCTCTCGTCGCAGGGATCGTCCTCGGGGTCGAGGTTAATCCGCTCCCCTGGGGGCAGGAATGGTCTTTGGTCCCTCTCCGGGAAGTCCGGAGCCACTGGCCCGGTAGCGGGGATGCGGCCACAATCGTAGGCAGAGGAGGCGCATCATGTCCGGTGGACCGATCCGCATGGCGGGGCCCGCGGCCCACAAGGTCCGCGCGGCGGACGTGATGAGCACGCCGGTGCTGGCCGTGACGGTCGACGCCACCCTGGAGCGGGCCGGGGAGGTGCTGGCCCGCAACGGCTTCACCACCCTCCCGGTGGTCGACGAGCACGGCCGGCTCTGCGGACTGATCACCGAGGAGGCGCTGGCGGGGGCGCATCTGGCGCGCCTGTCGATGTACGCAGACCTGCCGCTCGTCACCGCGATCCGCCGGCCGCTGACGGTGCGGGCGGTGGCGTTGCCGCCGGTGGCCCTCGACGCGGACGCCGAGCTGTTCGACATCGCGCGGGCGATGCTGCAGATGCGGCTGCGGTCCGTGCCGGTGGTGCGCGACGGCAGGCCGATCGGAATCGTCAGCTGGCGCAATATCCTTCCCGTGCTCGAACGCTGACGCACGGAAGCGATCTACGTCACATTAAATTGTCATTTCAGATACCAATTATCTAGTCTCAGGTCATGCAACTCACCCAGTTCACCGATCTCGGACTGAGAGTTGTCATGTACCTGGCGGCCGCCGCGCCCGACAGCTCCCCCAGCACCAAGCGCGTCGCCGAGCAGCTGCAGCTGTCGTACGCACACACCACCAAGGTGGTCGCACGATTGAGCGAACTCGGCGTCGTCACGACCCGCCGCGGCCGCGGCGGCGGACTGACCATCACCGAGCTCGGCCGGGGCGCGTCCGTCGGATGGCTCACCCGGCAACTCGAAGGCGACGGC
The DNA here is from genome assembly GCF_017068255.1 of Rhodococcus sp. PSBB066. Lineage (NCBI taxonomy): Bacteria > Bacillati > Actinomycetota > Actinomycetes > Mycobacteriales > Nocardiaceae > Rhodococcus > Rhodococcus sp. PSBB066. Next base: position 5,553,366 of record NZ_CP070859.1, read on the forward strand.
GAGGTCGTCGCCTGCGAGGGCGACAAACCGTGCCCGCTGCGGGAAGGATGCAGCCTCCGCGGCGCACTGCGCCGAGCCCAGGAGTCCTTCTACGCGGCGCTCGACTCCGTCACCGTCGCCGATCTCACCCGGGCCCCCACCCGCACCGTCCTGCTCGATCTCACCCGCCCCGCCGTCTGACCGCACGGTTCCACAGCCCGGAACCGGCCCAGCCCTACCCGAAACGGAGTTCACGATGCCGCTCTCAGCCGAGTCCAAGGAAGTTGTCCGCGCCACCCTCCCCGCCGTGGGTGCCGCCATCGGCGACATCACCCCGCTGTTCTACAAGAAGATGTTCGCCGCGCACCCCGAACTCGAGCGCGACCTGTTCAACCGCGGCAACCAGAAGCAGGGCGAACAGCAGAAGGCCCTGGCCGGCTCCATCGCCGCCTTCGCGACCCTGCAGCTCGATCCCGACCCGGCCCGGGTCGAGGCGATCCTGTCCCGCATCGCGCACAAGCACGCCTCCCTCGGCATCAAGCCCGACGAGTACTGGATCGTCCACAAGCACCTGTTCGAGGCGATCGTGGAGGTCCTCGGCGAGGCCGTCACCCCCGAGGTCGCCGCGGCCTGGGACGAGCTGTACTGGCTGATGGCCAACACGCTCATCAAGCTCGAGGACGACCTGTACAAGGCCGCGGGCGTCGCGCCGGGCGACGTGTGGCGCACCGTCCGGGTCGCCGAGCGCCGGCACCAGTCCGCCGACACCGTCTCGTTCGTCCTGACCTCGCTCGACGGCGCTCCGCTGCCCGCTTTCCGTCCGGGACAGTACCTTTCGGTGGGCGTGAAGCTGCCCGACGGGGCCCGTCAGATCCGCCAGTACAGCCTGACCAACGCGCCGGCCCAGGGCGACTGGCGCATCACGGTCAAGCGGATCGTGGCGACCACCACCCCCGACGGCACCGTCGCGCCGGCCGGTGAAGTGTCGAACTTCCTGTACGACAACGTCTTCGAGGGTGACGAGTTGCAGGTCACCACCCCGTTCGGCGACCTGGTGCTGCCCGACGACGGCGCCCCGCTGCTGCTGGCCTCCGCCGGCATCGGCTGCACCCCGATGATCGGCATGCTCGCGCACCTCGCGGAAACCGGTGACGAGCGCAAGGTTTCGGTGCTGCACGCCGACCGCTCCGTCGCCAACCACGCGCACCGGCACGAGCTGGCCACCCTCGTCGAGCGCATCCCGTCCGCCGAGGTGCACCGGTGGTACGAGGACCTCGGCGCCCGCGAGCCGCTCGAGACCGTGCGCGTGGGCCGGGCCGACGTGTCGGACCTGCCGCTCGACCCGAACACCAAGGCGTACCTGTGCGGTCCGCTGCCGTTCATGCTCTCGCTGCGCGAGGCCCTCATCGAGCGCAACGTGCCCGCCGAGAACATCCACTACGAGGTGTTCGGTCCCGACAGCTGGGCCCCGAACGCCTGAGTCGCCTCCGACCGTGCCCCGGCCCCCGCGGCCGGGGCACGGTCGTCTCCACGATCCGGCGCTAGGCTCGCTCGCATGGACGATGCTCCGGCCCCCGCCGGCGCGGGCCGCACCCGCCGGGCCGGCCGGATCGGACTGCTCGTGCTGCTCCTCGTCGGGCTCGCGGCCACGCTGCGGACCCCGGCGTCACCCGCACCGGCCGACGCTCCCCCCACCGCGTTCAGCGCCGTCCGCGCGACGACCCACGTCGAGGCGGTGGCCGCGCGGCCGCGCACCCCGGGTTCGGCCGGCCATGCCGAGGCCCGGGAGTACCTGGTCCGCATCCTCGACGACCTCGGCTGGTCCGTCCGCGTCGACGACGGCGTCGGCTGGTCGGCCACCGCCGTGCAGGGCACCCAGCGGGGCGGCCGGGTCGCGAACGTCGTCGCCACCCTGCCCGGCACCGACCCCACCGGCACCGTCGTGCTCGCCGCGCACTACGACACCGTCGCCGGCTCCCCCGGCGCGGGCGACGACGGGATCGGGATCGCCACGATGCTCGAGGCGGCCCGCGCCCTGACCGCCGGCCCCCGCCCCCGGAACGACGTCACGGTGCTCGTGACCGACGGCGAGGAACGCGGCCTGCTCGGCGCCGAGGAGTACACGCGGCGGCAACCGGCCGACGCGAGGCCGACGGTGGTGCTCAACCACGAGGCCCGCGGCAACGGCGGGATCCCCGTCACCTTCCGGATCTCCTCCCCCAACGCGGGTCTCGTGGGTGTGCTGTCCGGCGTGCCCGGCACAACCGCGGACTCGTTCACCCAGACGGCGTTCGAGTTGCTGCCCAACGACACCGACTTCCGCCGCCTCACCGAGGCCGGCATGCACGTCGCGGACACCGCGATCGCCGGCGGCGGCGCCTACTATCACAGTCCCCTCGACACCCCGGACCGGCTCGACACCGCGTCGCTGCAGCGCATGGGAGAAACCACCCTTGCTGCGGCACAGCGGTTCTCGTCCGCCGACCTGGCAGTGCTCGGCTCGGGGGGCGACGACGTCGTCGTCACGCTGCCCTGGGGGCCGGTGCACTACCCGCGCCCGCTCGAGATCGCCCTGACCGCGCTGCTCGCCGCCGTCACCGGCGCCCTCGCGGCCCGGCGGATCCGGGACGGTGCCGCCTCGGCGGGCCGTCTCGCGGCGTCGGGCGGGATCTCGATCGCCGTGGCGGCCGCGGCGGCGGGCGCGGCGTTCGTGCCGTGGTGGCTCGCGCTGCGGATCGCTCCCGGTCAGGCCTCGGCGGTCCTGCGCGAGCCGTACCTGCCGGTGCCCTATCAGGTCGCCGCGGCGGCCGCGGCCGTCGCCGTCCTGCTCGCGGCGTATCCGCCTGTGCGCCGCCGTGTCGGCCCTGCCGCGTTCGCGACGGGCGCGCTGCTCGCCGTGACGGTCACCGCCCTGGCCGCGCTGCCCTTCCTCGGCGTCGCGACCGTCCTGGTGCTGCCGGCGCTGCCCGCGGCGATCGCCGCGCTCGTCGTGGACCTGCTGCCCACCGATCGGCGCGGGTGGCGGACGCCGGTGACGCTGGCCGGGACAGTTCCGGCGGTCGTGGTGCTCGTGCCCGCCGCGGTGGCGTCGTTCGACGCCGGTCTGCTCACCGGAGCGCCGCTCGCGGGGGTGTTCGTCGCGGTGCTGTTCGCGCTGGCGCTGCCGCTCGTCGACGCCGCCGGCGCGCCGTCGCAGCTGCGGCTCGCCGCGATCGCCGCCGCGGGGGTCGTGCTCGTGGCCGCGCCGGTCGGCGGCTGGGTCAACCGCGACGGCGCCACCCCGCCGCGGCAGGAACAACTGCTCTACGCGCTGAACGCGGACACCGGTGCCGCCGTGTGGGCGTCGCCGCGCGCCCCCGCCTCGGCCTGGAGCCGCGCCCTGCTGACCGAGGAGCCGGCCACGCTGCCGGACGCGTTCCCGTGGCGCAGCGAGACCAGGTTCGCCCACGGGCCCGCGCCGGTCGCGCCGCTGCCCGCGCCCGGGCTCGCCGTCGTCGCGGACGTCACCGACGGCGACGAACGGACGCTGACCCTGCGGCTGACGTCGCCGCGCGGGGCGCCGACGATCGGGCTGTGGGTGGACGGGACGTCCGCGGCGGTGCGGGAGGCGGTGGTGGCCGGGCGGAGCGCCGCGCCTGCCGCGCCGTTCGGGTTCCTGTTCTCCGGGACCCCGGCCGAGGGCATCGAGGTGCGGCTGACCGTCGCCCCGCGCGACGGCGCGGTGGTACTGCACGTCGCCGACGTCACCGACGACCTCACCGTCGTCCCGGGCTACACCGCTCCGGACGACCGGGCCGTGGTCACCCCCGCGGTCGCGGTGACCCGCACCGTCCGGTTGTGATCATGCCGTGCCGAGCGGCCACTCGTGAACGGGCTTGCCGCCCAGCATGTTCCGGATGTAGTCACGCATCATTCCGTGCAGGGCGGTGCGCCGGTCGGCGCCGGCGTCCTCCCGTTCGACGACCTGCGCCCGCTGCCACGCCGCCCCGGTCTGTCGGTTCAGGCACCGGCCTTGGATGATGCCCAGGTACCGGTCCCGCGCCTGCTGCGACAGCCCGAAGGCGGTCAGGCCCGCGTCCGCCATGGGCAGCAGCCGGCGCAGCACGAGTTCGTCGGCGCCCACCCAGCCCAGGCCGGGCCAGTACAGCCGCGCGTCGAGGCCGTACTTGGCCCCGATCCCGAGGTTCTCGCGGGCCGCGTCGAAGCTCATGAACCGGCACAGCGGCACGTCGGCGTCGACGAGGGCGCGCAGCGCCCCGTAGTAGAACGCGGCGTTGGCCATGATGTCGAGCACCGTTGGGCCCGCCGGCAGCACCCGGTTCTCGAGCCGCAGGTGCGGGTGCTCGTCGGCGACGTCGTAGACGGGCCGGTTCCAGCGGTAGATGGTGCCGTTGTGCATCTGCAGCTCGCGCAGCCGCGGAATCCGGCCGGCATCGAACTCGGCGATCGGATCGACGTCGGACACCTCGGGCAGCAGCGCCGGGAAGTACCGCGAGTTCTCCTCGAACAGGTCCGTCACCGAGTCGATCCAGCGCTCGCCGAACCACACCCGCGGCCGCACCCCCTGATTCTTCAGCTCCTGGGTGCGGGTGTCGGTGGCCTGCGCGAACAGCGGGATCCGGCTCTCGTGCCACAGCGCCTTGCCGGCGAGGAACGGGGAGTTCGCGGCGAGCGCCACCTGCACCCCGGCCAGGCACTGAGCGGCGTTCCAGTGGTCGGCGAAGTCCTCCGGCGCCACCCGCAGGTGCAGTTGCAGCGACGTGCAGGCCGCCTCCGGCACGACCGAGTTGGCGTCGGCCCGCAGCTGTTCGGCGTCGTCGCGGCCGGGGAGGGGCACGCCGTCGAGATCGAGCTCGATGTCCTCCCCGCGTGCGGCGAAGATCTGCTCGTTGAGGGCCTCGTAGCGCGGGTTGGCGGTGATGCGCTCCCGGTCGAGGTGGGCGAGCTCGAGCGTGGGCAGCATGCCGATCATGACGAGCTGGGCGTCCTGCCGGTGCATCCGCGTGTCGGCGCGGCGCAGCGACTCGCGCAGGGTGTTCTCGATGTCGAGGGTGGCGTCACCGGCGAACGGCCCGGGGTCGACGTTCATCTCGACGTTGAACTGGCCCAGCTCGGTCTGGAACACGGCGTGATCGTCGATCGCCTGCAGGACCTCGAGGTTGCACATGGCCGGTTCCATGTCGTCCTGGACGAGGTTGAACTCGATCTCCATGCCGAGCAGCGGCTCCGGCCGTTCGCGCGCGTCGGTGAAGGCGCCGTCGCGCAGCATCCGGTCCAGGGCGGCGAGGCAGGCCTGCACCTTGGTGCGGAACTCGCGCCGGTCGGCGCGGGTGAAGGAGCGAGCCTTGATCTGCGTGCCCATGGAGCCGTGTCCCTCTCCCCCGCTAGGTGATGATTCGTCAGCCTAGCGGCCGAGCGACCGCAGTTGGGGGCGAGCGTCAGACGGCGCGGTAGCTGCCCCAGTCGGCGACGACGCCGCGGGTGCTGAGCCAGGCGTTGGGGTCGGTCTTGCCGCCGGCCTGGTCCCACACCTCGAAGTGCAGGTGCGGGCCGGTGGACCAGCCGCGGTTGCCGACGGTGGCGATCTGCTGACCGGCGGTCACCCGCTGACCGGCACTGACCTGGTAGGTGTCGACGTGGCCGTAGACGGCGGTGGTGCCGTCGTCGTTGAGGACGCGCACCCACTGGCCGTAGCCGGAGGCGGCGCCCGCGTCGAGGACGGTGCCGTCGGCGGCGGACTTGATCGGCGTGCCGATCGGGGCGGCGATGTCGATGCCGCCGTGGTGGCTGCCCCAGCGGGGGCCGAAGTCCGAGGTGAGCGTGCCCGAGACGGGCTGCACGGTGGCAGGCTTGGCGGGGTTGAGGTTGTTCAGCCAGCCCTGGCCCGCGGCGAACTGGTCGACCAGGGTGTCGAGCTCCGGCGGCAGGGCGGGAGCGGCGGCGTGCTCGTGGCCGTGCTCGTCGGCCGGGGCGGGCGCACCGGGCAGCTGCGGGAGCTCGAAGCCCTCGGGCAGCAGGCCCTGCGGCACCTCGAACGGCAGGGTGCCGGTCTGGGCGGGGGCGGGCGCGGCACTGGCCGTGCCGGCGGCGAGCTGGGCACCCACGGCGAAGAAGGCGCCGGTGGCGGCGGCCACGGTGGCGGCCTTCACGGGTGCCGACGGACCGGTGGGCTCGACGCGGTGCCGGCCGCGGCCGGAGGACGCACCGGACAGATCCATCTCGAAGGTGGTCGCCTCGTCGCCTGCCCGCTGGTGCCGTCCCACAGTTGCTACCTCATCCGTCGTCCGTTGCGCGCCGGGTGTGCCCGGCCGTTTCTGGCGACTCAAAGTAACAAAACGATATAGGGCAGCGCCAACGTTACGTTTCGGACACTTCTGCGGTGGGTACCGACGGCGACCCGGCGGCAGCCCGGCCGGATGCAGCCCTGCCCCACCCGCGTGAACTGCGGAAACACCCTCCTGGTGCGCGCGGGCGGGTCGGGACGTCCGCCGGGTCCGGCGGCTCCCGGCGCCGCCTCGCGCGCATACAGAACCGCGAGGAGACGTCGGCAGTTATGTGATTGTGATCACAGCGAAGCGCCCGGCGCGTCAGCCTATGTACGCGATGGGCGCCTCGGGGATGTAGTCGACGCACGAGAGCAACGGGGTGGGCGACGGGCTGAGGTAGCCGGTGTCGAATGCCTGGATGCGCTGCTCGGCGGTGCCGTGGGTGCGCTCCGGCCCCTTGTCCTCCCCCACCGCGGCGAACGCCCGGCCCAGCGACGCCAGGTCGGTCTGCTCGACCGTGACGCCGAGGTCGCGTTCGGAGTACGCGACGAAGGCGCCCGATCCACAATCGGCCTGGTTCTCGTAGGGGATGGCACTGTTGGGTTCGGCCGGGTCGGGCTCCGGCAGTGCCAGCATCGTCTGGAAGTGATGCGTCACCTCGTGGCTCAGCACCGCGGCAATGGCGATCTCCCCGTAGCCGTTCACGAGGTCCATCGCCGCCTTCTCGCCGATGTAGAGGCTGCGGTCGGCCGCGCAGTACATCAGCGAGTTCTCGTCGTAGGCGCAGCCGGGCGCCGCCTCCCCCGACTTCCCCGCCGCCACCGAGTAGTAGGCGGCGGGATGCGGCATGTCCTGGTACGTGGCATCGATCCACGACTCGATCGACGGAAGGAAGCACTGCACATACGGTCCCATCGCGTCCGTCGTGTACTGCCCGGTGCTCCCGGCGGCGAACGGACACTCCGCTGTGGGCGAAAGCTGTTGCAGGGCAGACTCGTCCTCCGCGGCGGCCGGAGCGACGGCACCCAGGGCGGGCACCACGGCGGCGACGGCCACGGCGGCGAAGCGGATCGTGCGCGAGATCGAGCGAGGCATGAGTACTCCCGGGGACGAGGATTCGGCGTGCGGATCCACCCTCCGGCACGCCACCGCCGCACTCCAGGGCTCTTCGGGCTGCACACCGCACCCCGAGGGGGACGGTTCCCCACCCCCGGGGTCACTGGCCGCACCTCCGGCCGAATGTCACCGGCCGCAGGTCACCTGCCGCACCTCCGGCCGAATGTCACATGCGTTCGGTTGGATTGACGGCGTGTGACATTCGGGTGCACGACCGGGCGGGAACGGCGATCGCCCTCACGGGCGCCGCGATCTACGGGTCGAGCTTCCGCACCCCGGCCCCTGCTGTCCGCCTCGCACGCCTCCGACCAGGCCTGGACCGTCACGTGGATCGCCGTCGGCGCGGCGGCGGCGCTCGCCGTGCCGCTGGTTCCGCGACCGTTTCACACCGGCGCCGCGATCCCGGCTACACTCACACCGCGCATCGAATCGGCACCGCCGGTCCACCGCGCGCCGCCCTCGTAGCTCAGGGGATAGAGCACGGCTCTCCTAAAGCCGGTGTCGCAGGTTCGAATCCTGCCGGGGGCACAAGAGACCGCTGGTCGAGCTCACCCGCAGCCGCTCTCTACGGACCGCCACTCGCGGGAAGCGGGCGAACCAGCGCGATGCCCCTGCTCCAGCCGCTCGATCAGTCCGCCTGCACGCCAGGGGCGATGTCCAGCCGTAGATACGACTCGACGCCGAACAGTCGGTGCATCCTCCTCGATGCCGACGACACATGCGGTTCCGCCTCCGCCGCCGGCACGATCACGGGAGCGACGGCGTCGTAGCGCACGCCCTCGCGCTCGAGGACGCAGCCCCCGCCCGCCAGAACGTTGCGGCACCAGTCGACGTCGGTGCCGTAGGGCAGATGGATGAAAAACGACTGTCCGGATCGTTCCGCCCACACCGGGGTCACGTATGGCCATCCGGATGTGCGACCCACGTGATGCACCGCTGTGACCGTCTTCCCTCCCCTCTTCAAGATCACCGGGTTGAGGACGACCTTGTTGTACCGGCGCAGGGCAGTCAATGCCGGCTTCCAGCGCGAGCGCCACACGACGACACGGATCACCGTGAAGACCGTGTCGACGACGAGCACGACGCCGCCGAACACCCACTCCGCCAGTCGCCGGAGCGTTGCCTTTTCGGTCACGGGTCCGCCCTCTCGCTCAGGAGGAATCTCGACCCGGATCGCTGCGTGGCGGCGAGCGGTCCACGGCACCCGGCCCGTCCTCGGAGTTCGCCCACCGGAGGAACCTCGCCGCGAGGTCGGCACGGATCTCTGCGAGAAAATCGCCGTCCCGGGCGTGATCCAACTGCTCGACAGTGTCCAGTTCAGCCCGTACCGTCGCGGCCTCGTCGCCCCGAAGGCTCGCGATCCACCGTTCCACCGGGCCGGGCGGTGCGGGAACCGGACGGGGTACCACCACGTACTTCTCGAATACGTTCCGGAACCGCTCCCAGCATTGCTGTTCCTGCTGCAGAAGGAACCACGGCCATTCGACGATCCGGCCCTGGAGGCACACCTTCTTCGAGGGACCGTACTCGAGCGGATTCCACTGCGGCGGACGCGTGAACACGACCTGCAGGTCCACACAGTCCTGATCGCTGCCGGGCGTGCTCATCAGCGAAATGGTGTGCAGGTTCCTACCGTCTCCGGGACACCGGTATCGGATCGTCGGCGCTCCTTGGCACGGCGCATAGTAGCCTGCCGGCGATATCGCCGCGCCGTTCACGATCCAGCCGACGGACAGGTCGTCCTGGCCGTGCTCGAAGGACATCAGCACGGTTTCGGAAAAATCGACCCGACGCCCCACCCAGACACCGCGACGACAGAGCGACGGCGTCTTCGTGTAGTCCTCGATCACGAAATGCCGCCCGGCTTCCGAACGTTCCCGGGACTTCTCGACGAGCGGGTAGGTCATCGTTCCCCCTCTCGGCTGCCTCGACTCAACGGTAGATCGAGGAGCGGACCGGGGAGGCGGTTTCGCCCTGCGGGATGAGGCCCTCTCAGCGACGGGTCGGCTGGACAGCGGATCGCTGCCTGCTCATTCCGCGTCTCCGCGCTCCGCGTGTGCGGCCTGCTCCGCGGCCACGGCCGCGGCGACGTGCGCTTCGGCGGCCGTCTTGTCCACGCCGAGACCGGTGAGGACGCCGTTTCCGTCCTCGTATTCGAGGAGGGCGAGGAGGATGTGCTCGGTGCCGATGTAGTTGTGCCCGAGACGAAGTGCCTGCCGGAACGTCAGCTCCAGGGCCTTGCGCGCACGCGCGTCGTAGGGGATCAGGTCGGGCACGTCCCCGGCCGCCGGCGGGAGCTTCTCCACCACGGCGCGACGGACCGCGTCCGGCGAGACGTCCTGCGCGACGAGCGCGCGGACCGCGAGGGCGTCGGGCTCGCTCAGCAGACCGAGGACGAGATGTTCGCAGGTGATCTCGGCGTTGCCGGCCGCCCGGGCCTCGTTCTGTGATGCCATGACGACGTTACGGGCGCGTTCGGTGAATCGGCTGAATCCTTGTTCGGGATCGAGATCGGCAGAACCCTTGGGCACGAAGCGCTTCTGGGCCGCCTGCTTGGAGACGCCCATGCTGCGCCCGATGTCGGTCCAGGACGCGCCGGAGCGGCGGGCCTGGTCGACGAAGTGGCCGATCAGATGGTCGGCGACCTCCCCGAGATGCTCGGCGGCGAGGACCGCGTCGGTCAGTTGTTCCAGGGCGTCGGTATGCACCTTCTTGATGGCATCGATGAGGTCGTCGAGCCGGACGGGATTGCTCATGGGTACCGGGTTCGTCATTCGTCAACCATAGGTTGACGCACTCATGGTCGTCAATGCCCGGTTGACGATCGATCCGGTGCACCTCGCCGGCACCGCGAGGCGGGTACTGTCGTCGCATGGACCCCGACGTCCGCGCTGGTCACCGGGCCGATCGCCGCCCGCGGCGCGAGCCGATGATCGCGCCCAGCCTGGCCTCGGGCGACCTGGCGCGCCTGGCCGACGAGGCGCGGGCCGTGGCCGGTGGATCCGATCGGGGCGCGGACTGGCTGCACGTCGACGTGATGGACGGACACTTCGTCCCCAACATCACCTTCGGGGTGCCGGTCGTGCGGTCCCTCGCCCGGCACACCCCGCTGCCGCTCGACTGCCACCTGATGATCGAGGATCCCGACCGGTGGGCGGTCGACTACGCGGAGGCGGGCGCGCACAACGTCTCCGTGCACGTCGAGGCCGTCCGCGACCCGGTCGCTCTCGCCGGCCGCCTGCGCGACGCCGGCGCCCGCGCCGGTCTCGCGCTCGCGCCGCAGATCCCGCTCGAGCCGCACATCGGCACGCTCGCGCACTTCGACACGCTCCTGGTGATGAGCGTGCCTCCGGGATTCAACGGCCAACGGTTCATCCCCGAGATGCTCGACAAGGTGCGCGCGGCGCGACGCCTGGTCGACGCGGGGGAACTCGACGTGCTCATCGAGGTCGACGGCGGGGTGAACCTCGACACCATCGGGGCTGCCGCGGCGGCCGGCGCCGACTGCTTCGTGGCCGGCACGGCCGTCTACGGCACGGACGACCCGGCCCGCGCCGTGCGCCTGCTGCGCGAGAAGGCCCGGGCGGCGTACGGGAGACCGTGACGAGCGGGAGACAGGACGAACGGGCGACAGGACGAACACGGGAACAGGCGCCGAGAGACATCTCGGCGCCCGTTCTCGAGTGACGGCTCAGCTCCCCAGCGCGTCGATCGCTGCCTGCAACCGCCGGGCGGCCTCGTCGGCGACGGGCTGCAGCCCGGGATCCTCGGCCACCTGCACCATCAGTTGCGGGTTCATGGCCTCGACGTGCACCAGGCCGGCGTCCTCCGGATCGCGCCGGACGACGACGTTGCACGGCAACAGCAGCCCGATCTGCCGATTGACCGATACGGCCTGGTGTGCGAGCGGCGGGTTGCACGCCCCGAGGATGACGTACGGCTCCATGTCGACGTCGATCTTGGTCTTCAGGGTGGCCTGCATGTCGATCTCGGTGAGCACCCCGAAGCCCTGGTCCTTCAGCGCCTTGCGGGTGCGCTCGACGGTGTCGCCGAGCGGGGCGCGCAGCGTGGTGGCGAGAGCGAGTGTCATGCTGCTCCTTCGTGGTTCGCTGTTGTCAGGCGAGCGCGAGGAAGAGCTTCTCGAGTTCCTCCTCGGTCAGCTTGTCGACGCAGGTGTCGTCCTGCTCGTCGAGGACACACTGCCGCAACCGGGTGGCGACGATCTTGAATCCGGCCCGGTCGAGGGCGCGCGAGACCGCGGCGAGCTGGGTGACCACCTCGCGGCATTCGCGCCCGTTCTCGATCATGGAGATCACGCCGGCGAGCTGGCCCTGTGCGCGGCGCAGCCGGTTGAGCACCTGGGTGGTGGATTCTGCGGCATTCACGGTGTTAACTGTCATGGTCGGCCCCTTCATACTGAAGATGAACCCATCATACCCGGTGGGGTATTCCCGTGCCCACATTCCGGCTCGGCGCCGATTCCCGGACCTCGGGCCGGTCGACCCGGCGATTCCTTCAGCGGCGACCGCCCTTGACCACCCGCTCGCCGGCCCGCTCCCAGGCGATCATGCCGCCGCGCAGCGAGGCGACGGGCGCCTGCGCCGCCGGGGCGAACATCCGCGCGGCGCTCGCGGAGCGCATGCCCGAGTGGCACACGAACACCACCGGCCGGTTGCGCACGATCCGCGCCGCCTTCGTCGGAACCTGGGAGAGTTCGCAGTGCTGCGCGACGGGCGCGTGCCCGGACCGGTACTCGGCGGCGGAGCGCACGTCGACGAGGACCGCCCCGCCGTCCAGCAACTCGCGCGCCCGGCCGACGCCGACGGACTCGTAGGGCTTGGCGAAGCGCGCCTTGATCTTCTCGAGCAGGCTCATCGGGTTCCGCCCTGTTCGGCCGGGTGACCGGCGCGCAGCCAGCCCTTGGTGCCGCCGGCGACCGAGACCGCGGACCGCCCCGACGCGGACACGATGTCCGCGCCGCGCAGGCTGCGATTGCCGGAGGCGCAGATGACGTAGACGAGGTCGGTCCCCGGGATCTCGGCGAGACGGGAAGCGAGTTCGCCGAGCGGGATCCACTGGGCACCGGGCACGTGCGCCTGCTCGTATTCGTAGTCCTCGCGCACGTCCACGACGGTCGCGCCGGACTTCCACTCGTCGGCGAATGCAGCGATGTCGATTTCCCTCATTGTCCACTCCTCGGCCCACACCGGTGGGCATCGTGCCGTCGTTCGAGGTTCATACCCCATGGGGTACTGCATACCCTAGGGGGTATATCGGAATCTGTCCACCGTCTCCGCCGGACGACCGGCGCTTCGGCCCGGCGCGTGGGCGCTTCCGTGTAGCGTCCGAGACGATCCCGCCCGACGCACCAGTGAGGAATCGCCGATGAGCGACGGACCCGTGGCGCCGCAGCCCGGCGCGGGCCGTGCCCGCCAGAACGTCATCTACCGGGCAGGAGTGCTCGGGCGCACCCCCGCGGTGCCGACCGACTTCGCCGGCCTGGAACGCCTGGCGCGACGGAAGACGAGCCGGCGCGGCTGGGCCTACATCGCCGGGGGCGCCGGCGAGGGCGCGACGATGCGCGCCAACCGCGAGGCCTTCGACCGCTGGAAGATCGTCCCCCGCGTGCTGCGCGACGTCTCCCGCCGGGACCTGAGCGTCGAGCTGTTCGGCCGCACCCTGCCCGCCCCGGTCCTGCTGGCGCCGGTCGGCGCCGCCGAGCTCGCGCACCCCGACGCCGACGTCGCGATCGCTGGCGCGGCGGCCGAACTCGGCGTGCCCTACATCTTCTCCAACCAGGGCTGCGCCCCGATGGAGGAGAGCGCCGCGGCGATGGGAGACTCCCCGCGCTGGTTCCAGTTGTACTGGAGCAGCGACGACGACCTCGTCGACAGCCTGCTCGCCCGCGCGAAGACGATCGGCGCGGACGCCGTGGTCGTCACCCTGGACACCACCCTGCTGGGCTGGCGGCCCCAGGACCTCAACCTCGGATCCTTGCCGTTCGCTCGCGGCGAGGGCATCGCCCAGTACACCTCGGACCCGACGTTCGTGCGCATCGTCCGCGAGCGCATCGCGGCCGCCGCCGGCGCACGACCCGAGGTGGAGGTGACCCTAGGCGCGATCAGGACACTGCTCTCGATGAGCCGGCGCTACCCCGGCCGCCTCCTCGACAACCTCCGCTCCCCCGAGCCCCGGGCCGCCGTCGAGACCTTCCTCGACATCTACTCCCGGCCCTCCCTGACGTGGACGGAGATCGAGTCGCTGCGCGAGCGCACCGATCTTCCCGTGCTGCTCAAGGGCATCCTCCATCCGGACGACGCCCGGCGCGCCCTCGACGCCGGGGCCGACGGCATCATCGTCTCCAACCACGGTGGCCGCCAGGTGGACGGCGCGATCGCCTCGCTCGACGCCCTGGTCGGCATCGCACCCGCCGTCGACGGCCGGGTACCGGTGCTGCTCGACAGCGGAATCCGCACCGGATCGGACGTGTTCAAGGCGCTCGCCCTCGGCGCCGACGCGGTCACCGTCGGCCGCCCGCACCTGTACGGGCTGGCGGTGGGCGGCCGCGAGGGGGCCCGCGACGCCGTCGCGAACATCATCGCCGAGTTCGATCTGACGCTCGGGCTCAGCGGGCTGACGTCGGTGAAGGAGATCACCGCGGACGCGCTTACGCGCACGTGACCGACGGGCGACGCGTGATGCCGATCTTCGACGCCCACTTCCATATCGTCGACCCCCGCTTCCCCGTGACCCCGAACGAGGGATACGTGCCGCCGGCCTTCACGGTCGCCGACTATCTCGAGCGGGTCCGCGGGCTCGGCGTCACGGGTGGCGCCGTCGTGTCCGGCTCCTTCCACGGCTTCGATCAGGGCTACCTGCTGGACGCGCTGGCCCTCCTCGGCCCCCGCTTCGTGGGCGTCACCCAACTGCCGGCGACCGTGACCGACACCGAGATCGCCCGGCTCGACGAGGCCGGCGTGCGCGGGATCCGGTTCAACCTGCGCCGCGGCGGTTCGGAATCCGCCGCCCACCTCGACTCGCTCGCGCGGCGGGTCCACGACGTCGCCGGCTGGCACACCGAGTTGTACGTCGACGCCCGCGAACTGCCCGCGCTCACCGGGACCGTCGCCGCCCTGCCCGCGGTGAGCATCGACCATCTGGGCCTGTCCGCGGCCGGACTGCCGCACCTGCTGGACCTGGTCGACCGCGGGGTCCGGGTCAAGGCGACCGGGTTCGGCCGCGCCGACTTCGACGTCGCCGCCGTTCTGCGCGCCGTCGCCGACCGGAACCCGCACGCCCTGATGTTCGGCACCGACCTGCCGTCCACCCGGGCGCCGCGGCCGTTCACCGACACGGACGTCGCAGTGGTCACCGATGCACTGGGCCCGGACCTCGCCGCGCGGGCGCTGCACGACAATGCCGCGCAGTTCTACCGCGTGCGTTGACATCCCCGGCAAGCAAGATCTCCGAAACGTCGTATGCTCCGCCGTTCGCGATCTAGACTCGGGGGCGTCATTCGGTGCGCGGGGCGCGCCGCCGGCGGGGCGCGGCGGTCGGCACCCGGACGTGACATTCCGATCACAGGAGCATCAGCATGAGCGCCGCCCGAACCACCCGAGCAATCCTCGCCACCGCCGCACCGATCGCGGCCGCCGTCCTGTTCGCCGGCAGCGCCGGCGCCGCACCGCCCCAATCCCTCGGCACGGCACTGACCTTCGGGTGCCTCAACCAGGGCAGCCTGGCCTCGATCACGGCGGTCACCGCGCAGGCCGGCCCGGAGGCGAACCCCGCGATCGCCCCCGGTCACGTACTGTTCTCCACCGCACCGGGAATGGGCCCCATGCCCGCTGCGGGGCAGGTGTCGGTCGCATGGCTCAATCAGAGCACCGGCCAGGCGGGGATCGTCGACCTCGAGGGGACGTACCCGAACCTGGCGAAGGTGGTGAACACCGGCCCGGGCACCGTGCTCACCACCGTATTCGGTTCGGTGAACCTGAGCAGCGGCCCGATCTGCAATTCGACACCGGCCGCGGGGACGGTGACCGTCGGCTGACGGTGCCGGAGTTCAGCGCGGGCTGTACATGATCAGCGCCACGCCGAGCAGGCACACCAGGGCGCCGGCCACATCCCACCGGTCGGGGCGGAAGCCGTCGACGATCATCGCCCACACGAGCGATCCGGCGACGAACACTCCGCCGTAGGCGGCGAGGATGCGACCGAAATTCGCATCCGGCTGCAGCGTTGCCACCATTCCGTACCCGCCGAGCGCAATCACACCGGCGCCCACCCAGATCCAGCCGCGCTGTTCCCGGATTCCCTGCCACACGAGCCAGGCACCGCCGATCTCGAACAGGGCCGCGACGACGAACAGGACGAGGGACTTCGCGATGCTCACGCGAAGTACCCTACGGCGCTGCACGGCTCCGGTGCGGGTGCCCGCACCGGAGCCGGCCGGAACATGGTCAGGTTCGGCTCGCCGCGCGCGGGCGGGGCACCAGCCGGGGCACGCGGGCACTGTAGTCGCGGTACCGGTCGCCGAACGTGTCGGTCAGATCGTGTTCCTCGAACCGCAGCGCGACGAGGATGTATCCGGTGGTGACCGCGGCGAACAGCAGGTGGCCCACGCTCATCGTCGGCGCCACCCAGAACGCGATCAGGAAGCCGAGATACAACGGGTGACGCACCACGCGGTACAGCATCGGGGTGCGGAATACGACTTCGGCCGGGGGTTTTCCGGCGAAGTTCCGCAGCACCTGCCGCAGGCCGAACAGGTCGAAGTGGTCGATCGCGAACGTCGATGCGAGCACGAGGCCCCATCCTGCGAAGGACACCGCATAGAGCACCACGCGCACCGGTGTCGCGTCCACGTCCCAGATCTCCTGTGGCAGTGGATGCCACTGCCACATCACCAGCGCCAGGGCGGCGGTGGCGAACAGGACGAACGTGGAGCGTTCGATCGGCTGTGGGACGATGCGGGTCCATCGGTCCTTGAACCAGGGCCGGGCCATGACCGAATGCTGAACGGCGAACACGGACAACAGGGCCAGGTTCACCATCACGGCGACGACGATCGGCGTCTGCGGCCCCTCGTCGATGGTGCGGGGCACCACGAGACCTTCGACCCACCCGATCGAGTACAGGAACACCGCGAAGAACACGGCGTAGGCGGCCGCGCCGTACGCGGTCATCAGGGTGCGGCCGAGGCGGCCCCTGTCGGTCGTCTGCAACATCGTCGAACCTTCCCTCCTCCGGGCGCGCCGGCCCGTGCCACAGTCGGCGGATGTGCCGTGTGACCACGGTGCGCCAACGCGCCGGAGGACGACAGGCACCCCGGGGTGAGGTTTTCGGCACCCGGGGCGGGCGGTCATCCGCTGCCGCGGGCCACGTCCTGCGGGTCGATGTCGTCGCGCAACCCGCGCCAGCTCGGATGCCAGAGCTTGCCGGCGTCGGTCCACTCCCGGAACCGCACCTCCCCCACCAGCTTCGGGCTCACCCACACCGCGTCCCGCGCGTCCTCGCGCGGGACGTCGCCGGCGAAGGGGGTGGTGCGGCGCCGCAGACCCGCCATGGCGGCCGACAGTTCGGCGAGCTGGGGTTCGTCGAAGCCGGTGCCGACGCGGCCGACGTACTCCAGCCCGGCCTCGCCCTGCACGCCGACCAGCAGCGAGCCGAAGGTGCCGGCGCGGGCCCCCTTGCCGAGGCGCCAGCCCCCGATGACGACGTCCTGGGTGAGCCAGTTCTTCGACTTCACCCAGTCGGGGCTGCGCCGACCCGGCACGTACACCGAGTTCCGCCGCTTGGCCACCACCCCCTCCCAGCCCCGCCGGGTGCTCTCCTCCAGCGCTTCGGATCCGTTGCCGTGCAACAGGTCCGGAACGACCAGCCCGTCGGCCGCGGCGGCGAGCGCGTCGAGCACGCGCCGCCGGTCGGAATACGGCTTCCGGTACAGGGTCACCCCGTCGAGGAAGAGGACGTCGAACACGAAGTACTGCGGGGTGCCCCCGGTCCGCAGCCGCCGGAAGCTTGTGACGCCGAGGGTGTCGCACGCGACCACCTCGCCGTCGAGGACCACCTCGTGCCCGTCGAGGATGCGGGTGAGATCGGCGAGAGCGGGGTAGTCGCCGGTGATGTCGCGGCCGGAACGCGAATGCAGCCGCAGCTGCCCGTTCTCGATCTCGGCGACGGCGCGGTAGCCGTCCCACTTGCCCTCGAACGCCCATTCGCCGGCGTCGAGACCGGTCACCTCACCCGGTGTCGCGAGCATGGGCTCGAGGTCGCGCGGGAAGCTCGTCGGCGGGCCCGGCGGCGCGCTCTGGTCCTTCATGCGGTGCGCGAGCCACTGGTTGCCGGCCGTGCGGATCAGCGCGTACCGGCCCTGCACCCGCGCGCCGTGCAGGCGCACGATCACCTCGTCGTCGCGCCATTTCTCGGTGTCGTAGGTGCCGGTGTCCCAGATCGTCATGCCGCCGGCGCCGTACTCCCCCTTGGGAATCACGCCGTGGAAGGTGAGGTACTCGAGCGGATGGTCCTCGGTGCGCACCGCGAGGTTGTTGCGGCCGGGATCGTCCGGCAGATTCTTCGGCACCGCCCACGACGCGAGCACCCCGTCGCGCTCGAGCCTCAGGTCGTAGTGCAGGCGGCGGGCGTGGTGCTCCTGGATGACGAAGGAATTGCCCGGTCCGGATCCCACGGTGGCGGGGACGGGTTCGGGGGTGCGGGACGGGTCGCGCTTGTGCCGGTACTCGGTCAGGGCGTCGGACTCGGGCAGCGGCGGGTCGAGCGCGGCGAGCGGGTCGGGTCCGGCCTCGAGGCGCGCGAGCACCTCGTCGAACCGCAATTGGTGCAACCCGGGGTCGTCGAGTTCGTCCCAGGTGCGGGGCGCGGCGACCCACGGCTGCTCCCGACCGCGCAGGGAATACGGCGCGATGGTCGTCTTGGCCTGGTTGTTCTGGCTCCAGTCGAGGAACACCCGGCCACCGCGCACGGCCTTCGCCATGGTGGCGGTGACCAGGTCGGGATGCAGCGTCTCGAGGTTGATCGCCACCTGCTTCGCCACGGTCGACGCCCCGCCCGGTGCAAGCTCGCGGTCGAGCGGCACATACAGGTGTATCCCCTTGCTGCCGCTGGTGACCGGGTAGGCCGGCCAGCCCAGCCCGCCGACCATGTCGCGCACCAGGCGGGCAACCTCGGCGCACTGCGCCAGCGTGACCCCCTCCCCCGGGTCGAGGTCGAACACGATCCGCGTCGCGGGACCCGGAACGGAACCCGAGAACCGCCACTGCGGCACGTGCAGCTCGAGTGCCGCCTGCTGCCCCAGCCAGGCCAGCGACGCCACGGAGTCGAAGACCGGATACGTCACCGACCGCTGCTTGTGGTGAACAGTCTTGCGGGTGAGCCACTTCGGCGCGTGGGAGGCGAGGTTCTTCTCGAAGAACGACTCGCCGCCGACACCCTCGGGCCAGCGTTTGCGGGTGCCGGGCCGGCCCGCGACGTGAGGTAGCAGCACCGGGGCGACGGCGACGTAGTAGTCGACCACGTCGGCCTTCGTCGTGCCCGTGCTCGGGTACAGCACCTTGTCGAGGTTCGTCAGGTTCAGACGACGGCCTTCGAACGTGCGGGTCGTCATCGCCTCATTCTGCCGAGCGCGGCCCGCGGGCGCGCACTTCTCGCGCCGGTCCCCGGCGTGTCGCCCGCGCGGAGGGCGCTTTCGGTGCTGCGCTCACGAGCACCTTCGGCGCTGGGACACATGAGCGCCTTCGGTGCTGGGACCCATGGGCGCCTTCGGCGCTGCGGCTCAGCTGTAGAGTTCGGCGAACCGGCGCAGCGAGGCCTCGATGTCGCCGTGCAGGGCCCGCGCGACGCCGGAGCCGATCGGCCCGAACAGCGGTGCCCCGCCGAGGTCGATGTTCAGGCTGAGCACGGAGCCGATCCCGGCGGCCCGGACGGTCATCCGCAGCTTGAACCGGGTGCCGCCCTTGCCGGAACCGTGGAGCACGAGGTGGTGCGGCGAGTCGATCTCCCGGACGGTCCACGCGACCCGGTTACGCATGCCCTTGACCGAGACGACGGACTCGGCGGTGGTGCCGACGACGAGTTCGCTCGGCAGGTCGCTGCGCCACCCGTCGTGGATGGTCAGCCATTCGTCGAATCCGTGCAGGTCCGACGCCCGCACCCAGGTCACGTGCGGTTCGAGCGGAAGGTCGGTCGATACCTCGAGTTTGGCCATGCCCCGCAGCGTAGACGCCGAAGCGCGGACGCAGGGTGATCGACCCTGCGTCCGCGCTTCGTGGGTGTTGCCTAGTGGGCGACAGCCTTTTCGACACCGACACCGGTGAGGGAGCGGACCTCCATCTCGGCCTGCTTGGCCGGGTCCTCCAGCTTGCGCCGGCCGATGTAGGTACCGACGATGCCGAGGACGAAGGCCAGCGGGATCGACACGATGCCGGGGTTGGCGAGCGGGAAGAGGGCGAAGTCCGCGTTCGGGAACATCGAGGACGGCTTGCCGGACACCGCCGGGGAGAAGGCGATGAGCAGCAGGCAGCTGACCAGGCCGCCGTAGATGCTGAACAGGGCGCCGGTGGTGTTGAACTTCTTCCAGAACAGCGAGTACAGCAGCGTCGGCAGGTTGGCGGACGCGGCGACTGCGAAGGCCAGGGCCACCAGGAAGGCGATGTTCTGGCCCATCGCGAGGATGCCCAGCACGATCGAGACCACGCCGATCACTACGACGGTGATGCGGGAGACCCGCACCTGATCCTCCTCGGAGGCGTTGCCGCGCTTGATCACGCTGGCGTAGATGTCGTGGGCGAAGGACGCGGACGCGGTGATCGCGAGGCCGGCGACGACCGCGAGGATCGTGGCGAACGCGACGGCGGAGATGATGCCGAGGAAGATGGTGCCGCCGAGTTCGAAGGCGAGCAGCGGCGCGGCCGAGTTCTCCTTGCCGGGGGCGCCGAGGATGACGTCCGGTCCGACCATCTTGGCGGCACCGTAGCCGAGCACCAGGGTGAACAGGTAGAACCCGCCGATCAGGGCGATGGCCCAGGTCACCGAGCGCCGGGCCTCCTTGGCGGTGGGCACGGTGTAGAAGCGCATCAGCACGTGCGGCAGGCCGGCGGTGCCGAGCACCAGGGCGATGCCGAGCGAGACGAAGTCGAGCCGGGTCATGTCGCTGATGCCGTACTTGGCGCCGGGGGCGAGCACGTCGCGGCCGGCGACGGCCTCGTTGGTGGAGCTGTTCACCATGGCCTGCGCGTCGGCCAGCAGCTGCGAGAAGTTGCCGCGGACCGCGAGCAGCACGAGCACGAACATGATGCCGGCACCGGCGACGAGCAGCACGGCCTTGACCATCTGCACGTAGGTGGTGCCCTTCATGCCGCCGATGAGCACGTACACGATCATCAGGACGCCGACCACGGCGACGACGATGCCCTGGCCGAGCTTGCCGTCGATGTTGAGCAGCAGCGCGACGAGGCCACCCGCACCGGCCATCTGGGCGAGCAGGTAGAACAGCGACACCGCGAGGGTGGACAGCGCGGCGGCCATACGCACCGGACGCTGCTTGAGCCGGAAGCTCAGGACATCGGCCATGGTGAACCGGCCGGTGTTGCGCAGCAGTTCGGCGACGAGCAGCAGGGCGACGAGCCAGGCGACGAGGAAGCCGATGGAGTACAGGAATCCGTCGTAGCCGTAGACGGCGATGGCGCCGGCGATGCCGAGGAACGACGCGGCCGACAGGTAGTCGCCGGCGATCGCGAAGCCGTTCTGCGGGCCGGAGAACTGCCCGCCGCCGGTGTAGAAGTCCGAGGCCTTCTTGGTGGAGCGGCTGGCCCGGATGACCAGGCTCATCGTCACGACGACGAATGCGACGAAAATCGCGATGTTGAACAAGGGGTTGCCGACGTCGGTGGCACCCTGGGCCAGAACTGTCACTGGGCCGGTCCTTCCAGCTCTTCACGGATCGCGGCGGACCGCGGATCCAGGTCACGGTTGGCGAACCGCACGTAGAGCGCGGTGATGACGAAGGTCGATACGAACTGCGCGAGTCCGAGGATCAGGCCGAGGTTGATGTTGCCGAGCACCTTGGTCGCCATGAAGTCGGCGGCGTAGGTGGCCAGCAGGACGTACACGAAGTACCAGGTGAGGAAGAGCCCCGTCATCGGGAAGACGAACCGCCGGAGCCGGCGGCGCAAGTCCTGGAACTCCGGACTCGCCTGCATGTCGACGAAGTCCTGCGCATCGGGCGTGCGGCGCTCGAGCGCCCCGCCCTTGCCGAGGTGAGCTGTGGTCACTGCCGACTCCTTGGTCGTGGCTTCAGGGATCGCCCCTGTGAGACGTACTACCAGTAGACCGTAATGAGACGAGAGTCACACGAGAAGATGGTGGCACCGGTCACACGCCGAGCTGTCGACCGGTGCGGCGAACGGTCCCCCGGGCGCGACGAGTGGCGGCTCAGTGGCCTCGCGGCCGGGGCGACTTTCCGGGTCCGCGCCGGTCCGCGGGGTCGCCGGTGTCCTCGAACGCCCCGAGCTCCCGGTCCCGGCCCATCCCCAGCCGCTCGGGCACGTGCATGCGGGAGAAGACGCGACCGATGTCCGCCGGGACGCGGGATCGGGTGGCGAGGCTGACGACGACCATGGTGACGAACGCGAGTGGCACGCTCACGGCGGCCGGGTAGCCGATGACGGCGGCGAGCCAGCCTCCGCCCGTCCCGGGGTCGATGCGCACCAGCACGACCACCAGGGCCGCGCCGCCGGCCACCACCGCGCCGACCACCATGCCCGCGGCCGCCCCGGCCGCGGTGAGCCCGCGCCACCAGATGCCGAGCATCAGCAGCGGACACAGCGTGGAGGCGGCCACCGCGAACACCAGACCCACCGCCCGCGACAGGTCCAGCGACGTCACCGCCAGCGACAGGCCGAGCGGCACCAGGCCGGCGAGGACGGCCGCGATCCGGAAGTCCCGCACCCGCCCCCGCAGCACGTCGGTGGACAGCACGCCGGCGACGCTGACCAGCAACCCCGAGGACGTGGACAGGAACGCCGCGATCGCGCCGGCGGCGACGAGCGCGGCGAGCAGCTGGCCGCCCCAGCCGGACAGGACCGACCCCGGCAGCAGCAGCACGGCCGCGTCGGAGCGGCCGGTGATGAGCAGTTGCGGCACGTACAGGCGCGCGAACACCCCGAGCAGCGTCGGGAACAGATAGAACACGCCGAGCAGGGCGATCACCGCGAGCGACGTCATGCGGGCCGCACGCCCGTCGGGGTTGGTGTAGAAGCGCACCAGCACGTGCGGCAGCCCCATGGTGCCGAGGAAGGTGGCGAGGATCAGCGAATACACCTGGAACATCGGGTGCGCGCCGCCGATCCCGCCGCCGGGCGCGGCCCAGTCGTCGTTGGTGGCGGGTGCCCCGGCCACCACCGGCACGGCTGCGCCGGGCTCGAGCACCAGCGCTGTGCCGGCGGCCACCTCGTGCTCGCCGGGCGCGAGCAGCACGGTGCCGTCCACGGTCCGTCCGTCGACCCGTCCGGTGGCGGCGACCTCGAGGGGCTCGCCGACCTGGACGACGACGTCGGTGGTGACGTCGACGGTGGTGCGCTCGGTGACCGTCGGCGGCGCCGGCTGCCCGACGGCGCGGTCGTCGTCGAGGAAGTGGACGGCGAGCACGAGGGCCGGCACCGCGACGGCGGTGAGCTTGAGCCAGTACTGGAACGCCTGGACGAAGGTGATCGAGCGCATGCCGCCACCGACGACGTTGCCGACGACGATCAAGCCGACCGCGACGACGCCGACCCAGTCGGGGACGCCGAGCAGGATGTTCAGGGTCAGTCCCGCGCCCTGGAACTGGGGGACGAGGTAGAGCACGCAGACGACGGCGACGATCACCATCGCCAGGGTGCGCAGCCATCGCGCGCCGAGCCGGAACTCCGCGAAGTCGGGCACCGTATAGGCGCCGGACCGGCGCAGCGGCGCGGCGACGAACAGCAGCAGGCCCAGGTAGCCCGCCGTGAAGCCCACCGGATACCACAGGGCGTCGGCACCGTACTTGGCGATCAGCCCGGCCACTCCGAGAAACGAGGCGGCGGAGAGGTATTCACCGGATATGGCGGCGGCGTTCCAGCGGGGGCCGACGCTGCGGGAGGCGATGAGGAAGTCGGAGGTGGTGCGGGCCAGCCGGACTCCGTAGATGCCGATCGCGACGGTGGCGGCGGCTGCGACGACGAGCCCGATGACGGTGACGACGGGGATCGAACCGGTATCCATGAGCCGCTCAGTCGTCGACCAGGTCGGTGAAGTCCTGCTCGTTGCGTTCGGCCAGGCGGACGTAGAGCCCGCCGATGCCGAGCAGCAGCGGGTATCCGACGAATCCGAGCAGCAGCCACGGCAACCGGATGCCGAGCACCGTCAGGTCCGTCAGGCGCGGCACGAAGTGGAACAGCAGCGGCAGGGCACACAGCAGGCACACCGCCACGAGCGAGAGCCGCGCGGCGAGGCCGAGCTGGGCTCGGACCAGGCCGCGCACCATGGCCTCCCCGACCTCGGTCTGTTCCTGGACCTCTACGCGGGTGCGCACCATGCGGGCGCCGCGGCGCTGGGCGAGCACCACCCGTTCGCGCGGCGGCGGGCCGCCCGAACCACGCGGCGGCGGGCCGCCCGAACCACGCGGCGGCGGGCCGCCCGAACCACGCGGCGGCGGGCCGCCCGAACCACGCGGCGGCGGGCCGCCCGAACCATGCGGCGGCGGGTTGCCGGACGGACTCATCTGGTCGTCCAGGTCTGCATCGGTCCGCGGATCAGGCGGTCCTTGAGCTCGCGGGTGTGGCGACGGCTCACCGGCAGTTCGACGGGCGGCTTGCCCTCCTCGGCCCGCAGGCACACGACGAGGCCGGAGCCGACGCTGCGAATGCCGGTCACCAGGGGCAGCGACACGAGGTAGGAGCGGTGCACCCGCAGGAACCCGGCGTCTGCCCAGCGGCTCTCGAGGGTGGAGATGGGGATGCGCACCAGGTGGGAGCCGGTGCCGGTGTGCAGGCGTGCGTAGTCGCCGTCGGCCTCGACCCACTGCACCGACGACCGCGGCACCAGTGTGGTCACGCCGCCGAGTTCGACGGGGATCACCTCGTCCGCCGCGGCCGCGCCCGCGGCGGCGGATTCGGTTTCGCGGGTGCGGCGGCGCTCGGCGATGCGGCGCACCGCCTCGGCGAGACGTTCCTCGCGCAGGGGTTTGAGCAGGTAGTCGACCGCGCCGAGGTCGAAGGCCGCCACCGCACGGTCGTCGTGCGCGGTCACGAACACAACGGCGGGCGGGTTCGCGAAGTTGCGCAGGATGCCGGCGAGCTCCAGGCCGTCGAGGCCGGGCATGTTGATGTCGAGGAACACCGCATCGATCCCGCCGTCGCGCAGCAGCCGCAGGGCGGTGGTCGCCTCGCCCGCGGTGTGGACATGGCCGATCTCCTCGCGTCGCCGCAGCAGGTACGCGAGCTCGTCGAGGGCCGGCGGTTCGTCGTCGACGGCCAGCACGGTGAGGGTGTCGGTGGTGTCGTTCACAGCCGGTCCATCGTGCCATGCCGGACCGTCCGCGCGGAGCGGACCGGTCCACTCGCGCGGAGCGGGGCCGGGTGGCGGAAGGGTCGCGTCATGCCCGTATCCCGGGCCGGAACTTCGGCACCCGCATGCTGACCTTCGTTCCGGCCCCCGGCGCCGTCTCGACGACGAGGCCGTAGTCGTTGCCGAACGCTGCGCGCAGGCGATCGTCGACGTTGGCCAGTCCCACGTGCGCCGCCTCCTTGGCGCTGGTGCGCCCCTGTCCCTCGGCGACGGCGTCGAGATCGCCGGAGCGCAGGAGTTCGGGGTCCATGCCGACGCCGTCGTCCTCGACGCTGATGACGCAGTCGGTGCCCTCGTCCGCGGCGACGATGCTGATGGTGCCGGTGCGGGTGCTCTTGCCCGCGATGCCGTGCCGCACGGCGTTCTCGACGAGGGGCTGCAGGGCGAGGAACGGCAGCACCACGTTGAGCACCTCCGGCGCGACCTGCAGCCGCACCTCGAGGGCGTTGCCGAACCGGGCCCGCTCGAGCGTGAGATACCGGTCGATGTTGCGCAGTTCGTCGGCGAGCAGCGTGTACTCCCCGGCCGCGCGGAACGAGTACCGGGTGAAGTCGGCGAATTCGAGGAGCAGTTCGCGGGCGCGTTCGGGGTCGGTGCGCACGAACGACGCGACGGTGCCCAGGGCGTTGTAGATGAAGTGCGGGCTGATCTGAGCGCGCAGCGCCAGCATCTCGGCGCGGTCGAGGCGGGCGCGGGAGGCGTCGAGTTCGGCGAGTTCGATCTGGCTGCAGGCGTAGCGGGCGACCTCGGTGAGCACGCCGAGCAGAGCCGGGCCGGGCTCGGTGGTGGTCACGACGCCGAGCGCACCGACGACCCCGACGTTGTCGATGACGAGCGGCTGCACGATCACGGCGCGCGCGGCCTGCTCGTCGGGACCGCGCTGGAGGTCGCCGTGCCCGACGAGGACGCGCCGGTCGTCGGCGATCGCGCGCTTCGCGGCGGTGAGCAACTGGGCGGACAGCCCTTCGAAGGGGCCGCTCCACGCCAGGCGGGTGCCGTCCGCGTCGACGAGCGCGACGGACGACGTGCCGGTGAGCGAGCGCAGGTGCGGGGCGGCCTCCTGCGCGGACGTCGCGTCGAGGCCCCGGCGCAGCGGCCGCGCGGCCAGCGACGCGGTGTGCAGGGTGGCGTGCACGGCACGTTCGGCCGGTGTGGTCAGGCCGCGCCGGGTGCGCAGCCACAGCACGGTGACGCCGGCGACGACGAGCAACGCGACGGCCAGGAGTGCGGCGAGGGTTGCGCTCACCGCGGGTCCGGTCCCGGCTCGGCGTCGAGCCGCGCGACGAGGGTCTTCGGCGCGACGGTGCGGTACGCGTCCTCGACGATGTCCGCGACGTCGTCCCAGAAGGCGTCGCCGGTGGCGCCGGGGCCGTCGAGGCGGACCCCGATCCAGCCACGGGTGCCGACGTACGGCGGCCGGAAGAAGCGATCCGGGTCCCGCTCGATCCAATCCTGTTGTGCGCCCGCGGGTGCGGCCGCCCAGAACGCGACACGGTCGTCGTGGTGGTGGTCGGCGAAGGTGGCGAACTGCGGGGAGCGGCGGACGAACCAGGCCGGTTCGCCGTGGCTGACGCGTTCGGTGACGTCCGGAAGCGCGGTGCACAGGGCACGCAGGCGGTCGAGCGGACTCATCATGGGTTCACGCTAGGCCACCGCAGCGACGCCGTTGCGGGGTACACGGTGGCCGGGTGCACGCGGATCGGCGCGGCGCCGGCCGGTGCCCGCACAGGCCTCAGCAGCAACGTGCCCCCGGGTTCGCGTCCGCGGCGGCGTAACGGGTGCGCCAGTACTCGCGTTCGGTGGGGATCTCGGCTCCGGGGTGCAGCCGTTCCAGGTGGGCGACGTAACGCGCGTAGTCGTGGTCGCCCATCAGCGCTCCGATCCACCAGCGCACCGTTCGTCCCCGCGCGGCGAGCGCGGCGAGCACCCTACTCATGGTGCGCTCCGGTCGGCTCCGAGCGGGGGCCGCGAGCGGGACGGATGTGCGCGGCGCCCGGGGCGCGCACGCGTCCGGACGCGATGAGCACGTCCCACTGGTGCTGTATTCGTTTCTCGGCGGCCGTGGGTACGAACCCGGCCGGGGCGAAGATCTTCGACGGAACGTCGGGAGCCTCGGTGGTGGGCAGCCCTCCGGCCCGGAACGCCTTGACGCACACGATGGCTCCCGCGACGGCGACGATCAGCACGAGACTCGCGAACACGATCGACAGTGTGCCCTGGATGAAGGTGTTGCGGATCACCGCGTCGATCGCGGCGGGGCTCGTCGCGGACCGGAAACTGGTCTCCCCTGCGTCCTTGGCGGCCTGGAAGTCGAAGTGCTGGGTCCAGTACCCGATCGCGGGATCCCCCGAGAAGATCTTCTGCCACGAGGCGGTCATCGTCACGATCAGGTCCCACACGAGCGGAACGCCCGGGATCCATGCCCATTTGAACAGGCCCTTCTTCATCACCACGGTGAGCACGACCGTCAGGGCGATCGCGGCGAGCAGCTGGTTGGCGATGCCGAACAGCGGGAAGAGGGTGTTGATGCCCCCGAGCGGATCGGTGACGCCCATCAGCAGGATCGCGCCCCACGCGGCCACGACCAGCAGAGAGCACAGCCACGCGCCCGGACGCCACGACGGGTCCTTGAACCGGCGTGCCGCTCCCCCGAAGTTGCCGAGCGAATCCGAGAGCATGAAGCGGGCGACGCGGGTGCCGGCGTCGACGGTCGTGAGGATGAACAGGGCCTCGAACATGATCGCGAAGTGGTACCAGAACGACTTCAGCGCGTCGCCACCGAACAGGTCGCTCAGCACGCTGGACATCCCGAACGCGAGGGTCGGGGCGCCGCCGGTGCGCGAGATGATCGAGTCCTCCCCGACGTCGGCGGCGGCCTGGGAGATGGCCTCCGGGGTGATGTCCGGAGCACCCAGTCCGAGGCCGTTGACGTAGTCCGCCGCAGTGGCGGGAGTGCCTCCGGTCACGCCGGCCGGGGCGTTGAGCACGAAGTACAGATGCTGATCGATCACACAGGCGGTGATCAGCGCCATGATCGCCACGAAGGATTCGGTGAGCATGCCCCCGTACCCGATCAGCCGGGTCTGCTTCTCCTTCTCGAGCAGCTTCGGGGTCGTGCCTGAGGAGATGAGCGCGTGGAAGCCGGACAGTGCGCCGCAGGCGATGGTGATGAACAGGAACGGGAACAGCGATCCGGCGAAGGCCGGGCCGTTGCCCTCGAGAGCGAAGGAGGTGACGTCCGGCATCTGCAGGGTCGGGCGGACGATGAGAATACCCACGGCGAGCAGCGCGATCGTCCCGACCTTCATGAACGTGGACAGGTAGTCTCGCGGCGCCAGCAGCAGCCACACCGGTAGCACCGAGGCGGCGAATCCGTACGCGATCATCAGCCACGTGATGGTGACCTTGGACAGGGTGAACCACTCGGCTCCCCAGTCCGTTTCGGCCACCCAGCCGCCGGCGACGATGGCCAGCAGGAGCAGTGCGACGCCGATGAGCGAGACCTCCGAGACCCGGCCCGGCCGCAGGTAACGCAGGTACACCCCCATGAAGAGGGCGATGGGGATGGTCATCGCGATGGAGAACAGACCCCACGGGCTCTCGGCGAGCGCATTGACCACGACCAGAGCGAGAACCGCGATGAGGATGATCATGATGACGAAGACCGCGACCATGGCGGCGATTCCGCCGACGACGCCCAGTTCCTCCCGCGCCATCTGACCGAGGCTGCGCCCGCGGCGCCGCGACGAGATCGACAGCACCAGGAAATCCTGCACCGCACCGGCGAACACGACGCCGAGGATGATCCACAGGGTGCCCGGCAGGTACCCCATCTGCGCGGCGAGCACCGGACCGACGAGAGGACCGGCGCCGGCGATCGCGGCGAAGTGGTGTCCGAACAGCACCCGCCGGTCCGTCGGGATGTAGTCCTTTCCGTTCTCGAGGATCTCCGCCGTGGTGGCCCGGTCGTCGCGCGGTTGGACGATCTTGCTCTCGACCAGCCTGGCGTAGAAGCGGTAGGCGATCAGATACGTGCACACCGCGGCGATCACGAACCAGACCGCGTTGACGTTCTCCCCGCGGACCACCGCGATCATCGTCCAGGCGACACCACCGAGCAGCGCCAGCACGACGAACACGACGCGGGCCGACGAAGGCATCGGGGAACGGTCGACGATGCCGACCGGCGGGAGGTCGGGATCCGTGCGCAGGTATTCGATCCGGGGCGGGGACTCGGGAACCGATTCGACGGCCATAAGGAATCCTAGAATCGTCTGCTCCCGCCCCGGCGGGAAAACGCGGATGTCGGCAGTCCGGGGCCCGGTCAGTACCGGGTGCGCCGGTTGAGCCGTTCCTCCGCGGCCGCCTCCTCGACGTCGAGTCCCTCGAGCACCGTGCGGAGCGTCTCGTCGTCGAGGTCGCCGTTGTCGCGTGCCGCGATCAGGGCCTGCCGCTGGGCGCGCAGCACGGAGCGCCGGAGCTTCTCGAACAGGGTGCCCGAGTCGGGCACGGCCGGTTCGTGCTCACCGGCCTCCTCGGCCTGCTGCGCTTCGAGGCGGGCCTTCATGGACCGGTTCACCCGGGCGAGGATGCGTTGCAGCGCCTCGGCGTCGACGCCGTCGGGCGGGTTCTTCGCGAGCAGCGCGAGGTGCTGTTCGGCGGCAGTGCCGGAGATGGTCCGCGCACGTTCCATCTGCTCCTGGGCATACAGCCGTTCGTAGGGATCGGCGACGTTCAGCACCCGGATGAGGGCCGGCATCGTCGCCCCCTGGATCAGCAGGGTGCCGACCGCGACCACGAAGGCGATCACCTGGATCGTCTCGCGACCGGGGAACGGCTCGCCGGAGGCCAGGACGAGCGGCACGCCCCCGGCGGCCGCGAGGGTCACCACACCGCGCATCCCGGCCCACGAGATCACCAGGTACTCACGGCCGGTGAACTGGTCGCGCCCCAGCCGGTCGAGCCCGACCTCCCGCGTGAGGCGGCGACGCGCCCAGTGCAGCAGCACCCACAGCGGCCGCACCGCGATCACCACACCGAGCACCGCGAACGCGTAGAGGAACGCGCGGTGCACGTCGAGACCGCTCTCGCGGACCTCGTCGATCACGAACTTCAGCTGCAGCCCCATGTAGGCGAAGACGAACATCTCGAGCAGCACGTCGAGGCTCTCCCACACCGCCCGTTCCTGGATGCGCGTCGCCACGGACGCGTCGGTGGCCCGGTGCCCCATGTACAGGCCGGCTGCGACCACGGCCAGCACACCGGACGCCTCGATCTCCTCGGCGGCCAGGTAGGCGGTGAACGGGAGCACCAGTCCCAGCACCGTTTCCAGCGGCGAGTCGTACATGCGGCCGCGCACCCGGTGCACCACGACGGCGAGCAGCAATCCGATCGTCACGCCGCCGGCCACCTCGTACCCGAAGAACACCACGGGCGAGTCCACCAGCACCCGGGTGCCGGCGACGGCGGAGACCGCGACGGTGAACAGGGTCAGCGCAGTCGCGTCGTTGACCAGACCCTCACCGGTGAGGACCGCGATGACGCGTTTGGGCAGTCCGAGTCGCTGTCCGACGGCGACGGCGCTGACCGCGTCGGTCGGCGCGACCACGGCCCCGAGCACGAGTGCGGCGCCGAGGGTCAGATCCGGCACCAGCGCCGAGGCGGAGAACGCGACGGCGAAGGCCGTGACCAGGACGGTGAAGATGCCCAGCCGCAGGATCGGCGCGAGGTGCCGGCGGAAGGTCGCCACGGAGAAGCGCAGCGCCGCCGAGTACAGCAGCGGCGGCAGCACCACCCCGAGGATGATGTCCGGATGCAGCTCGAGCCGCGGCATGCCGGGCAGGAACGAGGCGATCGAGCCGATGGTGACGAGGACCAGCGGGGCCTGGAGGTTTCCGCGGTTCGCGAGTCCGGTGACGGCGACGGCCGCGATGACGACGAGGAGGATCCAGGTCCCGTTCACCCGTCGATTGTGACCCGGACGGGCGGTGGGCGCCGCCGCACGATCCGAGTGCCCGGTGTCCGAGCCCACCGGGCACCGATACTCGCGTGCCCTGCACCGCACCCTTGACACCCCCCGAGAAACGAACGTATATTCACCTCAAGTGAATGAGCATTCATTTTGCTCGTGTGCTTTTCGAAATCCGACGCACCCCGCCCCGAAGGCCCCGGTGGTGCCCCAGCAAGGAGTCGACATGGATCTGGCGTTGACGGAGGAGCAGCAGAGTTTCCGGCAACTCGCACGCGAGTTCCTCGACAAGGAGGTGGTCCCGCACCGGGCCGCATGGGACCGCGCCGAATCGGTGGACATCTCGATCGTGCCCAAGCTCGCCGAGATCGGGTTCTTCGGGCTGACCATCCCCGAGGAGTACGGCGGCCTCGGCGGCGACTACATCACCTACTGCCTCGGCATGGAGGAACTCGGCCGCGCCGATTCGGCTGTGCGCGGCATCGTGTCCGTCTCGATGGGCTTGGTGGGCAAGGTGATTCTGTCCCACGGCACCGAGAAGCAGAAGCACGAGTGGCTGCCACGCATCGCTTCGGGTGAGGTGCTCGCATGCTTCGGCCTCACCGAACCCGACAACGGCTCCGACCCCGGACACCTGAAGACCCGCGCGGTGCGCGACGGCGACCACTACATCATCAACGGGTCGAAGATCTTCATCACCAACGGAACCTGGGCGAACCTGTGCCTGGTCTTCGCCCGCACCGGCGGTCCCGGCCCGAAGGGCGTGTCCGCCTTCCTCGTTCCCACCGACACCCCGGGCTTCGAAGCCCGGGAGATCCACGGCAAGCTCGGCCTGCGCGGCCAAGCCACCGCCGAGCTGTACTTCACCGACATGAAGGTGCCCGCGAGCGCGCTGCTCGGCGAGGAGGGCCAAGGCTTCTCGATCGCCATGCACTCGCTGGACAAGGGCCGGGTCTCGGTCGGCGCCGGCTGCGTCGGCATCATCCAGGGCTGCCTCGAGGCCGCCGTCGACTACGCGACGAACCGCAAGCAGTTCGACCGGCCCATCGCCTCGTACCAGCTGATCCAGGACCTGATCGCGGACATGTCCGTCGACGCCGACGCCGGCCGCCTGCTGACCTGGCGGGCAGCCGACCTCATCGAGCGCGGAGAACCGTTCGGCACCGCCGCATCCAAGGCGAAGTACTTCTGCAGCGAGGCTGCGGTGCGAGCCGCCAACAACGCGATCCAGCTCTTCGGCGGGTACGGCTACGTCGACGAGTACCCCGTCGCCAAGTACATGCGCGACGCCCGCGTGATGACCCTGTACGAGGGCACCAGCCAGATCCAGAAGCTGCTCATCGGCCGCGCCGAGACCGGCATCAGCGCCTTCCTGTAGACCGTCCAGGACGGCGGGCCCGGGATCGCCGGCGGAGCCGGAGGGGGGTCGTCGCCACACCGGCGGGTAGTCAGGCGGTAGTAGATCACGCACAACGCTCGGCTGGGGTCTCCCAGTCGAGCGTTGTGCGTGATCGGCCGTAGAGGCCCCGGCCGGGAACCCCGGGCAGGGCCTCGACGCGCACCCTTGACAGAGTGACGCGCGCCACACTACCGTTCTGGTCGAACACAATGAATGAGCATTCATCCACTACGAATTTTTATTCACTCATCGTTGTCGCTCCGACGGGGCCGACCCGCCCCGGCGAAAACTCGCCCCCTGACACACACGGAGTTCTCATGCCCCCTGTCTCGGCCGACTGGACCAGTACGCAGCATCGACGCTCGGTGACGTGGATCGTCGCCCTCGCGACGGCAGCGCTCGTCTTCGACGGATACGACCTGGTCGTGTACGGAACCATCCTCCCGATCCTCATGAAGGATCCGACCCAGCTCGGTGCCGTCTCTGCCGAACAGGCCGGGGTGCTCGGCTCGTACGCCCTGGTCGGGGTCCTGATCGGCGCCCTGCTCGCCGGCGCCTTCGGCGACCGGGTCGGCCGCCGAAAGCTGACACTGATCAGCATCACGTGGTTCTCGGTGGGCATGGCTGCCGCGGCGATGACCCACTCCGTGACGATGTTCGGCGCCATGCGACTGCTCACCGGCATCGGCGTGGGTGGACTCATCGCCACCACCGGCGCGGTGGTCGCCGAGTTCGCGCCGCCCAGCAAGAAGAACATGTACAACGCGATCGTCTACTGCGGCGTCCCCCTCGGCGGTGTCATGGCGTCGCTGCTCGCCCTGCTGCTGCGTGACGCCATCGGCTGGCGCGGCCTGTTCTGGATCGGAGCGCTGCCCCTCGTGATCCTGCTGCCGCTCGTGCTGCTGAGGCTTCCCGAGTCGCCCCGCTGGCTCGTCGCCCGTGGCCGGATCGACGAGGCCCACGCGATCACCGCACGCACCGGCATCCCTTCTCCGACAGCCGAAGAACTCGTCGTCGAGCGGGCGGGCGCCCAGAAGGTCGGATTCGCCGCGCTGGCCACCCGCCGGTACGCGCTCGGCACCGCACTGCTCGGCCTGATGAGCTTCGGCGGCATCATGCTCACGTACGGGCTCAACACCTGGTTGCCGAAGATCATGGAGAACGCCGGATTCGACGCGAAGAACTCGCTGGCATTCCTGTTGGTGCTCAACGGCGGCGCGATCGCCGGCGTTGTGCTCGCCTCCCGGACGGCGGATCGCACCGGCCCGCAGCGGGTCATCGTCGGGACGTTCCTGCTCGCGGTGCTGTCGCTCATCGTGCTCACCCTCGACCTGCCGCTGGCGGTGCTGCTCGGCGCGGTCGCGGCGGCCGGTATCGGCGGGATCGGCACCCAGATCCTCATCTACGGCTTCGTCGCCAACTACTACTCGACCACGGCACGCGCCGCCGGCGTCGCGTGGTGCGCCGGATTCGGCCGTCTCGGCGGGATCTTCGGGCCGCTCGTCGGTGGGCTGATCCTCGGCGCCGGACTGAGCAGCAACATCGCCTTCTACATCTTCGCGGGCATTGCGCTGCTCGGCGCGGGCCTCACCGTGCTGGTGCCCACCCGCCACGAGAGCGTCGCGACAAGCCCGAGCGGGACGCACCGGGCGGCCGAGCCCGCCATGGTGACCGTCGACTGACCGCACCCGGAACGGGGGGCGGGTCCGTGGTTACGGACCCGCCCCCGTTCGTGCGTGGACGTCGGATCCTTGCCCGCTCAGCTCCAGTCGTAGAAGCCGCGGCCGGACTTGCGGCCGAGCTCGCCGCGGGCCACCTTGTCGCGCAGCAACTGCGGCGGCGCGAACCGCTCCCCCAGGGTGCCGTGCAGGTACTCCGCGACGGCCAGCCGGATGTCCAGGCCCACGAGATCCGTCGAGCGCAGCGGGCCCATCGGATGCTTGTACCCCAATTCCATTGCCCGGTCGATCGACTCGGCGTCGGCCACGCCCTCCTCGAGCATCCGGATCGCCTCCAGGCCGAGCAGCACGCCGAGGCGGCTGGTGGCGAAGCCCGGCGAATCGCGCACCACCACGGGCGTCTTGCCGAGCAGCTCTACCCAACCCGCGACGTCGCGCACCAGCGCGTCGGAGGTCGTCTCGGCGCGCACGATCTCCACCAGCTCCGACGCGGGCACCGGGTTGAAGAAGTGCATGCCCAGGAACCGGGACGGGTTCCTCAGGGCGGCGCCCAGCTCCGTCGGCGACAGCGAGCTGGTGTTGGTGGCGATCACCGCGTCGTCGGGCACGACGCGCTCGGCGTCGGCGAGCACGCGCCTCTTCAGGCCGGGCTCCTCGGGCACCGCCTCGACGAGCAGCCGGGTGTCGCCGGGCAGCTCGGCCACCGACGCGACGAACGCGACCCGGCCGGCCACCACGTCGAGCGGATCGACGAGCTTGCCGCGCTCGGCCGCGCGGGAGAGGCTGTCCGTCAGCCGCTTTCGCGCGGCATCCAGGTCGCCGGTCTCGGACACGGTCACGGTCGCGCCGAGCGCGGCGAAGGCATGGGCGATGCCGACGCCCATGCGGCCTCCGCCGATCACGGCAACACGGTCGGGAAGTCCTGTCATCTGCTGGTCCTCTTCTCCAGGAATCGGGTCATGCGTTTCTACCTGTCCACGGCCCCGTACCGCACCGCCCGGGCGGGATCGTCGAGATGATGTGGTCGCTCACAGCGCCTCCACCGCCAGCGACACGCCCTGGCCGACACCGACGCACAGGGTGGCCAGGCCCCGCGCCGCGCCCTCGCGTTCCATGCGGCCGAGCAGGGTGACGAGGATGCGCGCCCCGGACGAGCCGAGCGGGTGACCGAGCGCGATGGCGCCGCCGTCCGCGTTGACGAGGTCCTCGTCCAGGCCGAGTTCGCGGATGACGCCGAGCGACTGGGCGGCGAAGGCCTCGTTGAGCTCGATCGCGCCGATGCCGTCGAGGGTCCAGCCGGTGCGGTCGAGCAGCTTGCGGGTGGCGGGGACCGGGCCGAGGCCCATGATGTGCGGGGCGAGCGCCGCCGAGGCGCTGCCGACGATCCGGGCGCGCGGCGTCAGCCCGTGCCGGCGCACCGCGTCGGCGCCGGCGAGCACCAGCGCGGACGCGCCGTCGGACAGCGACGACGACGAGCCGGCGGTGACGATGCCGCCGGCCCGGAACACCGGCTTCAGGCGGGCGAGTTTCTCCTCGTCGGTCCCGCGCCGCGGGCCCTCGTCCACGTCGACGACGCCGTCGCGCACCGGCACCGGGACGATCTCCTTCTCGAACCGGCCGGCGTCGATGGCGGCGAGGGCGCGCCGGTGGCTGCGGACCGCGAACGCGTCGCTCGCCTCCCGGGTGATGCCGTGCAGGGCCGCGACCTCCTCGGCCGTCTCGCCCATCGACAGGGTGGTCGTGTCGTCGAAGCGCGGGTTGGTGAACCGCCAGCCGATGGCGGTGTCGAAGACGGCGCCGGGCTTGGCCCAGGGTGTGCCGGGCTTGCTCATCACCCACGGCGCCCGGGTCATCGACTCGACCCCGCCGGCGACGACGATGTCGGCCTCCCCGGACCGGATGGCCTGGGCCCCGGAGGCGACAGCGGTGAGCCCGCTCGCGCACAGGCGGTTGACGGTGTACCCGGGGACGGTCTGCGGCAGGCCGGCGAGCAGCACCGCCATGCGGGCGACGTTGCGGTTGTCCTCGCCGGCCTGGTTGGTGGCGCCGAGGATCACCTCGTCGATCGCGTCGGCCGGGACGCCGCTGCGCGCGACGGCCTCGCCGACGACGAGTGCGGCCAGGTCGTCGGGCCGCACCGGGGCGAGCGCGCCGCCGTAGCGGCCCTGCGGTGTGCGGACTCCGTCGACGACGTAGACGTCGATCATCCGTAGATCTCCCTTCCGAAACCGGGGGCCGTGTGACCCTTGACACCCTCCGGTGGTGAATGTACGTTCATAGTTAGTGAAGCACAATTCATCACTCATGAACAGAACTTCAATTCCTGACCCGACCTGCGCTGACGAGGAGTCATCATGACCGTGTTCGAGGACATCACCTACGAGATCGACGGCCCCGCGGCGATCATCACGATCGACCGCCCGCACCGCTACAACGCGTTCCGCGGCAAGACCGTCGAGGAGCTCATCAAGGCGTTCCGCGCCGCGTGGGCCGACAGCCGGGTCTCGGCGATCATCCTCACCGGCGCCGGCGAGAAGGCGTTCTGCACCGGCGGCGACGTCAAGCAGCGCGCCGAGACCGGCGACTACGGCCCCACCGAGAGCGGCATGTTCGAGATCGGCTACCTGCACAAGCTGATTCGCGACATCCCGAAGCCGGTCATCGCCGCGGTCAACGGAGTCGCCGTCGGCGGCGGACACGTGCTGCACGTGCTGTGCGACCTCACGATCGCCTCGGAGAACGCCAAGTTCGGCCAGGCCGGCCCGAAGGTCGGATCGTTCGACGCCGGTTTCGGCTCGGCCTTCCTCGCCCGCGTGGTCGGCGAGAAGCGCGCCCGCGAGATCTGGTACCTGTGCCGCCAGTACGACGCCGCCACCGCCGAGCGCTGGGGCCTGGTCAACTGGGTCGTGCCGCAGGACAAGCTGCTCGACGAGGCCAAGGCGATCGCCGCCGAGATCGCCGAGAAGAGCCCCACCGCCATCAAGTTCCTCAAGCAGTCGTTCAACGCGGACACCGACCACCAGGCCGGCCTGAGCAACCTCGCGATGTCGGCGCTCGACCTGTTCGGCAAGTCCGACGAGGGCCTCGAGGGCGCCAACGCGTTCGCCGAGAAGCGGCCCGCCGACTTCGCCAAGTTCGTCAAGGCCTGATCCCTCCCCATTTCGGATTCCCCGAGAGGACCCCTCATGAGCAACATCGCACTGGTCACCGGCGCCGGCTCCGGCATCGGCAAGGCCATCGCACTGGCCTTCGCCGCACAGGGCGACCGCGTGGTCGCCGCCGACCTCGACCTCGCCGCCGCCGAGGCCACCGCCAAGGAGTACCCCGAGCTGATCACCGCCCTGCCGGTGGACATCGCCGACCGGGCCCAGGTCGACGAGCTGCGCGAGCGCACCCACGCCGAGGTCGGCGTGCCGAACGTGCTCGTCAACGCCGCCGGCTGGGACCGCACCGATCAGTTCCTCAACGCCACACCCGAATTCGCGCAGAAGGTCGTGGCGATCAACTACCTCGGCCCGGTGCACGTGTGCAGCGCCTTCCTGCCCGGCATCATCGAAGCCGGCAACGGCGGCCGCGTGATCAACCTCGCCTCCGACGCCGGCCGCGTCGGCAGCTCCGGCGAGTCGATCTACGCCGGGGCGAAGGGCGGCGTCATCGCGCTGACCAAGTCCCTCGCCCGCGAGATGGCGCGGCACGGCATCAACGTCAACTGCGTGTGCCCCGGCCCCACCGACACCCCGCTGTTCCAGGCGCAGGACGAGAAGCTCAAGGCCGCACTGATCAAGGCCATCCCGTTCCGCCGGCTCGCCCGGCCCGACGAAGTCGCCGCCCCCGTGCTGTTCTTCGCGTCGGAGGCCGCGTCGTTCGTCACCGGTCAGGTGATCAGCGTCAGCGGCGGCCTCACGATGGCCGGCTGACCGCGGACACGCGAGGGAGGACGGACACCATGACCGCGTCGTACAACGCCCGGGCCTACCGGGAGTACTTCGAGAACGACTTCACGTACCTCAACGGATTCCGGCGCAACACCAAGCGTTACGCACACCAGGTCGCCCTGAGCGACCCCGGCACCGGGCGGCAGTGGACCTACGCGCAGCTCGGGGAGCGCGTCGACCGGATCGCGACGGGCCTGGCGGACGCGGGGGTGCAGACCGGGGACGTCGTCGCCTACCAGCTGTTCAACGGCGTCGAATTCGCCGAGCTCTACCTCGCCACGCAGGCCGTCGGGGCGGTCGGCTCGCCGGTGAACTTCCGCCTGGCGGCCGGCGAGACGGCGTTCGTCCTCGACAAGTGCACCCCTGCGGTATTCGTCTACGACACCGAACTCACCGACATGGTGCAGGAGGCGTTGCGGCTCGCAGCGCACACTCCGAGGGTGATCGTGGCCGTCGGCGACGGCGACACCGTCGAAGTCACCGGCGTCACGGTGATGCGGTACCGGCACCTGGCCGCCGACCGCATCGCGCTACCGCCGCTGCATCGCACGGTGTGGGACGAGACCACCCGTCTCTACACCTCCGGCACGACGGGCATGCCGAAGGGCGTGCCGCTCAACAGCATGATCGAGATCTTCAGCGCCCACGACGTGATCATGCACTTCCCGCTCGGCCCCGACGACAAGACGCTCAACATGACCCCGTGGTTCCACCGCGGCGGCCTGCACGCGGGCGGGCCCAACCCGACGTTCTACGTCGGCGGTGAAGTGGTGCCGCTGCGGTCGTTCGACGCCGACCGGGTCCTCGACCTCGTCGCCGCGTACGGACTGACCTTCCTCATCGGCGCACCGACCAATCTCGCCATGCTCGCCGCCGCCCAGGAGGCGCGCCCGCGCGACCTGTCCAGCCTGCGCGGCATCGTCACGATGGGCGCGCCGCTCGAGAAGGAGGCGGCGCTGCGCTACCAGAAGGTGCTCAACCCCCGGATCTTCAACGGCTACGGCACCACCGAGGCCTTCTGGAACACCTTCCTGCGGCCGGCCGACCTGCCCGACCGCGCCGGCAGCGCCGGCCGCGCCTGCACCGACGACGAGGTCCGCGTCGTCCACGTCTACCCCGACCGGCTCGCCGACCCCGACGACGTCGTCGCCCACGACGGCCACGACGTCGGTGAGGTCATCGTCCGCTCCCCCAAGTGCGCCAACGCCTACTTCGACACCCCCGACCAGGAGAGGGCCAAGTTCCACCAGGGTTGGCTGCACATCGGCGACCTCGCCACCTGGGACGCCGACGAGTTCGTCACCATCGTCGGACGCAAGGACGACATGCTCATCTCCGGCGGCGAGAACGTCCACCCGGTGCAGGTGGAAGAGGCACTCAACGCCCATGCGCAGGTGCAGGACTCGCTCGTCGTCGGCGTCCCGGACGAGAAGTGGGGACGCATCGTCGTCGCCTACATCGTCGCCGAGGATCCCTCGCTGACGGTCGATCACCTCGACGCCCACTGCCGCTCCCACCCGATGCTCTCGTCGTTCAAGCGGCCGCGCGCCTACCGGTTCGTCGAGACCCTGCCCGTCTCCCCCACCGGCAAGAAGCTGCATTACAAGGCCACCGAAGCCGCCGCGGCCGAGTTCGCCGCCGGCCTCTTCTCCGCTCCCTCCGACTCGAGGATGACCCGATGAGCACCGCCACCACCCTCCCCAAGTTCGACGCCCTCGACCCGCTCGCCATCGACTCGCTCTACTCCGACGACGAGCTCGCCGTCCGCGACACCGTTCGCAAGTTCTGCGCCGAGCACGTCACTCCGCACATCGCGGAGTGGTTCGAGGCCGGCGACCTGCCCGGCGTGCGCGACCTCGCCCGCGAATTCGGCAAGCTCGGCCTCCTCGGTATGCACCTCGAGGGCTACGGGTGCGGTGGCTCGTCCGCCGTGCACTACGGCCTCGCCTGCCTCGAGTTGGAAGCCGCCGACTCCGGCATCCGCTCCCTGGTCTCGGTGCAGGGCTCGCTCGCGATGTTCTCGATCTGGAACAACGGTTCCGAGGAGCAGAAGCAGCGCTGGCTGCCGGGCATGGCGGCGGGCGAGATCATCGGCTGCTTCGGCCTGACCGAACCCGACGTCGGCTCCGACCCGGGGGCGATGAAGACCCGCGCCCGCCGGGACGGATCCGACTGGGTTCTCGACGGTCGCAAGATGTGGATCACCAACGGCTCCATCGCCGACGTCGCCGTGGTCTGGGCGAACACCGACGAGGGCGTCCGTGGCTTCGTCGTGCCCACCGACACACCCGGTTTCAGCGCCCACACCATCAAGCACAAGCTGTCGCTGCGCGCCTCGGTCACCGGCGAACTCGTCCTGGACAACGTGCGCCTGCCCGCCGACGCGCTGCTGCCCGAGGCCAAGGGCGTCAAGGCGCCGCTGCAGAGCCTGTCCGAGGCGCGGTACGGCATCATCTGGGGCGCGATGGGCGCCGCGCGCTCGGCGTGGGAGGCCGCCCGCGACTACTCGATGCAGCGCACCCAGTTCGGCCGCCCCATCGGCGGATTCCAGCTCACCCAGGCCAAGCTCGCCGACATGGCCGTCGAACTGCACAAGGGCCAGTTGCTGTCGCTGCACCTCGGCCGGCTCAAGGACAGCGTCGGGCTGCGGCCCGAGCAGGTGAGCTTCGGCAAGCTCAACAACACCCGCGAGGCCATCGAGATCTGCCGCACCGCGCGAACCATTCTCGGCGGCAACGGCATCTCCCTCGAGTACCCCGTCATCCGGCACATGGTCAACCTCGAGTCCGTGCTCACCTACGAGGGCACCCCCGAGATGCACCAGCTGGTGCTCGGCCAGGCCTTCACCGGCGAAAACGCCTTCCGCTGACAGGAATCCCACCATGAACGCACGATTGATCCACGACTCCGAGCACCTGCAGTTCCGCGAGGTCGTCCGTGACTTCGTCCGGGACAAGATCACCCCGGTGCACGAGGACTGGGAACGGGCGAGCTGCCTCGACCGGTCCCTGTTCACCGAGGCCGGCAAGCTGGGCCTGCTCGGCTTCCCGGTCCCGGAGGAGTACGGCGGTCCCGGCGTCGACGACTTCCGCTACAACGCCATCCTGATCGAGGAGGTCAACCGGGCGGGCAACGCGGCCGCCGGGATCGCGTTCTCGCTGCAGAACGACGTCGTGCTGCCGTACCTGACCGACATGACCACCGACGAGCAGAAGGCGCGCTGGCTGCCCGGCGCCGTCACCGGCGAGACCGTCCTCGGCATCGCGATGACCGAACCCGGCACCGGCAGCGACCTGACCGGCATCCGCACCTCGGCGGTGCGCGACGGCGACCACTACGTGGTCAACGGCGCCAAGACGTTCATCTCCAACGGGCAGAACGGCGACCTGTTCGTCGTCGCCACCCGCACCTCCGACGACCCGCACAAGGGCCTGACCCTGCTCGTCGTCGAGGCCGACACCGCCGGCTTCTCCCGCGGGCGCAATCTGGAGAAGATCGGCCTGCACGCGCAGGACACCAGCGAGCTGGCCTTCACGGACATGCGGGTCCCGGTCGCGAACCGGCTCGGCGAGGAGGGACAGGGCTTCTACCAGCTCGTGCACAACCTGCCGCAGGAACGGTTGTCGCTCGCGATCGGCGCGGTCGCCGCGGCGGAGGGCGTGTTCGCCGAGACCCTCACCTACGTCAGGGAGCGCAAGGCCTTCGGCAAGCCGGTCTCGAGCTTCCAGAACACCCAGTTCGTGCTGGCCGAACTGGCCACCGAGCTGGATCTGGCCCGCACGTTCCTCGACGACTGCATCGCCGAGCACGTTGCCGGCGAGCTCACCGCCGCCCGCGCGGCGCGGCTGAAGTGGTGGGCCACCGAACTGCAGGTGCGGGTCGCGGACCGGTGCCTGCAGTTGCACGGCGGCTACGGGTACATGCGCGAGTACGCGGTGGCACGCGCGTTCGTCGACGCCCGCATCCAGACCATCTACGGTGGCACCACCGAGATCATGAAGACGATCGTCGCCAAGGATCTCGGGATCTGAGCGGCCGTCCCGAGCGACGAGGAGGACGCCCATGTCGGCCGATCCGAGCGAGCTGCCGATCGACGAGGCCGTGCGCGCGGTCCGTGCGAACTCCCGGCGCAGGCAGATCCTGATCGCTGCCGCGAAGGTGATGCAGCGCACAGGGTTCCATCAGATGTCCATGCAGGCGCTGGCCGACGAGGCGAACGTCAGCGTGGGCCTGCTCTACAAGTACTTCGGCAACAAGGAGGAGATCCTCCTCGCCACCATCACCGCCATCCTGGACGCGTTCCGGGATCAGCTCGAGCCCGCGATGGCGGCGGCCGGCACGGACCCCGTGGAGCGCCTGGCCGCGGGGATCGGCCGGTTCGTCGAGATCGTCGACGAGAACCTCGACGCCGTGGCCCTGACCTACCGCGAGAGCCGCACGCTCGACCCGGCCGGGCGGGAGATGCTCAAGCGGCTCGAGATCGCCACCTCCGCCCCGCTGCGTGCGGTGCTGACCGACGGCATCGACGCCGGCATCATGAACCCGGTCGACGTCGACCTGATGGTCTTCGACCTGGTGCTGCTCGCCCACGGCTGGGCGCTCAAGCACTGGCATTTCGGCCGGCTCTACAGCCTCGACGACTACATCCGGCTGCAGACCCGGTTCGTGCTCAACACCGTTCTGCCACAAGAACACCGAACCCGCTACCGACACCTGCTGGAGTAACCGTGAGCGTCGTCACCACACGCGAAGACCGCGTCGGGATCATCACCCT
The DNA here is from genome assembly GCF_017068255.1 of Rhodococcus sp. PSBB066. Classification (NCBI taxonomy): domain Bacteria; kingdom Bacillati; phylum Actinomycetota; class Actinomycetes; order Mycobacteriales; family Nocardiaceae; genus Rhodococcus; species Rhodococcus sp. PSBB066. Next base: position 5,596,089 of record NZ_CP070859.1, read on the forward strand.
CGACCGTCCCCCCGCCAACGCCTTCGACGAGGCGCAGGCGGAGGCCCTGGCCGAGGCGGTCACGACGCTGGGCGAGGACCCCGCCGTACGGGCCGTCCTGATCCGCAGTGCCCGGCGGATCTTCTGCGGAGGCGCGGACATCGCGATGATGGAGTCCTGGAGCACGAAGCCCGATCGGGGTGCACGCCTGCGCCGCTTCACCGCACGGCTCCAGGACGTGTTCGCCCGCATCGAGGCGCTGCCGAAGCCCTCGGTGGCCGCCCTCGCCGGTGCCGCCACGGGAGGCGGCCTCGAGTTGGCCCTCGCGTGCGACTTCCGCGTCGCGGGCGCCTCGGTGAAGCTCGGGCTTCCCGAGGTGGGAATCGGGCTCCTCCCCGGTGCGGGGGGCACGCAACGGCTCACCCGGCTGGCCGGTCCGTCGGTGGCGCACCGGCTCGTTCTCGGCGCCGAACTGGTCACCGGCCGTGCGGCCGAACGGCTCGGAATCGTGCAGTGGGCCACCGACGCCGACGTCGAGACCGAGGCCCGAGCCTTGGCCGATCGACTCGCGCAGCTGCCGCCGGCCGCCTACGCGTCCGCCAAACGCTGCATCGTCGCAGCTCGGGGCGATGAGGGGTTCGCCCGAGAGCTCGACGAGATCAGCCGGTTGATCGAGACGCCGGACACCGTCCGCTTGCTGGAAGGATTCGTCGCGCGCGCCCGGTAGCCCGGCGTGCGGGCCGTCGCGGGATGTCCGCCGCCCGGGGCTGCGCCGGACGACCCGCCCGGATCACTCGGTACTGTGGATCCGACCCAGCGGCGACGAGGAGCACCACCATGACCACCGACCACGACGCGCTACCCGTGGACGAGGCCGTGCGAGCCGTGCGCACCAGCTCCCGCCGCAAACAGGTGCTCGACGCCGCGGTGACGGTCATGCAGCGGACCGGGTTCCACCAGATGTCCATGCAGGCGCTGGCCGACGAGGCCGGGGTGAGCGTGGGGCTGATCTACAAGTACTTCGGTGGCAAGGAGGACGTCCTCCTCGCGACCATCCTCGCGATCCTCGACGCCTTCCGCGACCAGCTCGAACCGGCCATGGACGCCGTCGGCGACGACCCCGTCGAGCGGCTCGCCGCCGGGATGCGCCGCTACATCGAGATCGTGGACGAGAACCTCCACGCCACGGTGCTCACCTACCGGGAGAGCCGCACCCTCGACGACGCCGGACGCGCCCGGATCAAGGAACTCGAGGTGGAGTCCTCGGCGCCGCTGCGCGCCGCGCTCGACGCGGGGATCGATGCGGGCGTGATGAACCCGGTCGATGTCGACCTGATGGTCTTCGACATCATGCTGCTGGCGCACGGCTGGGCGCTCAAGCACTGGCACTTCGGGGCCATCTACACGCTCGACGAGTACATCCGGCTCCAGACCCGCTTCGTGCTGAACACGCTCCTCCCGGCCGAGCGCCGCGACGACTACGCGCAGTTGCTCACGTAGCCGACACGGGAAGCAGGTCGCCGCCGAGAGGTAGCGACCAGCGCGCCCCGCGCACCGTCTCGATCGCGTCGTGGCGGGAGGTCGGCATGATGCCGGGCAGCAGCAGCGTCCACATCTGGTCGATCCGCTCCTCGAGGTCGACGCGCCCGGCGAGGACGTCGGACAGGAGCTGCACGCCCGTGAACGCGGAGATCACGAAGTGCGCCAGCATCGACGGATCGAGGTGGGCATCCAGGTCGCCTTCCTCGACGGCACGACGGCCGAACGCCTCGCAGGCCGTGATCCAGTCCAGGTACGGCCCGGCGGGCTTGTCGAGACTGCCGAGTTCGAGGGTGAGCCGGATCCCGGCGCGCACGACGGGGTCCTCGATCATCTGCCGGCCGATGCCGTGGCACAGCATCACGATCTGTTCGAGGGTCGACGCCTCGGTGCCGGCGATCGCATCGACGAGCGCGATCGAGCGGCGGTGCTGCTCGGCGACGATGGCGCCGGCAAGGTCGATCTTCGACGCGAAATGGAAGTACACCGCCCCCTTGGACAGTCCCGTGTCGCGGAGAATGTCGGCGAAGCTGGCGCCGTGGAACCCTCGTTCGTCGAACATCGCGGCGGCGGCGCGCACGATCTGCTGCCGGGTCACTGCGGCGCGGACTTGCTTGGCCACTCACTCACCTTTCTCGCGAGGCGGATTCCGACGAGACACCTCGGCCCGAGGCATCCGACGTACATCCCCTCGACAACCCCCGACCGACACACCGCCGACTCCCCCTGGGCGGCCCGCCGGGATCTGCGTCGATCCCGGCGGAAGGCACCAGCCACCTTAACAAGACCGATCGACCGTTCAACGAAGGGTGGACGGCACCGGCGTGCCCGCCCCGCTCCCCCTCGGCAGCACGGGCCGATCGGCGGCCCCGGCCTATCCGGCGCCGAGGGCCTTCTTCGCCGCGTCCTGCGCCTTGTCGACCTGCTCGGCGTACTTTCCGCCGGTCTTGCGGTCCGCGAGATCACCGGCCTTCTCGATCGCCTCGTCGACCTTGTCGGGGTTCTGCGCCGCGAACTCCTTGCCCTTGTCGACCAGCCCCTTGACCGAATCCATGAAACCCACGTCGCGTCCTTTCGTCCGAATGATCGAGCGGGCCAAGCCTGCCACAGCAGGTCGCGACCGGACGTGGGGCCGGGTCCGACGCCGCGCTATCGGACGTCGGGTCCGGGAGCCGGGCCGGGTCCGGCAGCCGGACCCGGTCCGCGACCTTCGGTGCCGAGAGTCTTCTTCACCGCTTCCTGCGCCTTGCCGACGTGCCGGGAGTACTTTCGGGGCCCCTTCGTCCGGGCGAGATCGCCGGCCTTGTCGATGGCGTTGTTCACCGTGTCCGGGTTCTTCCGGGCATAGTCCTTGCCCTTGTCGACCAGGCCCTTGAGCGAATCCATGAATCGCATCGGGTCCATCCCTTCTCTGTGCAATGGTCGGACCGTCACCAGCGTGCCACCGGTGGACGCAGAGCGGGAGATCCCTGTCGGGACCTCCCGCCGAAGACCTGCACTGCTACGAGCTGCGCGGGCCCGGCTGCGCCTGCGGACCGGGATCGGACTCCGGGCCGGGCCGTCCCGCGGGACCCGGAGTCGCACCGGGAACGGGATGGTCCGCGGTACCGAGGTGCTTCTTCGCGGCGTCCTGCACCTTGTCCACGTGCTGGGCGTACTTGCCGCCCGTCCGGGCATCGGCGGCGTCGCCTGCCTTGTCGACGAACCCGCCGGCCTTGTCGGGGTTCTTCTCCGCGTACGCCCTGCCCTTGTCGACCAGGCCCTTGATCGAATCCTTCAAACCCATCTGCCGCTCCTTCCGTTCGAGGGATCGATGCCTCAGCGTGCCACCGCGGGCCGGTTCCCAAACCTGCCGCGGCGGCGCAGTGTCCCCGTCCCCGGCCGGGCCGGGGCAGTGCCCTCGTCCCCGTCAGTGCCGGGGCAGTGTCCTCGTCCCCGGCCGGGCCGGGGCAGTGCCCTCGTCCCTGGCCGGGCCGGCGCAGTGCCCTCGTCCCCGTCAGTGCACGCCCGGCAACAGGTCCTCACTGGCGGCGAACAGCCGGCGGTGCTCACCGTGGACTCGCCCGGTCACCCACCACGAGACCTCCACGAGGACCACGCCGATCGCCCCGCACGTGAACGCCGTGACCATTGCGCCGACGTTGGAGATGTCGAGGGCGAAGAACTCGCGGGCGAAGGGGAAGGCGAACAGGACCAGGTACCCGAGCACCGAACCGGCCAGCAGCACCAGTTTCCACATCACGTACGGCCGCGCCACCACGGCGAGCACCCACAGCGCGATCATGATCAAGGTGATCAGCGCCGCGGTGCCGGCCTGCATCTTCTGCGCCTCGGTCTGCTCGGGCCCGGCGTACACCAGGATGTAGCAGACGTACGTGCTGATCCCGATGATCACCCCCGACGGGATCGCCAGGCGCATCACCCGCGACACGAAGCCGGAGCGGGCCCGCTCGTTGTTGGGGGCGAGCGACAGGATGAACGCGGGGACTCCGATGGTGAACCACGCCGCGATCGTCACGTGCCGCGGCAGGAACGGATACGGCATCGGCTCGTAGCCGAACACCTGGGACAACGCGCCCGAGAGCCCCACGAGGAACGCCAGCAGTACGGAGTACACGGTCTTGGTGAGGAACAGGTTCGAGACCCGCTCGATGTTGCCGATCACCCGCCGGCCCTCGGCGACGACGTAGGGCAGGGTGGCGAACTTGTTGTCCAGCAACACGATCTGCGCGACCGCACGGGTAGCCGGGCTGCCGGAGCCCATCGCGACCCCGATGTCGGCGTCCTTGAGCGCCAGCACGTCGTTGACCCCGTCGCCGGTCATGGCGACGGTGTGCCCGCGCGACTGGAGGGCTCCGACCATCGCCCGTTTCTGGTCGGGCCGCACGCGACCGAAGGTGGTGGCCGAGTCGAGGGTGTCGGCGAGCCGGTCGCGGTCCTCCGGCAGGGTGCGGGCATCGACGGGGTGATCGGCGTGCGGCAGGCCGAGCGACGTCGCGACCGCGCCGACCGACACGGCGTTGTCGCCGGAGATGACCTTGACCTCGACCTGCTGGCTCGCGAAGTACTCGAGGGTCGGCTTGGCGTCGGGCCGGACCCGCTGCTCGAGCACGACGAGGGCCTGCGCGGTGACCGTGCCGGGGGCGTGCGGGTCGTCGACGGGACGGTCGCACCGGCCGAGCAGCAGCACCCGCAGCCCCTGCGCCCCGAGCGCCTCGGCGCGCCGGGCCGCCTCCGAGCCGGGATCGAGCAGCACGTCCGGTGCGCCGAGCACCCAGTCGCCGTGGTCGCCGTACGACTGGCCGCTCCACTTCTTCGCCGACGAGAACGGGGCGACGGCGGTGGCCTCTCCCCAGCCGGGGTCGTCCGGCATCGCCTCGCGGACGGCGAGGACGCTGGCGTTGGGACGCGGGTCGTCCGCGGCCATCGCCGCGAGCGCGGCACGGGCGGCCGTCTCGTCGCTGCCGTCGACGCACACGACGTCCGCCAGGCGCATGCCGTTCTCGGTGAGCGTGCCGGTCTTGTCGGCGCAGACCACGTCGACGCGGGCGAGGCCCTCGATGGCCGGCAGTTCCTGCACGAGGCACTGCCGGCGACCGAGACGGATCACGCCCACCGCGAACGCGATCGACGTCATCAGCACCAGGCCCTCGGGGACCATCGGAACGAGCGCGGCGACCATGCCGCTGAGTGCCGGGCCGAGCGCCTCGCCGCTCGAGAACAGCTGGTTGTAGATGATGAGCAGGCCCGCCGGGATCATCAGGTAGGTGATGAATTTCAGGATCTTGTCGATGCCGGCGCGCAGTTCCGAGTGCACGAGCGTGAACTTGCTGGCTTCCTCGGCGAGCCGGGCTGCGTACGCGTCACGGCCGACCTTCGTGGCCCGGTAGGCGCCGCTGCCCGCCGCGACGAAGCTGCCCGAGAGGACGTGTGCGCCGAGCTCCTTGTGCACAGGATCGGCCTCGCCGGTGAGCAGCGACTCGTCGAGTTCGAGCCCCTCGGCCTCGACGACGAACCCGTCCACCACCGCCTGGTCGCCGGGGCCGAGTTCGATGATGTCGTCGAGCACCACCTCGCGCGGCGGGAGCTCGGCCACCGCCCCGTCCCGGCGCACGAGAGGCTTGGCCTGGCTGACGATCGCGAGCCTGTCGAGGGTCCACTTGGCGCGGATCTCCTGCACGATTCCGACGGCGCTGTTGAGGATGATCAGCAGGCCGAACATGCCGTCGATGATCGAGCCGGTGGCCAGGACGATGGCCAGCAGGACGGCCAGGATCGCGTTGATGCGGGTGAAGACGTTGGCGCGGACGATCTCGCCGACCGACCGCGACGCCCGGTCCGGCACGTCGTTGGTGGCGCCCCGGGCCACGCGTTCGGCGACCTGCTCGGTGGTCAGGCCCAGCTCGATGTGCCGCGCGTCGGTCGGGGGCGCGGCCGCCTGGTCGGCGACGGCGGTGGGCTCCTCTGCTGCCATGGGAATCAGGCTAAGCCACCCGCTGCGCTCCGCCGCCGTGCCGTGACGCGCCTCGCGCCGGGCTCAGCTGTCCGGGCGGACGAACTCGGGCTGGTCGAGCACGCGCAGCCAGCTGCCGTCAGGCTGGCGGCGGGCCACCTGGGCCCGGGCGCCGGCGCCGTCCTTCGGCGGGGTGGCGGTCAGCGCGAGGTCGCCGCTGATCAGTGTCGGCAGCGGCGGCTCGGGTTCGAAGTGGGGCGCGTGTTCCAGCACCTGCTCCCACAAGCGGCGGATGGCCTCGCGGCCCACCGTGCGACCGCCCGGCGGGTAGGCCATCACGGCGTCCTCCTCGTACAGTGCGGCGACACCCGCCGCGTCGCCGGCGTTGGAGCGCTCGACGAACAGGCGGGTGAGATCCTCTGGCTGCCAAGCCTTCTCTGCGTCGGACACGGTCATCCTCTCCAGGAACGGAAGCGGGACACCTCCAGCCTCCGACCCGCAGAGTCAGAAGTCCAACAGATTGTTCTGATCGGAACTAGAATCCGGGGTTATGGAACTGCGGCAGCTCGAGTACTTCGTCGCGGTGGCCGAGGAGGCGAACTTCACCCGGGCGGCCCACCGCGTCCACATCAGCCAGTCCGGGATCAGCGCCCAGGTCCGCCGGCTCGAGCACGACCTCGGCGCCGCCCTGTTCGACCGCTCCACCCGCACCGCCACCCTGACCACGGCCGGGGAGGCGGCCCTGCCGCACGCCCGGGCCGCGCTGGCGTCCGCCGCGGCCGCCCGGCAGGCGGTCGAGGAGGTGACGGCACTGATCCGCGGACGGCTGGTGGTCGGCATGGTCACCGCCTGCACCGTCACCGGGCTGTTCGACGCGCTCGCCGCGTTCCACCGCGCGCACCCGGGGGTCGAGATCACCCTCGTCGAGGACGCCTCCGACCGGCTCGTCGAGCGGGTCCGCTGCGCCACCGTGGACCTCGCCCTCGTCGGCTCCGCCGGCAGCCCGCCCCCGGGCCTCGAGGCGCTCACCCTCGTCAGCGAACCGATCGTCGCGGCCGTGCCGCCCGGTCACCCGCTGACCGGCCGCGCCCGCCTCACGCTCGCGGACGTGTGCGCGCACCCCGTCGTGTCCATGCCCGAGGGCACCGGGATCCGGACCGTGTTCGACCGGGCGTGTGCCGCCGCCGGCCTGCGCCCCGACATCGCCCTGCAGGCCAGTTCCCCGGACACCGTCGCCGACCTCGCCCTCCGCGGGCTGGGCGTGGCGATCCTCAGCCGCTCGATGACCGCGCACTTCGAGGGCCGGTTGTGCGGGCTCACCCTGGACGACGCCACCGGGCCCGCGGTGCTGTCGCTGATCTGGTCCGATACGGACGCTCCGGCCCTGCGCGAACTCGTCCGGCACAGCCGTCGCGCCTTCGCCGTCGCAGGGACCTAGGACACTTCCCCGGCGGCGGCCCGCGGCCGAGAATGGGCACGGGCCGGCGAACCGGCCGGAGTCGAATCCACGACGACAGGGGGCGGACATGAATCTCGAGGACCTGATGGCCAAGGCACGCGACACGGTCACGGTCAAGCGCGTGTACTCGGAGCCGGTCGAGAAGGACGGCCTGACGGTCATCACCGCGGCCGTGGTCTCCGGCGGTGCCGGCGGAGGCGGGGGGTACTCGCCCGACGGGGAGAACGGCGAGGGCGGCGGCTTCGGCGTCGGGGCTCGCCCGGTGGGCGCGTACGTCATCAGCGGCGGCAAGCTGTCGTGGCAGCCGGCGGTGGACGTCAACCGCCTGGTGCGTACCGTCGCGAGTGTGGCGATCGCCTTCCTCGTCACGCGGGCGCTCGTCGAACGCAAGCGTGCCGCTACGACGCGCTGACACCGCTCACAGCGTCGCGAGGACGAACGACAGCACGAATCCCGCGGCGGTGCTCAGCGCGACCGTGGGACCGCCCTTCTCGTAGGCCTCCGGCATGAGCGTGTCGGCCAGCGACGCCAGCACCGCGCCCGCCGCGAACGCCAACGGCAGGGAGATCGTCTCCGGCGGGGTCACCGCGAGCGGCCCGGCCCCGACGACGACGGCGACGGTCAGCAGCGTGGCGCACGCGACCCACATCCCGAGGATGTACCCCCGGGACCGGCCCTGAGCGCGCATGGAGGCGCTGCCGACGAGCGACTCCGGGAAGTTGGACACGAAGATCGCGACCAGCAGGGCGAGGCCGCCGGTGCCCTCCCCCAGGGACACACCGAGCGCCACGTTCTCGGGCACCCCATCGAGCGTGACCGCCGCCAGCAGCGCCAGCCCGGCCGCCCCGCTCACCGAGGACGACGACGGCGCGGTTTCCTCGGCGGCCGCGTCGACGTCGAGTTTCTCGCTGCCGTGGTCCTTCTCCCGCCGGCCCTCGGCCACCCGGTCCAGCCACGCGCTGAGCACGGTGAACACGAGCGCGCCGACGACGAGTCCGATCGCCGCGCGCCAGATGCCGCCCTTCTCGTACGAATCCTCGAACAACTCGAACGACAGGGCGGTGATGAGCGCGCCGGCGGCGAACGCCAGCATCGCCGCGAGAACGCGTTTGGGGATCTCCACCCATCCGCCCACCAGGGCACCGAGCACCAGCGCGCTCGAGGCGATGATCCCGAAGAGCAACGATTCGACGATGGCCCCGCCCTCCCTCCGACGCTCCCCGACGGACGGCGGGATACCCGCTGCGGCGGCCCGGAAACCCCTACCGGCCTGGAAACCCCTACCGGCCCGGGGTCAGCCGAGCGGAACCCACCACGGATCCTGCGAGCCCGGCCGCAGTGCGTCGACCCGCTGCCCCGGCATCGGCACGGCCGTGGGCACCCCCTCCTCCCGAGCGGCCGGCAGGAGCCGCGCGATCGGCTCCGACCACGCGTGGAAGGCCAGGTTGAAGGTGCCCCAGTGCACGGGGACGAGCAGGCCGGGGTGGTCGCCGCCCCCGAGATCGAGGTGGGTGCGCACCGCCTCCTCCGGGTTCATGTGCACGTCGGGCCACCGCGGGTCGTACGCCCCCCACCGGCAGCAACGTCAGATCGAACGGGCCGTAGCGGTCCCCGATGCCGGCGAAGCGGGGCGTGTAGCCGCTGTCGCCGCCGAAGAACGCGGTTCGCGTCGGCCCCGCGATCACCCACGACGACCACAGTGTGATGTTGCGGATCAGGCCGCGTCCGGAGAAGTGCCGCGCCTCGGTGCACGTGACGGTGAGCGCGCCCACCTCGGTGTGCTGGTCCCAGTCCAGCTCGACGATCCGGTCGGCCGGGATCCGCCACCGGCGCAGGTGCGCGCCCACGCCGAGCGGCACCAGGAACCGGGCCTCGCGCTGCGTGGCCGCGAGCGCCTCCACGGTCTCGCGGTCCAGGTGGTCGTAGTGGTCGTGGGAAATCACGACGGCGTCGATCGGCGGCAGTTCCGCCAGTTCGACCGGCGACGGGTGCAACCGGGCCGGACCCACGGCCGGCGACGGCGAGACCCGCTCGCTCCACACCGGGTCGGCGAGGATCCGGTGGCCGTCGATCTCGAGGAGGACGCTCGAGTGCCCGTACCAGGTGACCGCCAGTTCCGCGGCCTGCACCGGCGCGAGCTGCGGCGCGAGCGGCACCGCGTCGCGCGGCGTGCCGGAAGACCGTCGGGTGAGCATGTCCTTGACGAGGCTGCCGCCGGCCTCGGGCAGCACCGTGCTGCTCGGCTCCGAGTTGTGGAACCGGCCGTTCCGATACCGGGGTGAGCCGGCGGCGTACGGGCGGATGTCCGCCGGAGTCGCGCCGATCGAGCCGGGGACGCCGCGGGCGGCGCGCGCCACCCACAGCAAGCCGGCGCCGGCGAGGGCGGACGAGGCGGTCTGCTTGACGCTCACCCCACCACTGTAGAGGGGCGCGGGCGCGCTCAGCGGCCGCGGAAGACCGGCTCCCGGCGTTCCGCGCGGGCGAGCCGGGCCTCCTGGACGTCCTCGCTGAGCCACGCCGCGGCCAGCGCGGCCGTCTGCTCGGGCGACGGCTCGTCGCGGGTGCCGTCGTCGTTGAGGAACAGCTTCATCGCGTGCAGCGACAGCGGTGCGAGCTTGGCGATCTCGTGTGCCCAGGACTGCGCGGCGACGAGGTCGCCGATCCGGTTGGCCAGGCCGCGGTCCACGGCCTCGTGGGCGTCGACCGGCTCGGCGGCGAGCAGCACGGCCCGCGAGGGGCCGCCGCCGAGCAGGGAGGCCAGCCGTCGTACCGTCCACCGGTCCACCGAGATACCAAGGCGCGCCGCGGGAATCGCAAAGCGAGCACCCGGCGCGACGACCCGCAGGTCCGCGGCGAGAGCGAGCTGGGTGCCCGCGCCGATGGCGGGGCCGTTGATCGCGGCGATCACCGGCACGGGCGCCTCCTGGATGGCACGCAGCATCTCGCCCAGGCTGTCGAGGAATCCCTCCGCGTAGACGTCCCCCGACAGGTCGGCGCCGGCGCAGAAGCTCGAGCCCCGGCCGGTGATCACGACCGCACGCGCACCCCCGTCGAGCGCCTCCTCGAGTCCCTCCCGGACCTGGACGCACAGCTCGGTGTTGAGCGCGTTGCGGCGCTCCTCGCGCCGCAGTTCGAGCGTGACCACGTCGCCGTCGCGGCTGATCCCCATCATGTGTGCTTCACCTTTCGTCGCCGGCACGCATCATCGCACCCGCCGCGCACGGGCGCGACGTCGCTCCGCGTCAGCCCTCGTCCGCGCGCGGCCGGCCGGGCTTGCGGATGCGCCCGGCGTCGCGCGGCATGCGTCCCGCCTCGCTCAGCGCGCGCCGGAGCAGGAACTCGATCTGCGCGTTGGTGCTGCGCAACTCGTCGGCGGCCCACCGCGCGAGCGCGTCGTGGACCGCCGGGTCGAGCCGGAGCAGGAGCTTCTTGCGTTCCGCCATGGCGTCGACGAGCCCTCAGGCGTAGAGCGATCCGGTGTTGAGCACCGGTTGCGCGCTCTGGTCACCACACAGGACCACGAGCAGATTGCTCACCATCGCGGCCCTGCGCTCCTCGTCGAGCTCGATGGTGTGCTCCTTCTCGAGCTGTTCGAGGGCGGTTCCGACCATGCCGACCGCGCCCCTGACGATCTGCTCGCGCGCGGCGATGACGGCACCCGCCTGCTGGCGGCGCAGCATGGCCTGCGCGATCTCGGGCGCGTACGCGAGCCGGTTGATCCGGGATTCGACAACGCGCACGCCGGCGGATCCGACCCGCTCGTCGACTTCCGCGGAGAGCCTCGAGGTGATCTCGTCGGCGTTCTGCCGCAGCGACAACGTCTCCGGGCCCGCGTCGTACGGGTAGCTGCCGGCGATGTGGCGGACGGCCGCCTCGGTCTGCACGGCGACGAACTCCTCGAAGTCGTCGACGTCGAACACGGCCCGGGCGGTGTCCTCGACCTGCCACACGATGACGGCGGAGATCTCGATGGGGTTGCCGTCGGCGTCGTTGACCTTGGCGATCCCGGTCTCGTGGTTGCGGATGCGGGTGGAGATCTTGCGCCGGGTGTTGAGCGGGTTCATCCAGCGCAGCCCGTCCTGCCGGAGGGTGCCCGAGTACGAGCTGCCGAGCAACTGCAGCACGCGGGCCTCGTTGGGTTCGACGAGGACCAGGCCGGCGAGCGCCACGGTGGCGGGGACGAACAGCACCGCGCCGGCCACGACGAGCGCGACGTTGTGGTTCACCGCGCCGAACACGGCGAGCGCCGCTGCCACGACGTCCACGGCGAGCGCGATCGCGAGGACGGACCAGCCGCTCGCGGATCGTCCGGGCCGCTCGATGGTTACGGAGGGCGTGGCGGACATGGCGGTGACTCCCTTCCCGGTCATTGCAATGCGATATTAAAGTGATATCACATTTTTGGTCGTGTGGGAAAGCCCGTGAGTCCCTCCGCCGGTGGTCGCGCCGGCCCCGATCGTGCCGACGGCACGGCCCCGATCGTGCCGACGGCACGGCCCCGATCGTGCCGACGGCACGGCGGCGACGGGGACGCCGGTGCATCATGGGTGCGGACCCACGGAAGGGAGGGCGGTGATGACGACGGACGCACCGGCGACCCCCGTCGACGTCGTGGTGATCGGCGCGGGACAGGCCGGGCTGTCCACCGCCTACTTCCTGCAGCGGTTCGGCGTCGAACCGGAGTCCGGGTTCGTCGTGCTGGACCGGTCGTTCGGCCCCGGCGGCGCCTGGCAGGAGCGGTGGCCGTCGTTGACGCTGAGCACCGTCAACGGAGTACACGACCTGCCGGGGTGGCCGTTCTCCGAAGCGGTCGACACCACCGCCGGGCAGGTGCCGGCGGCCGCCGCGGTTCCCGAGTACTACCGCGCCTACGAGGCCCGCTTCCACCTGCCGGTGCACCGCCCCGTCCAGGTCGACGTGGTGTGCGCCCGCGGCGAGCGACTGCGCGTGGAGACCGACCGCGGCGTGTATTCCGCCCGCGGACTGGTCAACGCCACCGGCACGTGGGAACACCCCTTCGTGCCCTGGTACCCGGGCGCCACCCGCTTCCGCGGACGCCAGCTGCACACCCGGGACTACCGCAGCGCCGACGAGTTCACCGGCCGCCACGTCCTCGTCGTCGGCGGCGGCATCTCGGCGGTGCAGCTGCTCGACGAGATCTCCCGCGTCACCGAAACCACCTGGGTGACCCGCCGCGAACCCGCCTGGCGCAACGAGGATTTCACCCCGGAACTCGGCCGGGCCGCCGTCGCGCTGGTCGAGGACCGGGTACGGCGGGGCCTGCCGCCCGGGTCGGTGGTGTCGGTGACCGGACTGCCGGTCACGCCCGCTATCCGTGCGGCCCGCGAACGCGGCGCACTCGACCGCCTCCCGATGTTCGACGAGATCACCGAGACCGGCGTCCGGTGGCCCGACGGCACCACGCTCGATGTCGATGTCATCCTGTGGTGCACCGGTTTCCGCAGTTCCCTCGACCATCTCGCGCCCCTCGGCCTGCGCAATCCCGGCGGCGGCATCACCATGACGGGGAAGCTGGCGACGCAGGTCTCCGCGGACCCGCGGGTCCACCTCGTCGGGTACGGGCCGTCGGCGTCGACCATCGGCGCGAACCGCGCCGGTCGCGCCGCCGCCCGCGAACTCGTCGACCATCTCGCGGCCACCGCGCCGGGGCCGTGATCCGCCGCATCGGCGCCGTCCTGGCGATGGTGTCCGCCGGACTGGTGCTCACCGCGCCGGCGACGGTCGAGATCGTCGTGCTGCCGCCGCCACCCCCGGCACCCGCCCCGCCCGTCGTGCCTACCACCGAGGAGGTGGCGGCACGGATCACGCCGGCCGTCGTCACCCTCTCCGCCAACCGCGGCTGGCGCGGCATCTCGGGCACCGGCATCGTCCTCACCGCCGACGGCACGGTGCTCACGAACCACCACGTCGTCACCGGCGCCACCGACATCAGCGCGGTCAGCCCCCACACGGGTGCGAGTTACGACGTCGCGGTGCTCGGCTACGACACCACCCTCGACATCGCCGTACTGCAACTCGGCTCCGCCGCCGGCCTGCCGGTCGCGGCCGTCACCGAGAGCCCCCTTCCGCAACCGGGAGCGCCGGTGACCGCCTTCGGCAACGCGGACGGCGGCGGGGTCGTCGTGCCTGCGCCCGGCACGGTCGTCGCCGTCGACAAGACGGTGTCGGTGCGCGATTCGATGGACGGATCCCTGCGCCGGCTCAGCGGAATGCTGCAGGTCGACGCGGCGATCCGGCCCGGGGACTCCGGGGGTCCGCTCGTCGACGCGTTCGGCACCGTCGTGGGGGTGAACACCGCCGGGGCCCTGGAACCGGATCCGGCCGTCGTCCCCGACCCACCCGAGGCGTACGCGGTGCCCATCGGGATCGCCCTCGACGTGGTGGACCAGGTCCGTACCGGCACGAGCGCCGGGACGGTGCACGTCGGCCCGACCCCGCTGCTCGGCGTGAGCGTCACCACCGGCCGGACCGGCGGCCAGGAGACCGGCGCCGAAGTGCTGTGGGTCGGCTACGGCACCCCGGCCGCCGGCACCGACCTCGAGATCGGCGACGTCATCGTCGCGTTCGACCGGCGCCCGGTCTCGTCCACGGCGGACCTCGAGGAAATGCTGATGGCGCGACGGCCGGGCGACAGCGTGGAGATCGGCTGGCTCGACGCCGCCGGGCAGCGACGCACCGCCACGCTCACGCTGGACGCCGGCCCGCCCCGCTGACAGGCGACCGGCGCGATGCTCGCGCGGCTGTGTGGCCGAATGTGACATGCGTTCGATCGGATCGAAGCAATGTGACATCCGGCCGGGAACGGGCCGTCGGCACGGGCGGTCAGGCGAACCGGTGCGTGGTCTGCCCGAACGGCCCCTTGGCGAAGACGAGCACCTTGCTCGGCTCGACGCGGAAGACCCAGCCCGGGTCGTCCACCGGCCCGACGGCGTCGCCGTGGACCTCGAACCGCCACTGCTGGCCGTACTTGACGTAGTACGCCTCGGCGACGTCGCGCAGCGCGTCGCCGTCGGTGACGCGCCGGGCCCGCCCCTCGACCACGACGTCCGTGCCGGCCGCCCACGTCGCGACGCCCGTGGTGACAGCCACCGCATCGTTGTGCCGGAGGTTGTGCGTCTTCTGCTCGCCCGGGCCCGTGCAGAAGACAAATCCGCCCGCGTGCCACAGTCCGATCAGCGGTGTCACATGCGGTACGCCGTCGCGCCGGACCGTGCTGAGCCAGTACAGCTGCGCGGACTCGAGAAGCTCCTCCGTGTCGGTCCACGGCAGGGGCGGCTCCCCCTCGTCCCCGAAGCGGGCATCGACGGTGGTGGTGACAGGTGTGCTCACGACGACTCCTCTCCCGGCTCCGGCCGGAGCCCGTATCGATACGGACCGGTCGGACCGGGAGAACTCATCGCCCGCGCGGGCCGAATGTCACACTGCGTCGATCAGATCGAACGCGTGTCACATTCGGCCACCGCCCCGGCCCCGCGGATCAGGAGAACGTGGCGGGATCGCCGCCGATGCGGCCGCCGTCGTCGTGCAGCCCGCGGATGCGGTCGAGGTCGTCCGCGGTCAGCTCGAAACCGAAGACGTCGAAGTTGCTCGCGATGCGCTCGGGCGTGACGGACTTCGGGATGACGATGGTGCCGAGCTGGATGTGCCAGCGCAGGATCACCTGCGCGACGGTGCGGCCGTGCGCCTGCGCGATCGACGTCAGCGTCGGGTCCTCGAGCACGGTGCCCTGGCCGAGGGGGCTCCAGGCCTCGGTGGCGATGCCCTTGCCGGTGTGATACGCCCGCAGCTCGGCCTGGTTGAACCGCGGATGCAGCTCGATCTGGTTGACGGCCGGGACCTCGCCGACGGCGTCGATCAGCCGGTCGAGATCCTCGATCCGGAAGTTGGAGACGCCGATCGAGCGGGCGCGGCCCTCCGCCTTGATCTTCTGGAAGGCGCGGAAGGTAGCGATGTAGCGGTCCTGGGCCGGCGCCGGCCAGTGGATCAGGTACAGGTCGACGTAGTCGAGGCCGAGCCTGCCCAGGCTCGTGTCGAAGGCGCGCAGCGCCGAGTCGTAGCCCTGGTCGCTGTTCCACAGCTTGGTGGTGACGAACAGCTCGTCGCGGGGGACGCCCGAGTCGCGCAGCGCGCGGCCGGTGCCGGCCTCGTTGCCGTAGAGGGCCGCGGTGTCGATGCTGCGGTAGCCCACCCGCAGCGCCTCGGTCACCGCGTCGTAGCTCTGCTCGTCCTCGACCTGCCACAGGCCGAAGCCGAGCTGCGGAATCGTGTTGCCGTCGTTGAGGGTGATCGTGGGAACGGTCATGATCGGCCCAACCCGTTCCGGCCGCCCGGTGTTCCCCGCATCCCACCATCCGGAAACCCCGCGACGCGCGTGGGGATAATCGAGAGGTGACTGCAACACTGCGCATCAGCGGCCTGTCCGCCTCCCGGGGCGAACGCACCCTGTTCACCGACCTGAGCCTGACCGTCGCGCCCGGCGACGTGATCGGCCTGGTCGGCGCCAACGGCGCAGGCAAGTCCACCCTGCTCACGACGCTCGCCGGGGTCGGCACCGCCGACGTCACCGGCACGGTCGTCCTCAGCCCGCCCGACGCCACCGTCGGGTATCTCGCCCAGGAACCCGAGCGCGTCCCGGGCGAGACGATCCTCGGCTTCCTCGGCCGACGGACCGGTGTCACCGACGCCGAGCACGCGATGAACGCCGCGGCCGAGGCGCTGGGGACCACCGATGTCGACGACTACACCCCCGCCCTGGAACGGTGGCTCGCGCTCGGCGGCGCGGATCTCGCCGAACGCGCCGAGAAGGTCGTCGCCGACCTGGGCCTCGAGGTCGGGCTGGACGCGCCCATGACGGGGCTCTCCGGGGGACAGGCGGCGCGGGCCGGGCTGGCGGCCCTGCTGCTGTCCCGGTACGACGTGCTGCTGCTCGACGAACCCACGAACGACCTCGATCTGGCCGGCCTCGATCAGCTCGAGCGATTCGTCGCCGAGACCCGCACCGCGCTGATGGTGATCAGCCACGACCGCGAGTTCCTGGCCCGCACGGTCACCGGGATCGTCGAACTGGATCTGACGCAGCAACAGATCGCGGTGTACGACGGCGGTTACGAGGCCTACCTCGTCGAACGCGAGGTGGCTCGGCGGCACGCCCGCGAGACCTACGAGGAGTACGCGGACACCAAGCAGGAGCTCGAGGATCGCGCCCGGATGCAGCGCAACTGGCTCGAGCACGGGGTCCGCAACGCCCGCCGCAAGTCCAAGGACAACGACAAGCTCGGCAAGAAGTTCCGCGCCGAGGCCACCGAGAAGCAGGCGGCGAAGGCGCGGCAGACGCAGCGCCGCATCGAGCGGCTCGACGTCGTCGAGGAGCCGCGCAAGGAGTGGGAGCTGCGCATGTCGATCGCGGCGGCGCCGCGCAGCGGTGCGGTGGTGGCCACCCTGAACGGCGCACGCGTCGACCGCGGCGACTTCGTGCTCGGCCCCGTCACGACGCAGGTGCAGTGGGGCGACCGGATCGTCGTCACCGGCCCGAACGGCGCCGGGAAGACGACGCTGCTGCGCCTGCTGCTGGGCCGGATCCGGCCCGACACCGGCACCGCGGCCCTCGGGTCGGGCGTGAGGATCGGCGAGATCGACCAGGCACGTGCGCTGTTCGAGGGCGACGAGCCGCTCGTGGACGCCTTCGCCGCGCAGGTGCCGGATTGGCCGGACGCGGAGGTGCGGACGCTGCTCGCCAAGTTCGGGCTCAGGGGCCACCACGTGCTGCGGTCCGCGTCGTCGCTGTCACCGGGCGAACGCACCCGGGCCGGACTGGCCCTGCTGCAGGCCCGCGGGGTGAACCTGCTGGTGCTCGACGAACCGACGAACCACCTGGACCTGCCCGCGATCGAGCAGCTCGAGCAGGCCGTCGACAGCTTCGAGGGCACGCTGCTGCTGGTCACCCACGATCGCCGGATGCTCGCCAACACCCGTTCGACCCGCCGGTGGCACCTCGACGGGGGGCGGCTGACGGAGGAGCCGGCATGACGGCGGGCAGCGTCCGGGTGGACAGCTGGACCTGGGCGGTGCGCCTGTTCAAGACGCGGTCCGCCGCCGCGGCCGCGTGCCGCGGCGGGCACGTGCGGGTCAACGACGCCCCCGCGAAGCCGTCGCAGCCCGTGAAGGTCGGCGACGAGGTGCGGGTGCGCGTGGCCGGGGCGGAACGGATCGTGCGGGTGACGCAGCTGCTGGCCAAGCGGGTGGGGGCGCCGGTCGCCGCCCAGGCGTACGAGGACCACAGTCCCCCTCCCCCACCGAAGGAGATCCTCGCCTCGATTCCCCGCCGCGACCGCGGCACGGGCCGGCCCACCAAGCGGGACCGGCGCGAGCTCGACCGGCTCCGCGGGCTGCTCGAGTAGGACTCCCGCGGGTCTTTCGGCGGCGCGCCGGGGTGCTGCCTGCCGCGCGGACGCGTCGACACCGCTTGACCGTTCGTTGGGTTTTTACAATACTTCGTTGTATGAGTCCGGTACGTCGGGGGGAAACCCTGCCGATTCACAACCGCATCCGCGTCCTGCGCGCGGAACGCGGGATGAGCCGCGCGCAGCTCGCGCAGCTCGTCGAGGTCAATCCCCAGACCGTCGGCGCCCTCGAGCGTGGCGACCACTACCCGAGCCTCGACCTCGCCTTCCGCATCTGCGACGTCTTCGGCCTCCCGGTCGAGGCCGTGTTCTCCCGCACCGAGTTCGGGCCGCTGTCCACCGAGGTGTACCGGATCCGCACCGCAACCGAAGGACGTGACGCACAGTGACCGAGATGCCCGTGCACGACGCCACCCTCCTCGAACGGTACGAGGCCTTCCGCACCCGGCGCTTCCTGAGGAACGAAGAAAAGTTCCGGAACATGTTGCCGCGCTGGCGCACTCGTCGACGCCGCCGAATCCTGGTCGTAGCTCTCGCCGCGACGTTCGTTCTCATGTTCACCGTGGGCGTGCTGTGCCACTTCTTCGAACGGGGACCACTGCTGTGGCTGCCGGCGTGCCTGGCGTTCTTCCCCCTCTGGATCTCGCTGCAGATCGTCTCGGGCCGGCAGGGCGACGCACCGCGCGCGGCCCTCGACGAGCGGGAGATCCAGGAACGCAACAGCGCTCGCTCGATCGCCCTGACCGTGACCCAGTCCCTGGTGATGATTCCGGTGCTCTACCTCGTCGTCGGCAGCGTGCTGACCGACGGCATGCATCCCAGGATGGCCTATGCGGGCGGGCTCATGACGCTGACCGCGACGCTGATCGGCGGTTGCCTGCCCGCGATGATCCTCGCCTGGAACAACCCCGATCACGACGAAACCGACTGACGCAGAGAACAACCCGAGAAGACGGAGGAAACGTGACGCTCACGATCAACGGTGTCTCGAAACGATACGGTGACGTCGTCGCGCTCGACGACGTCACCTTCGACGTGCGGCCCGGTGAGCTGTTCGGCTTCGTCGGCAGCAACGGCGCCGGGAAGACCACCACCATGCGGATCGTCCTCGGGGTGCTCGCCGCCGACTCCGGTGAGGTCCGGCTCGACGGCCGGCCCGTCGACCTCCAGGTGCGCCGCACCATCGGGTACATGCCGGAGGAACGGGGGCTGTACCCCAAGATGCAGGTCGGCGCGCAACTGTCGTACCTCGCTCGGCTGCACGGACTCTCCCGTTCCGAGGCCGATGCCGCCGTGACGCGCTGGACGAGCCGGCTGGGCATCGCCGAGCGGGTGGACGACGCCGTCGACGCGCTCTCCCTCGGTAACCAGCAGCGGGTCCAGCTCGCGGCCGCCCTGGTGCACGACCCGAGGGTGCTGGTCCTCGACGAGCCGTTCTCGGGCCTGGACCCCGTCGCCGTCGACGTCATGAGCGACGTGCTGATGGAGAAGGCCGAAACCGGTGTCCCGGTGATCTTCTCGAGCCACCAGCTCGATCTCGTGCAACGGCTCTGCCACCGTGTCGGGATCATTTCCAAGGGAACGATGCGCGCCGTCGGCACCGTCGACGAACTGCGCGGCCACGGTGAGGCCCGGCTCGAGGTGCACGCCCCACAGGCCCCCGAGGGCTGGGCCGCCGGGCTGCCCGGCGTCACCACCGTCGCGCACGGCGGCGGGCGCACCGTCCTCGTCCTCGGCAACGGCGCCGACGACCAGCAGATCCTCCGGGCCGCGCTCGCCACCGGCCCGGTGCACGAGTTCTCCGTTCGTCGGCCGACATTGACCGACCTGTTCCGAGAGGTGGTCGCCGCGTGAGCGCCCCGTTGAGTCCCGCCCGCGCCGTCGCGCTGGTGGCCCGCCGTGAGTTCCTCACCCAGATCCGCAAGAAGAGCTTCCTGATCAGCAACGCGATCATCCTGCTCGCAATCGTCGGCGGCATCGTCGCCGTGTCGCTGTTCTCCGGCGACGACGAACCCGCCACCGTCGGCGTCGTCGGCGACCCGGCCCTCGGCGCCGCCGTCACCGCCGTCGGAGAAGCCACGGGCAGCCCGGTCGACGTCACGGAGATCCCGGACGCCGGCACCGGCCGCGACCGGGTACGCGACGGCGAGCTCGACGTCGCGCTGGTCCCGGGCCCGGCGGGTTCCGTCACCGCCGTCGCCGAATCGGAGATCGATCCGGCCCTGCGCGCGACGATCGACACGGCCGTCGCGCAGCAGGCGCAGGTCGAGGCCCTCACCGCGCGCGGCGTCGACCCGTCCGCGCTGGCGGCGGACACCGCCCGCGCGACCGTGACCGTCGAGGCCCTCGACCCGCCGGACCCGGAGCAGGCGCAGCGCACCACCCTGGCGATCGCGGCGGTCGTGTTGCTCTACATGCAGATCATGATGTTCGGGATGTACGTGGCGATGGGCGTGGTCGAGGAGAAGTCGTCGCGCGTGGTGGAGCTGCTGCTGTCGACGCTGCGCCCGCTGCAGTTGCTGTGGGGCAAGATCCTCGGCATCGGTGCGGTGGGTCTGCTGCAGCTCACCGCATACGGGGTGGCCGGGGTGGGGGCCGGTCTCGCCACCGGCACACTCACCGTCACCGGCGCGGCCCTGGGCACGCTCGCCGGCACACTGGGCTGGTTCGTCCTCGGGTTCGCGTTCTTCGCGGTCCTCTACGCCGCGGCCGGCTCGATGGTGTCGCGCCAGGAGGACGTGAACGCCACCGCGTCCCCGCTGATGGTGCTCATCGTCGCGATGTTCTTCGCGGCCTTCTCGTCCGTGGACGACCCCGAGTCGACGTGGAGCACCGTGCTGAGCTGGATCCCGCCGTTCTCGGCGATCCTGATGCCGCTGCGCATCGCCTCCGGCGTGGCGACCCCGCTGCAGATCGTCGGCACGATCGTGCTGATGCTGCTCGTGACCGGCGCCCTGAGCGTGGTCGGGGCGCGGATCTACCGCCGGTCCATCCTGCGCATCGGCCGCGTGGTCACCTGGAAGGAGGCGATCGGCCGGTAGGCGCCGGTGCGTCCTTCGGGAGCCTGGAGGCGCCCGAAGGACGCACGGCTAGGGTCGTGCCATGGCCCTCAGGATCTCGGCGCAGGAGTTCATCGACAGCGTGCTCGATGCGGGCAGCTTCCACTCCTGGGACACCGCCCCCGTCGACGTGCACCCCGACGAGCAGTACCGCGCCGAGCTCGAGGCCGCGGCGGCGAAGTCCGGCGTCGACGAGTCCGTGATCACCGGCGTCGGAACCGTGCACGGCCGGCACGTCGCGGTGATCGCCTGCGAGTTCGCTTTTCTCGCCGGGTCGATCGGGGTGGCCGCGGCCGAGCGCATCGTCCTCGCCGTGGAACGCGCCACCCGCGAGCAGCTGCCGCTGCTGGCCTCCCCCACGTCCGGCGGCACCCGGATGCAGGAGGGCACCCTCGCGTTCGTGCAGATGGTCAAGATCGCGGCGGCCGTCACCGCTCACAAGGCCGCGCACCTCGGCTATCTGGTGTACCTGCGCAACCCCACCACCGGCGGGGTGTTCGCGTCGTGGGGTTCGCTCGGGCACGTCACCGCCGCCGAACCCGGCGCGCTCGTCGGCTTTCTCGGCCCCCGCGTCTACCAGGCGCTCTACCACGAGGCCTTCCCGGAGGGCGTACAGACCGCCGAGAACCTGTCCCAGAAGGGCGTGATCGACGGGGTGGTGCCGCTCGCCGGGGTCCGCCAGCTCGTGCACCGGATGCTCCGCGTGCTCACCGAGCCGACGGTCATCGATGCGTCCGCAGGTCCCGCGGTCACCTCCGCCGACGACGTGCCCGACGTGCCGGCGTGGCAGTCGGTAATGCTCTCCCGCCGGACGGAGCGTCCCGGCATCCGGCAGTTGCTGCGGCATGCCGCGGCCGCGCAGGTCCCGCTGTCCGGCACCGGGCAGGGCGAGTCCGACCGCACCGTGCTGGTCTCGCTCGCCCGGTTCCGCGGCGCGTCGTGCGTGCTGTTCGGCCAGGACCGCAGCGGGCAGTCCGCAGCGCGGACGATGGGTCCGGGCGCGCTGCGCGAGGCGCGGCGCGCGATGCGGCTGGCCGACGAACTCCGCCTTCCCCTCGTGCTGGTGATCGACACGCTCGGCGCCTCGCTGTCCAAGGAGGCCGAGGAACGCGGACTCGCGCCGGAGATCGCCCGCTGCCTGGCCGACCTGGTGACCCTGCCGACGCCCACGGTGTCGGTGCTCCTCGGGCAGGGCACCGGCGGTGGCGCGCTGGCGCTGCTGCCCGCCGACCGGGTGCTGTGCGCGCAGAACGGCTGGCTCGCCCCGCTGCCGCCCGAGGGCGCCAGCGCGATCGTGCACCGCGACACCACCCACGCCCCGCAGATGGCGGCGGCTCAGGGCATCCGCTCCCGCGACCTGCTGCGCGACGGTGTCGTCGACGGTGTGATCCCCGAGTTCCCCGATGCCGCGGAGGAGCCCACCGAGTTCGCCAAGCGTGTCGGTGCCGCCGTCGCCCGCGAACTCGGCGTGCTCGTCAGCCAGGACCCGACGCTGCGATACCGGCGGCGGCTCGAGCGCTATCGGAAGCTGGGGCTGCCCCGGTAGTCGCGTGCCCGCTCACCGACGCCGAGGCGCCGCCCGGCGCACCGGCCGAACGGGCAGTGCCTCACCCCGGGGGCTCTCGAATAGGGTGGTCAGCGTCACAGTCTGTGGTCAGAGAGGATGCGAATCGATGAGCTCGTACGCGGAGGCCTTCCGGCAGAGCGTGGAGGACCCCGAGGGGTTCTGGCTCGAGGCGGCCCGCGCCGTGGACTGGGTGAACGCGCCGACGCGCGCCCTCGACGGCTCGCAGGCCCCGTCGTTCCGCTGGTTCCCCGACGGCACGCTCAACACCAGCTTCAACGCCCTCGACCGGCACGTGCAGGCCGGGCACGGCGACCGGCCCGCCCTGATCTGGGATTCGGCGATGGTCCCCGCCAAGCGCACCTACACCTACGCCGAGCTGCTGGACGAGGTCGCGGCCTTCGCCGGGGTGCTGCGCGATCAGGGCGTCGTCGCCGGCGACCGCGTCGTGATCTACATGCCGATGATCCCGGAGGCCGCGATCGCGATGCTCGCGTGTGCCCGCATCGGCGCCGTGCACTCGGTGGTGTTCGGCGGTTTCGCCGCCAAGGAACTCGCCACCCGCATCGACGACGCCCGGCCGGTGCTGCTCGTCACCGCCTCCGGCGGCCTCGAGCCGGGCCGCACCGTCGAGTACCTGCCCATGGTCGAGCAGGCACTGTCACTGTCGCAGACCCCGCCGCACACCGTGATCGTCAAGAACCGGGAGATGATCCCGGGCTCGGCCGCCGACTACAAGGCCTCCGTCGCCACGTGGTTCGACTGGGACGAGCTCACCGCCGACGCGGACCCGGCCGGGCCGGTCACCGTCGCGGCCACCGACCCGCTGTACATCCTCTACACCTCCGGCACCACGGGGAAGCCGAAGGGCGTGGTGCGCGACAACGGCGGGCACGCGGTGGCGCTGACCTGGTCGATGCGCAACATCTACGACATCTCCCCCGGCGACGTGTGGTGGACCGCGTCCGACGTGGGCTGGGTCGTCGGCCACTCCTACATCGTCTACGGCCCGCTGCTGATCGGCGCGACCACCGTCATGTACGAGGGCAAGCCGGTGGGCACACCGGATGCCGGCGCGTTCTGGCGGATCATCAACGAGAACAGCGTCGTCGCGTTGTTCACCGCGCCCACCGCGATCCGCGCCGTCCGCAAGGCCGACCCCGAGGCGAAGGAGCTGGAGAACTACGACATCTCCTCCCTCCGTACGCTCTTCGCCGCGGGCGAGCGGCTCGACCCGGACACCTACGAGTGGGCGACGAAGGTACTCGACCGGCCCGTCGTCGACCACTGGTGGCAGACCGAGACCGGCTGGGCGATCGCCGCGAACCTGCGCGGCCTGGACCCCATGCCGATCAAGGCGGGCTCGCCCACCGTGCCGGTACCGGGCTACCGCGTCGACATCGTCGATGCCGAGGGCAAGCCCGTCGAAGCCGGCACCGAGGGCAACATCGTGATCGCTCTGCCGCTGCCCCCGGGCACCCTGACCGGGCTGTGGCAGGACGAGGACCGCTACCGGCGGTCGTACCTGGAGACATTCCCGGGCTACTACCTCACCGGCGATTCCGGCTACGTCGACGAGGACGGCTACGTGTTCGTCCTCGGCCGGTCCGACGACGTCATCAACGTTGCCGGCCATCGGCTTTCGACCGGAAGCATGGAGGCCGTGGTGGCGTCGCACCCGGCCGTCGCCGAGTGCGCGGTCGTCGGCATCCGCGACGAGCTCAAGGGCCAGCGGCCGTCCGGGTACGTGGTGCTCAAGTCCGGCGTCGAGATCGACCCGGAGACGCTGCGGCAGGAACTCGTGGCGATGGTGCGCGAGCAGATCGGCGCGGTCGCCACATTCCGTGACGTGACCGTGGTGCAGGCGCTGCCGAAGACCCGCTCCGGCAAGATCCTCCGCAAGACGATGCGGCAGATCGCCGACCACGAGCAGTACACCGTGCCGTCGACGATCGAGGACCCGTCGGTGCTCGAGGCGCTCGAGCAGCAACTGCGCGGATAGCTCGCCGCTCGCAACGTCGAGAGGGAGGTTGTTGCGGAGCCCTTTCGGGCGATGCCGCAACAACCTCCCTCTCGACAAGGAGACCTCCCGCTCAGTGCTTGCGGCGGCGGCGCACCACCTTGCGCTTGCCGTTGCGCTTGCCGCGCCGGCGCGCCACCCGGCCCACGACGAGCGCCGCGACGATGCCGCCGACGACGGCCGCGACGATCTGGGGACGTTCCTGCGCTTTCACCTGGACTTCGTGCACCTTCTCCTGGGCGGCCGACTTCGCGCGGGCCGGGACGTCGACCTTGTGGGCGAGGGCCTCCACCGTCTCGGCGAGCTCGGCGCGTTGCTGCTCGACGCTGGGCACCGCGTCGGCGGCCTCGGTGTTGCGTGCGGGGTCGGGACCGGTCATCGCACATGCTCCTTCACGGTGTTCACGTCCTTGCGGATACTTTCCGCCGTCTCGCTGGGTACCGGTGGGGCCGAGTTCTTGGCCCGCGACCTGCCGACGGCGGCCAGGGTGCCGCCGACAGCCAGGACGATCAACGAGACGATCAGCGCGGCCAGCCACGGGGAGAGCACGGTGGCGAGCCCCAGGATCGCGGTCGCGATGAGGGCGCCGACGCCGAGGTAGATCAGCATCAGCCCGGCACCGGCGATGCCGACGCCGACGCCCATCCGGGTGCCCTTGGCCTTCACCTCGTCGAGGGCGTGGGTGACCTCGGTGCGCACCAGGGTCGGCACCTGGGTGGTGAGCCGCTCGATCAGTTGCGCGGTGGACAGTTCGCTGGGGTCCGTGGCACTGTGCGTGCCGCCGGGGGACGCGGTCATCGTCGAGTCCTTTCGGTGTGGTGCGACGTCTCGGTCCGATCTGTCGCCCTCCGCATCGTCGTCGGCGCCCTCGCGGGCCGACGCGGTGTGCGCAAGGCGGAGTTCACGGCCGCGGTCGATGTCCTCTTGCCGCTTCTCCTCGTTCTTCTCGATGTTGCGGGTGTCCCGCGGCGGCAGCTGCAGCGTCTCCTCCGCCTCGATGCCGGCCTGCAGCTGACGTCCACGCTCGAGCTCGGCGTCGAACTCCGCGCCGAACAGCAGCGCGAGGTTGGTGATCCACAACCACAGGAGAAACACGATCGCGCCGGCGAGGGAGCCGTAGGTCTCGTTGTAACTGCCGAAGTTGGAGACGTAGAACGCGAACGCGACCGACGCCACGATCCACGCGAGGATCGCGATGGCGGCACCCGCACTGATCCAGCGGAACTTCGGCTGCGTCACGTTCGGCGTCGCGTAGTACAGCACCGCGACGATCATGATCACCAGGATCAGGATCACGGGCCACTTCGCGATGTTCCAGACCGTCACCGCAGTCTCGCCGAGCCCGATCACGTCCCCCATCGCCCGGGCCACGGGACCGCTCACGACGAGCATGAGGGCCGTCGCGCCCATCGCGATCAGCGCGAGGGCGGTGATGAGCAGCATCCACGGCCGCAGCTTCCAGATGGGGCGTCCCTCGTCGACCTCGTAGATGCGGTTCATGGCGCGGCCGAACGCGCCGACGTAACCCGACGCCGACCACAGCGCACCGGCGATACCGACGACGAGCGCGAACCCGGCCGCCGGCGCCTGCACGAGTTGTTCGACCGGGCCGCGGAGCGTGTCCACGGCGGTGGCCGGGCCGAGATCCTCGACGATCTGCATCACCGCGTCCACGGTGCTCTGGCCCTGGCCGAACACGCCGAGCAGGGACACGACGACGAGCAGCGCCGGAAACAGGGACAGCACGGCGTAGTACGTCAGCGCGGCGGCGAGGTCGGTGCACTGATCATGACTGAACTCGCGAGCGGTCTTGCGCAGCACGAACTTCCACGACGGTTTCGTCAGGTCGGTCGGCGAGTCGGGTTTGCGAGAATCGTCCGGTCGCGGGAAGTCCTCCGCCACGTCGGGGTCGCCGTGTTTGGCCGTCATGTTGCCGCGATTACCCGTACACGGTGGGGACCAAACGCCGCGACCGGCCGGAACAGGAGGCCGAGCGGCGTAGGAATGAAGGCATGACGAGTGCACACACGGTGTTCCATTCGATCGTCGGCCGCCTGGATCAACCGGTGTTCGTCGTCACCACCCGGGTCCTCGAGGAGCGCACCGGGTGCCTGGTGGGGTTCGCCACCCAGGCCAGCATCGACCCACCCCGGTTCCTGGTGGGGCTGTCCACCTCGAACCGCACCTTCCGGGTGGCCACCGCCGCCGAGCATCTCGCCGTCCACGTACTGGGACGGGACCAGCTCCCCCTGGCGCGCCTGTTCGGCGGCGAGACGGGCGACGAGGTGGACAAGTTCTCGCGATGCGCGTGGCACGACGGGCCGCACGGCCTGCCCGTCCTCGACGGCGTCCCGGCGTGGTTCAGCGGACGCGTCGTCGGCCGGGCCGCGCTGGGCGACCACGTCGGATTCCTGCTCGACCCGGACGGCGGGGAGTGCCACGGCGAACTGAACGACGTGATCCGGCACGGCGACGTCCGTGACCTCGACGCCGGGCACGCGCCCTGATTCCCCACGGCGCCGCGACGCGTGGTGTGATCGAGCGATGCGGCGCCTCGACGATCCGACCTGCCCGGCCCGCCCGCTCGACGACGACGAACTGCGGGCCCTCTACGCGTATCCGGCCGATCTGCGGTCGCCGTGGATCCGGGTCAACTTCGTCTCCTCTCTCGACGGGGCCGTCGCCGTGGACGGACGCTCGGGTGGGCTCGGCACACCGTCGGACAAGAAGGTGTTCGGGCTGCTGCGGGGCCTGGCCGACGTGATCGTCGTGGGCGCGGGCACGGCACGCGGCGAGAACTACGGCGGTGCCCGCACCAGCGCGGCGCTGCGCGAGCGGCGCCTCGAGGCGGGCCTGAGCGAGGTGCCGCCCGTCGCGGTCGTCACCGCCACATGCCACCTGGACCCCGGGTGCCGGTTGTTCACCGACACCACCGTCGCGCCGGTCGTCCTCACGTGCGAGACCGCGCCCGGGACCCGTCGTCGCTCTCTCGCCGCCGCCGGCGCGGACGTGCGGGTGATCGCCGAGCATTCGATCGACGGGCACGCGGTGCGCGACGCGCTGGCCGCGGCGGGCTGGACCCGCGCGCTGTGCGAGGGCGGGCCGCGGCTGTTCGGTCAGCTGATCGCCGACGGCGTGGTCGACGACCTGTGCCTCACGCTGGCGCCGCTGCTCGCCGCAGGTCCGGAGGGACGCATCGCCACCGCCCCGCAGACGGCGGTGACGTCGATGCGGCCCGCCCACGTCCTCGCCGACGACGACGGCACGGTCCTCACCCGGTGGATACGCGGGGAGCGGTGACGGGGCGGGGCCCCGCCAGGAGCTTCTGCACCACGCCGAGATCGCCGTGCGCCCGCAGCGTCGGCGCGACGCGGTCCAGCAGGCGGGCGAGCATGTCCCGGGCCGGGATCCGGGTGCCGGTGTGCACGTCCACCGCCGGGCCGTCGAGACCGTACCGGGCGGCGCTCCACACCGCCGCCGCACCGAGGTCCGGCTCGACCGGCCGCACCTCGACGCCACGGCGCAGATCGTCGAGAGCGGCGCCGACCAGGCCCCGGCCCAGGGCCGCCTGCAGGACCGTGCCGTCGACCGTTGGGGCGGTGTCGGCCGCGCGGATCTCCACCGTCGGCACGTGGACCGACGGCCGGGCGAGCCAGAACGTCATCCGGGAGTCGAGCAGCACCCCGGCGTCGACCAGGCGGGCGACGAGAGCGGCGGCGTGCTGCGCCGAACGCAGGTACGGGGGCAGACCGAAGCCGGGAAACCGGCTCTGCTGCACGATGCGCCAGCTCGCGTAGCCCGTGTCGCGGCCGCCGTGCCGCGGGGAGTTGGCGCCGAGCGCGACGAGCGTGGGCAGCCACGGGGTCAGATGATTCACCACGGCGGCCGCGGTGTCGCGGTCGGCGACGCCGACGTGCACGTGGCAGCCGCAGGCGTGGTAGTCGTCGACCAGCGCGCGGTACCGCTCGGCAATGGCGGCCCGCCGACCCGCCGCGACGAGGGTGCCGGGTCCGGCGTCGGACTCGGGGACCCCGACGGCGGCGACCCGCAGCCCGCATCGGCGGGCTGCGGCGTCGAGGGCGGAGCGGGACGAGGTCAGCCGGGTCCGCAGCTCCGCGAGGGTCCGGCACACCCCGCCCACGGCCTCGATCTGGGTCGGGTGCAGTTCGCCGACGAACGTCACCCCGGGTACCCCCGGAAGCCGGCCGCACACCGCGTCGAACCCCGGCGCGGGGTGACCCGTCGCCGGGTCGACGAGGAGGAATTCCTCCTCCACACCCATGGTGACGCCGTCGCCCGGCGCCGCGCCGGAGGTTTCGGGGTTCATGGTTGCGGGCTACCCGTTGCCGCCGGCGGCGACACGCCGGCCGGTAGAGTCCGGACAGCATCCGGCGGAAGGAGTTCCCCATGCCCGACGACGTTCCCGAAGGATCCGCACGGTCCAGCGCGACGGCCGAGCGGATCGGCGAGCTCGCCGCCGACCGCGATCTGACCGTCGCGTGCGCGGAGTCGCTCACCTCCGGCGCCCTGGCCGCCCGGCTGGGCGCCGCGCCGGGCAGCGCAGGGTGGTTCCGGGGCGGCATCGTCGCCTATTCCCGGGCCGTGAAGCACTCGCTGCTGCGGGTGCCGGAGGGCCCGGTGGTCTGCGAGGCGGCGGCGCGCGCCATGGCCGAGTCGACGGTCGAACTGCTCGGCGCCGACCTCGCGGTGGCGGTGACCGGGGCGGGCGGCCCGGACAGCCAGGACGGGCAGGAGCCGGGCACGGTGTGGTTCGCCGTGGCCGGGCGCGGGCCGACGCACGCCGAGGAGAAGTTCTTCCCGGGCGAGCCCGAGGACGTGCTGGCCGAGACGGTCTTTCACGCGCTCACTCTGCTCGCGGACCGCGCGGCGAGCTGAGCGGGCCGGTGCCCGCCCGGCCGAGCAGCCGGGTGACGAGTTCGGTGACGAGTTCGTCGGGTGTGGCGTCGGCACCGATGGAGGTGGTGAGCAGGTCCAGCAGCAGCCCGTCGATCGCGTAGTGCAGCAGGGCGACCTCGAGCACGGTGGCGGGCAACTGTGCGGCGTCGTTGAATTCGACGTCGAGCCGGTAGTTGCGGGAGAGCGTCGCGCCGAGCACCTCGGCGAGTCCCGGGCTTCTGCGGGACTCGAGGCGCAGTTCCATCAGGGCGACGGTCAGGTCCGGCTGGGCGGTGGTGCGCTCGACGAGGTATCGCATGTAGTCGATGTAGAGGTCGACGCTCGGGGTCCGGCCGGCGAGCGCCTCGAGCCGGTCCGGATCGGGGGCGAGCCGCTCGAAGATGCGCGCACCGAGGGCGCCGAGCAGCTCGTCCCGCGTCGGAAAGTAGTTCGCGCAGGTGCCGAGGGGCACTCCTGCCTCCCGGTCGACGGCGCGGTGGGTCAGCCTGCGGGCGCCGTCCGCGCCGAGCACGCGCAGGCCGGCATCCGCGAGCTGTGCTCGGCGCTCGGGATTCGCTGCCATGAAAAAACTCTAGCATCGACCACAACACCTGTTGTAGTTTGACCACCACAGGTGTTGTAGTCGACGATCCGAGGAGCCCTTCGTGCGAAAACTGACCTATTACGTCGCGACCACGCTCGACGGCTTCGTCGCCGACCCGGCCGGCGGGTTCGACTTCTTCCCGGTCGAGGGCGACCACATGGGATACCTCCTGCGGGAGTTTCCGGAGACGTTTCCGGTCCACGCCCGCGGACCCCTCGGAATCGAGGGACCACCGAAGCACTTCGACGCCGTCGTGATGGGCCGGCGCACGTGGGAGCCCGCCCGCGACGCCGGGCTGACGAGCGCGTACCCGCACCTGCGGCAGTACGTGTTCACCACGACGATGACCCAGGCGCCGGACGAGACGGTCACGCTCGTGGCCACCGATCCGCTCGAGTACGTGCGCGACCTCAAACGCCAGGAGGGACTGGGAATCTGGCTGTGCGGCGGGGGCTCGCTCGCCGGGGCGCTGTTGCCCGAGATCGACGAACTGGTGCTGAAGGTGAACCCGATCGTCGTCGGCGACGGAATCCCGTTGTTCCGCCGCGGGTTCGAGCCGCACCGCTTCACCCGGCTCGAGACGAAGACCTTCGACAGCGGCGTCACGGTGTGCCGCTTCGCGTCCGGTGTGTCCTTTGGGCGGCCCTGACCGCCCAAAGGACACACCGGCGGCGCAGCCGCCTAGAGCCAGGCGGGATCGGTGTCGAGCGTGGTCCGGTCCAGGCTGTCGAGCAGGTCGAACTGCGGACCCGTCTTCGGCAGTTCGAACGCGAAGAAGTACCGGGCGGCGGCACGCTTGCCGTCGTAGAAGCCGCCCTCCCGGGTCCCGGCCGCGAGGAGCTGTTCGAGCCACATCCACGAGACGATCACATGCCCGACGGCCTCGAGGTAGACCGACGAATTCGCCAGCGCCACCTCGGGATCGCCGGTCGACCACAGCCGGGCGGTGGTCGCCGCGACACGCGTCACCGCCGCCTGCAGCTGCCCGGCGTAGCGGGCCGCGTCGCCCCCGGCGTCGACGGCCCGCGCGACGGTCCGCCCGATCGTCTCGCCGAGCAGCGCCAGCCCCGCCCCGCCCTGCATGACCACCTTGCGCCCGAGCAGGTCCAGCCCCTGGATGCCGTGCGTACCCTCGTGAATGGGGTTGAGGCGGTTGTCCCGGTAGAACTGCTCGACGTCGAATTCGCGGGTGTAGCCGTAGCCCCCGTGCACCTGGATCGCCAGGCTGTTCGCCTCGAGGCACCACTGCGACGGCCAGGACTTCGCGACGGGGGTGAGCATGTCGAGCAGCAGCCCGGCGCGGGTGCGGGCCTCCTCGTCCTCGGCGGTCTGCTGCTCGTCGACGAGCGTCGAGCAGTACAGCCCCAGCGCCAGCGCGCCCTCGACGTAGGCCTTCTGCGCGAGCAGCATCCGGCGCACGTCGGCATGCTCGATCAGCGGCACGGGCGGCGACGACGGGTCCTTGTCCCCGAGGGGGCGGCCCTGGGTGCGGGTGCGGGCGTACTCGAGGGACTGCAGGTAGCCGGCGTAGCCGAGCGACGTGGCGAGGAACCCGACGCCGATGCGGGCCTCGTTCATCATGTGGAACATGTACGCCAGGCCCTTGTGCGGCTCGCCGAGCAGGTAGCCGACGGCGCCGGCGCGACCGCCGGGGGTGAAGGTGCCGTCGCCGAAGTTCAGCAGCGTGTTGGTGGTGCCGCGGTTGCCCATCTTGTGGTTGAGACCGACGAGGGCGACGTCGTTGCGCTCGCCGAGCTGCCCGTCCCCGCCGACGAGGATCTTCGGGACGATGAACAGCGAGATGCCCTTGACCCCCGCCGGACCACCGGGAATCTTCGCCAGCACGAGATGGACGATGTTCTCGGACAGCTCGTGGTCGCCGCCGGAGATCCACATCTTGGTGCCGGTGAGCCGGTAGCTGCCGTCGTCCTGCGGCACGGCCTTGGTGGTGATGTCCGCCAGCGACGATCCGGCCTGCGGCTCGGACAGGCACATGGTGCCGAAGAACCGGCCCTCGAGCAGGGACGGCACGTAGGTGGCGATCTGCTCCTCGCTGCCGTGGGTGGCGATGAGGTTCGCGTTGCCGACGGTGAGGAACGGGTAGGACGAGGTGCCGGCGTTCGCGGCCTGGAACCAGGCCATCGCCGCACGCAGCACGGTGACCGGCAGCTGCATGCCGCCGAGTTCCTCGTCGAACGAGGACCCGATGAGCCCGGCCTTGGCGAACAGCTCCAGCGCCGCCTTGACCTCGGGGATGATCTCGACCTTGCCGTCGTCGCCGATCCGCGGCTCCTGGGCATCCGCCTTCTTGTTGTGCGGCGCGAAGTGCTTGGTGGCCATGTCCGCACTGAGGTCGAGGACGGCGTCGAACGTCTCCCGTGAGTGCTCGGCGAACCGCGTCCGCGCGGTGAGGGACTCGACGTTCAGCCACTCGTAGAGCAGGAAGTCGAGGTCACGCCGGGACAGGACGGGAGCGGGCATGGAGGTTCCTTTCACAGTGCCACGGATTCACTCAGCGGCCATAGATTCACTAAGCGCTCACTTAGTACAGCAACGACGGTGCATGATGTCAACGGACCAGCACGGCGACGGAGAGACCCCAGCATGATCGACACGCCCATCACCGACCGGGACGACCTCACCGGCATCTTCACCGAGGTCGAATCCGACGTCGCGCGTCGTCTCATCGGCTCGGCCGTGGAGTCCTTCGCCCGTCGCGGCTACCACGCCACCACCACCCGTGACATCTCCGTCGGCGCAGGCCTGAGCCCGGCCGCACTGTACGTGCACTTCAAGTCCAAGGAGGAGGTGCTGTTCGAGGCCAGCCGCATCGGGCACCAGCACGTCCTCGACGCCGTCGTCGCCGCGGCCGCCTCCGCCACCGAGCCGGCCGACCGGATGCGCGCGATCGTGGACGGCTTCGTGCGCACCCACGCCGTGCACCACACCGTCTGCCGGGTGGCGCAGTACGAACTGCACGCCCTCACCCCGGAGCACTACCGGACGATCGCCGCGATCCGCCGCGACACCGACGCCGTGATCCGCGCCGAGATCGAGAACGGCATCGCGGCCGGGGTGTTCACCGTCCGCGACGTGCCGACCACCGCCCTCGCGATCCTGTCCCTCGGCATCGACGTCGCTCGCTGGTACCAGCCGGGCCGTATCGACGTCGACACGCTCGCGGGCAACTACGTCGAGCTCGTCCTCGGCATGCTCGGCGCGGGCACAATGCAGGGGTGACCGAGCCAGCCACCGTCCTCGTCGTCGACGACGACGAGGACGTCCTCGCCTCCCTGCAGCGCGGGCTGCGCCTGTCGGGGTTCGACGTGCTCACCGCCGCGAGCGGCACCCAGGCGCTCGACGTCGTCGCCCGGCACCGCCCCGATGCGATGGTGCTCGACATGAACATGCCGGTCCTCGACGGCACCGGCGTGGTCACCGCCCTGCGCGCCGGCGGTCACGACATCCCGATCTGCGTGCTCAGCGCGCGCAGCACCGTCGACGACCGCATCGCCGGGCTCGAGTGCGGCGCCGACGACTACCTGACGAAGCCGTTCGTGCTCGCCGAGCTCGTCGCGCGGATCCGGGCGATGCTGCGGCGCAGCGTGCCGGGCGCTCCCGGCGCCGGCTCCGTCGTCCGGGTCGGCGGGCTCGAACTCGACACCGCGGGCCGCCGGGTGCGCATCGACGGCAGCGACGTGGAGCTGACCAAGCGCGAGTTCGAACTGCTCGAGGTGCTCGCCCGCAACGCGGGCATCGTCCTGAGCCGCGACCGCCTGCTGACCCTGGTGTGGGGCTACGACTTCGACGCAGACACCAACGTCGTCGACGTGTTCGTCGGCTACCTGCGCCGCAAGCTCGAGGCCGGCGGGCGGCCACGGCTGGTGCACACCGTGCGCGGGGTGGGCTTCGTGTTGCGGGATCAGGCGTGACACACCGTTTCTCGCTGCGTGCACGGGTCGCCGCGGCCACGGCGCTCGGCACCACGCTCGTCGTCGCGGTCCTGGGCGTGCTCGTCGCGCTGGCGATCACCCGGAACAACCTCGCGCAGCTCGACCGCCGCCTCGAGACGGCGACACAGGTGCTGGTCGCCAACGCCGGCACCGCCGGTCTGTTCCTGCCCGCCCTGGGCGACGCCGGCGCCTTCGCCGTCACCATCCGCACCGAGTCCGGGCGGTTGCTCAGCAGCACCCCGACCGAACTGCCGGTCCTCTCCCCCGGCGCCCACACCGTCGACCTCGGCGGCACCGCCTACCGGACGTACACCGCGCCGACCGACCGGGTGCCCTCGCTCCTGTCCGTCGCCGTGCCCTACGCCGAGGCGCAGGACATCACGACCGAGCAGCACCGGCAGCTCGCCGTCGCCGGTGCGATCGCCGTCGCGGTCGCCACGGCCCTCGGCTGGGTGTTCGGCGGGCGGGCCGTGCGTCCCCTGGTGGACCTCACGCGCCGGATCGTGGCCCGCGAACCGACGCTCGCGCCGCGGCGCTCCGGCATCCGCGAGGCCGACGAGCTCGCCGCCGCGGCCGGCGACATGCTCAGCGACGTCGCCCGCGCCCAGGCCGCCACCGACGCCGCCCTCGCCACGGCGCGGGACTTCGCGGCTGCCGCCGCCCACGAGCTGCGGACCCCGCTGACCGCCATGCGCACCGACCTCGAGGTGCTCTCCACCCTGGACGCGACCGGCGACGTCCTGAGCGTCGAGGAGCGCACCCAGATCCTCGCCGACCTCACCCGGACGCAGAGCCGCGTCGAGTCCACTCTCGCCGACCTCGAGCGGCTCGCCCGCGGCGACCTGTCCACCTCCCGGGACTTCGTGCCCACCGACCCGGTGGAGATCTGTGACGCCGCGGCCGCCGATGCGATGAGCCGGCATCCCGGCGTGCAGATCGAGGTGGTCGGCGAGACGGGACGCGAGATCCGGGCGCTGCCGAGCGGACTGCGGCTCGTCGTCGACAACGCCGTGGCCAACTCGGTGCGGCACGGCCACGCCCGCCGGATCCGGCTGGCGGTCACCGCCGACGGCACCGACACCGTGCTCACCGTCGACGACGACGGCCGCGGGGTGCCCGCCGACGAGCGCGGCGTGGTGTTCGAGCGGTTCCGCCGGGGCAGCGGCGCCGCCAGGGGCGGCTCCGGGCTGGGGCTGGCGCTGGTGGCGCAGCAGGCGGCGCTGCACGGCGGCGCGGCGCGGCTGGAGGCGAGCCCGCTCGGCGGGGCCCGGCTGACGGTGCGGCTCGCCGGATCGGCGGGGTGAACGTTTTCCACCCCTCGGGTCACTACGACGCGGGACGGGGCGGGCGCAGGATCGTAGGCAGCCCCTCCACCGATCCCAGGAGATCCGAATGTCGAAGAGCCGCAAGCTGATCGTCACCGCCGCGCTGATCGTCCTGCCGGTCCTCGGCGGTGCCGGGACCGCAGCCGCGTCCTCGGACCACCGCGACGACCACGACCGCCGCGACCGTCACGACCGCGGTTGCGCCATCACGCATTTCGACAGGAACGGCAACTTCCAGCGCACCGAGTTCCGCAACCACGGCTCCCGGTTCGACGGGCGGATCTGCCGCAGCGACGACCAGTGGCACTTCCTCGACAGCGGCGACATCGCCCCCACCCCCTTCGTCCGGCACTGACTCCCGCGGGAATCCCCCGCATGCGACGGAGCCCCGCATCGCGACAGGCGATGCGGGGCTCCGGCCGTGGGCGGGACCTACTCGGTGCCGAGGAGGTCGATGACGAAGACCAGGGTCTTGCCGCCGAGCGGGTGCCCGGACCCGGCCGGGCCGTAGGCGAGCTGCGGGGGCACCGTCAGCTTGCGGCGACCGCCGATCTTCATGCCGGGGATGCCCTCCTGCCAGCCGGGGATGAGCCGGCCGAGCGGGAACTTGACGGACTCGCCGCGGGCGAACGAGGAGTCGAACACCTCGTTCGTGTCGTACTCGACGCCGTGGTAGTGCACGTCGACGACCGACCCGGGCTGCGCCTCGGGCCCGTCCCCGACGGTGATGTCCTCGATCACGAGCTCGGCGGGAGCCGGGCCGGTCGCCGGCTCGATCTCCGGCACCTCGGGCTTGGCCTCCACCCCGAGCAGATCGATGACGAAGACCAGGGTCTTGCCGGCGAGACGGTGACCCGAGCCGGCCGGGCCGTACGCCATCTCCGGCGGGATCGTCAGCTGCCGGCGGCCACCGACGCGCATGCCGGGGATGCCCTCCTGCCAGCCGGCGATCAGGCCGCTGAGCGGGAAGGTGATGGATTCGCCGCGGCTCCACGACGAATCGAACTCCTCGCCGGAGTCGAACTCGACGCCGACGTAGTGGACCTCGACCTTGGCTCCGGGCGTCGCCTCGGCGCCCTCGCCGACGGTGAGGTCCTTGACCACCAGGCCGGTCGGGGCGGGACCCTCCTGGAACTCGATCTCGGGCTTGCTGCTCATGTATCGGTCTTCCGGTAGGGGACGGGTCAGCGTGCGTCGATGCTGTTGTAGTCGCGCTCGGTGTAACCGGTGTAGATCTGCCGCGGGCGGCCGATCTTCAGCGTCGGGTCGGAGTGCATCTCGCGCCAGTGCGCGATCCAGCCCGGCAGGCGGCCGAGTGCGAACAGCACCGTGAACATGCGGGTCGGGAAGCCCATCGCCCGGTAGATCAGACCGGTGTAGAAGTCGACGTTCGGGTACAGCTTGCGCTCGATGAAGTAGTCGTCGGTGAGCGCGGCATCCTCGAGGGCCTGCGCGATCTGCAGCAGGTCGTCGTCGCCGCCCAGCTTGGCGAGCAGGCTGTCGGCGGTCTTCTTCACGATCGCCGCCCGCGGATCGTAGTTGCGGTAGACGCGGTGTCCGAAGCCCATGAGCTTGACGCCGTCTTCCTTGTTCTTGACCTTGCGGACGAACTCCTTGACGTCGCCCCCGCTGGTCTTGATCTCGTTGAGCATCTCGAGCACGGCCTGGTTGGCGCCACCGTGCAGCGGGCCCCACAGCGCGTTGATGCCGCCGGAGATCGAGGTGAACAGGTTGGCGTCGGAGGAACCGACGAGCCGCACCGTGGAGGTCGAGCAGTTCTGCTCGTGGTCGGCATGCAGGATCAGCAGCATGTCGAGGGCCTGGGCGATCTCGGGATCGACCTGGTACGGCTCCGCCGGGAAGCCGAAGGTCATGCGCAGGAAGTTCTCGACCAGGTTCAGCGAGTTGTCCGGGTACAGGAACGGCTGACCGACGGACTTCTTGTAGGCGTAGGCCGCGATGGTCGGCAGCTTGGCCATCAGCCGGATGGTGGACAGCTCCACCTGCTCCGGGTCGTCGGGATCGAGCGCGTCCTGGTAGTACGCCGACAGGGCGTTGACGGCGCTGGAGACGACGGGCATCGGGTGCGCGTTGCGCGGGAAGCCGTCGAAGAAGCGCTTGAGATCCTCGTGCAGCAGCGTGTGCCGGCGGATCTTGTCGGTGAAGACCTCGAGCTGCTCCGCGGTGGGCAGCTCACCGTAGATCAGCAGGTAGCTGACCTCGATGAACGTGGACTTTTCCGCCAGCTGCTCGATGGGGTATCCGCGGTACCGCAGGATGCCCTTCTCCCCGTCGATGAAGGTGATGGCCGACGTGGTGGAGGCGGTGTTGACGAAACCGGGGTCAAGGGTGGTGTACCCGGTCTCCGCAAGGAGCTTGCCCAGCTCGATGCCGTCGTTGCCTTCCGTCGCCTTGGCGATAGACATTGTGTGCTCGCCACCGGGGTAGCTGAGGGTGGGTCGGGTGTCATTCTCAGCGGGCACGAAGGATCCCTCTCAAGCTCAGATCAACGCGATTCTTCCGAACATTCACGTAGAACCTAGCCCTTGCGCAGGCCATGTGCCCAGGGAGGGTCCGTCGAAGGTCCCGGATCGCGCCGGATCGGCGGTGTGCCACGACGGCACCGAAACCGTCGGTCGTGCCCCCCGCAACGGCGCTCACCTGCGTCGATATTGCATATCACGTTCCCTGCGCCGTCGCGGTGAGCGCCCGTCGGCGTGTCCGCACCGCCGGTGCACCGGCGGTGCGGGAACCGGTCAGGCGGCCGGCAGGGCGGTCAGGCCCCACCGGCCCGTCCACGTCTCCCCGGGCTGCAGCACGACGAGATCGATGCCGAGATTGAAGGCGTCCGGCGGACACGTCATCGGCTCGAGCGCCAGGGCCCGCCCCCGCCCCGGATATTCGAGCTCGGGGACGGCACCGGCGGTGAACACCTGCAGCCAGGCGAACTCGCGCCCGGCCCACAGTTGCACGCCCCTGCCGTCCGGGCCCCGCAGGTCGTGCCGGGCCCGGCCGTCCACGTCCACGTCCAGCGCGCTGTAGGGGGCCTCGAGCTCGACCCCGCGCAGCGGCCGCGGCGCGGTGAAGTCGAACTCGGTGCCCTCGACCGGCTGGGAGTACGCGTTCGGCAGTCCGCGCCCGGGGTCGAGCGGCAGCCGGGTGCCGGCGGCCAGGCGCAGCGTGCACTCGTCGAGCGGGGCGTCGCCCGCACGCACGTAGGGATGCACCCCGAGCCCGAACGGCGAGTGGTAGCCGCCCACGTTGGTGGCGGTGTGCGTGACGGTGAGCCCGTCGTCGCCCACCTCGTGGATCGCGGTGAGCCGCAGCTGGTACGGCCACCCCTTGTGCAGCCCCACATCCAGCGCCTGCTCGATGCGAGAATCGTTGTGGGAAACCAGAACCCAGTCTCGATGCCAGGCGAACCCGTGCACCGCGTTGCCGCGTTCGGGTTCGGTGAGCGCGAGCTGATGCTCGATGCCGTCGAAGTAGAAGTGCCCGTCCCGGATGCGGTTCGGCCACGGGGCGAGCACCGTGCCGGAGCGCAGCGGGGGCCGCTCGTTCTCCGGCCAGCTCTCCGTCAGCCGGTACGGCCCGGTCGCCGATTCGTGCTCGAGCACCCGCAGGGCCGCCCCCGAGCTGGAGACCTCCGCGCGGTACCCGCCCCCTCGGATCCGGTAGTTCTTCGGATCGGACATGGGCCCAGTGTCCCGCGGACGGACTCAGCGGGTCAGGGATTCGACGATCACGGCTGTGGCCTCGGCGATCGCGGCGTTGTCGTGCGCGGCGTCCGGCAACCCGGTGACCGAGTCGCTGAGGAGCACGAGCACGAGCGGCGAACCGTCCGGGGACCACAGCACCCCGGCGTCGTTCACGGTGCCGTACCGGCCGGCCCCGGATTTGTCGGCCGCGGTCCAGCCGGCCGGCAGCCCCGCCCGGATGCGCT
Organism: Rhodococcus sp. PSBB066; assembly: GCF_017068255.1. NCBI lineage: Bacteria > Bacillati > Actinomycetota > Actinomycetes > Mycobacteriales > Nocardiaceae > Rhodococcus > Rhodococcus sp. PSBB066. The sequence goes on from NZ_CP070859.1 coordinate 5,635,304, forward strand.
GCCCGGAGGTGACACTCGCCCGCATCCAGCCCGTCAGGGTCTGCTGTCCCGCCGCGGGCAGGCCGGACCCGAGCAGCAGCTCCCGGTAGCCGCGCGCGAGACCGGACGCGGTGGAGGTGTCGCGCACGTCGCCGGGCTCGGCGCTGTTGAGCTCGGGCTCCCAGCGGTCGAGGGTCGTGGCGGTGTCGCCGAGCGACCGGGCGAAGGCGGTCACGGCGGTGGGCCCGCCCAGCCGCCGCAGCAGGAGGTTGCCGGCGGTGTTGTCGCTGCGGGTCAGGGCGGCGTCGCACAGTTGCGCCAGCGTCAGAGTCCTGCCCTGCGCCTCGGAGGTGACGGGCGAGTTCTCGACGATGTCCGCAGGATCGACCGGAACCGTGTCGTCGAGCCGCAGACTGCCCTGCGATTCGAGCCGCAGGATCGCGGCGGCCGCGTACACCTTGAACGTCGAGCACATCGCGAACCGGTCGTCGGCCCGGCGGGCGTACGTCAGCCCGCGCCCCGGATCGTGGGCGAGCACGCCGAGCCGGACCCGGCGACGCTCCTCGAGGTCGGCGAGCACCGCGTCGAGCCGGGCGAACCGAGCGCCGGCCTCCGGCCCCGGCGGCGGCACCGTCGCCTCGGTGCGCGCCCCGCACGCCGCGGCGGCGGAGAGCGCCGAGGCCGCCAGCGCGGAGACGAGGAACCGGCGGCGGGTCAGCGGAGAGGAATGGTCGCGTCGAAGTGGAGTCACCGCCGCACAACAGCATCGCGGCCGTGGCGGACGCCAATACCGAACGCCGCCACCATCGAGTCGGCTGCGCTATCGCCGCAGGTGGCCGGGCCGGATTCGACGGCGAGACGGGGGCCGGTTCGCCGTCGCGACTGCCGGCCCGGATCCCGCTGGTTCAATGACGCCATGGACCTGATCCGCCATCTCCGCTTCTTCGTCTCCGTGGCGGACGAGCGGCATTTCGGCAGGGCGGCGGCCGCACTCGACATGACCCAGCCGCCGCTGTCCCAGGGACTGCGGCGGCTCGAGCAGCACCTCGGCGTCGAGCTGATCCACCGCGCCCGCCACGGTGCGATGCTCACCCCCGCCGGCGTGCAACTCCTGCCGCGCGCCCGTCTGCTCGTCGACGACGCCGAGCGCTTCCTCGCCGAGTCGGAGCGGATCGCGCACACGCGCGGCACCGTGCACTGGGGCGCGGCCGCGGCCCTCCCGGACCGGCTGGTGACCGCGTGTGTGACGGCGCTGCGCGGGGCGGTCGGTGCGGACGGCGCCGTATCCACCACCGTCGGCACGACCGTCGACCTCGTCGCGGACGTGCGGTCGGGCCTGTGCGACGTCGCGGTGATCGAGCATCCGGCCCTCGTCGACGGTGTCGAGCCGGGACCCGTCGTCAGGCTGCCGCGCTGGGTGGTCGTGCCGTCGGATCATCGCAGCGCCGGCGCCGAGCGCCCCACCTTCCCGATGCTTGCCGGGCTGACGTTCGCCGCCCCGCCCCGTGCCGCCAACCTGCCCGCGTTCGACGCCGTCCGCGACCTGCTGCGCGAGCGCGGCCTGGACGCGACGATCACGACCGCCCGCGACGATCGCGCGCTGCTCGCCGCCGTCGCCGCCGGCGCGAGCTTCGGGCTCACCACCACGCCCCCCACCGCGACGCCCGGGGTGGCGTGGCTGCGGATGGCGCCGGAGGCGGTCGCGCTACGGGTCCGAGTCGTCCGTCGCCCGGGGGCCGACGCGCACGCGGACGCGCTGGACCGGGTCCTGTACCGGGAGCGGCTGAGATGAGGAGCGCCGAGGACAGGATCCGCGACGTGTTCGCCGACGCCGGCTGCACCGGCTGGGTGCACGCCCGCCGGTGCGACGACTCGGCCGACGAGGTGACGGTGGGCGGTCGCGAGCGGGTGGTCACCGCGTCGGTGTACAAGCTGCCGCTGTTCGTCGCGTTCTGCCGATGCGTCGACGCCGGGCTGGTCGATCCCACCGCGCCGCTGACCGTGACACCCGCCGAGTGCACCCCCGGCCCGACGGGCATCGCCGTGCTGCACGACCCGGTGACCATGAGCCGGCGCGACCTGGCGACATCGATGATGACGGTGTCCGACAACGCCGCCGCCGACGTGCTGCTCGGCGAGATCGGTATGGGCCCGCTCGACGGCCTGCTCGACCACCTGGGACTGACACAGACGAAGATCGTCGGCGGCACCGCCGACCTGCACCGGAGTCTGGTGTGCGACACCGACACCCACACCACCGCCGAGGCGTTCGCGGCGCTCGCGGACAACGACGAGGCGTGGACGGTGTCCGCGTACGACCCGGCGTACACGAGCGCGACCACGCCCGAGGAGATGACCCGGTTCCTGCGGGAGGTGTGGGCGGGGCGGGTGCTGTCCGCGGAGCAGACCGAGTTCGTCCGCGCCGTCATGCGCCGGCAGATCTGGCCGCACCGCATCGCGTCCGCGTTCCCACACCGCGGCGTGTCGGTGGCGGGCAAGACCGGCACCGTCGGCGTGATCCGCAACGAGGTCGCCGTCGTCGAGTTCCCGCACGAACAGCCCGTCGCGGTGGCGGTCTTCACCCGGGCCGCGCGCGTGGACCCGGTACTGCCGGTCGTCGACGCCGCGATCGCCGAGGCCGCCCGCATCGCGGTCACCGAGCTGCGTCGTCCGGCGCCGCACGAGTGATTCCCGCGCCTACGATGACCGGATGCGACTGCGCCTCGGCCGCCCGGACCTCGCCGCCTACGCCGACCGGTTCGACGTCCCCGCAGCGACGGCGGCGTCCCGCCCGGCCGTGACGTTCCTCGGCGTTTCCACCCTGCTCGTCGACGACGGCACCGACGCGCTGCTCACCGACGGCTTCTTCACCCGGCCGGGCCTCGGCGCCGTCGCGCTGGGCCGGCTCGCACCCGACCCGGCCCGGATCGACGCGTGCCTGGCCCGCGCCGGCGCGACCCGGCTCGCGGCCGTGCTGCCCGTCCACAGCCACTTCGATCACGTGCTCGATTCCGCGGTCGTCGCCGAGCGGACGGGTGCGGTGCTCGTCGGCGGCGAGTCCACCGCGAACGTCGGGCGCGGGCACGGCCTTCCACCGGAGCGGATCGTCGTCGCCACCCCCGGTGAGCCGCTGCGGTTCGGCGGGTTCACCGTCACGCTCGTCGCGTCGGAGCACTGTCCGCCCGACCGGTACCCGGGCACGATCGACGCGCCCGTGGTCCCGCCCGCACGGGCTGCGGCGTATCGGTGCGGCGAGGCGTGGTCGACGTTCGTCGCGCACGCCGACGGCCGTACCCTGCTGATCCAGGGCAGTGCTGGATTCCGGCCCCGGGCGCTGGCCGGCCGGCGCGCCGACGTCGTCTATCTCGGCGTCGGTCAACTCGGCGTGCAGAGCGAGGAGTACATCCGCACCTACTGGGCGGAGACCGTCGGCACGGTCGGCGCGCGGCGGGCGGTGCTCGTGCACTGGGACGACTTCTTCCGCCCGCTCGACCGGCCGCTGCGCGCGCTGCCCTACGCCGGCGACGATCTCGACGTCACCATGCGGGTCCTCGGCGGGCTCGCCGAACGCGACGGCGTACGCCTGCACCTGCCGCAGGTGTGGCGGCGCGAGGATCCCTGGAGGTAACCGATCAGCGGATCGTGCGGTCGACCCGGTACCGCACGAACGCGGGGAAGGCGAGCACGCACACCAGCACACCGACCACGACGAGCACTCCCCCGCCCGCCGCGGCGATCGCGGTGCCCACCAGCGCGGCCGCGCCGCCGTGCAGGACGTCGCCGATGCGGGGTCCGCCGGCGACGACGACGATGAACACGCCCTGCAGCCGGCCGCGCATCTCGTCGGTGGCGACGGACTGCAGCATCGTCGAGCGGAACGCCGCCGAGACCATGTCGACCGCGCCGCCGAACGCCAGGAACGCCAGCGCGATCCACAGCCACACCGCGGTGCCGCCCGGTTCGGCCGCGCCCACCGCGACGCCGAAGCCGATCATCGCCAGGCCCCAGGCGACGATGCACACGATCACCGCCAGGCCCTGCCGGCGCACCCGCGGCAACCACCCCGAGAACACGCCGCCGAGCACCGCGCCGACCGACATCGCCGCGAACAGCAGGCCGAGCGCGAGCCCGCCCTGCGCGGGATCCCCGAACGAATCGTGGGCGATCTGCGGGAACAGTGCCCGCGGCATGCCGAACACCATCGCGACGATGTCGACGACGAACGAGGCGAGCAGGATCTTCTGTGTGGACAGGTAGCGGAACCCGTCGAGCACCTCGCGCAGGCCCGCCCGCCGGGCCTGCCCGGTCGGCGGGATCGGCGGCAGCGCGAGCACCGCCCACAGCGTCGCGAGCAGCGCGACGGTGTCGATCAGGTACAGGGTGGGCAGGCCGAGCACGGGGATCAGGGCGCCCGCGAGCAGCGGCCCGGCGATGGCGCCGAACTGCATCACCGTCATGTTCAACGAATTGGCCGCCGCCAGTTGGCCCTTCGGGATGAGTCGCGGGATCACGGCGCCGCGCGTCGGCTGGTTGACCGCGAAGCAGGCCTGCTGCAGCGACAGCAGCACCAGCACCAGCCACACGTTCCCGAGGCCCGCGGCGGCCTGCGCCCACAGCAGCAGCGACGTCACCCCCATGCCCACGGTGGTGAGCGTGAGCAACCGGCGCCGGTCCATCACGTCGGCCAGGGCCCCGCCCCACAGCCCGAACACCACGAGCGGCACGAGGGCGAACACGCCGGTCAGGCCCACGTACGCGGAGTTGCGGGTGATCTCGTAGATCTGTTGCGGCACGGCGACCACGCTGAGCTGGGCACCGATGACCGTGACGATGCCGGCGGTCCACAACCGGCGGTAGTCGCGATTCTCGAGCGGTGTGGTGTCGGCGAGCAGTCGCCTCACGGCTGCAGACGCTCGGTGATCCACCGCCCGTCGACCAGCCGGGTCCGGACCCGGTTGTGCAGGCGGTTGGGGCGGCCCTGCCAGAACTCGGCCGACTCGGGACGGATCCGCAGCCCACCCCAGTGCGGCGGCACCGGGATCTCGGCGTCCATGCCGTAGCGCTCCGCGACCTCGATGAGGGCGTGCTCGAGCGCGGCCCGCGACTCGATCGGCCGGGACTGCTGCGACGCCCACGCGCCGAGTCGGGAGCCGCGGGGCCGGGAGTGCCAGTACTCGGTGGTCTCGTGCTCGCCGACCCGCTCGACGGGTCCGCGCACGGTGACCTGGCGGAAGATCGGGATCCAGGTGAACGTGGCCGACGCGTAGGGCGTCGCGGCGAGCTGCCGGCCCTTGTCGGAGTCGTAGTTGGTGAAGAAGGTGACCCCGTCCGCGTCGACGCCCTTGCACAGCACGGTGCGGGTGACGGGCCGCCCGTGCTCGTCGACGGTGCCGAGCACCATCGCGTTCGGCTCGGGCAGCCCGGCCGCGGCGGCGTCGACGAGCCAGCGGCGCAGCAGCGGCAGCCACCCGTCGGCGAGCCACTCGGGCTCGAGATCCTCGTCGGCGGCAGAGGCGCCCTGCGGGCCGGCGGGGGTGTAGTCGACACGCATCGAGGCCAGGTCGGCGTGCTCGGCCGCACCCGGAGGCAGTCCCTCGGCGCTCTCGGCGCCGGGCTGTGGATCGGTGGACACGATGCTCGACGCTACTCCTGGGTATCCCATCGCTGAGCGTCCAGTCCGGGGGACTACAGTCGCACCGACGAACGGAGTGGGGCGCCGATCACATCCGCCGAGTCCCGCTTCACCGGCAGTGCTGCCCGGACCGGGTTGCACCGAACGAGGAGAGCCCAACCGTCATGGCATCGCGCGCGTCTGTACCCGAGGATTTCGTCGCCGGCCTCGAAGGCGTGGTCGCCTTCACCAGTGATATCGCCGAACCCGACAAGGACGGCGGTTCGCTGCGCTACCGCGGCGTCGACATCGAGGACCTCGTCACGCGCGGGGTGACGTTCGGGGACGTGTGGGCGCTGCTGGTCGACGGGAAGTTCGGCCAGGGCCTGCCCCCGGCCGAGCCGTTCCCGCTGCCGATCCACACCGGCGACGTCCGCGTCGACGTCCAGGCCGGCCTGGCGATGCTCGCCCCGATCTGGGGCTTCGAGCCGCTCCTCGACATCGACGACGCCACCGCCCGCGAGAATCTCGCCCGCGCCGCCGTGATGGCACTGTCCTACGTCGCGCAGTCCGCGCGCGGCATCTACCAGCCCGCCGTGCCGCAGAAGCGCATCGACGAGGCCGCGACCGTCACCGAGCGGTTCATGGTGCGGTGGAAGGGTGAGCCCGACCCGGCGCACGTCGCCGCGATCGACGCGTACTGGGTCTCGGCGGCCGAGCACGGCATGAACGCCTCCACCTTCACCGCCCGCGTCATCGCCTCCACCGGCGCCGACGTCGCCGCCGCGCTGTCCGGTGCGGTCGGCGCGATGTCCGGCCCGCTGCACGGCGGCGCCCCCGCCCGCGTGCTGCCGATGATCGAGGAGACCGAGCGCACCGGCGATGCCCGCGCGCTGGTCAAGGGCATCCTCGACCGCAAGGACAAGCTGATGGGCTTCGGCCACCGCGTCTACCGCGCCGAGGACCCGCGGGCGCGGGTGCTGCGCGACACCGCCAAGCGGCTGAACGCCCCGCGCTACGAGGTCGCCGCGGCGCTCGAACAGGCCGCCCTCGCCGAGCTGCGCGAGCGTCGCCCCGATCGCGCCATCGAGACCAACGTCGAGTTCTGGGCCGCGGTGATCCTCGACTTCGCCGAGGTCCCGGCCGCAATGATGCCGGCGATGTTCACCTGCGGCCGCACCGCCGGCTGGTGCGCGCACATCCTCGAGCAGAAGCGCCTGGGCAAGCTGGTGCGCCCGGCCGCGATCTACACCGGCCCGGACCCGCGCAGCCCCGAGAGCGTCGAGGGCTGGGACTCCATCACCCACAACTGACCCGCGAGCCGGGCGGACGGCCCCTGCGCCGGGCGCCCGTCCGTCCGGCCGCCCGACGGGGGCCGTCTAGACTACCGGTGCACTCGTTCCTCGACGTTTAGGACACGCATACCGATGGCTGACGCTACACCGATCATTCCCGCCGACCTCAAGCCCGCAGACGGCCGCTTCGGCTGCGGCCCCTCCAAGGTTCGCCCCGAGCAGCTGCAGTCCCTGGTCGAGGTCGGTGCCTCGGTGTTCGGTACCAGCCACCGGCAGAAGCCCGTCAAGGACGTCGTCGCCCGCATCCGCTCGGGTCTGCGCGAGCTGTTCTCCCTGCCCGACGGTTACGAGGTGGTGCTGGGCAACGGCGGCACCACCGCGTTCTGGGACGCGGCCGCGTTCGGCCTGATCCGCGAGAAGTCGCAGCACTTCACCTACGGCGAGTTCTCGTCGAAGTTCGCCACGGTCGCCAAGAAGAACCCGTTGATCGGTGACCCGATCGTCGTGGACAGCGCGCCGGGCACCGCACCGGAGATCGTCGCCGACGGCTCGGCCGACCTCATCGGCTGGGCCCACAACGAGACCTCGACCGGTGTCGCGGTGCCCGTCACCCGCCCGGCCGGCTCCGGGAACGCCCTCATCGCCATCGACGCGACGTCCGGTGCCGGCGGTCTGCCCGTCGCCGCGGAGGACTTCGACGTCTACTACTTCGCGCCGCAGAAGTGCTTCGCCGCCGACGGCGGCCTGTGGATCGCGCTGATGAGCCCGGCCGCGCTCGAGCGGGTGGACGAGATCAAGGCCTCGGGCCGCTTCACCCCCGAGTTCCTGTCGCTGCCCATCGCCGTCGACAACAGCGCCAAGGATCAGACGTACAACACCCCGGCGGTGGGCACGCTGCTGCTGCTGGCCGACCAGATCGAATGGATGAACGGCAACGGCGGCCTGGAGTGGACCACCGCCCGCACCAAGGACTCGTCGTCGCGGCTGTACGAGTGGGCCGAGGCCTCCGAGTACGCCACCCCGTTCGTCGCCGATCCGGCGCTGCGCTCGCAGGTGGTCGGCACCGTCGACTTCGCCGACTCGGTGGATGCCGCGAAGGTCGCAAAGATCCTGCGCGCCAACGGGATCGTCGACACCGAGCCGTACCGCAAGCTGGGCCGCAACCAGCTGCGCATCGGCATGTTCCCGGCCATCGACCCCGAGGACGTCACCCAGCTGACCAAGTGCGTCGACTGGGTGGTCTCGCAGATGTAGGGCGGTAGCGCAACCGTTCGGGGCGGGGTCGGATCCGGGTCGGGTCCGGCCCCGCTCGCCGTCTCGCACACCTCCCAAACTCTCGACGAGTAGTAGAGACTTTCGGGGAAACCTTGGACAATAGCGCCACGTCGACGGATTCGTGCCACAGGGTCCCCCGGCGTGTCGGCGTGTCCTGCTCCGCAGGGGTCACGAGTCCGTTACAGTCGGGCGGGTCAATCGCGATTCCCCGCGAGGAGGTCATGGTGCGAGAGCTTCGAGTGGTCGGCCTCGAGCCCGACGGAACGCACGTCGTGCTTGCCGATCCCGAAAACGGCGACAGATTCCGCATCCCGATCGACGACACGCTCCGCGCCGCCTCCCGCGGTGACCTCGCCCGCCTCGGGCAGATCCAGATCGAGACCACCAGCCAGCTGCGCCCCCGCGAGATCCAGGCCCGCATCCGCTCCGGCGCGTCCGTCGAGCAGGTCGCCGAGGAGGCCGGGATCCCGCTCGCGAAGGTGGAGCGGTTCGCCTACCCGGTGCTGCTCGAACGCTCCCGCGCGGCCGAGATGGCCCAGCAGGGACATCCGGTGCGCCCGGACGGCCCGGCCGTGCACACCCTCGCCGAGATCGTCGCCCAGGCGTTCCGGGCGCGAGGGCACAGCATCGACGCCGCCACGTGGGACGCGTGGCGCGACGACGAGGGCCACTGGGTGGCTCAGCTGCAGTGGGCCGCCGGCCGGTCCACCAACACCGCGCACTGGCGCTACCAGCCCGATGCGCACGGCGGCACGATCCTCCCGCTCGACGACACCGCCACCGAGCTGATCGACCCGGACTGCGGGCGGCCGCTGCGCTGCCTCACGCCGGTGTACACGGCGCGCGACGTCGACGACAGCGGAGACAACGACGGGCCCGACCGGGAGGACGTCGTCGCCGAGGCGATCACCCTCGATCCGCCACCCGCGGTGATCGACGCGGAGGTCGAGGAGGTCCGGCCCATGGCGTCGAGCCTGCCCGAGCCCGACGCGGAGGAGGACCGGCCGAAGCTGGCGCCGCAGCAGAGCCCGGGCAAGGACAAGCGGGGCAAGCCCGCCCTCCCCTCGTGGGACGACGTGCTGCTCGGCGTGCGCAGCAACGGGCGCGTCTGAGGTTCGGGCCCACCGATGGTGGCGGCGGCCGTGTCGACCATCTGGTACGTCGACGCCCCCGACCCCGGTGCGGTGCTGCGCGCCGCGCGGGCCGACCGGAAGACGGCCCACGCACTCGTCGGGCGGCTGCACCCCGGGATGTCGTCCGAGCCGCTGGACCGGGTGCCGCTCGCGCAGGCCGCGGCCGGTGACCCCGGCCGGGTCTACGTGGGCAGCTTCCCCGGGGTGACGGTGGTGTGCAGCCCGGACCTCGCGGCCACGCGTCCGTCGCAGCTACCCGAAAGCTGGAGGCGCACCGTCGCTTCCGAGAACACCTACCTCGTCGTGTCGGACCCCACCGGGGCCCGCGGCGCCGTCGGGGCCTGGCGGCGCGGCATGCTGCGACGGGCGTTCGACGCCACGCCCGTCGACATCGCCGAGGACGACGGCCTGCCGTTCGTGTGGGAGCGGCCGTTCTGGGGTGGGGAGTTCCCCATCCGCTGGCCGCTGGACGTGCTGCCCGATCCGCAGGCGCTGCCGTTCCACCCCCGCCGGTTCGCCGAGGCCGCCAACTCCGCGTGGCTCGGGTTCCGCTACACGGGCCGCGCCGGCGGCGAGCTCGACCCCCACGAGATCGAGGTGTGGGGCTTCGAGTTGTACCGCGAGGGCGAGCGACCGCCCACCGCACGCGACGAGCCGGCCCGCCCGCCCGCGCGACGGTGGTGGTGGCCGCGACGAACCTCCGCACGCGGTCGCGCGCTGTCCGGTCACCCGCACGCCGAATAGCCGGCGGGTCCGTCCGCTGTCGCGCGCGGCTGCGGAGCCGCTCAGAACGTCGTCACGCCGAGCAGCACGATCCAGCCGACCGGAACTCCGGCCGCGACACCTGCGACGATCCACCGCCACAGCGGCACCCGCCGCCACCACCACAGGGTCGGGGCGATCCCGGCCGCGGCGACGAGGTTGACGATCACCGCGAGCAGGGGGTGCACACGCCCGAGCTCGAGCCCGAACGCGACGATCGTGACGACGGTGACGACGAGGGCGAAGCCCGTCAGCGTCAGCCCCGTCGACCACGGCGTCGACCGGGCGCGCAGGGGTGCGGTCACCGCGGGAGCCGTACCCGCTCGTAGAACGCCATCGCCGCGGCCGTGGCGACGTTGAGCGAGTCGGTGCCCGGCGCCATCGGAATGCGTGCCCGCACGTCCGTCGCGCGCATCGCGTGCTCGGTCAGCCCCGGGCCCTCGGCGCCGAGGAGCAGGGCGACCTTCTCCCCCGTCATGGCCTCGGCCAGCGGCACGGCCTCGGGATTCGGCGTGAGCGAGATGAGCTGGAAGTCCCGCGCCCGCAACCGGTCCAGGTCGTACGGCCACCGCTCGACGTGCGCGAACGGAACCCGCAGCACGTGCCCCATCGACACCCGCACCGCCCGCCGGTACAGCGGGTCGGCGCAGCCCTTGCCGAACAGGACGGCATCGACGCCCAGGCCGGCGGCGTTGCGGAACATCGAGCCGAGGTTCTCGTGGTCGTTCACGCCCTCGAGCACCGCGACGGTGGTGGCCTTCTCGAGGACGTCGTCGAGGTCGAGCGCCGGCGGCCGGTGCGCCGCGGCGAGCACCCCGCGGTTGAGATGGAAGCCGACGACCTCGGCCATCACCTCGGCCGAGGTGCGGTAGAACGGCACGTCGACGTCGCGCAGGTCATCGGCGAGTTCACCGAGACGGCGATCCACCCCGAGCAGGCCGCCCGGCGCGAACCGCGAATCGAGCATCCGCTGCACGACGAGCACGCCCTCCGCGATCACCAGGCCCTTGCCCGCGGGCAGGTCCGGCCGGCGATCCGACGAGTTGAGGTCTCGGAAGTCGCCCAGCCGGGGGTCGGCGGGATCCTCGATGTCGATGACGTGAACCACGGCGTCGATTCTCCCAGGTCGCACCGGAGTCTCGTCGGCGGGTTCTCGCTCCGTGCTACCCCGTGCCGTCCGGGCGCAGACTCGGCCCTACGGGCCCGGACCGGCTCACTCCGCCTCGCTGACCAGCTTGTTGATGATGCCCACGGCGTCCTGCAAGGTGGCGAGGTGGTCCTCGTCCAGCGTGGCCAGCCGTTCGGTCAGCCACGCCTCGCGGGCCTGCTGCTCGTCGACCAGCAGTGCCAGGCCCGCATCCGAGAGCGAGACGATGACCTGCCGGCCGTCCGTGGGATGCGGAGTCCGCTCGACGAGCCCGAGCTCGTCGAGCGATGCGATCACCCGCGTCATGGACGGCGGCTGAACCTTCTCGCGCGCGGCCAGCGCGCCGGGGGTCATCGCTCCCTCCTGCCTCAGCGTGGTCATTGCCGACAGCTGAGTCAGGGAAACCCGGGAATCGGAGCGCCGCCCCCGCAAATGGCGCGTCAGGCGCACAACTGCCAACGAGAGGTCGCCGGCGAGCGTGCGATGTTCCGATGTCATGGCGTGCACAATACGGGACCGACCGGACACATCGCGCCGTGTGTCAGGTGAGCAGTTCGGTGATCGGGTCCACCGCGAAGTAGGCGACGAACAAGCCCGCCACCACCCACAGCAGCGGGTGCACCGCCCGCGCCTTCCCGGCCGCCGCGTGCAGGACCACCCACGTGATGAAGCCGACGCCGATCCCGTTGGCGATCGAGTACGTGAACGGCATGACGACGATCGTGAGGAACGCCGGCAACGCGACGGCGAACTGCGTGAAGTCGATGTCGCGGACCTGCCCGATCATCAGGGCACCCACCACCACGAGGGCCGGGGCGGCGGCCTCGACGGGCACCATCTCGTAGAGCGGGGTGAGGAACATCGCGGCGAGGAACAGCACGCCGGTCACCACGTTCGCCAGGCCGGTGCGCGCACCCTCGGCGATGCCGGAGGCGGACTCGACGAACACCGTGTTCGACGATGCGGATCCCACGCCGCCGGCGATGGCCCCGGTGCCTTCGACGACGAGGGCACGGCCGATACCGGGCAGGTTGCCGTCCTTGTCGGCGAGACCGGCCTCCTTACCGAGACCGGTCATCGTGCCCATCGCGTCGAAGAAGTTGGCGAGGACGAGGGTGAACACGAGCAGCGTCGCGGCGATCACGCCGATCCGGGTGAACGCGCCGAAGAGGTCGACGTTGCCCACCAGGCTCAGATCCGGCACGCCGGCCACCGTGTCCGGCACCTCCGGCGTGCTCAGATTCCAGCCCTTCGGGTTGGTGCCCTGCGACGGCCCGACCCCGGCGACCGCCTCGACGATCGCGGCGACCACCGTGGTCACGACGATGCCGATCAGCAGCCCGCCGGGCACCCGGCGCACGATGAGCACACCCATGAGCAGCACACCGAACACGAACACGGCGGTCGGCCACGACGCGATCGAGCCGTCGATGCCCAGCCCGACGGGGACGGTGGTGCCGGCCGCGTCCGGCAGGCGGCGCACGAATCCGGCGTCGACCATGCCGATCAGGGCGATGAACGCGCCGATGCCGGCCGCGATGGCCGCCTTCAGCTCGGGCGGGATCGCGTTGAACACGGCGGTGCGGAAGCCGGTGAGGGCGAGGACCACGATGATGATGCCGTCGATCACCACGAGGCCCATCGCTTCGGGCCAGGTGACCTGGGGTGCGATGGTGACCGCCAGCAGGGTGTTGATACCCAGGCCGGCCGCGATGGCGAACGGATAGTTGGCGACGACGCCGAAGACGATGCTCATCAGTCCGGCCACCAGCGCGGTGACGGCGGCGACCTGGTTGATGGGCAGAATGTTGCCGAGCACGTCGACCTTGGCCGAGGCGTCGTCCGGGGAGAAGCTGCCCAGGATCAGCGGATTGAGCACCACGATGTAGGCCATCGCGACGAACGTGACGACGCCGCCGCGCACCTCCCGCGAGACCGTCGATCCCCGTTCGGTGATCTTGAAGTAGGTGTCGAGGAACGAGGTGCCGACCGCCGTGCCGGACTTCCGCTCTGAGGATTGGGCCATATCGACTTCCGCTCTGGGATGGGGGCTGCGTCGCAACGGGAGATTATTGCAATCGGGCTGGACTAGCCTGAAATCGTGAACGACGCGCAAACGGTTGCCGAGCGGACACGGCGCCTCGCCGATCCCCGTCCCGCGCTGGCGATCGGCACGGCACTGTGGACGGTGGCGACGATCGTCGTACTTGCCACGGGCGACCGGTGGCCGGCCGCCCTGCCCGTGTGCGTAGCGGGAATCATCGTGGGGCTCTTGGGATTCGCCGTCTACCTCGTGCAGCGCCGGGCCGCCCGGCTGGGTCGGCGCGGCGCGCAGGTCGGACTGGACTGACGAGCGGGTCCCACGCCGCCCGGCCCCACGGCCGCGGTCACAGCCGGGCCCGCACCCGCGTGATCAACCCCACCCACAGCAGCGCCCACAACGACCCCAGCAGCCACCCGGCGACGACGTCGGTCAGCCAGTGGGCCGCGAGATAGACCCGCGAGAGCCCGACCGCGAGCGTGTAGGCGCCCAGGGCGCAGTACGCCACGAGCGCCCGGCGGCTGCCGGGCGGCGACTGCCGGGCGATCACGACGGCGAGCACCGTCGCCAGCATCGCGGTCATCATGGCGTGGCCGGACGGGAACGAGTGGGTGGTCAGCTCGACGAGGCGCGCGGGCTGCGGCGGGCGCTCCCGCCCGAACTGCAGCTTGAGCAGGCTCATCAGCGGCCAGCCCGTCAGGATCGTCGCGGACAGGAGCAGCGCATCGTCGCGACGGCCCGCGCGCAGCATGAGCATCGTCAGCGCCGTCGTGACCACGGCGACGGCGACGGTACCGCCGGTGTGGGTGACGGCGGTGACGACGGCGGTCAGCGCGGGTTCGCGGAGCTCCACCACGCCGTCGAGGGTCGTCGTGTCGATGCTCATCGTGGCTCCGGCGGCGAGAGCGCCGCGACGGCGGCGGCCAGTCCCGGGCCGGTGCAGTGCGTCGTACCGCTCTCGTCGACCCACCACGAGACGTCGCGCTCGCCGGTGACCGCGCCGGAGCAGCGCACGGTCAGCCGCTCGTGCACGACGAGGGGTCCGCGCGGCAACGGCCGCTGCGCGACGGCCGCCGCGAGCACCGCGGCGGGCTCGTTCCGCCATCCGGTCGCGCGGCCCGGGCCGGACACGCGCCCGGACACCTCGGCCGAGGCGAGGGCGACGTCGAGGAGGTCGGCGAGGACCGCTGCGGTCGGCAGGGCGCCGAGCACGAGCCGGTCGGCGGGCACCACGGCGGCGAGCCACGGCCGGTCCAGCACCAGCGCGTCCGCCGCGTCGACGATCGACCCGGCGAGGCTGCGGACGGCGTCGGGCAGGTGCAGGGCGTCGAGGTCGAGCATGCCGGCGGCACTCGCCGCGGCCAGGGCGGCGTGGGCGCGGGCGGTGACGGCCGGGGCGGGGGTGCGGTCGGGATCGGCGAGGCGGTCGAGAAGCAGCGCGGCCGTCTCCGTGCTCTCGACGCCCGTCGCGGCCAGGCACGGCCGCAGACGGTCCGCGTCCGGGTGCGGGCAGGGGTCGAGCAGACCGGCGAATGCCTCGTCGTCGGGGGCGCGCAGGTGCCCGAGGGTCCGGCCGCCCAGCGACGCGTAGGTGCGCAGCCACCAGGCGGTGTAGCCGCGCCGGTCGCCGAGGGCCGCAGCCGTGCCGGGTTCGGCGACGAGGAGCGACAGGGCCCGATCCCAGCGGGCGTCGTCGACGAGGTCGAGGTCGCGCACCGCCACGAGCGACTCGGGGTCCTCGTCGAGGGTTCCCCACCACTGCTCCTCGTCGGGCAGGTCGTGATCGGGACCGGTGGGCAGCTCGGCACGCAGCACCGTGAAACCCCATCCGACGCCGACGGCCCGCAGCGCCTCGGCGTCGTACTGCTCCGCCACCTGCGGATCGAGGATGGCGAAGGGCGCGTCCTCGACCAGCACATCCGCGAGGGGCGCCCCCGGCAGCAACAGCTCGTCGGCGGGCACGAGTTCGCCGTCGGCATCGGGCAGGAGCAGCGCCCCCAGCTCCCGGGGCACCGCTTCGGCCGGTACCTGCGCCGCCAGCCGGAGCACGACCTCGGCGAGCTCGGCCGTCGCCTCGTGGTCGTCGACGTCGACGTCCTCGACCGCCGCGAGCAGCGCCGGGTCCGCGAGCAGATCCACCGCCGTGACCGTGCCGGCGCCGAGCCGGGTCAGCAGGGGATGCGCGGCGTCGGGGTGCACGAGGCGCACCCACGGCATGCGCAGATGCCCGACGTCCGTGCCCAGCACGGCGGTCCGCGGCCCGGTGACGGTGCGGCCGTCCGACAGCGGCACCGGGATCGCGGCGAGTTCCTCGGCCACCACCGAGTCGACGACCAGCGGGGTGAGCGCCTCGTACAGCCGGTACCACCACGCAGGCTCGCGCTCGACCCCGGCGAGCAGCTCGGCGATCCGTGCCGGCCCGAGGCGGTGCACGTCGACGGCGCCGAGCGCCGCAGCGTACCGCGGCCCGCACAGATCGGGCCGGATCAGGCCGGGCACGACGTCGGCGAGGACGGCGGCGAGCTCGTCGGTGAGACCGGTCAGCGCGGTGGCCCGGTCCGGGACCAGATCGTCGCCACCGCCGGCCGGGGGCAGCCACGGATGCGCGCGCAACTCCTGCAGCACGGCCTCACGCAGCAGCGCGTCGACCTCGCTGCGCGCGAAGCCGGGAACCGGAACCATCGACGGCCGCTGCCGCGGCGGCAGCGCCGCGACGAAGCCGGCGTAGCCGCGCGCGAGGCCGGCCACCGGGGCGCCGGGGAGCAGGCGGCGCCGGTCGGGCTGCATCGGCACGTCGGCGATCACCAGCGCGGGCAACGAGAGTTCCTCGTCGGAGCGGGTGGGAGCCCGCAGCACGTCCTGCGGCACCGGCACCGCCACCCCGTCCACGACGGGAACGAGCCAGCGGGCGTGGGGCCCGGCGTACTCCCACCAGGTCCGCTCGCCGACGGCGACGACGCGCAGTCCGGACTCGGCTTCGGTGCAGGTGCGGGTGAGCTCGCGGCCGCCCACCGTGACGGCGGCCAGTGCGGGCAGCTCGAGGAGCAGGTCGACGGCCTCCGCGGCGAACCCGTCGAGCAGCGTCTCCGCGTCGATCCCGGGACGCAGCCGCAGCACCACCTCGGTGTCCCAGCCGGGCGCCGGCGGCATGGACGCGGGCCACGCGAGACGCAGCACCGGGATGCCGGACTCCGGGGCGGGCACGCCGCGGTCGGCCAGCGCGTCCCGGGTGTGCGCGGCGGAGAAGCGGATCGAGCCGGACCGCGAACGGATCTCGATGTCCTCGCTCACCGCGGCCGCGGCGGTGAAGCCGACCCCGAACCGGCCGACCCCGCCGGTCTTGCTCGACGCCCGCAGCGCCGTCAGCGCCTGCACGCCGGCTTCGTCGAGCGGCGCGCCGGTGTTCGCGACGTGCAGGTCGTCGCCGTCGCGCCACAGGCACAGCGCGCCCGGCACGCCCGCGCGCGCGGCCGCGTCGGCGGCGTTCTGCGCGAGTTCGGTGAGCACCCGGTCCCGGTAGCCGGCCCGGACGAGATCGGCCTCGGTGGCGGCATCCTCCCGCAGCCGCGTCGGGGACGACGCCCAGGCCAGCAGGGTGCCCTCGCGCAGCGCCGCGGTCCCGAAGGGGTCGGCGGGGTCGGGGCGCGGCATCCTCAGTCGGTCTGTTCCGGCGGCGCGACCGCGGCCGGCTCGGCAGTCGTGTCCTCGGTGCTCTCGGTGCTCTCGGTGTTCTCGGCGCTCTCCGTGTCCCCGGCGCTCCCGGACCCGGTCTCCTCCGAGGCCTCCGGGACCGTGCCTTCCGCGTCCGCCGGGGCGGCGTCGCGACCGTCCGCGTCGGCGCCGGCCTGGGCGTGCGCCTCCGCACCCGCCTCGGCCGGCGGCAGGGCGACGACCTCCACAGCGGAGTCGTCGTACGCCTCGTGGACCGGGGAGCCCGCGCCGGTCGGCAGGGTGGTGTCCGAGTGGGCGCCGCACCCGTACGCCGAGTGCACCACGTGGCCGTCGGCGGCGAACTCGTTGCCGCACACCCCGAACGCTGCCCGCAGGGAACCCGCGAGGGGAAGGTAGAACCCGCACAGCCGACACGTCGAGGGCGCGGCCTTGGCCATGTCCGAGTCGGGGCCGTAGTCGCCGTCGTACCAGCGCTGGGCTGCCTCGAGGCGGCCCTCGAGGCTCATGACCTGCGTGCGGCCGAGGCCGATCTCGAGGGCCGTCTCGTCGATCTCGGGGTCGCCGGTGGCGACGTAGCCGGGCACGAGGCGCGGATCCCCCGCCGGGGGCGCGAGCAGGTCGCCGGGACCGAGGTCGCCGGGCCGGATCCGCTCGTTCCACGGCACCCACCGCGGCGCGACGAGCGCGTCCGGTCCGGGCAGCAGCGCCAGCTCGCTCACCGTCACCCGGTCCGAGCCGGGTGCGGCGGCGACGACGACGGCCCACTGCCAGCCCCGGTACCCGGGCAGTTCCGCGGCGAACCGGTGGGTGGCAGCGCAGTCGTCCTCGGCCGCGACGCCGAGGTACGCGCCGACGCCGGTCTCTCCCGCGTCCAGCAGCGCGGCCCGCGCGACGTCGACGGCGTCGGCCAGCAGAGGCTGCACGAGCTGTTCGGTAGAGGCGGACGCGGAGCCGGACGCAACTGAGGAAGGCACACCACTCACGGACCCCATTCTGCCGCACGGAACCGCCACCGCGACCCTCGGCTGCCATCATGTGGGCATGCGCCGCCGTCCGCTCTCCGTCGCGGCCGCGGTCGCCGCCTGCGTCGCGGCAGCCGCGTGCGACTCCGCCCCGGCGGATCCGGGTCCGCCGCCTGAGCGCCTGCGGGCCGAGCTCGTGGCCGTGCATCCGCACGATCCCGCCGCGTTCACGCAGGGCCTCGAGGTGTCCGGCGACGAGTTGCTCGAGGGCACCGGCCTGTCCGGCCGGTCGTGGATCGCGGCGCGGTCGCTGGCCACCGGCGCCGAACGGGTCCGGGTGCCGGTGCCGGACGGCATGTTCGGCGAGGGCATCACCGTCGCCGGCACCACGGTGTGGCAGCTGACGTGGCGTGACGGGGTCGCGGTCGCCCGCGACCGGGACACCCTGGCCGAACGCGGCCGCGCCGGCTACGACGGGGAGGGCTGGGGGTTGTGCGCCCAGGACGACCGGCTGGTGATGAGCGACGGCACCGCGGAGCTGACGTTCCGGCACCCCGGGACCTTCGCGGAGACGGGCCGGGTGACGGTCCTGCGCGAGGGCCGCGCCGTCACCCGCCTCAACGAACTCGAATGCACCGACGACGGTGCCGTATACGCCAACGTGTGGAAGACCGACGAGATCCTGCGCATCGACCCGGACGAGGGCCGGGTGACCGCCGTGGTGGACGCCGGGGCGCTGCGCGAGCGGCTCACCGACGGGCAGCGCGAGCGCATCGACGTGCTCAACGGAATCGCGCACCTGCCCGGTACCGATCGCTTCCTCGTCACCGGCAAGTACTGGCCGTCGGTGTTCGAGGTGCGGTTCGTGCCGTGATCGCGCCGCAGGTGGGGCACGCCACCGAACACCGATCCGCCCGGTGCGACAGAATTGTGCCGTGACCGATTCGGACGAGGAACGCGCACACGACGACGCGGGCCGAGGCGCCGACGTCGGCGGTCGTCCCCGCCGGTCGGCCCGGGCCCCGCACCCCGGCAACGGCAACTATCCGCCGCCGCGGCGCACGTCTGCGCGACGTACCCCCCTGCCGCCGCTGCACCCGGTCGAGGACGCCCGCAGGTACCGGGGCGACGACTTCTCCCGCGAGGAGCGCGCCGGCGCCCCGCGGGCCCCACGGATGCCGCGGAAACTGACGGTCACCCGCGTCGCGGCGCTGCGCAGCCGTGAGCTCACGAGCAAGGGCATCGCGACGTTCCGCCGGGCCGCCACCGCGGACGGTGCGGACCGCTCGGGCCTGACGGCCCTGACCTACGCGACGATGGCGAACTTCGCGAGCGACGCGGCGGTCGCCGTGGCCCTGGCCAACACCCTGTTCTTCTCGGCGGCCACGGGCGAGGACAAGACCAAGGTCGCCCTGTATCTGCTCATCACGATCGCCCCGTTCGCGGTGATCGCCCCGCTGATCGGTCCGTTGCTCGACCGGTTGCAGCACGGTCGCCGGCTGGCGCTGGCCACGTCGTTCGCCGCGCGCACCGTGCTCGCCGTGGTGCTGGTGTTCAACTTCGACAGCTGGGGGCTGTATCCCGCCGCGCTGGCGATGATGGTGCTGTCCAAATCGTTCGCGGTGCTCAAATCGGCGGTGACGCCGCGGGTGCTGCCGCCCGAGATCGATCTGGTCCGGGTGAACTCCCGGCTCACGGTGTTCGGCCTGGTGGGCGGCACGATGGGCGCCGGGGCCGTCGCCGCCGCCGCGGCCTGGCTGTTCGGATCGTCCGGCGCACTGTGGCTGTGCGCCGTCATCACGGCGTTCGGCGCGTACCTGAGCATGCGGATCCCGTCGTGGGTCGAGGTCACCGAGGGCGAGGTGCCGGCCACGCTGTCGTATCACGGCGCCGAGGCCCGCACCGAGGTCACCGGGACCCGCACCGAAGTGATTGCGACGCCCGCGCGCGCCGCCGGCGGCGCGAAGAGCCGCCGGCAGCCGCTGGGGCGGGCCGTGCTCACCGGTTTGTGGGGCAACGGCACGATCCGGGTGCTGACCGGCTTCCTGACCTTGTTCATCGCGTTCGTCGCCAAGTCGAAGACCGAGCACGAGCCCCTGGTCCAGGCGGGGATGCTGGGTCTGGTCGGCGCGGCCGCCGCCATCGGCAACTTCACCGGCAACGCGACCGGCGCGCGGCTCACGCTGGGCCGTCCCGCGCTGATCGTGGTGCGGTGCACCGCGGCCGTGACGGTGATGGCGGCGCTGGCCGCCGCGACCGGCAACCTGATCACGGCGGCCCTCGTGGCGCTGGTGGGATCCTGCGCGAGCGCGCTGGCGAAGGTGTCGCTGGACGCGTCACTGCAGCAGGACCTGCCGGAGGAGTCCATCGCGTCCGGGTTCGGTCGCTCGGAGACGGTGCTGCAGCTGAGCTGGGTGTTCGGCGGGGCCCTGGGGGTCCTGCTGCCGACCGAGTACTGGCTCGGGTTCACCGTGGTCACCGTCGTGCTGGCCCTCGGTCTGACGCAGACGATCCTCACCTACCGTGGAGGCACCGTCGTTCCGGGCTTCGGTGGCAAACGCCCGGAACACGCCACCCAGGAGACCACCGGTCGCATCCCGCGGCCAGGCGGACGTACGACGAGAAACGGAACGTGATGAGACTGCAGCCCCGGACGAAGAAGACGATCGCGATCCTGGTGATCGTGGCGCTGGTCGCGATCGGCGGGCTCACCGCGGTCGTGGTCTCCCTCGTCCGTTCCGCACCGCCGAGCGTGCCCACGGTGACGGCGTACGCGCAGGGCCGTACGGTCACGGTCGAGCCCGGCCTGTGCAGCGCCGACGGCACGTGCGCCGGCCTCGAGGCCGTGATGCTCGAGGTGCCGGCGGGCCGGCCGCTGCAGCTGTCGTTGCCGTCGGAGATCACCGACTCGGACT
Organism: Rhodococcus sp. PSBB066; assembly: GCF_017068255.1. NCBI lineage: Bacteria > Bacillati > Actinomycetota > Actinomycetes > Mycobacteriales > Nocardiaceae > Rhodococcus > Rhodococcus sp. PSBB066. The sequence continues at coordinate 5,656,096 of NZ_CP070859.1, forward strand.
GGCGGCTGAACGTCACCTACGGTGATCCCCGCACCGGCGAGATCTTCGAGGGGTTCCGCGACTACACGCCCGGTCAGGCCCGGGCCGTGACGGTGCCGTCCGACCCCGGCGCGCAGTTGCTGAATGTGGTGCTGCAGCTTCCCGCCACCGGGGAGCAGGCGCCGGTGTGGGCGATCCAGACGTTCTGACCCCCGTCCGGCATGCGAGAGGGGCCTTCCGGGTGCTGTCCCGGAAGGCCCCTCTCGCGTCGGGTCGGCCCGACGCCGGGCGTCAGGAGTCGAGCTCGCGGGCGACGGCCCGCATCACCTCGGAGATCCGCTGGGCGGTCTTGCGCTCGGGATGGCGGCCCTTGCGCAGCTCCGGCTGCACGGTGGCCTCGAGCAGCTTGATCATGTCCTCGACCATGCCGTGCAGCTCGTCGGGCGTGTGCCGCTTCTGGGGGGCCGCCTCACGCCGCCCTCCTTGGCGCACCGACGGCAGCGGATCGAGCAGTTTCAGGCTGAGCGCCTGCGGTCCGCGACGGCCCGCGGCCATGCCGAACTCCACCCGCTGACCCGGCTTGAGGCCCTCGACCCCGGCCGGGAGCGCGGAGGCACGCACATAGACGTCCTCGCCCTCCTCCTGGGACAGGAAGCCGAAGCCCTTCTCCATGTCGTACCACTTCACCTTGCCGGTAGGCACTGCGTTCACCCGCTCCTCGACAGCCGTGCCCCGGTGGGCACGAGTGGATATGCAAAACAACGCGCCCCGCTTCGAGTGCGGGACGCGCAGACATGCGTCAGTGTACCCGCGGCGGAGTCCACCTTCGAAAGTCCGGCGGCGGCGCGGGCGGGTGGGGAAGCACTACGGTGGAACCCGTGGGCACCTCCAGTTCTTCCGCACCGGGCAACGGCCTGCTCAAGGCCGCGCTGGCATGTTTCCTGGTCGGGATCGTCGCCGTGGTGGCGATCTTCCTGACCCCCGCCGTCACCGACGGCCGGCCGGGCCTGGTGCTGTATCTGCTGACTCTCGCCTGGCCGCTCGGCTTCGTGCTGGCATTGACCTTCGCGCTGCGCTCCGGCCGGCGCTCCCGCGGAAGGGATCGCACGTGAGGATTCTGCTCAACATCATCTGGCTGGTCTTCGGCGGCCTGTGGCTGGCGCTGGGGTACTTCCTGGCAGGCCTGATCTGCTTCGTGCTGATCATCACCATCCCGTTCGGCATCGCCTCGTTCCGCATCGGCATGTACGCGCTGTGGCCGTTCGGCAAGACGGTGGTGGACAAGCCCACGGCGGGGGCCGGGTCGCTGATCGGCAACGTGATCTGGGTCGTCGTCGCCGGCATCTGGCTGGCCCTCGGTCACGTCGTGACGGCGATCGCGATGGCGATCACGATCATCGGCATCCCCCTGGCGCTCGCGAACCTGAAGATGGTGCCGATCTCGCTGCTGCCGCTCGGGAAGGACATCGTCCCGGTGGACAACCGCCCGAGTTACATGTGACGTTCCTCACATAACACGGGCATAACGGCGAGGTCGCGAACCGGCACCGGCGATGGACTTTGGTCCCTACCTGCGACTTCATCCCGCCACACGCGCCACTCACGCGCCGCCCTCGCCGCGCTCGGCGTTATCAATTGGTGACAATCCCCGCCTCGAGCCGTTACCGTCGTCTCCGGCCGGTTGGTTCGGCCACCCCGGGTCCGTCGCGCCAAATCCTGCTCCGCGGATTCCGGGTGTCCCGACGAACGATCCACGGGAGCAGGAAGCGGGGGACCCAACGGTCTCCCAGGGAACACCGATTCCCAGGAGGCACCCGGATCGCCGCCCACGGCGACGGTCCTTGGGGTGAAGCCGAATCGCCCACCGGCGAGGAGGCCGGGCTACCTCTTCAGCCCGAACCCGACAGCTGACCTCGTAGGCGCGTACGGAGAGGAACCGGAACCGACATGAGCGGACGCCATCGCAAACCCACCAACACCGGCCGCACCGTCGCCAAGTTCGCGCTGACCAGCGCGGTTCTCGGCGTCACGGGCGTCGCCTTCAGCGGCACCGCCAACGCCGCTCCCGACTCCGACTGGGACCGCCTCGCGCAGTGCGAGTCCGGCGGCAACTGGGGCATCAACACCGGCAACGGCTACCAGGGTGGCCTGCAGTTCTCCCCCAGCACGTGGAACGCCTACGGCGGCGGCGAGTACGCGGCGACCGCCAACCAGGCCACCCGCGAGCAGCAGATCACCGTCGCCGAGCGCGTGCTCGCCGGCCAGGGCTGGGGCGCGTGGCCGTCCTGCTCCTCGAGCCTCGGCCTGAGCAGCGCTCCGACGCAGCGCAGCGCCCCGTCCACGAGCGCCGGCACCGTCCAGAACACCCCGGTCGTCGAGGCCGCCCCCGAGGTGCCCGAGCTTCCCGCTCTGCCCGCGGAGGCCCAGGGCCTGCGGGCCGGCTTCGAACAGGGCCTCGACGCCCTGCGCCAGGCCGGCATCGCCGTCGACCAGAACCTCGTCGACGCGGTCAACGCCGCCCTGCCGAACTGATACCCGGCACAGACGCACGAAAGAGCCCCGCACCGTTCCGGTGCGGGGCTCTTTCGTGCTTCGATCAGCGGTTGATGACGGTGCGGGGGTGGGTGTACGGCAGGGAGTCGACCGGCAACGGGAACTCCATCTCCTCGCCGTACGGGGACAACGGGCCGGAACGAGTCGAGGACAACTCGGTGACGGCGTGGTCCCCGTCCGCCACCTTGGGCCACCCCGGATCGACATACTGCTTCTTCGAATTGTCAGCCATGCGCTCATTTTGGCAGGCAGGTTCACGGACAGCTACTTCAGGTCTCTAATCTGGTCTCGATGACCGCCACCGACCCCGCCGCGCCGGAGACCGGGCCGGAGTCGCTCGCGCGCTGGCTGAGCGACCGCCGCGACGCCGACCTCGCCGAGCTGCTGCGCGCGCGCCCCGACCTGGTGGTCCCGCCACCCGCGACGATGGCCGTCCTGGCCGGCCGCGCGCAGCAACGTGCCTCGGTGTTCCGCGCCGCCGACGAACTCACCGTCCTCGACTTCGGTGTGGTCGACGCGCTGACCCGGCTGGGCGCCGACCGGGAGCCGGTGACCCGCCGGGCGCTGCTCGACTCCGTGTCCGGCCGCGTCACCGCCAAGAACGTCGACCGGTCCCTCGACCGCCTGCGCCGCCTGTCGCTCGTGTGGGGTCCCGCCGACGGGCTGCGGCTGGTCAAGGCCGCGGCCGAGGCGGTGCCGTGGCGAATCGGCCGCAGTCCCGACCCCGAGCAGCTGCCGGCCCCGGCCGAGGTCGGCGCCCTGCTCGCCGACCTCGATCCGGCGCAGCGCAGCCTGCTCGACACCCTCGCGCGCACCTCGCCCGTCGGGCGTACCCGCGACGCCGCGGCGGGCACACCCGCCGACCGGCCCGTGCAGCGCCTGCTCACCGCCGGGCTGCTGATCCGGCTCGACGACGAGACCGTCGAGCTGCCGCACCGGGTCGGTCAGGCGCTGCGCGGCGAGGCCCCCTTCGACCCCGCCGCCCTCACCCCGCCCCGGCCGCTGCCCGCGACGCACGTCGTCGCCGAGGTCAACGCCACCGCTGCGGGCGCCGCCCTCGAACTGCTGCGGCACTGCGAGAACCTGATCGACGCGCTCGCCGCGCTGCCCGCCCCCGCGCTCAAGTCCGGGGGACTCGGAGTGCGCGAACTGCGCCGCCTCGCCAAGACCGTCGACGTCGACGAGCAACTCGCCGCGCTGCTCGTCGAGGTGCTCGCCGCGGCCGGCCTGATCTCGCGGGGTGTGCCCCAGCCGCCGCCCCCGACGGACATCGACGACTACTGGGCGCCGACCACCGCCGCCGACGGCTGGTCGAACGCGCCGCCCGCGCAGCGCTGGGCCGTGCTCGCGGGCGCGTGGCTCGACGCGCCGCGACGTCCGTGGCTCGTCGGGCGCCGCGACGCGACGGACAAGCCGATCGCCGCACTGTCCGACGAGTGCCAGTCCACCGCCGCACCGCGCGAGCGGCGCCTGCTGCTCGAGCTGCTCGCCGAGGTGCCCGGGTCGGCGCCCGGCGCGGATGCGGCGCGAGCCGTGCTGGCCTGGCGGCGGCCGCGGTGGGCGGCCCGGCTCGGCGCCGACACGGTGGCCGAGACGCTGCGGGAGGCGACGGCGCTGGCCGTCGTCGCGCACGGGGCTCTCGCCTCGCCCGGCAAGGCGCTGCTGCACGGCGGCGACCCCGAGGCGGAGATGGCCGCGGTTCTGCCGGAACCGGTCGACTACGTGCTGGTCCAGGCCGACCTGACGGTGGTGGCGCCCGGCCCCCTGGTGCCCGAACTCGCGGACCGCATCGCCCTCGTCGCCGACGTCGAGTCGGCGGGCGCGGCCACGGTGTACCGGGTGAGCGAGACCGGCGTGCGCCGCGCTCTGGACGCGGGCACCGGCGCCGCCGAGCTGCACGCCCTGTTCGCCACGCATTCGCGCACTCCCGTTCCCCAGGCGCTGACCTACCTGATCGACGACGTCGCCCGCCGCCACGGCCGGCTCCGCGCCGGGCTCGCCGCCTCGTTCGTCCGCTCCGACGACCCGGCGCTGCTGGCCGAGGTGCTCGGTCACCCCGTCGCCGGCCACCTCGCCCTGCGGGCCGTCGCGCCGACGGTCGCGGTGTCGCAGGCGCCGCTGGCGGAGGTGCTCGCCGAGCTGCGCGGTGCGGGCTTCGCGCCCGCGGGCGAGGACGCCACCGGCGCGGTGCTGGACCTGCGGCCACGAGGCGCCCGGGTGTCGGTGCCGCGGGCACGGCCCCGCTACATCGGACCGACGCCGCCCACCGGGGAGCAACTCGACACCCTGATCCGCACGCTGCGCGCCGGGGACCGGGCCGCGGCCGCCCCGCGCGGCACCACCGTCCGCGGCGACGGCACCCGCACGGGCGGTGCCGCGACGATGGCGCTGCTGCAGCTCGCCGCGCACGGCAAGCGCAGCGTCCGGATCGGCTACGTCGACGCGCAGGGCGTCGCCACCCACCGCATCGTCGATCCCGTCGCCGTCGGCGGGGGGCAGCTCGAGGCGTTCGACCCCGCCGCGGGCACGGTCCGCAGCTTCGTGCTGCACCGCATCACCACGGTCGCGCTCGTGGAGTGACGGCGGCCGGTGGCGGGCCTGCCGCCGCACCTGGAGAATGGGGAGGTTCTGCCTGTTCCCGTGCTAGGAGGCGTCCGTGGCCGACGGACCGTTGATCGTCCAGTCCGACAAGACCCTGCTCCTCGAGGTCGACCACGCCCTCGCGAACGAGGCCCGGCAGGCCATCGCGCCGTTCGCCGAGCTCGAACGCGCCCCCGAGCACGTGCACACCTACCGGGTCACCCCGCTGGCGTTGTGGAACGCCCGCGCCGCGGGACACGACGCCGAGCAGGTCGTCGACGCCCTGGTCACCCACTCCCGGTTCGCGGTCCCGCAGCCGCTGCTCGTCGACATCGTCGACACCATGGCCCGCTACGGCCGGCTGCAGCTGGTGAAGAACCCCGCGCACGGCCTGACCCTGGTCAGCCTCGACCGGGCGGTGCTCGAGGAGGTGATGCGCAACAAGAAGATCGCGCCGATGCTCGGCGCCCGGCTCGACGACGACACCGTGATCGTGCATCCGAGCGAGCGCGGCCGGCTCAAGCAGATGTTGCTCAAGGTCGGCTGGCCGGCCGAGGACCTCGCCGGCTACGTCGACGGTGAGGCACACGCGATCAACCTCGACTTCGAGACCAACCCCTGGCACCTGCGGGACTACCAGGAGATGGCCGCGGACTCGTTCTGGGCCGGCGGCTCCGGCGTGGTGGTGCTGCCGTGCGGGGCGGGGAAGACGATGGTGGGTGCGGCCGCGATGGCCAAGGCGGGCGCCACCACCCTGATCCTGGTGACCAACACCGTCGCGGGCCGGCAGTGGAAGCGCGAGCTGATCGCCCGCACGTCGCTCACCGAGGACGAGATCGGCGAGTACTCCGGGGAGAAGAAGGAGATCCGCCCGGTCACCATCGCCACCTACCAGGTCATCACCCGCAAGTCGAAGGGCGAGTACCGCAACCTCGAGCTGTTCGACTCCCGCGACTGGGGGCTGATGATCTACGACGAGGTGCATCTGCTGCCCGCCCCGGTGTTCCGGATGACGGCCGACCTGCAGTCCCGGCGCCGGCTCGGCCTCACCGCGACCCTCGTGCGCGAGGACGGCCGCGAGGGCGACGTATTCTCGCTCATCGGCCCCAAGCGCTACGACGCACCGTGGAAGGACATCGAGGCGCAGGGCTGGATCGCGCCCGCGGAGTGCGTCGAGGTGCGGGTGACCCTGACCGACGCGGAACGGATGACGTACGCGGTGGCCGAGCCCGAGGAGCGGTACAAGCTGTGCTCGACCGCGCACACGAAGATCGCGGTGGTGAAGTCGATCCTGGACCGGCACCGCGACTCCCCCACCCTGATCATCGGGGCGTACCTCGATCAGCTCGACGAGCTCGGCGAGGCGCTGGACGCCCCGGTGATCAAGGGCTCGACCCGGAACAAGGAGCGCGAGGAGCTGTTCGACCGCTTCCGCGCCGGTGAGCTGAAGGTGCTCGTCGTATCGAAGGTCGCGAACTTCTCGATCGACCTGCCCGAGGCGTCGGTGGCGGTGCAGGTGTCGGGCACGTTCGGCTCGCGCCAGGAGGAGGCGCAGCGCCTCGGCCGGTTGCTGCGCCCCAAGCACGACGGCGGGCAGGCGCACTTCTACTCGGTCGTCGCGCGCGACACCCTCGACGCCGAGTACGCCGCGCACCGGCAGCGGTTCCTCGCCGAACAGGGTTACGCGTACCGGATCACCGACGCGGACGATCTGCTCGGCCCCACCATCGGCTGACCGCCGGCCGGTTCAGCCGGGCGGGAGGCGGTACTCCTGTTCCGGTCGTCCCGTGCTGCCGTACCGGAGCTGCATCCGCAGCTGCCCCTTGGTGACGAGCGCGGCGAGATAACGCTGGGCGGTCGCGCGGGACACCCCGATCGTGGCCGCCACCTCCCCCGCCGACATGGGCGTGTTCGAGGACGAGAGAGCTTGCAGGACAAGTTCTTTGGTCACCGATCGGGGCGCCCTGTCGCCGGCGCCCGACGGCGCCGGGCGCAGCGCGGCGAGCGCCGAGTCGATCTCGGCCTGGGTGAGTTCGGCGCCGGCGACGAGACGCCGGTACTGCGCGTACGCCGACAACCGCCGCGCGAGTTCGGTGTTGGGAAACGGCTTGACCAGATACCCCGAGGCGCCGGCGGCCAGCGCGGCCCGCACCGTCGTGCCCTCGGCGGCTGCGCCGAGTACGAATGCGTCGCAGTCGAGTTCACGGATCAGGTCGATGCCGGAGCCGTCGGGCAGGTACACGTCCACGAGCGCGAGGTCGACCGGGGCCTCGCGGACCGCGGCGCGCGCGGCCGCGACGGTACCGGCGACCGCCGCCACGCGGAACCCGGCCACCGCGGCGACCACGCTCGCGTGCAGTTCCGCGACGCGGAAGTCGTCGTCGACGACGAGCACCGTCAGATCGGATCCGCCCACGCGGTGTCTCCTTCGTCGAGTACGTCGATCAGCGTGGCGACGAACACCGCGCCCCCGGTGGGATTGTCCGGGGTGCGCCGCCCGCCGGGATCGGCGAGGATCACGTCGCCGCCGTGCTGCCGGGCCACCTGCCGCGCCAGCGCCAGGCCCATTCCGCGACCGCCCGGGACGGCACCGTCGGCGTGGGTGGTGACACCCTCCCCGAAGACCTCCCCGGCGCGGCCGGCGGCGATGCCGGCACCGGTGTCCGCGACGGCCAGGTGCAGGTCGCGGCCGGCCTCGACGAGTTCGACCTCCACCTCGGCGGGGTCGTGCCCGTGCTCGCGGGCCGCCTCGATCGCGTTGTCGAGCAGGTTGCCCAGCACGGTCGTGACGTCCACGGGGCAGCGGACGGTGCCGCGCACCCAGGTGTTCTCGCCGAGGACCAGCGTCACCCCGCTCTCCCGCGCGTGGGCGGCCTTGGCGGTGAGGAAGGCGTGCAGGTACGGGTCGGCGACGGCGTCGAGCCCGTCGAGGGGCCGGCCGGTGGGCCCGGATCCGAGGAGCTGCTCGAGGTACTCGGTGGCCTGAGCGCTGCGGCCTTGCTGCAGCAGGCCGTAGAGCAGGTGCAGGCGGTTCGCGGTCTCGTGCCGCTGGGCCCGCAGGGCGGTGGTCAGCGACTGCACGGCGTCGAGTTCGCGGGTGAGCTTCTCGACGTCGGTGCGGTCGCGCACCGACATCACGGTGCCCAGGTCGCGGCCGTCGCGCAGGACCCGGCGCGCGACGGCCAGCACGATCCGGTCGCCCGCGGCGGCGGCCACCGGCTCGTCGCGGGGGCGGCGCGCGACGTCGAGCAGGCGCGGGGTGAGCCCGACGTCCTCGAGCCGGTCCCCCACTCCGCCGCGCAGGTCGAGCAGCCGCCGGGCCTCGGCGTTGACGACGGTGACCACCCCCTCGGTGTCGGCGCCGATCACCCCTTCCCCGATGCCGTGCAGCACGACCTCCTGCTCCCGGACCAGCTCGGCGAGCTGCTCGGGCTCGAGGCCGAGGGTCAGCCGCTTCCACCGGCGGGCCAGCAGCGCCGATCCCGCGGCGCCGCACGCCAGGGCGCCGGCCGCGACGAGCGCCGCCTGCGCGACGTCCTCGCGCAGCTCCGACCGGACGCGGTCGGTGGCGATGCCGACGCTGACCTCGCCGACGACCCGCTCCGAGCCGGGGGCGACGACGGGCACCTTGGCCCGGACGGAGTCGCCGAGGGTGCCGCGCTCGCTGCGCACCACCTCCCGTCCGGCCAGGGCCTCGTCCGGGTCGGTGCTGACCCGCAGACCGAGCAGCCGCGCGTCGGGGTGAGCCAGCCGCAGTCCCTGCTCGTCGGTGACCACCACGAACAACGCGCCGGTGGCCGCGCGCACCGCCTCGGCGGCCTGCTGGACCGTGCCGGTCGCGAGCTCCGGGTTGCCGGGTGCGACGACTCCGTCGTCGGCGGCCGCGAGCCGGGCCACCTCGGCCCGGACCGTGGCATCGGCTGCGACGGTCCGGGCGACGGCGAGGGCGCGTTGTCCGTATTCGTCGGTGACGCGGTCCTCGGTGGTGGTGACGAACGCCGCGAACCCGAGGCCGAGCGCCACCGCCACCACGGCGGACTGCAACAGCAGCACCTGGGTGCGCAGCCTCACGACGCCTCCGGCAGTTCGGGGTCCGACACGTTGATCCGTTTCTCGCGACGGTACGTCGGTGCGGAGCTCAGCCGAGCGGGATCTGGCCCAGGAGGATGCCGACGGCCAGCATGGTGAGCGACACGAGCGTCGCACGCCACAGCACCTTGCGGTGGTGGTCGGCGAGCTGGACGCCGGCGAGGGTGACGAGCAGCAGGATCGCGGGCACCAGCGGGCTCTGCATGTGCACGGGCTGGCCGGTGATCGAGGCGCGGGCCATCTCGACCGGTTCGATCCCGTACTGGGCGGCCGTCTCGGCCAGGACCGGCAGCACGCCGAAGTAGAACGCGTCGTTGGTCATGAAGAAGGTGAACGGGATGCTGAGCACGCCCGTGATCACCGCCAGGTAGGGGCCGAGCGCGTCCGGGATCGCGCCGGTCAGCCACTGCGCCATCTCCTCGACCATGCCGGTGCCCTGGAACACACCGGTCAGGACGGCGGCCGCGAACACCATGGCCACGACCGACACGATGCTCGACGAGTGCCGGACGATCGCCTCGGACTGCTCCGACACGCGCGGGAAGTTCACGGCCAGCGCCAGACCTGCGGCGATCATGAACAGGACGGGGATGGGCAGGATGTCGAGCCCGAGGACGACGAGCAGGGCGACGGTGAGCAGCGCGTTGAACGGCAGCAGCCTCGGTCGCAGGGTCGCGCGGGTCGGGTCGAGACCTGCGACGAAACCGCCGGTCTCGTCGTCGCCGGGCGCGTCCGGGCCGGATCCGCTGCCGGCGCCACGCGAACCCGAACGACCCGCTCCCGTGGAGCCGCCGCGGCCGGCGCCGGCCAGGACCGGCTCAGCGGTCCACACCAGCTTGCCGAGGCGCCGGCGCTCCATGACACCGAGGTGCAGCGCGAACCCGAGCACGACGACCAGGCCGACGAGCAGCGACGGGATCATCGGGACGAACACATCCGACGGGGACAGGCCGAGCGCGCTGGCGGCGCGGACCGTCGGGCCGCCCCACGGGATGATGTTCATCGTCGCGTTCGACAGGCCCGCGACAACCGTCAGCACCACCGGGCTCACCCGCAGCTTCAGGTACAGCGGCAGCATCGCGGACGTGGTGATGATGAAGGTGGTCGAGCCGTCGCCGTCGAGGGAGACGACCATCGCCAGCACTGCCGTCCCCACGACGAGCCGCGCCGGGTCGTCCCGGACGAGCCGCAGGACGAGCCGCACCAGGGGGTCGAACAGCCCCACGTCGATCATGATCCCGAAGAAGATGATCGCGAAGAACAGCAGCGCGGCCGTCGGGGCGAGGTCGGTGACCCCGTCGACGATCATGTCGCCGAGATCGGCGCCCGCACCGGCGAACAGGCCGAAGGCGACCGGAACGAGGATCAGCCCGACGACGGGAGTGGCCCTCTTGGACAGGATCAGATACATGAAGACGGCGACCATGAGGAAGCCGAGGAAGACAAGCACGATCTGCTCGCTTTCGTCGGTGGACGGTGCGGAGGAGGTTCGAGAATCCGGGTCGTCGCCCGGTGTGATCTCTGCTACACGGAAGTGTGGGGCAGGCCACTGCGGGTGGTCACCGTTGCGTGCGATAGCGCCGTTGTGCGCATTCTGCTCGAGTGCATTCGCCCCGGTCGGCGGGTTTACCGGGACCGCATGAGGGGTACGCCTTCCGCATGGGCGCACGGGGCGACAAGGGTGGCCGGACCGCATCCGGCAGCCCGGGCCGAACGGCTACCAAGGCCGCGGACCGGGGCAGCTCGACCAGGACGACCGAGCGGCCGCGTCGTGCGGCCCCGTCGTCCGGGACGGCGAAAAGGCCGACGGCGTCGGCCACCGCCGGCCGGGAACGAGCGCCCCGCAGACGCTCGTCCGCCACGAAACCGACCGCCGCGAAGTCGGCCGCCACGAAGGCCACCACGGAATCGACCACGGCGGCACCGCGGCGGACGGCGTCGAAGCCGCGCACCGAACGGGCAACGGCCCCCCGCCGATCGGCGCCGGAGACACCCCGCCGATCGACGTCGGATGCCCCCCGGCGCCGCCCGGGGCAGGAGGCCGCCACGAAATCGACCACCACGGCGGCACCGCGGCGGACGGCGTCGAAGCCGCGCACCGAACGGGCAACGGCCCCCCGCCGATCGACGTCGGAGACCCCCCGCCGCCCGGGGCAGGAAGCCGCCACGCGCCCGGCCCGTCCGCGGACGCGGACCGCCGCCGCGGGGGAGGCACGGCAGCGGCCCCGCGAGCAGTCCCGCACCTCCACGACATCCCGGCCCTCGTCGGCATCCCGGCCCTCGTCGCCGGAGCGCACGCCCCGCCGGCCGGCCTCGACCTCGCAACGCCCCGGACCCACCGGTCGCGGCGAGCCTCTTCCGAGCCGCAAGCCCGGACCCTTCGCGGCCCTCGTCGAGTGGCTGAAGATCCGCGTTCGCCGACTTGCGCGCGCGGCGCGGAGGCAAGGAGCCGCGGTGATGCGCAAGATCCCCGGGTGGACGGATCAGCTCACCGACTCCGTCACCGAGGGCCACCCGATCAAAAGTGCCGTCCTGGAGGGGATCCGGGCCTTCCTGACCGGCAAGAACGTCGTGTGGGCAGCGTTCAAGGGCCTGCTGTCCGGACTGAGCATCAAGGCCAAGATCCTCCTTGCTCTCGCCGTCGTCCTGGTGGCGCTGCTGGCTCCGGTCCTGCTCGTGGTCGCCCTGCTGGCCCTGCTCGTCGCCGGGGTGATCGCGGCGGTACGGGCCGCTACGCAGTGATCCGAAGGTCCTCGTGTCGAAGGGGTGGATCCTGCGCCATCGCGCGAGAGGGCTCCACAGCAACGCCCCCCTCACCACCGCTGCGGCCACCCCTACAGGGCTCCACCGCCGACCAGCCGGTCGCATAAGCTGACGGCGTGCGCCGTTTCGACTTCCCCGTGGACCTGCCCCACGCCAAGGCCGTCAATCAGACCGTCGCCGAGGTGCGGCGGCTGCGGGTCTCGGGGATCGTGCTGGCGGTGCTGTTCGCGGCGGCCGCGGTGTGGCTGCTCCTGATCGGCCAGGCGTGGTCCTTCGTCGTCGCGGCGGTGGTGATCGTCGCCGCACTCACCGCTGCGTGGGTTGCGGTATGGGCGCCGCGCAAGGTGGGCACGATCCAGCACCTGTACCGGGACAGTCCCCTGGTGCCGGCCGTGGTCTCCGAGCTCCGGCCGCGCGGGATGACGCTGCTCGCGCTCGTCGACATCGCCAAGCCGGAGACCGGCGTCCACCGCTATGCGCTGGTCGCCCGGGACGTCACGGCCGTACCGGGGCACCGGGTGCAGGTCGGCGAGCGCGTGCCGTGCGTCGCGGTGCTGTCGGACCGCACCACCCGCAACACGAGCGGCGCGTGGCAGATGGTCAGCCCGATGCCGATCGCGTGGGGCACCCGCGACGCCTCGGTGCTGCGGGAGGCCGCGGCCGCCATCGACGAGACCGAGTGGAAGGTGGTCGAAGGCAAGCTGTCCCTCTCGGACGAGGTCGCGGCCAGCGACGAGCGCCGGCTCGTGCTGGACCCGAAGGACCTGCCCCCCGACCTCCGCTGACCATGCGACCCGTCGTCCTCGCCGGAAGCACCGTCGTTCTCACGGTGCCGGGCCCGGACGACGTCGACGCGATCACGGCCGCCTGCCGGGACCGGTCGATCGTCCGGTGGACGACGGTCCCCGACCCCTACACCCGCGCCGACGCGCAACGGTTCGTCGGCGACGTGGTGCCCGCCGGCTGGGAGGGACACAGTCCGGTGTGGGCGGTGCGGACCACCGCCGACGGCCCGCTGCTGGGCACGATCGGGCTGATCGCGCGCGACCCGTCGGCCGCGGAGATCGGGTACTGGATCGCTCCGGCCGCACGCACCCGCGGGCTCGCGACGGCCGCGGTGAACGTGTTGTGCGACTTCGCCTTCCGCGCGGACGGTCTGAAACTGGGCCGTATCGAATGGCGGGCGCTGGCCGCCAATCTCGCGTCGGCGGCGGTGGCGCGGCGCGTCGGCTTCCGCTTCGAGGGGGTGCAACGGCGCGGCGTGCTGCAGCGCGGGGTGCGGCACGACGCGTGGGTCGCGGGTCTGCTGCCCGACGACCCACGCGTGCCGGCCGACGGGTGGCCGATGTGATCGGCACGGCCGCCGGCGACCCCGGTCAGCGCAGTTCGGGCAGGACTTCCCTCTCGAACAACTCGATGCCCGAGGTGTCGTACGCGGCCTCGGGGAAATAGAGGATCGCGTAGGTCATGCCCTGCTTCTTCAGCGCGGTGAAGTTCTCCACGATCTGCTCGGGAGTGCCGACGGCGGGCAGCCCCCGGAACGCGTCGAGCGCGCTGTCGGCCTTCTCCGGCCCGACGTACGGTTCGAGCCGCGCGCGCAGCGCATCGAGGCGCTCCTGCACCTCGGCCTCGGTCCGGCCGATCGCGACGTTGTAGTTCGCCGAGCGGACGATGGCGTCGAAGTCGGTGCCCACGTCGGCGCAGTGCCCGCGCAGGATCTCCGACTTGTGGGCGAAGCCCTCCGGGGTGCCGTCGAAGTTGGTGTACTGCGCGTACTTGGCCGCGATCTTCAGGGTCACCTTCTCCCCGCCGCCGGCGATCCACAGCGGGATGCCGCCGTCCTGCAGCGGCAGGGGGCGCACGACGGCGCCGTCCACCTGGTAGTGCCTGCCGTGCAGGGTCGCGGTGCCGGTGGTCCAGGCCTGCCGGAAGATCTGCACGCCCTCGTCGAGCCGGCGCAGCCGCTCGGCGGCGGGCGGGAAGCCGTATCCGTACGCGCGCCACTCGTGCTCGTACCATCCGCCGCCGATGCCCATCTCGATGCGGCCGCCGGAGATGATGTCCGCGGTCGCGGCGACCTTCGCCAGGTAGGCGGGGTTGCGGTAGCTCATGGCGGTGCACATCTGTCCGATGCGCACGTTCTCGGTGACCGCGGCGAATGCCGACACCAGCGACCAGGCCTCGTGGGTGGCCTCCTCGGTGGGCAGAGGCACGGTGTGGAAGTGGTCGTACACCCAGATCGATTCCCACGGGCCGGCGTCGGCGCGCTGCGCCAGGTCGCGCATCACCCGCCACTGCTCGGCGGGATCGATGCCGACGAGGTCGAGCCGCCAGCCCTGGGGGACGAAGAATCCGAAACGCATGTGGGTCCTAACTCGGTGTCGTGGTGTGTGCTGCCTTCTCGGACGCCGACGCCGGTTGCAGCGTGCGACGCGGCCAAGCCGAGTATCGCGGAATGTACCGGTACATGACGGCGGCACCGAGCATCGCGAGTCCTCCGACGGTCAGTGCGCCGGCCGCCAGCGACAGCGCGGCGACGGCCCCGACCGCGAACGGGCCGGCGAACATACCGCTGTCGTGCATCAGTCGCCAGGCCGCGAGAAACTCCGCACGCGTCCGCGGCGGGGCGGTGTCGGCCCCGAGCGTCATGCTGACGCCGTTGCCCAGGCCGTTGCCGATTCCGAGGAGCACGGCCACCGCCACGAGGGAGACGAGATCGTCCGCGATCGGGAGCGCCAGAAACGCCACACCGATCACGAGCAGCGACGGCACCGCCACGACGCGGCGGCCGAAGCGGTCCATCATCTGTCCCACCGGATACGAACAGAGCAGGTCGACGCCACGATCAACCCGGCCACGGACACCGGGGCCCCGAGGTCGCGCGCGAGAAGCGCAACCACCGGGGCCCCGGCACCCTGCCCGATCCCGAAGATCGCGGACGGGACGAACACCGACCGGACGAGCGACGTCGGTTCGAGGGGCGGACTCACGCCGTCGCGGCACCCGCGTATGCGGTGGCCGCGAGGCGACCGGCCGGGCGGTCGAGCCCGTAGTGGCCGCGCAACGTCGTCGCCGTGTACTCGGTGCGGAACAGCCCGCGCTCCTGCAGGATCGGCACCACGCGGGTGGTGAAGTCCTCGAGTCCGCCGGGCAGATACGGCGGCATGACGTTGAAGCCGTCGGCGGCCTCGCTGTCGAACCACAGCTGCAGTTCGTCGGCGATCTGTTCGGGGGTGCCGGCGAAGGTGCGGTGCCCGCGGCCGCCGCCGAGCTTCCCGATGAGCTGGCGCACGGTCAGGCCCTCGCTCTCGGCGAGGTTCTTCACCAGTTCGTAGCGGCTCTTGTTGCCCTGGATCCGGTCGATCGGCGGCAGCGGAGGCAGGGGCGCGTCCAGGGCATGCTCGGTGAGATCAACTCCCACCATCCCGGAGAGCTGGCGCAACGAGTACGCCGGTGAGATCAGGTCGGTGAACTCCTGCTCGAGCGCCTTGGCCTCGGCCTCGGTGTCGCCGATGAACGGCACGATCCCGGGGAGCACCTTCAGGGAGTGCGGATCCCGCCCCGCCTCGGCCACGCGGGCCTTCAGGTCGCGGTAGAACGCCTGCCCCTCGGCCAGGGTGCGCTGCGCGGTGAAGACCGCCTCGGCGTACAGGGCGGCGAAATCCTTTCCGCTCTCCGAGGATCCGGCCTGTACCAGCACGGGACGGCCCTGAGGTGAGCGCGGGGAGTTCAGTGGGCCGCGCACCGTGAACCGCGCGCCGGCGTGGTCGATGGTGTGTACCTTGGCCGGGTCGGCGAAGCGGCCGCTGTCGACGTCCAGCTCGACGGCATCGTCGTCCCAGCTGTCCCACAGGGCGACGGCGACGTCGACGAACTCGGCGGCGCGGTCGTAACGGCCGGCGTGGTCCGGTGTCTCGTCGTAGCCGAAGTTGGCCGCTTCGTCGGCGCCACCCGAGGTCACGATGTTCCAGCCGGCGCGGCCGTGGCTGATGTGGTCGAGCGAGGCGAGCTTGCGGGCGAGGTTGAACGGCTCGTTGTAGCCGGTCGACGCGGTGGCGATCAGGCCCACCCGCTCGGTGACGACGGCCATCGCGGACAGCAGGGTGATCGGCTCGAAGACCGCCTGGATGTTGTGTTCCACGCGGGGACCGGTCGCGAGGCCGTCGGCGAAGAACACCGAGTCGAGCTTGCCGCGTTCGGCGATCTGCGCGAGCTCCTGGAAGTGTGCGACGTCGAGGACGCGGCGCTCGTCGGTGCGCGGGTGCCGCCAGGCGGCCTCGTGGTGGCCGACCCCCATCAGGAAGGCGTTGAGGTGGAACTGCTTCGGAGACTGGGACATGACAACCTATCCGAGTACGTGGGAACGGAGGGACTACTGGTCTGCGCGCCAGCGGGACAGTCGGCGCTCGACTGCGACGAGGATCCCGTTGAAGGTCAGACCGACGAGGGAGATGGCGACGATGCCGGCATACATGTTCGGGATCTGGAAGTTGAGCTGCGAGGCGGTGATGAGATAGCCGAGACCTGCTTTGGCGCCGACCATCTCGGCCGCAATGAGCACGAGGATCGACGAAGCCGCAGCCATCCGGATGCCGGTGAAGATCGTCGGCACGGCAGCCGGCAGGATGACCTTCTGGAACAGGCGGTAGGAAGGCAGACCGAGGGAACGGGCCGATTTGACCAGCAGCGGATCCACGGTGCGCACGCCGGAGATGGTGTTGAGCAGGATCGGGAAGGTGCTCGCGTAGATCACCAGCGCCACCTTCGAGGTCTCGCCGATGCCCAGGATCAGGATGAACACGGGCAGCAGTGCGAGCGCGGCGGTGTTGCGGAACAGCTCGAGGATCGGATTGAGGAACTCGGCCACCGGCCGGTACCAGCCGATCGCCACCCCGAGCGGGATCGCGACGAGCACTGCGATCACGAATCCGGTGACGGCCCGGGACAGGCTGGCGCCGAGGTGTTCGGCGAGCTGGCCACTACCGATCAGCTGGGTGAAGGCCTCCGCGACCACGGTGAAGGGCGGCAGGAACACCTCGTCGACGAGCCCGAGCCGGGGCGCGGTCTCCCAGACCGCGAGGAAGGCGAGGATCGCGAGGGCCGGCTTCACACCGCGCCATACGACGGCACCGACCCGGCGTCCGGTCCCGGCGCCCGGGGCGGGCACGGCCGGCGCGGGTCGCTGCTCCGCGAGGGCCCCGTCGAGCTCGACGGGGTCGATCAGCGTGGCGCTCGGACTAGACATGCTGCACCTCCTGGGTTGCGGCACCGAACTCGTGGTGCTGCGCGCGCTCGACCTCCGAGTGCAGCAATGACCAGATCCGGTGTCGATAGTGTCGGAACGCCTCGCCGGACCGGACGTCGTCGACGGTGCGATCGATGTCGATGTCCACGACGGTCTTGATCCGCCCGGGCCGGGACGTGAGCACGGCGACGCGCTGTCCGAGGTAGATCGCCTCGTCGATGCCGTGGGTGATGAACAGGATGGTCTTGCCGGTCTCGTGTCGGATCCGCAACAGCTCGTCCTGCAACGACTCCCGGGTCTGCGCGTCGAGGGCGGCGAACGGCTCGTCCATGAGGAGCACCTCGGGGTCGAACGCCAGGCTCCGGGCGATCGCGACGCGCTGTTTCATGCCGCCGGACAGCTCGTGCGGATAGCGATCGCCGAACCCGCGCAGCCCCACCAGCTCGAGGTAGTGCTCGGCCAGCGCGCGGCGCTGACGCCGGGGCAGGCCCTTCGCCTCGAGGCCGAATTCGATGTTGTGCCGCGCGGTGCGCCACGGCAGGAGCGCGTACTGCTGGAAGACGATGCCCCGATCCAGGCCCGGCCCGGAGATCGGCTGTCCGTCGAGCAGGATCCGTCCCGACGTCGGGCTGCTCAGCCCGCCGAGAAGGTCGAGCAGCGTGGACTTGCCGCAGCCGCTGGGGCCGACGAGGACGAGGAACTCACCGTCGGCCAGGTCGAGGCTGACATCGTCGAGGGCAGTGAACGCGGTGTCCGTACCGCGGACCGGGAACTGCTTGGTCACGTGCTCGAGACGGAGCTTCGGGGTGGTGGTCATTTCGCCTCCTCGACGGGTTCACCGTTCGGACCGCTCGACGGTTCGTAGGTGCCGTTGGCGTAGGGGTTGAATTCGTTGGTGTAGATGTCGGCCGGGGTGAACGTGCCCTCGGGCAGTTCGCCGTTCCGGGCGAGCCAGTCGAGCCAGGTCTGGATCTCCTGTTCGGTGATCGTCCCGCCCGGGCCGGCGACGCCGGGGCTCTTGTAGAACTCGACGAGGTTGGTGTTCTCGTTGCGGCCGCGGCCGTTGATGATCTCCTTGTACTCGGCGATGACCTCGTCGCGTGGGGTGGTCTGCGCCCAGCGAATGGCCCGCGCCGTGCCCTGCACGAAATCCGCCACCGCGTCCCGGTTCTCGGCGATGAAGTCGTCTCGGAAGACGTACGTGCCGTAGCTGAACGCCCCGAACAGGGACTCGTCGGTGAACAGCGGACGGATCCCGCCGCGCGAGACCGCGGTCTCGCGGAACACGCTGCCGAGGGTGCCGACGTCGATCTGCCCTTCCCGCAGCGCCTGCTCGGTGTTCACCGGGGGCACCACGATCAGTTCGACCTGCTTGATCTCGTCCGGGGTCAGTCCCTGCTGGGCGAGCCATTCGCGGACGAGGAACTCGTGGTGGGCACCGAGCGTGTTCATCCCCACCTTCTTGCCGATCAGATCCCGGGCGGTGCGGATCGGGCTGTCCTCGAGCACGAAGTAGCCGTTGAACGACTCCTCGTCGGAGCCGTAGTAGCTGATGACCGACGTGATCGGCGAGTTGGCGGCGGCGAGCTTGATGACGGCGCCGTTGAATGCGCCGCCGAACTCGGTCTGGCCGGTGGCCGCGGACTGGATGTCCTGCGGACCGCTGGTGGTGTCGCCCACCCAGTCCAGCGCGACGTTCTCGTAGTAACCGAGGTTCTCCGCGAGTTCGGGATAGGTGACCTGGCCGGCCGAGCCCTGGTAGCGCAGGACGGTGCGACCGTCCTCGGTGGTGGTGGTCTCCGACCCCGAGGAGCAGGCCGCGACCCCCGCGGCGAGGGTGACGAGGGTGGCTGCGACCGCAGCCGACCGGACCAGTCGGCTGCGCAGCGTGGAATACGACATCGCGAGAGTTGTCCCTTACGTTCGACGAAGAGGCCCGGCACGGCGGGCACGGAGAAATGCGGCGCGCGGCGACAGTGAAGGCGTACGCGACACCGGGATTCGCGGTGCGGCAACGGAAGATCGCGCGACGGCGGCCGGCCGGACGGGCCGGCACGCCGGGCTACACCGGGAGGGTCAGCGACAACAGTCCGGACACTCGTACACGGTGGACTCCTTCTGCGGCGATCGGACTCCGGAAGTCTGTCCCGGGCCGCCGCGACGGGTCAACGCTTCGGCGCATCCGTGTGCGGATCCCTTGACATGTTCGGTCCGGTGCCGTACCGGTCGCGATCGCGCCGTCGGTCGGTACGATCGCCCCATGCGCACCGCCGTGCTCGCCGACGCCTTCGAGCAGCATCGGCCGCACCTGCTCTCCGTCGCCTACCGGCTGACGGGCAGCGTCGCCGACGCCGAGGACGCGGTCCAGGACGCGTGGCTGCGCCTCGACGGCGCCGACACCGACCGGATCGACGATCTGCGGGCGTGGCTGACCACCGTCGTCGGACGCCTGTGCCTCGACCGGCTGCGGTCGGCGACGGCGCGCCGGGAGAACTATGTCGGCCAGTGGCTGCCCGAGCCGATCGTCACCCCGCTCGGCGGATCGCCGGCCCCGGATCCACTGGAAGCCGTGGTGCGGCAGGAGGACAGCAGGATGGCGGCGATGGTCGTGCTGGACACGCTCACCCCCGCCCAGCGCGTCGCCTTCGTCCTGCACGACGGGTTCGCCGTGCCGTTCGACGAGATCGCCGGCATTCTCGACGTCACGCCGGCGTCCGCGCGCCAGCTCGCCTCCCGCGGTAGGCGGGCCGTCGCGGCCGCGCCGCCCCCCGTGCCGGCCGCCGAGCACGTCGAGGCGGTGCAGCGGCTGATGACCGCCCTCGCCTCCGGGGACCTCGCGGCGGTGGTCGCGGCGCTCGATCCCGATGCCCGGGTGATCGGAGACGCCAACGGGGTGACCCGCACGGCCGTCAACGTCGTCGTCGGCGCGGAGCGGTTCGCCCGGTTCTTCCTGGGCCTGATGCAGCGCTACGGCGCCGAGGCGTTCCTGGCCGGCACACCGGCGCTCGTCAACGGCGAACTCGGGTTCGTCAGCGGGGGCGGCCCCGGCGACGAGACCCACCGGGCCTTCGCCGGCCGGGTCGTCGGCTGCACGGTCCGCAACGGGCGGGTCTGGGCGGCCTACGACATGGCCAATCCCGACAAGCTCCGCGGCGTCCTGCTCGCCCGCGGGGACGACCACCGAGCGTAGCGAACCGGGCCGAATCCGCCGACCATACGGTGCGATCGGTTTCACCCCAGGTGCAGCCATCGGCCGATCGACGGCACCTCGTGCTCGTCGACCGCGAACACGAGGTACCACCCCGGCGGCGCGAGGTCGGGGTCGGTGGGCAGATGCAGCGTGACCGATCCACCCGCCCCGGCGGTGAACGCGACGTCGACCAGGCGTTGCTCGCTGTCGCACGAGTGGGTGCAGGCGCCCGGACGGACGAGGCCGACGGTCTGTACGGCGCCGCGCGGGTGCACGGTCGCGGCAACGGCTCCCCCGTATCCGCCCTCGGCGGCGGCCAGCTCGAGGGTCGGCCGGTCGCCGTGGAACAGATACGGGGGCCAGTAGATCTCGATGCGCAGGTCCTCCGTCTTGCGGGCCGGATTCGAGCCGGCGGTGACCACTTTCCCGTCGGGGGTCAGCAAGGCGACCGAGTGGTAGAGCCGGGGCACCCGAGAGGGCGCGGTGTGCGTCCACACGCCGGTGGCGGGCCGGTAGATCTCCGCATGGGGCGGTGCGCCGTGCGCCGTCTCCTCCACCGCCGAACCGCCCGTGGCGAGCACCGTGCGGTCCGGGAGCAGCACCGCGCTCAGATGCATGCGGGCATGGGCCATCGGGGGACCGGGCCGATAGGCGGGCTCCGGGTCGGTGAGGTCGACGATCCGCGTGTCGGCGAGTGCAGGTGCGGGACTGTGCAGGTCGAATCCTCCGCCGCCGAGGATCATGACCCTCTGCTGCTGGGCCGGCGGCAGCAGCACGCTCGCCGCCTGATTGCGGGAACCGGGCACGGCCAGGCCGGCCACGGCGGTGACGTGACCCGTATCGGGATCCCACACGGACGGCCGCATGCCGTTGTTCCCGCCGTATTGACCTCCGGAATAGAAGATCCGGCCGTCCGCGAGCAGGAACAGGTGCGCATACATCGGGATCGGGCCCGGCGACGGCAGTTCCGACCACGTCGCGGTCGCCGCGGTGTACCGCTCGGGGACGACCGAAAGATGGTTGTCGGCGCCGAGTCCGGACACCGCGACCACGTTCCCGTCGCCGAGGGTGAGCAGCGTCGGGTACCACCGCCCGTACGTCATGTCGGCGGTGGCCGACCACTCCCCCGTGACCGGATCGAAGACGAGCGCGTCCTTCAGACCGTAGAACGGGTCGTACCGTTCGGTGCCCCCGGCCGCGAGAAGGCGCCCGTCGGGAAGAAACGCCTGCCCGACGCAGAACAGGTCGATCGGTGTGGCCGGAGCGTCGAGTTCGGGAGCGGGATAGTGCCAGACTCTGGTGCGGAATCGATGGGCTGCATGGTGGTCGGGATCGTTCCCGGAGCCTGCGAAGAAGAGCACGTCCCCGGTGTGCAGCAGCGCCGCGTGCACGGGATTGATCTCGGTGCCGAAGTCGAGCAGCCGCCAGAGACCCATGTCGGGCGCCTCGTCGACGTCCGTGACGAGTTCGACCACGCGGAGGTATCCGGTGTTGCGCTGCGGTGGGTTGTCCGTCGCGAGCACGACCAGTTCGGGCCGGGAACCGTCGCCGCGATCCAGCACTGCGGCTGCCGCACCCTGGTTCTCCCAGAAGCCCCACGCCGGGATGGTGGACCACACGCTCCAGCCGTCGAGGGCGTGACCGGATCCGTCCAGACCCCAGCCGATCGTGTAGTGACCACCGTTCTCCCCCGGCGGATTGTCGACGGCGAGCACGATCAGTTCGGGCCGGCCGTCGCCGTCGAGGTCGGTGACGGCGATGCCCGCACCCTGGTTCTCCCAGCCGTACCAGTCCGGTACGGGCACCCAGGGCGTCCAGCCGGCGGTCAGCGTTCCCTCGGGAGTCAACCCCCGGCCCAGCCGGAACTGTCCGCTGTTCTGGCCGGGCGGGTTGTCGACGACGAAGACCACGAGGGTGGGCAGGCCGTCGAGGTCGGCGATCGCGATGTCGGCGCCCTGGTTCTCCCACCCGTACCAGTCCGGGACCGCGATCCACGGCGTCCACCCTCCCGTGACCGTTCCGTCGGCGGCCAGGTCGCGGCCGATGCGGAAGTATCCGGAGTTCTGACCGGGCGGGTTGTCGACGACGAAGACGACGAGGTCGAGCGTGCCGGTACCGCCGAGGTCCGCGACGGCGATACCGGCGCCCTGGTTCTCCCAGCCCCACCAATCGGGAACGGGGATCCAGGACTCCCAGTTGCGCACCGTTCCGTCGGCGGCCAGCCCGTGTCCGACCCGGTACCAGCCGGTGTTCTGCTCTCGCGGGTTGTCGATCATGAGAGCGACGACGTCCGGTGCGCCGTCACCGTCGATGTCGGCGACGGCGACGCCGCAGTCGTGATTCTCCCAGCTGAACCAGTCCGGAACAGGCACGAAACCACCGGCCATGGCGCCTCCCAGTATCCGGGTCCGGCCGCGGTCGGGTCCGCGAACGAGACACCACGAACAGTGTCGCCCATCCGCACTCGCGTGTCCGGGACGGACACGCCTAGGCTTCGGCCATGGAGCAACGACTGAGCTTCGTCACTCTCGCCGTCGCCGACCTCGAGCGCACCCGGCGCTTCTACGTCGACGGACTCGGCTGGACCCCGGTCGTCGACGTCCCCGGCGAGGTGGTGATGATCCAGGTCGGCCCGCACCTCGTCCTGTCCCTGTGGGACGAACGGCAGTTCGCGGCCGAGGTCGGCCCCGTGCAGCGGGGCGGCGTCCCGCCCGTGACGCTCGCCCACAACGTCGCCGACCGAGCGGACGTCGACCGGGTGCTGGACACCGCCCGCCGCGCCGGAGCCGATCCGGTCTCCGACGCGGTCGAACGTGAGTGGGGCGGCTACACAGGGTATTTCGCGGACCCCGACGGATTCCGGTGGGAGATCGCCTGGAATCCGGGTCCCATCGGTCAGCTCGTGCTGCCCTGAGCCGCGTCGTCCTGCAGCCACGGCACCCGGCACGCGTCGGTGCTGAAACCCTGCTCGTGGATGCCCAGGGCCGAGTTCATCCGGGCCCGCATGTTCTCGAGCGCGATCTGGTACGTCAGTTCCACCACCCCGGCCCGCCCGAAGCGACGCTCGAGGTCGGCGACCTGCTCGTCCGTCACCGCGACGGCCGCACCGCCGGCTCCCGTCATCGCGTCGGCGTACGCGATCGCCGCACGCTCGTCGTCGCTGTAGGCGTCGGAGGTCGCGTAGTCGGCGATGTGCTCGAGGCGGTCCACGTCGAGTCCGTCGAGCCGCTGCAGCATCGCGCCGAAGTCGACGCACCAGGAGCACCCGACGCTCCAGGCCACCCGGTACACCGCGAGCTCGCGGACGTGCGCCGGCAGCACCGTCGAGGCGCGCTCGACGAGCATCTCGTGCACGGCGCTCGCCCGCATCAACGCCGGATGGTGGGCGTAGACGGCGAACGGCTCGGGCACCTCCCCGAAGCGGCGCCGGGCCACCCGGTAGGCGATCTTCGTCGTGACGCCGGCCTCGGCCGGTGTCACCGCGGGAATGCGCGCCATGACCTTCTCCGTTCCTCGGGTCCCGAGCGGGACCGTTCATCCTTTGGACGAGACAGCCCCGCCGGATGTGACACGACCGCTGCCGGAGGCCGGGAAGGGCGCGGCTAAGCTGCAGAAATGGCAGAAATCGCGTCCTCACATCGGGTCCGCACCGTCCGCAGGCTGCGCCCGTTCGCGTCCACGATCTTCGCCGAGATGACCGCCCTGGCCGTTACGCACGACGCCGTGAACCTCGGCCAGGGTTTTCCCGACACGGACGGCCCCCGCGCGATGCTGGACGTCGCGCGCCAGGCCATCGCCGACGGCGTCAACCAGTACCCGCCCGGGCCGGGCACACCCGAGTTGCGCCGGGCGATCGCGGCGGACCGCGCCGCCCGGTACGGGCTCGAGCACGACCCCGACACCGAGGTCCTCGTCACCGTCGGCGCCACCGAGGCGATCAGCGCCGCCATCCTCGGTCTCGTCGAACCCAGCGACGAGGTGCTGCTCACCGAGCCCTACTACGACTCCTACGCCGCGTCCGTGGCGCTGGCGGGGGCGAGCCGCCGCACGGTGCCGCTCGCCCGCGCGGGGTCCGGGTTCGTCCTGGACGTGGACGCGCTGCGCGCCGCGGTCACCGAGCGCACCCGCATGCTCGTGGTCAACACCCCGCACAACCCGACGGGCACGGTCTACGACGACGCGGCGCTCGCCGCGGTCGCGGCACTGGCCTGCGAGCGGGACCTGCTGGTGCTGTCCGACGAGGTGTACGAGCACCTGGTGTTCGACGGCCGCCGGCACCGCCCGCTCGCGTCGCTGCCCGGCATGGCCGAACGCACCGTCACCGTGTCCAGCGCCGCGAAGACGTTCAACGTCACCGGCTGGAAGATCGGATGGGCGCTCGGCCCCCGCGAACTGATCGACGGGGTGCGCGCGGCGAAACAGTTCATGTCGTTCGTCGCCGGGGCGCCGTTCCAGCCCGCCGTCGCGTACGCGCTGACCCACGAGCAGCCGTGGATCGCCGCCCAGCGCGACGATCTGCAGCGCAGGCGCGACCTGCTCTCCGGCGCCCTCGCCGACGCCGGATTCGGTGTGTTGGACTCGGCCGGCACGTATTTCGTGTGCGCGGACATCACCCCGTTCGGCGCGACGGACGGTGTCGCCTTCTGCCGGACCCTGCCCGAACGCATCGGGGTGGCCGCGGTCCCGGTCAGCGCCTTCGTCGACGACCC
The DNA here is from genome assembly GCF_017068255.1 of Rhodococcus sp. PSBB066. Lineage (NCBI taxonomy): Bacteria > Bacillati > Actinomycetota > Actinomycetes > Mycobacteriales > Nocardiaceae > Rhodococcus > Rhodococcus sp. PSBB066. The sequence continues at coordinate 5,681,204 of NZ_CP070859.1, forward strand.
CCAGCAGTGGAACCATCTGGTGCGCTTCGCGTTCTGCAAGCGCGACGACGTCCTCCTCGAGGGCGTCCGGCGGCTGCGCAGCCTGCGGGAGCACGGCTGAACATGACCGCCCCCGCCACCATTCCCTCCGACTTCGTGCGCCGCTCGGTGGTTCTCGCCGCGGCGAACGGCGTGGATCTGGCCCCGGCCCTGGACGCGGCCCGGATCAGTCGCGCGGTGCTCGCGCACCCGCACGCGCGCCTCACCCCCGAACAGGTCACCCGGTTCACGCAGAAGACCTGGGAGCTCACCGGTGACGAGTTGTTCGGCCTCGGGCCGGGGCCGGTGCCCCGCGGCACCTTCCGCGTGATGTGCCTGACGCTGATCCACTGCCGGGACCTCGCCCAGGCCCTCGAACGGATGATCGAGGTCAACCGCGTGCTGCCGACGCTGCCGAGACTGCGGCTGACGCCGGGCCCGCAGACGACCCGGCTCGAGGTGGTGCTGCCGGAGCCGTGCGACGACAAGACCCGCGTCATCATCGATTTCCTGCTCATCCTGCTGCACCGCTTCGCGGCCTGGCTCGTCGGCGGACGAGTACGGCTGGCGTCGGTCACGGTTCCCTACGGCGAGCCCGATCCGGTGCTCGCGAAGAACTACGACGCGATCTTCGGGGTGCCGGTCACCTTCGACGCCGACGGGGCAGCGCTCGAAATCGACAACGCGGCACTGCGGTCGCCCATCGTCCAGACCGAGGAGACGCTCGAGGACTATCTGCGCGAATCGCCGAATCTGATGATGTCGGAACGCGACTACGACTCCACCGCCGCGTCGCAGGTGCGGCGGATCTTCGAGTCGGGCATCGAGGGACGCACGGCGACCGCCGAGGAAGTCGCGGAGATGCTGTCGGTGAGCGCACCGCATCTGCGGCGCCTGCTCCGGCAGGAGGGCACCTCGCTCGGGCAGTTGCGCGAGGAGGTGCTGCGCGACACGGCGATCGCCGGTCTGCGCCGCGGCGAACCGGTGGACGCGCTGTCGGCCCGCCTCGGCTTCTCCGAGCCGAGCGCGTTCCGGCGTGCCTTCAAGCGATGGACGGGCAAGACCCCGCGCGCGTATCGGTAGGTCCGCCGGTTCACCCGACGCAGAACTCGTTGCCCTCCGGGTCGGTCATGGTGATCCACTCGCTCGGCCCCTGCCGGCCCCGGTGCAGGACGGTCGCGCCCGCCTCGACGAGCCGCCCGGCGAGCGCCTCACGTTCCTCCCCGGCCCGGATGTCGAAGTGCAGCCGGTTCTTCACCGTCTTGCCCTCGGGCACCCGCTGGAAGAGCACGCGCGGACGCGCGGGCACCTCGGGATCGGAGATCGCGGCGCCCGCCTTCCAGACCAGGACGCCCTCGAAGATCTCGGTGTCGTCCTCGCGGGCGTGGCCGGCCGCGACCAGGCCGCGGATGAAGTCCTCGTTGCTCGGCTCCACCCGCCAGCCCAGCGCGGCCGCCCACCATTTCGCCAGCGTGTGCGGGCTGTCGGAATCGACCGTCACCTGGAATTCGTAACCCATGCGGCGACGGTACGACGAGACTCCGACAGGTCAGGGCTGAACGAGGATCCGGATCGGATCCCCGATGTGGTTGTGCAGCTTCTCGATGCCCTCGGCGATGTTCTCCAGCGGCACGATCTCGCTGATCGAGCGGGAGATGTCCAGGCGGCCGCGGGAGACGAGCGCGGCGAGCGTTTCGATGTCGACATTCTTGTAGCCGAGGTGGCCCATCACGTGCTTGCGCGACAGTCCGAACGTGGCGGTGGGGCCCAGGGAGGCCTCCTGCCCGCTCAGCCCGACGACCACGACGCGGCCACCCGTCATCACGCACTGCAGGGCCTGGTCGAAGGTGGCCTTCACGCCCGCCGAGTCGAAGGCCACGTCGAGCATCTTCCCGCCGGTCGCCTCGGCGACCCTCTGCACCAGGTCCGGGTCGCGGGAGTCGAACGCATAGTCGGCGCCGAGTTCGAGGGCCCGCTCCCGCACCGCGGGGTTGATGTCGAACGCGAGGACCGGCACGGCACCGATCAGCCGGGCGAGCTGCACGATGTGGGTGCCCACTCCGCCGACCCCCCACACGCCGACGGCCTCGCCCACCTGCACCTGCCCGGTGCGCACGACGGCGCCGAACGGCGTGGACACCGCGTCGGCGAGGATCGCCGCCTGCTCGAGCGGGACGTTGTCGGGCACGAGGGTGAGACCGCCCGCCTGTGCGACGGTGTACTCGGCCCAGGCGCCGTCGTACGCGAAGGCCATCAACTGGATGTTCAGGCAGTTGGTCAGGTCGCCGCGCCGGCACTTGCGGCACTGCATGCACGGTCGTCCGGCCGAGGGCACGACGCGGTCCCCGACCTCCCACCCGGTCACGCCGTCCCCGACGGCCGCGATGATCCCGGCGGCTTCGTGGCCCTGGGTGACCACCGGCAGCAGGGCCGGGAAGGTGCCGTCGAGCAGGCTCAGGTCCGAGTGGCAGATGCCGCAGAAGGCGACCTTGACGAGCACCTCGCCGGGGCCCGGCGACGGAATCGGAACATCTTCCAGCACATTGGTTCTGGTGTCCGCATGAAAACGCGCGGCGCGCATCGTCTCGGTCATGATCCCCTCATCCTGTTGTGCGGCGGCAGCCAGGGGCGACCCTACTCCCGGCGCATGCGGCGTTGCGCATGTTTGTGCCGCGGATCTCCGCGACGGGTTGCATCCGCCCACGGTGGGTGAGAGCGTCGGAAGGAACCGTCATCGACTTCGAGAGGGTGATTCGCAACAATGCAGACGGCCGTCATCGACGACTACCCGACCCGGAACCGCACGAACTGCGTGAGCGTGTCCCGGCCGGATCCGGTGGTGTGGGGATCGGCAACGGGGCCGCTGGACGCCCCGGCCGTCGCCGAGTACGACCGGCGCGGGTTCCACACCGTCGACGCGCTCCTGCCGGCGCACGACGTCGGAAATCTGCTCGACGAGACGGCACGTCTGGGCCGGGATCTGGCCGACGACGAGCGGGTCGTGCGGGAGGCGGGAAGCGGGGACGTGCGCTCCGTGTTCGACGTGCACCGCCTCTCCGGCACGGTCGCCGAGATCGTCCGGCGACCGGAGATCGCCGGAATCGCCCGCCAACTCCTCGGCTCGGCGGTCTACATCCACCAATCGAGGCTGAACGTCAAGCCGGGATTCCGCGGCGGACCGTTCTACTGGCACTCCGATTTCGAGACCTGGCACGCCGAGGACGGGATGCCGCGTCCGCGGGCGCTGAGCATCTCCGTCGCGCTGACCGAGAACTACGGTTACAACGGCGGTTTGATGATCATGCCCGGTTCGCACCGGACCTTCGTCTCGTGCGCCGGTACCACCCCCGACGACTACTACCGGCAGTCCCTCGTCACGCACGTGCCCCCCACCGGTTCGCCCGACGAGGACACGCTGACCTCGATGGCCGCCGAGCACGGCATCGCCACGTTCACCGGCTCGGCCGGTTCGGCCACGGTGTTCGACGCGAACTGCATGCACGGCTCGAACGGCAACATCACCCCGTTCCCCCGGTCGAATCTGTTCGTGGTGTTCAACAGTGTCGAGAACGCGCTCGTCGAGCCGTTCTCGGCGCCGCGCCGGCGGCCGGACTACCTCGGCAGCCGGGACTTCACTCCCCTGCACTGACCCGAACGGACGTGCTGACACGAACGGACGCGGGGTGCGACCGGCGCGGGCCGGGCGCACCCCGCATCGCGGCGCTCACACGCGGGCGGTGTCCGCCACGTCGATCGGCAGCGTGCGGGCACGCGGTGTGCGCAGCAGCCGGGTGAGCGTGAACCGGCCCAGCTCCGGATCGTAGGGCCGGTAGGCCAGATACACGAGCACGTGGAACGCCCAGTGCGCCCGCAGGATTCGGCGAAGCACCGGATTCATCCGGCCATGCAGTTCGAACGTGGCGGTTCCGGAGCGGATGTACTTGGTGTACTCCCGCGGCGGCGTCAGCGCACGCCGTGGGGAGATGTCGACGAACAGCTCGGAGAGCTGGGCGATCTCGATGTCGGCCTCGCGCAGGCACAGGGCCAGGTCGAGGTCTTCGTGGATCCCGGCATCCGTGCTGACCGCGTCGCGGACGCGCTGCCAGGCCGACCGGCGCACGGCCATGTTGGCACCGTGCAGGTTGTCGATGCGGCGCTCACCGCCGAAGAAGCCCTTGCGCACGCGCTGCTCGATATACCGGCGCTTGAGCTCCCGGTACGGCGAGTCGTAGGAGTTGCTGAGTCCGCTGACGGCACCGACGCTCTCGGTGTCTGCACGCGCGAAGAAGTCGAGGATCGCGCGGGCCCATCCGGGCCGCACCCGCGTGTCGGCGTCGATCCGGCCGAGGAGATCTCCTGTCGCCGAGTCGAATCCGGCATTGCGGGCGAATGCGACGCCGGGGCGGGGCTCGACGATCCGGCGGACGATCGGAGACCGCTCGGCGATCGCGTCGACGATCTCGCCCGTCCTGTCCGTCGAATTGTTGTCCACTACCACGATTTCGCGGATGTCCGCTTCCTGCTCCAACAGCGCCGCCAGACACGGACCGATGTAGCGTTCCTCGTTGTACGCCGGCACGACCACCGACAGCGTGTGCTGATGCATGCCTCCGACGCTACCGCGACCGGCCGCGCGCCGCGGGGCGCCGCGGGCGGGAACCGTTCCGGGACATCCCCCGAAACGGTTCCCGGCACCGGCGTCAGGGGCGCCGCGGGCCTCAGGCGCGCCGGCGGCGCACCGCGTCGGCCAGCCGGTCGAGCTGGTCGGCCGTGGTGGCCCAGTCGAGGCACGCGTCGGTGATCGACTTGCCGTACTCGAGCTCGTCGGACCGGCCCAGGGTCAGGTCCTGACGGCCCGCCGCGAGGAAGCTCTCCAGCATCACACCGACGATGCCCTTCTCGCCCGCGACGAGCCGCTCGGCGATGTCGGTGACGACGTCGACCTGCTTCTCGTGGTTCTTGCTGCTGTTGCCGTGGCTCGCGTCGATCACGACGCGCTCGGGCAGACCGGCCTTGCGCAGGCGGGCCATGGTGTCGGCGACCGTCCCGGCGTCGTAGTTGGGGCCGGCGGAACCGCCGCGCAGGATGACGTGGCAGTCGGGGTTGCCGACGGTCTCGATGAGCGCGGCCTGCCCGTCGAGATCGGTGCCGGGGAACACGTGGCTCGCGGCGGCGGCGCGGGTGCCGTCGACGGCCACCTGCACGTCACCCTCGGTGGAGTTCTTGATGCCGACCGGCATGGACAGTGCGCTGCACAGTTGCCGGTGCACCTGGCTGGCCGCGGTGCGGGCCCCGATCGCGCCGTAGGTGACCAGATCCGCGTAGTACTGCGGCAGGATCGGGTCGAGGAACTCGCACCCGACCGGCAGTCCGAGGCCGGACACGTCGAGCAGCAGCTTGCGGCCGATGCGCAGACCGGTGTTGATGTCGTAGGTGCCGTCGAGGTGCGGGTCGTTGAGCAGGCCCTTCCACCCGAGGGTGGTGCGCGGCTTCTCGAAGTACACCCGCATCACCACGTGCAGGTCGTCGCGCAGATCGTCGGCCTTGGCGGCGAGGCGGCGCGCGTAGTCCATCGCGGCGGCGGGGTCGTGCACCGAGCACGGCCCGACCACGACGAGCAGCCGGTCGTCGGTGCCGTCGAGGATCGCCACGGTGTCGGCGCGGCCCGAGCGCACAGTGGCGGCGGCCACCTCGTCGGGGGCGTGCTCGCCGCGGACGACGGCCGGGGCGACGAGCGGGCTGATCCGCACGGTCCGCTGTTCGTCGAGATTCGCGGTGGAGATGGAGGTGCTGGTGGTCATCGGGGTTCGGTTCCTGTTCCCGGGCCGACCCTGGCTGAACCTGAAAGATCCCAGCGAGCCGGTCCGTGTCCGGCTCGTAGGTGGAAGAAGTCAGCGCGCGGTTACGCCGACCGACCCACCCCGGGCCGGCCTGCTAAACCAGAAATATGCACGCTGCATGACGGACACCCTACCCGAGCCCCCGCGGGGGTGCACATCGGGGGCCCGGGGCGAGTCCGCATTGCCAGCGCGACGGCGCCGACCCCCCTACGATCGGAACGAACCGAGAACACTGCCCGTACCGCCGAGACGATCGCCGAGGTGTTATGCCGCTCGAAGGTTCACACGAGTCCAGGGACCGGTCGAACGAACCGGAACACACAGCCGACGGCCATCTCGTCGAGGCCCAGTCCGAGGACTTCTCCCATGCCAGAAACCTCGCGGTGGATCCCGACTGGTTCAAGACCGCGGTGTTCTACGAGGTCCTGGTGCGCGCCTTCAACGACTCGAACCACGACGGGACGGGTGATCTGCGCGGGCTGACCGAGAAGCTCGACTACATCGCCTGGCTGGGCGCCGACTGTATCTGGCTGCCACCGTTCTACGACTCCCCGCTGCGCGACGGCGGGTACGACATCCGGGACTTCCGGGCGGTGCTCCCGGAGTTCGGCACCGTCGACGACTTCGTCACGTTCCTCGACGAGGCGCACAAGCGCGGTATCCGCGTGATCACCGACCTGGTCATGAACCACACGTCCGACACGCACGCGTGGTTCCAGGAGTCGCGTACGGACCCGGACGGCCCGTACGGCGACTTCTACGTGTGGTCCGACACCGACGAGCGCTACCCGGATGCGCGCATCATCTTCGTCGACACCGAATCCTCCAACTGGACGTGGGATCCGGTGCGCAAGCAGTACTACTGGCACCGGTTCTTCTCGCACCAGCCGGACCTGAACTACGACAATCCCGAGGTGCAGGACGCGATGATCGACGTCCTGCGCTTCTGGCTCGACCTGGGGATCGACGGGTTCCGGCTGGACGCGGTGCCCTACCTGTTCGAGCGCGAGGGCACCAACTGCGAGAACCTGCCCGAGACACACGCGTTCCTGAAGAAGTGCCGCGCGGTGATCGACGCGGAGTATCCGGGCCGGGTGCTGCTGGCGGAGGCGAACCAGTGGCCCAGCGACGTGGTGGAGTACTTCGGCGAGCCGGAGGTCGGCGACGAGTGCCACATGGCGTTCCACTTCCCGCTCATGCCGCGCATCTTCATGGCGGTGCGGCGCCAGAACCGGTTCCCCATCTCCGAGATCCTCGCCCAGACACCGCCGATTCCGAGCAGTGCGCAGTGGGGCATCTTCCTGCGCAACCACGACGAGCTGACCCTCGAGATGGTCACGGACGAAGAACGTGACTACATGTATGCCGAGTACGTCACCGACCCGCGGATGCGGGCGAACATCGGCATCCGGCGCCGGCTGGCCCCGCTGCTCGAGAACGACCGCAACCAGCTCGAGCTGTTCACGGCTCTGCTGTTGAGCCTGCCCGGCTCGCCGGTGCTCTACTACGGCGACGAGATCGGGATGGGCGACAACATCTGGCTCGGCGACCGCGACGCCGTGCGCACGCCGATGCAGTGGACACCCGACCGCAACGCGGGCTTCTCGCGGGCGGACCCCGCGCGGCTGTACCTGCCGACGATCATGGATCCGACCTACGGCTACCAGTCCGTGAACGTCGAGCGGCAGATGAACTCGACGAACACGCTGCTGCACTGGACGCGCCGGATGATCCAGGTCCGCAAGCAGCATCCGGCGTTCGGCAAGGCCGCCTTCACCGAATTGGGCAGCGCCAACCCGGCCGTCCTGTCGTACCTGCGGGAGATGCCGCTCGGCCCGGACCGCAACTACAGCGACGTCATCCTGTGTGTGAACAACCTATCCCGGTATCCCCAGGCCGTCATCCTGGACCTGTCCCGGTTCGCAGGGTGGATTCCGGTGGAGCTCACCGGTTCCGTCCCGTTCCCACCGATCACGGAGGAGGGGTACATGATCACCCTGCCCGGTCACGGTTTCTATTGGTTCGCGCTGCAGCCCGATCCGACGAGGGAAGGCGTCGGCGAACATCCGGTGAGCAGCGAAGCCGAGGCGGCGGTGCAGCCATGAGGGATCCGAACGTGCAGCACTACTCCGATGCGGAGCTCGAGGCCCTGCTGGCCGAGTGGCTTCCCCACCAGCGTTGGTTCGCCGCCAAGGGCAGAACCGTCGCCGCCGTCCGGATCATGCTGCGGGAACCGCTCACCGACACCCCCGCGTTCGGAGCGGACCACCTGCTGGTGACCGTCGAGTTCGAATCCGGCGCCGAGCAGATCTACCAGGTGCCGCTCGGGTATCGCCCGCACCTGCCCGACGAGCTGGCACCCTGGGCGCTGCCGCGGCCCGACGGGAGCGGCGACGACCGCCCCCACGCCTACGACGGCCTGCGCGACCAGGAGATCATCGACCTGTACGCGCACTCGATCGCTACCGGGCAGGTGTATGGCCCGGTCGAGCTGCACACCGTGCCCGGCACGGTCATCGAGGAGGGACTGCGCGGGCGGGCGCTCAGCGCCGAGCAGTCCAACACCTCCGTCGTGCTGGGCGAGCAGTTGCTGCTCAAGCTCTTCCGCCGGATCACTCCGGGCGTCAACCCCGACGTGGAACTGCACCTCGCGCTCGGCGAGGCGGGCTGCCGGTCGGTCGCCCCCGTGCGCGCGTGGATCGACGCCGAGATCGGCGGCGTGCGCACGACGCTGGCGATGGTGCAGGACTTCGCGGCCAACTCCGCCGACGGCTGGTCGATGGCTCTGGGCAGCGTGCGGGACCTGCTGCTCGAGGCCGACCTGCGGGCGGACGAGGTGGGCACGGACTTCGCCGGCGAATCGCAGCGGATGGGCGCGGCCGTGGCCGAGGTGCACGCGCTGCTGGCGCAGTCCCTCGGGACGTCGCAGCGACCCGTCGGCGAGATCGTCGACGGCATGCTGCGCCGCCTGGACGCGGCCGGTGCCGTCGTACCGGAACTGGCGGAATTCGCCCCGGCGGTGCGGGAGCGGTTGGCGGAGGCGGCGGCCACCGGCACGACCACGGTGCAGCGGGTCCACGGGGACCTGCACCTCGGGCAGGTGCTGCGCACCCCGGAACACTGGCTGCTCATCGATTTCGAGGGCGAGCCCGCCAAGTCCCTCGACGAACGGCGGGAACCGGACAGCGCCCTGCGCGACGTGGCGGGGATGCTCCGCTCGTTCGACTACGCGGCCCACCACTCCCTGCACGATGCGACGTCGGAGGCTGCCGCCGCGCAACGCGAGTTCCGGGCGCAGGAATGGGCGCAGCGCAACTCCGCCGCGTTCTGCGACGGCTATGCGGGCGCGTCCGGCGCGGATCCGCGCGAGTCGGCCGCGCTGCTGCGCGCGTACGAACTGGACAAGGCCGTTTACGAGGTGGTCTACGAGGCCCGCCACCGGCCACAGTGGATCCGGCTGCCGCTCAACGCGATCCGTCGGCTGGTGCAGGCGACGTAGGGCTGTGGCCGTCGGTGGTATCCGCCAGGGGATCCTCACCCGAGGGTGCCGGGTCGTCGAGTCCGCCCCGATGCGGCCGGTGGACCGGGTCGATCGCGGCCGCCCCCCGGTCCGGGGAGGACCCTTTCCGGCGTGGTCGGCGCAGGTCCACGGAGGACCGGTGCCGGCCCGCGGCGGGTGTCGACCGGCCTCTCGCGGTGGCCCGGTGGCGCGGGCCCGGGCCCTCGGACCATCCGTGCACGATGCGTCGGTGCAGGCGTGCCAGGGGTGCCGGCGCCCACCAGTTCGCGTCGCCCATCAGCTTGATCAGTGAGGGAACCAGCAGCATGCGGACCAGCGTGGCGTCGATGACGAGGGCGAAGATCATTCCCAGTCCGATGAACCGCATGATCGTCATCGGGGAGAGCGCGAAGGCCGCGGTGACCGTACCGAGTATCAGCGCGGCGCAGGTGACGACACGACCGGTGAGGGCGGTACCGGTGTGCACCGCCGTCTCGGTCGACGCCCCCGCAGCATGCGCTTCGACCATCCGCGACATCAGGAAGATCTCGTAATCGGTCGACAGGCCGAACACGACGGCGAGGATCAACACGACCAGGGTGGGCTGGACGGGCTCCGGAGCCACGCCGATGAGACCGGCGCCGTGTCCTTCCTGGAAGATCCAGGTCAGCAGCCCGAAGGTCGCCCCGAGGCTCAGTCCCGCCATGGCGACCGCCTTGACCGGCAGCACCACCGTGCCGAAGGCCAGGAACAGCAGCAGCAGTGTCGCGCCCACCATGACGGCGATCATGGTGGGCAGCGCCTCGGTGATCGCGTGATTGTTGTCGGCCTCGAGGGCGAACGGTCCGCCGACCTCGATCCGGGTTCCTGCCGGCGGCGCCAGCTCGCGCAGTGCTGCGACGGCCGCGTTCGCGCGCTCGACGTCCGATCGGTCGGTCACCGCCGCGGAGATGACGGTGAAATCCGAGGTCGTGGCGATGGGCTGCGCCCCGGTGACCCCGTCGACGGCATCGGCCTGTGCCACGAACCCGAGGCTCGCATGCAGGGGCGGGGGCGAGCCGGCTGTTCCGTGCACCAGGACGGTGATGTCGCCACCAGGTGACCGAAATTCCTGGACCAGCTGTTCGGTGGCCGCGCGAACCGGATTGCCGGGCGGCAGCGAGGTGTAGCTGATCGAGCCGAACCGCGTCAGAAGGACCGGGGCCGCGAACACCACCAGCACGAGGGTGATCGGGACTGCGACGCGCAGCGGATGGCGCATCACCCGGTCGGCGACGGCTCCCCAGAATCGGTGGGCTCGCACCTCGCCGCGCTCGACCGCCCCGCGGCGCCAGGTCAGACTGTTGATCCGGGCACCCAGAACGGCCAGGGCCGCGGGCACGGCGGTCAAGGACAGCAGGGCCGCGCTGAGGGCGGCCGAGATGGCGCCCAAACCCAGCGACCGGATCACCTCCTGGGGAAAGACGAGCATTCCGGCGAAGGCACATACGAGCAGCAGCGCGGAAAAGCACACGGTGCGGCCCGCGGTGAGAACGGTCCGCCGAACCGCGTCGTTCGGCGAGGCGCCGGAGCGGAGTTCTTCCCGGAACCGGCTGACGATGAACAGTCCGTAATCGATGGCCAGACCGAGACACAGAAGAGAGGTGACGTTGAGGGCAAAGGCATTGACCTCGGTGAACATGGTCAGCAGCCGAAGCGTCCCGAGCGCGCTGAGCACCGACAGCGCGGCGACGAGAACCGGCACCGCCGCGGCGGTCAGTCCGCCGAAGATCATCACCAGCAGAATCAGGGTCAGCGGAAGCGACACCGACTCGGCGACGACGAGGTCGGTCTTCAGTTGTGTGTTGAACGAATCGTCGACCACGGTCTTGCCGGTCAGCTGGGTGTCGACTCCGGGAACCTGCAGCACGGACAGCAGATCGTGGTACGGCGGCCGATCACCCGACCCGGAATGCTGCAGGGTCACCGTCGCGAGCGCTCGGGTGCCATCGGCGGAGCGCAAGTACGGTTTCTCGACCACGGGCACCGTCCAGTAGGTGTCGACGCGCTCGACCCGGGTGCGATCGAGAGCGGCGAGGTGCCCGGCCACCTCGGGTCCGATGTCGTCGATGCTCTGCCCGGGTGGGGCGGTGTAGATGGCGACGATGTCCGGCTCCCGGCGGCCGAGGTGCTCCTCCACCTGGTGCGTGACGTGCGCGGCTTCGCTCCCGTCGTCGAGGAAGCCCTCGAACCTCAGATGGGGGAAGACCCCCAGCCCCCATGCGCCGCCGAGCACCAGCGCGGTGACGGTCACGATCAGCACGAGCCACCGGCGTGCGAGAAGAAATGCGGCCCAGCGGGTCATGGCCGTGGCGGAGGCCGGGTCGGGGACGTCGACATCGTCATCGTGCGACCTGATGGACGGCGGCAGCGAACAGGCGTGGTGACCGCGCAGCCAGCGGCACGATGACAGGGCCGAGGCGGGGTTGCCGACGCGCCCACAGCAGGGAGGAGGTCAGCAGGCGTGAGCGCCGCGACGCCCGCGACCATGCCCGTTCGTAGCGTGCCGGTTGCCCGCATTCGAGGCACTGCACAAGGGCGCGTGCGCATTTCAGAGCGACGTCGATGCCTTCGCCGGTGATCGCGTCCACGTATCCGGCCGCGTCACCGACGAGCAGCACACGGCCCGCGACGCGGGCCCTGGCGTCCTGACGCATCGGTCCCGCCCCCCGGACGGCGGTCGCCGCGGTGTCGGGGAGCCGCTGGGCAAGGGCGGGGAATTCGGCCAGCTGCCGGGCGAACGACCCGCGGGTAGCGGAGAGCAGCGCCACGCCGACGAGGCGGGGACCGACCGGGGTGACGTAGGCCTCGCGGTCGCGGGCCCAATGCACTTCCACGAAGTCGGTCCATGGGGCCACCTCGAAGTGCCGGCGTAGCCCCCACCTGTGGTGACCGGACGGTGGGCGGTCCAGGCCCAGCTGCCGTCGGATGGCGGAGTGCAGCCCGTCGGCCGCGACGAGGTACCGCGCCGTGGCGCCTGCGGCCGTCACGCACCGGGCATCCTGCGTGATCTCGGAGACCCGGCGCTGCAGCACCGGAACACCTCGTGTCACGACCTCGGACTGCAATGCTGCCTGCAGATCGGTGCGGCGCACCCCCAAGCCGTGGCCGTCGCGGAAGCCGGCCTCGGCCCGGCAGTGCCCGTCCGTGTACCGGATCCCCCGGAGGGGATGTCCGTCGACCGGCACACCGAGTTCGCGCAGGCAGGCGACCGCGCCCGGCATCAGACCCTCCCCGCAGGCCTTGTCGATCGGCGACGGCCTCGACTCGATCACGACCGTATCGAGGCCGGCCCGGGCGGAATACAGGGCCGTGGCCAGCCCCGCGGGGCCGGCGCCGACGACGATCAGGTCATGCATCGCGCACCAGTTCGCGCAGGGCGGCGTTCTCGGCGCGGATCCGCACCCGAAGTACCACGGCATCGAGCGCAGTGAAGGTCACCGCGGTCACCCACGCGGAGTGGACGAGCGGCAGTGCCGCACCCTCGACGACGACGGCCACGTAGTTGGGGTGCCGGAGCCGGCGGTACGGCCCACGGCGGATCAGGGGCAATCCGGGCACGATCACGATGCGGGTGTTCCAGCGGTGTCCGAGGGTGAGGATGCACCACCATCTCAGGCACTGCGACGCCAGGACGAGTGCCAGCATCGGCCGGCCGAGAGCCGGCACGTACCGGCGGCCGACGCCGAACGTCTCGATCAGGCATCCGGCCAGCAGCCCCGCGTGCAGTGACGCCATCACCGGATAGTGTCCGCGGCCGCTCTCCCGGCCCCCGCGCTCCATGCTCCACGCCAGGTTCCGCCGGGACACCACCAGCTCGGCAAGCCGCTCCGTGGCGACCGCGGCGACGAGCAGGAGATAGAACATGGCGTCCGCGCTACCACTCGAGGAGGACGAGTTCGGAGCAGAACCCCGGCCCCATGGCCATCATGAGCCCCGGAGTTCCCGGTTCCGGGGGGCGCTGTTCGAGCGTGTCCCGCAGCACGTGCAGGACCGACGACGAGGACAGGTTCCCCACCGCGGCCAGCGACCGGCGGGTCATCTCCAACGCCTGCGACGACAGACCGAGCTCGGACTCGACCGCGCGGATCACCCTCGGCCCTCCCGGATGGCAGACCCATGCGGTGATGTCGTCCGTCCGCAATCCGTGTTCGGCCAGGAACGAGCGGACGTCCGCACCGAGGTACTTTTCGATCACGGCGGGCACCTGGGCATCGAGGACGATCTTCAGGCCGCTCGACCCCACATCCCACCCCATGGTCCGCTCGGTGTCCGGGTACAGGTGGCTGCGCGACGCGATCACCCGGGGCCCGCGCGCCCGGGTCCGTTCGGCGCGCCGGGCGCCGACGGCGGCCACCGCTGCCGCACCGTCGCCGAACAGCCCGGTCGCCACGAGATTGGCGATGGAGTGATCGTTGCGCTGCACCGTCAGCGAACACAGTTCCACGGACAGCAGGACGGCCACGTCGTCGGGGTGCCCGAGCAGATAGTCGTACAGACGCGCTGTTCCCGCCGCACCGGCAACGCACCCGAGCCCGAAGATCGGCACCCGTTTGACGTCGGGTCGCAGCCCGACCCGATACGCGATCCGGGCCTCCATCGACGGGGCGGCGACACCGGTGACCGTGGTGGACATGATCAAGTCCACCTCGTCGGGTCGAATCCCGGACTGGGCGAGCGCGCCGGTCACGGCGGCCGCACCCAACTCGATCGCACCTTCGATGAACGTGTTGTTGCAATCGTCGAAGTCGTGCAGCTCCGGATAGCGCTCGAGCGGGCGCACCAGGTGTCGCGTCCGGACCTCGGCATTGGCGTGCAGCCGCTGCAGCAACCTGATGTCGCCGTCCTCGCCGAGGCAGTAGTCGGCGAACATCTTGGTGAGCTCGGCCTGAGCGTAACGGTGCGGTGGTACGACGCCGCACACCCCCGCCAGCGTCGTCCCCTCGACGAGGGGTTTCGGTGTGGAGCGCTGCCCCGGACCGGCCCGGGGGTCTGCCTGCAGGTTGACGATGCTCATGAGTGACTCCTCGCATCGCGCGGCTTGTGGCGCCGCGCCACTTACCCAGCTCGACACTTGTCCGGGATCGGGAGCCTCGATAGCCACCCTAGGGGTGAGAAGTGTGACCCTGGGGTGAGAGCCGGGAGCGCGGGGACGTCCGGTTCGGAACCCGGAACGGCGTCCCGCCGCCGGGGCCACGTCTTCGGAGCGTGCGGCCGCTATGGGACGTGGGCGCCGGACCGAACGATCATCTCTCGGTTGGGGATGCCGGTGCAACTGCTCGGATGTGCAAGTCCCGTGTCGGCGAGCGGAGGTGGGCCGGTGGCGGTGCGGGCGAAGCGGCGTGACCTGTCTGCGCTGCGGCCTCATGCGACGTCTGCCGGTCAATTGCCTTCCATCGTGCGAATGGGACTGCGCGGCGCCGAAATATCCGGCAACCCGGGCGGGGTGAGATTCACGATGACTCCCTCGAACCAGCGCCCGTTGCCGATGATGTTCGTGTACATGCGGATGAAGGGGTAGTACAGCTCCAGCGCCCGGTTCAGGTCGTCGTTGCGGGCGTCGAGGATCTGCACGACGCCGCGGAGTTGTTCGAGTGCCGGTCCGATGGTGGCTTCGTTGTCGCGCACGAGTCCGGTCAGTTGCCGGGACAGGCGCTGGGTTCCGGTGAGCAGCTGGGAGATCGCCTGCTGCCGGCTGTTCAGTTCCCCGATGAGCAGTCCGGCGTCGGTGATCAGTTGAGTGAATTCGGCATTGCGGTCGGCCAGCACCCCTGTGGTGTGCTCGGTCGCGTCGAGCAGTCTGCGCAATTCTCGGTCGCGGCTCGCGATGGTCTGTGAGAGTCGGGTGACGCCGTCGAGGGAGGCGCGGATGTCGTCGGAGGTGTTGTCGAATGCCTGGGACAACACCGTCAGGCTCTGGGCGAGTTGGGTGGAGTCGATCTCCCCGATGGTCTGTGCCGCCGCCGAGAAGGCCTCGAGCACGTCGTAGGGAGACGTGGTGCGGTCGCGTGGGATCACCTCCCGCGGATTCAGGACCTCGGAGCCACGGGGGTCGAGGGCCAGGTACTTCTGCCCCAGGATCGTCTTGATCTGTATGGAGGCGGAGGTGTTGTCACCGATCCACGCGTCCTTGGCTCCGAACGTCACCTCGACGTGGTCGCCTTCGAGTTCGACCGACATGACCTTGCCGACCTTGACACCGGCGATCCGGACTTCGTTGCCGGGTCTCAGGCCCGCTGCTTCGGTGAACTCGGCACGGTAGAGGGCGCCGGCTCCCAGGAGCGGTAGCGAATCGAAGGAGAAGACCGCCAGCGTCGCCAGCAGCATCACGAGGATGGCGAGGGCCCCCACCGCGGCCGGGCTGCGAGGTTCGGCCATGGCGTCTGCAACTCCTCCTCGTCGACCGCGATCCGCGTCTCCCCCTGCTGCACATCCACCTGGGCGGCTCCTTCGTTGCGACCCTGGGCCCGCACGGGATCGCAGACCGCTGCCCAGTCAGTGTGATCACTGTCACTGCGGGTGACAAGTTGCGCGCCCGGACAACGGACAAATGCCGCAGGGGCCGGCGAAACAGGGCCGCGTCGCCGACGCCCGGTCGGAGCCGGGCTCGACGACGAGCCGCGGACGGTGGACCCGTTGCGCAGAGCGCGGGGCGGTGACCGGTTCCGGTCACCGCCCCGCGTCCTTGCGCGTCGGTGGCAGCGTCAGCGCACCATCAGGTCCAGTTCGTCGTCGGCGACGTCGACTCGGACCTGCCCACCCTCGACGAGCACGTCGTCGAGCAGCAGGTCGGCGATGCGGTCGTCCACGGCGCGCTGGATGGACCGGCGCAACGGCCGCGCCCCGAACTCCGGCTGGTGGCCGTGCTCGGCAATCCAGTCGACGGCGGCCTCGGTGAACTCGATCTCGATTCCCTTGGCGTGCAGTCGCTTGCGGCTGTCGTCCAACAGCAGGTCGGTGATCCGGTGCAGCTGCTCGGTGTCGAGCTTGCGGAAGATCACGATCTCGTCGATGCGATTGAGGAACTCCGGCCGCATCGACTCGCGCAGACGGCCCATCACCCGGTCCCGCAGCGGCTTCTCGGCCGCCTCGGCGTCCCCGGTGCTGAAGCCCAGCGCCCCGCCGCGGCTCGAGATGATGTCCGAGCCGAGGTTGCTGGTCATGATCACCACGGTGTTGGTGAAGTCGACCGTGCGGCCCTGGCCGTCGGTGAGCCGGCCGTCGTCGAGCACCTGCAGCAGGGTGTTGAACACGTCCGGGTGCGCCTTCTCGATCTCGTCGAGCAGCACGACCGAGTACGGGTTGCGCCGCACCTGCTCGGTGAGCTGACCCGCCTCGCCGTAGCCGACGTAGCCCGGGGGCGCCCCCACGAGACGGCTGACCGTGTGCCGCTCGCCGAACTCGCTCATGTCCACCCGCAGCATCTTGCGCTCGTCGCCGAACAGCACCTCCGCCAGCGCCTTCGCCAGCTCGGTCTTGCCGACGCCGGTGGGACCCAGGAACAGGAAGCTGCCGACCGGCCGATGCGGATCGCTCATGCCGGCGCGGCTGCGACGCACGGCCCGGGCCACGGCCCGGACGGCCTCGTCCTGCCCGACGACGCGCCGGTGCAGTTCGTCCTCGAGGCCGCGCAGCCGCTCCTTCTCCGCCTGGGTCATCCGCGTCGCCGGGATGCCGGTGGCGCGGGAGACGACCTCGGCGATCAGTTCCGCGGTCACCTCGGGCACCTCGGCACCGGCGGGGGCGCCGGCATCGAGACGGGCCTGCACCTCGGTGATCTGGTCGCGCAGTCGCGAGGCCTGCTCGTAGCGTTCCGCCGCGACGGCCCGGTCCTTGTCGGCCTCGAGCCGGGCCAGCTGCTCGCGCAACGCCGTCTCATCGACGCGCGGTGAGCGCAGCCGCAGCCGGGCACCGGCCTGGTCGATCAGGTCGATCGCCTTGTCCGGCAGGTGCCGGTCCGGCAGGTACCGCACCGACAGGTCCACCGCGGCGTCGAGCGCGTCGTCGGTATACCGCACACCGTGGTGTTCGGCGTAGCGGTCCCGCAGGCCGCGCAGGATCGCGACCGCGTCGTCGTGGCCGGGTTCGCCGACGGTGACCGGCTGGAAGCGGCGCTCGAGCGCCGGATCCTTCTCGATGTGCTTGCGGTACTCGTCGAGCGTGGTGGCGCCGACGATGTGCAGTTCCCCGCGGGCGAGCTTGGGCTTGAGAATGTTGCCGGCATCCATCGCGCCTTCGTTGCCGCCGCCCGCGCCGACGACGGTGTGGATCTCGTCGACGAAGACGATCAGCTCGTCCGAGTGCGCGGCGATCTCGTCGAGCACCTTGGTCAGCCGCTCCTCGAAGTCGCCGCGGTACCGGGTGCCGGCGACCATACCGGTCAGGTCGAGCTGCACGATCCGTTTGCCGCGCAGGCTGTCCGGGACGTCGCCGTCGACGACGCGCTGGGCCAGACCCTCGACGATCGCGGTCTTGCCGACACCGGCCTCACCGACCAGAACCGGGTTGTTCTTGGTGCGGCGGGAGAGGATCTCGACGGTCTGCTCGATCTCGTCGGCACGGCCGATGACGGGGTCGATGCCGCCGCCGCGGGCACGCTCGGTCAGGTCTACGCCGTACTTGTCCAGGGTGGGGGTGGCGGACTGCTCCTGCGCCGCCTCGGCGGGCGCGGCGGGCTGCAGGGCGGCCTGGAGCGACTGAGCGGTGATCCCGGCCGAGACGAGCAGCCCTCCGACCCCGTGTTCCTGGTCGGCGGCGAGGGCCACGAACAGGTGCTGGGGTTCGATGTAGGTCGCGCCGAGGGCGCGCGTGAGCTGGTGCGCCTCGAGCAGCACCGTCTTGATCGCGCCGGTGAGGGCGGGAGCGGTGACCGCGGTGCGGGTCTGTTCCTGCGGGAGCCGTTGCTCCACCGCGGCCAGGACCTCGGCGGGATCGGCCCCGGCGCGGGTCATGACCGACCGGACCGGGTCCTGCTCCGCCATCACGTGCAGGACGTGGAGCGCGTCGAGGTCCGTGTCGCCGCGTTCGGCGGCGAATCGGGCCGCAGCGGCCATGAGTTCCTGGGTGCCACGGCTCAGGTAGCGGGTGATGTCGATACGCCCAGGGCCACCAGGCCCGAAGAATGCCGGCATTCCGAAGCCTCTCTCTCGGACTTGAGTCTTTCTCACTCAACTAACGTGTCGAGTCCCCTGTCAATTCCACAGATGATGTGATGTGCGCCATACCCCAGGGGCCCGAATTTCAGTTGTGCACAACATAGCGGTGCGCTACTTTATTTCTCGTGTCCGACGATCTCGCGCTCGACCGGCAGGTCTGCTTCGCGCTCTACTCCGCCTCCCGGGCCACCACCGCCGCCTACCGCGGCATGCTCGACCGGCTCGGCGTCACC
Source organism: Rhodococcus sp. PSBB066 (assembly GCF_017068255.1). Taxonomy (NCBI): domain Bacteria; kingdom Bacillati; phylum Actinomycetota; class Actinomycetes; order Mycobacteriales; family Nocardiaceae; genus Rhodococcus; species Rhodococcus sp. PSBB066. The sequence continues at coordinate 5,699,988 of NZ_CP070859.1, forward strand.
TACCCGCAGTACCTCGTACTCCTGGCCCTGTGGGAACAGGAAAGCCGCGGGGACCACGGCGGCCGCGGCGTCCGCGACCTGTGCGACGCCCTCGACCTCGACACCGGCACCCTCTCCCCGCTCCTCAAGCGGCTCGAGAGCGCCGGACTGCTCGAACGCCGGCGGCAGAGCAGCGACGAGCGCCGCGTGCAGATCCACCTCACCGAGGCCGGGCGCGAGCTGCGCGCCCGCGCCGAGGACATCCCCGCGCGCATGGCCCGCGCGAGCGGCCTCGCGGCCGACGAGCTGGCCGCCCTTCGCGACACGCTCCACCGCATGACCGAGGCGCTGCACCGCCCCGAAACACCCGATCCCCATCCCGCCACCCCACAGGAGAAGCCATGAACGTGCTCTACACCGCCGAAGCACTCGCCACCGGAGAGGGTCGCAACGGCCGCGCCCGGACCTCCGACGGCAAGCTCGACCTGGGCCTCGCCATCCCCACCGAAATGGGCGGCACCGGCGAGGGCACCAATCCCGAGCAGCTCTTCGCCGCGGGATACGCCGCCTGCTTCCACTCGGCGCTGCAGCTCGTCGCCCGGCAGGACAAGGCCGACGTCGCCGACTCGGCGGTCGGAGCACGCGTCGGCATCGGCCGCACCGACGGCGGCGGCTTCGGCCTGAAGGTCACGCTCGAGGTGTCGCTGCCCCACGTGCCGCGCGCCCAGGCCCTCGAACTGACCGAGAAGGCCCACCAGGTGTGCCCGTACTCGAACGCCACCCGCGGCAACATCGAGGTCGACCTCGAGGTCACCGAGGACTGACCCGCGCGGCTCGCCGCGGTCACACCTGCGCGGCTCGCCGCGGTCACACCTGCGCGGCTCGCCGCGGTCACTCTCGCGCGGCTCGCCGCGGTCCGTCCCCAGGCACGCGTAGCGTGGATTGCGTGTGCAGGCAGGACGGGCCGCGGCTCGCGCAGTTCACCGCGGGACTCGGCTTCACGCTCGACGACTTCCAGGTCCGCGCCTGTCGCGCTCTCGACGAGGGCCGGGACGTGCTCGTCTGTGCCCCCACCGGCGCCGGCAAGACGATCGTCGGCGAGTTCGCGGTGCACCTGGCGCTCGCCGCCGGCGGCAAGTGCTTCTACACGACGCCCATCAAGGCCCTGAGCAACCAGAAGCACGCCGACCTCGCCGCGCAACTCGGGGACGAGCGGGTCGGCCTGCTCACCGGAGACGTCTCGGTCGACCCGCACGCACCCGTGGTCGTCATGACGACCGAGGTGCTGCGCAGCATGCTGCACGGCCGCTCGCCCCTCCTCGACGGGCTCACCCACGTCGTGATGGACGAGGTCCACTACCTCGCCGACCGCGAGCGCGGCGCGGTGTGGGAGGAGGCCATCCTCTATCTACCCGGCACCGTGCGCCTGGTGAGCCTGTCCGCGACGGTCAGCAACGCCGAGGAGTTCGGTGCCTGGCTGGGCCGGGTCCGCGGCGCGACCACCGTCGTCGTCGAAGAGACGCGGCCGGTTCCGCTGCACCAGCACGTGCTCGCCGGTGGTCGGCTGTTCGACCTGTTCTCCCCCACCACCGGTGCGATCGACGAGAACCTCGTGCGGTACGTCGCGCATCGCCAGCTCGTCGACGCCGCCCCCGCCGTCCCGTCGCGTCGCCGGCGCCGCCGCACGGCCACGCCCGGCCCGGCCGGCGTCGACCGGCCCGAGCTCGTCGCGCGGCTCGAGGCCGAGTCGCTGCTGCCGGCGATCTGGTTCCGCTTCAGCCGCAGCGGCTGCGACGAGGCCGTCGCCGAATGCCTGCGCTCGTCGCTGCGGCTCACCGAGGCCGCCGACGTCACCCGCATCCGCCGCATCGTCGACCGGCACACCGCCGGCCTCTCCCCCGCCGACCTCGACGCGCTCGGATTCGCCGACTGGCTCGACGGACTCGAACGCGGCTTCGCCGCCCATCACGCGGGCATGGTGCCGGTATTCCGGCACGCCGTGGAGGAGCTGTTCGGCCTCGGCCTCGTCCGGATCGTCTTCGCCACGGAGACTCTCGCCGTGGGCGTCAACATGCCCGCACGGACAGTCGTGCTCGAACGCCTCGTCAAGCACACCACCGCCGGGCCGGTCCGCCTCACCGCCGGCGAGTACACCCAGTTGACGGGACGGGCCGGCCGTCGCGGCATCGATCGGGAGGGCCACGCGGTCGTGCTGTGGAGTCCGGAGGTGCAGCCGGCCACCGTCGCGGGGCTCGCCTCCACCCGCACCTACCCGCTGAACAGCTCCCTGCGGGTGGGCTACAACACCGCTGTCAACCTCGTCGACCGGCTCGGCGTCGCCGGAGCCCGGGACCTGCTCGGCCGGTCCTTCGCCCAGTTCCAGGCGGAGCATTCGGTGGCCGCGCTGGCCACCGCGGCGACGACGAACGCGGCGACGCTCCACCGGCTCGACGACGAACTCGGGGACGCCGAGGGTTTCGCCGAGTACCAGCAGTTGCGCGAGCGGCTGGCCGCGGCGCGCACCAGCGGCACCGCCGACGCGGTGACCGCTCTCGCGCGGGCCGTGCGTTCGCACCCCGGGCACCGGCACGCCGATCGGGAACGCCTGATCACCGTCGCCGAGCGCCGTCGCGCGCTGGCCGCCGACACCGAGGTGCTGCGCGGGCAGGTCGCCGCCGCCACCGGCCGGCTCGTGGAGACGTTCGACCGTGTCCTCGGGCTGCTCGACGAACGCGGGTACATCCTGTCCGACCCGTACACCGGCGAGGCGGTGGCCACCGACCACGGCCGGATGCTGGGCCGGATTTATTGCGGCAGCGACCTTCTCGTTGCCGAGTGCCTGAGAACCGGCGTGTGGGCGGGCCTCGATCCGGCCGAGCTGGCCGCCGTCGTGTCGAGTGTGCTCGGCGAATCGCGACGGCCGGCGCCCGGCGGCGGAGCCCCCACGGCCGGTGTCGACGCCGCGTACCGCGCGACGGTCCGGCTGTGGCGGGAACTGTCCGACGCGGAGCGCCGGCACGGCCTGCCCGCGGGCCCCGAACCGGATCCGGTGGCGATGCGCGCGATCCACCGGTGGGCCCGTGGCGACGGCGTGTCCGCGGCCCTGCGCGAGGCGGCGGAGTCGGATCTGTCGGCGGGCGATCTCGTCCGGCGCTACCTGCGCACCCTCGACCTGCTCGGGCAGATCGGCAGGGGCGAGTGCCCGGTGGAGCCGGCCGGCTTCACCGCGGCCGGGTACCCACAGCGCTCTCCAGTTCGGTGAGCGCGCCCTCGAGGAGCTCGACCAGCCGGTCGAGGGCGGGCACCGCGTGGCGGTCGCCGACCACCCCGAGATCGAGCCGGCCGTCGTTCCCGGTGAGGGTGATGCTCAGTGCCTGCCCGTTCAGCACGGCCGGCACGGGGTAGATGCCGGTCAGCCGCGCACCGTTCCAGTACCGGGTGCGGGAAGGTCCCGGCAGGTAGGAGATCAGCACGTTGAACGGCGGCGGGATCTCGTCGACGAACCGCCGCACCGGCTCGAGCGCGAGCGGGCTCAGCGACAACGCGCTGAGCATCAGGAACTGGGTTCCGCTCAGCGCGGTGACCACCCGGTCGGTGTGGACGAGCGAGTCGGCGATCCGGGCGAGCCGCACCGCGGGATCGGGTTCGTCGGTGGCCAGGCCGATCACCATCGCTCCGACGCCGGGTTCGCGGCCGCCGGGACCGACCGCGGCGCCACCGAGGTTCATCGGCACCGGGAGCATCGCGGTCAGCGGTGCCTCCGGGAGCGCGTACCGCTCGGACAGATACGCGCGCAGGCCGCCGGCGCACATCGTCAGCACGACCGCGTCGATCGTGGTGTCCGCCGACGTCGCAACCGAGTGGAGCCGCTCGATCGGCCAGGAGCGCGCCGCGAGGGTCCGGCCCCGGCCCACCGCGACGTTGAACATCGTGGGCGGCGTCTGCCACGGCAGCGCCACCTGGTGCCGGCGCACGCCCTCCGTGACCAGCCTGCCGATCTCCGGGGTCATCGCGAACACCTCCGCGCCGACCCGGAGCCCGGCGCGCAGCCACGAGGTGGGAAGGGGCGACAGCCGAGCCCGGGGGGCCACCACCTCCGGGCTCCACGGCGCGGGGCAGTCGCGGGCGCCGGGGTCGGTGGACATGCTCCGGTGCAGCAGGCGCAGGCCGGCCGGGCCGTCGGCGAGGGACAGGTGGATCTTCGCGTACATCGCGGTGCGCCCGTCCTCGAGTCCCTCGATGACGTACACCTCCCACATCGGGTGGAGCGGGTCGAGCGGGGAGCCGTGGATCCGGGAGACGAGGGCCAGCAGGTCGGCCATCGAACCGGATCCGGGCACGGCGGTGTGACGTACGTGAAACCGCAGGTCGACGTCCTCGGGACGCGACCACCACGGGTAGCCGGCCCCGCGCAGCGTCCGCACCGGACGCCGGCGCAGCGGATCCGCCACCTCGTCGTGGGCGAGCAGGGTCTCGTACATGCGACGGGCATGGTCGTCCCCGGCATCCGGCGGGGGCTCGAACAACGCGAGAGCCCCGAGGTGCAGTGGACGCGACGAGGTTTCGAGCAGCACGAACAGCGCCTCGGGAAGGCTCATCACCTGCATTCCCCCATCGTGGCGCCGAAACAGCCCGCGCGTGCGGTAACCCGGCCATCTCCGCAGGGACGTGCCCGCGACGCGCGGAAATGGTGTGACGTCTCCGCGCCGCGGGGACTACCCCTCGTCCAGTCCCGGACGACGCGGAGACGTAGGGGGCCGGGACTCCCCGCTCGCATGCCAGGCGGAGTGACCTCCCTGCCGGGATCGCGGCCCGAAGCGACGATAGCAACAAACCGGTCGCACGGTATGTCTTTGGAGCTGGTCCCGCCCGTATTTCTCCGCGCGGGCGTGTTTCGACTCGGGAGCGCGTGGCTATAGCCCTTACACGGGCACCGCCCCACGAGAGGTCTCCCGCGCGGCGCGGCGGCTCGCGGACCGTTGGAGCGACAGGAGCGCGGACCATGACCATCCAATCCGCAGGCGGAGGTGGGGGCGGCGGCACGATGGCACGGCCGAACTCGTCCGGCCTCGCCGACGTCATCGACACCATCCTCGACAAGGGACTCGTCATCGACGCATTCGTGCGCGTCTCGCTCGTGGGCATCGAGATCATCACGATCGACGCACGAGTCGTGGTGGCGAGCGTCGACACCTACCTGCGTTTCGCCGAGGCAGTCAACAGGCTCGAGATCTCCACGACCGAGCCGAAGGGCCTGACGGACGTCGTCGGCGGCGTGGCCGGGAACGTCGTCGAGAAGGCCGCCGAGCACAAGACGAAGGGCGCACTGGACTCCGCCGGCGAACGGGTCCGTGGCCTGCTCGCCGGCAACGAGGACGAACGGGAGCCGGCGCCACGCCGATCCCGCAGCAGAGACCGGTGACGTTCACCTCCGCCGATCGGCGGCCCGCACCCGCCGCCGTCATGGCATGGGTCCGAACTCCGGCCACCGCCGTCCGGTTCCCCGGCGGCCCGGAGCGGGTCTAGTCTCCTCCGGGTGAGGACACGCACCGGTGCGTTCGCGCCGTCCCTGCTGCGGCGCATGGCGGCGCGGGCGACGCTCACTCCTGTCCGGGTCGTGGCGCTGAGCTTCGCCGCCGCGATCGCCGTCGGCACGCTCCTGCTCCTCACGCCCGCGGCGAGCCTGCCCGGTACCGCGACTTCCCTCGTCGACGCCCTGTTCACCGCTACCTCGGCGATGTGCCTGACGGGCCTGGTCGTCGTCGACACGCCCACGCACTGGTCCGGCTTCGGCCAGGGCATCATCCTGGCCCTGATCCAGGCCGGCGGGTTCGGGATCATGACCATGGCCTCGCTCGTCGGCCTGCTGCTCGCGAACCGGATCGGCCTCAAGGCCCGATTGAATACCGCGGCCGAGGTGCGTGCGTCGGGGCTCGGCGACGTCCGCTCGGTCGTCGTCGGCGTCGTGCGGATGAGCGTGTTCATCGAGTCGGTCACCGCGGTGGCGCTCGCCCTGCGGTTTGCGCTCGGCTACGAGGAGCCGCCCCTGCGTGCGGTGTGGCTGGGAGTGTTCCATTCCGTCTCGGCGTTCAACAACGCCGGCTTCGCGCTCTACAGCGACAACATCATCGGCTTCGCCGACGATCCGTGGATCTGCGTGCCGCTGATGCTCGCGGTGATCCTGGGCGGCATCGGGTTCCCGGTCCTGTTCGAAGTGACCCGGCACCTGCGCGGCCGCAGCCACCGCTGGAGCCTGCACACCCGCCTGACCGTGACCGTCACCGCGGTGCTGTTGGTGGTGGGACCGATGCTGGTGCTGGTGCTCGAGTGGACCCGCACCCTGCAGCACTACCACTTCGGCCAGAAGCTGCTCGTCGCCGCGTTCCAGGGCGTGATGCCCCGCACCGCCGGCTTCAACAGCGTCGACTACGCCCAGATGGACCCGGCCACCCTCCTGGTGACGGACGTGCTCATGTTCATCGGCGGCGGCAGCGGCGGCACCGCCGGCGGAATCAAGGTCACCACCTTCGTCCTTCTGCTGTTCGTCATCCTCGCCGAGGCCCGCGGCGAGCGCTCGGTGAGCGTCTTCGACCGGCGCATCGACACCCGGGTCCAGCGTCAGGCGTTGTCGGTGGCCCTGATCGGTGTCGCCCTGGTGATGGTGCCGACCATCGCCCTGTTGGCGGGGACCTCGTTCGACCTCAACGTCCTGTTGTTCGAGGTCACCTCCGCGTTCGCCACCGTCGGCCTGTCCACCGGGATCACGGCGCAGCTGCCCGTCTGGGGGCAGCTGATCCTGGTGCTCCTGATGTATCTGGGCCGCATCGGATCGATCACCCTCGTGAGCGCTCTCGCCGCCCGCGATCGCGGCCGGCGCTACGAACTCCCGGAAGAAAGGCCCTTCATTGGCTAGGAAATCCGCCTCCGACGTGGTGGTCGTACTCGGGCTCGGGCGGTTCGGCAAGTCGCTCGCGCTCGAGCTGATGAGCCAGGGCACCGAGGTCCTCGGCATCGACTCCAGCGACACCGTGGTGCAGAAGGTCGCCCACCGCCTGACCCACGCCGTGGTCGCCGACACCACCGACGAGGAATCGCTGCGGCAACTGTCGGTGCACGAGTACGGCCGCGCCGTCGTGGGAATCGGTTCCGATCTCGAGGCCAGCCTGCTCACCGCCTCCGCCCTGATCAACCTGGGCGTGCACAACATCTGGGCCAAGGCGATCAGCAACGCGCACGCGAAGATCCTCACCCAGATCGGGGTGCACCACGTCGTCCGGCCGGAGCACGACATGGGCAAGCGGGTCGCCCACCTGGTGCGCGGCCGGATGATCGACTACATCGAGTTCGACGACGGCTTCGCGATGGTCAAGACGACCCCGCCGGCGTTCGCGATCGGCCGGCGCCTCGGCGACACCGCCGTCCGCTCCGACTTCGGCGTGACCGTCGTGGCGATCAAACGTCCCGGCGAGGACTTCACCTACGCCACCGCCGACACCGTCCTCGCCCCCGGGGACACCATCATCGTCTCCGGGCGGGTCCGGAACACCGAACGATTCAGCGAACTCACCTGACAGCACCGGAACGACGTAGGCTGCAGACGATGTCACCGACAGCGCACCAGGAGCGACCGGACCCCCACCCGGCCGCGGCACCGAACGGCACCGGTCGTGCCCGGTAGCACGCTGAGGACCCGGTTCAGCCGTTCCGACGCCCTGACCGAGCGACCCGACTTCGCGCTGGTGGGCATCCTGCGGGTGCCGCAGCTACAGACCAGCCCGGGCCGGGCGATCGTGCGCCGGATCGGGTACGCCCTGATCGCCCTGGCCCTGGTGGTGCTCGTCGTCTACCTCGACCGCGACGGCTACTCCGACGCCCAGGACAACGAACTGTCGTTGCTGGACTGCCTCTACTACGCGACGGTGTCGCTCTCGACCACCGGCTACGGCGACATCACCCCCATCACACCGCAGGCCCGCCTCGTCAACGTCCTGGTCATCACCCCGCTGCGGATCTTCTTCCTCATCATCCTGGTCGGCACCACCCTCTCCGCCCTGACCGAGAGCTCCCGCCAAACCTTCCGCATCCAACGCTGGCGACACCGCGTGCGCAACCACACCGTCGTCGCCGGCTACGGCACCAAGGGCCGCACCGCGGTCGAGGCGATGCTCGGCGACGGCGCCGCGCCCTCGGACATCGTCGTCGTCGACACCGACCCCGTGGTGCTCGACGCCGCCAGCGGCCAGGGCTTGGTCACCGTCCAGGGCTCGGCGACCAAGTCCGACGTGCTGCGCCTGGCCGGGGTGCCGCACTGCGACTCGATCGTCGTCGCCGCCAACCGCGACGACACCGCGGTGCTCGTCACCCTCACCGCCCGTGAACTCGCCCCCGCCGCCAAGATCGTCGTGGCCATCCGCGAATCGGAGAACACCCATCTGCTCCGCCAGTCGGGCGCCGACACGGTGGTGATCTCCTCCGAGACGGCGGGCCGGTTGCTCGGAGCCGCCACCATCACCCCGAACGTCGTGGAAATGATCGAGGACCTGCTCACCCCGGAGGAAGGCTTCGCGATCGCCGAACGCGAGGTCGAACCCGGCGAGGTCGGCGGCTCACCGCGGCACCTCCCCGACATCGTCCTGGGCGTCGAACGCAACGGCCGCCTGCTGCGTGTCGGGTCCCCGGAGGTCGAGGCGGTGGAGGCCGGCGACCGGCTGCTCTACCTCCGGCGCGTCTCGGACTGATCGGAACGTCCCGGACCGGCCGGGGCGTCTCGGACCGACCGTGCGGTTGCCGTCCCGGGTTCCGCTATCCGGCCGGGGCGCACAGCCGCGCCGACAGCTCCCAGAGTCCGCGGGCGACAGCCTCGTCGTGCGAGCGCGAATTGGATTCGACACGCTCGGGGGCGCCCCGCAGCTCGAACAGGCCACCGGGACCGTAGTACCCGCCGGGCTCGACGCCGGGCGCGGTGGCCGCGTACAGCAGCGGCAGCGCTCCGGTCTGCGGGGACTGCCCCACCAGCCGGTTCGCCACGCCCAGGAACACGTCCTGGATCGACTCGGTGTGTGACTGCAGGTTCGTCGAGGAGTATCCCGGGTGCGCGGCCACCGCCACGACCGGGGACTGCTGCTCGGTGAGCCGGCGCTGCAGCTCGTGGGTGAACAGCAGGTTGGCCAGCTTCGACTGCCCGTACGCCAGCCACCGGTCGTAGCGACGGTGCTCCCAGTTCAGGTCGTCGAGATCGATGCGGCCGATCCGGTGCATGCCGCTCGACATCGTCACCACGCGGTCGGTGACGCGCTCGCCCAGCAGGGCGGTGAGGGCGAAGTGGCCGAGGTGATTGGTTCCGATCTGCATCTCGAATCCGTCGACGGTGCGGCGCAGCGGTACTGCCATCACGCCGGCGTTGTTGACCAGCACGTCGACCTCGTCGACGCCCCCGGCGAATTCACGCACCGATGCCAGGTCGGCCAGATCGAGGCGCCGCACCCGCGCGTTGGGCCCGATCTCCCGGGCCACGGCCTCGCCCTTGGCCACGTTCCGGCACGCCAGCACCACCCGCGCCCCCGCGGCCCCGAGTGCGCGGGCCGCCACCTCGCCCAGGCCGCTGTTGGCGCCCGTCACCACGAAGGTGCGGCCGTCCTGCTTCGGGATGTCGCGTGTGGTCCAAGCCGTCATGTCGGCCACCCTACGGGGAACGGGACATCCGGGAAAGGAACCCGCTCGGCCACCCGCCCGGCGCCGACACGTCGCCGACACGTTCCCGAAACAGGCCGGCGATAGGGTCGCCTCGCTTCCGTCGCCCGTCGCGCCGGAATTCCGAAGGGAGCAGTAGGAGGGGTCCCGTGCCGCCACGTCGCAGGTCGATACTGCTCGACCGGCTCGAATCCGGGACCCCCGGCCGTCCCCAGCAGGCCATCCTCGACGAACTGCGCCGCGTCATCCTCTCCGGCGCCGTCCCGCCGGGAACCCCCATCCCGGTACCCGAGGTGGCGGAACTGTTCGGCGTCAGCCGCATCCCGATCCGGGAATCGCTGAAAACCCTCATCGGCGAGGGACTCGTCGACCACCGGCGGAACCACGGATACACCGTCGCCCGGCTGACCGCCGCCGAACTCCGCGAGATGTATCTCGTGCGGGAAACCCTCGAGACGGCAGCACTGACGGCGGCGGTGGCGCTGGCCACCGAAGCCGATCACGCCCACGCCGCATGGGTCCACGCACGCCTCGAACGCGCCGTCGCCGACGACGATCCGCACACCTACCACCGCGAGAGCCGCGAGTTCCACCTGGCGCTGGCCGGCCCGTCGCGCATGCACCGGCTGCTGCACATGCTCGAATCGGCTTGGAACATCACCGAACCCGTGCAATCTATGGTGCACGTGTCCGCGGCGCAGCGGACGGTTCTGCATGCCGAGCACGAGCGGATGCTGACCGCGTTCCTGGCCCGGGACACGCCGGGGCTCCTCGCCGCCGCCGACGCCCACAACCATCGGCTCGATTCCGTGATCGCGACGCTGCCCGCCGACGCCGGGTTGCTGACCCCGGAAGATATACCGATCGGGAAACCCACCGGCAACACCTGATCGTTACCGTTCTCCTCATCGGAATTCACCACCGTCGCTGAGATTCCGGGTCCACTGCCTTCCTCGCGGACCTGCGCCGTGCCGAACCGATCGGCGCCCCGCCGGTCGTCGACGTCCAGGAGTACCCATGACCGAATTGATCTCTCCCCGCCGTGATCTGCCGCGCGGCGCCGTGCTCGGCGCCGACGACCTCGTCGAAGCGGCGGGCCACCCCGTCGGCGGCGGGCTGGTCGAGCCGGACTACGACCCGCGGCTCACCAACGAGGACCTCGCCCCGCTGAAGAAGCAGAGCTGGGGCTCGTACAACATCTTCGCGTTCTGGATGTCCGACGTGCACAGCGTCGGGGGCTACGTCACCGCCGGCAGCCTCTTCGCCCTCGGCCTGGCCAGCTGGCAGGTGCTGGTGGCCCTGCTCGCCGGCATCACGATCGTCTACTTCTTCTGCAACCTCGTCGCCAAGCCCAGTCAGGTGACCGGCGTGCCCTATCCGGTGATCTGCCGCAGCGTCTTCGGGGTGCTCGGCGCGAACATACCCGCGATCATCCGCGGCCTGATCGCGGTGGCCTGGTACGGAATCCAGACGTTCCTCGCCTCGGCGGCGCTCGATGTGGTGCTGATCAAGCTGTTCCCGTCGCTGGCCCCGTACGCGGTGGTGGAGGACTACGGCTTCGCCGGACTCTCCGCCCTGGGCTGGGGCAGCTTCCTGACCCTGTGGGTCGTGCAGGCCTGCGTATTCTGGCGCGGCATGGAGTCGATCCGTAGGTTCATCGACTTCTGCGGTCCCGCAGTCTATGTCGTGATGTTCCTGCTGTGCGGCTACCTGATCTCCCAGGCCGGTTGGAGCGCAATCGATCTGAATCTCGGCTCGGTGACCTACACGGGCCTGGATGCGATTCCGGTGATGCTGGGCGCGATTGCGCTGGTGGTGTCCTACTTCTCCGGACCGATGCTGAACTTCGGCGATTTCTCCCGCTACGGAAAGTCCTTCGCCGCGGTGAAGAAGGGCAACCTCCTCGGCCTGCCGGTCAACTTCCTGGTGTTCTCGCTGCTCGTGGTGATCACCGCGTCGCTGACCCTGCCCGTGTACGGCGAGCTGATCACCGATCCCGTCGAAACGGTCGCCCGCATCGACTCGACCTTCGCGATCGTGCTCGGTGCCCTGACGTTCACCGTCGCCACCATCGGCATCAACATCGTCGCCAACTTCATCTCCCCCGCCTTCGACTTCTCCAACGTCAGCCCCCAGCGGATCAGCTGGCGCGCCGGCGGAATGATCGCCGCCGTCGGCTCGGTGCTGATCACCCCGTGGAACCTGTACAACAACCCCGATGTCATCCACTACACCCTCGAGACGCTCGGCGCGTTCATCGGTCCGCTGTTCGGCATCCTGATCGCGGACTACTACCTGGTGCGGAGGCAGAAGGTGATCGTCGACGATCTGTTCACCATGTCCGAGCGCGGCGCGTACTGGTACCGCAAGGGCTACAACCCCGCCGCGGTGATCGCCACCGTCGTCGGCGCCGCCGTCGCGGTGATCCCGGTGCTGGTCAAGTCCGCGCCCGGCATGCACACCGCCGCGCAGTACAGCTGGTTCATCGGGTGCGGCCTCGGCCTGGCCGTCTACTACGTCCTCGCCACCCGCACCGCCCTCGCGGTCCGCGTCGGCGACGGTTCCGCCGAACCGGTGAGCGTGGGCTGATCGGAATGCGCATCAAGGTCGTCAACCCGAACACCACCCGGTCGATGACCGCCACCATCGAGGCGTGTGCCCGGACCGTCGCCGGCCCGGGCACCGATGTCGAGGCGGTCAGCCCCACGATGGGTCCCGCCTCGATCGAGAGCCACTACGACGAGGCGCTCGCCGTACCGGGTGTGCTCGCCGAGATCGCCGCGGGCGAGGAGGCCGGCGTCGACGGATACGTCATCGCCTGTTTCGGCGACCCGGGGCTCGACGCAGCGCGGGAGATCGCCGCCGGGCCCGTCGTCGGCATCGCGGAGGCCGCCATGCACGCGGCCGCGCTCCTGGGTCGTGGCTTCTCCGTCGTCACGACGCTGGGCCGGACCACCGGCCGGACGTGGGATCTGGCCGAACGGTACGGCCTGCGCCGGTCCTGCCTCGGCGTGCACGCGTGCGAGCTGCCGGTGCTGGACCTCGAGACCGATCCCGACGCCCGCAAGATCGTCACGGAGGCCTGTTTCGAGGCGCTCGACTCGGACGGCTCCGACGCCGTCGTGCTCGGGTGTGCCGGCATGGCCGACCTGTGCGCACACATCTCCGAGGAGCTCGGCGCCCCGGTCGTGGACGGGGTGGCCGCGGCGACGTTGTTCGTCCAGTCCCTGGTCACGCTGGGTCTGCGCACCGGCAAACGGGGCGAGTTCGCCGTCCCGCCGGCGAAGCCGTACGCGGGCCTGCTGGCGCCGTTCGCTAGAGCTCGAACCGCACGCCCGTGAGCTTCTCCGACAGCTCCCACAGTTGCCGGGCGGTGTCCGGATCTCCGGCGCGGCGGCTGTAGGCGGCCACGGTCGGCGGGCCGTACAGCTCGAAGAAGCGGTCCGGCCCGATGTAGCCGCCGGTCACCTCGGGATCGGCGGCGGCCACCACCACGGATTCGGCGCCCTGGGCCGGGGTGCGCTCGAGCACTCTCTTCCCGAGGCGGAACAACTGGTCGAACCACGTTCCGGTGTGCGTGCCGACGTCGGTGGCCGCGTAGCCCGGATGCGCGGCCACCGCCCGCAGCGGCGATCCGGCGGCCGCCAGCCGGCGCCCGAGCTCGAGGCTGAACATCAGGTTCGCCAGCTTGGATTCCGCGTAGGCCAGCGAGCGGCTGTAGTGCCGGCGGCGCTCCCAGTTCAGGTCGTCGAGATGGATGCGCCCGAACCGGTGACTCATGCTCGAGACGGTGACCACGCGGTCGGTGAGCCGATCGAGCAGCAGCCCGGTCAGCGCGAAGTGCCCGAGGTGGTTGGTGCCCATCTGCATCTCGAAGCCGTCCACCGTGCGGCTCAGCGGCACACCCATCACGCCGGCGTTGTTGACGAGCACGTCGACGGTCTCGATGCCCGACGCGAACTCCCGCACCGACGCCAGGTCGGCGAGATCGAGCCGGCGCACCTGCGCGTGCGGGCCGATATCCCGCGCGACCGCCTCGCCCCTGGCCACGTTCCGGCACGCGAGCACCACGTCGGCACCGGCGGCACCGAGCGCCCGGGCGGTGGCCGCACCGAGGCCGCTGTTCGCGCCGGTCACCACGAAGGTGCGGCCCCGCAGGGTGCCGGGTGCCGGCGGGGAGAACCGTTCAGGCACCGATGGAGGACTTCATCATGGGCAGCATCGCCCACAGCTGGTCCTGCCAGTAACCCCACGTGTGGGTGCCGGCGGCCGGGAAGTCGAAGTGGGCGGAGTTGATGCCCAGGGTCGCCAACCGCACCTGGAACGCGCGGTTCTGCGCCAGGGCGAGCGCCTCGAGTCCCATCGCGTTACCCGTGTTGAACACCCCGATCGCGGAGTTCGGCCGGTCGTGCTGGCCGGGCAGGCCGCTGCCCGCGGAGATCCACATCGGCAGCCCCCGCATGCTGGGCGCGGCGACGAACGGGTCGTTGCGCAGCCACGCCGAGTTCCACGGCGGGCCCCACATCGAGTCGGCGTTGTAGCCGCCGGAGTCGATCATCGCGAGGCGGATCGCCTCCCGCATACCGGGCGCGGACAGGTTCAGGTAACCGGACATGGAACCGGCGAAGCGGAACTGGTCGCGGTGGTAGGCCGCGAGGATCAGCGCCGCGTTGCCTCCCATCGACAGGCCCACGATCGCGTTGCTGGAACGGTCGATGCCGTACGTACCGGCCAGGAAGTCCGGCAGGTTCTGGGTGAGGAAGGACTCCCACTTGTAGGTGTAGCGCTGGCCGTTGAGGTTGCTCGGCGCGTACCAGTCCGTGTAGAAGCTCGACTGGCCGCCGACCGGCATCACCACGTTGACGCCGTGATCCGACAGCCACGCGGCGTTCGTCTCGTGCTCCCAGCCGCTCACGTCGTTGGTGGCGCGCAGGCCGTCGAGCAGGTACATGGCCTTGTTGCTGCCGTTGTTCGCCAGCCAGATGCGGACCTTGATCTGGCCGACCCCGCCCGGCGCCGGCACCCAGTGCTCCCGCAGGCGGGAGTAGGGGTCCGCCGAGGCGGTGCCCGCGCCGGCGAAGGCCACTGCGAGCGGCAGCACGAGCGCCGCGATCAGGAATCGGACGAGCGCCCGAACCCCCCGGCGTCCGGCCTTGGTTCTGGAAGTATGAGTCACACCCGGCTCCATCAGCACATCTGTAGCAACAACAACTGTGGCCCCGACAGTTACGCAACAACACGGTAGAGGTCCACGTCGGCCTGTACGAGGCTTGCACATAATCGTTATCGAGCAAAGCCGAACCGAAAGGCAGGCGCAATGAGCAGCGACCTCGGCAGGCGGCCGGTCACCGTCGGAATCGACGGCTCCGACGCCGCGAAACAGGCCGCGACCTGGTCCGCAGCCGTCGCCGCGCGGCTCGGCACGAACCTGCAGCTCGTCCATTCGCTGCCGGGCCCCCGGAATTATTTCAGTGACGCCGCGCTGCGCGCGCGGACCGAATACACCCAGCGCCTCGCCGAAATCGGCCGTGAACTGCTCGACGACACCGCGGCGGCGCTGCACCGGCGGCACCCGGATCTCGAGGTGGTCACAACCGTCCATGACGGCCCACCCGACCTGGCGCTGCTCGAACACGGCGACCGCAGCCGGATGCTCGTGCTCGGAGCCACCGGCACGGGTGCGCTCGGTTCGCTGCTCACCGGCTCCACCGCGCTGCGGGTCGCCAACCGGTCCACCTGCCCGGTCGTGGTCTGGCGGGGTGATCCGGTCCCCGAACCGGGCACGGACCGCCGGCCGGTGCTGGTCGGCATCGACGGCAGCGAGGACGCGGGCCCGGTGGTCACCGCCGCGTTCGACATGGCCGCGGCGCTCGGGGTCGGCGTCCTCGCCGCGCACGCGTGGGGTGCCGGGGAGGTGGCGGGCCGCACCTCGGCGCTCGAACTGATCGACTGGGCAGTCGTCGAGGCCGAGGAGACGGCGTTGCTGTCCGAGTGCATCGCCGGGCAGCGCGAGCGGTACCCGGACGTGCCGGTCACCGAGATCGTCGAGCAGATCGGCGCCCGGCACCTGCTGCTGCGGCTGGCGACGCACGCTCAGTTGAGCGTCGTCGGCAGCCACGGCCGGGGACTGCTCGGCGGCCTGCTCCTGGGCTCGACGAGTCAGGCGCTGCTGCACCACGCGCCGTGCCCGACCATGATCTGCCGTCCGGGGGTGTGACGATGCTGCGCGGATCGATCCGGCTCGGCCGGGTCGCGGGGATAGAGATCCGGGCCCACTGGTCGCTGCTCGCGACGCTCGGGCTGCTGTCGTGGCTGCTTGCCGGGGCGATCCTGCCCGCCCGGATCAGCGGTCCGAGCCCCGCACAGTTCTGGATCGCGGGCGTCGCCGCGGCGGTGGGCCTGCTGGTGTCGCTGCTCGCCCACGAACTTGCGCACTCGGTGGTGGCGGGCCGCTACGGAGTCGGGGTGGACGGGATCACGCTGTGGCTGCTCGGCGGCGTCTCCGAGCTGCGCGACGAACCCCCGAACCCGAAAGCCGATCTGCGTATCGCGCTGGCCGGACCGCTCACGAGCGTCGGGATCGGCGTCGTCGCGCTGGCGGCGGCCTCGTTCCTCGGCCCGCCCGTCCCGGAGCTGGTGACCGCGACGATCGGCTGGCTCGGCGCGACCAACCTGGTGCTGGCCGTGTTCAACCTGTTGCCGGGTGCGCCGCTGGACGGCGGACGGGTCGTGCGGGCGGTGCTGTGGCGCCGCACCGGCGACCGCCTCGCGGCCGCGAGCGGCGCCGCGCGCTCCGGCCGCGCGGTCGGGCTGGCGCTGATCCTGCTCGGCGCCGCCGAGACGCTCGCCCTCGGCAGCGCGGGCGGGCTGTGGCTGATGCTCCTCGGCTGGTTCCTGCGGACCGCGGCCAACGCCGAGCTCGCGAACGCGTCGCTGCGGCATCAGCTCGGCGACACCCGGGTCGGCGACGTCATGACGCCGTCGCCGGTGGCCGCCCCCGCGCGCTGGAGCGTGGCGCAGCTCCTCGCCGTCGCGGCCCGCGGCTCGCACCACCGGGTCTTCCCCGTCGTCGACGACGGCCACCGGCCCACCGGCGTGGTGTCGCTGTCCGACCTGACGCCCGTCCCGGAGGGCGAGCGCACGGTCGTCGCCGTCGCGGACCGGGCCCGGCCGCTGCCCGCGGCGGCGCGGGTGCCCGCCGACGCGTCGCTCGCCGAGGTCGCGAGCCGGGTGCTGCTGCGGCCGGGGCTCGACCTCGTGGCCGTCGTGTCGGGCGAACGACTGGTCGGCATCGTCACGGCGACGGACCTGGTGCGGGCTTGCGATCGCAGCGCGCTGGGCCTGCCCATCCGCCGCACACCGCCGCCGGACGAGCAGACCCGACCCGGGTCTCCCTAGTCGCGCCGGACCACGAGCAGCGGACACGGCGTCGTGTGCAGCAGCGCCCGGCTCGTCGAGCCGAGCAGCATGCCCTCGAAACCGCCGCGGCCGCGGCTGCCGACGACGAGCAGCCGGGCGTTCTCCGCCCGCTCGAGCAGGTGGCGCACCGGGCGGTCCCGCACGACGACCCGTTCCATGTCGACGTTCGGATAGTCCTGCGTGCGGCCGGCGAGGGACTCGGCGAGCACGACGCTCTCCTGCTGGTCGACGTCCTCCCAGGTGGCTCCGGGCGTGCCGGCGACGACGTCGACGAGGTCTCGGTCGGACCATGCGTGCACCGCCACCAGCGGCGCCTTGTAGCGGTCTGCGGCCTCGAACGCGACGTCGAGGGCGTGCAGGCTCGCCGGCGAGCCGTCGACACCGACCACGACGGGGCCGTCCGCGCCCCGTCCGCTCTCGTCGGGCCCGGGGATCACCGCGACGGGACAGTGCGCGTGCGCGACCACCGCGGAGGTCACCGATCCGACCAGTCCGCCGGTGAACTCGCCGAGACCGCGCCGGCCGAGGACGAGCATCCGTGCCCGACCGGAATACCCGAGCAGCGCCTGTGCGGCCACCAGGCTCGACTGTTCGGTGCGTACGGACAGCTCGGGGTGCTCGCGTTCCACGGTCTCCGCGGCGGACGCCAGGTTCCGTCGCGCGGTGAATCGCAGTTCGTCGACGAACGGCGACGAGGCGCCGATCCCGCCGGCGTTCGCGCTGGAGACGAGCAGCAGCGGCGCCCCCGTGGAGACGGCCTCGCCGGCCGCCCACCGCAGCGCGGCGCGCGCCGGCGCCGATCCGTCGACCCCGACCACGATCGGCGCATCATTCATCGCCCGCTCCTTGTCCCGTTCCGTCCGGTTCTTCCGCCACCAGTGTCGCCATCCTGCGGTCGCCGCGCGGTCGGTTGGCGGAAACAGTTACCGTGCGGGTGTGCGCCGTGCCCCGCTGCCCGTCCGCGACGGCCTGAATCCGACCCGCCTGCGCCTGCCCGACGGCGGCTCCTGGGCGACGGTGGCGGAGTTTCTGCTGGCGCGCTTCCCCGCCGACGCGGCGCGCGTGCAGGAGAAGGTCGCGGCCGGTGAGGTCGTCGACGGTGCCGGCGCGGCGATCACCGGGAACACCCCGTACGCGGCAGGCCGATTCGTGTACTTGTACCGCGATCCGCCGGTCGAGGAGCGGGTGCCGTTCGAGATCGCTGTCCTGCATCGCGACGAGCATCTGCTGGTGGTGGACAAGCCGCACTTCCTGGCGACGACACCGCGTGGGTCGTGGGTGGCCGAGACGGCGCTGGTGCGGCTGCGCCGGGAACTCGACCTGCCGGAGCTGAGCCCGGCCCATCGGCTCGATCGGCTCACGGCGGGCGTGCTGGTCTTCACCGTCCACGCCGGTGCGCGCCGGGCCTACCAGTCGCTCTTCGATGCCCGCCGGGTCGACAAGGAGTACGAGGCCGTGGCCCGGCACGTGCCCGGGATGCGGTTTCCGCGCGAGGTGCGCAGCCGCATCGTCAAGGAGCGCGGCGCGTTGCAGGCGCGGGAGGTGCGGGGTGAGATCAACGCCCTCAGCCGCGTCGAACTGCTCGAAACGGACGCCGGGCTGGGCCGTTACCGGTTGCTGCCCCGCACCGGCAAGACGCACCAGTTGCGCGTGCACATGAATTCGCTCGGCCTGCCGATCCTCGGGGACAACCTGTATCCCGATGTATATGACGTTGCGCCCCAAGACTATTCACGACCACTGCAGTTGCTGGCCCGCGCGGTGGAGTTCGACGATCCGTATACAGGTCGACGGACCCGCTTCGCCAGCGCCCGAAACCTGGCAGCATGGAGGCACAGCACACCAGGACCCCGTTGATCGCACGGGCTCACGTCTTGGAGGACCCCATGGATAACGGCACCGTCTCGCGCACCTACGACGGCCGCGTCGCCCTGCGCTTCCAGCACGCCTTCGCCCATCCCCCGGACCGCGTATGGCGGGTCATCACCGACCCCGAGTACCTACGCGCCTGGTTCCCGGCCCGCGTAGAACTGGACCTCACCCCCGGTGCCCAGCTCGTCTTCCATGCCACCGAGCAGCAGGCCGAGCGCCTCGGGCTGCCCGCCGACCACACCGCCACGGGGACCGTCATCTCCGTGCATCCCGGGCGCATCCTCGAGTACATGTGGGACGCCGAGGTCCTGCACTGGGAACTGGTGCCGGACGGGTCCGGGGGCTGCTGGCTGACGCTCACGCACACCGTCGAGGACGAGGACTCGGCCTACGCGCACGGCGCCGACTGGCACGCCGGGTTCGAGGTGCTCGAGGCCCAGCTGGAGGGCCGGGACGTGAACTGGTCGCCGTGGGAACGCGCCCGGGAACTCGCCGACAAGTACCGCAACCCGTCCGACTGATCCCACTCGGCCGGTTGCCGGCGGCTATCCGTCCCGTCCGCTCCGGTCGACGAAGACCTCGTCGACCGGACGTCGCGACGTGGTGGGCAGTCCCCGCGCGCTGCGGGCCCCCAACCGGATCACCACCTGGGGAAATCCCGCGACCTCCCCGGTCCGCGCCGTCGCCGTGCGCACGATGCCGCGGCTGGCCTCGATCTCCGTCACGTGGGTGAGCGGGCACGTCGCCAGATGCGCCGCGGTGGCCTCGAGCAGTACCGCGGACATCGCCTCCCCCGCCCGCAGCCAGTCGATCCGCTCGTCGGCCCGGGTGCTGAGCACCGCCAGCGCCGACGCGTCCGCCTTCGGCTGCGCAGTGTCCAGAGTTCCTGCGCCCGTGGGGAACCGCCGTCCCACATCGATGTCCCCGGCGGCCTCGTCGTCGAGCAGCGCGGACGCCGGCACGCCCGTGTCGCCGGGCTCCGCGCGACCGGTCCACCAGGCCAGCTCCTGCCGGTAGGCCTCGTCGCCCTCGCGGATCGCCGCGCTCAGTTCCGACGCCCGCGCGAGGTCCGAGCGGGCCTCGGCGTCGAGGATCGACAGCGACGCCCCCTCCCGGCGGGCGGCGTTCTCCAGATCCACCAGGCTCTCGCGCAGGGTCGTGGGCGCCGCGAACGGCCGCCGGTCGGTGTGCCGGGCGCCGATCGCGAGGGCGAGGGCGGCGTCACGGGCGTCGACCGTGTGGGGCCGGTCGAAGTCGAGAACGGCCAGCAGGTCCGGTCGCGACGGATCCGGAAGCCGGGTCACGGTGGGGATCCACGACGCGGCGGACAGCGCGACGCGGGCGTGGTGCAGCGCCGCCCCGCAGCCGAGAACCAGCTGCCGGCCGCTCGGATCGGTGTGGCCGAGCATGCGCTCGGCGACGGCATACAGTTCGAGCCGTTCGCCCGTCCACTCCCAACGCCACGGCTGGCTGTTGTGCAGGGACGGCGCCCGGCACGCCGACTCGACCGCATCCCGGATCGCCGCGGTGTCCGGCCGGATCTCAGTAACCATCGTTGTCTCTCCCCCAGCCGCTCGACTCGACCGCATGCCGCTCCACGGACTCGACGATCTGCGCGGCCCAGGTCCCGATCGCGTCCCAGTCCCGGAAGTCTCCGGTGCGTCCTCCGGTCATGCGGGCAACCACGCGTTCGCCGGCGCCGAGCACCTCCGGATCCAGTTTCCCCGCGAACATCCGGTGCTCGCGCGCGCCCGTGCGCTCCGTCGCCAGGGAGGCGTCGTACGGCCTGTTCACGGGGCGGTCCTGGTCGCCGATCGGGCCCGAGGAGAACAGGAACACGGCGCGCTCCCGCAGCGCGCCGGCGTGCCGATCGACGAAGGTCTTGGCGGGATGCAACCAGTGCCCGAGGTAGACGGCGCTGCCGAGGACCACCGCGTCGTAGCCGTCCACGGCGTCGACCTGCTCGGGCGCGACGACGTCGACGTGCGCTCCCTTGTCGCGCAGGGCGGCCGCGAGCGCCGTGGCGATCTCCGTGGTGGAGCCGTGCCTGCTCGCCGCCGTCACCAGAATCCTCATCTGCGTCCTCCCCGGCCCAGGTTATTCGATGATCGCCCGACGGGCACGCGGTCGGACAGAGTCGAAGGGCCCCGCTCCCGGGCCGGCCGCAGCCGGGCCGATGCGGCGATCACGTGCGACGGGCACAGGTCGGTGCCGGGGTGGCAGAGTGGTCTGACGAACGCCGCCGACGAGCGCGACGAGGACACGCAGGGCAACCGCCGGAACAGGAGTCGGATCGCATGACCACGCCGCCCAGGATCGACGCGGTTCAGGAATCGGAACGCAAGTACGCGGTCGGGCACGCGCAGCAGCTGCCGGACCTGTCGGGCCTGCCCGGCGTCGCCGCACACCCCGAACCCGACCTTCAGCAGCTGTCGGCGCGGTACTACGACACCGACGATCTGCGACTGCTGCGCGCCGGGATCACCCTGCGCCGCCGCGAGGGGGGTCACGACGCCGGCTGGCACGTGAAGCTCCCGGCCGGCACGGACACCCGGACCGAGGTGCGCTTCCCCCTCGGCGACGACACCGCCCGGCCACCGGCCGAACTGCTCGCCCTCCTGCACGGGGTGCGCCGTGCGCGTCCCGTCGCGCTCGCGGCGGTGCTGAACACGCAGCGGTGGCGCCACCGCCTGATCGACGACGAGGGGCGGGCCCTCGCCGAGATCGTCGTCGACGACGTCGTCGCGACCCGAGGGGAGGGCAGCGAGCCGCAGCGGTGGCGCGAGATCGAGGTCGAGCTCGCCTCGGCCGGAACCGATCTGCTCGATGCCGTCGAGGATCGGCTGACCGCCGCCGGAATCGAGCGGGCCCCGAATCCCTCCAAGCTGCATCGGGCGCTCGCCGATCTGCTGCCCACCGAGGAGCCGGTGCCCGGCCCGGCCGGGCACCTGCGCGACTACCTGCGCGGCGAGTTGCGCACCCTCGAGCTCGCCGAGATCGGCGTGCGCCGGGACGCCCCGGACGCCGTCCACAGCATGCGCAAGGCCCTGCGCCGGATCCGCAGTGCCCTGCAGACGTATGCGGGAACCTTCGCGATCGACGACAGCCTGGTCGACGAACTACGTTGGACGGGAAGGAAACTCAGCCCCTCGCGCGACCTCGAGGTGCAGTGGGAGCGCATCGTGGACCGCGTCGCGGAGGTGCCCGTGGAAGCGCAGCGCGAGGCCATCCGCGCCCGCATCGACGAGTACTTCTCCGCCCGGTCGGACGCGGCCCGGCTCGAGGCCGTCGGCACCCTCGACTCGGACCGCTACGCGGCCCTGCTGGGTTCGCTCGACGCACTGATCGACGGGCTGGCGAGGGGGGCAGTCGGATCCGGTCCCGGCGAGCAGCGACGACAGGTTCGCCCGAAGGACCTCGACCGCGCCCTCGCCCGCCTCGCGAAGAAGGTCTCGCGCCGGGTCCGCAGCGCCGGGGAGGCAGCCACGCACGCCGAGCGGGACGAACTCGTCCATCGGGCCCGCAAGGGCGCCAAGCGGATGCGCTACGCCATCGAGGTGCTGCGGCCGCTGCATCGCAAGCGCGCCCAGCGCGCCCTCGATCACTTCGACGACTTCCAGGATCTGCTCGGCGAATTCCAGGACTCGGTGGTCGCCCGCGAGCACCTGCTCGACATGGTCTCCGAGCAGGACCACACCGCCGAGTCGAGCTTCGGCCTCGGGATCGCCTACCAGCGCGAACTCGAGATCGGTGAAGCGCAGGTCGCGCAGCTCGAACGCGCGTGGAAGCGAGCGCGGCGGGCGGCGAAACCGCTGTGGAAGTGAACCACTGCCGACCGGGTCCTTGTCCCCTGGCCGACCACCGCCGAGAAAGGGCATGCTGAGCCCGGACGACGGAAGGAGGCGCGCATGAGCACCCCTGGAGAGATGCGAGCATGGCGTGTCGACATCCCACGCCCCGCGGCGGAGCATCCGCTGCGGCCGGTCCGGGAACCGATTCCCGAACCGGCGCCCGGGGAACTGCTGGTGCGTGTCCTCGCGTGCGGGGTGTGCCGTACCGACCTGCACGTGAGCGAGGGCGACCTGCCGGTGCACCGGCCGCACGTCGTCCCCGGCCACGAGGTCGTCGGCGAGGTGGTCGGTGGCGACCTCGGCGAGCACCGGGTAGGCGACCGGGTGGGCATCCCGTGGCTGCGCAGCACGTGCGGCCGGTGCCGGTACTGCCTGCGCGGGGACGAGAACCTGTGCCCGAACTCCACCTACACGGGCTGGGACGCGGACGGCGGTTACGCCGAATATGCCACCGTCCCTTCCGCTTTCGCACTGCCACTGCCGTCCGGGTACGCCGACGCGGAACTCGCCCCCCTGCTGTGCGCCGGCATCATCGGCTATCGGGCGCTGCTGCGCGCCGAGGTTCCGGACGGCGGCGTGCTCGGCCTGTACGGCTTCGGCGGCAGCGCCCACCTCGCCGCGCAGGTCGCCCTCGCCCGGGGTGCCCGCGTGCACGTCATGACCCGCGGCGAGACCGCCCGGCGGCTCGCCCTCGAACTCGGCGCGGCCTCCGCGCAGGGCGCCTACGACGAGCCGCCCGAGCCGCTGAACTCGGCGATCCTGTTCGCCCCCGCCGGGGAACTGGTGCCCACCGCCCTCGCCGCACTGGACGCCGGCGGCACGCTCGCCGTCGCCGGCATCCACCTCAGCGACGTGCCCCCGCTGAACTACCAGCAGCACCTGTTCCGCGAACGCCAGGTGCGCAGCGTCACGGCCAACACCCGCTCCGACGCCCACGAGTTCCTCGGCTTCGCGAACGAACACCGCCTGCGCGTCACCACCACCGCGTACGGGCTCGACCGTGCCGACCGCGCGCTCGAGGACCTGTCCGCGGGGCGTTTCGGCGGCGCGGCGGTCCTGGTTCCGTGAAACACTCGACATGCGCCCCGAGCGCGGAGAATGCACCGAGAAGGAGATCGAATGAGCACACTTGCCAACCGGAATGCCGTCGTAGCGGGCGTGGACGGTTCCGCCGTCGCCACGAGTGCGGCCCGGTGGGCGGCCGCCCTCGCCGCTCGTCTCGGAGCGCCCCTGCACCTGGTGCACTCGCTGCCCAGCGAGGGCATCTTCTACAGCGAGGCCGCGGTGCTCATCCAGGCGCAGATGGTCGACCAGCTCCGGGAGGACGGCGAAGCGATCCTGTCGAACGTCACCGACGTGGTCCGCTCCGACCATCCGGATCTCGAGGTGCAGAGCTTCATCGGTCCGGGCCCCGCCGCCAACTCGCTGCTCGAGGCCGCCGAGGACGCCCGCCTCGTGGTGATGGGCGCCACCGGTGCCAACGCCGTGGAGAACTTCCTGCTCGGCTCGACCGTGCTGCGCGTGGCCAACCACGCCCCGTGCCCGGTGGTGGTGTGGCGCGGCGACACAGCACGACCGCTGCCGGACACCCGGCCCATCGTCGTCGGCGTCGACGGCAGCGAGCTGTCGACGGCCGCGGTCGGGCACGCCTTCGAGTACGCCTCGCTGTTCGGTGTGCCGCTGGTCGCGGTGCACTCCTGGATCGGGGACGCCGCCCTCGGCGTCGGCACGGTCGCGACGCTGGTGGACTGGGAGGCGGTGGGTGAGTCCGAATCCGCGGTCCTGTCCGAGACTCTCGCCGGCTGGCACGAGAAGTTCCCCGACGTGGAAGTCCGCCGCGTCGTGGACCGGGGCCCCATCGCGAAGGTGATCCTGCGCCAGCTCGAGGACGCACAGCTCGTCGTGGTGGGCAGCCACGGCCGCAGCCAGTTCACCGGCGCACTGCTCGGGTCGGTGAGCCAGAACCTGCTGCACAACGCGCCCTGCCCGATCATGATCAGCCGCAAGAAATGACGACCGGCCGGTGCCGCCCGTCGCCGGGCGGCACCGGCTCAGGCCGTCACGGTCCCGAACGCCATACCCACCGCGTACGTCACGATCATCGCGAGCGCACCGCCGATCACCACGCGGGACGTCGCCCGGCCGCGGCGCGCGCCGCCGAGCCACGCGCTGACCGAACCCGTCAGGGCCAGCGCCACGAGCACCGACACGAACGTGACGGGGATCCGCAGGCTCGCCGGGGGCAGCACGATCACGAGCAGCGGCACGAGGGCGCCGACGGTGAACGAGACCGCCGACGACAACGCCGCGGCCCACGGATTGGCCAGCGCCTCGGGATCGATGCCGAGTTCGACCTCGGCGTGCGCGGCCAGCGCGTCGCGCTTGGTCATCTCCTTCGCCGCGGAGCGCGCCGTCGCCCTCGACATCCCCTTGCCCTCGAGCAGCGCGGTCAGCTCCTCGAGTTCGGCGTCCGGCATCTCCTCGAGCTCGCGACGTTCCTTGTGCAGCAGCGCCCGCTCGGTGTCACGCTGCGTGCTGACCGACACGTACTCCCCCAGGGCCATCGACACCGCGCCGGCCGCGAGCCCGGCGAAACCCGCTGTGAGGATCGTCGATTCGTCGGTGGTGGCGGCGGCCACACCGACGACGAGGCCGGCCGTGGAGACGATTCCGTCGTTCGCGCCCATCACGCCGGCGCGCAGCCAGTTCAGTTTCGCCGAGATGCCTCCGGAGTGCGGCTCGACGTCGGCGTGATTGAGGGAAGGATCGGTCGACATGCCGCCAGGCTAGGGCGATTCCGCGCGCCGCGGTAGCAATGCGAGCCTGTCCTCACCACGGTCCCGGACCGAGTTCCCGCTCCAGCCACGCGGCATCGGGGAGGGCGCCGTCGCTCGTGTCCACGACGCGAGCCGTGGGCCACTCGTCGCGCACGTGCAGCTGCTCGTCCAGGACGGCGGGCGTGGCGTCGGACGCGTCGTCGCCCCGCTCGCGCCGGGCCACGATGCGGCGGACCAGCACCGCCGGGTCCGCCCGGCACTCGATCTCGACGAGGTCGGCGGTCGCGGCGGCCGCAACCGCACGCGCCGCCGCGCGACGAGCCTCGGTGAGCCACGTCGCGTCCAGCACGACCGACTCGCCGTGGGTGAGCGCGACGGCGGCGCGGCGCAGCACCTCCCCGTAGGTCTCGTCGGTGTGGGCGGCACTGTAGAGCCCGGCACCGACGGCGGCGGTCGCATCGGCGGTCGGGGCGAGACCGGCCAGTTCCTTGCGGACCACGTCGCTGCGCAGCACGGTCGCACCCAGGTGCTGCCCGGCGAGATGGGCCACGGTGGTCTTGCCGGTGGCGGACAGACCTCCGACGACGACGAGGCGGACCCGGCCCCGGTCGAGGTTGCGCCGCGTCTGGTCCAGGAACGCGAGCGCGCCGGCGCGCGAGTGCTCGTCACCCTGTTCGTGCCGCAGCGCGGCGACCTTGGCCCGGACCACGGCCCGGTACGCGATGTAATGGTGCATCAGCGACGGCGGGAACGCGTCGGCGGAGAACTCGGCATAGGCGGGCAGCAGCTGCCGCGCCGCCGCCTCGCCGCCGAGCCGTTCGAGATCCATCGCGAGGAAGGCGATGTCGAGTGCGGCGTCGCCGTAGCGCAGCCGGTCGTCGAACTCGAGGCAGTCGATGATCCGGGGGCCGTCGTCGAGGCAGAAGATGTCGTCGGCGAGCAGATCACCGTGGCCGTCGACGGCCCGCCCGGCGGCGATCCGCTCGTCGAGCACCCGTCCGCGGCCCGCGAGATAGCGGCCGGCCATGTCCCGGATCGCGGTGAGCGCGTCGCCGGCCTCGGCCCCGACGGGCAGGCGGTCGAGGTGGTCGAGGCTCTCGCGCCACAATCCGTCGAGGAACTGCGCCGTGGCACACCGGTCGATGGCCGGATCGCGCGGCGACGCGGCGTGCAGGGCCGCGACCTGCCGCGCGACGGCGGTGACGACCCCGGCGACGGGCTCGCCCCGCTGCACCAGCGCGGCGAGCCGCCGGTCGTCGGGCAGCCGGCGCATCTCGACGAGGTGCTCGCACACCTGCCCGTCGGGCCCGTGCACGTCGGCGACGCCGAGGTAGACGTCCGGGGCGAGACGCCGGTTGAGTTCGACCTCACGGTGGCAGGCCCGCTCCCGCGCCTGCCGGGTCCGGTTGTCGAGGAACCCGAGATCGAGTGGCTTCTTGAGCTTGTGCACGCGGCCCCCGACGAAGAACACCACCGAGGTGTGGGTCTCGCGGATCGCCGCGTATGCGGGTTCGGATCGGTCGGTGCCGGTCACGGAGTTCCTCCCCGATGAGGCTTGTCGAACGTCGGTACGCTGCCCACCTTGCCTCAGGGTGGACCGGATCGCGCGCCGGCAGAAGTGCCGAAGGTCTCTCGTGTGGTTGCACCGGAGCCGGTGCCGGAGACGCGGTACGTTTCACTCGGGCTATCCGGGAATGGGGTGACATGAGCACGAACGGGCGAGGCTCGGAATCCGGGAGACAACCGACGGTGGTCGTCGCCGAGACGACGACACCGATCGAGCGCAAGCTGATCGCGAGCTGGCTGCGGTCGGACCGGGTGCCGAAGGAGTACCGCGCCGACGGACCGGTCGAGGAGATGGAACTCGACCCGCGCCGGCTCGCGCGCGATCTCGTGAACCGGGACGACGATCCCCTCGTGCTCCCCGTCGGGGTGGTGTGGCTGCCGGAGGCCCGGGACGGCGAGCGCCGGGTCCGGTTCTCCGATGTCGTGGCGCTGACCAACCCGCGCAGTCCGAACCGGCTCCTGCAGAAGTGGCTGGTCGGGCGGTCCCCCGACCGGTATCGGATCGTTCTCGCCGAGCCGGCGCGGCTGAGCGAGCTGCGGGCCCGGCACCTGGCCGAGGACGGCGACCCGGCACCCGAGTCGTTCGCCCGGTTCGTGACGCACCGCGCGGTGGTGGGCCTCGACCGGGCCGAGCGTGCCGTCATCGGCGACCGGTACAAGGTACCGAGGCTGGTGGCGGAGCAGATCATGGATTCGGCGTCGTTCCGGCGGCGGCTCGACGCGATCAGCACCGAGCACAACATCGCGCCCGAGGAGGTCCGGGTACGAGCGACGTCCGCCCTCGGGGAACTCGTCGCCGTCCAGTCCCGGCTGGTGACCGACCTGTTCACCGAGATGATGCGCCCGCTGCACTCCGCGGCGTGGACCGTGCACGCCGACGAGTCCGGGCTGCGGAGCCTGCGCGACGTCAACCGGCGGTATCCGCTGGTGTTCCTGCCGTCGCACCGGTCCTACGCGGACGCGTTCGTGCTCGGCGACGTGCTGGCCCGGAACGATTTTCCGCGGAATCACCTCATGGGTGGCGCCAACCTGACGTTCTGGCCGATCGGCCCGATCGCCCGGCGCACCGGCACCGTCTTCATCCGCCGTAGCTTCGGCGACGACGCCGTCTACAAGGCGGCGCTCGAGGAGTACTTCGCGTATCTGCTGACCAAGCGGTTCAACCTCGAATGGTATTTCGAGGGTGGCCGCACCCGCACCGGCAAACTCCGCGCGCCCCGCTACGGCCTGCTCAACTATGTGGCCAACGCCATCCGGAGCGGCCGGGTCGAGGACGCGATGCTCGTGCCGGTGTCCATCACCTACGAGGGGCTCGCCGAGGTCGCGGCCGTCGCGGCCGAACAGACGGGCGCCCAGAAGAAGCCCGAGGGCCTGGCCTGGCTGGCCCGGTACGCGCGCAATCAGCGGCGCCGTGCGGGCAACGTGTACGTGCGGTTCGGCGAACCGCTGTCGATGCGTTCGCAGCTCGCCACGAGCGGGGATCCCGAGCTGTCCGGGGAGCCGGCCGAGCCCGGGAGCGAGCGCAGCCGCAAGGCGCTGCAGAAGGTCGCGTTCGAGGTGGCCGTGGGCATCAACTGCCACACCCCGGTCACGGTGAACTGCCTGGTCACCCTCGCTCTGCTCGGCGTCCGGGACCGGGCGCTGACCCTGGACGAGGTGCGGGCGGTGATCGCGCCGGTGCGCCGGTACATCGACGCCCGCGGGATACCCCAGGGCGAACTCGGCGTCCTCGACATCGAGGGCGGCCTCGCGAACGTCCTCGCCTCGCTGAGCGATGCCGGTGTGGTCACCACCTACGCCGGCGGGGACGAGCCGGTCTACGCGATCCAGCCCGGGCAGCACCTGGTCGCGGCGTTCTATCGCAACAGCGGCGTGCACTGGTTCGTCAACCGTGCCCTGATGGAGCTGGCCATCCTCCACGCGCACGCCAATCCGGGCCTCGACCCGGTGCGGGCGGCGTGGGAGGAGGCCAAGGCGGCGCGCGACCTGCTCAAGTTCGAGTTCTTCTTCCCCGACCGGGACCGGTTCGAGGCCGACATGCGCGACGAGATCGCCCTGCTGATGCCGTCCTGGCGCAACGCCTTGCCGGACGTGGAACTCGCGCTGGCCGCGCTCCTCGAAACCGGGTTCTTCATGGTGCACCGAGCTCTGCGGTCCTTCTTCGACGCGCAGCTCGTCGTCGCCGAGCGGCTCGCGCGGCGCGACCCGTCCCTGCAGGTCGACCGCAAGGCGTTCCTGGACGAGTGCGTCGCGGTCGGCCGGCAGATGCTGCTGCAGGGCCGGCTGTTCGGACCCGAATCGGTCTCGTCGGAACTGTTCACGACGGCGTTACAGCTTGCCGCCAACCGCGGGCTGCTGGAACGTGGGGGCGAGGAGATTCGGCAGAAGCGGGAGGAGTTCGCGGCACAGCTGCTGGCGGTGGGTGAGCGGGTCCGGCTCGCCGAGTCTCTCGACGTATCCAACAGAAAGGCGGAGCGGTGATCCTCGAGGAAGCGCTCGAGCGCGTGCGTACCGGGCCGAAGGGTCCGGAGATCGCGGCATTCTTCGACTTCGACGGCACCATCGTCCACGGCTTCTCCGGTCTGCACTTCTTCCGCGACCGGTTGCTCGCCGGGAAGGTCGGCGCCGCCGAACTCGCCGCAACCATGCTCAACGGCCTGCGCGGCCACGACACCGAGGCGGACTTCGAGCGGTTCGTCGCGGTGGCGTTCAAGGCGTGGGGCGGGCACACCGAGGAGGAGCTGTACGAGATCGGGCGCCGGCTGTTCGCCTCCACGATCGCCGGCCACATCTATCCCGAGGCGTGGCAGCTCATCCGGGCGCATCAGGCGGCGGGGCACACGGTGGTGATCGCGTCCTCGGCGTCGCGCTACCAGATCCAGGCGACGGCGGATGCGCTCGGCGTCGAGCACGTCCTGTTCAGCCCCCTCGAGGTGCGCGACGGGGTGCTCACGGGCCGTGTGGACGGGAAGTCGTTGTGGCGCAGCGGTAAAGCGCAGGCCGTGGTGGCGTTCGCGGAGGCGAACAACATCGATCGCGAGCAGAGCTACACGTATTCCAACGGGGGCGAGGACGCCGACTTCCTCGCCACGATGGGCAATCCGACGCCGACCAATCCGGACCGGAACCTCGAGCGCACCGCCGCCGAGCAAGGCTGGCCGATCCTGCGATTCAGGCCGCGCGGAACGCCGGGCACCAAGGAGGTGATCCGCACCCTCGCGGCGTACGGCGGACTGTTCGGCTCGGTGTGGACGGGCGTCGGCCTCGGCCTGCTCAACCGCAACAAGAAGGTGGCGCTCGACTCGATCGCCACCCTCACCGGCGAGGTGCCCCTCGCGCTCGCCGGCATCGACGTGAACATTCGGAACGAGGCCAACGCCTGGTCACATCGCCCCGCGGTATTCATCTTCAACCATCAGAGCCAGCTCGATCCGGTGATCATGGCGCGGGTGCTGCGGCACAGCTTCACGGGGGTCACGAAGAAGGAGATGGCCAGCGACCCGCTGTTCGGGCTGGTGCTCCGCTTCGTCGGTGCGGCGTTCGTGGACCGGGCCAACACCGAGCAGGCGAAGGCCGCACTCGGTCCTGTGGTCGACACGCTGCGCGAGGGCACCTCGGTGATCATCGCGCCGGAGGGCACCCGCTCCCTGACCCCGGAGATCGGCCGGTTCAAGAAGGGCGCGTTCCACATCGCGATGCAGGCGGGCGTGCCGATCGTGCCGGTGGTGATCCGCAACGCCGGGGAGGTGCTGTGGAAGCACTCCACGGTGCTGCGGCCGGGAACCGTCGACGTGGTGGTCCTCGATCCCATCGACGTGAGCGACTGGACCCTCGAGGAGCTCGGCACACGGGTCGCGGAGGTCGAGGACCTGTACCGGAAGACGCTGGCGAACTGGCCCACGACCACATGACCGATGCGGGTGAGAACGGGGGCGCGTCCGTGGGCGAACACGACCACACCCCGAGCCACGGAAGAGACAACGGCAACGGCAACGGCAACGGCAACGGCAACGGCAACGGCGGAATGTCGCCGACCCGGCGCCGGCGCCTCAAGTGGCTGCTCGGCCTCGTGCTCGTCGTCGTCCTCACCGTGGAGGTCGTTCTCGTCTGGCCGGAACTGAAGACCAGCGTCGGCAGCCTCGGCGACCTGCGCTGGTGGTGGGTGGGCGCGGCGATCCTGGCCGCGCTGACCGAGATGTCGAGCTTTGCCCGGGTACAGCGCACCCTGCTGTCCGCGGCCGGGGTCACCGTGACGCAGCGCCAGTCCCTGTCGGTGGCGTACGCGGCGAACTCGATGAGCGTGACCCTGCCCGGCGGACCCGTGGTGGCCACCACCTTCACCTACCGGCAGATGCGCAAGTGGGGGGCCAGCCCCGTCGTCTCCACCTGGCAGCTGGTGATGGCCGGTCTGCTGCAGGCCGCGGGCCTGGCGCTGCTCGGTCTGGTCGGCGCGCTGCTCGTCGGTGCCACCACCAACCCGTTCTCGCTCATCTTTTCCCTCGGCGGATTCGCGGCGTTCGTGGTGCTCGTGCAGTACGCGGCAAGCCGGCCGGATGCGTTCGAGTCGATCGGCATCATCGCGCTGCGCGGCGTGAACCGCCTGCGCAAGAAGCCCGCGCGGGCCGGCGCCCGCGCCTGGAAGCGGATCGTGGCGCAGCTCCAGGCGGTCCAGCTCGACCGCACCCACGCCGCGCGCGCGTTCGGCTGGTCGTTGTTCAACTGGCTGTGCGACGGTGCGTGCCTCGCCTTCGCCGCGTACGCGATCGGCGGCAAGCCCAGCCTGGCCGGTATCGCCGTCGCGTACGCCGCCGGTACCGCCGCCAGCCGCGCAATCCCCCTCCTGCCGGCCGGGCTCGGGGTGATGGACGCCGTGCTCGTGCCCGCCCTGACGGCCAGCGGGATGACCGGCGCGCAGGCCCTGGCCGCCGTCGTCGTATACCGGCTCGTGAGCTTCCTGATGATCGCGTCGATCGGCTGGGTGATCTTCGCCCTGCGCTACCGCGGCGCCCCGCCGGACGAGGAACCGGGTCCGGAACTCGACAAACTGTGGCGGGACTGAGCTCCGCTCCGACACACCGCGTCCGCCCTCCCGGATCAGCCGCGAGGCAGCCGCGGGGGCGCTAGCGTCGACAGTCTGTAACCGAGGAAAGGTACGTCAGTGACAGAGGACGCAGCGGTGCGCAAGAGAGAGGTCTGGTCCGGCCGGTCGGTGTTCATTCTCGCCGCCATCGGCTCGGCGGTCGGGCTGGGCAACATCTGGCGTTTCCCGTACATCGCGTACGAGAACGGCGGCGGTGCGTTCATCGTGCCGTATCTGGTGGCCCTGCTGACCGCGGGCATCCCGTTGCTGTTCGTCGACTACGCGATCGGTCACAAGTTCCGCGGGTCGCCGCCGCTGGCGTTCCACCGCCTCAAGCGCGCGACCGAGAGCCTCGGCTGGTGGCAGGTGGGCATCTGCTTCGTCATCGGCGTGTACTACGCGGTGATCATCGCGTGGGCGCTGCGCTACACGTTCTTCTCGGCCACGCAGGCATGGGGCGACGACGCGGAGACCTTCTTCCTGCAGGACTTCCTGCAGATGAACGCGGACGCCACGTTCGGCCTCGACTTCGTCCCGGGCGTGGCGTGGCCGCTGCTCGGGATCTGGCTCGTGGTGCTCGTCATCCTGGGTCTGGGCGTGCAGCGCGGCATCGGCGCGGCGAACCGGTTCTTCGTGCCGTTGCTGCTGGTGCTGTTCGCCGGCATGGTGGTGCGGGCGCTGACCCTCGACGGCGCCGCCACCGGTCTCGACGCGTTCTTCCGGCCGGACTGGTCGGCGCTGACCGACACCGGGGTGTGGATCTCCGCCTACGCGCAGATCTTCTTCTCGCTGTCCGTCGCGTTCGGCATCATGGTCACCTACTCGTCGTACCTCAAGCACCGGACCAACCTCACGGGCTCCGGTCTCGTCGTCGGCTTCTCGAACTCGAGCTTCGAGATCCTCGCCGGAATCGGCGTGTTCTCGGCGCTCGGCTTCATGGCACAGGCGCAGGGCGTCGCCGTCGACGAGGTGGTCAGCGGCGGTATCGGGCTGGCGTTCATCGCGTTCCCGACGATCGTCTCGGAGATGCCGGGCGGTTCCCTGTTCGGCCTGCTGTTCTTCGGCTCGCTCGTCTTCGCGGGTTTCACGTCGCTGATCAGCATCATCCAGGTGTGCGTGTCGGCCGTCGAGGACAAGACCGGCCTCACCCGCGTGCCGGCGGTCCTGATCGTCGGTGGCGTCGCAAGCGTCACCTCGCTGCTGCTGTTCCCGACCACCACCGGCCTGAACACCCTCGACGTGGTCGACCGCTTCGCCAACCAGTTCGGCATCGTCGGGGTCGCCTTCGCGACGCTCGTGGTGCTCGCGTGGGGGCTGCGCCGGCTGCCCGAACTGCAGGACCATCTCAACTCGGTGTCGTCGTTCCGGGTAGGCCTGCTCTGGCGGGTCTTCGCCGGCGTCCTCACCCCCATCGTGCTCGGCTACATGCTGATCAGCGAGATCGTGGATCGGAGCCGGGAGGGCTACAACGACCTGCCGGATGCACTCGTCATGACGTTCGGGTGGGGCGTGCAGGCGCTGGTGATCGTGATCGCGGTGGCATTGTCCTTCGCACCGTGGGGCCTGACCGACGCCGAGCTGGCGCATACCGAATCGACGGAAGCGGGAGAGAGACTGTGAGTGGATCTGCGATCGGGATGATGCTCGTCGCGCTGGGGCTGGTGTGGGGCGGTCTCACCGTCAGCCTGCTGCATCTGCGCCGGAATCCGGACGAGACTTCGGGGCAGACGCCGGTTGAACCCCACCACGACTGAAATGTCCGGTCTCGAACCGGCCACAACTCGTTTCGTTTGAATAACGCCACGCCGCGCCGGACTGGCCGGTCTGTTCTTCCTGTGGTCTGCTAGATCCCACCAACACCATGAGTCACACGAGTAACACCAGACCCATGGGTCTCCGCCCCGGAGCCGTCGCACGACTCCGGGGCGGGGGGTGTTCCGGTTCCGACCACGTACAGGAGCGAAGCATGACCACCAGGACCACCCGGCGCAGGCTGCGCCGGCTCACCGCCGCAGCCTCCCTCACCGTGGCCGCTGCTCTGGCGCTGCCGACCGTCGCGGCCGCCGAACCCCCCGCGGACCCCGCAGTCGCCGCTGCGCCGGCGCCCGACCCGCTCCTCGGCGCCCTCGAGACGCTCCGGGCCCAGCCGGGCGCCGATGCGCTCGCGCTCGCCGCCGCCGAGGCCATCGGCTCCGCCCGCGGCGGTGCCACCGACGTCGCCGAGAACTCCCCGCTCTCCGCCTACGAGGACGCCGTGGAGTTCCTGCGCGGCCTCGGCATCGAACCGTTCCTCTACCCCACCGGTGCGCCCTTCTGCACCGAGGGCGGCAGCCTGCCGCTCGGTATCGCCCCCGCCGTCGCCGGCGCGGCTCCCGGCCCCTGGCCCAACCTGAACATCCCGATGGTCGGTCCCGTCAATGCCGTCGATCCCGGCGAAACCCTGTTCGCCTTCGTGCCCATGGGCGTCGAGAAGGACAGCGGGAACACCACCGGCATGCAGGTCGCCTGGTTCAACGTCAACACCTTCCAGGGCGGATTCGTGCCCATGGGCACCATCGCCGAGGCCGCAGCCCTCGCCGTTCCCGGCGGCCTGCCCGAGTTCGCCAAGCCCCTCGTCGCCGCCGCGGTGCAGAACTTCTTCGCCGGCGCGGTCCCGCTCGGCGGAGTCCGCGCGGCACCGGTCGCGACCGGCTCGGGAACCGTCCTGGCCGCCGTGTTCGGCACGGTGCAGAACGGCGAGACGTCGTGCTTCTTCCTCCCGACCGTGGGCATCGTGGAGGTTCCCGCCTGATCCGTCGTGTCCGGGGCGCGCATGCGCGCCCCGGACGCGACGGCCGCGTCAGCCGATCGCCTGCAGCTTCTCCAGCCGGTCGAACACGAGCCGCACCACGCTGTCCATGTGCGCCATCACCTGATCCGCCGTGGCCCGACCGGCGGCCCAGCTCACCAGGTTCGACATCCACACGTCCGCGATCACGTGCACCGCGTTGAGGAGCTGCTCGCTGACCACCTCGACCCCGGCCGCCCGGGCGTACATCCCGGTGATGATCGCTCCGAGCCGGTCGAGCTCGGCCGACGACGAGGCGTCCGCGAACATCGCCGCACGCACGAGCGCGTCGTAGAGGTTGTGGTCGCTCTCGAGCCGGCCGATGTAGCCGTGCAGCACCGACATGATCCGTTCGTGAGCCGAGTCGCCGGGGATGTCGGTGTCGCCGAACCTGTTGCTCAGATCTTCGAACAGCAGCACCATCGCCACCACCAGCAGGTGGTTCTTGGACGGAAAGTAGCGGTACACGGTGCCCAGCGCCACGCCCGACCGTTCGGCGACGGCACGCATCTGGACCGCGTCGTATCCGCCCTCGGAGGCCAGTTCCTTCGCGGCCTCGATGATCCTCAGGTAGCGGGCGCGCTGGGCCGGCTTCAGGTCCGCGCCGAGAAGCGAAGCGGACCGCGCCTTCGTTCGGGATGCTGCACTCGGCTCCGCCATCGTCCTCACCTTTCGTACGCCTGCCCGCCAGCGTAGTGCGCCTTCCCCGGGCCGGCGCCGGGACCTGACCGAAAAAATGGACAGGTGTCTGGAACGGGTTCCACCAATCACTAGAACGCGTTACAGTTGCGGGGACCCGACAAGTAGGGAGGCAGCTTCCGTGCGTCACGGCATCACCCTGTTCACCAGCGATCGCGGTATCCGGCCCGAGACGGCCGCCCGAGCGGCCGAGGAACGCGGCTTCGACGCGTTCTACGTCCCCGAACACACCCACATCCCCGTGCGCCGCGAATCCGCACACCCCGCCACCGGCAACGCGACGCTGCCCGACGACCGGTACCGCCGCACGCTCGACCCGTGGGTCGCCCTCGGACTCGCCGCGGCCGTCACCTCGACCATCAGGCTGGGCACCTCGGTCGCCCTGCCCCTCGAGCACGACCCCATCACGCTGGCCAAGACCGTCGCGACCCTCGACCACCTCTCCGGCGGGCGCGTCGTCCTCGGCGCGGGCTTCGGCTGGAACGCCGAGGAACTCGCCGACCACGGCGTACCTCCCGGCAAGCGGCGTACCGCCCTGCGCGAATACCTCGAGGCGATGCAGGCGCTGTGGAACGAGGAGGAAGCCTCCTACGACGGGCAGTTCGTCTCGTTCGGCCCGAGCTGGGCCTGGCCCAAGCCGATCCAGCAGCCCCGCCCACCGGTGCTGATCGGCGCGGGCGGCACCGAGCGCACCTTCGCGTGGATCGCCCGCTCCGCCGACGGCTGGATCACCACCCCGATCGAACGCGACATCGACGACAACGTCGAGCGGCTGTGCGCCACCTGGGCCGAGGCCGGCCGCGCCGGCGCCCCGGAGATCGTCGTCCTCGCCGGCCGGCCCGACCCCGCCAAGCTCCAGCAGTGGCGCGACCTCGGCGTGACCGAAGTGATGTTCGGCCTGCCCGACCGCTCGGAGGACGAGATCCTCGCCTACCTGGACAAGCTCGCCGCCACGCTGGAACCGACCCGCTGACGGTCACGACCGAGAAGGAAACACCTCCATGACCACAGCTCCCTTCCGCCCGCTCCGTGCCGCAGAGGTCACCGCCTGGGACCACGAAGCCGACGTCGTCGTCGCCGGCTACGGAATCGCCGGCGTCTCGGCCGCCATCGAGGCCGCGCGGGCCGGCACCGACGTGCTGATCCTCGAACGCACCGGCGGCTGGGGCGGTGCCGCCTCCCTGTCCGGGGGAATCGTCTACCTCGGCGGCGGCACCCCGCTGCAGCGCGAGCTCGGGTTCGAGGACACCCCGGAGAACATGAAGAGATTCATGCTCGCCGCTCTCGGCCCCGGCGCCGACGAGGCCAAGATCTCGGAATACTGCGACGGCAGCGTCGAGCACTACCACTGGCTCACCGACAACGGAGTGGTCTTCAAACCGGCGTTCTGGGGCGAACCCGGATGGGAGATCCCCGGTGACGACGGTCTGATGTACTCGGGGGGCGAGAACTCCGCGCCGTTCAACGAGATCGCCACACCCGCCCCGCGCGGCCATGTGCCGCAGATGAGCAACAAGCGCACCGGTGAGCAGGGCGGCGGGTACATGCTGATGAAGCCGCTCGCCGAGACGGCAGAATCCCTCGGCGTGACATCCGTCTTCGACATCCGGGCGCAGCGGCTGATCGTCGACGACACGGACCGGGTCGTCGGGATCGCCGCCAAGAAGTACGGGAACGAGGTCTTCGTGCGGGCGCGGCGCGGCGTCGTGCTCACCACCGGCAGCTTCGCCTACAACGAGGCCATGGTCACCTCGTTCGCCCCGCAGCTGATCGGCCGCCCGGGCGCCGCGATCGAGGAGCACGACGGCTGCTCCATCCGGATGGCCCAGGCCCTCGGCGCCGACCTCGCGCACATGAACGCCACCGAGGTGGCGTTCTTCGCCGACCCGCAGCTGATGGCGCGCGGCATCCTCGTCAACGGCCGCGGCCAGCGGTACGTTCCCGAGGACACCTACCCGGGACGCATCGGGCAGCTCACCCTCCTCGAGAACGACAACCAGGCGTACCTGATCATCGACGAGGCGGCATACGAGGAAGGTTGCACGACGACGAGTTCCACCCCGTACTTCCGGTTCCCGCCGAAGTGGGCGGCGGAGACCGTCGCCGAACTCGAATCCGACATGGGCCTGCCGGAGGGCACGCTGCAGGCCACCGTCGAGGTGTACAACCGGCACGCCGCGGCCGGCACCGATCCCGTCCTCGGGAAGAAGCCGGAGTGGGTCACGCCGATCGGCACCCCCGTCGCGGCCCTGGACCTGCGCAACTGCACCGCGGGCTTCACCCTCGGCGGCCTGCGCACCACCGTGAACTCGGAGGTCCTGCACGTCTCGGGCGAACCGATCCCGGGCCTGTTCGCCGCGGGCCGGTGCACCTCCGGCGTGTGTGCGGGGGGCTACGCGAGCGGCACGTCGCTCGGGGACAGCAGCTTCTTCGGCCGTCGCGCCGGCGTCGCCGCCGCCGCCGAGAACTGAGCGTTCCCGAATCCCGTTGTGTGGCCGAATGTCACATGGGTTCAATCGAATCGAACCCATGTGACATTCGGCCGGTTCGGGGTGCTCAGAAGCAGGTCGGCCGGGAACGGCACCGGGCCGGTGACGATCATGAGCGGACCGGCCGGATTCCCGAGGTCCTTGAAGCCGACGCACGCGGGACCGCCCTGCCATGCACCCGGACCGAGCAGCGTGGTCGTCACCGAGAACACGCGGTCTCCGTTGTTGCCCCATCCCGTTCCCACGGCGTCGGGCAGATCCGGGATCAGATCCTTCGCGAGCGCCTTGACGAGAAGCCTTGTGGTACCCGGCGATCCGGCACCGAGAAACAGCGCGTCGGCGACGATGCGCTTGCGTTCGAGTACCACACCGTCCGTGGAGATCCGGTCCGTATGCGCGATCCACGTGCCGTCCCGTCCGCGCTCGATGTCGTTGACCCGGTGCAGCGTCTCGATGCGGACGTAACCCGTCGCCTCGGCCTCCGCCAGGTACGTCACGTCGACGGAGAACTTGCCGCCGTTGTTCACGCCGTAGATCAGGTCGCCGTTGGTGTACGACGGCGCCAGTTCGCCGGCCAGCTCCCGCCGGGCGAACTCCCAGTCGATGGGCATCGGCACACGGAGTGGCCCGAAGCCCTCCTCGGCGACCCGGTCGAGGAATTGCCTCGACGAGCGGTAGCGCTCGTGGTTCAGCAGATCGTCGGGGATGGTCTGCAGGCGCAGCGTCCGCGCCACGCGGGGAAAGTGTTCGGTGGCGAGCAGGTCGTAGTCGATGCGCGACGACACACTCTGCGCGAAACGCTCACCGTCGGGCTGCAGCGTCATCCCTTGGTAGAGAAGGGAACTGCCGCCCACCCTGACTGCACGCAGCCACCCGAGCGAATGTATCGCTCACCTCTTCAGGCCGACAGAACGATACATTCGCTCGCGTGGGGGCGCGTGGGGGTGGGGTGGGAATGGACGGGACGCTCAGACGACGGTGAGCGGCAGGGGGATTCCGCGGTCGGCGAACGTGAAGTTCGCACCGGTGCTGAAGCGGGTGATCGCCACCTCGCCGCATTCCTTCGCGGGTTCGGCGTGGCGGATCACCTCGACGGTGAGCGCGTGTGCGTCCTCGGACACCACGTGCGCGGTGAAGTGCGGGTCGACGCCGCGCACCAGCGCCTGCAGCGGCTCGAGGTGGTGCCCGTCGACCAGAGTCGGCCACGACCCGTCCGCGTCGGCACCCCCGGCTCGCCCGAGGCGCAGGCGCAGCCTGTCCGGCTCCCACCGGATGTCGCGCTGGACGTACTGCCTCGGCGCGAACACGGGGTGGACCGACAGCACCGTCGCCAGTCCCTCGAAGTCGCGCGGCAGGCCGAGGGCGTCGCGTATCCGCTCGGACGCCAGCCCGGCGATGCCGGTCAACTGCTTGCGGGTGAGGGCCAGCGCGGCGTCCTCGTCCGTGCGTTTGCGCACGCCGATGAGAAAACCCAGTGTGAGCAGATGCTGCTGCAGGCACACCTCCTCCGCGATCCGCACCAGGGCCGAGTGCGAGAAGTCCGCGAACCGCAGGTCGGAGAGCAGGGGCCCGGAATAGTCGCCGAGTCCCTCGTCCGCCGGGTCGATCGCGCTGAGTTCCACTGCGACGGCCGCGGTACGCCCGATCGCCTCGGTGTGGGGCGCGGCCTGCGGCGGAACGTGCGACGGGTCGATCGTCACCGTCCACGCGCAGTGCGGATGGCGGCCGGCCGGCCGGCGCGGCGGCCGGTGGATCGGCCGCACCCGGGCGTGCGGGTTGGTGGCAAGGGCGGTCGCGTCGAACGTGGGGTCCTCGATGTCGTGGCACATGGCCTTCACGTACGCGTCGCCCATCGGTTCGACGTCCATGAGCGCGCCGCAGTGGTCGAGCCGGAACTCACCGTGGTCGTGGTCGTCGACGCGGAACCGGAAGTCCATGAACTGCGGGGGCGCGCCGATGTCGAGTTGCAGCCCCTTGAAGATCGTCTCGACACCGTCGCCCTCGTACCGCAGGGCCCGCTGCATGCGCCGGGTGTACCACGGGCTCGACGCCTGCCACTCCTCGACGGCGACCTCGGTCATTCCCTCCCGTCCGAACGCCGAGATCAGGTGCGCCATCCCGGAGCGGTCGATGAGCTGACCGCACAGGAGCAGTTCGGGGACGAGGACGGCGAGGTCGGCCCGGGAGAGCGCCGCGAAGGAGTCGCGGACGTTCACCGGGCTCACCACAGCGGAACCGGCGCCTGTCCGGCCGGATACCAGCCGGGAAGACGTTTCGTCGAGGTCGACCGTTCGATCCGCTTGTTCATGCCGTCGGACAGGGCGTTGCCCGTGATCATCTCCAGGAAGAGGTGGGAGACGTTCCCGAAGTCGAAGAAGTCACGCTGCCAGGACCATCGGAAGTTCCCGCCGTAGCGGAACCAGCTGCCGCCGAAGCCGTGCACCTCGTAGTGCGACCCGTCGTCGCGGGTGGCGTCGGCGACCTGTTTCCAGAAGCCGATGACGTCGCCGGTCCGCTCGTCCACGACGAACCGCTGATAGGGATACTGCCAGCCCTCCAGGCCGGCCATCTCCTGGCCGAGCGCGAGCTCGCGGATCTCCTCGCGCCCGACGGCCATGAAGTCGTCCGTGGGACCGTAGTTCCAGCCGTAGGTCGCGTCCTCGGTGTACATGTCGGCCAAGGGCTTCCAGTCACCGGCTGCCTCGGCCTTCTTGTTGGCCTCGATCCAGCGCTCGATCATCTCGTCGAGTTCTGCTCGGTCGAAGGGTGCCATGACTTGTCTCCTCTGGATCAGTCCTCGACGATGCGGAGGGCTCGGGTGGGGCAGTACCGTACGGCGGATCGGACGTCGCCGCAAAGTTTTTCGGGTATGTCGTCCATCAGGATCCGGACCTTGCCGTGCTTGGGAACGTCGAAGACGTCCGGTGCCTCCAGCGAGCACATCGCGTGGCCCTGGCACAGATCGAGGTCTGCTTCCACTTTCACGGCGCGAGTCCTTACATCCGGGTGCGACGGCGATAGCGCACGGCGCACGGCTGCGCGAGCTGCACCACCATCTTGGAATGGTCGTTGCGGTAGGTGTCGGCCGGCTGAGCCATCTCGAATTCGTAGTCGCGCAGCAGGACCGAGAAGATCGCCTTGAGCTGCATGAGAGCGAACGCCGCTCCCACGCACCGGTGCCGGCCGGCCCCGAACGGGATCCAGGTCCAGCGGTTGACGATGTCCTCCTGCCGCGGATCGAGGTAACGGCCCGGATCGAAGGCATCGGGCTCGGGGAAGTCCTCCGGGATGCGGTTGGAGATCGCCGGGGTAGCGCCGACGAGGTCGCCCTCGCCGATCCGGTACCCCTCGACCTCGAACTCGCCGCGCGCGACGCGCAGCAGCAGGATCAGCGGCGGGTGCAACCGCAGCGTCTCCTTGAGTACCGACTCGAGCATCGGGATCTGCCGCAGCGCATGGAAACTCACGCCCTCACCGTCGGCGTAGAGGACGTCGAGTTCGTCGGTGACCCCGCGCAGGTACTCCGGATTGCGCAGCAACTCGATCAACGCCCATGCCGCCGTCCCCGACGTGGTGTGGTGGCCGGCGAACATCATCGAGATGAAGATGCCGGTGATCTCGTCCGCGCTGAACCGCTCCTTGCCGTTCTCGTCCTTGATGGAGACGAGGACGTCGAGCATGTCGCGATCCTCCTTGCCCTGGGGCGGGTTCGCGATGCGGTCGACCATGATCTCCTCGACGAGGGCGACCAGCCCGCGGCGGGCCTCGTCGCGGCGACGGAAGCTCTCGATGGGCGCGTAGGGGTCGACGAAGGCGAGGGCGTCGGTGCCCTTCTCCAGGTCGTGGTAGAGGCTCGCGAACCGGCTGTCGAGCTGGTCGCGGAACTTCTTGCCGATCAGGCAGGCCGAGGACGTGTAGATGGTCAGCTCCGCGAAGAACTCCAACAGGTCGATCTCACCCTCGTCACCCCACCCGGCGACGATGTCACGGACCTCGCGTTCGATCGTGGCGGCATGGCCCTTCATCTGCTCGCCGCGCAACGCGGAGTTGTGCAGCATCTCCTTGCGGCGCTCGGGGCTGGCATCGAAGACCACGCCCTCCCCGAAGACCGGCTTCATGAACAGGTACGCGGCCTGCTGGTCGAGGTCCTCATCGGCGGAGCGGAAGAAGAACTCGTTGGCCCGAGCCCCGGAGAGCAGCACGACGTTGCGGTCGGCGAGCTGGAAGGCGCCGACGTCGCCGCACTCCTCGCGGACTCGCTGCATCAGGCCGATCGGGTCGGTGCGCAGTTCCTCGAGGTGGCCGTGTTCGTGCTCGCCCCCCGAGACGCGCGTGGGGGTGGTGATCGTGGTCATTCAGGGTCCTTTCCCCGAGAATCCTTCTGCAGAGGCGCTTCCGGCTGCACTTCGGTCAGCACCAGGTGGGTTCCGCGCGGGGCCGAGACGACGGCGACGACGGCGTTCGCGATCTCGGAGGCGCGGAGGAAGTAGGAGTGCCGGGCGAAGCCCCATCTGGTCCAGTCGGCGATCAGCGGCTCGATGATCTCCGCGGGGGCATCGAGTCCCATCCCGGTCTGTGTCGGGCCGGGACGCACCACCGACGCGCGAACCCCCGTGCCCTCGAGTTCCATCCGCATCTGACGCACGAGCGCCTCGAGGCCCGTCTTGGCGGCGACGTAGGCGCCCATGCGGGGCCGCGCGACGTCGGCGCAGTCCGAACCGATGACGACGAAGTCGCCGCGGCGCCGTTCGATCATCCCCGGCAGCACGCGATGGGCAAGACGCTGCGTGCCGACGAGATGGACGTTCACCTGGAACTCGAACCGGTCCGGATCCATCTCGTGCACGAGCCGGAAATCCATGTCACCGGCGCCGGACAGGACGATCTCGGTGGGACCCAGGGCCTTCTCGGCGGCGTCGACGAACTCGTCGACCGATTCGGTGGACGCCACGTCGAGGAAGTGCGCGAAGGCCTCGCCGCCCTCGCCGCGGATCTTCTCCGCGAGGGCCTCGCACTGTTCGACGCGCCGCGCACCGAGGGCGACCGGGTGACCGAGGGCGGCGAGCGCGAAGGCGGTGGCCGTACCGATGCCGGAGGAGGCGCCGCTGACGATCGCGGGCCGGCGCGGCGGATTGGGTTCGAATCTAGGCATGTCGCCGGGTCACCTCTACGGGCAGGGCCGCGAGGCCTCGGACGTTGGTGGAGTGGACGCGTTCACAGCGGTCGAAGTCGACGTCGTAGTCGGCGACGCGCGCGGCGAACTGTTCGAGCGCGATGTTCGCCTCGAGGCGCGCAAGGTGGGCACCGAGGCAGAAGTGCACGCCGCCACCGAAACTGGCGATCTTGGACGCGCTGTCGCGGCCGATGCGGAAGGTGTCGGGATCCTCGAACACCTCGGCGTCGCGGTTGGCCGAACCGATGAGCAGCAGCACCTTGTCGCCCGCGCGGATGGTGCTGTCGTGCACGTCGATGTCGGTGGCGGCAGTGCGCGCGACGATCTGGCTGGAGGTGTCGTAGCGCAGCGTCTCCTCCACCCAGCCCGGGGCTGCGTCCGGGTTGCCGAGGACGCGGGCCACCTCGGTCTTGTTCTTCGCGCCCCAGTACAGTGCGTTGCCGAGCAGTTTGGTGGTGGTCTCGTTGCCCGCGACGACCATCAGGAACATGAAGCCGATGATCTCGTCGTCCTCGAGGCGGTCTCCGTCGACCTCGGCGTCGAGCAGGGCCGAGGTGAGGTCCTCGCTCCGGTGGGCGCGGCGCTGCGCCAGCATGTCCGCGTAGTAGCCGACGAGGTTCAGCGACGCCTCCATCGCCGCGACGGGCACGTCGAGTACGCCCCGCTCCCGGTGGACCACCAGATCCGCCAGCCGGCGCAGTTCGGCGCGGTCGGCCTCGGGCACGCCCATCAGTTCGGAG
This sequence comes from Rhodococcus sp. PSBB066, assembly GCF_017068255.1. Taxonomy (NCBI): domain Bacteria; kingdom Bacillati; phylum Actinomycetota; class Actinomycetes; order Mycobacteriales; family Nocardiaceae; genus Rhodococcus; species Rhodococcus sp. PSBB066. Next base: position 5,744,150 of record NZ_CP070859.1, read on the forward strand.
ATGACGTCCATCGGGAGCTTGCCCGCAAAGTCCGCGATCCAGTCGAATTCGTCCTTGTCCAAGGCGGTGTCGAGGTAGTGGAGAGTCAGCTCGAGGATGCGGCCGCGCAGGTCGGCGACCCGGCGCGGGGTGAAGCCCTTGGAGACGAGCCGGCGCATGCGCATGTGGCGGGGGTCGTCCATCGCGAGGAACGACATGACCTTGTGGGCGTGGGGGCCGTAGGCCGCCGGGTCGAGGGACACCCCGTTCGCGCTGGAGAGCCGGGTGTGGTCGCGGAAGCCCGCGACGACGTCGGCGTGCCGGGACAGGGCCCAGAAGCCGAGGTCGTCGTTGCGGTAGAGCGGCGCCTCCTCGCGCAGGCGCCGGTAGATCGGATACGGGTCCTCGTGGAAGCCGTAGTCGTAGGGATCGAACAGGAGCGGTTCGAGCGAAGCCTGGGTCATGCGCTACTCCAATAGAAGTTTGGCGGAGGTCTCCAGCCGATCGGCGATCTTCTCGTAGGTCTCGTACCCCATGCCCGCCCGGACTAGGGCGCCGGCGTAGAGCATTTCCAACGCTTCGATCTCGTCGGGATCGGCGTCGGGGCCGAGGGCCGTGGCGAGCCGGTCCCGGATGTCGAGGCCGATGCGGGCGCGCAGGTGTTCGACGTCGGGGTCACGGCCGAGCAGCGCGCTGGTGACCGCGCCGGCGAGTTCGGGCTCGTCGGCCATCATCAGCGCGACGTTGCGCAGCACCGCGACCACGCGGTCGACCCGGTCGGTCGTGGCCGCCTCGGGTTCGGGCGAGGCGGCGAGCCGGCGCCAGAACACCTCGGCGACGAGGTGCTCCTTGGACGAGAAGTAGGTGTAGGCGGTGGCCGGTGCGACACCGGCCCGAGCGGCGACGTTGCGTACGGTCAGTCCTGCGAACCCCTCTTCCCGCAGGACCTCGACGGCAGCGCGCGTCAGACGGTCCACGGTGTCGGCCTGCTTCTCGGTGAGACGGCGGCGGGTGGATTCGAGATTCACATTTCTGGACACGTGTCTGGACATTACTACGGTCGCCTGTCCGAGGCAATGGTCCCACCCACCCGAATTCGCTTCAGACCTTCGGATACACCCGTACGGGCATGGATTTGATGCCGTTGATGAAGTTCGAGCGCAGCCGCCGGACCGGCCCTGCGGGCTCGATGCGCTCGATCCGGCGCGCCAGGGTCTCGAACAGGATGCGCAGTTCCAGGCGCGCCAGGTGGGCGCCCAGGCAGAAGTGCACCCCGGTGCCCCCGAACGCCACGTGCGGGTTGTGGGTCCGGCCGATGTCGAAGACGTGCGGGTCCTCGAAGACGTCCTCGTCCCGGTTCGCGCTCGGGTAGTAGACCACCACCTTGTCCCCCGCCTCGACGGGCTGGTCACCGATCGTCGCCGGACACGTCGGCGTGCGGCGGAACCCGATCACCGGGGTGACCCAGCGGAGGATCTCCTCGACCGCGCCGGCGGCGAGTTCCGGCTCGGCCTGCAGGCGGCGCCACTGATCCGGATGGTCGATGAAGGCCTGCATGCCGCCGGCGGTGGCGTTGCGCGTCGTCTCGTTCCCGGCCACCACCAGCAGCACGAAGAACATGTCGAACTCCATCTCGGTCAGCGTGTCACCGTTCTCGTCCGGTTGGACGAGCCGGGAGACGATGTCGTCGCGTGGCTCCACCCTGCGCGCCGCGGCGATCTCGTTGGCGTACAAGAAGATCTCCGCGGCGGCGAGTTCCCCGTCGGCCTGGGTGTTGCCGTACTCCGGGTCGTCGAACCCGATCATCCGGTTGGACCAGTCGTAGAGCCTGCCGACGTCCTCCGTGGGTGCGCCGAGCAGGGCGGCGATCACCTCGAGCGGAAGCGGGGCGGCGGCCACCGGCACGAAGTCGACGACCGCGCCGTTGCGGCCCCGCTCGATCAGATCGTCGACGATGCGGTTGCAGATGTCCCGGATGTGCCCTTCGAGCGTCCGGACCATCCGGGGCGTGAAGCCGCGGCTGACGAGCTGGCGCAGCCGGGTGTGCGCGGGCGGATCGAGGTTGACGAGCATCGCCGCCTGCTTGAGGCGGGTCTCGTCGTCGAACTCGTCGATCTGGGTCGTGCCGAGCGCCGACGAGAACGTCGCGCTGTCGCGGGAGACCGCGGTGACGTCCGCATGGCGCGTCACCGCCCAGTAGCCGGGTCCGTCCTCCTCGTCCTGCCGGTAGACCGGGCAGCCGTGCCGCAGCTCGGCGAAGAAGTCGTGGGGTACCCCCTCGGTGTAGAGATCGGGGTTCTTCAGGTCGATACGTGATGCCGTCACGGGACCACCTCGCACTTGTTTACGAATGATCGTCGTTTATAAGCTACACATATTCGTTTGAAATGGAAGACCCGTAGGATGGGCGGATGGAAACCGAGAAGAAGAGGCCGATGCGCCGTCGAAACCTCAGCCGCGAGAAGGTGATCGAGGCGGCACTGGAGGCGGTGGACGAGTCGGGCTGGGAGCAGCTGACAATGAGCACCCTCGCCGGCCGCCTCGGCATCGTCACCGCCTCGCTCTACAACCACGTCCGTGGTCTCGACGACGTCCGCGGCGAGATCCAGGTGCGGACGATGGCCGACCTCGGTGAGCGGCTGCGCGAGGTGGCGATGGGGCGCAGCGGGCCGGAGGGCCTGCGCACCCTGATCGATGCGCATCGTGCGTGGGCCGCCGAGCATCCGCACCGCTACCAGACGCTGACGACGGAACCGATCGAGCGCAGCGCCCTGATCGCGGCGGCCCTCGACGCGAACAGGGCGCTCCGCTCGATGCTCGCCTCCTGCGGGGTGCCGGAGGAGGACACGCTCGAGGCCGCGGTGAGCCTGTTCACCGCGATGCACGGGTTCGCCACGATCGTGCGCAGCGGCTTCCTCGGCGACGAACTCGACCTCGACCGCATCTACGAGAACGTGGTCGCGGGAGCCTTCGCGGCGGCGGGGGTGACTCCGCTGCCGCGCTGAGCCATTACCCGGTTCGGCGTCCGGGGTCTACCACTCCGTACCCGCGATCTTCAGTGGGTCGGAGTAGCAGCTGCCCCACCGGACCGCAGCTGTTCCGCCGCCTCCTCCGTCACGATTCCCGGAAGCAGGAAGTTGGTGAGCATCCGTCTGTTTTCCGGGTCCCCCTCGGAGCCGAAATCCATCCGCCCGACCAGGATGAGCTGCACCAGCGCGATCCACTGGCAGATCTCCTCGTCGGTGAGGCCTTCGCGGATCTCACCTCGTTCGCGGGCCTCGTCGAGCAGCGGCGCCCACATCTCCTGGGTCAGCCGGACCGCCAGTCCGGTGCTGCCGATCAGAGCCGTCGCCATGTCCATGTGTTCGGGACTGACGATCAAGCGGACGATCGGATCGTGGCGACCACGGTCGACGAGAAAGATCAGGCCGTCGACGATCTGCTCCGCGAACGTCGTCCGTTCCCTCAGGAACGCACGAGCCTTGTCGAACAGCCGGCGCGACCGCAACTCGATCAAGGCCGTGATCAGCGTGTCACGGTCACCGAAGTAGCGGTAGACGGTCGGCCGCGAAACGCCGGCCTCCTTGGCGATGTCGTCCATCGTGGTCTTCGAGAGCCCGTACCGCTGGAACATCGACTCGGCAGCCTTCAGTATCTGCCCTCGCGCCACCTCTGCGTTCTCACTGAGGACGTTCGCCCGCCGTCGCGCCATGTCGCACCCCCGAACTCGTCCTCACCGACTCCTACGGGCAATGATACAAGTAATGACCATTGTCAAGCATCGGGCCCGCGACTGTGGCACGGAGCGTCCGACGCGGCACCAGTGTCACTCGAACAGATCCGGCAGTCCATCCGAGACGCGATCAGGAAACTTCGGATCACGTTTTTCGAGGAAGGCGTCGACACCTTCGCGCACGTCGTCGGAGGAGCCCCGGACATAGATGCCGATCGACTCGGCGCGGTGCGCAACCTCGGGTTCCGACGCGCCGAGCATCCGCCACATCAGCTGACGGGTCAGTGCCGCCGATACCGGCGACGTGCCCGAAACCAGTTCCCGGGCGACCTCGAGTGCGCGATCCAGTACCTGATCGGCGGGCACGACCTCACGTACCAGACCCCGGTCGAGAGCTTCGGTGACCGGCACCATCTTGCCGCCGACCGTCCATTCGACGGCGGTGGAGATTCCGACCGCCCGCGGGAGGAACCACGTCGAGCATGCCTCCGGCACCAAGCCGCGGCGAGTGAACACGAAACCGAACTTGGCCGTATCCGAGGCGATGCGGATGTCGGCCGGAAGCGTCATCGTGACGCCGACGCCTGCTGCAGGCCCGTTGATCGCCGCGATCACCGGCTTCAGGGAACGGTAGATCCGCAGCGTCACCTGACCACCCGTGTCGGCGGGGGCTCCACCGGTCTCCGGATCGTCGCCGAGGACGAACGTGTCGCCGCCTGCGGCGAGATCGGCGCCCGCGCAGAACGCGCGGCCGGTTCCGGTGAGCACAACCGCGCGTACTTCGTCGTCGGTGTCGGTCTCGTCGAAGATCTCGATGAGCCGGTAGCACATCGCATTGGTGAACGCGTTGAGCCGATCGGGACGGTTCAAGCGCACGACGGCGATCTCTCCGTGCCGCTCGAGGATCACCGCGTCGTCGGTTCCGGTCCGAGCCACGAGGGCTCCTTTCTGCGCGACGGGTGCGTCAGCGCACCTTGTCGAATCGTTCGGAGACGTCCCGGTACTCGGACCGGATCGCCGTCTTCGACAGCTTGCCACTGGGGAGCCGGGGCAGCGGCTCGTCCCGGATCACGACGTAGCGCGGAACCTTGTAGTCGGCGACCAAACGGTCGCAGTATTCCACGATCGTTGCCGCGTCGACCCCGTCCTTCACAGTGACGATCGCCGCGGGCGTCTCGCCGAAACGCTCGTCGGACGCGGCAATGACCGCGACCTCCTCGACACCCGGGATCCCACTGATGACACGCTCGATCTCGACGGGCGAGACGTTGATGCCGCCGGTGATGATGAGGTCCTTGAGGCGGTCGACGAACTTGACGCGCCCGCCCTCGTCGAGGGTGCCCAGGTCCCCGCTGTGCAGCCAGCCGTCGCGCAACGCGGACGCCGTCGACTCCGGATCGTTCCAGTAGCCGGGGGTCACGCCGGGTCCCCGCAGCAGGATCTCCCCCTCTTCGCCGGGCTCTGCGTCGGTGCCGTCGGTGCGGACCACCTTCGTCTCGGTGAAGATCGAGCCGGACCCGCAGGTGTCGGGGTGGTCGAAGGCTTCGGAGACGAGAGTCGCAGTCGCGACCCCGCCGGCTTCGGTCATGCCGTAGATCTGACGCAGCGCGACGCCCTTGTCGGCCCACCGCTTCAACAGGGCCGGTGCGACTGCCGCGCCGCCGACGATCGCGGTGCGCAGCGACGACAGGTCGGCCTTCTCGAATTCGGGCGACCGCGAGATCGCTTCGAAGATCAGCGGAACCCCGAACAGAGCCTGCACCTTGTGCTCACCGAGCAGTGCCGCGGCACGACCGGGATCGAGTTCCTTCTCGATGATGAGCGTGCCACCGAGCACCGTGGACATGACCAGCCCCCACACGAGGCCCGGGGTGAACACGAGCGGCAACACCAGCAGCGACGTGGAACCCGGACGGAAGCCTTCCTCGGTGAGGGTGGCCTCGAACACGATGTTGAGCAGAGTCCGATTGGTGCAGATGACGCCCTTCGACAACCCCGTGGAGCCACTGGTGAACAGAAGTGCTGTGGGGTCGTCGGGCGCGAGGTCGACGCGGAAGTCGTCGCGCTCCCCTTCCCGCAGCGCCGCGATGTCGGTGAACCCGAACGTGTCGAAGGGATCGCCGAGGTCACGCGCCTGGGCGACCGTTGCGGAGAACTGTTCCGGCGCGATGACCAGGACGGCACCCGCGTCATCGACGACCTTGCGGAGTTCCGCCGGCTTGAACCGGGGATTCAGCGGGACGAGCACCGCACCGGCCTTGAGTACGCCGAGTGCCACCACGGGCCACGTCACCGAATTCGGGCCGAGCACTCCGACACGCTCACCCGGCTTGATGCCCCGGTCGACGATCTCACGAGCGACGCGGCTGGACCAGTCCTGGAGTTCACGGTAGGTCAGAGCCTCACCGGCAACGATGATCGCGTTCTGTTCCCCCTTGGTCTTCGCCCACCAATACAGGGCCGAGCCGACGGTGGCAGCCATGTGTCCCTTGCCTTCCTTGACCGAGAGAATACGAATCCGTTTTGTGTACAAGAATTTTCAGCGCGAGAGGAGCGCGGGTCCTCATATCGCGTACACCTCAGGCTATAGGCTCACTCATGAGACGTCAATCAAATTTTGTAAATTGCAAAGGGCGGCTCGCACCGGCGACGAACCCGGCGGCAAGCGCGGCCACACCGCCGATCACGAATGCGGCCACAAACGCACGCTCGGAGGGAATGTCGGCACCCGCGATCGTGATCGTCGCGAGGAGCATCCCCACCAGCGCGCTCGCCAGCGAACTGCCGAATGTCCGTGCGATGGCGTTGATGCCGTTCGCAACACCGGTGTCGTGCAGCGACACATGCTCGACGAGCATTGCCGGCAGGGCGCCGTAGGCAACGCTGACGAAAACATTGAGGACCGCCACCGCAACGATCACCTGCCACGGGCGGTCGTGGGCGAACCCGACAAATGCGAACCCACACACGCCGATAGCGCACGCCACCATCAGCACCCGCTCGGCGCGGAACCTCCGCACCAGGAACCCGCTCACCGCAGCCGCGGAGATGCCGACAACCTGCCCGGGCAGCAGGTACAGCAGGCTCGTCTCGAGCACCGAAGCACCGAACCCGTACCCCGCTTCCTCCGGGGCGGCCTGCACGAACACGGCTGTGGCCAGGAACTGTACGAACATCGCGATTCCCACGAGGAACGCGGCAAGGTGGGCGGGCGCCACCGCACGTGCGGTCAGGAGGGCTGGGGCCACCAGCGGCGCATCGGATCGCCGCTCGTGCCGGTACCAGGCGGCAAGCACGAGCACACCCGCGACGACACAACCGATCGTCGGCACGGACACCCAGCCCCACGTCCCGCCCTGCGCGAGCGCCAGAAGCAGTGCGGACAGGCCGACCGCGAGCCCGACCGCACCCCAGAGATCGGATCCGGATCCGGTCCCGGAACCGGGCGAACCGGGAACGACCGCCCACGCAAGTGCAGCTGCAATCACCGCGAGCGCCACCAGCAGCCAGAACACGCGACGATAGTCGTCGCCGTCGCTGTACAGCAGTCCGGCGGCGATCATTCCCGCACCGCCGCCGACGCTCATCGTTCCCGACATGATGCCGAGCGCCGCCGTGAGCCGATACGGCCCGAGAGCGCTGCGCAGCACAGCGACGCCGATCGGAAACAGCGCGAACGACGTCCCCTGCAGCGCTCGCCCGGCGATGAGTACCGGCAACGAGTCCCACGCGACACACAGCAACGAACCGACGAGCACCACTCCCAGGATGCCCAGCAGCACTTTTCGTGGTCCACGTCGGTCGGCGAGCCTGCCCAGCAGCGGCGTACAGACTGTGGCCGTCAGAAGATTCCCGGTGACGATCCATCCCACCGCATTCGTACCCACCCCGAGCTGCGCCGCGATATCGGGCATCAGCGGCACGACGGCGGTCTGCATGACCGAGGTGATCATCACGACGAAGCAGAGCGCCGGGATCAGCACACCGGGCGAGACGGCAGGTGTGCGCACACGCGTTCGCGCAGTGGCGAGACGGAGGGTCACCATGGGCCGATCTACAGATCCAGAGTGAGCTTGGGGGTGCAGCTGCGGGATACGCAGATCATCATGCAGTCGTTCTCCGCCTGCTCGTCCTCGGTGAGGACGGAGTCGCGATGATCCGGAATTCCTTCCAGCACAGTGGCTTCGCATGTACCGCAGGTTCCCTCGCGGCACGAGAACGGCGAATCGACGCCCGAGCGGAGCACTGCGTCGAGCAGTGTTTCGCCCGAGTCGACAGTGATCGTCTTGCCCGATTGCCGGAGTTCCACCTCGAATGCCCCGTCGACGGCGTCGGCCGGCCGCTCCTTCGCGGCGAACCGTTCGACGTGCAAGGTGACACCCGAGCGGTTGCGGCACTCGTTCTCGATGGCGTGCAGCAGTGGTTCCGGCCCGCAGCAGTAGACACCGGTGCCGTCCCCGAGGGCGTCGAGCGCTGCCGCCAGGTCGAGGAGCCCGCATTCGTCCTGAGGCCGGAGCTCGACTCGGCCGGGATACCGGGCGACGAGGTCGTCCGCGAAAGCCATGCTCGCGCGGGTACGTCCGCCGTACAGGAGCCTCCAGTCGGCGCCGGCCGCGTCGGCCGCCCGCACCATCGGAAGTATCGGCGTGATGCCGATTCCGCCCGCGACGAAGAGATACGACTGCGCGGGCTCGAGGCTGAAGTTGTTGCGGGGGCCGGCGATGCTGACGAGGTCGCCGACCTGCAGCGAGTCGTGGATCCACCGCGATCCGCCGCGTCCGTTCTCCTCACGGAGGACCGCCACAGTCAGGCAGGTGTCGTCGGCCGGGTCGCCGCACAGCGAGTACTGCCGGACCGTCGACTCGTCGATGATGACGTCGATGTGCGATCCGGGTTCCCATGCGGGGACGGTCCCCCCGTCGGGATCGGCGAACCGCACCGCCACGACGCCGTCTGCAAGTGCGTCCTTGCCGATCACCTGCATCTTGCCCTGCTCCACATCGGTGCTTCCGGCCATCAGCGTTTCCGTTCCCCTGGACATCACCTACGCTCTAATCTTAAGTAATTAGTTTTAAGGGACGCAAGGCCCGCAGACGAACCTCATGACACGCAGCACCGGGAGCAGCCACATGACCTCGACAGATACCGCACACGACACCGGCTCGATCCTCGACCTCTTCAGGCTCGACGGGTCCGTCGCCGTCGTCACGGCCGCCGGCAGCGGCCTCGGAGCAGGGTTCGCCCGCGCCCTCGCGGAGGCCGGGGCGGACGTGGTGATCGCCGCACGCCGTCGCGAGAAGCTCGACGCCGTCGGCCCCACGATCGAGGCCACCGGCCGACGCTGCCTCATCGTCCCCACCGACGTCACCGACCCCGAGCAGTGCGACGCCCTCGCCCGGGCCACGGTCGCCGAGTTCGGTCGGCTCGACATCCTGATCAACAACGCCGGCGTCACCCATTCCGCACCCGCGACGCGCGAGCGACCCGAGGATTTCCGTTCCGTGCTGGACGTGAATCTGCTCGGCGCGTATTGGGCAGCGCAAGCATGCGGACGCGTGATGAAGCCGGGCTCGAGCATCGTCAACATCGCGAGCATGCTCGGGCTGGTCAAGTCGGTGCTCCCCCAGGCCGCCTACGCCGCGAGCAAGGCCGGTCTCGTCGGCCTCACCCGCGATCTGTCCCATCAGTGGTCGCAGCGAAAAGGGATCCGCGTGAACGCGATCGCGCCGGGTTTCGTCGAGACCGACCTGATCGCCGAGATGTCGTCGGATACCCTCGAGGAGTTCCTGCGCGGCTGCTCGCTCGGTCGCACCGCCACGCAGCGCGAGATCGACGCCGCCGTCGTGTTCCTCGCCAGCCGTGCTTCCGGCTACATCACCGGGTCGACGCTCGCCGTCGACGGTGGGACTTCCGGACACTGACTCCGACGACGAAGGGCGAAACGATGACGATCTCCAGCACCGTGACCACACTTCGGGGCGACGGCGTTTCCCTGGTCGCCGATGTCTGGGAGCCCCCGTCCGAGCGGAAGGGGACCGTCCTGCTGTTGCACGGCGGCGGGCAGACGAGGCACTCGTGGCAGCGCACCGGAATCCGCCTCTCGGAACAAGGATGGCGCTCATACGCGATCGACGCGCGCGGGCACGGCCACAGCGGATGGGCCGACGACGGCGACTACAGCTCCGACGCACACGCGCGCGACATCTGCACGATCGTCGACGAACTCGGTGAGCCACCGGTGCTCGTGGGAGCGTCGATGGGCGGTATGGCCTCACTCGTCGCCGAAGGAGACAATCCGGGGCTCTCCCGCGCGCTGGTGCTGGTGGATATCACCCCGAAGGCCGAACCCGAGGGGTTGGCCAAGATCACCGGATTCATGCGCGCGGGACTGGCGGGCTTCGACAGCCTGCACGACGCGCTCGACGCCGTGATCGCGTACAACCCGCACCGGAGCCGTCCGCCGCGGGTGGAGGGGTTGCGTAAGAACATGCGCGAGCGAGACGGTCGCTGGTACTGGCACTGGGATCCGCGGATGCTGTCGCATCGGACGAACCTTCCGGATGCTGCCGCGGAGCGCGAGGAGCGGGCCCGGGCCGCGGCGCGCGCCGTCGCGGTTCCGACCCTCCTGATTCGTGGTGCCCAGTCCGACGTCGTCAGCATCGAAGGTGCGCGCGAACTCCTGGAACTGATCCCCGGGGCGCGGTACATCGACGTGGGCGGTGCCGGGCACATGGTGGGCGGCGACGACAACGACGTGTTGAGCCGCGGCCTGGTCGAGTTCCTCGACGAGGCCGTCCTCACGGCGTAACCACCGGCCGGACCGGAACAGATAGCATCTATAGGTCACCCGCCGGGCAGACCCGCCCGGTGGACCGCACGAGCTGAAAGTAGATGATGGCCCGACCGTCGAAGCCTCTCATCAGTCGCGCGTCCGCGGTGGCGGCTTCCATCGAGATCATCGACTCCGAGGGACTCGATGCCTTCAGCCTGCCGCGGCTGGCGAAGCACCTCGGGGTACGGGCGCCCTCCCTCTACCACCACTTCGCCGACAAGTCGGAGATCCTCCAGGCTGTCGCGCGACAGATTGCCGGCGCCGGCACCCTGCCACGCCGCAGGCCCGGCCCGGACTGGCCCGAGTACTTCGTGACGCTGAGCATGAATCTGCGTCAGTCGATCCTCAAGCACCGCAATGCCGCGCCGATCCTGCTCCAGTATCTTCCGCGTGATCTGCTGATCGGCACCTACGAGGACACTGCCCGATTCCTGGAGGAGTCCGGCGTGCCGGCCCGCCTGCACGTCCAGATTCTCGACGGCATGGAGCGTTTGACGCTGGGCGCAGTGCTCACCGAGGCGATGCGCAAGCCGAGTACGAAGAACACGATCTTCCCGAACGTCGACCCGGAGTCGCAGCCGCTGCTGGCGCGGGCTCTCGCCGAGAACGAGATGACCTCCCGGCAGTTGTTCGAGGAAATGATCCGCAGCTTCCTCCACGGCGTGGTGCGCAACGCTCAGGTAGAGATCGCGGACAAGAGCCAACTGAGCGTGTCGGCCCACTGAGCGTGTCGGCCCACCGAGCGTGTCGGCCCACTGACCTGATCGGCAGTCGTACGACCACCCACGACGCAACGACGACGCCCCGCGGATCGAATCGCGGGGCGTCGTCGTCGGTCCTACCGGGCCGGAGCGGGCATGTGGACGGTCTTGATCTCGAAGAACTCCTCGAGACCTTCGAGGCCGCCCTCACGGCCCACGCCGGACTGCTTATAGCCGCCGAACGGCAGGGTGAAGTCCATCGTCGCGGTGTTCACGCTGATGGTGCCGGTGCGGATGCGCCGCGCAACCTCGAACCCGTGGTCGATGTCCTCCGTGTACACCGCACCCGACAGCCCGTACATCGAGTTGTTGGCGATCGCGATGGCGTCCTCTTCGTCTTCGTAGGTGATCACCGAGATGACCGGACCGAAGACCTCTTCCTGCGCGATCCGGGAGTCGGGGTCGACGTTGTCGAGCAGTGTCGGTGCGACGAAGAAGCCCTTGTCGAATCCCTCCGGTCGACCGCCGCCGAGCACGACCTTCGCGCCGTCCTCCTTCGCGATGTCGATGTATCCCAGGACGCGATCCTGCTGTCGCTTCGACGCGAGTGGGCCGAGGAAATTGGTCGGCTCCCACGGGTTGCCGATCGGCAACGCGCCGTACGCGGCCTTCAGGACCTCGAGCACCTCGTCGTGACGCTTGCGGGAGACGAGCACGCGCGAGAGGGCGATGCACGCCTGACCGGACTGCATGCAGCCCCCCATGGGGAGCGTCTGCACCACATGGTTGATGTCGGCGTCGTCGAGGATGATCGCCGCGGACTTGCCGCCGAGTTCGAGCGAGACACGCGCGATGCGCTCGCCGGCCAGCGACATGATGCGCCGGCCCGCCGCGGTGCTGCCGGTGAAGGTGACGTGGTCGACGTCGGGGTTGGTCACGAGCGTCTCCGACACCTCGCGGTCGGCGCACAGCACGCTGACGACCCCCTCGGGAATGCGACCTTCGGCGACCAGCTCGGCGATGATGTCCGCGAACACCGACGGCGAGAGCGGTGCCTCCGGTGCGGTCTTGAGCACGACCGAGCAGCCCGCGGCCAGCGCCGGGGCGAGTTTGAACGCGATCGTGCCGACCGGGCCGTTCCACGGGATGATCGCGGCAACGACGCCCGTCGGTTCCTTCACGATGCGCGAGACACCGCCCGCTGCGCGCGGACGCTCCTCGGTGGTCTCGAACGTGCGGGCCACCGCGGCCACCGCACGGAACAACCCGCCGACCATCTCCTGGGTCGGCCGGCTGACGCTCACGGGCACGCCGACCTCGATGACCCCGATCGGGGTGAGCTCGTCCACCCGCCGTTCGAGGCGGTCGGCGATGGCGTCGACGACATCGGCGCGCTCTGCCATGCTGCGAGACGACCACTCGCCCTTGTCGAACGATTCACGCGCTGCGGCAACCGCTTTGGCGACGTCTTCGACCGTGGCGGTGCGCACCCGCGCGACCTTCTCCTCGGTGAACGAGTCGACGACGTCGACCCATTCGCCGCCGGTCGAATCGACCCAGCGGCCGCCGATGAAAACCTGTTCGCGGTCGGCGATCGACGGGCTGGTACCCGTCGAGGCTTCGGTGGTGGTCATATGTGAAAGCTCCTTCGCTTCAGCGGATGGTGTAGCCGGCGTCGACCGGGAACGTGACACCGGTGACGTAACGAGCCTCGTCGGAGGCGAGGTAGACGATCGCGTTGCTGATGTCGACGGCCTCGATCAATTCGACCGGCATCGGGTTCTTGTACGACTCGTCGGCGGCAACCTCGGGATGGGAGTTGACGAACTCGCCGTACTCCGCGTTTGCCACCATAGGCGTGTTCACGCCGGTCGGGTGCACAGTGTTCACCCGAATGCTGTGCGGGGCAAGCTGTTTCGCATAGATTCGCATGAGACCGACAACACCGTGCTTGGCGGCGCTGTACCCGACCTGACCGGGGAGGGTGTTCAGCCCGATGCTCGTCAGGCCGGCCGCAGAACTCGTGATGATGATCGACCCGCCCTCCCCCCGTTCGACGAGGTGCGGCACCGTCACCTCGAGCACGTGCCATACCCCGGTGAGCATGGTGTCGATTGCGTCGTGCCATGCCTGGCGCTGTTCACCGGGACCGATCACCGGCATGATGCCGGCGTTCGGCAGCACGATGTCGACCTTGCCGAACTGTGCGATGCCCGCGTCGTAGGCCCGCTGGACATCCTCGATGTTGCGGACGTCTCCAATGGACGCGACGATCGAGCCTCCGGCCTCCTTGACCAGCCGCTCGGTCTCGGCAAGGTCGTCGCTGGTCGCCATCGGATAGAAGACCGTGGGGATCTGGTCGCAGATGTCCATCGCGATGACGGATGCCCCCTCTTCGGCGAGCCGGACGGCGTGCGAGCGCCCCCGGCCTCGCGCCGCACCGGTGATGAAAGCGACCTTGCCTTCGAGTCGACCCATGAGTGTTCTCCTCCGATTGCACGCCCCAGCTCCGGGCGGGCAAGCGCCCGTGCGTGGGAACGTAGTGAAGTTGGGGACCCACACATCAGTGTGAGGCGCACCACAGACGGTAGTTGCCTAAACCCTTTAGGTCAACGTCGGACAAGATTCGTCGCTCGTCTCACCCGGGCGGACTCGGAAGCTGGGCGCCTCGGCCCACTCGCCGACCTGGTAGCAGGAATGTTCCCCCTCCTGCTCGAATGCCATCAACCGGCACATGCGCACCGCCCCCGCGTCGTCCGGGTCGATACGAATCAGGGCGATCTGGGCCCCCGCGTCGCGCAGCGCCCCGAGTGCCATCGTGAGGAGCGTCATCCCGAGGCCCGCCCCGCGGGCGGTCTCCGTGAGCACGAGCGCCCGGACCGACGCCGCATCCAACTCGAGGTGGGTGGACAGCGCCGGATCGGACCACACGAACCCCACCTTCGCTCCCGAAGAGTCGGTTGCGACCAGCACATTGCCGGAACCGAGGCGGATCTCGTCGGCGAGGCGCTCGCGTTGCGCGGGTACGAGCGACGCCGCGTCCAGCACCTCGTCGATCGCCCGCGACACCGCCGGATCACCGAGCGGGCGCGCGTCGCCCGTCGTGATGCCCTCGGGCGGCGCGACCTCGTCGAGCGGGATCGCGAACGGGCCGGACAGGTGGCGGAACAACGTCCACAGCCTGCCCACCGCCGGGATGCCGAACCGTCGCGCGAGACGTTCGGACGCTGGGTGCGTGCTGTACGCCCAGCAGCGCAGAGCCACCGCACCGGTGCGCTCCCAGCCGCCGTCCGCTGTCGTGCCCAGGCCGATCTCCTCGACCAGCATCGTGGCCACACCGCGCGACCGGTAGTCCGGATGGACGACGAATTGCACGGTACCCAGCCCCTCGCCGTCCACCTGCAGGTGCAGGTACGCCACAATCACCAGCGGCGCGTCGTCGCGCGCGCTCAGGTCCTTGCGCGCCTTGATCGGCAGATGGGAGACGCGGACGCCGTCGCGACTCGTCGAGGTCACATCACCGGGGTGGATCCGCGAGAACCCGGCTTCCTCGTCGTACTCGGCGGCCGCGGCGACAAGAGCCAGCACCTCGTCCCGATCGCCGGAATCCAGTTCCGAACACCACTGATACGAGATCATCCTGTTCGCTCCTCATCTGCGGGTCAGTTCTCATAAATCTAATGCCGATCGGTATAGGGCCGCAACGGCCGAAGCGCCACCCGCAACCGGTCCGGGGTTTACACTTAAAACTACTTAAGTTAGATTTAGCGTCATCGATCCGAACCACCGCCTGGAGGGCAGCCATGACAGAGGTCGGAATTCCCCGCGAGGAACGCATTCGCCGCGCTCTCGACCATCTGCGCAACGACACCACCGACGAATTCGAGCACGTCACGTGGTTCGAACCCGTCGAGTTCACCGATCCGGAGATCGCCAAGCTCGAACGCGAGCGTGTCTTCGGCCGGGTTCCGTCGATCATCATCCACGGCTCCGAGATCCCCCGCGCGGGCGATTTCGTCACCCTCCAGTTGCCGCGGAACAATGTCATCGTCGTCCGTCAGCGCGACGGCAGCGTCAAAACCCTCGTGAACCAATGTCGTCACCGCGGCGCGATGGTCGAGAAGGAGGAGAAGGGCCGTTGCCGCCTGTTCTCCTGCCCGTACCATCGCTGGTCCTACGACACCGACGGCGCGCTGCGCACCATCACCCGCGACAACACGTTCGGCGACGCCGACCGTTCCGAACGGAACCTCGTGCAACTCCCGACCGAGGAACGTCACGGATTCGTCTGGGTTGTCGACGACGCCGACGCCACCATCGATGTCGCAGACTGGCTCGGCCCCGAGATGGACTCGATCATGGGGTCATACGGCATGGACAAAATGGTGACTACCCGAGTTCAGCGCTTCGACGAGCCCGTCAACTGGAAGCTGATGCAGGACGCGTTCCTCGACGGCTACCACATCCAGTACGCGCACCCGAACACCGCCGCCAAGCACATCCACACCAACGTCATGGCCTTCGAGGACTTCGGACATCACTGCCGGTTCCTCAATCTCCGCAAGACCATCGACCGGTGGATCGAGGAAGACCCCGGCGATCGCAGCCTCGCCGAGCACGTGACGGAAAGCCACCTGGTGGGTCCCAACAGCACCCTGCTCAAGCAGCCCGACCATTTCCAGCTGCTCACCTTCCGCCCCCACCGGAGCGATCCGCAGCGCTGCCACATGGAGATCCGTCTGATCGCACCGACGCTCGAAGACAGCGGCATGACCGAGGAGCGCTGGAATCGGATCTGGGACAAGAACGTCGAGATCCTGATCGCGGTCCTCCACAACGAGGACTTCCCGATCCTGCGTGGTTCGCAGGTCGCCATGGACAGCGCGAACGCCGGCAACATGCTCCTGGGCCGCAACGAGGTTGCCAACCAGGTCTTCCGCCGCGAGATCCAGAAACTCGTCGGCGAGAACTGACACCGAACACCACAGCGGGGCGCCTGCGGGCGCCCCGCATCAGGAGGATTACATGGAGAGCGATCTCTTCGAACACGACCACGAACTGTTTCGCGACTCCGTGCGGAGCTTCGTCGACAAGCACGTCGTCCCAAATCTCGAGAAGTGGGACGCCGACCGGCTCATCGACCGGGAAACCTGGCTCGCCGCGGGTAAGCAAGGACTGCTGGGCCTGAGCGTCCCTGAGCAGTACGGCGGGCCCGGCGAGCTCGATTACCGCTTTCGCGTCGTGATCCAGTCCGAGATTGCGCGGGTGGGCGCGTCCGCGCTGCAGTCCGGCTTCTCGACCAACGACGACATCGTCCTCAACTACCTGCTCCGCCATGCTACCGATGAGCAGAAGCAGCGGTGGTTGCCCGGATTCGTCACGGGCGAGACGATCGGCGCGATCGCGATGAGCGAACCGGCCGCCGGCAGCGACCTGCGGGGCATTACCACCACCGCAGTGCGCGACGGCGACCATTGGGTCCTCAACGGGTCCAAGACGTTCATCACGAGCGGCATCCTGGCCGACCTCGTCATCGTCTTCGCCAAGACCGACCCCGCAGCCGGTTCGCGAGGGTTCAGCCTCTTCGTGGTCGAAGACGGAACGCCCGGGTTCTCCCGCGGCCGCAAGCTCGACAAGGTCGGTCTGCACGCCCAGGACACGGCCGAGTTGTTCTTCGAGGATGTCCGCGTTCCCAAGGAGAACGTGCTCGGCGAGCTGGGGCAGGGCTTCGGCTACCTCATGCAGAGCCTTCCGCTGGAGCGGCTCGGTATCGGCATCGCCGCGCAGGTGTCCGCCGAGGCCGTCATGAGCTGGACACTCGACTACGTCAAGGAACGCACCGCGTTCGGCAAGCGCATCGGCGAGTTCCAGGGAATGGGCTTCACTCTCGCGGAACTGCAGACGGCGGTGGAGGTCTCACGCAGTTACCTCGATCGCTGCGTCCGGGAACACAACAAGGGCACGCTCACCGCGGTCGACGCGTCCAAGGCGAAGCTGTGGGCCACCGAGTTGCAGGGCCGTGTGATCGACGCCGGTGTGCAGTTCCACGGCGGCTACGGCTACATGATGGAATACCCGGTCGCGAAGGCCTTCATCGACGCCCGCATCCAGCGGATCTATGGTGGCACCAACGAGATCAT
This sequence comes from Rhodococcus sp. PSBB066, assembly GCF_017068255.1. Classification (NCBI taxonomy): domain Bacteria; kingdom Bacillati; phylum Actinomycetota; class Actinomycetes; order Mycobacteriales; family Nocardiaceae; genus Rhodococcus; species Rhodococcus sp. PSBB066. Next base: position 5,761,535 of record NZ_CP070859.1, read on the forward strand.
GAAGGAAATCATCCACCGTGATCTGCTGAAGGCCTGAACCCCGGCACACGAGGAAGGGGACCCGATCGAATCGGGTCCCCTTCCTCGTGTCAGCTTCGCGATTCCGGTGTGAATGTGAGCGGTAGCCGCACGCAACCACGCACCGACGTGCCGTGCATCAACGGCGGATCACTGTCGACCAGCGCGTAGTCGGGGATTCTCCGATGTATCTCCTCCATCGCCAAGGTGAGCTCGAGGCGGGCGAGGTGAGACCCGAGGCACCGATGCGGCCCTGCGCCGAACGACAGATGCCTGTTCGGGCCACGATCGATCACGAACGCGTCCGGATTGTCGAACTCGGCTTCGTCGCGGTTGGCCGCACACAGCAGGAGCAACAATTGATCGTCGGCCTTGATGTTGACGCCGGCGATCTCGACATCGCGGGTCGCACGGCGGCCCATGCTGACGGCGGCTTCGATGCGGAGGATCTCCTCGACTGCGTCCGGCACCAGGCTGCTGTCGTCGATGAGCGCCTGCCGTTGCACCGGGTTGTTCGCAAGGTGCACCATGGCCCAACCGAGTGAACCCTGCACCGTGTGCAGTCCGGCAATGAGCAGCAGGAAGAACATGCGGCGCAGTTCCTCGTCAGTGAGGTGCCGCTCGACTCCGTCCATCCGGATCGGGGTATCGATGATCTGTGCGGTGACGCTCTCCGAGTCCTCCTGCCCGGAACGCACCCGATCCACGAATGCACCGAAGTACTCGAACACGTTCGTTGCCGCTTCTGCCCGGGCACGGGCGGATTCCTCCTCGCCGGCTCCCGGAATCCCCTGGAGCGCAATATCCGTCCACTCCGTGAACTGTTCGGCATCGTCGAGAGGCCAGCCCATGAGACTGAGGAAGACACGAGTCGGCAGCGCATGCGCGAACTCGGCCACGAATTCGCACCGGCCGGAGTCCGCGAAGCCGTCGATCAGTTGGTTGATGATCTCGCGGATCCTCGGCTCGAGCTCTTTCATCCGCGCCGGACCGAACAGTGGCTGGAGCGCCTGACGATACTGCGTGTGCTCGGGCGGATCGATCTCGACCGGGATGAACTTGCCCTGGCCGGCATCGACCAGGTTGTTCGGATAGCTGGAAAACGTCTCGGCATCGCGCAGGATGCGGAAGATGTCCGCGTACCGCGTGACGATCCAGTGCCCACCGTGGTGCGGGGAGTAGACGATCGGTCCGCGGGCACGGAGTTCGGCGGCCTTTTCCTGGAAGACATCGACCGGAGCGGCGAGAGCTGGGTCGTACACGTCGAAGTCGACGAGCAGATCCTCGGATACGTTACTGGCAGTCAACGCGTTGCACCCTTCTGAATCCATGGAACCTACCGATCCGACGCTCAGGTCGTCGGTGTGAACCTGATCGGAAGCCGCAAGCAGCCCCGCACCTGCGTTGCGTGCAGGATCGGCGGATCGGATTCGACGAGTTCGTAGTCCGGAATCCGGCGGTGCAATTCCTCGAGCGCGATCGACAGTTCGATGCGGGCCAGATGTGAGCCCAGGCACCGGTGCGGACCGGCACCGAATGTCAGGTGCCGGTTCGGTGACCGGTCGATCACGAACTCGTCGGGATCCTCGAATTCGCTTCCGTCGCGGTTGGCCGAACAGAGCACCAGCAGCAACTGGTCGCCGGCCTTGATCTTCGCCCCGCCGAGTTCGACGTCGCGGGTCGCACGGCGGCCCATACTCACTGCAGCCTCGATCCGCAGGACCTCCTCGACGGCGTTCGGGATCAGCGAGTCGTCCTCGATGAGCGCGGCGCGCTGACGAGGATTGTTCACCAGGTGGATCACGGCCCAGGCCAGCGATCCCTGAACGGTGTGCAGACCTGCGATGAGCAGGAGGAAGAACATGCGGGTCAGCTCTTCGTCGGTGAGCAGTCGCTTGCCGTCCTCGAGGTCGACCTCGGTGCGGATGAGTGCGGAGGTGACATCCTCACCGGGGTTCGCGCGACGCTCGTCGACGATCTTCTGGAAGTAGGCGAACATCTGCTGGGCTGCCTCGGCGCGTGCCTTCGCCGACTCGTCCTCGCTGGCGCCGGGCTTGCCCATCAGGGCGGTGTCGGTGGCCTCGGTGAGTATCGGGGCGTCCTCGAGTGGCCAGTCCATCAACGCGAGGAAGACGCGGGTGGGCAGCTCGTGCGCGAAGTCGGCGATGAACTCCGCCTCACCCTTGCCCGCGAAACTGTCGATCAGTTCGTTGACCACGCCCCGGATCTGCTCGGACAGCGCCTTCATCCGGTTCGGGGAGAACAGCGGCTGCAGGGCCACCCGATATCCGGTGTGCTCCGGCGGGTCGAGCTCGAGCGGCAGAAACTTGCCGTCCCCGGCATTGACCAGGTTGTTCGGGTAACTCGAGAAGGTTTCCGGGTCGCGGAGGACCTCGTGGAGCTCCTTGTACCGGGTGACGATCCAGTGGCCGCCGTGCGCGGTCGAGTAGACGACAGGGCCTTTGGCCGCGAGTTCGGCGACCTTCTCCTGCACGGTGTCCACCGGGTCCGTGAGCGACGGGTCGTAGATGTCGAAGTCGACGACAGGTGTCGACATTTCGTCGGTGATGGTCATGCTGATCGCCCCGTTCGAAGGGTCTGTGTTGCTCGAGAAGTCAGAGTGTTTCGAGGCTCAGGGCTCGTTCGGGGCACATCGCGACGGCCTCCTCGGCCGCCACGATGTGCTCCTCGGTCCTGAGCGTTTCCTGCACGAGCACCGGGTATCCGGCATCGTCGCAGTCGATGATTTCGGGGGCGCGGCCGTAACAGAGGCCGTGCCCGGCGCACGCCGACCGATCCACGACGAGTCGGCGCGTGCCTGACTGCGCTTCCGTGTCGTGGGCAGTCATCGTCATTCCTCGCCGGTGACCATCGGCGGCGGGTTGTTCCCGTCTTCGGGGAACATCATCGCCACACGAGACAAGGTGCCGCCGTCGGTGGTCGGCAGGGTGACACCGGAGATGTATGCCGACTCGTCCGACACGAGGAACAACGCAGCCCGCGCATTGTCCTTCAGCGACGGCGGACGATTGAGCTTGAGCGGAATCGGCGAGACACTCGGGTCCCACGGACCGGCGACCTCCTCGTACGACTGCCCCACCACCGGAGCACCGGCCGGCGCCAGGAAGTTCGGCGACATCCCGTGCGTCGGGGCGATCGCATTCACCCGGATCCCGTACTTGCCCAGATCCAGGCTCAGACCGCGAACCATCCCGTTCACACCGGCCTTCGTCGCCGAATACGCTGCGATGCTGTGGTACGCCACGAACGACGCCGCCGACGAGGTCGCCAGGATGACACCGCCACCATTGGCCCGCAACGCCGGCACCGCCGCCTTCGCGGTGTAGAACACGCCGGACAGGTTCACCCCGATGACGTCCTGCCAGTCCGCGTCCGTCAGATCCTGGAACTCGACCTGCTCACCGCCCGCAACGGACGGCACACCACCGCGCGAGACGATCCCGGCATTGGCCCACGCGATGTCGAGCTTGCCGAACGCCGCCACCGTCGCCGCCACCGCATCGACCACCTGCTGCTCGACGCGTACATCGGCGGTGACCGCGATCGCCGAACCACCCTGCTGCTCGACCAACTCGACCGTGCCCTTCGCACGCTCCGGATCGATATCGACCACCGCGATCTTCGCGCCCTCCGACGCGAACAACTGCGACGCCTCGCGTCCCAACCCGGACCCGGCACCGGTGATCAGCGCGACCTTACCTTCGAGTTTCATCAAAGCTCCTCAGCTCGAACATGTAACAGAGGGATGGAAGATGCTGGAGGACGGCGACTTCCCTACAGGGTTCGCACCGTCATGTGATTCAGCTTACATACATGAGAAGTGATACGTCAATCGTTCTTTGTAAATCAGCCGAGCCGGATCGACGTGTCGAGGACCCTTGCGCGGGAATCGACTCCTCACCGCATGGAGGTCGCTGATGAACAGCCGCTTGACCATTCGCGAAACACTGCCGGTACGCGACACTGCTAGTACGCGACACTGCTAGTACGCGATGAAGAGAATCTCATCGCGCGAGTACTCCATTCCGGGATGTGACTCGCTCAGGTGCGACCGGGCCTTCGCAACGAGGTCGCCTTCATCCGTGCCCGTGACCACGGTTCCACACGGGCAGGTCAATCTCGTCTTCATTCTCATAGCGGTCGGCCCTTCTGCGCCATCGGTACGGTCGGTGACACCCCTGTCCGCCCTCGTCGACCGAGAGACTCGGGAGCGCCGGCCGGATGTGGGCGACATCACACCACAATATCTAACGTACGTAGGTTACACAACCGCCGGAGCCCTGATGCCGGTCGCCTGCTGTCGATAGAGCCGCCCAGTGCGACACAGCAGGAACGTCGCGAAGTTCGGGTCGCAGACGAAGGCTACGTGCGCGCCTCCGTCCCCCAGCCCCCTCACGTTTCGGAATCGATCAGGCAGGCTCCGCGGCCTTTTCGACAGGCGCGTCCGTCCGATGCATGGCATTGGTCCTTCGGGGAACCAACGACACCAGCACTGCGGCAGCCACTCCAGCGAACGCGAAGGCGTAGTAGGCCCAGTCCGCTCCGAGCGCAGAGCTCATGATCATTCCGGTGAGAATGGGCCCGCAGACACCACCCAACCGGCCCAGCCCCACCGCCAGTCCGAGCGCTGTGCCACGCGCGGCGGCCGGGTAGAAGACCCCGACGAATCCGTAAACACCCGTCGTGGAGGACGCACAGAAGCCGATCAGCAGAACCAACCCGAACACGAGTGCCTGTGCCGGCTGCAGGGTCAGGGCGGACACTGCGATCGCTCCCCCGACAAAGCTCACCGAGATCACCGGACGCGATCCCAATCGATCCGCCAGACCGGTGATGACCACCATGCCGAACCCGCTACCGATGTTGAAGGCGAGCAGGAACGTCAACGCGGACCCGAGATCGTAGCCGGAGGCCCTCAGCATCTGAGGAATCCAGGTGTTCATGCCGTACGAGACGAGAAGGCCGAAGAAGGGATGAGCGGAAACATGATCGTCGCGATCCTGTATCCGGGTGCGAACAGGAGCTTGAGACCCGACTTGGAACCGGCATTCGCGGTTCTCGACTCCTCCAGGGCCAGGCCGGATTCGGCACCGTGATCAACCGAGTAACGCTGCGTCAACGCGCGGGCCTCATCGTGCCGGCCCTTGCTCACGAGGAAAGCGATCGATTCGGGCAGGCTTCGGTATGCGATGACGAACAACACGACCCCAAGGAGGCCACCCACTGCGAACATCGATTCCCAGCCGAAGGCAGGGATCATGAAGATGGCGGCGATGGCGACCACGCACCCGCCGATGGGAAAACCGGTTTGGATGACGCCGTTGTAGAACTGCCGTCGGTCTACCTTGACGTATTCCTGGGTGAGCGCAATCAGGGTGGGGAGGGCTCCGCCGAAGCCGAGGCCGGCAAGCAACCGGAAGAGGCCGAAGGTCTCGAGATTCGGCGCAATGGCACATAACCCGGTGAACAGACTGAAGCTCACAATGCAGGCGAGCACGATCGGTCGCCGGCCGACGAGGTCTGTGAGGTAGCCGGCCAGCATTGCGCCGGCCATCATTCCGAACAGCGACAAGCTGCCGATCAACCCTGCCGAGGCGGTGGTGATCCCCCACTGTTCGATTTCCAGCAACGTCGGAAGCACCGCGCCGAACATGATGAGGTCGACACCATCGAGGATGGTGATGGCCAAGCAGGTGAGGACCACGGATCGGGCACCCGAGACGGCCCTTTCCTTCCCCGGGCCGGAGATCTGCGACATGTTGGTTCCTTCGGGTTGTGGGGTATCTGGGTTCGATGCCGACGAACGCGCGAGTGGCGGTTGTCGACGTGTGTCGACAACGGGGCAGAATCGTTCGATTGCAAGCCCATCGCGACCGTCGAGGTGCGGGGCTGCGGGGCTGCGGGAGACGCTCTTTACCACCGCGGTATGCCCTGCATCACACGGGCAATAATCTAATGTCTATCGGTACTGGCGACAAGCCCGGAATGAGCACTTCGGAGCTCAGCCCCACTTCCTCGAATCCTCGAACGCACGCGCCATCCACTGATGAAAATGCTGATTGGCAATCTCGTTTCGCCCGAAGTAGATCGGTCCGATGTCCGTGTTCGTAACGGCCTTCTGCAGACCCTCGTTGACGACGAGGTCCTCCTCTCGAAGTACCGCAATCAGAATGTTCCAGTTCTTGTCCCACCGCGCCTTCTGCTCGTCCGTCACGGCAGGTTCCCGAGTGAGAAGACGCATCTGCATCCGAGTCCCGACGGGCGTGCCCGGAGCAGGGACGAAGTTGAGCACCTCCAGATGATCCGGTTGACGCAGCACCGACATATTGGGCATCAGAAAGTGCGCAACGGTGATGTGCCGGTCGATCGGGGCGTCCGCGGGCGCGACACCTCGCACCGTGTCGATGCTCTTGCGTGCCGTGATCATTCGTCCGTGCCTGCCCATGGGTTCCCAGGATTGCGCGTTGTTGTAGAAGTACGGCGCAACAGTTCCGGCGTGGGTCGAGGTGATGTGGTAGCCGTCGAGGAAGGCATCCATCAAGACCTTCCAGTTGATGTCCACATCGAAGTTCTGGGCGATATGGCAGTGGTACTTGTCCATCTCCATGGCGGCGAGGGACTCGTCGAACTCCCGGCCGAGCCACTCCGCGATGTCGATCGTTCGATCACCCGCGGCGGAGTCGACGACCCAGACGAAACCATGTCGCTCCTCGACCGGAACCTCCAGCAGGCTCATGCAGCGACGATCGACCCTCCCGAACGTCGGCTCGTCCGCGATCGACCGCAGACTGCCATCGCTCCCATACGCCCACCCGTGGTAGCGGCACGAAAAGATGCGCTTCGAACCCCTCTCCTCGGGAACGAGCCGGGCGCCTCGATGCCGGCAGGTGTTCACGAACCCACGAACCCCACCGTCCGCCTGCCGAACGAGAACAATCTCGTTGTTCGGCAACTGGACCGTCGCAAAGTCGTGGTTGCCGGGCAATTCGGTGCTGTGCGCCGCGATGATCGGCACATATCCGAACAGCTCTCTGCGCTCGCGGGCCGCCAGTTCCGGATCCGTGTAGACGCGCGGATCGACCTCGAGGATCTCCGGCGCCATATCGGTGGTGTCGTGGTCGAGGTGATCGAACAACGCCCGGGCAAAACCCGCTTTCGTCGCCTCGTCGTACGGAAGATCGGTGTAGACCATCGTGCTCACTCCTTCGCGGGACCGCGGCGGTCCCCGCAAGAACGTCGCTAGAGCTGCAGACTCTTGATTTCGACAAACTCCTCGAGGCCGAATGCCCCGCCCTCGCGCCCATGGCCGGATTGCTTGAATCCGCCGAAAGGCGCAGCGCCGTTGAATTTTCCACCGTTGACCTCGATCTGCGTCGCACGCATCCTGCGCGCAACCGACTTCGCGCGCTCGGGGTCGCCGGACCACACAGCGCCGGCGATACCGAAGATCGTGCCGTTCGCGATCTCGATCGCTTGCTCGGGTGTGTCGTACGCGATGATCGACAGCACCGGACCGAAGATCTCCTCCTGAGCGATCGTGCTGTCCGGGTCCACCTCCGAGAACACGGTCGGTTCGACGAAGAATCCGGTACGGGCCGGTGCGTCGACCGACCCGGCGACGAGCTTTGCGCCCTCCTTGACGCCGGCACGGATGTAGTCGAGGACCCGCTCACGCTGAGATGCGGTAACCATGGGTCCGAGCTTCGTGTCGCCGTCGGCGGGATCGCCGGGCGCATATGCCGCGGCCGCCTTCGCGGCGAGCTTCTCCGCCTCGGCCAGGCGGGAGCGCGGTACGACCAAACGAGTCTGCGCATTGCAGGACTGTCCGCCGTTCATGTAGCAGGCACGCACGGTGTGCGGCACGGCCTTACCGAACTCCTCGTCGCTGAGGTCGTCGAGCAGCACAGCGGCGCTCTTTCCACCCAGTTCGACCGACACCCGCTTCACTGTCCCGGCGGCCAGCTCGAGGACTCGCTTGCCGACCGAGTTCGATCCCGTGAAGCTGACCATATCGATGTCCGGATGAATGGCGATGGCCTCGCCGACGATCGGACCGTGCCCGTGAACCAGATTGAATACGCCGGCCGGAACTCCGGCAGCGTCGACCGCTTCCGCCAGGGCGTGGGCGGTGAACGGGGCAACCTCGCTGGCCTTGACGACCACCGTGCACCCGGTCACGAGCGCAGCCCCGATCTTGGCGGTGATCTGGTGCAACGGGTAGTTCCAGGGCGTGATACACCCGATCACCCCGACAGGCTCACGCACGATCAGGGAGTTGCGGAGCTGTTCTTCCCACGGGAAGTTCTTCGCCGCGGTCACGGCCTCACGCAGGTCGACGATACCCAGTCCGACCTGGGCCCAACGCGCCACCCTGCGTGGGGTGCCGACCTCGGCGACGACGATATCGGTGATCTCCTCCTGTCGCCGCTCCAGTTCGTCGGCCAGACGCGAGACGAACTCCGCCCGCGTGTGCGGCGCGGTCTGTGACCACTGCTCCAAGGCCCGCCGCGCAGCAGCCACCGCCACATCGACATCTGCGGCAGCCCCGGCGGGGACATCCCCTATGCGTTCCTCGGTGGTCGGGTTGACGACGTCGATACGCTCCGCGCTCGTGGAGGCACTCCACGTGCCGTCCACGTACAGATCAAGGGTCACGATGGCTTACTCCGTATCATCGAGTTGACAGAATTCACCGGTACACCGAGCTGCTCGATCACCGAGAAGGCATAAGAAGCAACGGCTTACCGCTTACGATCCGACGAGGTCCCGCAGACCTTCGTCGCTCACCGGTGCGGTGGCCACACCCATCACACCGGCGAGGAATCCTCGGATCGCTACCACGAAGAGCTCGCGCGACGACCATCGGTTGGCTGCCAGCGCGCGGGTGAGCGTCGGGTGTCTCCGCTCGTCGACATTCGGGAAGACCTCCGTGCTGCCGACCGGGTCGCGCATGAGATCGCTCAGAGTGGTGGCGAGTGCCAGTTTCTCCAGTCCGTCCAGGATCACCACGTGCAGGCGCGCCGGTACGCCCCCGTCCTCGAGGATTCGGGCACACATTTCGTACGTTCTCGTGAGGACGTCGCGCGGAAGAAACTGCACCAGCACGAGAGCGGCATTGGGATGGCGGAGAATCGCGTCGCGGTAGTTGAGGCTGAGTTCGACGAACCATTCCACCCAGTCGGTATCCGACGAATACTCGGGCACCGTGGCCCCGGTCATGAGCTCCTTCGCCACCTCTGTCATGAGCTCACGGCGATCGGCGAAGTGGTGATACAGCGAGGAGGTTTTCACGTTCAGGTGTTTGGCCACGCGCGGCAGGCTGAACGCAGCCATACCTTCGGTGTCGATGATCTCGATGCTTGCCGCGATCGTCGAACTCCGGCTGATCAGAGGCTTTGCCGGTCGTCCCATCACGTCCCCCTTTCGATCGACCCGAGACTCAGTTCCACAACCCCGCCGTATCGACTCCGATGGAAAACCAGTGGCTGCGTGGTCGGATCGGACCCGAAGCCGAGGAGGTCGGCAACCGCGATGAGGTGATCGCCACCGTCGTGCTCCGCAGCCAGCGCCACCTCGAACCACGCTGCCACCCCGCCGATGATCGGCGCGCCGCCCTCGGCCGGGCGCCACCGCACTCCGTCGAATTTCCGGCCCCCCGATTTCGCAAAGCGGTCACTGAGAGCGTGTTGGCCCGAGGAAAGTACGTTGACACAGAACGTCTCGACGGTACGAATCGCCGGCCAGCTCGTCGAACGCCGGCTCGGGCACAGCAGGACCTGGGGCGGATCCAGCGACAGCGCCGAGAACGACTGACAGGTGAATCCGGCCGGTTCGTCGCCCACCATCGCCGTCACCACCGTCACACCGGAGCAGAAATGTCCCAAGACGTCGCGGAGCGCCCGAGTGTCCGTTGCCGGGCCGGTGCTGCTGTCCACTCGCGTCGACACGTGTCGTCCTCTCATCTGGCCGGTGCGATGTGCACCCGGATCTCGCCTGCAGGAACGAGCTGCATCGGGCTCATGGCGCCGTCCGTACCGCGCGGGGAGTGATCCGTCGCCAGACCAGTGCCGGAGACAGCGTGGTGGTGCGGAACACGAGCGGATCCGACGACAGGGTCATCACGTCACCCTCGAAGCGCACGTACCGCTTCTGGTCGTCGCCGATCCAGTTCGGATACAGCGATACCGCCATCTCGTGCCAGACAGCGGAGTTGTCCTCGTCGACACGGTAGGGACCCGAATAGGCGAGGTACCCCCCGGCGGCCTCGCTTCGTTCGCCCATCTCGCCGCTGTGCACGTTGCGGGTCCGGTAGAGGGTTCGGCCGGAACGCATGATCTGTGCCGACATGTACCCGTCCGCCGAGTAGATGATCAGTCCGCGAGCCTCGGGACCCAGCGGGTAGTCGACCTTTCCCGTATCGGAGGTTGTCGAGTACTCGACGAGTTCCCAGGCCCCGACGATCCGCTGGGCGATCGAGACGCCATCGATGTCGGTGTCGGTGTCGGTGCTCATGTCCTGCTTCCTTTCAGCTCACAACACGTCGCGCGTGCAGAGAAGGACCGAACTCGAGAGTGCGGCCATGGGCCCGCCGATGAACAGGGACACCTTCGCGCCGGGCACCTGGTTTGCCGAGCTTCCGCGCACCTGGCGCACGGCCTCGACTGCCAGCCCCATCCCGTTGACGAACGAATCTGCGAGATTGCCCCCGCTGGTATTCACTGGGAGCAGTCCGTGCGGAGCCGTCAGATTCTCGAGGGTCATGACCTTGCCGGCTTCGGCGCCGGGTGGGCACAGCCCGTGATCGATCAGCGCGGCCACCCCGGAACCACTGAAGTTCTCGTAGACCTGGACGACATCGACCTGGTCGGGACCGAGGTCGGCATCTGCCCACAGACTCTCCGCGACCCCCGCCGCCCCGGAGAATCCCGCCGAGGTGTAGTCGAGATCGTTCTCCGTGTCGACGGCGTAGCCCCCTACCGCGCCCTGACTGCCGGCCAGCACGTAGGCCGGATTCGGATGGAGCTTCTCGGCGCGCTCGGCAGCGACCAGGATGAGAGCAACGGCTCCGTCGTTCTCACGAGAACAATCGTAGAGCCGGTACGGCTCGACTATCATCCGCGAGGCTTCGTAGGTCGACTCGTCGAGAGGACGCCCGAACGCCGCGGCACCCGGATTCTGCTGCGCATGTACGTAGTCGGCGAGAACCAGGGACCTCATCGCGGATTCCGGGACCCCGTCGTGCTCGAGCATCCGCTGGGTGCGCAGTGCGCAGGCCTGGGCGGGGGATCCGACTCCGTGCGGGAGCATGTGACCGTCGAAATGGTGCTTGGCATATCCGAGGCGGCCGGAATCCCGCTGTGCCATGGCGCGGTACACGACCACGCACTGTGCTTGGCCCGCTGCGATAGCGACCGCCGCGTTGGTGATCGCCGCGGCGGCACCACCACCGCCACCACCCCAGATCATGGTGGACCAGCGGATCCGGTGCGACATCAGTGACGCACCCACGACGGTCCCGTCGTTGTCACCGCCGCCGTACGAGACGAAGCCGTCGATCTCGCGGGGCGGCACCCCGGCCTCGGCAGCAGCCTCGACGATGGCGCGCAACGTCATCCGAAGTTCGCTGTCGGGCGATTCGCCTCGTTTGTAGTGGAATTCGCTGACGCCCACGACGGCTGCGGCACCGCGGAGAAATGAGCCGGTCATCGCTCGTCTCCCCGTTCGGTCCCGTTCGCAGTGCTCGCGAGGCGCCAGCGGAGCACCGGCCAGGGCGAGTCGGCAGGTTGCTGGATGATTCCCGCAGCCGAGTCACCGATGGCGATGTCCGCATCGTCGTTCTCCGCCAGCAGACCGAGCACTCGTCGCCCCCCGGCGTGCGGGAGCTCGACGAGAACCGTGACGTACGGCAGTTCGCCGGCCAGCTCCGGGATGAAGGGGTGCCAGGTCCGCGACCACGAGAAGACCCGTCCGACCGGTTCCACGGCGACCCATGCCGGGTCGAACGCCCGGCACTGTCCGCACATCCAGCGTGGTCCCCAGATCCACAGTCCACACCGGCCGCATCTCTGCAGCCGCAGCTCACCCGCCCGCAGACCTTCCCAATACGGCAGGTCCAGGCCGTCCGCGTACGGACCGGCCAGGACGGTGGCCGGGAACTCGCGGGCCACCCCGGGACCCGGTGTCATCGGATCGCACCGCTTTCGTGAATCGGCATATCGCTCCTTCGCCCTACGGGCGGGTGTCGCAGAAAGTCCGGTCGGTCAGTGCTTGGTCAGGTAGCCCGCGTCGATCGGCAGGTCGATCCCGGTCACGTACTTCGCGCCGTCGGACACGAGCCACAGCACGGCGTCGGAGATATCCTGTGGTTCGAGCATCATCACGTCGAGCAGATTCGTGCGGTCGTTGTGCTTCCACTTCCGCACCACGTGTGGCAACACCTTCGACAGTCCCTCCGCCATGGGCGAATTGACCCCTGTGGGGTTGACCGTGTTGACGCGGATGTTGTGATCGGCGAGCTCGAACGCGAGTGTGTCCTTCAAGCCTTGGAGTCCGTGCTTCGCGGCGCCGTAGTGCCCCCACGAGGGAGAAGCGCCGAGTCCGTCGACCGACGAGGTGATCACGATCGATCCGCCTCGACCACCCTCGATCATCACCGGTACGACAGCCTTGCACGCCTTCCACGCTCCGGTGAGGTTGACGTCGAGCATCGTCTGCCACGCGTCGTCTTCGATCTCGATCGTCGACTCGCAGTGATCGTGGATTCCGGCGTTCGCCAGCAGGATGTCGATCCTTCCGAATTGCGATACCGCAAGATCTGCGACAGCCTTCATGTCCGCACTGCTTCGCACATCCGCCTGCATGCCGGCAATCTCACCCCCGGCTTCCTTGACCAGCTGGATCGTCTCCTCGAGGTCCCCTGGTGTCGCGAGTGCATACTGCACATTCTTGATCGGTGCGGCGACGTCACACACCACGATCCTGGCGCCGGCAGCGGCAAGCGTGAGCGCGTGGGCGCGACCCTGGCCGCGAGCTCCGCCGGTGATGATTGCTACTTTTCCGTCGAGTGAGGTCATCGATTCTCCTGCTGTCGGATAACGGTGTTGAGCGGGGTCTTGCCGGATCGACTACCGCGCGCTCTTCACACGCTCGTAGTCCTGCGTCGCTTGGCTGATGCCGGTCGCGAATCGCTCACTGAAGCCGTCCTTGCGCGCTTGGGTCCAGTGATAGGAGTTCAGCAGCGGTTCGCAGGCGCCCGTGAAGCGCGGCATGACGTCGCGCATGAGGATGCGGTACATGCGTGAGGTGGCCTCGGTGTCGGCCCAGTCGTGTGCTGTCGCGAGGAAGGTGCCGAAGCCGCCGGTGCGGTCGATGATCTTCTGGATGTAGTCGATGGCGTCGTTCGCATCGCCGATGCAGCCGTATCCGGACTCGTTGACGCGCCGAACCAGTTCCTCGTGCGCGACTTCTTCGCCGGGTTCGATCATTTTCATCGGGGTGACGACGTGGCGGTAATCCATGAAGTCGCGCAGCCCGTACCGGGTGTCCTCGACGGCCTGCTCGAAGGTGTCGGCGATGTGGATGTTGCCGACGATCGCCCAGTCACCGCGGTCGACCGTCCGACCGTGCTCGTTCGCCTCGTGGGTCGTGATACCCCACGTCTGCTCGAGCAATTCGAACGACTTGTCACTGGTGCCACCGATGGACAGCAGACCGAGTCCGTACTTGCCGGCCAGCTTGGGTCCGGACGGGGACATCGCCGCCGCGACGGTGATCGGCACGCCGGGGTACGAATAGGGGCCCAGCTGCACTCGGGCATCCTCGAGGGAGAACCATTCGGTCTTCCGGTCGACCGGCCCCGGTGTCTCGAGCAGTTCCAGGATGGCGTCGAGGGATTCCTCCATCCGCGGCCGCAGAAGGTTGTAGTCCATGCCCATCATCTGCGAGTCGGCCACGAGCGCGCCCGGCCCGACACCGATCCTGATGCGTCCTCTAGTCATGTGATCCAAGAACGTGATTCGGTCGGCCACCATCAACGGATGGTGGTACGGGAGAGAGATGACACCGCTGCACAGCTCGATGCGCTCGGTGCGCTGTGCAGCTGCCGCGATCATCAGTTCCGGTGACGGACCGACCTCGTATCCACCGCTGTGATGCTCGCCGAACCACACCTGGTGGAAACCGAGCCGATCGAGATCCTCGACATGGCGGAGATCCTGTTCGATCGCCATCGTGGGGTTACGGCGGGGATTGTGGTACGGCGGAAGGAACACTCCGCACCGGAGCGGAGCCTTCCTCGCAGCCGGCGCATAGTTCACGTTCGACCCGGTGTTCTCGGTTGCCGATTCCATTTCAGTTCTCCTGTCGGTCATTGCGTGACGCGCCGCAGATGGTGACGATGGCCCGAGCGGTCCGTTCTCCTCGGTTGTGCCATCGGTGCCTGTTCCCGTTGATCACCACCGTGTCGCCGGGATTCAGTTCGATCTCCACACCGTCGTCGAGTTCGAGCACGAGCGAACCCTCGAGAAGGACGTGCACGTCCACGGAATCCGTCCGATGAAACCCCGGATCCTCGTCGTCCATGACGACGATTCCGTTGTCGCTGTCGCCGATGCGACCAGGCTCGAGCACCCAGCCGATCACCCACACTCCGCCCGGATCCGGAAATCCGACGGCGTCCGGTACTTCACCGGAATTGGGGACCTCGGGATCGGAGTCGGTTCGCCAGATGGGGTCGATTCCGGCGGCGTCCAGCCTCTCGATCTGCTCGTCGGCGACGAGCACGGCCGCGCCCTTGCGTTCGACTGCGATTACGCGACGAAAGCCCATGTTTGCCCCTCCGGGAGACAATTCTGTGACGACGAACGGCGCCGGGATTGCAGACAGTACGTTCTGTCCCACAACAGATTTCAGTTCACGGACACGAACAGGGAAGCACCGCGTGCTACGTGTGATACGCGCCCCACCCGCAGCACGCGAGTGCTGCGCATCACACCGATCAATCTAAATGCTATCGGTTAATCGGTCAAGCGGGCACCGACTGCGCGACAGCAATTCCCCTGCGAAACGCAGACATGAGCACATACGCTGTTGACCGGTCGGAAACGACTGATCTACCGTCGTCCCAAGGCAATCGCCCCTCCCCACGTCAGCCCGCGCTCGTCACAGCGCCACATCACCTGACTCCCCGGAGGACCCCTCCCCGCCGAGGCGCTCTCCGGATCACTCCCCTCGCGAAGGATCGCCGATGATCACGACACAGATCGAAATTCCCGCACATCTGATCACCGACTTCGATGTGTACGACCCGTCCCTGGCCGTGCCGGCCGATGTGTTCCAGGAGCGTGTCGCTGCGTTACGCAAGCAAGGGCCGGTCCTCTACTCCCCACATCACGGCGGACACTGGGTCGTCACCCGATACAGCGAGGCACTCCAGGTGCTCCAGGATCCGGAGACGTTCTCGAGCTTCCCGAACAACCTGCTCAATGCCGCGCAGGGCAAATTCCTTCCACTCGAACTCGACCCGCCCGAACACAGCTACTATCGGCAGGCACTTCAGCCGCTGTTCAGTCCCAAGCAAATGAAGGCGCTCGAGCCCGAGATCCGGGGCATCATCACCGCGCTGATCGACGACTTCGCAGAAAAGGGCGAGTGCGAGTTCATCTCCGAGTTCGCACACGAACTGCCGACGCGGATCTTCCTTGCGCTCATGGGGTGGCCACTGAGTGACGCACCGCAATTCACGGAGTGGACCGACATCACGCTCCAGGGCATCCCCGGCGCGAGCGAGGAGGAATCGGCCGAGGCCCGCGCGAAGGCCGCCGGCGAGATCTACGAGTACTTCGGGCAGGTGGTCGCCCGGGTCCGCTCCGGCGACGACAACTCCGGGAGCCTCACGGCGCAGATCATCAACACCCCACTCGACATCGAAGGAACACCCAGGCAGCTCACCGACGAGGAACTGTGCCGGATGTTCTTCCTGCTTCTCGTCGCGGGACTCCACACCGTCCAAGGCGCTCTCGCCTGGGGACTCATCCACCTGTCTCGTAATCTCGAGCAGCGCGAGGCGCTCCTTGTCGACCCGACGCTGATTCCGTCGGCGGTGGAAGAGATCCTGCGGATCGAGACTGCCACGAGCGGCGGCCGGCGTGCGACCCGAGACACCGAGATCGGTGGTGTCTCGATCAAGGCCGGCGACCAACTCTTGGTGTTGATGACCTCCGCCAACCGGGACGACGACGAGTTCGACAACCCTGACGAGCTGCAGATCGAACGGCACCCCAACCGCCACATCGGGTTCGGCGCCGGCCCGCATCGCTGCCTCGGCTCCCATCTCGCGCGGCTCGAGCTGAGGCTCGCCATGGAGGAGATTCACAAGCGGATTCCCGACTACGCGCTCGTTCCGGACAATCCCGCGGTCTTCCATTCGTCCCAGGTCCGTGGATGCGAGAAGCTGCCGATCACGTTCACGCCGTCGACGCGCTGATCCCGCTCGACCCGGTCGCAGGAAGTCGGCCCGAACAGTAGAAGGTCCCCGGAGGAAGCTCCGGGGGACCTTCTCGGCTGTGTCACACAGTGGAGGGAACCGGCGACAGCGCCGGATCGTCGGCGGGCGGTTGCAGCACGCCGTCGCGCACGAGCGAATCGATCTCGACTGTGCTCAGCCCGAGCACTCTCTCGCAGATCTCACGTGTCTGCTGACCGGCCAGGGGCGCCTGCCGCAGCGGCCAGTCCGGCAACGTCGCGAAGTGCGCCACCTGCTTCGCGGTCGGGAGCGGCGCCGGAAGCAGCTCGTGTTCGAGCTCGGTGTACGCACCGCGCGCGATCAGCTGAGGGTTGGTGAGCAGCTCCGGCAACCGGATCATGGCCCCGGCCGGTATTCCAGCCGCCTGCAGAGTCTCCATCGCCTCGGTCGGCGTGTGCCGCAGCAGCCACTCCGTCAACACCTCGTCGGCCTCGGCGCGGTGGTCGATCCTGAGCTCGGCGGTGGCGAAACGAGGGTCGTCGGCGAGGTCGGGCCGGCCGACTACACCGCACAGCCTCGCCCAGTCCGTGTCGTCGCGGACGGTGACGACACACCACTCGTCGTCACCTCCACACGGGTACACCCCGGAGGGCGCCGAGTACGGATCGGAATTTCCCGGGGCGCCGATCGACCCAGGGTCGAGATGTTCCGCGACGAGCTGGCTACCCAGTTGCACGATCGCGGTGTCGGCCTGAGCGACCTCGATCGCGGCGCCACGCCCGGTCCGCAGCCGGTGGATCAGCGTGGCGAGAATCGTGGTTGCGGTGACCTGTCCGGCGATGTGATCGGGGTAGACAGTCGAGCCGTCGCACAGTGCATCAGTGGTGTCCGAGTACCGCCAGAGCGCCGAGACACCACAGGCTGCCCGTACCAGCGGTCCGTAGCCGAGCCGCTTGTTCCACGGGCCGACACTGCCGAAGGCGCTGCTCTCGGACACGATGATGCGCGGATTGATCGCGGCGAGCTCGTCGTACGAGAGCCCCATCGAGGCGAGAGTGCCGGGCTTGAAGTTGGCGAGCACGATGTCCGCTTCGGCGGCCAGCCGCTTGAAGATGCGGATGCCTTCGGGACTGCGCAGGTTCAGTCCGAGGCTGCGGCGGTTACGGTGGCCCCACGCCACGGACGCGGCGAGGGCCGCACCCCGCTTCGACTGGCGCAATCCGTCCGGGAAGTTCGAGTTCTCGATCTTGATGACGTCGGCGCCGTTGTCCGCGAACTGGCGCCCGAGTTCAGCACCGAACACCACGACACCCATATCGAGGACCCGAAGACCCTCGAACGGCCGCCCACCCGGTTCGCGCTGCAGTGCGGGAATCGGATCGTGAGCCCCGTCGATGTCGGACCCGAACACCGTGTCGTTGTGCTCACCGAGTTCTGGCGCACGCATGCGCACTCCGGCTCGCTGCCCGTCGACCTTCGCGTACCCGGACGGGACTCGCGCGGTGACGCCGGGTGAGATCTCGGTATCGACGAACGTACCGGCCGCATCGAAATGCTCGGTCGTCAAGACCTCCGACACGGTGTTGAGACCACCGATCGGGATGCCCCGGGCCGCACCTTCGACGACGAGTTCGTCGCGGGTATAGGTGCTGAACAGCTGTTCGATGAGCGGATTGAGGCGAGCGGACGCAGCGAATCGCGCGGGAATGGTGTCGTATGTCGGATCCGCGAATTCCTCCGGCTCACCGAGCCATTCGAACATCGCCCGCCACTGCCGCTTCGCGAGCAGGCAGATGCGCACCTGCCCGTCGCCGCAGCGATAGACCGGGTAGAAGTTGGCGGCGTCGGGCCGGCCCCGCGGGAAGTCCTCGGAACGGCCGGCGGCAGCGGAGCCCTGCACACCGAATCCGGGATCGAAGCCGTGCACGACGACCTCGAACGCCGAGATGTCGACGGTCTGGCCACGTCCGGTGTGCAACCGGTCGAAGTAGGCGAGTAGCGCCGACCACGCCGTGTGCACGCCTACCGACTCGTCGATCAGCCCGTCGGGCGGCAGCAGAGGCTGCTCCCCCGGCTCACCGGAACGCGACAATACACCGCTGAGCGCATACAGGACCGGCTCTGTCGCCGCCCAGTCGCGATACGGACCGTCCTGACCGAAACCGGTGATCGACACGGCCACGAGCGCGGGATTGGCCCGGCACAGGTCCGCAGTACCCACGCCGCGCGCAGCGAGGAAGCCCGGGGGGAACGACTCCAGCAGAATGTCCGAGCGCCGCGCGAGGGCGCGCAACCGGTCCCGGCCTTCGTCCTCCTCGAGATCGAGCGTGACGCCGAGCTTGTTCGCGTTGCGCAGCGCGAACGGAACGCTCACGCCGTTCCGGACCGGGTGCGCCGAGCGCGAAGGCGAGCCTCCGGGCAGTTCGACTCGGACGACCTCGGCCCCGAGGTCGGCGAGGAACCGGCCCGCGGTGTCGCCGAATCCGTCCGTCAGTTCCAGTACCCGGACACCATGCAGAGGTAGTGCCATCTTGTGCTCCAATAGTGTGTGCTCGCCGCGAGACCTGGCTCTGGTCAGCGAGTTCCGAAGTACACCGACTTCGCGGTGAAGTACGGTGCCAGTCCCTCCGGGCCGAGCTCGCGGCCCAGCCCCGACGACTTGACGCCGCCGAACGGCGCGTCCAGATCGAGGGCGTAATAGTTCACTCCGACTGTGCCGCTGTGAATCCGCGCCGCGAGGTCGAGGCCGTGCTGTTCGTCTGTGGTCCAGACCGTGCCGCCGAGTCCGTACTCCGAGTCGTTGGCGATGGCAACTGCCTCGTTCTCACCGTCGTACGCGGTGATGGTCAGCACCGGACCGAAGATCTCCTCCTGCGCGATGCGCGCGGAGTTGTCGACGTCGGCGAACACGGTCGGCTCGACGAACCACCCCAGCGGTTGGTCGGCAGGGACGCCGCCGCCGGTGGTGATGCGGTAGCCGTCGGCGCGGCCCGAAGCGATGTAGCCGAGGACGCGGTCGCGCTGCGCGGCCGAGACCAGCGGACCCACTTTGGTGGCCTTGTCGAGCGGATCACCGACGGTCAGTGCCCGCACGGTCTCGGTGACCGCGTCCACGACCTCGTCGTACCGCGAGCGCGGGGCGAGGATCCGGGTGCTCGCGTGGCAGGTCTGGCCGTTGTTGACCAGCGACACCTCGAGCAGGTTCTTCGCGAAGACGTCGAGATCGGCGTGCTCGGTGACGATCGCCGCGGACTTGCCGCCGAGCTCGAGCGTGACCGGCCGCAGCAGCCGACCGCAGACCGCCCCGATCGCGCGACCTGCCGCGGTGGACCCGGTGAACGCCACCTTGTCGACGCCCGGGTGCGAAACCAGGTAGGCACCGGCGTCGCGGTCGGCGGGGACGACGTTGACCACACCGTCGGGCAGGCCCGCCTCGAGCGCGGCGTCGGCGAAGGCGAACGCATCGAGTGCGGTCTCGGGGGCGGGCTTGAGCACCACCGTGCATCCCGCCGCGAGCGCGGGAGCGAGCTTCATCGCAGCGAGCGGCTGCGGGTAGTTCCACGGCGTGATTGCCGCGACCACGCCCACGGGCTCGCGGCGCACGACGGTGCGACCGCCGAATGCACTCGGCCGCACGTCCTCGTTGGACGCTTCGCGGATCAGACCTGCGTAGTACGAGAGCATCGCCGCGGGGCCGAAACCGTTCACACCGCCCGACAGCGCGATCGGCATGCCGTTCTCGCGGCTCACCAGCCGGGACGTGTCGCGACCACGTGACTTGAGGGCGGCCGCGAACGTGTCGAGCAGGTCGGCCCGTTCGACGTTGGACAGCCTGCTCCACGGACCCGTCAGGGCGGTACGCGCGGCCGCGACGGCCGCATCGATGTCGGCGTCGGACGCGAGAGCGGAGGTACCCAGCACCTTCTCGGTGGCCGCCTCGATGACGTCCACGCCGCCACCGGACTTCGGCGCTACCCACCGTCCGCCGATGAACAGCTCGCTCCGGTCCAGACTATTGGTGTCACGGTCGTTCATGTCGTGCCTTTCGGACGTGGCGGTCAGAGGGTGTCTTCGTGGCCGAACAGCACCGAGCTCACCAACGGCGCCATCGGGCCGCCGATGAACAGGGAGGTCTTCGCGCCCTCCACCGGGTTGGTCGAGGTGCCGCGGATCTGCCGGACCGCTTCGACCGCGAGGTTCAGACCGTTGATGAACGAATCGGCGAGGTTGCCGCCGCTGGTGTTGATGGGCAGTTTGCCGTTCGGCGCGGTGAGGTTCTCGACGGTCATGAAGGTGCCGGCAGCTTCCCCCGGCGGACAGAGGCCGTGATCGATCAGTGCCGCGACAGCAGGACCACTGAAGTTCTCGTAGACCTGGACCACGTCGACATCATCCGGTCCGAGACCGGCTGCAGACCAAAGCCTTTCGGCGACACCGGGTTTTCCGTTGTTGGCCGGGCCGAATCCGGCGGTCATGTACTGCTCGCCGAGATCGTTGTCGATCAGTTCCGAGTATCCGCCCGGTGCACCTTGCGCGCCTGCCAGTAGATACGCCGGGTCGGGACGCAAGGTCTTCGCCCGCTCGGCCGAGACGAGCACCAGCGCGACCGCACCGTCGCTTTCACGGGAGCAGTCGAACAGGTGGAACGGCTCTGCGATCAACCGCGAATCCTCGTAGGTCTCCTCGTCGAGTGGGCGTCCGTAACCCTGCGCCGTCGGGTTGCTCTGCGCGTGCTGGTACGACGCGAGGACCAGGGATCGCATGGCCGACCGCGGCACCCCGCCGTGCTCGAGCATCCGCTGGGTGCGCATCGCGCAGATCTGCGCGGGCGAGCCGATGCCGTGCGCGAGGAAGTGACTGCCGTAGTGGTACTTCGCGTATCCGAGCCGACCCGTATCCGCCTGCGTCATCGCGCGATAGACCACAACACACTCGGCTTGACCGGTGGCGATCGCAGTGGCCGCATTCGTGATGGCCGCTGCGACGCTGCCGCCGCCCCCACCCCACATCATGTTCGACCAACGCAGTTCGTCGATCAGCAGTGCGCCGCCGATGATGGCGCCGTCGTTGGCGCCGCCCGCGTAGGAGACGAAGCCGTCGATCTCGCGGGGGTTGATGCCCGCGTCGGCACACGCCCGGAGGATGACCTCGAGAGTCATGCGCTTCTCGCTGTGCGGGGCTTCGCCGCGCTTGTAATGCTGTTCGGCGACGCCGACGACGGCCGTCGCGCCGCGCATGATGTTGGCGCTCATCGCATTTCTCCCTCTACGATCGAATCGGCCCGGCGCCAACGCAGCAACGGCCAGGCGGCGCCCTCGGTCCGCTCGAAGACTCCGACGACCCGGTCGCCGATCTCGGGGTTCGCGTCGATGTCGTCTGCGAGAATGCCCAGCACCCGTCGGCCACCGGCGTGCGGCAGTTCGACGAGCACCGTCACGTACGGCAACCGCTCGGCATATTCGTCCATGTACGGGTACCAGCTGCGATTCCAGCTGTAGACGGTGCCGGCCGGCTCGACGGTTTCCCATCCGAGGTCGAAGCTGTGGCAGTGACCGCAAATGGCCTGCGGCCCCCAGATCCACGTGCGGCAATCGCTGCAGCGCTGAAGGCGCAGCTCACCGGCAAGGAGACCGTCCCAGTACGGCTGATCGAGTCCGTCCGGCGCGGGTCCCCAGGGTTCGGTCGCGAGTTCTGTTGCGGTCATGCGTTCGCCTCCGTTCCGGCGGGGAAGTTCTCGAGCTTCGCCGCGAGCCAGCGTCCGTCGTGGAGCTCCCAGATGGAGCGCAGCCCGATCGAACGGTCGCCCATGTCGTAGACGGTCTCGCCCACCATCCGGTCGCCCTCGGCGCGCACGTCCTTGATCTCGAAGCCTTTCGTGGCCTCGCGGGGGGTGTCGATTCCGTCGAAGACCTGCGGAATGTTCTCTCGCACCATGTCGGCGAGAGCGGCCTTCATGTTTCCGGCGACAACGTAGCCGACATGCTGTTCGTACAGTGCACGAAAGTCTTCGACAGACATCTGTGAACTCCTCGATTCGTGACACGAGCCTGTCGTGTCCGTCAGTGCAATAACCTTATGTCGTTAGATAAATGCCGTCAACGTCGCGCGAAGTGGAACTGCCCGTCCTCCGTGATCGAAACGTGCTGACCTGCAACATCGCCCTCCGTGAGGCGCGCGAGATCCTCGGCGTCCGTGGTCGCCGCGAGGGTTCGCTCCCCTGCGGCAGTGCGTGCCGCGAGGAAACCACGCTCCGGCGAACCGTCGCGGCCGTACACCACGGTCCACGACTCCGCCGACGCCGTGCCCGCGTAGGACATGAGCGCGGCGGTCGTGGGCTGCCCCGCCACCTCGGCCTGCACGTCCAGCCGCCGGAATCCTCCGGCGGGAGGTTCCGTCCGGTACACGCCCATGGCGTGCTTCGTGAGATAGCCGCTGTTGGCGGTCACCAGACCGTACGAACCCGGGGACTCACGCACCCGTTTCGCCATGGTCGCGATCGAATGGCTCACGTAGTTGTTCCACGGGCCACCCCCGAACGTCAGACCACCGGTCACGGTCAGCGGCCGACCCGGATCATCCAGCGCCAACCCCAGCTCGTTCGCCGCAACCTGTACCGCCGACGGAAAACACGAGTACACATCGACGTGCGCGACATCGTCCAGCCCGATACCCGCGAGCTCGAGAGCCCGCGCCCCCGCAATGCGAATCGCCGGTGACCCGTCGAGGGCACCCCGTTCGGCGATCGCATACGTATCGTGCGATTCGGTGCCGGACTGCGGAAAGACCCAGTTCTCCCGCGGGATACCGAGCCGGGCGGCCGTCTCGACCGAGCACATCAGCAGCACCGCGCCCTGATCGACCATGTTGTTCGAGTTCAGCAGCTTGGTGTAGGGCGTGGAGATCATCCGGTTCTCGGGCGACGGTGTCGCGATCTCCGCCGCGGTGTACTCCCGTTGCACCCACGCATTCGGGTTCGTTGCCGCGATCTTGCTGAACCGCGACCACAGGCCCCCGATGAACTCGCGGTGCTCCTCGAGGGAGCGTCCCGCCGAGACCCGCAGCGCCTGCTCGAACAGCGGATAGACGTACGAGGGCCGGTCCAGACCGATCCGGCGTTCGCTCTCGTCCGCCATCGGCACATCGGTGACCATGATCTCGGCGGCGGGCACCGACTCGTCCTGCACGCTCCACTCGGGTCGCTGCTTCTGCGCCCGCAGCTTCATGCGGGTCCGCCAGGATTCGGCGCCACCGATGAGCACGACGTCGGCGCGGCCAGCGGCGATGTCCTCGGCGGCACCGTTGACCAGCACCTGCGGCGTGCTCCCACCGTTTCCGGAGTAACCGGTGTGCCGTACGGTCGCGCCGATGCGCTCGCCGACGAGTGCGCCCGGGTCGCGGTAACGCCAGGACAGGAGCCCGACCACGCGGACGGAGTCGACCAGTTCGAGCAGGCGCGCGGACCCGGCATCGGCAGCGGCCTCGCGCGCCGCGCGCACCATGAGATCGACGGGCTCCACGCCGCCGCCGCGTTCGTCGACCTGGCCGGTGCCGACCAGGATCGGGGTTCTCGGATCGAGGGTCACGACTGCACTGCCTCCAGAATGCGCTCGCGGTTCTCCGGCTTCGGCCACCCACCGAGGATGAGGGTGGTCAGGCACGTGGACTTCCACTTGGTTTCGATCTCTTCGATGATCTTGTCCGCGGGACCGACCAGGGCGACGTCCTCGACCATCTCGGTGGGCACGGCCTGTGCGGCGAGCTCGGGCCGCCCGCTCAGGTACAGCTCCTGGATCTCGGCGCACACCTCGCCCCACCCCATGCGGGCGAACACGTCGTTGTGGAAGTTGGCACCCTTGGCCCCCATACCGCCGGCGTAGAGCGCGACCGTCGGCTTGAGCCGGGCGGCGGCCTTCTCCACGTCGTCGTTCTCGAGGAGCCAGCACACGTTCGCAACCTCGAAGTCATCGGCGGTGCGGCGCGCTCCCTCACGCGAAAAGCCTTCGGCGAGTGCCGTGCGGTAGAACTCGTCGCTCTTGGGCGAGAACCACAGCGGCGTCCAGCCGTCGGCGATCTCGGCGGCGAGCGCCACGTTCTTCGGGCCCTCGGCGCCCATGTAGACGGGGACGTCGTCACGCAGGGGGTGGACGATCGACTTGAGCGGCTTCCCCAGTCCGGAGCCGCCCTGGAGCGGCAGCTGGTAGTGCCGTCCCGAGTAGGTCACCGGCTCCTCACGCGCCCACACCTGCCGCATGATCTCGATGTACTCGCGGGTGCGTTCGAGAGGTCGCGGGTAGGGCTGCCCGTACCAGCCCTCGACGACCTGCGGCCCGGACGCGCCGATGCCGATGATCACGCGACCACCGCTGAGGTGATCGAGGGTCTGCGCGGCCATCGCCAGCGCCGTCGGTGTGCGCGCCGACATCTGGCACACCGACGTCCCCAGCTTGATCCTCGACGTCTGCGCACCCCACCACGCGAGAGGTGTCAGCGCGTCGGACCCGTAGGTCTCGGCGGTCCAGAAGCTGTCGACCCCGAGCGCTTCGGCCTCGGCGAGCATCCGTTCGACATTGCGCGGCGGGCCCGAACCCCAATACCCTGCGGCGATTCCAACTCTCATGCTGCTTTCACTGCCTCTTCGGTGTGTCGTCGGATCAATCGGTGCCGGTCAGTGATTCTGGAACGCCGGCGGCCGCTTCTCGAGGAACGAGACGACGGCTTCCTTGTGATCGCGCGTCAACGAGCTGAGGATCTGCGTACGGTTCTCGAGGTCGATTGCAGCGCGCATGCTGGGCGCCTCCAGGTTCGACCACATCACTTCCTTGGTCATCCAGACGCCGAACGGGCTGTTCTGCGCGATGGCCCCGGCGGTGTCCAGCGCGACGTCGAGCAGCTTGTCGGCGGGTTCGACGGACGAGACGAGCCCGATCCGTTCGGCTTCGGCGGCGTCGATGGACCTGCCGGTGAGCATGATCTGCGCAGCCCGGGAGAAGCCGATCATGCGGGGCAGGAGCCAGCTCATTCCGATGTCGCAGTTGGACAGGCCGCGGCGAATGAACGCGGCATGGAACACCGCGGATTCGGACACGATGCGTATGTCGGACATGAGGGCGAGCGACATTCCGCCGCCCGCCGCGGCCCCGTTGACGGCCGCGATGATCGGTGGCCGCGCACCGCGGAATGCATCGACGAGACCCGCGATGTGCTTCTGCACCCGCAGTCCGAGTTGCGCGCGACCCTCCCCCTCGGTCGCACCCTGCGGGATTCCGTATCCGCGCAGATCCAGACCTGCGCAGAAGGCACGTCCTTCACCGGTGAGCACAATCGCGCGGGTGGTCGAATCGTCCCGCACCTCGGCGAGCACCTCGTGCAGCGCGTCGATGAGGTCGACGTTCATGGCATTGAGCTCGTCCGGGCGATTGAGGCGAATCAGGAGAATGCCCGGCCGCGGCCGCTCGGTCAGGATCGGTGTCGCATCGGACATATGGCTCTCCCCAGGGACGAAGGATTCGACAGAAGAAGACTAATGGCTTTAGATTAAAGCTCGAGGAACCGGCGAGCACAACCGAAGGAGTCCACCATGACGAACCTCGACGGCAAGGTTGCCGTGGTGACGGGAGCCGCGAGCGGAATCGGCGCAGCCACTGCTCACGTGTTCGTCGAGCGCGGGGCGCGTGTGATCGTCGCGGATATCGACGACGCTCGCGGGGAGACCGTTGCTGCCGCCCTCGGTCCCCGCGGTGCCTACCTGCACACCGATGTACGCACCGAATCCGAGGTCGAGGCCGCCGTCGCGCTGGCGGTCGACCGGTTCGGACGGCTCGACTGCATGGTCAACAACGCGGGCCGCGTCGGTGCCTGGACATTCCTCGAGGACACCTCCCTCGAGGAATGGGAAGACGGGTTCGCCGTGCTCGCACGCAGCGTGTTCCTCGGAACCAAGCATGCCGCGCGCGTGATGCGCGACCAGGGCTCCGGCAGCATCGTCAACGTCTCGAGCGTCGCGGGCGTGCGCACCGGATTCGGACCGCATCCCTACAGCGCCGCGAAGGCCGCCGTGCTCCAACTGACCCGGACCGCGGCCGTGGAGCTGGCCGAATTCCGGATCCGCGTCAATGCACTGATCCCCGGAGGAGTCGCCACCCGCATCGTCGGCCACGGTGCGGGACTCGAGGACGAAGCACTCGACCGCAGCGTCGACGCCGTACGGGGCAGCCTGACGACGTTCCAGCCCATCCCGCGAGCCGGCGAACCCGAGGACCTTGCGCACGCCGCGGCGTTCCTCGCCTCGGACGACTCCGAGTTCGTCACGGGCCAGGCCCTCGGAGTCGACGGGGGACTGACCCTGGGCAAGAAGTGGCCGTCCAACTATCGGGACGAGGCGCAGGCGGCATCGACTCGCGCAGCCGCCGTGGGCGGCATCGACTTGCGCAGCCGCCGTGGGCGGTTGACCAGGTGACGACGCGCCGGGTCCACACGTTCTGCCGCATCTGCGAACCGGGGTGCGGTCTCGTCGCAGACGTCCGGGACGACCAGGTAGTCTCACTGCAGCCGGACAAGGATCACCCGATCCACCAGGGATTCGCCTGCCACAAGGGTGTGCACTTCCTCCAGGTCCACGACGATCCGAACCGCCTCGACCGCCCGCTCAAGCGCACGAATCCTCGCCACGAGGAGGTCGGCGACTTCGTACCGATCGACTGGGACGATGCGGTACGCGAGATCGCCGACAAGCTCGGGGACATCCGCCGGCGGTACGGGCGCAACGCGCTCGCCGTCTACCAAGGCAACCCGTCGGCGTTCAACGGCACCTACTACGCCAACGCGGCGGCACTCGCGCGTGGTTTCGACACCAGGATGCGTTTCAGCGCCGGCACCCAGGATACCTCTGCAAAATACGCTGCAAGCGAGGCGATCTACGGGGCGTCGATGGCGCATCCGATCCCGGATCTGCTGCACACCGACTATTTCCTGTGTCTCGGCAGCAACCCCCTCGTCTCGCACATGACCCTCATGCACATCTCGAACCCGATGGCCAAGATCAAGGCGGTCAAGCAGCGCGGAGGGACCGTCCTGTTCGTCAACCCGCGGCGGATCGAGTCGTCGGGACCGGACACCGGTGACGTGCTGCTGATCAAACCCGATTCCGACTTCTACTTCCTCGCGGCGATCCTGCACGAGATCGTGTTCCGGATCGGGTACGACCGCACCGCGGTGGAGAAGCATGCACGCAACATCGACGGGCTGCTCGATTTCCTCCGGGCGTATCCCGTCGAGCGAGTAACGGCGGCGACCGGCATCGAGGCCGACGTCATCAGGAAGGTCGCCGAGGACTTCTGCACCGCCCCCACCGCCAGCATCTACATGGCGACCGGCGTGAACCAGGGACGCCAGGGCACGCTGGCGTACTGGATGCTCAACATGATCAGTCTCTTCACCGGCAACCTCGGCCGCCGAGGCGGCAACATCTACTCCCGCGGCATGACCGACGTCGTGCAGAATTCGAAGCGCAAGCGCGAGAATCCGTTCTTCCATAACAGCGTGGGCGAGGTCCGCACTGTCAGTGGGGATCTGCCCGCAGCAATGCTGTCGGAGTACATCGAGACTCGGGATGATCCGATCAGAGCGTTGATCGTCATCTCCGGTAACCCGCTGTTGTCGGTAGGCGGAGAAGAGCGCCTGCGCCGCGCCCTGAAAGACCTGGAACTGATCGTGACGATCGACCTGTACCGCACGGTCACCGGCGAGATGGCGGATTACGTTCTCCCCGCCACGGATTGGCTCGAACACGAGGACCTCAACTTCCTGAACACGATGGGCGTCGCGATGGAGCCCTACGTGCAGTACACCCCCGCGGTGGTACCGCCGAGGGGCGACCGGCGCGACGACTGGTGGATCCTGTCACGAATCCAGCAGGAGATGGGCGTGGAGACGCTGCTCGACAGTCCCGATCCCGACCCCCTCGCCAACGCGGATGCCGCCATGCGCGACTCGGGCCTGAGTATCGAGCGGCTGAAGGAAATGCCTTGCCAGACCGCGGTGTTGCCCGAGGCGGACCCGTCGCACGTGTTCACCATCGCAGTGCAGCACGACGACGGCCTGATCGACTGCTGCCCGGCAGTTTTCCGGCGCGCATACCGCACCGCCGAGGACATTCTCGAGGAGTTGTCCACCGAGAGTGCCGACCAGCTCAAGCTCATCACACGCCGCACCCTGTACATGGTGAACAGCTGGCTGCACAACCTTCCGGTACTGAAACAAGGAGTGCACCAGAATAATCCCCTGTGGATGAACCCGGCCGACGCGGAGCGGCGCGGACTGGTCGCCGGTGACGACGTCACCGTCCACAACCGTTACGGGTCGGTCGACGCGGTACTGGCATACGACGAGGCCCTCAAGCCGGGCGTAGTCGCGATGACACACGGATGGGGTCAGAGCTCCGCTCGCAGCCTCGAGGTGGCGCGGCGCCAGCCCGGTGCGAACGTGAACAGACTCTCCCCCATCGGGAAAGACGGATACGACGTCCTCAGCAATCAGTCGCACCTCACCGGCATCAACGTCGATGTCACACGGCGCGGGCACAACGGACCCCGATAGACAAATCTAATGCCTATAGCTTAATGTGGTTTCCGTCACTGCATCATTCGGGCAGATCGCCCATCACTCACATCGAGGTTTCGCATGACCGAACGTACGACCGCGGCTGCAGGCCCTCCCCCGAACACGACCTCCGGGCCCTCCCGCGCGGACTCACGACGCGCAAGCCGTGCCGCCTTCGTAGGAACCCTGCTCGAGTACTACGACTTCAGCCTCTACGCCTCGGCGGCGTCGATTGTCTTCGCCAGCGTGTTCTTCACCGGCTCGAGCCCGTTCCTGGGAACACTACAGGCGGTCGCCACGTTCGCGGTCGGCTTCCTCGTCCGCCCGGTAGGTGGCGTGATTCTCGGCAGCCTCGGTGACCGCATCGGACGCAAGAAGATCCTGGTCTTCACGATGCTGCTGATGGGAGGGGCAACCCTCCTCGTCGGGCTTCTGCCCAGTTACGCGCAGATCGGATGGGCTGCACCGGCTCTGCTGGTCTTCCTGCGCATTCTCCAGGGTATCGGGGCCAGCGGTGAGTACGGCGGTGCCGCCCTCGTCGCCGTCGAGTTCGCACCCGAGAAGAAGCGTGGGTTGCTCGGCTCCCTCCCCGGCATGGGCGCGGCACTCGGTGGCGTGCTCGGAACCTTGTCGCTCCTCCTGGTGTCCGCCCTGATGTCCCAAGAGGCCTTCCTCGCGTGGGGCTGGCGCATTCCGTTCCTGCTCAGCGTCGTGATCCTCGCCTACGGCCTGTGGCTCCGTCGTGCCCTGCCCGAGACGCCCGCGTTCCGCGAGATCAAGGAATCCGACGCCCTGTCGAAGAGTCCCATTCTCGATGTGATCCGACAGCAGCCGCGCGCCCTTCTGACCGTCCTTGTGATGACCATCGGACAGACCGGTATCGGCTACTTCTACATCGTGTTCATGGGCACCTTCGGCACCAACCAGCTCGGTTTCGGTAGAACCGAAGTACTGGTCGGTCTGATCGCTGCGCAACTCACGAATACCGTTCTGATCCCGCTCTTCGGAGCACTGTCGGATCGTGTCGGACGACAGCCTGTGATCATGTTCGGCTTCCTCTACAGCGCCGTATTCGCGTGGGTGGGCATTTCACTCCTGTCGGGGGCAGCAACTCCTCCGTTGCTGTACTGGGTGGTCATGGCACTGGGCAACGGGGTCGGAGTCGCCGCCATCTTCGGTCCGATGGGCGCGTACGTCATCGAGTTGTTCCACACGCAGCACGCCTACAGTGGCCTCGGTCTCGGTCGTGAGGCCGGCAACGCGCTCGGCGCGGCAATCGTCCCGGTCATCGCAGTCGCCTTGGCGTTCGACGACACGACGGTGTGGCTCAGCCTCCTGGTCTGCGTCGTCTCGCTGCTCGGTTTCGCAGCAACCGTCCTGTCCCGTACCCGGTCGTCGTCCGTCCTGAAGCAGGACGACGACCGAGCCCCGGTGTCGGTGTAACACCTACCCAACACCGTGCGCGTTTCTGGTAGCGAGAGCTACCAGAAACGCGCACGGGTGCAGGGGGCACGCAACAACGATGCGACCCGTGCCGATCGAATCGGCACGGGTCGCATCGTGGTCGCATCTCAGACGCCGACCGGACCACCCCGCCACACACCGATCTCCTCACCGGAGACGTCGGCGGCGTTGTCGCTCACCAGGAACGACACCGTCGAGGCGATCGACTCGGGCGGAATCGACGGCCAGTGCCTGGTCAGGGCCTCCACGCCGGCTTCGCCTCCCGACGACACGATGTCCGTGGCGACGAAGCCGGGCATCACAGAGTTGACCGTGATGCCGCGACGGGCCACCTCCACCGCCATCGTCTTGGTCATGGCTACGAGACCGGCCTTGGCTGCGGAATAGGCACTCATGCCGGGCGACGGCCGGCGCCCGCCCGACGGGCTGTTCACGAACACCACACGGCCCCAACCTGCGTCGTACATTGCGGGCAATGCGAAGTGTGTACAGTAGAACGCGCCGTTGAGATTGACCGCGATGACTTCGTCGAACTCGTCGGGGGACTGCTTACGGGCCGCACCGGCCTTGTTCATGCCCGCATTGTTGACGAGCACGGTGGGAGCACCCAGTCGGGCCGTCGTGTCGGCGATGAGCCGTTCCGCGTCGGCGGCTTTCGAGATGTCGGCCCGGATTGCCACGGCCTGTCCGCCGTCCGCGACGATCTTCGCGACTACGTCCTCGGCATCGCGCGCACTACGTGAATAGTTGACCGCGACGGCGAATCCATCGGCGGCGAGCCGCTGCGAGATGGCCGCGCCGATGCCGCGCCCCCCGCCGGTAACGACAGCAACTTTCTGCGGGTTCACCACTGGATTACCGGACCTTCTCGTAGTTGTCGGGCACATCCGCGAAGGCGTCGCGCAACTGGCGCTTCGCGATCTTCCCGCTGGGCATCCGGGGCAGCGGCTCGTCCATGAAGACGACGTAGCGCGGCACCTTGTAGTCGGCGAGGCGCTCGTTGCAGAAGGCGACGACCTCGGATTCCTTCATCTGCGCGCTCGTCCTGACCAGCGCTGCCGGGGTCTCGCCGAACTTGGCGTCGGGGACGCTGATCACCGCGACCTCCTCGACCCCTGGGATCTGGTTGATGACGGTCTCGATCTCGGCGGGCGAGATGTTCAGGCCACCGGAGATGATCATGTCCTTGAGGCGGTCGACGTACGTGAGGTAGCCGTTCTCGTCGAGCTTGCCGAGGTCGCCGGTCTGGAGCCAGCCGTCGATCAGAGTCGCACGGGTGGCCTCCTCGTTGCGCCAGTATCCCGGCATCATGCCCGGTCCGCGCAGCAGGATCTGACCGGTTTCGTTGGGCGGGAGGTCGTTTCCTTCGGGGTCGACCACCCGGATCTTCGTGAAGATGCCGCCCCACCCGCACTTGTCGGGGTGTTCCGCGGCTTCGTCCCGCGGCATTGCGGTGGCCGATCCGCCGATCTCGGTCTGACCGTAGATCTGCCTCAGGGACACCCCTTGGGCCTGCCACTTGTGCAGCAGGTCGACAGGCACGCGGGCACCGCCGACGTGTGCGGTGATCATGTGGCTCAGATCCGTGTCGGCAAATCCGGGCACCTTCGCGATCTGTTCGAAGAGAATCGGGGGCCCGGTCAGGGTGTTGGCCTTGTCCTCGGAGAGGATGCGCAGCGCCGACGACGGGTCGAATCCCGGCTGCAGGAACAAGGTTCCGCCGTGCAGCACGACACGCGAGATGCCCCAGACGATGCCGGCGGCGGTGAACAGCGGAAGCACCAGTACCGGGCGCAGACCGTTCGGCTGAATCGGTTCCATCAGCGACCACTCGTGCATCTCACCGGCAATCGTGGCGTGCGTGAAGATCACACCCTTCGGCTTCCCGGTGGTGCCGCTGGTGAACACGATGGCAGTGGGAGTGTCGAGATCGACGACCGGCGAGCGGTACTTCGCGTGTTCGCGGCCGCGCAGCGGGCGCACATCCTTCTCGAACACGGCGACCGAGAAGGTGTTGCGTGCCTGCTGGACCTCTTCGAGTCGCGGCAGCAGTGCCTCTTCGCAGTAGACCACGGAGGGTTCACAGTCGTCGACGAGGGTGGTGAGCTCGCCGGTGAGCATGCGCTGGTTGAAACCCACGGCGATGGCGCCGACCTTCATGGCGCCGAGCGAGGCCACGGCCCATTCCAGGCTGTTGGCACCGAGGAAGCCCACTCGATCACCCGGCGCGACGCCACGGGAGGCGAGGTCGTGCGCAACACCGTCTGCCCAGCTCGACAGCTCTGCGTAGCTGACGACATCGCCGTCGAAATCGATCGCGGGCAGATCCGGCTTCGACCGAGACCAGTAGGTCAAAGCGTCTACAACGGTGCCGCTCATGTAGCCCTCCATGAATGTGTGTCGTCGATGCGGGCCCACCTCGGTGAGGCGCAGATCACACCCGCCTGTTAAATCTAAAGGTTGTTGTTTATTGAGGCAAGTACGAATGGGCGTCCGCACCATGGGCGACGGCGCGCATCGCATCGACCTCGACCAGTTTCCGACGGGCGCGGCCTTGACGACGCCCCTCGGTACGTTCGTACCGGTCGATGCGCCGCCAGCCGTCGAAGCCGAACGCGTCCGGACAGCGCGTCTCGACGATCGCCGCCAGATCGTCGCCCGTGCGGCTCGGCCGCGACAGGAGGGCGCGTTCGTGGTCAGCAACGATCGCTTCGACGGTCTCGGCTGCGCAATATCGATTGGTCCCGATCACGCCGGTCGGCCCCCGCTTGATCCAGCCTGCTACGTAGACACCGGATATCGGACGGTTGCCGGCCGGATCGACGACGCGACCTGCGACGTTGGGTATCGTTCCGCGGACCGCGTCGAACGGCAGACCCGACACCGGACGGCCGCGATACCCCACAGACCGCAACACCAGAGACGCGTCGAGGTCCTCGCCGGGCCCCGCCTGGCCGTACGGTGCGATCCGCAGACCCTCGACGCGAGTGCCGCCGAGAATCTCGACCGGCGCGGCCTGGAAGCGTAGCGTGATCCTCCGCCTGCCCGGTTGCGGACGCCGGTGCGCGTACTCGGCGATCGTCTGCAGCTTGATCGAGGCGCCCTCCGGCGCGTCGTAACCGCCGTGGACGGTCACGTCCAGCTCGGGCAACGAGCCCAGCGCCAGCAGTTCCGGTGTCGTGAACGCCCCGTGCTCGGGGCCGCGGCGCCCGAGCACCACCACCTCCTCGATCGCGCTGCGGCGCAGTACATCCAGAGCATGCTCCGCGATGTCGCCGGGCACGAGCCGCTCGGGATCGCGTGCCAGGACCCGCGCTACATCCAACGCGACATTGCCGTTGCCGATCACCACGGCGCGACGCCCCGACAGATCGAACGTACGGTCGGCGTAGTCCGGATGCCCGTTGTACCAGGCCACGAATTCACGTGCGGCAAAGCTGCCCGGCAGGTCTTCGCCCGGGATACCGAGCTTCCGGTCGTCGGAAGCGCCGCCTGCGTGGATCACCGCATGGTGGTGGTCGAGCAGTTCGTCGACGCTGAGGTCACGTCCGACCTCCACACCGAGAAATGCGCGGAAGCCGTTGCGGCCGGCGGTACGGGCGAAGACCCGCTCGACGGCCTTCGTCGTCTGATGATCCGGTGCCACACCGAAGCGGACGAGCCCACCGACGACGGGGAGCCGCTCGAACATGGAGACCTCCACGTCGATGTCACGCCGTTTCAGCAATTCCTCGGCAGCGTAGAAGGCGGACGGACCGGAACCCACGATCGCCACCCGCAGCGGACCGGGCCGCTCGGCGACGACGACGGGCTCCTTCGGCACCTCCGTCGGGCCGGACACGGTCGGGTTCCCCAGGAAGTATGCGGCATTGAGATCCTTGTAGATCTCGGTCTCGGCTGTGAGATCGCTGTCGGGCGCGATCGCCTCCACCGGACACACGTCGGCGCACGCCCCGCAATCGATGCAGGTGTCCGGATCGATGTAGAGCATCTCGGTGCGCGCGTACTGCGCTTCGTCGGGAGTCGGGTGAATGCAGTTCACCGGACACACCGCGACACACGTCGCGTCGTTGCAGCAGGCTTGGGTGACTACGTATGTCATGGATACTCCGGTTGATCGTGTGCTTCCGAACTCTGTTCCGGCGGGAGGAAGCGGTGGCCGTAGCGGTCGGCAAGTTCGCGGGCGCGAGCCGTGAATCCCTCCGCACCACCGGTATAGGACCGCCTGAACGACACGACCCCACCGGTGTGCGCGGGGAATCCGATGCCGAGAACGGATCCGGTGTCTGCGTCGGCCTCGGAACCGATCACACCTTCGTCGAGACAACGCAGCGCTTCGATCACCTCGACGAAGAGCAACCGGTCGCGCATGTCGTCGACCGGGATACTCCGGGTCGTCCCGAACACGTCGCGAAGGCCGGGCCACAACCCGATTCGCGTGCCGTCGGTGTCGTACTCGTAGAATCCGCGTCCCACCGATCGACCGACTCGACCGTGCTCGTCGATCATCCGGTCGCGGACACGGTCCGCACCAGTCGCCCGCCACGCGCCGCCGGCGGTCCCGACAGCGGCTCGGTTCTCTCGCTGCACCGCGCGGTTGAGGGTCAACGTGATCTCGTCGAGCAATTGCAATGGCGGCACCGGGTATCCCGCTTCGAGCGCCGCACGCTCGACGAGGACCGGATCGATTCCTTCCCCGACCGCGACCATCGCCTCGTCCAGATAGGGCTGCATCACCCGGCTGGTGAAGAACCCCCGGCTGTCGCGCACCACGATGGGCGTCTTCCCGAGCTTCCGTGAGTACGTCAAGGATGCCGCGAGAGTGGTCTCCGACGTGCGCGTACCGGTGATCGTCTCCACCAACGCCATCCGGTCGACGGGCGAGAAGAAGTGCATCCCGACGAAGTTCTCCGGACGTGCCAGCGTGGATGCGAGCGTTGTGATCGGCAGGGTCGACGTCGTCGACGCGAGGAAGGTGCCCGGGTCGGTGACGGCCTCGACCGACTGCAGGACCTGTTGTTTGGCGGCGACGTTCTCCGCCACGGCCTCGACCACCAACGAGGCCGGCGCGAGGTCCGAAACCCGTTCGGTAGGCGTGATGCGGGCGAGCAACGCCTGTGAGACCGCCGTATCCGTCGTCCCGGCCTGCAGTGCACGCATTTCGCGCCGGTCGGCGTACGCCCTTCCGCGGCGCGCACCCTCGAGGGTCCGCGCAACGAGCACGACGTCGGCGCCGGCCCGTGCGCACGTGTACGCGAGGGCCGATCCCATCATCCCGGCGCCGACGACACCGATCGTGGTGCCGGTCAGAGCACCCGACTCCCCGGTCATGACTGCGGCCTTTCCACGCGGGTGACGTCGACGGGGAAACCGTTGAAGATCGGGGCGCCTGTCAGCGGCTCGACCACGGTGTCGTCGACCAGGGCATTGACGTTCGCACCGGGTGCAGCGGCCGAGCGAGTGGTGCGGAGACCACGGCCGTCGTGACCCCACCCGTGCGGCAGGCTCACCACGCCCTGACGCATCGCGTCGGTGATGCGCAGTTCGGCGACGACAGCGCTGGTCTTCGATGCGATACGCACCGTGTCGCCGTCCACGAGGTTGCGTGCGGCAGCGTCGAACGGATTCATGAACAGCGCACACTGACCTGTGTCGGGCTGTGGCAGCGCATTGTGCAGCCAGGAGTTCATACCGCGACGCTGTCGCCGGTTGACGAGGACCAGCTCCGGCACGGGTTGTGCCAGCGTGTCACGCAGGCGCGGCAGGTCGGCGATCAACGCATCGGGGACGAGGTTGATCCGTCCATTCGGGGTCCGCAGCACCTCGGGGATTCGCGGTTGCAACGGCCCGTAGTCGATGCCGTTGGGATTGCGTTCGAGCAGTTCGAGGGTCAGTCCGCCGGGAACGGCACCGAACCGGTCGCCGTACGGGCCGCTGCGCAACCGCAGGTCCAGCAGCCGCTGCGGGCCGGTGCGGCCCGCGGTCGCCCGTACGACGTCGTCGAGTTCGCAGCCCGCGAGCTTCGCTGCGCGACGGATCGCTGTGGTGGCGACCTCGTCGTCGAGCTCGGTGACCGGCCGCTCCGGTTCGCCACGGACGATTGCCGCGAGGCGCAGCAAAATCTGCCACTCGGGGACCTGGCCCGGACTCGGCTCGAGCAACGGGGCCGTGTACCGGGCCACATTGCGCACCTGGAAGTGGGTGAGCGCGAGGTCGTGGTGGCCCCGCGTCGTCAGCGGTGGAGGTGGCAGGATGACATCGGCATAGCGGGTCGTCTCGTTGAGGTACCCGTCGATGCACACCATGAATTCGAGATCGGCCAGGGCGGCCTCGACAGCGTGGCTGTTCGGAAACGACCGTGCCAGGTTGCCGGAGATCGTGATCAGGCTCCGCACCTGTCCCGGGCCCGGGGTCAGGACTTCCTCGGCGAAACAGACCGCGGGGATCTCTCCCATCGCCTCCGGCATGTTCCGGACCCGCGACCGCCATCGGTCGAACACGAGCGGAGCCTTCGGGTTGGCGGGCCAGGTGGTCGGACCGCCTGCCGGTGGCACGGGGAACATCGCGCCCCCCGGCCGATCGAGGTTGCCGGTCACGATGTTGAGGATCTCGACCATCCAGTTGGCGACCGAACCGAACTCCTGTGTGCACGAACCCATCCGGGAATGGGCAACGGCCGAGTCGGCAGCGGCGAAATCCCGTGCGATCCGGCGGATCACGTCGGCGTCGATACCGCAGATCTCCGCGACCGCGTCCGGGGTGAACTGTTCTGTGAGCCGAAGGACGTCGTCCAATCCGTCGACGTACCCGGTCAGGCGCCCGGGCGCAGCAAGCCCCTCGGTCGCGATCACCGAGACGAGTGCGAGCAGGAGAAACGCATCGGTACCGGGCCGGATGGCGAGATGGAGGTCGGCGACCTCCGCCGTCCGGGTGCGCGCCGGGTCGACCACCACCAGGGTGCCACCGCGCTCTCGCAGCGCTTCCAAACGCCTCCCGATTCCCGGCGCGGTGACGGTGCTGCCGTTCGACACGAGCGGATTCGACCCCAGGATCAGCAGATACGACGTGCGGTCGATATCGGGGACCGCCATTCCGAGCCCGGTTCCGTAGAGCAATGCGTTCGCGTAGTTCTTCGGAAGAGTGTCGATGCTGGCGGGCGAGTAGACATTGCGGGTGCCGATCGCCGAGATCAGCGGCAACGTGTAGAACGACGGGTCCAGGTGGTGCGCGGCCGGGTTGCCCGAGTAGACAGCGCAACTGTTGGGGTCCGCCGCGATGATCGGAGGCAGTCGCCGACCGATCTCGGCAAACGCCTCGTCCCACGTTGCCTCACGGAAATCGTCCCCGTCGCGGATCAACGGAGTGCGGATGACGTCGGGGTCGTTCTCCAGTTGCCCGAGGCCCAGCCCCTTCGCGCAACTGTGCCCTGCGGTGAACACGTCGTCGGGGTTCGGCCTCACCGACGTCACCGTGCGTCCGCCGAGTTCGAAGAGCAGACCGCACGTCGCTTCGCACAGCGGACAGATGCGTGCGCCGACCGTCGTGGCGGAAGTGTCAGTGAGCACCGGCGGGGACCTCCGATTCGACGGCCACCGGCACCGCAGTCATCACCGGCATCGCGTTGATGTTCTGGACTCGGTCGTAGCCGGTCAGGTCGTTGACATTGCTGCCGACTCCGCGGGGGTCCGCGTCGGCGTCGGACGCACCCCAGCAGTGGGTCATCGAGACCGTGCCCTGTCGGACGGTGGGTCGGTGTGTGCGACAGCCCGGATGCGGCCGTGGGCCGAGCGGATGCGCACGATGTCGCCGTGTTCGATGCCGAGCTGCCGCAGGTCCTGCGGATTCACGTGTGCGGGGTTGTAGCCGAAGCGTGCGAGCCCGCTGACATCCCGGCCCACCGAATTCATCAGCTCCCGCATGCGGCGCACCGTCAGCCGCATGGTGAGCCCGCGTTGTGGCGTCGACTCACCCAGTGCAGCAGCGATTTCTGCGCTCACATCGTCCGGGCACAGGGCGAGGCGATGTTCGGACGCTCCTTCTGCGGGCGGACCGACCACCTTCTCCTCCGGAGGCGCGAGCGTGCCGCGTCGTGCCGACATCACTTCGTCCATGGATACGCGCCCGCGTTCTGCGAACATCGCGAGCATTTCGTCCGAGGTGGGCGGCGCGTCCGGATCGAGCACCCGCCCGGCGAACTTCACCGTGTGCCCGGCCGCAGAGGCAAGGCGGAAGAAGAACTCCCAGTCCTCGATCACGCCTGCGGGCGGAGCCACGAGTCGTGGTGTGTATTGCGCGAAGGGCCGGGCGAAGAAGAACTCCATCAGCAAGGTGTGGTCGGGTCGCTCGTACGCCATCGTCGGCGCGATCACATAGTCGGCCAGCCGGGCGGTGTCGGACATTCGCGTGTCGACGCACACCAAGAGCTCCAGCTCGCTCAGTGCACGTTCGACCTTCTCCCGATCCGGCAGGGCCCGCGCCGGGTTCCCGCCCGAGACCACCAGTGCCCGCACCCGGTCGGCGCCCGGCTCGAGGATCTCGTCGGCAAGAATGCCCGACGGCAGCTCGCCGTTCATCGTGCCGATCCCGCCGATGCGGCTGCGGAACCCGGATTCCCAGGTCCGGTACGGCGGACGAACCTCTGCCTTCAACGGGGTCGTCCGTGCGAGAACGTTGCGGTTGGGTGTCACCTCGCCTTCGCGGAGGTACCGACCGCAGACGACGTTCAGGCACGCGGCCAGGTGTTCGGCGACATTGGAATGCGGGCCCATGCACACCCCGGTGCCCGTTGTCGCCATGCCCCGCCGCCCCGCCGCGAACATCCGGGCCGCGCGGATGACATCGGCGGCCGGCACGCCCGTCACCGCTTCGGTGTGCGCCGGTGTCGCCGGTGCGACCGCCGCGCCGAGCTCCTCGAGGCCGTCTGCGAAGCGCTCGCAGAACCCGTGATCGTGACAACCCTCGGACAGGATCACGTGCAGCAGTCCCGCGAACAGTGCGGCATCGGTGCCGGGGCGGAGCTGCAGGTGCAGGTCCGCACGAACCGCAGTTTCGGTGCGCCGAGGATCGACGACGATGAGCTTCAGCCCTCGCTCGCGCGCCCTGCGGATCGTCACGGACGGGTTCTGAGTGATCGCGCCGTCCCCGTCACCGCCGTTGAGCGACACCATCGGGTTCGTGCCGGCCAGCAGCCACACGTCCGCGGTGTCGAAGCGCTGGCGCCCGCCGAGATACTCCCCCATCCGCGACTGCACGATCCACTTGGCGGACTGATCGATCGTCATGGTCGAGAACAGTTTCCGGGATCCGGTGGTGCGGAACCACGCCCGCGCCATCGGGCCGGTCAGCGCCGCGAAGTTCTGCTGGGTTCCCATGAACAATGCCAGTGCGTCCGGACCGTGCTCCCCCGTGATCGCTTCGAGGCGCTCGGCAATCTCCGCGATCGCCACCTCCACCGGGATGGGCTCGAAGTTGCCGCCGGGGGTGCGGCGCATCGAGGTGGTGAGCCGATCCGGCCCCTGATGGAAGTCGCCACCACGACGTCCTTTCGGACACGAGTAGCCGCCCGACAACGGGTGCAGTCCGTCGCCGACGATGCCGAGGATCCGATCGCCGTCGACCTCCACCCGCACCCCGCACGAGGCGGGGCACAGGCGGCAATAGGACAACTTCACCGGCACTGTCCGCTCCGTCCGCTGTTCGGCAGAGGCGATGGGCTCTGCAGGATGTGATGATCGTCACCGACGTCATCGCAATCTAACATCTGTAGGTAAATGGCACAACATGAGCCTGTTGCGGCGGCCACGAACGGCAAACGGTTATTCACCAGCAGAACTCCATGCGGTGAACAACCGTCAACCGCGTAGGGCTATTCGGCTGCAGCCATGGTGTGGGGTGTCGTAGCGGTCTCGGAACGGCGGTTGCTCTGCGCTCGGCGATTCCGGATGGACATGACCCCGAGAGTCACGACAGCGAGCAGCGTCGGCACGATCGTGAGGAGGAAGATGCTCTGCGCACCCAACCCCGCCGCGATCAGAAGCGCGCCGACCGCCGGACCCGCGATCGAGCCGATTCGCCCGATGCCCATTGCCCAGCCGACACCCGTCGCGCGGACCGCAACCGGATACACCGTGGCTGCGATCGCGATGATGCCGGCCGAGCTACCGGACATGCCGAATCCGACGAAGAAGACCGCCAGCAGCAGCAACCATCCGCTGCCGAGAAGCATCGCGACCAGCGCAGTGAACACGGCTCCGAGCGTGTAGCCCGCCATCACCACGACGAAGCCGTTGCCGATCCGGTCGGTGATCCGGCCGAATGTCAGCGCACCCGTCATCCCGCCGAGGTTGAACAGCGACGCGGCGAGCAACGCGGTCGATGCACTCCGACCGCCTTCGCCGAACAGCGTCGGCATCCAGCTGAGCAGAAAATAGATGACCAGGAAGTTGATGACGAACACGCCCCACAACAGGACCGTGTCGACCGCGCGGCCGCCCTGGAACAGGACGCTCACCGGCGACTTCGTCACGGTCGACGTGTCCTGCACGAACCTGGCCGTGGCGGTGACGCGTGCGTGGGGCGCGATCTCGTCGACGATGTGCGCGGCCTCCTCGTTGCGGCCTCGGGCAACGAGGAACTTCACGGATTCCGGCAGCCACCGCATCGCCACAGCCATCAAGATCAGCGGTAACACGCCACCGACGACGAACAGCGCCTGCCACCCGAACTTCGGGATGAGGAACGCGGCCGCGAAACCACCGACGAAGCCACCCAGCGACATGCCCGCGACCGTCACGGTCACCATCGTCGCCCTCATCCGGGCAGGACTGTATTCGCTCACCATCGCGATGAGATTCGGTGTCACACCGCCGAGGCCGAGACCCGCGATCACGCGCAGCACGATCAGCGCCGTCATGGAGGTCACCAGCGCGGTGGCGAGCGTGAACACCGCGAAGATGACAGTGCACACCATGATGATCCTGCGGCGGCCGTAGCGGTCGGCCAGCGGCCCGAAGAGCAGGCTGCCCACGACCATCGCGCCGGTACTCAGCGCGAGCGCGAAGCCGAAGGACGCGGGCGACAGTCCCCAGTCCGCCGACATGGCAGGAATGACGAACCCGATGAGTTGTGCGTCGATGCCATCGAGGATCGCGAGACCGAGGCACAGGGCGAGGACACGCTTCTGCAGGGATGACAGGGGCGAGTCGTCGATGATCTTGGTGATGTCCACATCGCGGGTACTGCTCACGGTGCGTGTCCTCTCGGAGAAGGGGAAATGAACCTCAGGACCGGGACGTCGCGGCAT
The DNA here is from genome assembly GCF_017068255.1 of Rhodococcus sp. PSBB066. NCBI lineage: Bacteria > Bacillati > Actinomycetota > Actinomycetes > Mycobacteriales > Nocardiaceae > Rhodococcus > Rhodococcus sp. PSBB066. Next base: position 5,803,399 of record NZ_CP070859.1, read on the forward strand.
CCGCCGACTGCGCCTCTCGGGGTACCGGGATCGCATGGGCCGGCGGCGTCTGAAAGCGCTCTCGGAGAACAGCCTTCGCAAGCTTGCCCGAGAAGGTGCGCGGCAGCGGTTCGTCGAGCGCGAGCGCCACCGCGGGGCGCTTGAATCTGGCCAGGTTCCCGCTCGCGACGCACGCGATGTCGGTGACGATGTCGTCCGCCGGCCGTTGACTGTGGAACACCACCATCGGGACCTCACCCCATCGGTCGTCCTTGACTCCGATCACCGCGAGGTCGACCAAGCCGTCGATGCCGTGCAGCGCCTTCTCGATCTCGGCCGGGTATACGTTGAGTCCACCGGAGATGAGCATGTCCTTGCGGCGGTCGATGACCTTGAGGAAGCCGCCTTCGTCCTGCAGGCCCAGATCGCCGGTGCGCAACCAGCCGTCGACAAGCGTGTCCGCCGTCGCCTCGGGCTTGTTCCAGTACTCCCGCATGACGTGCTCGCCGCGCACCAGAATCTCGCCGACCTCGTTCGGTGCGGCGAAGCCACCGGCGATGCTGCCGATGCGCACCTGGGTGCCGGCCAGGGCCAGGCCGGCGAAGCCCGGCCGGGTACGAGCGTCCTCGTAGTACAGCGTCGAGACCATTCCCGACGCCTCGGTCAGTCCGTACGCCTGGGTGAGCGGCACGCCGCGGCTGTTGTAGAAGTCGAGCAGGTCCAGGCTCACGGGTGCGCCACCGGCGCCGGCGAACGTGAACTTCGCGAGCTTGCGGGTTCCGAAGTCCGGGAGCTGGGCCATGCGCTCCCAGATCACCGGCACCGTTGTGGTCGCGGTGACCTGCTCACGCTCGAACGTGTCCAGGGCGATCGCCGGATCGAACTCGCGCAGCAGCACCATCGTCGATCCCGGCAGCACCACGAGCTGCATGAAGATCGACAGGACCGAGCCGGTGTAGACGAGGGGCGCCGAGCACATCACGCGGTCGCGGCGGGAGATGCCGTGGCTGAGCACCTGCGCGATACCGGGCGCGAGTGCGCTGCGATGTGTGACGAGCGCACCCTTCTGTATACCCGTGGTGCCCGAGGTGTAGCAGATGAATGCCGGATCGGACGCCTCGATGTGAACGTCCGGCACGTTTCCGGGGTCGAGCAGCGTCTCGTATGCACGGTGGTCGCTTCCCCCGATCCCGAAGATCTCGAACTCGGTTTCGGCCGCTGCCTCCTCGAGCAACGGAGCCAGCTCGTTCTCCACGATCACGACCCGCGGCGCCGAATCCACGAGCATCGGAGCCAGTTCCTTGCCGAGCAGTCGGAAGTTGAGCGGGACGCTGATCGCACCGAGCTTGAGTGTCGCGAGGATGACGTGCGCCAGTTCCGGTCGATTGAGCATCATCACCCCGACGCGGTCACCCTTACGAACGCCCCGGGCGGCGAGGCCACGGGCCAGCGCGTCGGTGACTGCGTCCACCTCGGACCACGTCTGGGAGGTGTTGCCGAACACGATCGCCTGCTGGGCGGGACGAGTCTTGCCCCAGTATCGAACCAGATCGGTCAGATTCATTGTCGTCTCCTCATGCTCGCCGTGGCGGCGTGCCCCGCTCTCGCTCACGGCGGTGGGGGTGCGGCCCGCGCCGGGCCCGTCCACCCGATTCGGACGCGCCTCCGTCGGGCGGCGCGTCTGGAGTTGCTGCGCGACCGTCGGGCCGGATCACCCACCGAGGCGGTGTGTGATCGCCGTCACCGAGGTCGCAGTTAATCTAACATCTATAGATAGTTGGCACAACAGAATGCGGCATCGAATCCGCACACCCGATTGCGGGGATTCCGACCTTGCCGCCCCTACCCGCGCGAGATCGGTCCCATCGCGTCGGAATGGTCGGATACACTGCGTGTTAACACTTTTCGGAGGACATCCTCCGTGTCCGCCCCGAGCTCCGGCGGTAGCGACGGCGCGAACTTCTCATCCTGCACCCGGACCGGGCTCACCACGAATTCGAGCTCACCCACTCCCTCGTACTCGACGCGGTACGTGTTCGCGCGACCGGCGAAGTGTGGATCGGCGATCATGTCCCGGACGCTGTTCACCGGTCCACCCGCGATGTCGTGCGCGAGGAACAGCGCGACCCACTCGTCGCGGGTGCGCTGCAGGAAGATCTCGCGAAGCTCGCGGTATACACGGTCGGCGCGCGCCGGCGCTTCCGGATCGGTACCCGCCAGATCGATCTCGAGCAGATCCGGCCGGTCGACGGCCATGCAGAAGTTGCGCCAGAACTTGTCGACGTGCGAGCCGAACAGCACGGCCTCGTCGTCCTTCGTGCGGTACGCCTCGAGTCGCGGCCAATCGGGCAGCCGTCCGTCCGGCAGCCACGTGGGGCGATGGATGGATCGATCCTTGTTGAGTTCGGCATCGACCAGGTCCGGCATCCACGACGCGGCCACGTCGATGCCCGCCACCTCGAGCTTGCAGCCGCGACCGGTGCGACCGGCACGATGTACCGCTGCGAGCAGGCCCATCGCGCCGTAGGCACCCAGCGCGTACATCGCGATCGGCGCAGTCGTGGACCCCGCGATCCCGTCGGTCGGTGGTTCCTCCGGTGTGCGCACGTCGCGCAGCCCCGCGTACGCATCGAACACAGGGCCCCCGGTCCCGAGCCGGCTGTAGGGCCCATCGGATCCCATACCCGAGACCGTGCAGAAGACGATCTTCGGATTGACCTCTCGCAGCTGGTCGTAGCCGACACCGAGCCAGTCGAGGTAACCGCTGCGCATGCCCTCGACGACCGCGTCACACGTCCGGGCGAGATCGAGGAAAGCCTGCGCGCCTTCGGGGGACCGCAGGTCGAGTGCAACGCTCTTCTTACCCCGGTTCCACCTCAGATGCATGAACGACGGACCGTCCTGGTCGCCGATCGCGCGGCTGCCGCCGATGCGCACCGGATCGCCGAGCGGCCCTGATTCGATCTTGATGACTTCGGCACCCAGGTCGGCAAGGTGCCCACCGACCGATGCGGGCGCCAGTTGTGCGACCTCGAGGATGCGCATGCCCTCGAGCAACGAGTAACCACTCATACGTCTCCTCCTTCGGAAATATTGAGCGTCTGTTCGGGTTTCAGTTCCACCCAGAGTCCGTCCGCATCGGCGACGAGCACATCGCCGTGGTACATGGTTCCGCGCATGAACCGCTTGCGTCCGTCCTGTCGCAGGTACTCCGCCTCCACACGGAGTTCGACGTCGAGTGGGGCAGGCGCCCGGAAGTTCACGTTCAGATAAGCCGTACGCGCCCAGGGACGTCCGGAATCATTGGCCAGCCGGGCCATGATCTCGTCGAAGATCAGCGGTGTGACACCACCGTTCATCGCGTAACGACCGGCATGGAAGCGCCCGACCGTGACCCGCCCACGAGCGGTCGTTTCCGTCACCGCGTCGATGTGCAGCGGCGGCGCCAGGGCCTGTCCCCGACCGGCCAGATCCCAGCGATGTCCCGCGATCTGATCGTCCTCGCCTACCTCGAGTTCTTCCAATCGCTGTGCAACAGAACGCAGTGTCCCGGCGATACCCGCCGCGGCGGCAGGGTCGGGACGCGACCGCGTGAAAGCCTCCTGTACCGCACGGACTGCGGCGACCAGCTCGGCGAACTCGTCGCCGGCCTCGACGGTCGGATCGAACGGATCGTTCCAGTCCGGATTCCAGATATCGATCGGTGCGTTCGGGCGTAGCGAGACGTCCATGATGCCCCTTTCAGTCGGTTCCCGCACGGGCACCGAAGAATTCCGTGAACATGTCGCCGATGGGGCGAGGGCGCAGCGTGGTGCGTGCGACCGCGTTCTCGCGGTCGTAGCGGCTGCGCAGATCCTTACCATGCCCGGCGAGCAGAAGCGATTTGATCTCCCGGACCGCCTCGGGTGGTTGCGCTGCGATCTGCGCCGCGGCCTCCAGCGCGGTCCCGAGAACGTCACCGTCACCTGCGTATCGGGTGAGCAGGCCCATCCGATATGCCTCGTCGCCGGCGACGGCACGCGAGGTCATGAGCAGATCTCGCGTCTGTCCGGCCCCGATCAAGGTGTCGAGCACCCAGGTCAGGTTCGCACCACCGTACTTCGCCGCAGTCACGGTGAATTGTGTCGACGATCCGCCGACCCGTAGGTCGGAGCAGACAGCGAGCAGTGTCCCGGCGCCGTACGACACGCCCTGAACTGCCGCGATCGTGGGCTTGGCGAATTCGAGATACCGCCAGAGCAGTTCCTCGCGCTCGAGCATCGCCTCCAGGTTCGCGTCCGACGACAGTGCCGCGAGTTCCTGCAGGTCGTACCCTGCCGAGAAGGCGCGCTCACCGGACCCGGCGACCACCACGACCCGGACGGCGTCGTCGCACGCTGCACGGGTCAGCGTCTCGTCGAGTGCCCGTTGCAGCGACAGCGAGATCGCGTTGTGTACCTCCGGACGATTCAACGTCAGTTGCAGTACACCCGGTGCGGGAGACGATTCGAGCAACTCACGCGAGGTCATGTCGTCACGCCGGCCTTCTTCCGCCGCTCCTCCGCGATCGCAGCGGCATCGCCCGAGATCATCTTGTGGAAGACCTGCCCAGGCAGTTCGTTCCGTCCGTAGACGAGTTCGTCCACCTGGCCGTGCGCGACGTTGCCGGTGATCGTCTTCGTGACGAACCAGTCCTCCGCGTGGAGAGTCTCCATCAGGAGTTCCCAGTTCTTCTCGAGTACCCGCTTCTCCCGGGGAGTCGTGGGTTCGGCCGGAGACAGCAACCGGATGGTGCAGTACGAGACGTTGGGATCGTCGACGTCGGGGACGATGGTCCAGACCTCGAAGTGATTCGGCTCGGTGACCAGCATCGTGCCGGGATAGATCGTGTAGTTCGCGAGCGAGTAGTCGCGGACATCGAAGGAATCCGGATCCGCATCGCGAACCTCCGTGATCGCCTTGCGCGCCACAACGATTCGCCACGACCTGTCGACGAGATCGAAGGCCGTGATGTTGCCCTCGAGGAAGTTGCACACGGTCTTGGTGTGCAGCTGGCACAGATGGTAGGAGTCCTGCACGCCGTCGACCGCGATCTTCCAGTTCATGTCGAGCTTCCAGGTCTCCTTGCGGACCTGGAACGACGTGGCAATACCGGTGTCGGCGACCTCGGCGTCGTGCTTCTCACCGAGCACCCTCGCGATGTCCAGTTCGGCACCGACCGTCGGCACGACCCAGACGAGCCCGTGCCGCACCTCGCACGGGAACTCGACCAGCCCGTACTGCGATCGATCCAGGCCGTCGAACCCTTCGGCGTGAGGCATTCCCCGCAGCGCACCGTCGCGGCCGTACGCCCAGTTGTGGTAGGGGCAACTGAAGAGGCGCTTGCATCCCGATTCCTCGAATTCGACCTTGGAACCTCGGTGCCGGCACACGTTGGAGAACGCCTTGACGCTGCCGTCGGACTGCCTGATCACCAGCAGCGGCGCGCCGATGAGCTCGGTGGTGACGAAGTCGCCGGTCTTCTTCAGCTCGTCGATGTGCGCCACGATGTGCGGAAATCGGCGCACGGCGTCACGTTCGAGGCTCGCCAGTTCGGGGTCGTTGAACACGGAGAACGGAACACGAAGCATCTCGTCCGCGTAGTCGGTGCTGTTGTTGTCGACGTGCGCGATCAGGCGCCGAGTGAGGTCGATCTTGTCTTCACGCTGCATGACTCCAGCGTGGCACATGAGACATGTGGCGTCTAGTGTCTTATCCAGATTACCCGGCGGTATGGTGCATGCGTGGCACACAAGACGGACACCGAGACCACGGACGTCGGCGCAGCGATCCTTGTCGCCGCCGAATCATGCTTCGAACAGTTCGGTATCACGAAGACCACGATGGCCGACGTCGCGCGAGCTGCAAACATGTCCCGGGCGACCGTCTACCGCTACTTCTCGGACCGCGAATCGCTCATTGTGGCGTCGATCGTCCGCCGCGCACGGATGAACATGGAGCCGTGGCGAGTGCGCATCCGGAATTACCCGACATTCGGCGAACGGATCGTCGAGGGCTTGTGCGCCAATATCCGCCGAGGCCTCCGCGACCCGATGATCCATCTCCTCGTTTCCCCCGCCGAGGCAACACTCGCCACAACCCTGCTCGCGACCTCGGGCCGTGCCGTCCAACTCACCCGCGAACTGTGGGAGCCGATTCTGCTCGAGGCCCGGGAGTCCGGAGAGCTTCGCGCCGATGTCGATCTGGACCTGCTCTACGAATGGCTGTCGGAGATCGAGATGAACTACATCAGTGCGCTCGGCGCCAGTGCGGGCTCGCTCGACCGGTTGCGGGCGAAGCTGTACGCGTTCGTCGTGCCGTCGCTACTCGCCCGCCCGTAGACCCCGCGGGACCACCACTCCCCATCGACGCCGCGCGATCGGGCGTTCCCCGCCCGCTCCGGGCCGATCACTCGACCCCGTGGGGAGCCGGCCCCGGAGGAGCCGCCGAGGCTCGGGGCCGCGGCGTACCCACGCCGGGGACCGACCGTCGTGCCGTGCGCCGACTCGTGCCCAGTCCCATCGTCCGGCCCCTCCGCACGCGTGCCGCTTCGCCGGGCGACGCGGGGCATTGCGTCACGCACTTGTCCGAACTATAGTCCAGACAACTGTCCAGACAAGGGGCACCCGAGGCACGCAGCGAAGGCGTCAGCATCGCGTACCGACCGGTCCCCGCCATGTGCGCATCCGAATCTCCTACTACACCTGACACTTTCCAATCTCCAGAACGGAAACGTCCGATGTCCCTGATTCCCGGCGACAGCTCGGCTCTGCTCGTCGACGGCAAGCTGGTTCCCGGCTCCGGCGGCACGTTCGAGGTCGTGAACCCGGCCACCGCGGAGGTGCTCGGCACCGCCGCCGACGGCACCGCCGCCGACATGGACGCCGCGATCGAGGCGGCCCGTCGCGCCTTCGACACCACCGGCTGGTCCCGCGAGCACGCCTTCCGCGCCCGCTGCCTGCGTCAGCTCCGCGATGCGCTGCGCGGCCACATCGAGGAACTGCGGGCGGTCACCATCGCCGAGGTCGGCGCACCCCGGTTCCTCACCTCCGCCGCCCATCTCGAAGGCCCCGTCGACGATCTCGGGTACTTCGCCGACCTGGCCGAGAACTACCCGTGGCAACAGGATCTCGGCAATGCCGCGCCGATGGGCATCGCCATCCACCGCTACGTGCTCCGCGAGGCGGTCGGTGTCGTCGGGGCGATCACACCGTGGAACTTCCCGCACCAGATCAACTTCGCCAAGCTGGGTCCCGCGCTCGCCGCCGGCAATACGGTGGTGCTCAAGCCCGCGCCCGACACCCCGTGGTGCGCCGCGGTCGTGGGCCGGATCCTCGCCGAGGAAACCGACATCCCGCCGGGCGTCGTGAACATCGTGACCTCGAGCGACCATGCCGTCGGCGCCCTGCTCGCCACCGACCCGCGGGTGGACCTCGTGTCGTTCACCGGCTCGACCGCCACCGGCCGGTCGGTGATGCGCGCCGCCTCGGAGACCCTGAAGAAGGTGTTCCTCGAACTCGGCGGAAAGTCGGCGTTCATCGTGCTCGACGACGCCGACCTCGGAGCCGCATGCTCGATGGCCGCCTTCACCGTGTGTACCCACGCCGGGCAGGGCTGCGCCATCACGACCCGTCTGCTCGTCCCCCGGAACCGCTACGACGAGGCGGTCCGCGTCACCGCCGACGCCCTGCGCGGCATCCGGCCCGGCGACCCGAACGAGCCCGGCACGGTGTGCGGTCCGCTGATCTCCGAGCACCAGCGCGCACGGGTCGAGGGCTACCTGCGGCTCGCCGTCGAGGAGGGCGGGACGATCGTCGTCGGCGGCGGCCGCCCCGCCGAGCACCGGCGTGGCTTCTTCCTCGAACCGACGCTGATCGCCGGGGTCGACAACACCGCTCGCGTCGCCCGGGAGGAGATCTTCGGGCCGGTCCTCGTGATCCTCCCCTACGACGGCGACGACGAGGCGATCCGCATCGCCAACGACTCCCCCTACGGCCTGTCCGGGGCCGTCTGGGGCACCGACGAGGACCGGGTCCGCCGGGTCGTCGAGGGGGTCCGCACCGGCACCCTGGGCGTCAACGGAGGCATCTGGTACGCCGCCGACGCTCCCTTCGGCGGCTACAAGCAGTCCGGAATCGGCCGCGAGATGGGTGTGGCCGGATTCGAGGAATACCTGGAGACCAAGCTCGTCGCCGAACCGGCGGCGAAGCAGAGAGGCTGACGAACATGACTCGCAGCACAACGCGTTTCGCCGACCGCACCGCGATCGTCACCGGGTCGGCGCAGGGAATCGGCGAGGCGTACGCCAGAGCCCTTGCCGCCGAGGGCGCCTCCGTCGTCGTCGCGGACATCGACACCGAACGCGGCGAGCAGGTCGCCGAGCAGATCGTCGCCGACGGCGGCATCGCCGTCTTCAAGACCGTCGACGTCTCCGATCCCGACTCGGCCACCGAGCTCGCCGCCTTCACGGTCGAGACGTTCGGCAGCATCGACCACGTCGTCAACAACGCCGCCATCTACGGGGGCATGAAGCTCGACCTGCTGCTCACCGTCCCGTGGGACTACTACAAGAAGTTCATGAGCGTGAACATGGACGGCGCGCTCAACATCACCCGCGCGGCGTGGCCGCACATGACGGACCGCGGCGGTTCCGTCGTCAACCAGTCCTCGACCGCCGCGTGGGTGTACTCCGGCTTCTACGGCCTGGCCAAGGTCGGTGTCAACGGCCTGACCCAGCAGCTGGCCGTCGAACTCGGCGGCTCGAACATCCGCATCAACGCGATCGCCCCGGGTCCGATCGACACCGAGGCCACCCGCACCGTCACGCCGGGAAACATGGTGGCGGACATGGTCTCCACACTGCCGCTGAAGCGGATCGGTACGCCCGGGGACCTGGTGGGAATGTGCCTGTTCCTGCTCTCCGACGAGGCGAACTGGATCACCGGGCAGATCTTCAACGTCGACGGCGGCCAGGTGATCCGCTCGTGACCAGGCTCGGCTACATCGGCCTCGGCAACATGGGCGCGCCGATGGCGAAGCGGCTGCTGGACCGGCCGGGTGGGCTCACCGTCCTCGACGCCCGGCCCGAGGCCGTCGAGCCGTTCACCGCGGCCGGCGCCCGGGTCGCCGGCGACCCCGCCGACCTGGCGCGCGACTGCGACGTCGTCTGCGTCACCGTGGTCGACGACGCGCAGGTCCGCACCGTCGTCGCCGGGCTGCTCGACACGGCCCGGCCCGGCACGGTGATCGCGGTCCACTCGACCATCGCCGACACCACCGCCGTCGAGCTCGCCGCCGAATGCGCCGACCGCGGCGTCGAACTGGTCGACGCGCCCGTCAGCGGCGGGGCCCCCGGCGCCGAGCAGGGCCGGCTCGCGGTGATGGTCGGCGCCTCCGACGCGGCGTTCGACGCGGTACGCGAGCCGTTCTCGCGGTTCGCCGACCTCGTCGTGCACGCCGGTCCGGTCGGCGCGGGCACCCGGATGAAGCTGGCCCGGAATCTACTGCACTTCGTGTCGTTCACCGCGGCCGCGGAGGCGCAGCGCCTCGCCGAGGCGGCCGGGCTGGACATCACCGCGCTCGGGAAGGTGGTCCGCCACACCGACGCGATCACCGGTGGCGCCGGGGCGATCATGCTCCGGGACACCACCGCACCGATCCCGCCGGACGACTTCTGGTTCCCGATCCTCGACCACGTCCGCGCCCTGGGCGAGAAGGACCTGTCGCTGGCCCTCGGCCTCGGCGCCCGTCTCGGCGTCGACCTGCCCCTGGCCACGCGGGCACTGACCGGTCTGGGACCCGGACTCGGCGTCGGCACCGGAGACGTCGAGAGCCGGAACCGACAGGAGGAACGCATATGACCGACGATCGCCGCCGCCGCGGCCTGGACATGATGTCGAAGGTGTACGGCTGGGAGATGCAGGACGGGCCCGGCGACCACTTCGCCGTCACCGCGGACCACCTGTTCGCCGACATCTGGTCCCGGCCCGGGCTCAGTATCCGCGACCGGCGGCTGCTGCTGCTCGGTGCGCTCACCGCACAGGGACTGATCGACGTGGCCGAGATCCAGGTCGGCGCCGCCCTCCACAACGAGGAACTCGACGAACAGCAGCTGAAGGAGATCGCCCTGTTCCTGTGCCACTACGTGGGGTGGCCGCTCGGCACCAAGCTCGACTCGATGATCGGCGGCGTGCTCGCCGAGCGCCGCAAGGCGGCGAAGTGAGCCTGCCACCGGCTCACCGTGCGGCACGAGAACACAGGGAGTGACGAGTGCAGGACTTCGCGGACCGGCCGGGCGCGGCCCTCGTGGCCGGCGGCACCGGCGGGATCGGCCGAGCGGTGTGCCGGGTGCTGGCCGAGCGCGGCAGCGACGTCGCGTTCATGTTCCGCCGCAGCGGGGCGGCCGCCGCAGCCCTGACGACCGAACTGTCCGCGCTCGGCGCGAAGGTGCTGTCGCTGCAGGTGGACCTGGGCGACAGTGCCGCGGCCGCCGGCGGCGTGGACGCGGTGATCGAATCCTTCGGTGCGCTGCACACTCTCGTCTACGCGGCGGGGCCGCACGTACCGATGCTGCACCTGAGCCGGGTCACGCCCGCGCAGTTCCGCGACCAGCTCGTGGGCGACGCGGGCGCGTTCTTCAACCTCGTCCGTCCCGCCCTGCCCCGGCTACGGGAGTCGCGGGGCAGCATCGTCGCCGTGACCACCGCCGCGACCCGCCGGTTCCCCGTCCGGGACGGTCTGTCGGCCGGGCCCAAGGGTGCGATCGAGGCCCTCGTGCGGGGCCTGGCGGCCGAGGAGGGACGGTTCGGTGTGCGCGTGAACGCGGTGGGGCCGGGCATGCTCACCGACGGCACGGCCGCCCGGCTGATCGGGTCCGGCGATCTCGACGAGCACGCACTGTCGGTCGCGCGGAACAACATTCCGCTGCGCCGCTTCGGCGACGCCGAGGACATCGCCGAGGCGGTCGCGTTCCTCGCCTCGGACCGCGCGGATTTCGTGTCCGGGCAGACACTCGACGTCGACGGCGGTTACGGCGCGTGACCGGCGCCCACCGTGCGCGGGGTACCGCACCGGAACCGGCGATGGGTAATGTGCTCGTCAGTACACGCCGCTTCAGCACCCGCCACCGGACCGCAGTGAACGGAGACCGCCGTCATGACCCGTACCACCCTGCCCCGGGAGATGATCGAACTCGCCGAGGCAACACCGGGTTTCATGCCGATCGACGAGGGCACGGCCCTGCACGACGCCGCGGTGCGCTATCTCGGTGACGGTGTCGGTGTCGAGATCGGCACCTACTGCGGGCGCTCGACCGTCTATCTCGGTGCCGCCGCGAAGGCCACCGGCGGCACGATCGTCACGATCGACCATCATCACGGGTCCGAGGAGCACCAGCCCGGGTGGGAGTACCACGATCCGGCCCTCGTCGACGCGCACACCGGCCGGCTCGACACGGTGGGCCGGTTCCGCCACACCCTCGCCGACGCGGACCTCGAATCCCACGTCGTGGCGGTGCTGGGGCGGTCGGGCCAGGTCGCGGCGTTCTGGCGGACCCCGGCGGCGTTCGTGTTCGTCGACGGCGGTCACAGCAGCGAGGCGGCGCAGGCGGACTACGCGGGCTGGGCTCCCTGGGTGCGTGTCGGCGGGGCCCTGATCATCCACGACGTGTTCCCCGACCCGAAGGACGGCGGACGACCCCCGTACGAGGTCTACCTGCGCGCGCTCGGCAGCGGCGAGTTCGCCGAGGTGTCGATGACCGGGTCGCTGCGGGTGCTCGAACGCACCGGTGGCACCGTCGGAGTGCTGCCGGGCTGACGGCTCAGACCGTCACCCGGCAGTCCTCGTGGCAGTTCTCGGTCGCGACCCATCCGGAGGGTGCGGCGGCATCGCGGAACACACCGTTGCCCGCGGTGCTGCGTGAGAGCGCGTCGGCGGCGAGGATCACGGCGGCACTGGTCCAGGAGCTCTTCTCCACGGGCCAGCGCTTACCGTCCGTGAAAACCATTCCGGTCCAGTACGACCCGTCCGGATCGCGCAGATGCTGCATGGCCGCGAGCAGTTCCCGGGCCGTCGTGGCCTCACCGATCGCGTCCAGTGCGAGCACGAGTTCGCAGGTCTCGGCCCCCGTCACCCACGGCCGATGGTCGACGCAGCGGATTCCGAGACCTCCGACCACGAAATCGTCCCAGCGTTCCCGGATCCGTTGCCGGGCCGGCGCACCGCGCACCGCGCCGCCGAGGATCGGGTAGTACCAGTCCATCGAGTACTCCGGTTTGGGCGCGAACGCCTCCGGGTGCCGGCGCAGCACGTGCCCGAGCCGATACCACGCGACCTCCCAGTCCGGGTGGGGATCGCCGACCACCTCCGAGAGGCGCAGGCCGCACTGCAGGCTGTGGTGGATGCTCGAGCACCCCGTCAGCAGGGCCTCGTCGGCCGCGCCGTGTTCTCCTCGTGCCCAGTAGATCTCACCGCCGGGCGCCTGCAACTCGAGCACATGGTCGAGGGCCGTCCGCACCGTCGGCCACAGCCGTTCCACGTGGTCGACGTCGCCTGTGACGAGGTAGTGGTGCCACACTCCCACCGCGATGTATGCGGTGAAGTTCGAGTCGGCGTCGTGGTTTTCGACGGCATCCTCGCGGAACTGCATGGGCCACGAGCCGTCCGGCCGCTGGGTGCGACGGGACCAGTCGAAGGCCGCCTCCGCCTCTTCGAGCAACCCCGCGGCGGTGAGAGCCATCGCGGACTCGATGTGGTCCCACGGATCCGTGTGACCACCGGGGAACCACGGGATCGCTCCGGAGGACTCCTGCATGTCGGCGATCGCGCGGGCGGTGTGCAGGCACTGTTCCTCGGACAGCACTCCCGGCACGGCCGGAACCGCCGGCCGTGCCCCGCCGGGGCGGAAGTCAGCGGCCGGCAACGGGAACCGTCGGCTTCTCGAGGTAGAACACGACGCTCTTGCCGAGCACCGGGTTCAGCAACGACTCGGCGGTGCGCGTCAGCCACGGCCCCTGCATCAGGTCCCACACGAGGAGCCGGTGATACGCCTTCGTCAGGGGGTTGTCGTCGTTGTCGACGCCCACAGCGCATTTGAGCCACCAGTACGGCGAGTGCAGGGCGTGCGCGTGCTCCCGGCCGCGCACCGTCAGGCCTGCCGAGGTCAGCCCGGCCGCGAGCTCGTCGGCCTTGTAGATCCGCACGTGCCCGCCCTCGACCTCGTGATACGCGTCGGACAGCGCCCAGCAGATCTTCTCCGGCAGCCACCGCGGCACGGTGACGGCCGCGACGCCGCCCGGCTTGAGCACACGCACGAATTCGGCGATGGCACGGTCGTCCTCGGGCACGTGCTCGAGCACCTCGGAGATCAGCACGACGTCGAAGGTCTCGTCGTCGTAGGGCAGGGCGAGGGCATCGCCCACCTCGGCCCGGGCGAGGGCACCCTCGGGGACCTGGCCCTCGAGTTCCATCGCCGCGAACATGTCGCCGACGGCCTTCATGTCCTCCGCGCTGCGGTCGAACGCCACCACGTCGGCGCCCCGACGGTAGAGCTCGAACGAGTGCCGGCCCGCGCCCGCCCCGATGTCGATGGCACGGTCGCCGGGCTTGACCCCGAGCCGGTCGAAATCGACTGTCAGCATCAGGTGTTCGTCCTTCCTGCCTGCGCCGCCACGGTGTCCTGGTAGGCCCGGACGGTCCGGGCGGCCACGGCCGCCCAGCTGAATCGCTCGAGCACGCGTGCCCGTGCCACCGACCCGAGACGGATCTGCTCGGCGGGATCGTCGAGAACCCGCGCCAGCGCCGCGGCCAGCTGTTCGCTGTCCCCCGGAGGCACGAGGATGCCCGCGTCGCCGACCACCTCGGGGATCGCGCCGGCGCGGCTCGCGACCAAGGGGGTGGCGCAGGCCATGGCCTCGACCGCGGGCAGCGAGAACCCCTCGTAGAGCGACGGGACCACAGCCACCTGCGCCGAACCGAGCAGCTCGGCCAGCTCGCGGTCGTCGATCCCGGAGACGGTGCGCACCGCGTCGCCGATGGCCAGCTGCTCGATCAGCTTCTCGGTGACCCCGCCGGGCGCGAGCCGGGTGACGAGCACCAGCTCGACCCGCCGTTCGGTGCGCAGCTTCGCCACCGCCTCGAGCAGGTTGGCGACGCCCTTGAGCGGCGCGTCCGCGCTGGCCACGCACACGATGCGGCCGGGCACGCGCTCGGCCGTCGGCGGGGCGAAGACCTCGGTGTCGACGCCCAGCGGGATCGTGCGCAGCCGCCCCTCGGGGATCTCGAAGGCGGTACGGATGTCGTCCTCGGAGGACTTCGAGACGGTGAGCAGGGTGGGGATGCGCCGCGCCACCCGGGCCTGCATGCGCAGGAACCCGTACCAACGGCGCAGGGTGAGCTTGCGGCGCAACGTCGGCGCGCTCGCGAGGTCCAGTTCCCGGTCGCGGGTGATCGGGTGGTGGATCGTCGCGACCAGTGGCAGGCCCGCGTCCGCGATGCGGAGCAGGCCGTAGCCGAGGCACTGATTGTCGTGCACGACGTCGAACTCGGCGGCCCGGGCCCGCAGCAGCCTGGCGGCGCGCAGGCTGAAGGTCAGCGGCTCCGGAAAACCCGCCGTCCACATCGTGCCCAGCTCCAGGAGGTCGATCGCGTCGCGAATCTCGCGCGGGTGCGGAAAGCGGAACGGATCGTCCTCGCGGTAGAGGTCGAGACTGGGCACCTTCACCAGGGTCACCCCGTCGTCCAGCTCGGGGTACGGCTGGCCGGAGAACACCTCGACGTCGTGGCCGAGCGCCGCGAGCTCGCGGCTGAGGTGTCGAACGTACACGCCCTGACCACCGCAGTGCGGCTTGCTGCGGTACGACAGCAGAGCTATTCGCACAGATCACCTCGTTCGTCGTGTCGCCGGAGCGGGTCCGTCCAGAAGATCGAACTCACTCTAGAACATGTTCTCGTCCGACGTGCAACCCGGCGCAGCCCTGCGGATCAGCGCCGGAACCGCACCAGGTCCAGTGCAAACTGAACGTACAGGGTGGCGAGCCGTTCCGCCGTCGAAGACCCGCCGGGACGACACCGGACCGGGCCTGCGGTGCGCATTGCGAGCGGGCGGCGCGCCCTCGTCCTCCGCGGGTTGACACCCGGCGATGTGACCTACACCATAAGCGCACGCTTACCGTACGAACGCTCGGTGAGCGACGAGTGCACCTCGACCCGAAAAGGAGACGGTATGTCCGACGCCCCGTCCATGCGCGAACTGCTCGGCGACGACGCCCCCAGCAACTGGGGACGCTGGGGCGCCGACGATGAGCTCGGAGCTCTGAACTTCCTCGGCACCAAGGAGGTTCTCGGCGGAATCGGCGAGGTCAAGTCCGGCGACGTGTTCACCCTGCAGATCCACATGGGCCGCAAGGAGGCCCCCGGCGATCCCCTGTGGCCCAGCCGCAGCGGCATCGATCGCCGCAACACCCTCGACGAATCGTCGTGGGACGGCGAGGACGCTCCGCAGTTCCCCGGCGGACTGCACTACGCCGACGACACAGCCACCCTCTTCCTGCAGGGCTCCACCCAATACGACGCCCTCGGCCACGTCTGGTACGACGGCAAACTCTGGAACGGATACGACGCGCGCAGCACCGTCGGCAGCATGGACAAGGCCTCGGTGCTGCCGATCGCCGAGAAGGGCGTCGTGGGCCGGGGGATCCTGATCGATATGGCGCGCCACCGGGGCAAGGACTGGCTCGGCGCCGGCGAGACCTTCGACCACAACGACCTCGAGGCGGCCGCCGCCGCCCAGGGCGTGACCATCGAACCGCACGACATCCTCGTGATCCGGACCGGCTGGCTGAAGTACTGGTACAGCCTCGACGACACCACCGAGTTCTACACCGACTTCTGCGAACCCGGCCTGACCTACAGCCGCGAACTGGTCGAATGGTTCCGGAGCCGGGAGATCCCCAACCTGGTCACGGACACCATCGCCAACGAGGTGACCACCGACCCGGCCAGTGGCGTGGCGCTTCCCCTGCACTGCGCGCTCATGCGCAATCTCGGTGTCGCCCTCACCGAGATCGCCTGGCTCGAGGACCTCGCCGACGCGTGCGCCGCCGACAACCGCTGGACCTTCCTGTACACCGCGGCACCACTGAAGGTCGTGGGCGGCACGGGCGCCCCGGTCAATCCGGTCGTCATCCGATGAGCGCAGCCGGACCCCGCGACGCACGCATGGGCGTCTACGACAGCAAGCCTTGGCTCGCGCGCTACGCGCCCGGCCTGCCGATCCACATCGAGCCGGAGTACACCGACGCGCTGGAGATGTTCCGCGCCACCGTCGCTCACGATCCGGACGCGGACATCATCCGCTACTTCGACGGGCGCCTGACCCGCCGCGAACTCGACGAGCAGTCCGACGCGTTCGCGGCCGCACTGACGGCCCACGGCTTCCGCCCGGGTGAGCGGGCGGCGCTGTTCCTGCAGAACGTCCCGCAGTTCGTCGTGGCGCAGCTCGGTGTCTGGAAGGCCGGCGGCATCCCGGTCTCCGTCAACCCCATGAACAAGGAACGCGAGCTCGGCGAAATCCTCCTGGACTCGGGGGCTACCGTGCTCGTCGCACTCCAGGAGCTGTACCGGGACGTCGCACAGCACGTCGTCGCCGGCACCGCCGTCCGGATCGTGATCACCACGTCCGAACTCGAATACCAGACCCGCGGAGACGAGCGGATCTTCTCCGGCATCGAACGCCTCGAACTGCCCGACACCCTCGACCTGCAGACCCTCCTGGCCGAGTTCCGGGGACGGCCCGTCCCCGTGCACACTCTCGGCCCGGACGACATCGCGTTCCTCACCTACACGTCCGGTACGACCGGGCCACCGAAGGGCGCGATGACCACTCACCGCAACGTGGTGTTCAACGCCCGCACCTACCGGGAATGGGTGGGACTCGGCGCGGACGACGTCGTGCTGGGAATCGCCCCGCTGTTCCACATCACCGGGCTCGTCGGGCACATCGCTGTCGCCCTGCTGACAGGTGCGCCGCTGGTGTTGATGTACCGGCTCGACCCCGGCGTGACCCTCGAAACGGTGGCGGTGGAGCGGGCGACGTTCACGGTCGGCTCGATCACCGTGTTCATCGCGCTGATGAACGCCCCCGGCGCCCGCGGGGAGTCGCTGAAGACGCTGACCAAGATCTTCTCCGGCGGAGCGCCGATACCACCGAGCACCGTCGCGGCGTTCGAGAGATTCTCCGGGACGTACATCCACAACATCTACGGCCTCACCGAAACCACCTCCCCCTCGCATGCGGTTCCCTTCGGCACCCGGGCTCCGGTGGACGAGGCGTCCGGCGCCCTGTCGGTCGGAGTCCCGACCTTCGACACCGTCGTGCGGATCGTCGACGAGGACGGCAACGACCTTCCCGTCGGTGCGGTGGGCGAGCTCGTCACGTCGGGCCCGCAGGTGGTCGCCGGCTACTGGAACAAGCCCGAGGAGACCGCGACCGCACTGCCCGGGGGTGCCCTCCACACCGGGGACGTCGGGTACATGGACGCCGACGGCTGGTTCTACATCGTCGACCGCAAGAAGGACCAGATCAACGCCGGTGGGTACAAGGTCTGGCCGAGAGAGGTCGAGGACGTGCTCTACGAGCACGAAGCGGTGCGCGAGGCCGCGGTGGTGGGGGTGGTGGACAGCTACCGCGGCGAGACGGTCAAGGCATTCGTCAGCCTCCGTCCGGGGCATTCGGTCACCGCGGAGGAACTGATCGCCTTCGCCAGGGAGAGAATGGCGGCGTACAAGTACCCGCGGCTGGTGGAAATCATCGACGAGATCCCGAAGACCGTGTCCGGCAAGCTTCTTCGCCGGGAACTCCGGGCCCGCGGCTGAACCGGTCGGGACGGCGAAGGCCCGGTCCGTTTCGGGACCGGGCCTTCGCCGTGAAGCGACCCTGACGGGACTCGAACCCGCGACCTCCGCCGTGACAGGGCGGCGCGCTAACCAACTGCGCCACAGGGCCGTGTGCACCCCCGAAGGGGTTTCCACAGAAAACCCACCGCCGAGCGGTGGGTCTACCGTATGAAATTGTGTGGTGGCCAGGGCCGGGATCGAACCGGCGACCTTCCGCTTTTCAGGCGGACGCTCGTACCAACTGAGCTACCTGGCCGGACGGCACCCGAACCGAATGCCAATTGCCAACTCTGCGACCCTGACGGGACTCGAACCCGCGACCTCCGCCGTGACAGGGCGGCGCGCTAACCAACTGCGCCACAGGGCCATGCTCTTCACTTGTGGTCAAACCGTACTGCATGCGGTGATACTGCTTCCGCAAGCGTACCCCCTACGGGATTCGAACCCGCGCTACCGCCTTGAAAGGGCGGCGTCCTAGGCCGCTAGACGAAGGGGGCCCGCCGGATTACTCCGACCCGCACCCTCAACGGGTTCGCGTTCCGTTGGGAGCTTGGATAGCTTAGGACACGGGTTTCCGGATTCACAAATCAGCAGGTCACGCCGGTTGTTCGCCTTCGAGGCGCAACTCCGGCGCACCACGCCGCCGCTCGAGCCACTGCGGCGCAGCCGTCGCCTCGAGGCAGACGTCCAGGCATTCCGCGAACCGGGCCCGGACGTCGACGTCCTCCGCGGTGAGGTCGTGGAAGTAGCGCTGCCCGGCCAGGCACGCACTGAGCACACCCAGGAACCGTTCGAGGTCGACCCCGGCACGGAACAGCCCCGCTTCCTGCGCCTCGACGGCGAGCCGGTGACCGGCCTTCCCCCACACCGAGCTGCCGCGCAGTTTGGCCTCCGCGTCGAACTCGGGCTCGGTCACGAGCTTGAACTCCGCCTGGATGATGACGTCGCCGTGCAGGGCATCGGCGAGATCTCCGACGAGGCCGTACAGCCGCTCGAACGGATCGAGCCCCGGCGCGTCCAGCCACCGGTCGGCGATCACCCGGTAGCGCTCGAGGCCCTCCGCGAGCACCGCCCGGGCGAGCGCTTCCTTCGAATCGAAGTGGAAGTACATCGCACCCTTGGTGGCCCCGGAGTGCTCGAGGATCGCGTTGACCGAGGCGGCGCCGTATCCGCGCCGGGCGAATTCGATCGCCGCGGATTCGACGATCGCCGCGCGTGTGCGCCGCGCCCGCTCTTGCTGACGTGACATGGGGGGTTCGTGCCTCCGTACGTGACCGGCAGTCCCCCCGGACGCCACTGTAGCCGCCGTCCGGCCCCCACGCCCGCAACCAGGCGTTTTCCGGCCTTCGCAGAGAACACACCAAGTGGTATGCTTTTGCGCGGCTCGGGTGCGCCGCAGGGGGTGCGCACCCGAGCCTTCGAACGGCCCGCGCGTCCGATACTGTTGTCCGGCGCGGTGCAGCTAGACTGTGCGCCCACGCCCCTATAGCTCAGTTGGTAGAGCTACGGACTTTTAATCCGCAGGTCCCAGGTTCGAGCCCTGGTGGGGGCACCACACCCTCGTCCGTCCGGAAGGACGGGAGCGCCCCGGCACGAGGCGGCTCGTCGTCGCCCGTTACTCCGGAGCGCCGGCCACCTTGCCCGGCCGGTCGCTTCGTAGCTCCGGCTCCTGCCGGCCCCGCTCGTCACGCTCCCGCTCGAGGTCGCGACCGCGTTTGCGGTACGTGTAACTCAGGGCCGCGAACACCAGGAACACGATCACGCCGACGACGGCACCGACAAGCGTCGCGCCCCGGAAGCCGGGGGCGTCGACGTCGAGGATCCGCTCCCCCGCATGGGCCGCGTTCCCGTTGCCCAGCACGATGCTCAACGTCATCAGGTTGGGGATCGCCACCACCACGGCGGCGGCGGCGAACACCACCTGCAGGACGCGGTGCCGGCGCCACGTCCTGATCCGCCATGCGGCGGCGAACAGGGCCAACGGCACGAACGTGCACACGAGGCCGAACAGCAGGCCCCAGGCTATCCCGCGGGCGAAGCCGGCATCGGCCAGCCCGGCGATACGCTGCGCCCACCACCGGGGGACGAATGCCGCCAGCACGAAGTACGCGACCACCAGCGCGAGCAGGGCCCCGACGCTCCACAGGGCCTTCTTGGCCCACGGCGGAAGCCCCGACCGCTGCACCGTCTCGTTGCCCACCATTGCGTTGTTCCCCTTCCGGGTCCGGGTGTGCCGCTCCCCTCAGATTACGTACCCGCAAGCCCGACACGGCGCCCGAATCGTCGGTTCCGCGCTGCTGCCGCACCCGAGTTGCGGTTAGGGTGTGGTCGCTCACAAAACCGATCCGACGATCGATGGGAGTGGCGTGCGCAGCTTCGTGGACCTGGGTCTGTTCCTGTCCGCCGTCGCCCTGGGGATCGGCTCGTTTCTCCCGGTGCTGGCCGGGACCCGGCCGACCGACGTCCCGCTGACCGAGTTGCGCGACGGGATCGCGGCCGGCGACGTCTCCGCCCTCGGCGCAGCCGACCTGCCCGTCCATCAGACACTGGCGGCGCCGCTCGTGCTCGCCGCCGTGCTGCTGCTCCTGGCCGCCCTGTTCGACTCGGCGGTGGCCGGCTGGGCCGGGGTGGTGATCGGCCTCGTCGCGACCGGCGCCTTCGCGGTGCGGGTCTATCAGCGGTTCGGCGACTACGTGCAGGTCAACCACGCTACCGCGCTGACCAACCAGACGGGGTTCGTGCTACTGCTCAGCGGGTTGGGGGTCGCCCTGCTGTGCGCGGTGATCGCGGGGCGGCGGGCGTCCCCGTAGCCGAAACGCCGACGCGGGATCCCGGAGCGGGCGACCACGGTGGCTACCCTCGGTTCCCATGCCTTCCCTCGACGATCTCCTCTCGCGGATTCCGGTCGACCAGATCGCCCGCCGGCTCGACGTGGACGAGCAGACGGCGGCGACGGCGGTGCGGGCCGCCCTGCCCACGCTGGTCGGCGGCCTCGAGGCGAACACACGGCATCCGGACGGCGCCTCGTCCCTGCTGTCCGCGCTCGACCAGCACCGGAACCCGGCCCTGCTCGACGGTGGAGTGGACGTGACCGACGTGGACACCGCGGACGGCGACCGGATCGTGGCGAACGTGTTCGGCGACCACAAGGACCGGGTCGTGCAGACGCTGGGCCGAGCCGACGGCGCGGGCGGCAACGACCTCGTCGCACGGCTGCTGCCCATCCTCGCCCCGATCGTGCTGACGTACCTGGCCGAGCAGGTCGGCAGAAGTTCCGGCGGCCAGGGCGGCCTGGGCGAGCTGCTGGGCGGGCTCCTGCGCAGCGCGACGAACGGCACCGGAAGCGGCGGCGGTCTCGGCGGAGTGCTCGACAGCGTTCTCGGCGGCAACGGGGGTGGCCTGGGCGAGCTGCTCGGCGGACTCCTCGGCGCCGGCAAGCGCTGAGGTCACGGCGGGATATGGATTGCCCCCGCGCGTCGCCCCGGGACGCCGTTCGCGCCCCGGTATGATAACGACGTCGCCGTCTGTGAGTGATCCCATCGGCGGGTAGGCCCCGGTCGGCCGAACTTGGAACAGGTAACAGACAAACGGGTGCCGAACCTACGGTGCCGTAGGCTGTAATTCGTACGTGACACGCACAGTTATGGAGAGGTAAACGGAATGACGCGAGTTCTGACTCAGCTGGAGCTTCTGCGCGAGCTGGAGCCCGTCGCCGAGGCGAACGTCAACCGCCACCTTTCGATGGCCAAGGACTGGCACCCCCACGACTACGTGCCCTGGGACGAGGGGCGCAACTTCGCCGCCATGGGTGGCGTGGACTGGGAGCCCGAGCAGTCGAAGCTCGACGAGGTCGCCAAGGCCGCGATGATCACCAATCTCCTCACCGAGGACAACCTGCCGTCCTACCACCGCGAGATCGCCGAGAGCTTCTCGCGCGACGGCGCCTGGGGCACCTGGGTGGGCCGCTGGACCGCCGAGGAGAACCGCCACGGCATCGTGATGCGCGACTACCTCGTCGTCACCCGCGGTGTCGACCCCGTCGCCCTCGAGAACGCCCGCATGGAGCACATGACCAACGGGTTCGCCTCGCCCAACGAGGTCGGGATGCTGCACTCGGTGTCGTACGTCACCTTCCAGGAGCTGGCCACCCGCGTCTCGCACCGCAACACCGGCCGGGCGTGCCACGACTCGATCGCCGACAAGATGCTCCAGCGCATCGCCGCCGACGAGAACCTGCACATGATCTTCTACCGCAACATCTGCGAAGCGGCCCTCGACGTCGCCCCGGACCAGACCCTCGCGGCGATCACAGACGTGTTGAAGAACTTCCAGATGCCCGGCGCCGGTATGCCCAACTTCCGCCGCAACGGCGTGCTGATGGCCAAGCACGGCATCTACGACCTGCGTCAGCACCTCGACGAGGTGGTCATGCCGGTGCTCCGCAAGTGGCGCATCTTCGAGCGTGAGGACTTCGGTGCCGAGGGCGCCCGCATCCTCGACGAGCTCGGCACCTTCCTCGAGGATCTCGAGAAGCAGGCGGTGAAGTTCGAGGAGATGCGCGATCGGTCCCTCGCCCGCGAGGCCGCCCGCCGCGAGCGCAACGAGGCCGCGTCCTGATCCAGGCCGTTCCGTGATTCGGGAGCAGCGGCCCCGAACAGCTATCCTGTGCCCGGTACCGGATTCGGTGCCGGGCACAGTTGCACGCACTTCTTCTTCACGCCGTCTTCGAGGTTCTTTCATGTCACCCCTTCGCATCGGCTCGCTCGAGTTGAACAGCCCGGTCGTACTCGCGCCGATGGCGGGAATCACCAATGTCGCCTTTCGCACCCTGTGCCGCGAACTCGAACTCGAGCGGTCGGGGAGCACGTCGGGGCTGTACGTGTGCGAGATGGTCACCGCCCGGGCACTCGTGGAACGCCACCCCGTCACGATGCACATGACGACGTTCGGTCCCACCGAGACGCCGCGGTCGTTGCAGCTGTACACCGTCGACCCGGACGTCACGTACCAGGCCGCGAAGATGATCGTCGACGAGAACCTCGCCGACCACATCGACATGAACTTCGGCTGCCCCGTGCCGAAGGTCACCCGCAAGGGCGGCGGCTCGGCGCTGCCGTACAAGCGGCGGCTGTTCGGCAACATCGTCGCGGCCGCCGTCCGCGCCACCGAGGGCACCGACATCCCGGTGACCGTGAAGTTCCGCATCGGCATCGACGCCGATCATCACACCCACCTCGACGCGGGCCGGATCGCGGCGGCCGAGGGCGCCGCCGCCGTCGCGCTACACGCCCGCACGGCCGCGCAGCGTTACTCGGGTGAGGCCGACTGGAACGAGATCGCCCGCCTCAAGGAGCACGTCACCGACGTGCCGGTGCTGGGCAACGGCGACATCTTCGCCGCCGAGGACGCCCAGAAGATGATGGAGCAGACCGGCTGCGACGGCGTCGTCGTCGGACGCGGATGCCTCGGCCGGCCCTGGCTGTTCGCCGAACTCAGCGCCGCACTGAACGGCACCCCCATGCCCACCCCGCCGAACCTGGGCGAGGTGGCGGCCATCATGCGCCGGCACGCCGAACTCCTCGCCGACCACCACGGCGAGGACCGCGGCATGCGTGAGATTCGCAAGCACATCGCCTGGTACCTGCGCGGCTTCCCGGCCGGATCCGATGTGCGCAACGCCCTGGCGCGCGTGTCCGGTCTCGCCGAGCTGGACGACCTGCTCGGCCGGCTCGATCCGACCGTGCCCTTCCCGAAGGACGCGGAGGGCCCGCGCGGGCGCCAGGGCTCCCCCGGTACCGTCGCACTGCCGGACGGCTGGCTCGACGACCCGGAGGACTGCATGGTGCCGGCGGGCGCCGACGTCATGCACTCGGGCGGCTGACCGCAGGGTCCGCTGTGCGGGCCGGACGAACCGGACCGGTGCTCGGCGGACGCTCGATCCGGACCGAGGCCGCCAGTATCATGACGGAATCGCCGTGGTGGCGGATGCGTACGAGAGCGGAACATCCGCGGAGAGGCGAGGGAATCGGTGGGTGAGGAGCACGAGTCGGGCCTGCCCGACAGTCGCGCTCCGTGGGAACGTCCTATCGCCGACTCCGGGTATCGCAGCTCACATTCCGGCCGGGTGCGACGACGTCCGGAGGGTCTTGCGCCGCCCGCCGACGCCGGACCCGCGCCGTCGGGCCGGGGCGCCGATACCGGCCGCCCCCGCCGCTCGGCCGCCCCCGACGAGAATCCCGATCAGGTCACCGTCGCCGCGCTGATGAACAAGGTCGGGCGCGACAGCCCGCCCGGGCGGCACCCCGAACCCGAACCGGCCGTGCCGGGCCCGCAGCCGGGCCGGCCGCGGCGGACGCCGGCCGTCGACGACGACCCTACCGAGAAGATCCCGCCCGTGGCCGCGGCGCCGCCGACCGGCCCGCCGCCCCCACCCCCGCGCGACGACCGTGCCGGACGGCGGAGCGACGACCCCGACCAGCCGCCCGCGCTGCCCCAGGCCGTCGGGGGCGACGGCCTGAGCAGGCTGGCTCTGAACAAGCGCCGCAAACGCCGGCGCCTCGCGACCGTGGGCCGCACCGTCCTGGCGCTGCTGTCCGTGCTGACCCTCGTCGGCAGCGGCCTGGTGTGGGGCTACGTGCGTTCCACCGAGGCCGGATTCGCCCAGATCGCGGCGCTGGACACCGAATCCACCGACATCGTCGACCCCGGCGGGCAGACCGGCGACGAGACCTACCTGATCATCGGCACCGACACCCGCGCCGGGGCGAGCGGCGCGGTCGGCGCCGGCACCGTCGCCGACGCCGAGGGCGCACGCGCCGACACCGTCATCCTCGTCAACATCCCCGCCGACCGCAGTCGCGTCGTCGCCGTCTCCTTTCCGCGCGACCTGGACGTGACGCGGCCCGTGTGCCGCGGCTGGGACAGCACCACCGGCGAGTACACGTCGGAGACGTTCCCCGCCGCCGAGGGCGACAAGCTCAATGCCACCTACGCGCTGGGCGGACCCAAGTGCCTGGTGAAGGTGATCCAGAAGCTGTCCGGCCTGAAGATCGGGCATTTCGTCGGAATCGACTTCGCCGGCTTCGAGAGCATGGTCAACGAGGTCGGCGGCGTCGAGGTGTGCACACCCACCCCCCTGGTCGACGGGGAACTCGGCACCATCATCGAGACGGCGGGCACCCACACCCTCGACGGCCGCCGGGCCCTGGACTACGTGCGGGCCCGCAAGGTCGAGTCGGAGGGCAACGGCGACTACGGGCGTATCACCCGGCAGCAGAAGTTCCTGTCGTCACTGCTGCGCTCGGCCATGTCGAACAAGGTCCTGTTCGACCCCGGCAAACTGAACGGGTTCATCAACGCGTTCACCCGCGCCACGTTCGTCGAGAACGTCGACACCGAGTCCCTCGTCCGGCTCGGCCGCTCGCTGCAGCGGGTCGAAGCCGGCGCCGTCACCTTCCTCACCGTGCCGACGGCCGGAACCAATGAGTGGGGCAACGAGATTCCGCGCCTCGACGACATCAAGGCGATCTTCAACGCGATCATCGACGACGAACCGCTCCCCGGCGAGAAGCGCGATGTTCCCGAGCCGGAATCGTCCGCGCCGCCGGCAGCCCCGCTGCCTGCACAGACCGCGGTGGACCCCTCGACGGTGTCGGCGCAGGTGTCCAACGCCTCCGGCGAATCCGGCCTCGCGGCCCGGACCGCGGAAGAACTCGGCGCCTACGGTTTCCCGATCTACAGCGTCGGCAACTACTCCGGGACGAGCAAGGAGACCGTCGTCCGCTTCTCGCCCGGGCAGGAGGCCGAGGCGTTGACGCTGGCCTCCGCAGTTCCGGGGGCCGTGCTGCAGGAGTCCCAGGACCTCGGCGGCATCGTGGAACTCGTCCTCGGCACCGGGTTCGTCGGCAGCATCGCGGCTCCGACCGAGGTGGGTTCGGTCCTGCCGACGGTGCCGATCCAGGCCGCCGAGGAGAACGAGCTGCCGGTCGACCTGTCGATCACCAACGCGGGCGACGATTCCTGCGCCTGAGCAGCACCTCGAGCCCGTCCATTCACCCGGCGTTCACCCGCTGCTCGTGACTCGGCTTTGTCTGCGCCGTAGTCTGTGCCATTATGCGCGTCGTATACCACGAACAGATGACCGAGCTCGCCGATCTCCTCGGAGAGATGGCGGGCCTTGCCGGCCTTGCGATGGAGCGGGCCACCCAGGCGCTGCTCCAGGCGGATCTGGCGCTCGCCGAGACCGTCATCGGCGAGCACGACAAGATCACCGACCTGAGTACCCAGTGCGAGGAGAAGGCCTTCTCGCTCCTCGCCCTCCAGGCGCCGGTCGCCGGTGATCTGCGTTCCGTGGTCAGTGGCATCCAGATCGTCGCCGACATCGACCGGATGGGTGCGCTGGCACTGCACGTCGCCAAGGCGACGCGACGCCGGCACCCCAATCATGTTCTGCCCGAAGAGGTCAACGGCTACTTCGCCGAGATGGGCCGCATCGCAGTCTCGCTCGGCGCAGCGACCAGGGAGATCCTCGAGACGCGCGACCCCGAGCGGGCGGCCCGGCTCCACCAGGAGGACGAGGCGATGGACGATCTCCATCGTCACCTGTTCACCGTGCTCATGGACCGGGAGTGGAAGCACGGCGTGGCCGCGGCTGTGGATGTGACGCTGCTGGGCCGGTTCTACGAACGGTTCGCCGACCACGCCGTCGAGGTGGGTCGTCGCGTGATCTTCCTGGTCACCGGCAAGCTCCCCACCGACGAGGATTTCCGGGCGATGCGTGAGCGCGTCGACAAGCTCACGGTGTACCCGCAGGATCAGTAACCCGACTCGGCACAAGGCCCCGCCCGGAGTTCCGGGCGGGGCCTTTCCGCGTCCGCGGTGCCGAAGTCGCAGCCGGCTCAGCCGAAGCGGCCGGAGATGTAGTCCTCCGTGGCCTTCTGGGTGGGGTTGGAGAAGATCTTCTCGGTGTCGTCGATCTCGACGAGCCGGCCCGGCTTGCCGGTGGCCTCGAGGTTGAAGAACGCGGTCTGATCGCTCACGCGCGCGGCCTGCTGCATGTTGTGCGTGACGATCACGATGGTGTAGTCCTGCTTCAGCTCGGCGATCAGGTCCTCGATGGCGAGGGTGGAGATCGGGTCGAGAGCGGAGCACGGCTCGTCCATCAGGAGCACCTCCGGCTGCACCGCGATGGCGCGGGCGATGCACAGGCGCTGCTGCTGGCCACCCGACAGGCCGCCGCCGGGCTTGTCGAGGCGGTCCTTGACCTCGTTCCACAGGTTCGCGCCGCGCAGCGACCGCTCGGCGATCTCGTCGAGCCTGTTCTTCTCGCGCACGCCCTGCAACTTCAGGCCGGCGACGACGTTGTCGCGGATCGACATGGTGGGGAACGGATTGGGGCGCTGGAACACCATGCCGATCGTCTTGCGGACGCCGACCGGGTCGACGGACGAGTCGTAGATGTCCTCGCCGTCGAGCAGCACGGAGCCCTCGACGCGGGCACCGGGGGTCACCTCGTGCATGCGGTTGAGCGAGCGCAGCACGGTCGACTTGCCGCAGCCCGACGGTCCGATGAACGCGGTGACGTTCCGCGGCGGCACGGACAGCGTCACGTCGGAGACGGCGTGGAACTTGCCGTAGAAGATGTTGACGTCCTTGAGGTCCAGACGCTTGGCCATTACCGGCTCCCTACTGGTGTATCGAAATCGAAGGGTGTGTACATGAGGTGACCTACTTGGTGCGCACCTGGGAGAAGTGGCCGACCACCTTGGCAACGATGTTGAGGATGGCGATGACGAGGATGAGGGTCAGGGCAGCGCCCCAGATCCGCATCGTGCCCGCGTCGGTCGGGTTGTTCATCTCCGCCACCATGACACCGGGCAGGCTGCCCATCTCGCCGCCGAAAAGGTTGAAGTTGATGAACGGCGCGTAGCCGACCAGGATCAGCAGCGGAGCGGTCTCGCCCATGACGCGGGCCAGGGCCAGCATGACGCCGGTGATGATGCCGGGCAGCGCGGTCGGAATCACGATGCGCGCGATGGTCTTCCACTTGGGCACACCGAGGGCGTAGGAGGCCTCGCGCAGATCCTGCGGCACGATCCGGAGCATCTCCTCGGTGCTGCGCACCACCACGGGAACCATGAGCAGGACCAGCGCCAGGGACACCGCGAAGGCGGACTTCGGGAAGCCGAAGGTGGCGATCCACAGTGCGTAGATGAAGAGCGCGGCAACGATGGAGGGGACACCACTGAGGATGTCCACCATGAAGGTGGTGATCCTGCCCAGTCGCGTGCCGGCGCCGTACTCCACGAGGAAGATCGCCACGAAGATGCCGATCGGGATGGAGATCACCGCGCACACCAGGCCCTGCAGCAGGGTCCCGACGAGGGCGTGGTAGATGCCACCGCCCATCGCGGACGCGGACAGACCGCTCAAGGAATTCGTGAACCAGGTGGCGCTGGTCAGGGCGGGAAGACCCTTGACGATCACGGTGATCAGCACCCATGCCAGCGGCACGAGAGCGATCAGCACCGACACGGTGACCAGGACGGTGGCGGAGAGATCCGAGACGCGCCGACGGGTGCCGACGCCCCGGAAGGTGGGGCCCTTGACCGGCGTCTCGAGGAGAGTGGTCGTCATGGCTTCAGTCCTTCTTTCCTGCGACGACCGCACGCGCCGCGGCGTTGACCACGAAGGTCAGCACGAAGAGCACCAGACCCGCGGCGATGTAGGCGCCGGCCTGGATGTCGTTGTTGAACTCGGCGTAACCGAGGGCGATCTTCGAGGCGATGGTGGCACCGCCGTCGAACAGCGACCACGAGAACGGCTGCGACGTGGTGCGCAGGATCAGGTACAGCGCCATGGTCTCGCCGAGTGCGCGGCCGAGACCGAGCATCGAGCCGCTGATGTAGCCCGACTTGCCGAACGGGATCACCGTGGTCTTAACGACCTCCCAGCGGGTCGCACCGAGAGCGAGCGCCGCCTCGATATGGGACGTCGGCGTCTGCACGAACACCTCCCGGCTCACCGCGGCGATGGTCGGCAGGATCATCACGGCGAGCACGATGCCCGCGGTGAAGATGGTGCCGCCGCCGAGGATGGAACCCGATCCGGACGCGAACAGCGGGAACCAGCCGAGACTTTCGTTGAGCCACGTCGCCAGCGGCCGGATCGCGGGGGCCAGGACCAGCAGGCCCCACAGGCCGTAGACGATGGACGGCACGGCGGCGAGCAGGTCGATGACGTACGCCAGGGGCTTCTTGATGCGCTCGGGGCAGTACGAGGTGAGGAAGATCGCGATGCCGAGTGCGACCGGCATCGCGAGCACCAGCGCGAAGAACGACACCAGCACGGTCACCTGGAACAGGTCGAGGACGCCGAACGCCATCGCGGCGATGTCCTGGGTGACCCACTCGCGGCTGGTGAGGAAGTTGACGGTGTTGCGCTGCAGCGCCGGCACCGCACGCCAGACGAGGAACACGCCGATGGCCGCGATGATCACCGAGATGAGAACGGCGGACCCGGAGGCCAGTGAACGGAAGATCCGGTCGCCCGGCCTGGTCAGCGGCTTGCTGTCGCCGCGCGCTGGAGTGGTAATCGTGGCCTCCGGGGTGTTGCCGTGCGGACCGCCCGCCCCGGGCCCGGCATCGCTGCCGGACCCGGGAGTGCGAGGTGCGGATTTGGTGGGCGCGTCACTCATCTGCGCTCGCGATCTCTCTCTGCTGGGGATTGACGGTACGGTCCGCGGCGCTCATCGGCTAGGCGATGGCGTTGATCGACTCGGTGAGCTTCGCCTTGAAGGACTCGGGCAGCGGCACGTAGCCCTGCTCGGCGAGGCCTTCCTGGCCCTCGTTGGCGGCGCTGACGAGGAACGACTTCACGGCCGCGGAGGTGTCGGCATCGTAACCGGCGGAGCACACGATCTCGTAGGTCGCGAGCATGATCGGGTAAGCCCCCTCCTGCTTCGTACCGAAGATCGAGGTCAGGTCGAGCGTCAGGTCGCCCTCACCGGTCGGAGCGAAGGTCGCCGCCTCGATGGCCTTCGACGCGGTCTCGTCGGTCAGCTCCACCGCGCCGGATCCGTTGTCGATCTGTGCGACGTTCAGGTTGTTCTGGTCGGCGAAGGACTTCTCGACGTAGGTGATCGCGCCGGGGGCGCTGGCGACGGCCTGGGCGACACCGGCCGATCCCTTGGCGCCTTCACCGACACCGCCGGTGAAGTCGGAGCCGGCGCCGGTGGTCCAGGCACCGTTCGAGGCGGCCTCGAGGTACTTCTGGAAGTTGTCGGTGGTGCCCGACGAATCCGAGCGGACGATCGGGGTGATGGCCGAATCCGGAAGGCTCACACCCTCGTTGAGAGCCGCGATGGCCGGGTCGTTCCACTGCTTGATGGTGCCGTTGAAGATCTTGGCGACGGTCTCGCCGTTGAGCACGAGGTTGTCGACGCCCTCGACGTTGTACGCGACGGCGACCGGACCGAAGACCAGCGGCAGGTTCCAGGCGGGGTTGCCGGCGCAGCGCTCGGCGGCCTGGGCGGCCTGCTCGCTCTTGATGGCGGAGTCGGAGCCGGCGAAGTCGATCTGCTTCGCGATGAACTGGGTGCGGCCGTCACCGGAACCCGACGGGTTGTAGGCGACGTTGACGTTCTTGCCCTTCTCCTGGCAGACCGCGATGTAGGTGGACACGAACTGGTCCATCGCGTTCTTCTGCGCGGACGACCCGGCGGCGGACAGCGTCTCCTTGCCCTCACACGTCGCGGCCGATGCGGACGCGTCCACGTCCGTCGAGGCGGCATTGTTGTCGCTGCCGCATGCGGCCAGGGTGAGGGCACCTGCAGCCACCACACCGAGCAGGGCGCCATTGCGCTTGAGGTTCACTCGTACTCCTCCGGAATTCGCGACCGGCACGCCCGCGACACGGGCGGCGGCATCAGGCGCGGGGTGATCCCGGCGCCGGACCGGCATGCTGCGGCCCGTAATGGAAAGTTAATGAGGACGGGTTGACGGTTGGGCGCCCGAAGGTGAACGCGACGTGAACGCGAAAAGTACACCTGCAGTCCGTATGGTCGACGTCACACGACATTCACGGGCCGGACTCGTTCGGTACGTGCTCCGCTCACGCTCTCGCGTATGCGAGGTCCACGTGGAATCGCTCGAATCCGAGCCGGCCGTAGGTGCGCAGCGCGGCGTCGTTGTCGCCTTCGACGTACAGCAGCACCGCGCCGAGCCTGCGTTCCCGCAGATACCGCAACCCGGCGAGCGTGAGCAGCCGGCCGAGACCGCGCCCCTGCGCCCCGGGATCGATGCCCACCACGTACACCTCCCCGATCGCCGGCTGGTCCGCCGTGGCGGCGTGCACCTTCGTCCAGTGGAAGCCGAGGAGCCGGTCCGGGTCCTGCTCGTCGAAGGCGAGGAACACCCCGGCCGGGTCGAACCAGGACTCGCTGCGGCGCTGCGCGACGTCGCGCTCGGTCCAGCGGCCCTGCTCGGGGTGCCACGCGAAGGCGGCGGCATTGACCCGCAGCAGTTCCGCGTCGTCCTCGGGTCCGCGGTAGGTCCGCAGGATCAGCCCGTCGGGGACCTGCAGGGCCGGCAGCTCGGGCTCCCCGAGGGGGCGCCGCAGCTGCAGGAGTTCCCGGACCGGGGTCAGGCCGAGCCGCGCCGCGAGCGCCCGCGCGGACTCGAGGTCGCCGTGTGCCCACACCCGGGTGCCGGCACCACCGGCGTCGAGGGCCGCGGCGACGAGCCGCGACCCCACGCCGCGGCGGCGGTGCGGCGGATCGACGACCACCTCGGCCATCGCCGGGTGCTCCCCGTGACCGGGGACCAGATTGGCGTAGCCGACGATCGCGGCGGCATCGACGGCCACCAGGTGCCGGACGTCGCCGTCGCCGGTGAGGGAGTGCAGCACCTGCTCGGACACGGGGGCCGTTCCGTCGGCGGCGTGGGCGCGGGCGACGAGCGCCCGCACCTCGGCGGCCTGCTCGGCGGACAGTCGGCTGACGAATTCCACGACGGCGAGCCTAGTCCGCTAGTTCGGCGTCCTCGAACTCGATGGTGGTGGAGCCGCCCTTCCCGGTCTTGGTGGTGGGCCGCACCGCCTTGTAGCCGACATTGCGGACCGTGCCGATCAGGGACTCGTACTCGGGGCCGAGCTTGGCGCGCAGGCGCCGCACGTGCACATCGACGGTGCGGGTGCCGCCGAAGAAGTCGTAACCCCAGACCTCCTGCAGCAGTTGCGCGCGGGTGAACACCCGGCCGGCGTGCTGCGCGAGGTACTTGAGGAGCTCGAACTCCTTGTACGTCAGGTCGAGGGGGCGGCCACGCAGGCGAGCGGTGTAGGTGCCCTCGTCGATCGAGAGCTCCCCGAGGGTGATCTTGCCGGTGTTCTCGGGGCCCGCCGCACCGCCGGACCGGCCGACCAGCAATCGCAGCCGCGCGTCCAGCTCGGCGGGGCCGGTGGTGGTCAGCAGGATGTCGTCCAGCCCCCACTCCGGGTTCACCGCCACCAGGCCGCCCTCGGTGAGCACGGCGACGACCGGTATTGCCGACCCGGTGCTGCCGAGCAGCCGGCACAGGCCGCGGGCCGCGGCCAGGTCCGTGCGGGCGTCGACAATGGCGATGTCCGCGGAACCGGCCTCGAGGAGCGAGGACACCTCGGTCGGTGCCGGGCGCACCGAGTGCGCGAGCAACGACAGCGAGGGCAGGACCGCGTCCGGGTTGGGGTCGGAGGTCAGCAGCAACAGCTCCACCGTGCCTCCATTCTTCGCGGGCTGCGCGAAACTCGTGTAAACGACGCGCTACAGATTAACGCCACGACGGCGTTCACCGGGCAACCGCACTCGGGAAGCGGCGCGAGCCGTCCGTCACAATGGTGCGGTGCGCAAACTCATCCTCGCTCTCGTGACGCTCGTCGGAGTCGCGCTCCTGATCGATTTCGGCGCCGCGGCGTGGTCCGAGTACCGGGTCTCGCGGGCGCTGCGGGAGGGTGGGGCGCTGACGGCGGACCCGGCGGTGACCATCCACGGATTCCCGTTCCTGACCCAGGCCCGGGCGGGCCGCTACGAGAACGTGGAGATCCGGGCGCAGGGCGTGCCCAGCGGGACGCTCGGCGACATCACGATCGAGGCCAACCTGATCGGTGCCCATGCGGCCGCGGGCGAGCTGCTCGACGGTTCGATCCGCTCGGTGCCGGTGGACCTGCTGTACGGGCGCGTGATGATCGACGCGACCGAGCTCGGTCAGCTCTACGGCATTCCCGACCTGCAGGTGTCCGCTCCCCCGGCCGACAAGTCCGACGGCACCGGCGGGTCCGGCGGCTCCGGACGCACCACCGCGGGCGGGGTCGTCCTCACCGGCACGGTTCCGGTCGGCCCGGTCTCCGCGGAGGTCAGCGTCCAGGCGGACCTGCTGCTCGAGGGCGACACGGTGCGCATCGTCGCGTCGGACCTGTACTTCGGCCCGGAGGGACAGGCGGACTTCACCGTGCCGGATCCGCTGAAGCCGGCGGTGCTGGGCCTGTTCACCACCACGATCGAACCCCAGAACCTGCCGTTCGGGGTGCGCCCGACCGCGGTCGAGGCCCGCGGCTCGACGATCGTGATCGAGGGCGAGGCGCACCAGACCACGATCGACCTCGAGGAGGTTCAGCGCCTGTGACCGCCGTCGTCGTACTGCTGGTGGTGGTGGCTGCCGCCCTGATCACCGGGACCGTCCTGCGGGCCCGCGCGGGCAAGGTCCGCGCCGTCGCGGCCGCCCCCGCGCCGGGGCCCGGCCCCCTGCTGGCCGCGGTGGGCGTGGGCACCGGCAGTGCGCCGGTGGTGCTGCACTTCTCCGCCGACTGGTGCGGACCGTGCGCCGCGGTGCGCCGGGTCGTCGCTCAGGTGGTCGCCGACCTCGCGGCCACCGGCGACGGGCTGCCGGCACCCCGCGACCTCGAACTGGACATCGACGAGAACCCGCAGTTGGCAAGGGAACTCGGCGTGCTGTCGCTGCCGACGACGTTCCTGTTCGACGCCGCCGGCACCGAAAGGTACCGGGTTTCGGGGGTGCCGGCCGCGGCGGACCTGCGGGCCGCGCTGGTGCCGCTGCGCACCCCCTGTGCCCCGATCCGTCGAGACGTCGGCTAAGCTGCCTGCCGTGTCGACCTGCCGAGAGCTCATGCTCACCCGACGCCGCACAGTCGATCTGTGCCGCCTCGGCGGCTTCTGCTGTACCTGCTGCTGATCACCCCGGCCGAGACGCCCGACCGTCTCCGCGGCATCCGCTGCCGTCACCGGTGTGATCCCCGCGGTTGCCACCGCGACGGTTCGCCCCCATGCGTCCCCTCCCAGCAGGAGCACCCCTCATGTCCACCACCGCCCCCGCCGCCCGCCAGGGTCAGCAGGTAGACGTCCGCGGCCCCCGGTTCGCGGCGTGGATCACCACCGCCGTCCTCGTCGTCGTCCTGGCCGTCGCGACGGTCTCGACGACGGTGGCCGGCGTACTGCTCGCCGTCCAGACCGCGGTGTTCGCGGCCGGTGCAGCCCTCGGCCCGCGCCGCAGCCCCTACGGCCTGCTCTTCGCGCGGCTCGTCGCGCCCCGGCTGGGCGCGCCCACCGAGAAGGAACCGGTCGCCCCGCTGCGGTTCGCGCAGCTCGTCGGGTTCGTGTTCGCCGCCGTGGGCACCTTCGGATTCCTCCTCGGCGCCGACCTCGCAGGTCTCGTCGCCACCGGGTTCGCGCTGTTCGCCGCGCTGCTCAACGCCGCGTTCGGGGTGTGCCTCGGTTGCGCGATCTACCCGCTCGTGGCCAGGTTCCGGGCCGTCGCCGCCTGACCACCGTTCCCTCCGCACCGTTCCACTCGACCGAGAGTGTCAACACCGAAAGGAAACCCCATGGCTCGCTCCGACGTCCTGGTCTCAGCAGACTGGGCAGAGCAGAACCTTCACGCACCGAAGACCGTGTTCATCGAGGTCGACGAGGACACCGCAGCCTACGACGGCGGGCACATCGAGGGCGCGATCAAGCTCGACTGGCGTAAGGACCTGCAGGACGGCGTCCGTCGCGACTTCCTGAACCGGGAGCAGTTCTCCGCCCTGTTGTCCGCGAAGGGCGTCGCCGACGACGACACCGTCGTGCTCTACGGCGGCAACAACAACTGGTTCGCCGCCTACGCGTACTGGTACTTCAAGTTCTACGGGCACCGGGACGTCAAGCTCATCGACGGTGGCCGCAAGAAGTGGGAGCTCGACGGACGCCCGCTGTCCAAGGACGAGGTCACCCGCCCGGCCACCGAGTACAAGGCGCAGGAGCCGGACTACTCGATCCGCGCCTTCCGCGACGAGGTGATCGACGCGATCGGCACCAAGAACATCATCGACGTCCGCTCCCCCGACGAGTTCTCCGGCCGGATCCTCGCCCCGGCCCACCTGCCGCAGGAGCAGGCCCAGCAGCGCGGCCACGTCCCGGGTGCGATCAACATTCCGTGGAGCACCACCGCCAACGAGGACGGCACCTTCAAGTCGGACGACGACCTCGAGGCCCTCTACCGGGCGAAGGGCTTCGACGACAGCCGCGAGACCATCGCCTACTGCCGGATCGGTGAGCGCTCGAGCCACACCTGGTTCGTGCTGCAGGAGATCCTCGGCAAGAAGAACGTCAAGAACTACGACGGCAGCTGGGTCGAATACGGCTCGCTCGTCGGAGCCCCGATCGAGTTGGAGGTTCGCTGACCATGTGTGGTGCACCCGTTCAGTCCCAGACCCTGCCCGCGGGCGTGGACGTCGAGAAGGAGACGGTCCTGACCGGCCGTGTCGTCGACGCCGACGGCCAGCCGGTCGGCGGTGCCTTCGTGCGCCTGCTCGACGGCACCGGTGAGTTCACCGCCGAGGTCGTCGCCTCCGGCACCGGTGACTTCCGCTTCTTCGCCGCGCCCGGCGACTGGAAGGTCCGCGCGTTGTCCGGCCGTGGCAACGGTGACGTCGCCGTGAGCCCGGCCGCCCCCGGCGTCCACCACGTCGAGGTCACGGTCGCGAAGTAGCAGACCGTTCGGCGGGCCCGTTCCTCCGGGAACGGGCCCGCCGTCGTCCGTGGTCAGTTCTGCGGCTGCCGGTCCGTCCGTTCGGCGTCGGCGAGCGCGACGATCCAGTCGACGATCCGCTCACTGTCCGAGTACCAGGGATCGTGCGGGTTCGTGTTCCAGTAGCCGATGTGCTGGATGAAGCCCAGCAGGAGGTACGGCTCGAGGAACAGGTCGACGATGCCGCTGTTGTCGTCGGCGAAGCCGGCTCCCTCGGCGCGCAGCTTCTCCACCACGACCGGCCGGCCCGGTCCCAAGGCCCAGTCGAGAATCTCCCGCATCCGTTCGGGGCTCACATCGGCGCTCGGGTCCACCGGGTACGTCGTGTCGACGACCTTGCGCAGCACGTCGAGGAGGGATTCGTCGGACTCCCACCAGTCGTCGCGGGTGACGATGTGGGCGGCCGCGCGGGCCGCCGTCACCGCCAGCGCACCGCCCAGGTCGCCGACGGTCTGCAACGGGTTCAGCAGCGTGAACCGCATCTGTCCGAGCACGCCGAGGACCAGTTCGAGCACCGCGATGTCCTCGGGTGCGTCGCACGCGACGTCGTAACGCCGGCACGAGTACACGACCCGGTCGGCCAGCGCCCCGTAGTCGGCGGGTTCCGAGGACATGAACCCGCCACCGGGCGGACCGGGCTCGCCCATCGAGTCGACCCCCGCCGGCCGGTACGGGTCACCGACGAGGACGACCCCGGCGATGTCGTCCGGTGCGACATGGGCGTCGGCGGGCCGGTGCCCGAGTTCGCGGCTCACCCGTTCGATCACCTCGGCGCCGACGCTGTAGCCGACGAGCGCGAACCGGGTGCGCTCCCCGCAGGCGCTCTTGCGTTCGTCGAGGATGCGGTTGGTCGACGCGACGCCCGCCGCCACCGAGTCCTGATAGGTCGGCACGTCCTCGAACAGGCCCAGGCCGTAGGTGGCCGGGTACGGCACGTACATCCAGCCGATCGAGCCCGGACGGTCCGCGGTGGCCTCGCCGGCCGGGACCGTCACGTTGCCCACCCAGTTCGACCACAGCTGTCGCGACTCCTCGACCACGGGATCGCGGCCGGCCTCGGAGTCGGTGGCGCCGGAGACCGCGACGATCAGCAGGTCGGGGCACTCCAGGGCGTAGTTGTCGGGGTGGACGGCGGGCCCGGACGAACCGCTGCTCGACCCCGTCCCGGGGGCGGCGACCGCGACGGGCACGGTCAGGGACAGGGTCGCGAGCGCCGCAACAGCCGGCAGCAGCAGACGGATGGGGCGCACACGACCTCCGAGTCGGACTTTCCGGACGAAAGGGCCCACACGGCCCACTGCACGGTACTATCCCGCGCGCCGCACTGCGCGCCCGGTGGGGACGTCGGTTTTCGCGCTCTCCGGGCGCCGTCTAGGATATGGCCGTGGTCATCTTCTTCGAAGCTCTCCTTGTCCTGGCGGCCGTGCTCATCACGTGGTTCGCGGTGTACGTCCTCTACCGTCTGGTGACCGATCAGCCGTGAGTGCCGAGTCCGGTGAGGAACGGGAGGTCGTCCGCGGGAGCGGCGACAAGGCGGTCGCGGACGCCCTCGAACGGGCCAAGGCGACTGCCGACAAGAACGTCCCGATCCTGAGCGGCCTGCCCGTCCCCGACGACACCGCAAACCTGCGCCTCGGCCCGGACATGCATCCGGAGCTGTTGGCGCTGCTGCCCATGGTGGGCGTGTGGCGCGGCGAGGGCGAGGGCAACGATCCCCGCACCGGCGACTACCGCTTCGGCCAGCAGATCGTGGTCACCCACGACGGCGGCAACTACCTCGTGTGGGAGGCCCGTTCGTGGCGCCTCGACGAGGAGGGCGGTTACCGCGGCCCGGACCGGCGGGAGAGCGGATTCTGGCGGGTCTCCGGCACCGGCGCGCCCGGCAGCGAGGATCCGGAAACCCTCGAGCTGCTCCTCAATCACAGCTCCGGCGTCGTCGAGCTGTACTACGGCACCGCCCTGACCCAGTCGTCCTGGGAGCTGGCGACCGACGTGGTGATCCGAAGCCAGTCCGGCGAGGTGGTCGGCGGCGCCAAGCGCCTGTACGGCATCGTCGAGGGCGGCGATCTCGCCTACGTCGAGGAACGCGTCACCGCGGACGGGGAACTGCAGCCGCACATGTCCGCGCGGCTGGCACGCTACATCGGCTGACCGCCCGGCACTCCTTCGGAACCGCCCTCCGGGCACGCGGCCCGTTCCGCCGGTCCCCGAGCCGAGGGACGTGGTCGCGCGGCCCGCGCACGGCCTCCGCCCACGGACGCGAACGGCCCCCGAGCGACGGACGCGAACGGCCCCCGAGCGCTACGCCGGGACGGATCGTCTCGGCGATTCCCGGTCGGACGGACCGGGAGGCTCGGGGGCCGGGTGACTGCGTGGTATTCGCCGGCCGCTGCAGCGGTCGACAATCCCGTCGTCGATGACAGCGGCTAGCGCGCAGCCACCTCACGTGTCCGATACTTCAATTCAGACCACCTCCTTTCTCGTGTACGCCCGAAAGTACGCCCCGCTCAGACCGCGGGCAACGAGTTTTTCCCCAGGCGAACGACGAGGTCGGCCGCGGTGTCGCCGGGCAGTTGGTGCGTGACGACGACGACGGTGCGCTCGGGCGCGACGAATCCGGCGTCCCGGTCCAGCAGCAGCCGCTGCAACTGCGCACCGTCGACGGCGTCGAGATGCTCGGTCGGCTCGTCGAGCAGCAGCACCCGTGCGGGGGACACGAGGGCCCGCGCGAGCAGCAACCGGCGCCGCTGGCCCCCGGAGACAGCCCGCGCACCGCCGGCCAGGGTGCTGTGCAGTCCGTCGGGAAGCCCGGCCACCCACTCCCCCAGCCCGACGTCGCCGAGCACGTCCAGCGCCTCGGCCTCGGTGAGGTCTCCGCGGGCCACCCGCAGGTTCTCCAGCACGGACGTCTCGAACAGGTGGGCGTCCTCGGCGAAGAATCCGGCCTTCTGCCGCAGGGCAGCCGGTTCGAGCTCGGCGAGCGGCACGCCGCCGAGGGTGACCGTCCCGGCGACGGGCTCGAGCAACCCCGCGAGGGTCATCAGTGTGCTGGTCTTGCCGCTGCCGCTGCTCCCGACGAGGGCGACGCGCGCGCCGGGTGGCAGGTCGAGCGTGAGGGGCCCGGCGTCCCGTCCGCCGGGCCAGCCGCTGCGCAGATCGACGGCACGCAGGTGGCACGGTTCCGCGACGGGCCGGGTGCCGTGCGGCACCGGCCGGTCGGCGCGGTCGAGCAGGTCGACGACGCGGCGCGCCGCGATCCGGGCGCGGGTGAGGGTGACGGCCGCGCCGGGCAGCGCCGCGCCGGCTTCGAACGCGGACAGGGGCAGCAACACGAGGATCCCGAGGGACATCCGGCTCATCCCGCCCTCGGCGAAGACCGCGATGCCGACGAGCAGCGACCCCAGGACGCTCGCCCCGACCGCGAGGGGGGTGGCGGCCTCCGCGTACGCGGCGGGGACGGCCGCGCGGTCGGTGGCCCGCACCGCGTCCACGCCCGCGCGGTGCGCCCGGCCGACGGCCTGCGGGAGCAGGCCCGCGACCCGCAGCTCGGCGGCGTGGTCGAGCGCGGTGACCGCGTCGCGGGAGAACCGGACGCGGGCGGCGGCGCTGTCGGCCTCGGCGCGGGCCGCGGCGCGGGCGGACAGCCACGGGGCCGCGACGCCGGTGACGAGCAGCGCGACGGCGAGGACCGCCGCCGCGGCCGGGGAGATCAGGGCGAGCCAGCCGACGGCGGCGAGGGCGAGGACCGCGGCGACGGCGATGGGCACCAGCGCCCGGACCACCACGTCCCCGAGGGCGTCGACGTCGGCGCCGGTGCGGGCGAGCAGGTCCCCGCGGCGCAGGCCGGCGGAGGCGACCGGGTCGCCGTCGGCGAGGCGCCGGTAGAGCCGGGTGCGAGCGGCGGTGGTGCCGCGCAGCGCGGTGTCGTGGCCGGCGAGCCGCTCGAGATAGCGGAACAGGCCGCGGGAGATGCCCAGGGCCCGCACCGCGACGACGGCGACCGTCAGGTCCAGCACCGGCGGCATCTGCCACGCACGGATGATCAGCCAGGCCGACAGGCCCGCCAGCGCCAGGGCGCTGCCCAGGGTGGCGACGCCGGCGGCGACGGCGGCGGCGACCCGGCCGGGGCGCAGTTCGAGCAGCGCCATCGCGCGACGCAGATCGTTCATCACCGCTCCCCCGTGCCGGAGGTCGCGTCGCTGTGGGAGCAGACCCGGACGACGGTGTCGGCGATCGCCAGGATGCTCGGGCGGTGCGCGACGATCACCACGGTGCGTCCGCGACGGGCCAGGTCCCGCACCGTCGCCAGGACCGTGGTTTCCGTCGCGTCGTCGAGGTGGGCGGTCGGCTCGTCCAGCAGCAGCACGGGCCGGTCCGCGGCGAGGGTGCGGACGAGGGCGAGCCGTTGCCGCTGCCCGAGCGACAGCCCGCTGCCGCCGGCGCCGACGACGGTGTCCCAGCCGTCCGGGAGCTCCTCGAGCACCTCGTCGAATCCCGTTGCCGCACAGATGTCGTCGATCCCGGCGGTGGTGAGGTCCACGCCGGTGAGGCGCAGGTTGTCGGCCAGCGTACCGGGGAGCAGCACGGGCCGCTGGGGCAGCCACGCCACCTGCCCCCACCACGCGTCGTCGGCCACCACGGGACGGCCACCGACCTCGACGCGGCCCTCCACCGGCGCGGCGAGGCCGAGGACGGCGAGCAGCGCCGTCGACTTGCCCGAGCCGTTCGCTCCGGTCAGCACGGTCACGGCGCCCGGCCGGCACACGGCGTCGAGCCGGAACGGGGCGTAGCCGTCGCGGCTCGCGACGCTGAGGCCGGTCAACGTCAGTTCGGCTGCGGTGGCATCGAATTCGGCGCTCTCCGACACCTCGGTGGTCGCGGGGGCACGGTCGAGGATCGTGAAGGCGCGCTCGGCGGCGGCCTTGCCGTCCTCGGCAGCGTGGAACTTCGCGCCCACCGTGCGCAGCGGCAGATACGCCTCGGGGGCGAGGATCAGCGCGACGATGCCCGCCTCGAGGGCCATGTCGCCGTAGACGAGGCGCAGGCCGATGCTCACCGCGATCAGCGCGACGGACAGGGTGGCGAGCCATTCGAGCACGGTGCCGGACAGGAAGGCCACGCGCAGCGCCGACATGGTCGTGCGGCGGTGGTCGTCGCCGAGTTCGCGCACCTTCTGCGCCGGCCCCTGCTCGCGGCCGAGCGCGCGCAGCGTGGGCAGACCGGCGATCAGGTCGAGCAGCTGGGCCGACAGCGTCGTCATGGTGCGCAGCGTGCGGTCGGCCTTGCCCTTGGTCAGCAGCCCGATGAGGATCATGAACGCCGGGATGAGCGGCAGCGTCACGACGACGATGATCGCCGAGGTGAGGTCCTGGAAGGCGATGACCACCACGGTGATCGGGGTGAGCGTGACGGCGAGCAGCAGGGCCGGCACGTACCCGGTGAGGTACTCGGAGAGCCCGCCGAGCCCGCGGGTGAGGACGGTGGCGATCTCGTCGCGGCGTGGTTCGAGTTCGCGCGGCGGCAACCGGGTCGCCGCCGCGAGCACCTCGTGCTCGAGTTCGGCGACGACCCGGCTCGCCGAGCGGTGCGCGAACCGGGACTGCACCCACGTGACGAGGGTCCGGACGGTGACGGCCGCGGCCAGCGTCAGCAGTTCGGTCCGCCATGCGCCGAGGTCGGTGGAGCCGGTGGTGAGCACCCCGGCGAGGACCGCACCGATCGCGAGTGCGGACACGACGATCATCGCGACGTTGATCGAGGCCGTGACGACGGCGAGCGCCAGATAGCCGCGGGCGGTGGCGGAGTAACGCCACAACCGTGGGTCGATCGGCCCGCGACGCCGCGGCGCGTCCGACGCTCCGGGGGCGGAGCCGAACGGACGCACCGGGGCGTCGGCGGGCGCGGTCATTTCGTCCCGAGCGACAGGCCGATGGACTTCGGGATGTGCTTGGTGGAGATGCGCTGGCGGAACACCCAGTACGTCCACCCCTGGTAGATCAGGACCACCGGGGTGACGATCACCGCGGCCCACGTCATGACCTTCAGCGTGTACGGGCTCGACGACGCGTTCTCGATCGTCAGCGACAGGGTGTCGCCGAGCGTGGACGGCATGACGTTCGGGAACAGCGAGCCGAACAACAGGACGACGGTGCCGACGATCGCGACGGTGGTGAACACGAACGCCCAGCCCTCGCGCTCCGCGCGGGTGAGGGCGACGACGGCGAGCAGCGCGGCCGCCGCGGCGCCGACGACGAGCCACGTCCAGGTCTTGCCGTAGGCGAGTTGCGTCCACACC
Source organism: Rhodococcus sp. PSBB066 (assembly GCF_017068255.1). Classification (NCBI taxonomy): domain Bacteria; kingdom Bacillati; phylum Actinomycetota; class Actinomycetes; order Mycobacteriales; family Nocardiaceae; genus Rhodococcus; species Rhodococcus sp. PSBB066. The sequence continues at coordinate 5,845,636 of NZ_CP070859.1, forward strand.
ACGAAGACACCGGCCACGACGACCGCCGGAACGGCGAGCCGGGCGGCGAGTTTCACGGCGTCCTCGCGCACCTCGTCGGCGGACTTCAGGGCGATGAAGACCGCGCCGTGCAGCGCGAACACCAGTGCGGTGGTCGCGCCGCCGAGCAGCGCGTACGGGTTCAGCAGGTCGAAGAAGCCACCGATGTACTGCTTGTTCTCGTCGATGGCGACGCCGCGGACGATGTTCGCGAACGCCACGCCCCACAGCACGGCCGGCACCCAGGAGCCGAAGACGATGCCCCAGTCGCAGCGCCGCCGCCAGGTGGGGTCGTCGATCTTGCCGCGGTACTCGATCGCCACGACCCGGACGATGAGGCCGAGCAGGATCAGCAGCAGCGGCAGGTAGAACCCGGAGAACAGGGTCGCGTACCACTCGGGGAACGCGGCGAACATCGCGCCGCCCGCGGTGAGCAGCCACACCTCGTTGCCGTCCCACACCGGTCCGATGGTGTTGAGCAACACCCGGCGGCGGGTGTCGGCCGTCTCGGTGCGGCCCCGGCCGAGCACCGGCATCAGCATGCCGACACCGAAGTCGAAACCCTCGAGCACGAAGTACCCGGTGAACAGCACCGCGATCAGGACGAACCAGACCTCTTGAAGTCCCATGACCGATCTCCTAGTACGCGAAGGACAGCTGCTTGGGCCGGCCGGTGTCGTCGGGTTCGTCGTCGTGCTCACCCGGCGGGTGGGCGTCGTGCGGCAACGGGCCCTCGATGGTGTAGCGGCGGATCAGCCAGAACCACACGACGCCGAGCGCGCCGTAGACGACGGTGAAGGCCACCAGCGAGGCGATCACGGCGCCGGACGAGCTGTTCGACACGCCCTGGTCGACGGTGAGCCGGATCATGTCCACGCCCGTCGGGTTGGGGTGCACGACCCACGGCTGGCGTCCCATCTCCGTGAAGATCCAGCCGGCGCTGTTGGCCAGGAACGGCGTGGGGATGGCGAGGATGCTCAACCAGCCGAACCACTTCTGGTCGGGGACGCGGCCGCGGCGGGTGACCCACAGCCCGGCCAGGGCCAGCGCGGCCGAGCCGGCGGCCAGGCCGATCATGGCGCGGAACGACCAGTAGGTGACGAACAGGTTGGGCCGGTAGTTGCCGGGGCCGAACTGCTCCTCGTACTGGTCCTGCAGGTCTTCGACGCCCTGCAGGGTGACGCCGGTGAACTCGCCCTGCGCGAGGTACGGCAGCACGAACGGCACCTCGAGGACGTGGATGACACCGTCGCAGTTGTTGTGCGTGCCGATCGTCAGGACCGAGAACTTGGGGTCCGTCTCGGTGTGGCACAACGACTCCGCCGACGCCATCTTCATCGGCTGCTGTTCGAACATGAGCTTCGCCTGGATGTCGCCACTGACGAAGAGCGCGACACCGGAGACGATCATGACCAGCATGCCGAGGCGGGCGGCGGGGCGGAACATCCCGCGGGCCTCACCCTCGAGCCGGTCGGCCTCGACCGGCTCGGCCTGCGCGGCGCGCCGCATGTTGCGCACCATCCACCAGCCGGCGATGCCCGCGACGAAGGTGCCGGCGGTGAGGAACGCCCCGGCGACGGTGTGGGGGAACGCCGCGAGCGCGGTGTTGTTGGTCAGCAGTTCCCAGATGCTCGTCAGCTCCGCACGCCCGGTCTCGGGGTTGTACGTCGCACCGACGGGGTGCTGCATGAACGAGTTGGCAGAGATGATGAAGTACGCGGAGGCGTTCACGCCGATCGCGACCAGCCAGATCGTCGCCAGGTGGAGCAGTTTCGGCAGCCGGCCCCATCCGAAGATCCACAGGCCCAGGAAGGTCGACTCGAGGAAGAACGCCACCAGGCCCTCGAGCGCCAGCGGGGCGCCGAAGACGTCCCCGACGAAGCGGGAGTATTCGCTCCAGTTCATGCCGAACTGGAACTCCTGGACGATGCCGGTGGCCACGCCGAGAGCGAAGTTGATGAGGAAGAGCTTGCCGAAGAACTTCGTCAGGCGGTACCAGTGGTCCTTCTTCGTGACCACCCACATGGTCTGCATGATCGCGATGAGCGGGGCGAGACCGATGGTCAGCGGGACGAGGATGAAGTGATAGACGGTGGTGATGCCGAACTGCCACCGGGACAGGTCCAACACATCCATGGCTACTCCGAGGTGACGCCCAGGGACAGGTTCCGAATCCGGGGCGCGGGCTCGGGGCCTCGGACTCTGTGCACAAGGGACCATCCGCCGCACGCGCCGGAGACCTTGTTACTACTAACAGTAGTAGAAGTGGACAGAAGCGTCGACGGTGTCGACCGACACATGCTTCCGATCGCGCGAGCGGCACGCCCCCGGCCGGGCCGCGGCGGCGCTCACTCGACCGCGGCGTCCACCAACGCCTCTACCTCACCGACCAGGGCACGGCGGGACAGGGCGTGCCCGTCGAGGGTGTGCACCCGCGCCGCCAGAGCGACGCTCGAGACGAGCCAAACACCTTCCGCCACAACAAGATCCGCAGGACGGACCGGCTCGTACCGCACCACGAAATTGTGGTCGCCCGCGACGTCGAACAGCGCCTGCTGCGTGGTGCCGGGCAGGATCCCCTGCTCCGGCGGCGGAGTGATGAGCGTGCGGCCGCGCGCAATGAGGACCGACGAACGTGGCCCCTCCAACACGTACCCCTCGCTGCTGATGTAGATCACATCGTCGGCGCCGAGCGACTCGGCGTGCCGCAGCGCCGCCATGTTCGTCGCGTAGGACAGGGTCTTGGCCCCGAGCAGCTGCCACGGCGCCTTCGACGCGAGATCCACCGAGTATCCGCGCTCGAGCGTCACCACGGACACCCCGTCCTTGCGGGCCTTGTACACCCGTTCGGCCACCGGCGTCAGCAACAGGAACGCGGTCGGTTCACTCCCGCCCTCCCGGCCGCGGGTGTACACCAGGCGCAACGCCCCCTCCCGCTCCGCGTCCCACTGCTCGATCGCGACCTCGATCGCCAGCCGCCAGTCGTCGCGCTCGGGGGCCGGCAGTCCCGCCGCCGCGGCGGACGACACGAGCCGGCTCAGGTGCTGTTCGACGGTGCGTGCCCGCCCGCCACGCACGAGGAGCGTCTCGAACACCCCGTCGCCGCGCAGCACCCCGATGTCGTCCGCGTGCAGCAGCGGCACATCCGCGTCCCGAACCTCGCCGTCCAGCGTCACCAGCACCCGCTCAGCCATGCGCACACCCTATCCATTCCTCCCGGTACAGACCCGCGCTCCTAGACTGGTGTCGTGGCCGACACTCCCTCCGTGACCGACAGCCCACTCCTTGCCCGCCCCGGCGCCGTCCCTGCGCCGGCCGGCACCCCCGACGCGGGACTGCCGTGGCACTACGGCGACCCGTTCGGTGAACAGCGCGCCGCCCTCACCGGCGTGGCCGTCGTCGACCGCTCGACCCGGTTCGTCGTCGCCGTTCCCGGCGAGGAGCGCCTGAGCTGGCTGCACACCATCTCGAGCCAGCACGTCGCGCAGCTGCGCGACGGCACCTCGGCGGAGAACCTCAGCCTCGATGCGCAGGGCCGCGTCGAGCACCACTTCGTGCAGACCGATCTCGACGGCGTCACCTGGATCGACACCGAGCCGCAGCGTGGACCGGACCTGCTCGCGTTCCTCACCAAGATGGTGTTCTGGTCCAAGGCCGAGCCGCGGGACGGCAACGAACTGGCCGTGCTCACCCTGCTCGGTCCGCACGCCGGCGATGCCGCCGTCCTGGCCGCGCTGGGCATCGACGCCCTGCCCGCCGACGTCTACGCCGCGGCCGCGCTGCCCGGGGGCGGGCTCGTCCGGCGCATGCCCTGGCCCACCGACGACGCCTGGGACCTTCTCGTACCCCGGGAACGGCTCGCCGACGTGTTCACCGCCCTCGTCGACGCCGGTGCCCGCCCGGCGGGCACCTGGGCGTTCGAGGCGCTGCGGGTCGTCTCGCTGCGCCCGCGCATCGGCCTCGACACCGACGAGCGCACCATCCCGCACGAGGCCCGCTGGATCGGCGGCCCGGCCGAGCGCGGCGCCGTCCATCTCGACAAGGGCTGCTACCGGGGGCAGGAGACCGTCGCGCGGGTGCACAACCTCGGCAAGCCGCCCCGGCACCTCGTCCTGCTGCACCTCGACGGTTCCGCCGAGGGCCGGCCCGAACCCGGCGACCCGGTGACCGCCGACGGTCGCGCCGTCGGCCGGGTGGGCACCGTCGTCGACCACTTCGAGCTCGGTCCCGTCGCGCTGGCCCTCGTCAAGCGGAACGTTCCCGTCGGTACGGCGCTCGTCGCCGGACCCTGCGCCGCGGCGATCGATCCGGACTCGGTGCCCGACGACGCCGCCGTGCAGGCCGGCCGGCTCGCCGTGGAACGGCTCCGCGGGCGGTGAGCCACCCGTACGTCCCGACCGGCCGGGTCGAGGCGGTCTGCGTGGTGCACGCCGTCCGCCACAGCGGCACCCGCCGCGTTCCGTACACCGCCATCGACAAGCGGCCCGTGCCCGGGCCCGTGCCGGTCCGGCAGCTCGGCCTGCACGGCGACCGGCAGTGCGACACCGCCCACCACGGCGGCCGCCACAAGGCCGTCTACGCGTACGCCGAGGACGAGGTGCGCCGCTGGGCCGACGAGCTCGGCCGCGAACTGCCCGCGGGTTGGTTCGGCGAGAACCTGCGCGTGAGCGGGATCGCCACGTCGGATGCCGTGATCGGCGAGCGCTGGCGGATCGGCTCCGCCGGCCTGCTCCTCGAGGTCACCGGACCGCGCACCCCGTGCGGCACGTTCGGGGTGTGGGCGCAGGAACCGGGCTGGGTGAAGCGGTTCGCGGCCCGCGGCGACACCGGCGCGTACCTGAAGGTGATCGTCGAGGGCCCGGTCGAGGCGGGCGACGGGATCACCGTCGTGCACGTGCCCGAGCACGGGGTGACCGTGCGGGAGCTGTTCACCGGCCGGGACCCGGCGCGGATCGCGGTGATGCTCGAACGGCAGGCCGACTTGTCCCCTAGTGTCGCCGACAAGGCTCGCAGACGAGTCGCCGGACGAGAGGTGCAGGTGGAGTATTGAGCGTCGAACTCGTGGAAGTGGTGCGGTCCGGATTCCGCGAATGCGTGCACCGCGGCTCGCTCGTCGTGGTCGGGCCGGACGGTGAGGTGCGGATCGCCCTCGGAGAGATCCACACGCCCGTCTACCCGCGTTCGTCGAACAAGCCGCTGCAGGCGGTGGCCCTGCTGCGCCACGGATTCGTGCCCAGCTCGACGGAGGAACTGGCCATCGCGACGGCCTCCCACGAGGGCGAGGAGGATCACGTCCGGCTCGTGCACGCGCTGCTCGCCGGGCACGGGTTCACCGAGGACGACCTGCAGTGCCCGCCGGACCTGCCGGGCAACGAACCGGCCCGCGCGACGATCGTCGCGGCCGGCCGCCCACGGCGGACGGTGTACATGAACTGCTCCGGCAAGCACGCGGCGATGCTCGCGACGTGCGCCGCGAACGGCTGGCCCGTCCGCGCCGAGCAGGACGAGCCGGGCTACCTCGACTCCGCCCATCCGCTGCAGCAGGCCGTGCTCGAGACGATCCTCGAGCTCGCCGGGGACGTGGAGGACACCGATCTCGGAATCGACGGGTGCGGACTGCCGATCGTGCCGCTACCGCTGTTCAACCTCGCCCGCGCCTATTCGCGGCTGGCGACGGCCGCGCCCGGGACGCCGGAACGGGCCGTCGCCGACGCGATCCGGCGTCATCCGCGCCTCGTCTCGGGCAGCGGCAAGGACGACGCCCGGCTGATGCCCGCGGTGCCGGGGCTGCTGTGCAAGGCCGGCGCGGACGGCGTGCACGCGGGCGCCCTGCCGGACGGCACCGCGTTCGCCCTCAAGATCGACGACGGCCACGAGCGGGCCCGGCTCCCCCTCACGGCCGCCCTGCTGCACCACCTCGGCGTGACATGGTCCGAGGACCACGCGGAGCTCGCCTCGCAGCCGGTGCTCGGCGGCGGCATCCGGGTCGGCACGGTGCGGGCGATCCCCGGGGTGCTCTGAGCGCCACCGGCACCGCATTTGCCCAGGTCGCCTGTGGGTGAGACCAATCGGACACTGCCGCAACCAGGTGTGTGGAGGCGGAACCGACTTTTGCACGCTAGAGTGGTGGCCAGGAAAATACTCAATTAACCGGGGCCGCCAAATTCCCCAGGCCGCCCCGTCAAGGCGCGAGGGGGTTAGCCATGGGCCGCGGCCGGGCTAAGGCAAAGCAGACCAAGGTTGCACGGGAGCTCAAGTACAGCTCACCGGCCACCGACTTCGAGAGCCTCCAGCGGGAATTGTCTGGCGGTACACCCAACTCGCACCGGGACGAGGTCTTCGCGGACCAGCGTTCCGGCCCGGACGGTCGTTCCGCCTGGGACGACGACTACGACGACGACTGGCGTCGCTGACCCGAGCCTCACGCACGGGAGGGGGGAGTCGGACCACCGACTCCCCCCTCCCGCTGGGCACCCCTCCCCTCCGCCCGGATCCCGCACAGCTCTGCGGACCCGGTCGGGCGGTGAGGCGATCCCGAAAACTTCTTCATCACCACGACGCGCAGCGCCCGGGCCGTCCTGAACGGCCCGGGCGCTGCGTGTTTCGGGTATGGAGAGGTTCCGGGGTGGGGCGTTCCCGGATGCCGGACTCGGGCCGGCGCCGGGTCAGAACCGCGGGTGGTCGCCCACCAGCACGGCCCGCACGTCGTCCTGGTCCTGCGACTTGCGCACGGTGCCCAGGGTCCAGCAGTCGATGTGCCGCGCGGTGAGCACCGCGAGGGCCCGGTCGACGTCCTCGGGCGCGACGATCGCGACCATGCCGACGCCCATGTTGAAGGTCTTCTCCATCTCGGCCCGCTCGACGCGGCCGCGCTGGGCGATGAGCCCGAACACCGGAGCCGGGCTCCACGTGGTGCGGTCGAGTTCGGCGACGAGTCCCTTCGGCATCACGCGGGCCAGGTTCCCCGCGAGTCCCCCGCCGGTGACGTGGCAGAAGGTACGGACCTCGGTCTCGGCGGCCAGCGCGAGGCAGTCCTTCGCGTAGATCCGGGTCGGCTCGAGCAGTTCCTCGCCGAGGGTGCGGCTGAACTCGTCGACGTGTGCCGTCAGGCTCATCTTGCCGATGTCGAGAAGGACCTTGCGCGCCAGCGAGTATCCGTTGGAGTGCAGGCCCGACGAGCCCATGGCGATGACCACGTCGCCCGGGCGCACCCGGTCGGGTCCGAGCAGCCTGTCGGCCTCGACGACGCCGACACCGGTGGCGGACAGGTCGTAGTCCCCGTCGGCCATCACGCCGGGGTGCTCGGCGGTCTCGCCGCCGAGCAGCGCGCAACCGGCCTGGACGCAGCCGGCCGCGATGCCGCCGACGATCTCGGCCACCCGCTCGGGCACCACGCGACCGACCGCGATGTAGTCCTGCAGGAAGAGCGGTTCGGCGCCGCAGACCACGAGGTCGTCGACGACCATCGCGACGAGGTCGAGACCGACCGTGTCGTGCTTGTCGAGGGCCTGCGCGACGGCGAGCTTGGTGCCGACGCCGTCGGTGGACGCCGCGAGCAGCGGTTCCTTGTAGTCACCCTTGAGCGCGAACAGACCCGCGAATCCGCCGAGGCCGCCGAGCACCTCCGGGCGGGTCGCCTTCTTCGCGTGCGGTGCGAACAGTTCGACGGCTCGATCGCCGGCCTCGATGTCCACGCCCGCCGCTGCGTAGGAAGCTCCGGGGGTTGTGTCCTCGGTCATGGGTTGTCGGCTCCAGCCTCGAGTTGTGGTGAACAGGTGTGTCGGCATCGCTGCCGGGCGCGCGCACGCACGCCGAAGCCCGCCGATCGCGCACCTCAAGGTACCTGACCGGGTCGGACCGCCGACGCGCGACGACGCGAAACCGTGGCCGCCGCCATCGCGGCGGCGGGTGGGTCTAGGGGCGGCTCAACGCGTCCGCGTTGTCGTTGTCGAGCACCGGCGCGGTGCCCGCGGCCCCGCCGAGCATGCCTTCGAGCACGTTCTTTCCGACGGCGTGCTCCTTCGGCAGCGCGATCGGGTAGTGCCCGTCGAAGCACGCGGCGCACAGGCGCGATGCGGGCTGCTCGGTGGCGCCGATCATCCCGTCGATCGAGATGTACCCGAGGGAGTCCGCACCGATCGAACGGCGCACCATCTCCACCATCTCGTCGAAGTCGTGCCCGGTCAGCTCGGAGGCGTCGCGGGTGCCGCCGCCGTTGGCGATCAGCTCGGCCGGGGACGCGAAGTCGATGCCGTAGAAGCAGGGCCACTTCACCGGCGGCGACGCGATCCGCACGTGGATCTCGAGCGCACCGGCCTCGCGGAGCATGCGGATCAGGGCGCGCTGAGTGTTGCCACGCACGATCGAGTCGTCGACGACGACGAGCCGCTTTCCGCGGATCACCTCGCGCAGCGGATTGAGCTTGAGCCGGATGCCGAGCTGCCGGATGGTCTGGCTCGGCTGGATGAAGGTGCGGCCCACGTAGGCGTTCTTCATCAGGCCCTGACCGTAGGGGATGCCGGAGCCCTGGGCGTAGCCGACGGCGGCCGGGGTGCCCGACTCGGGGACCGGGATGACCAAGTCCGCGTCGACCGGGTGTTCCTTGGCCAGGCGCCGGCCGATCTCGACGCGGGTCGCGTGCACCGAGCGGCCCGCGATCGTCGAGTCCGGACGCGCGAGGTAGACGTACTCGAACACGCAGCCCTTGGGCTCGGGGTTCGCGAAGCGGGTCGAGCGGACGCCGTCGGCGTCGATGGCGAGCAGCTCGCCGGGCTCGATGTCGCGCACGAAGGACGCACCGACGATGTCGAGCGCGGCGGTCTCGCTGGCCACCACCCAGCCACGGTCCAGGCGACCCAGGCACAACGGCCGGATTCCCCACGGATCGCGGGCGGCGTAGAGCGTGTGCTCGTCCATGAAGGTGAGGCAGAAGGCACCACGCAGGGTCGGCAGCAGCTCGAGGGCCGCCTGCTCGACGGTGCTGTCGGCGGCGGCGTGCGCGAGCAGCGCGCCGACGATGTCCGAGTCGGTGGTCGCCGTGACCGCCCGCCGGTCCTCGCCGAGGCCCAGCTCGCGGGCGCGCTGGGCGAGTTCGGCGGTGTTGACCAGGTTGCCGTTGTGGCCGAGCGCGACGCCGGTGCCGGCCGCGGTGGTGCGGAAGATCGGCTGGGCGTTCTCCCAGGTGGTCGACCCGGTGGTCGAGTAGCGGCAGTGCCCGATCGCGATGTGACCGGACATGGCGGCGAGCGTCTGCTCGTCGAAGACCTGGCTCACCAGCCCGAGATCCTTGAAGACGAGAACCTGCGAGCCGTCGGCGACGGCGATGCCGGCCGCCTCCTGGCCGCGGTGCTGCAGCGCATAGAGGCCGTAGTACGTGAGCTTGGACACATCCTCGCCCGGAGCCCACACTCCGAAGACTCCGCACTCCTCGCGAGGTTCGTTCTCAGGTTCCTCGGCTGCGAGGAGATTACGTGTGTGGACCGACAGATCGGCACTGGTCACCGGGGTGCTCCCTGGGGGCTGGACAGAAGAGAGGCAACACCATTCTACGGGTCGCGCGACGGTGCCCCGCCCCGACGGGCCGCCGGGGCCCCATCCGGCGTCCCGTAGCCCCCCACTCACAACCGCAGCAGCGGCATCCAGTGCGCGATTTCCCCCGCCCGGCTGCCGGACGCGTCCAGCGATCCCTCGGCGGCCGCGTCGGCGAAGCCGACGAGACCGGTGGCCAGCCGCAGCCACGTCCGCGGGTCGGTCTCGACCACGTTGGGCGGGGTGCCCCGGGTGTGGCGGGGTCCCTCGATGCACTGCACCGCCACGAACGGCGGCACCCGGACCTCGACGCCGGATCCGGGCGCCACCTGTTCGAGGGCACGGGCGCTCAGGCGCACGGCCGTCGCGAGGTCGGTGCGGGCGGGCGCGTCGTCGGTCTCCGCCCGCAGCCACGGACCGACCCGGAGCAGGGCGGCGCGGAGTTCGGCGGGGTCGACGGGTCTGCGCGGTGCCACGGCGAGCCAGCCTAACGCCGCCGCGGCGCGGCGGCGTCCTCCTCGGGCGGCAGGCCGGCCAGGCGGACGGCCACCGCGCCGCCGGCGTTGAGGGCCAGGTGCAGCAGTGCCGGCGCGAGGACGCTGCCGCTGCGCCGGCGCAGCCCGTCGAAGACCACCGCCGAGAGTCCGGTGACCAGCACGGTTCCGAGCACGTGGTGACCGGCGTCCCTCGCGGGCCGCACGTGCCACAGCCCGAAGGCCGCCGCGTGCAGGCCGGACCCCGCCCCACCCGGACCGAGCAGCGCCGCGAGCACGCTGCGGAACAGGAGTTCCTCGGCGGCGACGGTGCCGAAGGGAATGTGCAGGCCCACCCATTCGTAGAAGTCCTCACGTTCGGCACGGGCCTCGTCGACGAGCCGGGCACGCAGCGACGGGACGGCCAGCATCACCCCGTAGGCGGCGAGCGGGACGGTCGCGGCGGCCGCACCCCAGCGGGCGCCGGACACCAGGTGCACCGGGTCCAGTCCCAGCGTCGCCCGTTCCAGGCCCGAGGCCCGCGCCGCACCCACCGCCGCGGCGCCGACCGCTGCGGACAGCACGGCCCGCCCCCGCGGCCCGAGGCGCGTGGCCGGCAGCACCGCACCCCAGCCGACGACCGCCGCGGCGACGACCGGACCGAGCCACGGCCGGCGGCGAGCCCGTCCCGGCCGGCTCACTTCTCCGGTCCCTGCAGGTCGTCGATGACGCTCAGCGCGAACCGCACCCGCTCGGTGTCGGTCTCCGCCCAGCCTTCGGGCCGGGCGATCGCGAGCCACCCGTCGAGCACCGTGGTGCCGTAGTTGTGGCCGTGACCGTCGGGTACCCCCGCGGCGTTGGTCAGATCCGCCGAGACCTGCCAGAACGTCACGAACGGGAACCACCGCATCTGCGGCAGCCGATCGGGTCCGGGCGGTTCGGACAGCCAGTCCGGCCGGCTGAAGATCAGGTCCGGGGACCACCACACCACCGGATCGGAGGCGTGCTGCAGGTACAGGATCCGGGGGAACAACCATTGAGTGTCGGGTTCGCCGATCGACGCGCGGTTGTCGGCGAAGCGCACCACCAGACCGTCCGCGTACACCGGCTCGACCTCGGTGGTGCCCGGGTCGCGCCGGGTGACGAGCTGACGCCACAGGCGGTTCGAGTTGGGCGGACCGACCCACAGGACACCGTCGACGGTGTCGCGGATCTCGGCGAGCGTGTCGAAAGCGCCCTCCCCCGACTGGGTTCCGAGGCTCTCCCCGTACAGGTACAGCTTCGGGCGATGCTCAGCGGCCTGGGCGAGCCACCGGTTGTGCACCCGGTCGATCAGCATGTCGCCGGCGGCGGCGGCCTTCTCGCGGTCGGCGAGGAACGAGATCCAGCTCGGCATGTACGAGTACTGCCACGCGACGAGGGCGACGTCGCCGTTGTGGACCAGTTCCATCATCATCGCCGCGGTCGGATTGACCCATCCGGTGCCGGTGGTCGGGATGACGACGAGCACCTCGCGGTCGAACGCGTCGGTGCGTTCGAGCTCGTCGATCACCAGGTCGGCACGCGCCTCGGGGGTGTCGGCGGTCTCGAGCCCGGCGTAGACCCGGATCGGTTCCCTCGCCGGGGCGCCGTTGATCGCGGTCAGCTCCGCGGCGCTCAGTCCCCGGCCGACGAAGTCGCGGCCCTGGTAACCGAGCGTGTCCCACGCCGCGAACGACTCCGGGCTCCCGGACTTCTCGGGCACGAGCGGCTGGGTGATCCCGGGGCGGGTCTCGCTGTTCTGGAGACCGAACACCACGTTGAGTCCCGCGTACGCACCCCGGGCCAGCACACCGTCGATCAGCATGAAGACCACCAGCACCACCAGCAGCGCACCGAGCGAGCGAGCCGCACCCGGCGGCATGCGCAGGCGCCGCACGAGTTGCCACGCGACGATTCCCGCGAGTTCGCGCAGCCCCCGCCAGGTCGCGATCAGGGTGATCGCGACGGCGGCGGCAAGCACCAGGGTCCGCAGATACCCGCTGGTGGTGGTGCCCTCGGCATTCATCAGCGCGGCGAGCTGACGCTGCTGCCGCGAGGCGAACACCAGGGCCACCAGCGACGCGAGCACGGCCGCGACGGGGACCGCGACCTTGATCGCCCGCAGCACGGGCAGCGGCGGCGGCCACCACGGTCGGTTCGCCAGCAGCAGCCGGTACCCGGCCCAGCCGACGGCACACCCCACGCCGTAGCCGATGGCGACGTTGATGCCGCCGATGATGCCCTGGAACAACCAGTCGCGGGGCAGCAGCGACGGGGTCAGCGACCAGCAGAAGAACAGGGCCGCGAAGGCGATGCCGGTGAAATCCAGGCTCAGCAGTCCCCACGCCTGAGCGGTGTGGGGATGACGGTCACCGAATTCGGTGACCGCGTCGATGATCCGGCCCTGCCGGGCCTCGATCAACGCCAGCCGATCGACCTGGGATCCGACCATCGCTCACCCGAACAATGCCGGCAGTGTGCCCTCGTAGACCTCTCGCAGTTCGGCCATCGAGACCGAGAACCGGCCCTGCACCTCGACGGAGTCGGAGCCCTCGTCGACGACCCCGATCCGCACCCACGGCATGTTGCGCGCCGTGCACATGCCGGTGAAGCGGGTCTCCTCGGTGCGCGGCACCGCCACCAGCACCCGGCCGGCGGACTCGGAGAACAGGGTCACGAACGGATCCGCGTCCTCCGGCAGCAGGATCCGGCAGCCGGTCTCGCCGGCCAGCGCGGCCTCCACGACCGCCTGTGCGAGGCCGCCCTCGGACAGGTCGTGGGCGGCGGAGATCAGGCCGTCGCGCGAACCGGCGGTGAGGATCTCGGCGAGCAGCCGCTCCCGCTCGAGGTCGACCTTCGGCGGCACGCCGCCGAGGTGGTCGTGCTCGACCTGCGCCCAGATCGAGCCGTCGAACTCGTCGCGGGTCTCCCCCAGCAGGATCAGGGTCTCGCCCGGCTCGAGGCCGAGGCCGGTGGGGATGCGCCGGTGCACGTCGTCGATCACGCCGAGCACGGCGACGACCGGGGTCGGCAGGATCGGGGTGGCCCCGGTCTGGTTGTAGAAGCTGACGTTGCCGCCGGTGACGGGGATGCCGAGCTGCGCGCATCCGTCGGCGAGACCACGCACGGCCTGCTGGAACTGCCACATCACGCCCGGATCCTCGGGCGAGCCGAAGTTGAGGCAGTTGGACACGGCCTTGGGGGTGGCACCGGTGACGGCGACGTTGCGGTAGGCCTCCGCGAGGGCGAGCTGCGCGCCGGCGTACGGGTCCAGCTGGGTGTAGCGGCCCGACGCGTCGGTGGCCAGCGCGATGCCGCGGCCGGTCTTCTCGTCCACGCGGACCACGCCCGCGTCGGCGTTCTCGGCGAGCACCGTGTTGCCGCGGACGTAGCGGTCGTACTGCTCGGTGATCCACCTGCGGCTGCACAGCTGCGGCGAGCCGATCATCTTCAGCAGGGTCGCCTTCAGCTCCTCGGGAGTCTGCGGGCGCTGCAGTCCGGCGGTGGTGTCCGCGACGAGCGCGTCCTGGGACTCCGGGCGCTGCACCGGACGGTGGTACACCGGGCCCTCGTGCGCGACGGTGCGCGGCGGCACGTCGACGACGGTCTCACCGTGCCAGGTGATGACGAGCCGGTCGCCGTCGGTGACCTCGCCGATCACGGTGGCGAGCACGTCCCACTTCTTGCACACGGCCATGAAGGCGTCGACGTTCTCCGGGGTCACGACGGCGCACATGCGCTCCTGGGACTCGCTCGAGAGCACCTCGGCGGGCGTCATTCCCTTCGCGCGCATCGGGACCCGCTCCAGTGCGACGTGCATGCCGCCGTCGCCGGCGGCGGCCAGCTCGGAGGTCGCGCAGGCGAGGCCGGCGCCGCCGAGGTCCTGGATGCCGACGACGAGCTTCTCGCGGTAGAGGTCGAGGCAGCACTCGATGAGCACCTTCTCGGTGAACGGGTCCCCCACCTGCACGGCCGGCAGCTTCTTCCGGCCGGAAGAAGATTCGTCGCCCTCGAAGGTCTCCGACGCCAGGACGGACACGCCGCCGATGCCGTCCAGACCGGTGCGCGCACCGAACAGGATGACCTTGTTGCCCGTGCCCGACGCGAACGCCAGGTGCAGGTCCTCCTTGCGCATCGCGCCGGCGCACAGCGCGTTGACGAGCGGGTTGCCGGCGTAGGAGGCGTCGAAGACGGTCTCGCCGCCGACGTTGGGCAGGCCGAGGGAGTTGCCGTAGCCGCCGATGCCGCGGACCACGCCGTCGACGACGCGACGGGTGTCGGGCGCGTCGGCGGCGCCGAAGCGCAGCTGGTCCATGACCGCGATCGGGCGGGCGCCCATCGCCATGATGTCGCGGACGATGCCGCCGACACCGGTCGCGGCGCCCTGGTACGGCTCGACGTAGGACGGATGGTTGTGGGATTCGACCTTGAAGGTGACCGCCCAGCCGTCGCCGATGTCGACGACGCCGGCGTTCTCACCGATACCCGCGAGCATCGACGCCCGCATCTCGTCGGTGGTGGTCTCCCCGAAGTACCGCAGGTGCACCTTGGAGGACTTGTAGGAGCAGTGCTCGGACCACATCACCGAGTACATGGCCAGCTCGGCGTCCGTGGGACGACGGCCCAGGATCTCGCGGATGCGGGCGTACTCGTCGTCCTTCAGCCCCAGCTCGCGGGAGGGCTGGGCGACATCGGGGGTTTCGGCGGCGTGGGTGACGGTATCCACCTGCGGTGACACTGGGCGTCGGGTCCCTTCACTCTGGGATCGAAACGGCAGGCCGGGCGCGCGCTGCCGCGGCCAGTCTATCCGGGTGCACGCCCGGCGCCGTCCACCGGTGCGACGCCCCGCGGCGGCCGCACCGCCGTCAACGCGTCGAGATCCACGCTCACCCGGTGACCCGCGGCCGGAAGCAGCACCTTGCCCGTGTACTCCCCCTCGTAGCGGTACCACCCGTCGTCGAGCACGAACACCCCCAGCGTCGCGGGTTCGACGAGGTCGATCATCCAGTAGGCGGGGATGCGCGCCTCGGCGTACTCGGAGAACTTCGTGACGCGATCGGTGCGGACGCTGCCCTCGGCCATGACCTCCACCACCAACCGCACGTCGGCGGCCGTCGCGCGGTCGGGGTCGGCGTCGACCAGCGCCCGGTCGACGACGATGCCGTCCGGGCAGCGCACCGTCAGCGGGGACTCGGTGAGCAGCACCTCCACGTCGCCGAGCACGGCCAGTTCCTTCGGCAGCTGATCGGCGAGCTGAGCGACGAGCCCGAACGCGACGTGCTGGTGCAGGTATCCGGGCCGCGGCGACGCCGACAGCACCCCTTCGCAGACCTCGACGTGGAACTGCTCGTATTCGGGCAGTTCCGTCCATTCGGCGAGCGTGAGCAGATGGTCGGGGAACGACGGGCCGGTCACAGGATCACCACCGTTCGCGGTCGGGCGAATTGTCCCCTCAGTCTGGCACCGGATGCCGGGCCGTGCCGGTCAGTTCGCCGGAGTGAGAAACGCCCGGAGAGCGCGGGCGTACGCGGTGACGTCCTTCGCTCCCATGAGCTCGCGCGCCGAGTGCATCGCGAGCTGCGGAGCCCCGACGTCGACGGTCGTCAGCCCGGTCCGGGAGGCGGTGATGGGGCCGATCGTCGAGCCGCACGGCAGGTCGGCGCGATGCACGTAGCGCTGCAGCGGCACCCCGGCCTGATCGCAGGCGAGCGCGAACGCGGCGGCGCCGGCGGCGTCTGTGGCGTAGCGCAGGTTCTGGTTGACCTTGAGCACGGGGCCGCCGTTCACCGCGATGCGGTGGGCGGGCTCGTGGCGGTCCGGGTAGTTCGGGTGGGTGGCGTGAGCCATGTCGCCGGAGGCCACCACCGAGCCGGCCATGGTCCGCAGAAAGTCCTCGCGGCTCCCGCCGCGGGCCAGCACGACCCGTTCGAGCACGGTGTTCAGCAGGTCCGAGAACGCGCCGCGGTCGGACATGCTGCCGACCTCCTCGTGGTCGAACAGGGCGAGCAGCGGCACCGGGCCGCCGTGCTCGGCGACGTGGCCGACGGCGGCGAGCAGCGCCGCGGTCCCGGCGTAGCAGGTGCCCTGGTTGTCCAACCGTGGCGCGCTGACGAGGTCCGCGTCCGCCCCGACCAGGGTGGACGGGGCCAGGTCGTGGGTCATCAGCTCCCAGCCCAGGATCGCGTCGGCCTCGACCTCGACCGCCTCGGCGAGGAAGGCGAGGAAGGACCGCGGCGCGGTGCCCACCCCCCACACGGCGTTGACGTGGCGCTGCGGATCCAGTTGCACGCCCTTGCGGTCCTCCGAGAGGTGGATGGCGAGCTGGGGGACACGCAGGATCGGCCGGTCGACGCGCACGAGCACGTCCTCGGCACCGTTGCCGGCCCGTACCGTGAGCCGGCCGGAGACGCCGAGATCGCGGTCCAGCCACGAGTTCAGCCATGCTCCCCCGTACGGTTCGAGACCGACCAGTTGCCAGCCTGCCGAGGCGAGGTCGGGGTGCTGCTTGACCCGCAGGTTGGGGCTGTCGGTGTGGCCGCCGACGATCCGGAACGGGCGGGCGGGGTCGCCGTCGGCGCCTTCGGTGCTCCACGCGATCAACGAGCCGCCCCGCAGCAGGTAGTAGCGGCCGGGCTCGCTCGGCCACACCTGGGTCTCGGTGAGCTGCGTGAAGCCGGCGTCGGTGAGGGTGGCCGCGACGGTCGCGCACACGTGGAACGGCGACGGCGACAGATCGACGAAGTTGCACAGGCCCTGTGCGTCGGCGGGCGTGGTCGTAGGCATGGCTGCATCCTCGCACCGCACCCGCCTCGACACACCCCGGCCGCGCCACCCCGCACCCCGGCACGTCCGTGATGCACGACCGGGAGTGTCTCCGCGAGCGCACCGCGTCGCCGGCGACCGCGCCGACGGGGCGGGATCGAATCCCGCCCCCGGGGCCGCGCTGCCGCCGTCGCTCAGTGCCCTCCCGCCACGCAGAACTGGTTGCCGTCCGGGTCGGTGAGCGTCACCCACCGGAACCCGCCCATGTCCTGGCGGTGCACCTCACCCGCGCCCGCCTCGACGAGCCGGCGCACCTCGGCGTCGAGATCGGGCGCCACCAGGTCGAGGTGGACCCGGTTCTTGCCCGGGGTCGGATCCGGAACCTTCTGGAAACCGAGTTTCTGTGCGGTGCCGGGCATTCCGACGATGTAGAACCAGCCGTCGTTGTCCTGCTCGATCCGGCCGCCGATCTGCTCGGCCCACCACGTGGCAAGCGGGCCGGGGTCGGCGCTGTCGAAGGTGATCATGCCGATGTTCAGTGCCATGGCCGGGACGGTAGCGGACGGGACCGACACGAGTGTGCCGCCACGGCACCGAGTTCGCCGTCAGCAGGCGGCGCGGACGAGCTGGGTGATGCGGTCCACCTGCTGATCGGTGGGGGTGACCGCCCCGTTGGCGGACAGCTCCGCGACTTGGCTGTTGATCTCCTCGTCGCTCGCCCCGTCGTCGATCAGGGGACAGGTTTCGGTGACGATCGCCTCGATGGAGGCGTCGTCCCGACCGTCGGCCAGGTTCGGGTAGCCCGTCCGGAAGGTTGCGACGAAGGTCCCCAACTTCGCTGCGTCGACGGCACGTTGGACGACGCTGGAGGCGACGCTGCCGGCCGGGCGGGTCGTGCTCTCGGGCGCGGACGTCTCGTCGTCGGATCCGCAGGCGGTGAGCAGGAAGAGGGCGGCGACCGCCGCCACCACAGCAGTCTTGGTCTTCATCGTTCGAGCGTGACACGCCGGGACGCGCCCGCGCCGGTGAAAGGCGGAATTCACGGTGAGCCGTCGCGCTCACGCGCTTCCCGGCCCGGGAAGGGGACGGCCGAACGGCCCCGGCAAAGATGCGTAATGCTACTCGAGACAACGGCGACGACGTGCGGCATAGTGGTGCCCGGCACGGCCGATCGGGGGATTCGGCGGTGCCCGCCGGAGCCGGTTGGGGGCCGCGCTCCGGACCGCAGGAGAAGGGGCCCCGCCGCCGATCGGGACGGCGGCGGGGCCCCTTTCGTCGCGTCGGGCGACGGTCGTCTCAGCTCCGGGCTGCGACCTTCGCCGGATCCAGCTCCAGCCGGCGCAGCAACTGCGCGTTCAGTGCCACGACGATCGTGGAGACCGACATGAGCACGGCAGCCACCGCAGGCGGCAGGACCACCCCGGCGAAGGCCAACGCACCGGCCGCGAGGGGCACCGCGACGACGTTGTACCCGGTGGCCCAGGCCAGGTTCTGCCACATCTTGCGGTAGCTCGCCCGCGACAGTGCGATCACCGACAGCACGGCGCGCGGATCGTCTGCGGCCAGGACCACGCCGGCCGACTCGACGGCGACGTCGGTGCCCGCGCCGATCGCGATGCCGACGTCGGCCCGCGCCAGCGCCGGCGCGTCGTTGACCCCGTCACCGACCATCGCGACGCGGTGCCCGCGGGCCTGCAGCTCGGCGACCTTCGCGTCCTTGTGTTCGGGCAGCACGTTCGCGAACACCTCGTCGATACCGAGGTCGGCGGCGACGGCGTCGGCCACCTGCCGCGCGTCCCCGGTGATCATGGCGACCTTCACCCCGCGCGCGTGCAGGGCGTCGATCGCCTGCCGCGACTCCTCGCGCACCGCGTCCTCGAGGGCGACGGCTCCCAGCACCGTGCCGTCGCGCACGACGTGCAGCACCGACGCCCCGCGGGCGACCCAGCGGTCGGTCGCGGCCGCGACGTCGGCGGGCACGTGCGCCCGCAGGTCCGCGAGCACGGCCGGACCGCCGACGAACACGGTCGCCCCGTCCACCACGGCCCGCACCCCGCGGCCGGGCAGGGAGCGGAAATCCTTCGTCGGCAACATGACTCGCCCTCCCGCGGCGGCGACGACGGCGCGGGCGACGGGGTGCTCGCTGTCGGATTCGACCGCGGCGGCCAGGGTCAACAGGTCGTCCTCGGTGGTGCCGGCGGTGGCGACGACGTCGGTGACGACGTGCCGCCCCTGGGTCAGGGTCCCGGTCTTGTCGAACAGGACGACGTCCACGCCGCGCATCCGCTCCAGCGACAGCCGGTCCTTGACGAGCACGCCGGCGCGGGCGGCGCGCTCGGTCGAGATGGCGATGACGAGTGGGATGGCCAGGCCCAGCGCGTGCGGGCACGCGATGACCAGGACCGTGACGGTACGGACGACGGCCTCGTCGACGTTGCCGAGCAGCGTCCACACGGCGAAGGTGAGGACGCCGGCGACGGTGGCGAAGTAGAAGAGGAAGGCGGCGGCCCGGTCCGCGAGCGCCTGGGCTCGCGAGGACGAGGCCTGCGCGTCGGCGACCATGCGCTGGATGCCGGCGAGCGCGGTGTCCTCCCCCACCGCGGAGATGCGGACGCGCAGTGCACTGTCGGTGGCGACCGTGCCGGCGACGACGGTGTCGCCCACGGCGCGGGGCACGGCGCGGGACTCGCCGGTGATCATCGACTCGTCCACGTCGGCGCGCCCGTCGACGACCGTGCCGTCGGCCGGGACGCGCGCACCGGCGCGCACCAGCGCGACGTCGCCGACGGCCAGGTCGGCGAGGGCGACCTGCACGACGCCGTCCGCGGTCACCTTCTCGGCGGTGTCGGGCAGCATCGCGGCCAGGGCGTCGAGCGCGCGCGACGCCGAGCCCAGCGCCCGCATCTCGAGCCAGTGCCCGAGCAGCATGATCACGATCAGCAGCGCCAGTTCCCACCAGAAATCGAGGTCGAACCCGCCCAGCCCGAGCGTGGTCACCCAGGACGCCGCGAACGCGACGCTGATGGCCATGGCGATGAGCAGCATCATTCCGGGCCGGCGGTCCCGCAGCTCGTTCCACCCGCCGACGAGGAAGGGGCTGCCGCCGTAGGCGAACACGACCGTGCCGAGGACGGGCGAGACCCATCCGGCCCACGCGGCGTCGGGCAGCGCGTAGCCGAGCAGGTCGGCGAACATGGCGCTGAACGCCACGATCGGAACCGCGAGGACCAGGCTCACCCAGAATCTGCGACGGAAGATCTCACCGTGCGGCCCGTGCCCGGCGTGCCGGTCCCGGGCGCGGTGGGCGTCGCGCGCTCCGGGCGGCGCGGTGTGGGCAGCGTGTCCGTGGTGTGCGAGCTCTGTCATGGCTCCCGCCTCGATCCGTTTCCGTTTCCGTGGACCCCTCCATTGATACCCCCTGGGGGTATAAATGGAAGGGGTGGGACGGTCACGATCCGGTCACGGCACCGACTACCGCTCGAGCATGGCGCGCATCTCGTCGATCTCCGCCTGCTGCGTCGCGATGATCGACTCGGCGAGTTGCCGCGCCTCCGGGTTCACGCCCTCGGCCAGCTCGGTCTGCGACATCTCGATCGCGCCCTCGTGGTGGACGATCATCATGGTCAGCCACATGCGGTCGAAGTCCATGCCGCGGGCCCCCATCATGGAGTCCCACTCGTCGTCGGACATCATTCCCGGCATCCCGCCGGGCATGCCCATGCCGCCGTGACCCATCCCGTCCTCGTCCGGCGCCTCCTGCCCCCAGCTGTCGAGCAGCGACACCATCTGCTCCATCTCGGGTTCCTGCGCGGCCTCGATGCGGGCGGCGAGGTCGATGAGCTGCGGATCCTCGCTGCGTTCGGGCACGGCCTGGGCCATCTGCACGGCCTGCGCGTGATGGGGATACATCTCCTGCAGGAACTCGACGTCCGCGTCGACGAACTGCGCCTGCCCGGCCGGCACCGAGGTCTGGGACGTGCCCGGAGTCGCCGTCCCCGACTGCTGCTGCGGCTCGTCGCTGCCACACGCCACGATCACCAGGGCGAGCGGAACCGCCGCCGCTGCCGCTACTACTCTCTTGTTCCACAACATGATTCGACGGTACCCGCCGTATCGGCCGAGTCCGGGGCCGCAGCCCCGCCCCGGCCGGTCCTTCATCGAAACTTCATCGGCCGCAACGCCCGCCCACACGCGGCGGCGCGCACACTCGTCGTAGGAGGTGCGCGATGATGGGTTGGTACGGCGGCGCAGGCTGGGCCGCCGCCCTCGCAATGGGTGTGTTCTGGCTGTTGCTCGCCGGGGTGGTGGTGTGGGCGGTGGTCCGGGCGGCGGCGCCACCGGATCCCGGCGACGACGCCCGCCGGATCCTGGACCGGCGGCTCGCCTCCGGCGAGATCGACGTCGCAACCTACCGGACTCTGCGCGACGAACTGGACGCGCGGCCCCGACGACGGACGCGTCGATAGATCCGCCTGCTCGATACGCGATGCAGCACGTTCACGGGGTCACCGCGATCCGATCCGTCGTCGACGGGTCGCCGAACAATTCTCTGCCGCAACCCGAGTGGCGGGCAGCCGGGGGCGCCCGGCCCTCGTCCCCCGCGGCATGGTCACCCGAGGCATGGTCGGCACCCTGCGGCACTCGCTCGTCAGCGATGTTCCCGGCGGGCATCGAACGCCGCGACGACCCGCTTCGGCGCGGTCAGCCGCCACGCATCCTCGATCAGTTCCGCCAACTCGACCGTGTCGACCGCGGCGAAAACCACGTCGATCCAGCCGTAGCGCCCGAAGAACGGGGCCGCGCGGAACACGTCCGGATCCTCGTGGAGCAGGGCCGCCTGGGTGTCCACGGTGGCTTTGAGGCAGACCGTGGCCGCACCGTAACCCAGGAGGCCGAACATCTTGTTCCGCACCCGGTACGTGGGTTGGTCACCCCAGCTGTCCACCACCACTTCACGTGCCTCGGGCAGCGCCAGCATCATCGCGCGCACACTGTCCGCGCTGGGCATGGGATCTCCTCGGTCGGCGGACAGGGCCACCCAGTTGTACACCCGACCCGCGACAGGGAACGGACGGCCGCGAGTGCTGGGTACCCTGGCCGCGTGCACACCCCCGGCCCCCGCATCCTCGTAGTCGACGACGAAGCCGCCCTGGCGAAGGTGGTGGCCAGCTATCTCGAACGGGAGGGCTTCGAGGTCGCGCTCGCCTACGACGGACCGACGGCCGTCGCGCTGGCTCGGCAGACGGACCCGGTGCTCGTGGTGCTCGACCTGATGCTGCCGGGATTCGACGGCATCGAGGTGTGCCGGCAGCTGCGGACCTTCTCGGACGCGTACGTGCTCATGCTCACCGCCCGTGGCGACGAGGTGGACAAGGTGATCGGCCTGTCGGTGGGCGCCGACGACTACGTCGTGAAGCCTTTCGGGCCACGGGAGCTCGTCGCCCGGGTGCGTGCCATGCTGCGCCGGCCCCGCAGTGGCACCGCGGCGGAGGCACCGCGCCGGATCGGCGGGCTCGTCGTCGATCCGGTGTCGCGCACCGTCTCGGTCGACGACGCGCCGGTGGAGCTGACACGCACGGAATTCGATGTGCTGCTGGCACTTTCGGATCGACCTTCGGCGGCGCTCTCACGCCGGCAGATCATCGACGAGGTGTGGGGGCCGAACTGGTTCGGCGACGAGCACATCGTCGACGTCCACATCCGCGCCCTGCGCCGCAAGCTCGGCGACGATGCCGCCGCCCCGCGCTTCGTCCGGACCGTGCGCGGGGTCGGGTATGCGATGGAGGCCGCGCGGTGAACCGGCTGGGACTGCGCGGGCGGCTGCTGATCGCGCAACTGCTCGTGCTGTTCGTCGGGGCCGCGACGCTCACCGTCGTCGCGACGCTGGTGGCCGCCCCGCTGTTCCACTACCACCTCGCCCACGCGGGCGTGGAGGACACGCAGGTCCGCCTTCACACCGAGGAGGCGTTCGCGCAGGCCGGGGCGGTCGCGCTCGCCGCCGGGGCAGCCGTCGCGCTCGGTGCCGCGGCGATCACGTCCGTGGTCCTGGTGCGCCGCATCACCGCGCCGGTGGGCCGGCTGGTGGAGGCCGCGGGCCACGTCGCCCGCGGCCGCTACGACGTGCCGATCACCCGGTCCGGCGACGCGGACTTCGCCCGGCTCGAGAACGCCTTCGCCGACATGGCGGGCCGCCTGCACAGCACGGAGCTCTCACGACGCCGGCTGCTCGACGATCTCGCCCACGAACTGCGCACACCCGTGGCCACGCTCGAGGCCTACCTCGAGGGCATCGAGGACGACGTACTGCCCGCCGACGCCACCTCGTGGCAGGTGATGCACCACCAGCTCGACCGGCTGCGGCGTCTCGTGTCGGACCTGTCCGACCTCTCCGCGGCGGACGAGCACGCGCTCGCCCTGCACCCCGAGGAGGGCGACCTCGCCGCGGCGGTGACGGCATCGGTCTCGGCCGCGGCACCGCGGTTCGCCGACAAGCAGGTCGGGCTCGGGACGGAGCTGCCCGAGGCGCTGCCGCCGGTCCGGTTCGATTCGCAGCGAGTGGCGCAGATCCTGGCGAACCTGCTCGAGAACGCCCTGCGTCACACGCCGGCCGGGGGCCGGGTGGTCGTCACGTGCGAGCGCGCGGACCGGGCGGCCGTGCGGGTGCGGGTCCGCGACACGGGCGACGGCATCCCCGCGGATCAGCTCGACGCGGTGTTCGAGCGGTTCCACCGGATCGATCCGGCCCGCAGCCCCGGCGGCAGCGGCCTGGGCCTGACCATCGCGCGCAGTCTCGCCCGCGCCCACGGCGGCAATCTCACGGCCGCGAGCGACGGGCCGGGGCGCGGTGCCCGCTTCGACCTGACCCTGCCCACGAACGGGAATCAGGCGGAGACGACCGCGTCGAGAACGCTGTAGAACATGCCGAGCCCGTCGTCGCTGGGACCGGTGAGCGCTTCGGTGGCGTGCTCGGGGTGCGGCATCAGGCCGACGACGCGGCCGTTCGCCGACGAGATGCCCGCGATGCCGCGCTGGGAGCCGTTCGGGTTGTCGCCGGCGTAGCGGAACACCACGCGGCCCTCACCCTCGAGTTCGTCCAGCACCTTCTCCGAGGCCTGGAACCGGCCCTCACCCGACTTGAGGGGCACCAGGATCTCGGCCCCGGCCTCGTAGCGGGTGGTCCACGCGGTGGTGTTCGACTCCACCTTCAGCCACTGGTCGCGGCAGATGAAGTGCAGGCCCTCGTTGCGGGTGAGGGCCCCCGGCAGCAGACCCGCCTCGCACAGCACCTGGAAGCCGTTGCAGATGCCGAGCACCGGCATCCCGCCCCGAGCGGCCTCGACGACCTTGCCCATGACCGGGGCGAACCGCGCGATGGCGCCGCAGCGCAGGTAGTCGCCGTAGGAGAAGCCACCCGGCACGATGACCGCGTCGACTCCCCTCAGGTCGGCGTCGCCGTGCCAGAGGCTGACGGCCTCACCGCCGGCGAGTTCGACGGCGCGGGCCGCATCGATGTCGTCGAGCGTGCCCGGGAAGGTGATGACTCCGACGCGGGCACTCATGCGTCACCGTCGATCCGCCGCACGGTCCAGTCCTCGATGACCGTGTTGGCGAGCAGAGCCTCGGCGATCTTCTCGACCTCGGCGTCGTCGACGCTGCCGTCGACCTCGAGCTCGAAGCGCTTTCCCTGACGGACGTCGGACACGCCCGCGAAGCCCAGTCGCGACAGCGCCCCGACAATGGCCTGGCCCTGAGGATCGAGAATCTCGGCCTTGGGCATGACTTCGACGACGACACGAGCCACGTGCTGCTCCTCGGTAGTAGTGCTGGCGCCCGGGGACGGACACCGGACAGCCCGCAGTTTACCGGCCGACCCGAGCCGGTCCGGAATCGGCAGGGCCCGACGCCGGCGGCCCCGTCACGGCTGTGGCGGCCCCGGCTCGGCGAGCGACGCCGTGAAGTTCTCGACGATCTCGGCCGCGAGGGTGCGGACCTTGACGTTCGTCGCCTGCGACATCGCCGACAGCTGCGCGAACGCGGTGTCCGCGTCGACCCGGTGCGCTGCCATGAGCAGGCCCACGGCCCGGCTCGTGACACTCCGTGTGTCCAAGGCGGTCCGGAGCGAGGCGGCCTCGCGCTCGCCGGCGGCGAGCAACGCCTCCCGCAGCCGCGACATCTCCAGGTGCACGCGGACCCGGGCGATCAGCTCGCTGGGATGGAACGGCTTGACGACGTAGTCGTCGGCACCGGCCCGCAGCCCCTCGACGGCGGACTCCGATCCGGCCCGGGCCGTGAGCAGGATCACCGGCAGCCGCACCAGCCGTTCGTCGCCCCGCACGTCCTGCAGCAGCGACAACCCGCTACGTCCGGGCAGCATGACGTCGCTGAGGAGCAGGTCGGGAACCTCCGTCCGGATCCGCTCGAGCGCGGACTCGGCGTCGGCGGTGACGTCGACGTGCCAACCCTGCGCGGCGAGCAGGTCGACGAGATGGTCACGCATGTCCGCGTTGTCCTCGACGAGGAGCAGGCGCGGTTGCCCCTCGCGCGGTCCGGCGCCGGGGGTCGCGACGGGCCGCCACGCCTCGGCCTCCCCCAGATACGCCGCGCCGGCGGACGCCACGACGTCGTCCGCGGCGCGTGGTGCCGGCTGCGCGCTCGGCACCGCGGGCACCGTCACCGTGAACACCGAGCCGTGCGGGGCGACGGCGTCGACGGACACCGAACCACCCAGGGCGGCAACGAATTGCGCGACAAGAGACAGCCCGATGCCCGAGCCCTCGCGGCTGCGGCCGGACCGGTCGCCGATCTGGTAGAAGCGGTCGAAGATCTTGCCCCGCTCGGCCTCCGCGATGCCTGTGCCGGTGTCGGCGACACGCAGCACCAGGTTCGCCCCGTCACCCCGCAGGGACACGGCGACCGATCCCTCCGGCGTGAACTTCATCGCGTTGGACAGCAGGTTCAGCACGATGTGCGTCCACATCGCCCGGTCGGTCGCCACGTACCGGGTCGGCACATTGTCGACGTCGACGAGGAGCGCGAGCCCCGCGCGGTCCGCGGCGTCGCGGAACAGTTCGGCGGCCTCGCGCGTCACCGCGACGATGTCGGTGGGCTCGGTGTGGGCGTCGAGCCGGCAGGCGTCCCCACGCGCAACGTCGAGCAGCATGTCGACGAGCCGCTGCAGGCGCAGGGCGGCCCGCCGCGCCGCCGCGACGGCGTCGACCTGGGCGGGTGGCAGCGCGGCGGCGTGCTCGTCGAGCAGGGTCTGCAGCGGCCCGAGGAGCAGCGTCAGCGGGGTGCGGAACTCGTGGCTGACGTTCTCGAAGAACCGGCTCTTGGCGGCGTCGAGCTCGGCGAGTTCGGCCGCACGCCGGCGTTCGGCCTCGTAGGCCTGCGCATCGGACAGGGCCGTGGACACGCGGACCGCGACCATATCGAGGAACACCCGGTACTGCTCGTTCAGCTCGCGGAACCGGCTGATGCCGAGCACGAGGGAGCCGGCCGGGCCACCAGCGGAGACCGGGAGCGGCAGGACCACCGCGGTGTCGCCGTCGCGGCCGAGGTCCGCGATGGTCTCGGCCTTGCCGGACTCGGCGACCCGGGCGATCACCTCCGGCAGGTCCGACGCGGCGCCGGGAGCGGTGCCGAACTCGGCGACCGTCACCGTCACCTCGTCGCGGCACAGGTGGGCACTGCCGAACGGCAGATCGTCCTCGTGGCCGGCGAGCAGGCCGAGCGCAGCCCGGCAGGCATCGTCGGCGGTATCGGTCTCCGTCATCGAGAGCTGGCCGAGTTCCCGCAGGACGGCGGCCCGGCGCTCGGCGAGCACCTGCTCGGTGACGTCCGTGGTGGCGACGAAGATGCCCGCGACGGTGCCGTCGGCGGCCCGGACGGGGCTGTAGGAGAACGTCCAGTACGTCTCTTCCGTGTAGCCGAATCGGTGCATGAACAACTGCATCCGCTCCGACAGGGTCGGCTCCCCGCGTTGCGCCTGGGCGAAGAGGGCGCCGACGAAGTCCCAGATCTCGCCCCAGCACTCGGAGGCCCGCTGGGCGACCGCCGCCGGAAACTTCTCGCCGAGGAGGGGCCGGAAGGCGTCGTTGAAGATCTGCACCAGTTCGGGGCCCCAGCACAGCAGCATGGGCACCCGCGACGGAACGACGGTCCGCACGGCCGCCGTCAGTTCGGGAGGCCAGGTGTCGATCGGCCCCAGCGCGGTCGACGCCCAGTCGGCGGCGCGGTGGGCGGTCGCGGTGGGATCCGATTCCGGGAACAGGGCGCGGGCCGAAGTCTCGTCGTTCACCTCGGTGTCGCCTCACATCCTTGCCGTCGGTCCTGTCGGAGGTTCTCAGGATAAAGCGGGCCGGCCCGCCGCTTTCCGGGCCTTGTCCCGCCCCGACGGCACGCGGCATTCCTGAAGATTCGATGAAGAGCACGTCCCGCCCTGGCGGTTCAATACCCCTAGGGGGTATAAATGGGGTGCACCCACGCAGAGGAGAATCGCGATGACCCGGCTCCTGCCCCTGACCGACACGGCCAGCGGCTGCCGCTGCGGCAGCCACCCCACCGAACCGACCGGACCGAGCAGTGAGGACCCCCGAATGAACACCCAGGCCTTCCCCGTCGTCGGCATGACCTGCGGCCACTGCGCCGGCGCCGTCACCGAGGAACTGCGCGCCCTGCCCGGCGTCGAGGACGTACACGTCGAACTGGTCGCGGGCGGCGTCTCCACCGTCACGGTGACCAGCGTCGACGGAATCGACGACGAGGCCGTCGCCACCGCGCTCGACGAGGCCGGCGACTACCGCCTCGCCCCGCAGTGACCCGCCGACCCGAGAAGGGACCCGCCCATGACCACGGGTGAGATGGTGCACGAGGTAGAACTCTCGATCGGCGGCATGACCTGCGCCTCCTGCGCGGCGCGCATCGAGAAGAAGCTCAACCGGATGGACGGCGTGACCGCCACCGTCAACTACGCGACGGAGAAGGCGAAGGTCACCTATGCGCACGGGGTCGCCCACGACGACCTCGTCGCGACGGTCGAGGCGACCGGCTACACCGCCGCGCTCCCCGCCCCGCCCCGGGCCGAGGAGGCCACCGAGGCCGCCCCCGAACCGGACGAGGCCGCCGCCTGGCGTCAGCGCCTGACCGTCTCCGCGGTCCTCACCGTGCCGGTGGTACTGCTGTCGATGATCCCGGCGCTGCAGTTCGACAACTGGCAGTGGCTGACCCTGACCCTCGCCTCCCCCGTCGTGGTGTGGGGGGCACTGCCGTTCCACCGCGCCGCCTGGACCAACGCCCGCCACGGCGCCGCCACGATGGACACCCTCATCTCCGTCGGCGTCACGGCCGCGTACCTCTGGTCGCTGTGGGCGTTGTTCTTCACCCACGCCGGCATGACCGGGATGCGGATGACGTTCGACCTGCTCCCCACCGGAAGCTCCGAGCCGCACATCTATCTCGAGGTCGCCGCCGCCGTCACCACCTTCATTCTCGCGGGGCGCTATTTCGAGGCCCGCGCCAAGCGGCAGTCGGGCGCGGCCCTGCGGGCACTGCTCGACATGGGCGCCAAGGACGTCGCCGTGCTGGGCGACGGTGACACCGAAACCCGGATCCCGATCGGCCGGCTCACCGTCGGCGACCGGTTCGTCGTGCGTCCCGGCGAGAAGATCGCCACCGACGGCGTCGTCGTCTCCGGCACCTCCGCCGTCGACGCGTCGATGCTCACCGGCGAACCCGTGCCCGTCGAGGTCGGGCCCGCGGACCCCGTCGTCGGCGCGACCGTCAACGCCGGCGGCCGGCTCGTGGTCCGCGCGACCCGCGTCGGCGCCGACACCCAGCTCGCTCAGATGGCGCGGCTGGTGACGGAGGCGCAGAACGGCAAGGCCGAGGTGCAGCGGCTCGCCGACCGGGTGTCGGCGGTGTTCGTCCCGATCGTCATCGGGCTGTCGCTGCTCACCCTCGCCGGCTGGCTCCTCACGGGCAACTCGGTGACCGCGGCGTTCACCGCTGCCGTCGCAGTACTGATCATCGCCTGCCCCTGCGCGCTGGGCCTCGCGACCCCGACCGCACTGCTCGTCGGCACCGGCCGCGGCGCCCAGCTCGGCATCCTGATCAAGGGACCGCAGATCCTCGAATCCACCCGCCGCGTCGACACCGTCGTGCTCGACAAGACGGGCACCGTCACCACCGGCCGCATGGCCGTGGCCGCGGTGCACGCGGCGGACGGCGGCTCCGAGGACGAGGCGCTGCACCTGGCGGGGTCGCTCGAGCACGCCTCCGAGCACCCCATCGGGCGCGCCGTCGCCGACCGGGCCGCGGCCACCGGGGCTCTCTCACCGGTGGAAAGCTTCGAAAACCACGGTGGACGAGGGGTTTCCGGTGTCGTCGACGGACACGCCGTGCTCGCGGGCCGGCTGTCCTGGCTGCGCGACGAGTGGTCGCTGACCGCGCCCGAATCGCTGCGACGGAGCGCCGGGGCCGCCGAGGCCGAGGGCCGCACACCGGTGTGGATCGCCTGGGACGGGCGCATCCGGGCGATCGTCGTCGTCTCCGACACCATCAAGGACACCTCCGCGTCGGCGATCGCCGATCTGCGCGAACTCGGCCTGCGGCCGGTGCTGCTCACCGGCGACAACCGCAGCGCCGCCGAGACCGTCGCGAAGCAGGTCGGCATCGACGAGGTCATCGCCGAGGTCCTGCCCGCCGACAAGGTCGACGTGGTCAAGAGGCTGCAGGAAGAGGGCCGGGTCGTCGCCATGATCGGCGACGGCGTCAACGACGCGGCCGCCCTCGCCCAGGCAGACCTCGGACTGGCGATGGGCACCGGCACCGACGTCGCGATCGAGGCCTCCGACCTGACGCTCGTGCGCGGCGACCTGCGGGCCGCTCCCGACGCGATCCGGCTCGCCCGCGCGACCCTGCGCACCATCAAGGGCAACCTGTTCTGGGCGTTCGCCTACAACGTCGCGGCCCTGCCGCTCGCGGCGCTCGGGTTGCTCAACCCGCTGATCGCCGGCGCGGCGATGGCGTTCAGCTCGGTGTTCGTGGTCAGCAACAGCCTGCGGCTGCGGCGGTTCAGCCCCCGCTGAGGCCCGCACCCACGACGCGCTGCCGGCGGAAGGTCTCCGATTCGCCGGCAGCGCGTCGTCGTGCTGTGTCACGCTCGTGCCATGGAGGCGGAGCGGGACCAGCTGCTGCTCACGGTGCGTAACCTCGCCCGGTTCCACCGCGAGCACGAGAAGTTCTATTCCGAATCGCCGTTCCACGACGTGATCCGGCTGCACCGCAGCTCACGTGCCCTGAAGGCGCTCGCCGAGCGGTGGTCGGTCGTCGCACCACTCGAACGGACGTCGCCGAGCCCGTTCGCCGGCGCGCCCGACCTCAACGACGATCGGGCCACCGAGACGCTCGGCATCCTGTTCATGGAGAGCGGCGACGAACCCGCCGAGATCACCAGACTGAAGGCCGACCTCGGGGCGCTCGCCGAGGCGAACCGGACGACCGGGCAGTGGCTCGCCGACGCCATGGCGACCGCCTGGGACGTGCTCGAGGCGCTGCTGGCCTACCCGGGCCTGGCGGACCTGCTCGCCGAACGGCACCGCATCGTCACCAACGACTGGCAGTGCGCGACGACGGCCCAACTCGTCGCCCGCAACCTCGACCGGGCGGTCGCGATCCTGGGACGCATCGACTTCACCGCAGCCGCCCTGCGCGCGGACCTCGCCGGGGACCGCATCGCGCCACGTTACGTCTTCTCGGCCGCGGAAATGATCGACCACGCCGCCGATCTCGCGGCGCAGAGCGCGGTGCTCACGCACGAGAACGAGCGGCGCTGGCGGATCTTCCACGATCGGGTCGAGCAGATCGTCGCCGGCCCGGAGCCGTAGCACCGGCCGCTCAGCACCCCTGCGTGTCGAGGAGGACACAGTCCCACGTGACGGTCCGCTCCGCCGGGATGCGGCCACCGCCCTCCCACAGCGTCGGCGGCCCGGACGGGTGCACCGAATACCAGCCCGGATACCGGGTCGGCGTGCGATTCGCGAGCTGGGTGATCCAGCCCCGGCGCACGATCCGGCCCCGCGCGGTCGGCACCGTGCGGTGGAACACACCGAGGTAGCGGTCGTAGAGCAGGCAGCCGGAGACCGTGTCCCGCCCGTCCTCCGGATATCCGGGCGGGAGCAGCGCCGACACCCCGTCGCCGAGGTGCGCGACCCGGTCGAACCCACCCGGCGTGCTCGCCGGGACCCGCTCGACGTGAGCGGGCAGGTTCCGGCTGATCAGTTCCGGCGGCAGCATGTGCGGCAGGCACCACTCGGTCGTGCCCTCGATCGTGTCCCCGACGTGCAGCCGTTCGTAGCCGGGTTCGAGGTCGACGAGCATCCAGATCCTCACGCCCGCCACCCTCGCCGACCGGCCGGCACCCGAGCGAGCGGACCCGAGGGCGCAGCAGTGTTCCCGTCGTTACCGACCCGGGCACCGATCGGAGTCGGCTCGGTGAAACGATGCATCATCACAGCCCGGTGCACTCGACGAAGGCCCGGAGGGCGACGCCTCCGGGCACCGGGATACCGTGCGGCCGCCCTACCCGCCGCGGGCGCTGCCGTCACGGATTCCGCTGCGACGTCACCCGATCCAGCACGCCAGCTCGTCGGCGCGCGGATCGGCCACCACCGGATCACCCTCACCGCCGAACACCCGGACCGGCCGCGAGGCACCGATCGGCGCCCATCCCGGACCTCCCGTGGTCGCGAACTGCACCCAGGCGCGGTGCATCTCGTCGGCGAGGGCCTGCGGGGGCCGATCGCCGGTGAGCCGGTGGGAGACGTCGAGGCGGTCGAAGACGAACGCGATCTCGAGGGCATGGCACGCCCGCAGATCCTGCACCGGGCTCGGCCAGGCGAACTCGTACAACCACGCCGTGCCACCGCGGCGGGCGACCGCGTCGGCCAGGGTGACCGTGCCCGACCGGAAGGCGTAATCGGTGAGGACGGCGGCGAGCACGTCGCCGGGAGTCGCGCCCGGCCGGTGGGCCGCGTACAGGTCGGCGAGCGCGGGATCGATCCCGTACCGCTGCAGGACGAACGGCAGGTTGTCGTCGGTGATCGCCGCGGCGATACCGGTCGGCACCAGGAAGAAGCGGAACTCGTCCGTGGTCGTGCCGGCCAGCACCGGCACACCCGTGCCCGCTCCGGCGGCGATCGCGTCGATCGGCAACGACGGCAGAATCTCCCCGTCGATCGTCGGGAACATGCTCATCACGCCCAAGCCGCGCTGCACCACCGACCCGCCCCACCGGGCCGGGTCCGGATTCTGGGCGAGGTCGAGCCCGAGAGCGTCCTGGGCCGCCTGCAGGACGTCCGGGGCGAGGGCCCCGAACGCCTCGGCCGTGGCCGGCACACCCAGGCGGTCGGCGAGGACAGCCCCCACCCGGCGCGCGTCCTCGAGGTCCGAGGCGGCCGTGGCGTTGCCGCTCTGCACGACGGCGCGGTGGAACAGTCCGCTCGCGGCGGGCGAGGCCAGCAACGTGGCCACGCTCATCCCGCCCGCCGACTCGCCGAACACCGTCACGTTGTCCGGGTTGCCGCCGAAGGCCCGGATGTTGTCCTGCACCCAGCGCAGCGCGGCGAGCTGATCCAGCAGGCCACGATTGTCCGGCGCGCCGTCGAGCGACAGGAACCCGGTGACGCCGAGCCGGTAGTTGATGCCGACCAGCACCACACCGTCGCGCGCGAAGGCGCGTCCGTCGTAACTGTCGATCCGGTTCGAGCCGCGGGTGAACGCGCCACCGTGGATCCACACCATCACCGGCAACCCGGAGGCGCCCGGATCGGGTGTCCACACGGACAGATTCAGGCACTCGTCGCCGGGTGCGATGACGTTGCCGAGCAATGCGGCCGCCGGAGCGGCGTACGGCGCCTGAGGGCAGGTGGGGCCGGGCGCGGTGGCGTCGCGGACACCGTCCCAACGCGGCGCCGGGCCCGGGGCCGCGAACCGCACCGCCCCCACCGGGGCGGCCGCGTACGGAATGCCCAGAAAGGCCCACACTCCGTCGGTCGGCGTGCCCCGAACCGTTCCCCCGGTCGTCTGCACCGTATCCGTCATGCCCCGATCCTCTCCTCGCAGCTCCTCACAACGCCACCCACCCGAGCGAATGTATCGCTGATCTCCGTAGGCCGACGGAAAGTCACATTCGCTCGGTCCGACGGCTCCTATGCTGAGTTGGACGGTCGTCGACTTTCCGCCCAGCCGAGGAGGCGCGGCATGCGAGCACTGGTGGTGTACGAATCGATGTTCGGGAACACCCGTCACGTGGCGGAAGCCGTCGCGCGCGGGCTGGGACCGGCGGACGCGGTGCGCACGGTCCCCGTGACGCAGGCGCATGAGGAGAACCTGTCCGAATACGACCTGGTGGTCGTCGGCGGCCCGACGCATGCGCACGGCATGAGCCGGGAGTCGACGCGCCACGGCGCGGTCGAGCAGGCCGAGAAACCCGACAGCGGGCTGACGCTCGAGCCGGACGCCGAGAGCGAGGGCGTCCGCGAGTGGCTCGATTCGCTGCCCGCCGGCGGCGGGAAGGCCGCATCGTTCGACACGCGCATCGACATGGCGGCCGTCCTGACCGGGCGCGCCGGCAAGGGCATCGCCAAGAAGCTGCGCAAGCACGGGTTCGAACTCGTCGCCGATCCGGAGAGCTTCCTCGTCGACAAGCAGTCGAAGCTCGAGCCCGGCGAGGAGGATCGGGCCGAGCAGTGGGGCCGCTCGCTCGCCCAGCAGGCAGCGAGCGGGTCCGAGGAGCTGCGCTGACCCGCCCGCGGGCCGAGCGAATGTATCGCTCATCTCCGTAGGCCGACGGAACGATACATTCGCTCGGCGCAACCCGGACGCGAGATCGCTCGGCGCGCCGCCGCACGCGACGGTCCATCCTCGGGTGCATGCGACTGACCCACTTCAGACATTCCTGCCTGCTCGTGGAGCACCTGGGCGCGACGATCCTGTTCGACCCGGGGAATTTCTCGCACGGCTTCGAGGGCATCACGGGGCTCGACGCGATCCTGGTCACCCATCAGCACCCGGACCACGCCGACCCGGCGCGACTGCCGGCGCTGGTGGAGGCCAACCCGGGGGCCGCCCTGTACGCGGACCCGCAGACCGCCGCTCAGCTGGGCGGCGGCTGGAAGGCCGTGCTCCCGGGCGACGCATTCACCGTCGGCGACGTGCGCGTGCGCGGCACCGGAGGCCGGCACGCCGTCATCCACCCGGAACTGCCGGTCATCGACAACACCGCCTATCTGCTCGGCGACGCCGAGAACCCGGCGCGGCTGCTGCATCCGGGCGATTCGCTGTACATCCCGAACGAAGAGGTCGACGTGCTCGCGCTGCCCGCCGCGGCACCGTGGCTGAAGATCTGGGAGTCGGTGGACTATCTGCGCGCGGTCAATCCGCGGGTGGCCGTGCCGATCCACCAGGGCATCGTCGCGGAGCAGGCCACCGGCATCTTCTACGGCCGTTACTCCGAGATGGCGCCGGAGGGCACCGAGTTCCGGGTGCTGCCCGCCGAGGATTCGGTCGAGGCGTAACCGCCGGTGCGTCCTTTGGGCTGCAGTAGCCGCCCAAAGGACGCACCGGCCGCGTCAGCGGCCTGCGGCCCTCCCGGCGGCGCGGCCGGAGAAGATGCAGCCGCCGAGGAACGTGCCCTCGAGCGAGCGGTAGCCGTGTACCCCGCCGCCGCCGAATCCGGCGACCTCACCGGCGGCGAACAGGCCCTCGAACACCGAGCCGTCGGCCTTCAGCACCCGGCCCGACAGGTCGGTTTCGAGCCCGCCCAACGTCTTGCGCGTCAGCAGGTGCAGCTTGACCGCGATCAGCGGTCCGGCCTTGGGATCGAGCAGCCGGTGGGGGGCGGCGATGCGGGTGATCCGGTCCGGCAGGTAGGCGCGGGCCGCGCGCATCGCCGCGACCTGCAGATCCTTGGTGTACTTGTTCGCGATCTCGCGATCGCAGGACTCGACGACCTGCTTGACCGTCGCGTAATCCAGCGGCGCATCCGGGGTGATCTCGTTCATTCCTGCCACCAGTTCGGCGAGGGTGTCGCGGACGACGAAGTCGACGCCGCGGCGCTTGAACGCCTCCACCGGTCCGGGTGCGCCGGGCTTGACCCGCTGCAGCACCTTGCGGATGTCGCGTCCGGTCAGGTCCGGGTTCTGTTCCTGGCCGGAGAGCGCGAACTCCTTCTCGATGATCTTCTGGTCGAGCACGAACCAGGTGTGGTCGTGGCCGCTGCGCACGATGTGCTCGAGGGTGCCGAGGGTGTCGAAGCCCGGGAACAGCGGCACCGGCAGTCGCTTGCCGGTGGCGTCGAGCCACAGCGACGACGGGCCGGGCAGGATGCGGATGCCGTGGTTGGGCCAGACGGGGTCGTAGTTGGTGATGCCCTCGGTGTAGTGCCACATCCGGTCGCGGTTGACGACGCGCCCGCCGGCGCGTTCGGTGATCTCGAGCATCCGCCCGTCGACGTGCGCCGGCACGCCGGTGAGCATGTGCTTCGGCGGGTCTCCCAGCCGCTTCGGCCAGTTCTTCTTCACCAGGTCGTAGTTGCCGCCGATGCCGCCCGACGTGACGATCACCGCGCCGGCCGAGAGTTCGAACTCGCCGGTCGCCACGCGCGACGACGCCACGCCCCGCGCCGCCGACGACGGCTCGAGCACGGTTCCGCGCACCTCGGTGACGGCGTTGCCGGTGACGACGAGGTCGTCGACGCGGTGCCGGTTCCGCAGGATCACCCGGCCGCGCTCGACGCCGTCGAGCACCCTGCGGGCGAAGATCTCGACGAGGGCCGGTCCGGTGCCCCACGTGATGTGGAAGCGCGGCACGGAGTTGCCGTGACCGCCGGCGTCGTAGCCGCCGCGTTCGGCCCAGCCGACCATGGGGAACAGCTTCAGCCCGCGTTCCTTCAGCCACGCGTGCTTTTCTCCGGCCGCGAACTCGACGTAGGCCTGCGCCCAGCGGCGCGGCCAATAGTCCTCGTCCTCCCGGTCGAAGGCGGCGCTGCCCATCCAGTCCTGCAGGGCCAGGTCGTACGAGTCGCGGATGCCGAGCCGGCGCTGCTCGGGGGAATCCACGAAGAACAGCCCGCCGAACGACCAGAAGGCTTGTCCCCCGAGGTTGTGCGAGTTCTCCTGGTCGACGAGCACCACGGTGCGCCCGGCGTCGATGAGTTCGGCCGTGGCGACGAGCCCGGCCAGGCCGGCGCCCACCACGATCACGTCTGCGTCCATGCCCGCCAACCTACTGCAGGGTAGGTTCGTGTGGGCGGATCTTCGGGCTCAGGCCGCGCCGAGTGTGCGCAGGCGCGGCGGCCAGCGGTAGACGGAGGGCTGCGCCTCGAGGTGCAGGGCGAGGTCGATCGCGTCGAGCATCGCCTGCCGCGGCCCCGGCCGGTCGAGTTGCTTGCCGGAGATCGACAGCCGCAGCAGCCCGCCGCGCCGTGCGACCCGGGCGGCGCCGATGACCATCGCCCGGCACCACCACGGTTCGGCCTTGGCGCCCTCGCCGATGCCGAACACCCGTGCATGGGTGACGGTATCGCGGTCGAGGTCGTGGATTCCGGCGGCGCCGGCCAGGAGCCGGAAACCGGTGGCGGGCAGCGCCGCGACGGCCCCGGGCGAGGCGAGCCAGCGCGGCGGCGCGAACAGCCGGGTCCGCAGCCCCGTCTCCTCGAGCACCCGGTCGGCGGCGAGCAACCGCAGCCGCGCCTCGTGTTCGGGCAGGACCGCGAACTCGGCGCGCCGCCGCTTGGTCGCGGCCTGATCGTAGCCGTGGAGCACGATGGCGTCGCCGCCCTCGCGACGCTCGAGCAGCCACTCCTGGGTGTGCGGGTCGCGCGCCAGCCGGTAGTGATCCTTCAGTCGCGGCGCGACGAGCAGCGACAGCGGCACGCCGCGGGCGTCCATCTCCCGGGCGAAGTCGTCCACCGCCGGGCGGGTTTCGTCCCTGATGCCCGACACCGACACGATCAGCTGGCCGCTCATGGGCTCCACGGTGCCAGGGCCGGGTGAACGTCAGGCGTCGCGGACCTGAAGGGTTTCGGCATGCACGGCGTCGGCGAGGGGCCGGCCGGTCCGCCACCCGAACCGTTCGAGGTCCGGCACCTCCTGCAACCGCGTCACGGGGCCGACGCACAGCCACGCGATCGGCCGCACCGGGGTCCGCGCCCCGACGAAGTCGGCGAGGAACGCCTCGTCGTAGAACGAGACCCAGCCGACACCGAGTCCTTCGACGGTCGCCGCGAGCCACAGGTTCTGGATCGACAGCACCGCCGAGAACACGCCCACGTCGTCGATCGTGTGCCGGCCGAGGATGTGCTGCCCGCCCCGCGACGGGTCGTAGGTGACCACGATCCCGGTGCCGGACTCGGCGATGCCCTCGACCTTGATGGGGTCGAAGGTGCGCCGCCGCTCCTCCGGCAGCGAGTCCGCGAACGCGCGACGGCATCCGGCGACGTGGTCGGCGAACTCGGCGAGCCGCTGCGGGTCGCGGACCACCACGAAGTCCCACGGCTGGGTGTTGCCGACGCTGGGCGCGGCGTGCGCCGCACCCAGCACCCGCCACAGGACCTGCTCGTCGACGCGCTCGCCGGTGAACTCCGCGCGGACGTCGCGGCGCGCACGGATCACGTCGTACAGGGCCGCCCGCGCATCGATGGTGTCGGTCATCGCGGTCAGCGGGGCAGCGCGGCTTCGATGGCCGCGATCACCTCGGGGGCGTCGGGCTCGGTGCGCGGCCGGAACCGGGCGACGACGTTCCCGTCCGGCGCGACGAGGAACTTCTCGAAGTTCCACTGCACGTCGCCGGCCTCCCCGTTCGCGTCGGGGTGCTGGGTGAGCTCGGTGTAGAGGGGGTGCCGGCTCTCGCCGTTGACGTCGATCTTCTCCATCAGCGGGAACGTGACGCCGTAGTTGGTGGAGCAGAAGGTCCGGATCTCCTCGGCGGTGCCCGGCTCCTGGCCCATGAACTGGTTGCACGGCACACCGACCACGGTCAGGCCCCGGTCCGCGTACTCGACGGCGAGCTTCTCGAGCGCCGTGTACTGCGGGGTCAGGCCGCACTTGGAGGCGACGTTGACCACGAGGACCGCGCGGCCGTCGAACTCGGCGAGGGAGGTGGGCACCCCGCCGAGGGTGTTGATGCCGATGTTCTGCAGAGAAGTCGTCATGCCGCCCGACGTTAGTCGCGGCGGTCCCGGGTGCGGTAGTGCGCCCGGAACCCGCCGCGAACCGGCACGTCAGAGTGCGGCGACGACCGCGAACGCGCCGAGGGCGACGAGCACGGCGCCGGTCAGCGTCTGCACGCGGCGGTCGACCACGCACATCGCCGACAGGAAGCCCGGCATCGACCCGCCGCCGCGGGTGTGCAGGATCGCCAGCAGGCTCGGCAGGCACCGGCCGAGCGAGACGAGCGTGAACAGGGCGGCGCCGAGCGCCGGGGAGCCGACCACGGCGACGCCGAGCACCAGCAGGTAGTACGCGCTCGACCGGATGAAGATCACGAAGCCGGGTCCGATCATGGCGCCGAAGAGCAGCGAGACCTTCCACGGGGCCATCGACCGGCGCAGGTGCCGCGGCAGCTGCCGGCGGCGCATCGGCGTCGGCAGCGTCACCAGACCCAGCTCGTGCAGACCGTAGGCGAACGCGACGACGCCCCACGCGACGAGCGCCCACGTCACCGGGACGGATCCGGCGACGAGCGCACCGAGCGCGCCGACGAGCGCACCGGTGGGGGCGCCGGTCGCGACCGACCCGAGCGCGTGCCAGCCCAGCCGGCGCACCGGCGTCGACGAGCCCGCGCGGTCGGGCTGCTTCGGAGCCGCGACGACGCCGGCGACCGACATGCCGCACGTCGACCAGTTCGCGGCCAGGGCGGTGACGGCGCCGGCACCCACGACCGCGGCGGTCGTCGCGGCGGGTCCCGACGGCGTGAGGAGCGCCGCCGCCCCGGCACCGGCGACGCCGGCGGCGGCGATCAGCGCCGCCCGGGTGCGCGACGGCACGGCCTTCTGCAGGGTGGGACGGATGTCCGGCACGTCCGTCGTCAGCGGCTCGTGCGTGAGTACTGCTGTCATGACTTCCTCCAAGGGGGTCGGTGTTCTCCGGATTCGGACGACTGGTTCAGGATTCGGTGACGGTGACGGTGCCGGTCATGTACCGGTGGACCGAGCAGGTGTACTCGTAGGTTCCCGGTTCGTCGAAGGTGTGGGAGTACGTGCCTCCCCCGGTGATCCCGCTGTCGAACCGCCCCTCCGACGTGACCTGGTGCAGCACCCCGCCGTCCTCGAACCGCCATTCGACGGTGCCGCCGGCCGGCACGGTCACGTCGGGCGGAGCGAAGTGGACGTTGCTGACGACCACCACCGCGTCCGGGGGCCGCTCGGACGGGCCGCAGGCCGTGACGAGCGGAAGCAGCAGGGCCGCAGCCCACCCCGGCCGCCGGGTCATTCCCGGACGATCACGGTGCCGACCATCATCGGGTGCGGCGTGCAGTGATAGGTGAACGTGCCGGCTTCGTCGAAGGTGTAGGAATACGTTCCCTCGGTGAGGAGTTCACTCTTCAGCTCCCCCTCGAGGGGGCCCTCGCCCACGACGTCGTGCGGCAGTCCGCCGTCGTCGAATCGCCATTCGACGGTCTGCCCCTTCTCGATCGTCACCGACTCCGGGTTGTAGGCCATGTTCCTCACCTCCACGACGACGGCCGGTTCGGCCGAACCTCCGGCGCTGCCGCACGCGGACAGGCTCGCCGCGGTCAGCAGGCCGGCGAGCAGGGTGACGGACCTTCTCATGGCGATTCCTCTCATCGGATGTACCGCAGGTTCGCGGTCATGCCGGCTTCGAAGTGGTAGGCGTTGTGGCAGTGGAACATCCATTCGCCCGGATTGTCGGCATCGAATTCGATCGCAAGTTCGGTGCCGGGCAGCACGTTGACCGTGTCGCGGCGCAACCCGCCGTACGCGCCGATCGCGAAGGTGTGTCCGTGCGTGTGCATGGGGTGCCACATGGTGGACGAGTTCTTCATCGTGATCCGTACGCGTTCACCCTGTTTCATGACGAGGCGGCCGGCGTCGGCGCCGGCCATGCCCCACACGTAGCGGTCCCCTGCCTGGATCAGCTCGATCCGGTAGTCCCGGTCGGGTTCGCGCGGGTCGAGCCGCACGGTGTCGGCAGGCCGCAACGCGCTCTCCGCGACGAGCCGGCCGCCGAGTTCGGGGATCGCATCGCCCACGTCGGCGTCGGTCATCGGCACCGCATCCGGGGTGCGCAGCACCGTCGAGGCATACCCTTGCCGCCCTTCGACCTTCGCGACGATCGGCCACACGCCCGACTTCACGGTGACGAGGACGTCGTAGCGTTGCGCCATTCCGACGACGATCGTATCGGCGACGGTGGGCTGCACGTCGAAGCCGTCCGCCGCGACGATCGTGAGTTCGTGCCCGGCCACCGCGAACCGGTACGGGGTCTCCGCCGCCGCGTTGACGATCCGCAGCCGCAACCGCTGTCCCGCCGCGGCGACGACCGGGGCGGGATCATTCGGGGGACGACCGTTGATCAGGTGCAACGGATACGCGATGTGCTGGGTCATCCCGCCGAGGGGCGCGGAATCGCCGTGCCCGGCGCTCACCAGCCGCCGGGCGACGTCCGTGTCGCCGGCCGGGTGTGCGCCGGGTGCCGCACCACCGCCGTGGCCGCCGTGACCGCCGGAGATCGCGGGGTTGAGCGCCGTGAGCACGGCGTCGGGCGTGGTGCCCAGGCCGTCGACCCAGTCGTCGAGGACCAGGACGGCGTCGGCGTCGGCGCCGGTGCGGTCGTCGGGGTCCTCCACGATCAGGGCCCCGAACAGGCCGCGGTCGGCCTGCAGGCCGCTGTGCGAGTGGTACCAGTGGGTGCCGGGGTCCGGGACGACGAAGCTGTAGTCGAACGTCGTGCCCGGTGCGATCGCCGCCTGGGTGACGGGCGCTGCGCCGTCCATGTCGTTGCGGATCCGGATGCCGTGCCAGTGGAGCGTGGTGTCGGCGTC
Source organism: Rhodococcus sp. PSBB066 (assembly GCF_017068255.1). Classification (NCBI taxonomy): domain Bacteria; kingdom Bacillati; phylum Actinomycetota; class Actinomycetes; order Mycobacteriales; family Nocardiaceae; genus Rhodococcus; species Rhodococcus sp. PSBB066. Next base: position 5,886,498 of record NZ_CP070859.1, read on the forward strand.
CAGGTCGTTGCGCACCACGGCGTCGAGCCGGTCGCCCTTGCGTACCCGCAGTTCCGGGGCGACGGCGTGCCCGCCGTAGGTCCAGGTGTCGACCAGGCGTCCGCCCAGGTCGACGGTGGAGAATCCGGCGGCGAGCGCGAACGACGCCACGGTGCCGTTCCACCCGCGGGCGGCCTCGGCGGCGGCGATCTCCGGATCGGCCGGGGAAATGTAGTCGAGATCGGACGCCGCCGATCGTGTGTCCGAGCCGGCGGCCGCCGGCTGCGTACCGGACGATGCGGTAGCGCAGCCGGCGGCACCGAACCCGAGCGCGCTCATTCCCAGCGCCCCGGCTCCGAGGGAGCCCAGGGCGAGGAATCGGCGCCGGCCCAACCCGTTGTCGGGTTGTCTCATCCGATCACCTCGGGGGTGAGCAGGTCGGTGAAATCCTCGACGTTGCCGCTGATCTCCGCCGAGGAGACCTGTTGCCCGGTCGCGGCGTCGAACCCGACGATGCGCTGTGCCGCCTCGCCCTGACCCTCCGGATTGCCACCGAGGACGTAGAACGTCGCGCCGTCGACGGAGAACGCCATGCTCGCGATGTCGGTCAGCCCCAGGTCCTGCAGGCTCAGCGACCGGATCGGGGCGAGGTTCGCGGCGTCGGACAGCACGATGCGGGCCAGGTCGCCGCCGCGCGCGGAACTGGGATGGATCGGTGAGTCGGTGTAGGCGATCGCGATCCGGGTGCCGGTGTTGTCGATGACGTCGCTCGCGAACCGCCCGTCGGGCTGACCGGCGTTGCCGATCGGCGTCACCGCGCCCTGCGGCAGGCCGTTCGAGAAGTCGAAGACGTACACGTCGCCGTTCTCCCCGACCAGCAGGGCCTTGCGCGCCTCGGCGGCCCACCCGACCTTCCGGGCGCTGACGAAGTCCTCCGGCAGCACCTTCGCCCGGGCGGTCTCGGCCGGCACGCCGTCGTCGCCGACGGAGATCCGGATCAGCTCGCCGGTCTCCTCGCACACGCTGTAGATCTCGTGGTCCACGGTCCAGGTGAACGGTCCGCAGCCGACGATCTGCACGGCCCCGCTCTGCTGCTTCGTCTCGAGGTCCACGACGCGGACGCCGTAGAGCCCGTCGTCCCACGTGACGAAGTACCGCCCGTCGGAGGTGACCGCGTTGGAACCGGGCCGCGAGTGCACGCGCGCGACGTCGGGCAGCAGCGCCTCGGCCGGCTCGAGCAGATTCCCGGAGTAGGTGCTGACGGTGAAGTCCGCGGCCCCCCGCGAGCCGCGGGGGCGCCACACCTCGGCGGCGAGAACGGCCGGATCGGACGGGGTCTCGCCGACGAAGCCGTGGATCACGGGGTCCCAGATGCCGGGGCCGACGACGATGCGGCTGCCGGCGACGCCCGTCTTCGGGTCGAGGACGTTGACGCCGAGCTCGAGCTTGCCGAATCCGCCTGCCACGGCGACGAGCTGGTCACGTCGGATGGGGTCGATCTCGGCGACGTGCAGCGGTTCGGGGATGGTGTCGCCGATCTCCTGGTCGTCGTGGCCGAGCGAGATGCCCTCGCCGGGGGTGCTGAATTCGACGGTGGGATAGGTGACGTCGCCGGCGGTGTTCGCGTCGTCGCCGGACGAGCCGCAACCGGCGAGGGTGACGAGCAGCGCGAGCGGAACGACGGCCGCGGCGGGACGCACGAGGCGGCGGGAACGCGATGTCATGATCCGGCACCGACCTTCGGGCGGTCGGCGGGACGAGCCTGGCAGTCCTCGCCGATGATGGGGGCCATGGTGCAGGTGTACGACTGGGATTCGTCGGACACGCACCAGATGATCTCCTGGTCGTAGCTGCCCGAGACCGGGTTGTACATGACGGCCTGCATATCGGGCTCGCCGCAGAAGGCGTTGGAGCACGACGGGGCGCCGCAGCAGTCGTAGTAGGCGATCAGGTAGGTCTTGCCGGTGTCGGGGTTGGTGCAGCAGCCCACCCAGAATTCGGCGCCCGGCTTGCTGCCCGGCGCGCACGTGGTCACTCCGCCTCCGTTGCAGGCAGCGCAGGAGGTGCCGTCCATGTTGCACCAGCGCCAGTACTCGCACTCGGCGGGATCCTTGCCGTCGTACACGGGCACGAGCGGTTCCGGGCCGGCCTCGGGGGCGGGTTCCTGCGCGAACGCGGTGCGCGTCACCGGAAGCGAACTGATGAGCGCCACCCCCGACACGCCCATCGTCCAGCGGCCGAGGCGGCTGATCATCGAGCGGCGCGACACCTGTTCCGACATCCGGCGTCCGGTCCGGCTCATGAACGAGCCGCCCTTGCCGGCCATCCAGGCGGCTTGTTCCTTGACGGTCTCCTCGTCGACCGGATACCGGTTCTCGTACATCTCTTCCAACGCATCTCTCCGTTCGTCCAGGGGGAAGGCGGGATTCAGGCGCTCGCGGCGGCGCGGGCCTTGGCCTGTTCGTGCAGGTGCTGCAGCGACGGGGTGCCGGTCTCGAGGGCGTTGAGCAGGCTCTCGACCTGGGCCATGTGGTTGCACAGCCCCTTGGCGCGGATCCTGCCGTGCTCGTCGAGGATCACCCCGTAGGGGGTGGTGCCGACCTGGTAGGCGATGCCGACGTCGCGGCCATCGACGTAGCTCAGTTCGGTGCCGATGTTGCTTCCGGCGAGGAACTGCCGGTGTTCCTCGGGTGTGCCGTCGGAGACGATCACGACGTCGAGGTCCTTCTCCGCCTTGGCCATCGCCCGGATGCCGGGCAGCAGGCTCTTGCAGGTGGAACAGGTGGGCGCCGTGAACAGCAGCAGCTGCGGCCTGTCGCGGTGGCCGCCGACGTCGACGGTGCGGCCCACATGGTCGGTGAGGCCCCGGAAGGACGGGCCGGCCTGCTCGATCTTCGGACCGGTGTCCATCATGCGGGCCCCGAGGGGGCCGAGCCGGACCTGCACCCGGCCGATCTCGCGGGCCAGCGCGAGCACCATCAGGAACAACACGGCGACCGCCACCACCAGCACGATGATCGCAACGAGAAATATGGTGTCCATCTGTCGTCCTGTCTCGGAAAATGTTGTGGAAGAAATGGTTTCAGGCCCCGTAGCGCGACACGGCAGAGACCGCGCGCAGTTCGATGGACGCGCCGGTCAGGTGCTCGTCGACGGGCCGGCGCCCGACGTGGACCACGGAGCGCAACTGGGCCACCGCGAGCCCGGCGGCGAGCGCGAGCGCCGCGAGCGCGATTGCCGCCACCTGCTGGAGCGCGGCGATCGTCGCGGGTCCGGTGAGGGCCAGCACGATCGACGCGGCGGCGAACGCACCGGCCCGCACGGAGTGGAACCAGCCGATGCGCGGTGCCTCGCCGTGGCCGCCGAACGCGAAGCAGCCGCAGTCGAGCTCGCGCCGGCCCCGCGCGAGGTTCACGGTGAGACCGACGAAGAAGCCGAGGAACAGCACCGCCGCGACAGCCGCGGCGGCACTGCCGGCGACGCCGAGCACCAGCAGGGCACCCACGGCGATCTCCGCGGCGGGCAACACCCGCGCGACCGCCCGTTCCAACACGGGCGGCAGCAGCCGATAGCCGCGGACGACGCGCAGCAGCCCCTCGTGATCGCCGGCCTTCGGCACCCCGGCGAGCAACAACGTCCCGCCGACGAGCGCCGCAACCACCGCCCAGATCATGGTCGTCCCCTTCGCAGTCGAGTGATCGTGCCGGTCAATCGTGCGCACCGGATGCGTCGCGAACGGGTCGTCGGGGAAACGTCCGGGGGCACCGCGAGTGGAACCGGCCGTGGCGGCGCGCCCCATGCGGACACTGCAGGTGGGACACGGTCTCCGGCGCTCGGGGGACCGTGTCCGCACGGGGCACGGGGCCGTGCGGTGGCGCGGGCCACAGCGCCGCGTCGGGCGGATTCCCACTTGCCGTCCACATGTCGTTCGCGGAGGTAACCGTCGCGTAACACCGCGGCGCTACGTTGTCCCTCGCCCTGAGGCGCTTCACCGCCCGAGGTGCCGGCACCGCCGGCTGCACGGACGCACAGACGGGATACGACGATCGTGACAACCGCACTCCGGGCCGCGATTGCCCGCTCACGGGACGCCGAAACCCATCGGGATCCGGTGTATTCGCCGCTGCGCGCCCTCGGCCGCCGTCAGCTCACCCCGATCGATCTGCTCGGCCAGTCCCTGTCGACGATCGCGCCGGCAACCGGGATGGTGTTCATCGCGCTGTGGATGGTGACCCACCGGCCGGGCGTCGGCGGTCTGCTGGCGATCGCGGGGACCACCGCCGTGGTGGTGCTGGTGGCGCTGTGCATCACGCAGTTCACGCGGCGCCTCGCCGCGGCCGGGTCGCTCTACAGCTTCGTGTTCCAGGGCCTGAGTGCCCGCGCGACCCTCACCACGGGCGCGGCGCTGCTGCTGGGCTATCTCGGCATCTCGATCTCGGTGATGTCGCAGGCCGCACAGAGCCTGCTCCGCATCGCAGACCTGCTCGGCATGCACGTGCCCGGCGCCGCGCCGTGGTCGGTCACGATCGGTCTCGTCGCGGTTGCCGTCGCGGTGATCACGGTGCGCGGCGTGCGGTTCGCGACGCGCGCCATCCTGCTCGTCGAGGCGTGCTCGCTCGTGCTCATCGTGGCGCTCATGCTCGGCACCCCGGCCGGTGCGGGCACGGCCACCACCGAACTGCCGGACGCACCCCTGAGCCTCATGCCGTTCCTCGCGATGCTCACCGTGCTGTCGATGGCGGGCTTCGAGAGCGCCGCGTTCTTCGGCCCGGAGGCCAAGCGGCCGTTGGTGACCGTCACTCGCACCGTGCTGATCTCCCCCGTCGTCGTCGGTGTCCTGTTCGTGTTCGCGGCGTGGGCCGCGTTGTCCGGCCACGGCGCCGTCGTCGTCGGCGCGTACTTCGACGGCACGGCGTCCGGCGCGAGCGTCGGTGTGGTGCTCGCGGTGCAGGCGGGCATGACGTGCTCGTGGCTCGCGTCGACCCTGGGGTGCGCGCAGGCGGGTTCCCGGCTGCTGTACTCGATGGGTGTCGAGCGGGTGCTGCCGAGCGCCCTCGCCCGTGTCCACGACCGGTTCCGCACCCCGCACGTGGGCGTGCTCTCCTTCACCGCCGCGGGTTTCGCCGGCGCGTGCCTGTACGCGTCCCTCGCGGGGGCGGATTCGGGGGCGTTCGACGGCGTCGTGGAGATCGGCCTCGTCGTGGCCTACACGCTGGTGGCCGTCGCGTCGCTGCGATTCCTGCACCGCATCGGCGAGCACACCGTCGTGACGCGGGCGGCCGCGCTGTTCGTCTCGGTCCTGGGGATGGGCCTGCTCGGCTACATCGCCGTCGACGGCACCGCGCACGGCGTATGGGTCGTGCCCGCGACACTCTCGGCGGTCGCGGCGTCCGGCACGGTGTGGCAGTACGTGCTGCGCCGGGTCCGGCCCGGCAGCCTGACGACCATCGGTGCGTTCGACTCGGTCGAGACCGGGGACATCCTCCCCGGGGCGGGGACCCTCGTGATCGGCGCGGACGGGCGGCGGCGCATCCTCCCGGACGTCCCGCACCCCGGCGACGACGCCCGTCCCCGCGACGGGAACCCGGGTTGACCGCGCACGTGTCCGTGCACGCGGACGATTCGCACTTCAGCGGACAGCAGCCGCGCGCGGTGCAGAAGGCGCTGGGGATGCTCGAGGCCGTCGCGCAGCTCGGCCCCGGCACGTCCGCGAAGGAGATCGCCAGGTTCGCCGGGGTGCCGCCGACCACCGCGTACCGCATGCTCAACCTGCTCGTGGCCGACGGATTCCTCGTCCGCGTGCCGGACCTGTCCGGCTTCGCGCTGGGTCGTCGCACCGCGGAGCTCGCGCAGGCGGCCGCGGAGACGAGCCCGTCGCCGACGCTGCACGACGTCGTCGAGGAACTGCGCACCCACACCCGATTCGGGGTGCACGTCGCCTCGTTCGCGGCCGGGCGGCTGCGGTTCGTCGACAAGGACCCCGACCACGAGATCATCGCCATCGGCGTGCTCGCGAAGAACCTGCACGCCAACGCCCTCGGCAAGCTCATGTTGGCGCACCATCCGCACGTGCGTCCCGATCCGGAACTGCGGCGCCTGACCGACCACACGATCTGCGACCACGACGTCCTCGCCGAGGAACTGCGCGCCGTCGCCGCCGCGGGCTACGCGTACGAGGGCGAGGAGTGCCGGACCGAGCGGGCCGCGCTGGCGGTGCCGATCCGGGACCGTTCGGCGTTCGTCGTCGGCGGCCTCTACCTGCAGGGGTCGGCGTCGCGGGTCACCCCGGACGACGCGGTGCTCGTGCGGTTCCTCTTCGACGGCTCGGCACGCCTGTCGGGGCTGCTGTGACGGCGTGAGTCACCGGGTGGGCCGCGGCGGGGTTCGTCACCGGGTGGGCCGCGGCGGGGTTCGTCACCGGGTGGGCCGCGGCGGGGTTCGTCACCGGGTGGGCCGCGGCGGGGGTGCGTCGTCCGGGGCGAGGTGCGCACCGATCCGACGGAACAGCGTGTCGGCCTCGTTCCGGTACGCACCGGTGTCGTCGAACGCCGCCGGGTCGAAGGTGACGGCGACGGCGACGGCGATCTTCCGCGACGGCAGGTATGCCTCGACCGCGGCGTACCCACCGAACAACGGGTTCTGCATCAGCCAGTTGCCGGTGACCACCACACCGAGGCCATAGGTGTAGCCCTCGGACTGCGGGAAGCACGTGGGGCAGCCGGGCAGCGCGGTGGTCCGGCCGCGCAGGTCCGTCGACACCATCGCCCGGTACGACTCCGGGGAGAGCAGCGTGCCGGTGCCGACGGCGACCGCGGTGTCGTGCAGGTCGTGGATGTCGGTGGTCTGGACGGCGCCGCGGGTGATGGTCCAGGACGGGTCCCAGAACGTGGATTCCTCGTAGAAGGGTGTCGCGGCGGGGATCCCGAGCGCCTGCCGGCGTTCCGAGCTGAACGCATGCAGCACCGGCTCCGGGATCGCCGGCGTCTGCGACGGCGTCGTGCCGTCCAGCCCGAGCGGATCGAGTACCTTCTCCTGCAGCAGTTCCGCCACCGGCCGGCCGGTGATCTTCTCGAGGGCCAGGCCGAGGATCACGTAGTTGGTGTGCGCGTAGTTCCAGTTGGTGCCGGGCTCGTAGAAGAGGGGCTGGGACGTGCCGTAGGCGATGAGCTCGTCGGGCGTCCAGTTCCGGAACGGGTCCCGGTAGATCGCATCCGACAGTTCGGGATTCTGCACGTAGTCGGCATAGCCGGAGGTCATCTGGGCGAGCTGCCCGAGGTTGACCCGGTCCGAATTCGGAATGTCGGGCAGCCACGTCGAGACCTTGTCGTCGAGGCGGACCTTCCCCTCGTCGACGAGTTGCAGCAGCAGCGTGGCGACGTAGGAGATGGCCACCGCGCCGTTGCGGAAGTGCATGTCGGTCGTCGCCGGCACGCCGGTGGTGGATACGCCGTAGGCGCGGGTGAGGATCTCCCTGCCGTCGACCGTGACGCGCACGACCGCCGCCTTCAGGTGCGTCTCCGCCATGGTGTCGCGCACGATCCGGTCCACGGCCTCGGCCTGTGCGGGGTCGGCCGACGAGGCGGTCCCCGATGCGGCCGCGGTGTCGGCGGATCCGGACGGGCCGGGCGCGGCATCGTCCGTCGACGTGCAGGCGGTCAGGAGGCCGAGTGCGCACAGCACGGACAGGATCCGCCGGTTCAGGGGCATGCCTGATCTTGGCAGATGCGCTCGGCCGGTGCGATCACTCCGGCCCGGCGGCTGTGGTTCGGCGCAGGTCCCGATCGGACCGCAGGCGGGCGGTGAGTTCGGCCCTGCTGCGGACTCCGGTCTTCGTGTAGATCGCCTTGAGGTGATCGTGGACGGTGTTCGGAGTGATACCGCGACGGTCGGCGATCTCGGCGGTCGAGTATCCGGCCATCACCTCGAGGCACACGTCCCGTTCGCGGGCGGTGAGCGCGTATGCGGCGAGCAGCAACTCGGCGAGTTCGAGGCCGGTCGCATGCTCGATGGTGACCACGGTCTGCGGTTCGGCACCGCCCAGCAGCGCGGTGGCCCGCATCAGGATCCACCCGCCGGTGGCGTCGCGGATCCGCGTTCGGAACACACCCGAACCGCTCGCACGCGCCCCGAACGCGGCGGCGCGCACCATGACGGCCAGCCGTCCGGGCGCGATCTCGTCGAATCGGTCCTGCCAGTCGCGGGCGGCCGCTGTGAGCGCGAGCGGCTCACCCGCGGCCCCGGTGAGTACGACCGCCGGACCCGGGTCGCCCAGGCGCGAGGCGGCGGTGGCGCACACGGCGGCGCGGGTCGCCGACGCCACCGCCGGCGCCACCCGCGTGAGGAACTCGACCTCCGAGTCGGTGAAGTCCGCCCCGGACCGAACGAATCCGGCCGCACCCCAGCACAGTCCGCCGATGCGGAAGATCACGCGCAGTTCGTGGTCCAACCCGAGCGGACGCCACACCCCGGCGTGGCGAAGACTGTGGGCCACCTCGTCCGGGGGCAGCTCGGATCCCCGGGCCGCACTGCGGCCGTTGCGGAACAGCTCGGCGAAAGTGCCGGGATCCCGCCCGCGGTACTCGCTCTCGGCGAGCAGCGGCTCGTATTCCGGTGGAACCCGGTCGGGTCCGCTCGTCATGGAACCGATCGTCAGGGACCGGGGATCGATCATCGCCCAGCACGTCAGGTCGCTGCGCACCGTCCGGCCGACGAGTTCGATGGCGCGCCCGTGCACCTGCGTCACATCGGCGCCCGCGGCCGCGAGCGCCACCACCTCGCGGCCCACCTTCTCCGCCCGGATCTCGAGCATGAACCCAGTATGCGCTGGTGGCGGGCCTGTACCCATCCCCGTTTTCGGGGATGGGCCACCGGCCGGGCGGTTCCTAACGTGACAGACATGTCAGACAACATCGAACTCTGCAGGATGGGCGAGGGCCGTCGCCTCACCCTGCCCGACGCAACCGTCACGGTCCTGTCCACCGGTGCACACGCCGGCGGAGCCTACGAGCTCTTCCTCGTCGAGGCCCCGCGCACCGAGCCGGCGCCGCTGCACGCCGAACCGTGGGCCAAGTCGTATCACGTGCTGAGCGGCCGGATCCTGGTCCGTGCCGCAGCGACCGGTCACGAGCTCGCGGCCGGGGACACGATCACCCTCGCGCCGGGAACGGTGAACTCCTTCACCGTCCTGACCGACGCCGCGACCTTCCTGCTGATCGCCGCCGGGACCTCGATGGGCGGATTCTTCGGCGCGGTCGACGCCCTCGGGCACGAGCGTCCACCGGACGAGACGGGTCGGATTCTCCGAGAGGTCGCCGACCGGTACGGGGTCACGCTCGCAGCGGAGGCAGGTGCGTCGTGATCGTTCTCGCGCAGGTCGCCGCGCTGGTCGGCGCGGCCGTGCATCTGCTCGCCTTCGTGTGGGAGACGCTGCTGTTCCGGCGGCCGTCGATACACGAAGACCTGTTCCGCATCCCCACCGGCGACGTCGCAGCGGTGCGGATGTGGGCGTTCAACGTCGGCTTCTACAACCTGTTCCTCGGCACCGGCGCGCTGATGGGGGTGGCCCTGTGGCGGGCCGGCGAGGACACGGTCGGACGCGCGCTCGTGCTCTACACGTGTTCGTTCATGCTGCTCGCCGGGATCGCCCTGTTCGTCTCGGACCGCATGGCCATGAGCCGGCCCCGCGGCGCCGGGCTCGGGGGTGCCGCGGCGCAGTGCACGCCACCGGCGATCGCGCTGATCGCGCTCGCGGCAGCCTGATCCGCTACTCCTGCGCGGCGACGTACCGCCCCAGCGCCGCGGCGCGGTCGGCCGGTGACCGGCGCGGGCAGCTCGTGCACTTGCCGCTGTCGGTCGCCCGGTAGATCAGGCAGCAGGAGCTGCGTCGCACGAAGCGTCGCCCGTCCGCCGGCTCCGGCGATCCGGGAGCTGCCGCCGTGACGCTCCCGGTGGGATCGACGTCGACGAAACGCGGTGGCAGCAGCGGCGGCCGCGACAGCGCGGCGGCGAGGGTGCACCCGTCGTCGACGCGGTGGGCGGCACGCCCGGCGTCGAGGGCACGGTTGGCGATCGAGTCGGACGCGACGGCCCACAACGCCCGCTCCGGCGCACCCGACACCCGCGCGAGCGGCGCGATGATCGCCGACAGCGCCGGCACGAGAGCGCGCGCAAAGGCATCGCGCCCGGGCAGTAGGCGCGAGGAACGCACCGCGCCGAGGTAGCCGTCCTCCCGCAGCACGCAGCGCAACCGGGCCGGGTCGGGATCGGGAGCGTGGCCGGTGGCCAGGAGCATCGCGACGGGTCCGGCCACCAGGGTCGAACTGGCCGAGTACCACCAGAGCGTGCCGTTGACCCGAGGGTCGCTGCAGTCCCACCTGCGGCCGGTGTCGGATACCCGTCCGGCCAGCCACTGCGGATCGGTCGTCACCGTGCCCGGAAGGACGGCGGTCCCGAGGTCGACGGTGTGCGCGAAGTCGCCGAGCAGGGTTCGGGCCGCGGCGTAGGCACGCGCCGCGGCGTCGGCGTGCCCGTCAGGCATCGGCGAGCCCCCAGACCTCGAGCGTGCGTCGTCCGTCGCCGTCCACAGCCACCCGGCCACGAACTCCGAAGACCCCCGCCAGCACGGCGGGATGCAGGACGTCTTCCGGGGTTCCCGCAGCGACCACCGATCCGTGGTCCAGTACCGCCATGCGATCGCAGTACGCGGCCGCCAGCCGCAGGTCGTGCAGCGTCACCAGCACGGCGAGCCCGTCCGCGGCGAGGCTGCGCAGCAACTCCAGCACGGTCAGCTGGTGGCGCAGGTCGAGATGATTCGTCGGCTCGTCGAGCAGGAGCACGCGGGGTTGCTGGGCCAGGGCCCGGGCTATGGACACACGCTGGCGTTCCCCACCGGACAGGGCGAGCACGTCGCGATCGGCGAGGTGCAGCAGCCCGAGCCGGCCGAGCACATCCTCGACGACCACCCGGTCGTCGTCACCGAACGGTTCGAGCCATCCCCGCCGGGCGGTGCGTCCCAGCTGCACCGATTCGCGCACGGTCGTCCCACCGAGCGAGACCGGCTCCTGGACGCCGACCCCGACGAGGCGCGCGAGCGTGCGGCGCTTCAGGTCCGTGACGTCCTCGTCGCCGACGGTGATCGCGCCGGCCCCGACCCGCACCGCGCGGTAACAGGCGCGCAGCAGGGTCGTCTTGCCGCTGCCGTTGGGCCCGACGAGGGCGAGCACCCGGCCCGGGGCCACGTCGAGGTCCACCCCGTCGAGTACGGTGCGTTCGCCCAGCCGCGCGCGGACCCCGGTGGCGCGCAGGCGGGTCATCGTGCCCGCCCGTAGCTGCGCCACAGCATGACGAGGAAGGCGGGCGCACCGAGCAGACCGGTGACGACCCCCACCGGCAGCTCGGTCGAGCCGCTGACCGAACGGGCGACCATGTCGGCCAGGACCAGCGCGAGCGCCCCGGCCACCGCCGCCACGGGTATCAGCCGGACGGTGTTGCGGCCGACGAGATGGCCGGCGATGTGCGGGATCAGCAGTCCGATGAATCCGACGGTCCCCGAGACGGCCACCGCCGCGGCGGTGAGCAGAGAGACCGCCAGCAGGATCAGGATGCGGAACCGCCGCACGTCCATTCCCAGGGCGGTCGCCCCGTCGTCGCCGACGAGCAGCAGGTTCAGCTGCCGGCCGCACAGCAGGACGCCGCCGCCGACGGTGAGCAGGACCAGCGCCGGCGCGGCGAGCATCGACCACGTCGCATCCCCGAATCCTCCTGCCAGCCAACGCATCACCGTACCGATCTGACGGTCGTCACCCAGGACCAGCAGGGTGAAGGTGGTCGCCGCAGAGAACACCATCGACATCGCCACGCCGACGAGGACGATCGCGGTGACGGCATGGGCGCGCAGACTCACCGCGATCGCGCCGGCGAGCGGAAACAGGGCTCCGAGGAAGGCCGCGAACGGCAGGGTGAACGCTCCGAGTGCGCCGCTGCCGACACCCAGGACCGTCACCAGCACCACCCCGAACCCGGCACCGGAGGACACGCCCAACAGGTAGGGGTCGGCCAGCGGGTTGCGGGTCACCGCCTGCGCCACCACCCCGGCGATCGCGAGCGCGGCACCGACGACGGCGGCCGTCAACGCCCGGGGCAGGCGTGATTCGACGACGATCGCTTCCCGCGCCGCGGTCCACCACGGCGTGAAGGCCCCCGGTGCGAGGCGGTGCGCGACGATCGCCCACACGTCGCCGAAGGGGATGTTCACCGTGCCCAGCGACACGGCGCCCGCCAGCGCCAGCACGAGTGCGGCGAGCAGCGGCGGCAGGATCAGCCACAGCGAACGACGCGCCGCGCCCCCGTCCCGTCCCCGCGCGGCCGGCGCCGCGGCGCCGGCGTGCGGCGCCGATGCGTCGGCCAGGGTACCGGCGGGGGTCATTCCGGATCCGTGAACGCGGCCGGGTGCAGTCCGCGGGCGATCGTCGCGACCGAGTCGACCATGCGCGAGCTCTCGAAGAAGTCGTCGAGCGGCACGACGACGAAACGATCGTTGCGCACGGCGGGCGTGGTGGCCACGATCGGCTGGTTCTTCAGATAGGCGATCTTGTCCTCCGCGCTGGTCGCGCCGTAGTCGAGTACGACGATCGCCTCGGGTGCGCGCTCGCCGACGACCTCCCAGCCGGTGGTGAAGTACGGTTTCGGGCCTTCGGCGGTGATGTTGTCGGCGCCGGCGTATTCGGCGATGAGGTTGCCGATGCCCACGCCGCCGACCGAGAGCGGCTCGGCTTCGCCCGAGTCGTAGAAGAAGGTGCGCACCGGCGCGACGGCGGCCTGCTCCAGGCGGGCGCGTACCGCGTCGAGTTCCGCGGTAATCGATTCGGTCAGGGCCGCGGCCTGTTCCTCGGTACCGAGGAGGGCGCCGAGTTGGGCGAAGTCGTTCTCCAGCAACGCGATATCGGAGAAGCCGGCACCGCAGTACTCGGAGAACAGGAACGTGCGGATACCCGCCTGCTCGAGTGCGTCCCGCCCGCGTCCGGTCTTGTCGTCGAATGCGCTGCGCATCCCGCCGACGACCAGATCCGGGTCGAGGTCGCGGATCTGCTCGTACGTGGGGTACTCGGCAGCCAGCGACGGAATCGCCCGGAACTGCTCGGCCGTCTCGGGCAGCGGGTCGTCCTTCTCGCCGTAGCCCATACCGACGATGCGATCCCCCACGCCCATCTGGATCAGGGTTTCGGTGACGTGGTCGTTCATCGACACGATCCGCTGCGGGGGCGCGTCGTAGGTCGCGGTGCGTCCGCAGTTGGTGATCGTCACCGGTTCGCCGAAGGCCGCGGCCGGCGGGGTGGCGCCGGTGTCTGCGCCCCGCGAGCAACCCGACAGGGCCGCGGTGGCGACGGTCAGGGCGGCGAGAACCGCGGCGGCGTCTCGCACGGGACGGCGGAAGTCGACGGGCATGGGACCTCGTGCTCTGCTCAGGTGGCACGAGGCAGACTCCGGCACGGCAGCGACCCCGGACAGCGGGCACCGGCTACCCTGCTGGACTCCATCTCGTAGACCACGACGAAATACCGGAGTCGCGCACCCCCGTGCAGGCGATCGGGCTCACCGTCGGATGGACGGCCTACCGTTGCGGGTCAGCGCCGGACTCGGACCGGACTTTCCCTGCACGGGCGTCAGCAACGCTGCGGCCATTATGCATGTCGGCGGCCGGCTCGCATCGCAGGGTCGGCCACCGGTGCGCGGGTCCGTCGGGACGGCCACCCGGAGCGCCGTTCCATCGTCCGCCGCCCTCCCCCGGTTTTCACCCTCACTTTCACCCCGTTCGCGACCTCGGCTCCGGAACCGCGGCGATCCCCGGTGCGTTCCGATTGATGGTGGCTGTCGAACGGACTGCGCCCTCGTGCGGCCGGGGCGTCGCCACCGGCCCCTCTTCCGAGGGGCAACGCGCCGGAACGTCGGGTGATGCGGCGGACCGGCGGGGCCGGTCACCGCGCAGGGGGCGGTGACCGGCATCCGGGCGCGTGCGGGCCGGCACACTCGGGCGGATCACCGTACTGCCACGCCGCTGCCTCGCCCGCGGTGCCCCGGAACCGGGACCGACGACGCCGACTCCACGAAACCCAGAGTTCAAAATGCGGCCATCTGCCGGAGACCCGCCGCCGCGACACTGGAGGCACAAGGTGTCAACGACGGACGGGGAAACACTGATATGTCCGAGAACATCGCCCACCGACCCGACCCCCTCTTCGCTCTGCCGGCCGCGACGATTCCGGCGGCGCCCCACTCGATACGCCTCGAGGAGCCGGCCCCGATCCGTCCGGCCTCCGGCCTGCGTCCCCGCGTGGGCACCGTCCTCGGCACGGTCGTCTCCGCGGGGGCCGTCGCCACCATGGTGACCGGCTTCGTGGCGGTCGGTACCGTCGCCACGGTGTCCGGCCTGGTCTCGGCCGTCCGGCTCGGACCCTGACCGGCTCGGCGAACCCCTCAGTCGCCGAACTGCACGCTGTCGACGACGACGTCGGACCCGAACAGTTCGCGGGCGCGGACCAGAGCCGCGTCGCGCACCTCCGGCTCCGACAGCGTCGTGGGCAACGCCAGGGTCAGCAGCACGGAACGACCGTCGGACCTCGGCTGTGCCCTGACACGGCACACCCAGTCCACCGTTCCGCCCTCCCGGCGCAGCGCCAGCTCGGTGCGCGCGACGTCGCGGGCGAAGCAGGGCAGCGCGGGATCGGTCGTGCGTTCGAGCTGGGCCACGAGATCCTCGAGGCGATCGGTGCGCCATTGGCGCAACCCGGCCATCCGCGGTTCGACGTTCATCTCGGCACCCTTCGACGCCGGCGACCGTCGGGTGCGCTCGCGGGAGCATGCGGGTCCGAGATCTGCGGCGTCAGCGAAACTGACTACTACCGAGACCATCGCGCCGCGAGCGCGCGGCGTTTCACGAGCCCGGCAACAGGCTGCGCTTCATGAGCCCGGCAACAGGCTGCGCTTCATGAGCCCGGCAACAGGCTGCGCAGCGCCGGCAGCAGTTCCTGTTCGGCCCACCGGATGAACGGCCCCTGCCGGTCACCTCCGATCTGGACGAGGGCGACCTCCGTGAATCCCGCGTCGACGAACGGCCGGATCTTGTCCACGTACTCGTCGATGTCGTCGCCGCACGGAAGTTGCGCCCCGACCTGCTCGGGCGTCACGAACCGGGTGGCCGCCGCGAACGAGGACGGCGCGGGCAGGTCCGGGTTGACCTTCCAGCCGAGGCCGAACCACCGGAACTGCTCATGCGCCCGCTGCACCGCCGCGTCGCGGTCGGTGTCGTAGGAGACTGCGATCTGCCCGACTCGCGGTTTGCCCGCTCCCCCGGCCTCGTCGAACATCCGGGTCAGCTCCGGCTCGGGTTCGGTCGCCACCATCAGGTCGGCCTTCTCCCCGGCGAGGGCGCACGACTGCGAACCGGACACGGCGATGCCGATCGGCACCCGGGTCTCGGGCAGGTCGTACAGGTGCGCGGACTCGACGTCGAAGTAGTCGCCGCGGAAGTTCACGTTGCCGCCGTCGAACAGCGCCGAAATGATCTCCACGGCCTCGGCGAGCATCTCGTGACGGGTGCCCACCGCGGGCCAGCCCTTGCCGACGACGTGTTCGTTGAGGTTCTCGCCCGCGCCCAGGCCGAGGCGGAACCGGCCCCCGGACAGGATCTGCATCGTCGCCGCCTTCTGCGCCACCACCGCCGGGTGGTACCGCAGGATCGGGCAGGTCACGTAGGTCATGAGCGGGATCTGCTCGGTGGCCTGGGCAGCGGCACCAAGGATGGACCACGCGTAGCCGGAATGCCCCTGTTCCTCCAGCCACGGGTTGTAGTGGTCACTGATCACCGAGAAGTCGAAGCCGGCCTTCTCCGCCATCTGCACGTCGCGGACGAGGTGGTCCGGCCGGGACTGCTCGCAGAGCATGGTGTAGCCGAAGTCGGTCACTGTTCGTTTCCTCCCGTGGTCCGTGCCGGGCGCCCCGCCGATGCCGGCGATCCGTCCTTCGGGATACCCACCGGTCGCCTCGGTACACGACCGTCACGGTAGGGAGGGGCCGCCGAGATGCCGGCTGCGCATCTCGGCAGGTACGGGTGTCTCGTTGCGGCGGGCCGGCCGGGCCGGCTCGCCGCAACGAGGGGTCGACCCGGTGTCAGACGAGGCAGACCACGAACAGCGGCACTCCGACGACCGGAACGAAGAGCAACGGAACGCACACGACACCGAACGGGCCGAGGACCGCCGGCTGGACGGATTCCGCGATCGGGGCAGGCGCGGTGGGGATGGCGGGGGCCGCTGTCGCGGCACCGGTGCCGAGGGCGATCATGGGGGCCATGGCGGTCGCCGCTACCGCCGCGCGAAACGTAGTCCTGCTCATGGTGTTTCTCCTCGCGTCGCGTGCCGCGACCGATACGCGCCCACGGCACGGAAATGGATCGGCTGTATATCAGCATCGCCGACGAACCCGACGCCGGGCGACGGGGAAAACCCTGCATCGCGACGACTCGGGCATGGCCACGTACCGACGGGTCTCGTTTCGGTCGAGGCCGGCCCCGATGCTTCCATTTCGGTTGAGAAGAGGGCGCCGGCCCCCACCCGGGGGCTACGGTGAAGCTGTGCTGTTCGGGCGGGGACCGGAATGCGCACGCATCGATCGGCTGCTTGCCGCACTCCGGCAGGGAGCGGGTGGAGCAGTGGTGCTGAGCGGGGAAGCGGGAATCGGCAAGACCGCCCTCCTCGACTACGCCCGCGAGCATGCCTCCGGGCTCGGGGTGCTGTCGGTGACGGGTGCGGAAGCCGAGGCCCCGATCCCCTTCGCGGCGCTCGAACGCCTGCTGGCGCCGGTGCCGGGGCCCATCGCGTCGCTGCCCAGGGTGCGCCCGTTGTGCGGCTCCACCGAGCGCGAAATTCCCGGGCCGGAGGACCGATTCGCGATCTACGCCGGATTCTTCCGGATTTTGACAGCGGCCGCACGCAGCGCGGCACTGCTGGTAGTGATCGACGATGCGCAGTGGCTGGACCGGCCGACCCTGGACGCCGTCGCCTTCGCCGCTCGGCGGCTCACCACCGAGCGGATCGGGATTCTGGTCGCCACCCGCGAGCCGCAGGGTCCGGCCGGCGTCGAGACGTCGGTGGTGCGGGGTCTCGGCGACGAGGCGGCCGGTCAGCTGCTGGCCGCCCTCCTGGGCCGGCGCCCGCCGGACGACGTGGTGGCGGCGGCGGCCGCACAGGTGGGGGGCAACCCGTCGGCGCTGCTGGAGCTGGCGGGCACTCTCTCGTGCGACGAACTCACCGGAACCCGTCCGCTGCGCCTCCCGGTACGCGCCGGGTCGGCCGCGACCCGCATCTTCGGTGCGCGCATCGCCACGCTCGACGACGCGACACGCCGAGCCCTCCAGGTCGCGGCGGTGGCGGCCGACGACGGGTTGCCGGTGGTGTCCGCCGTCCTGGCGCACCTGGGGATCGCCGGAGGTGCCCTGGGAACGCTCGAGGACACCGGGTTGACGTCGTTCGCGGGCGGCCGGTTGTCCTTTCCGCATCCGTTGATCCGCAGCGCCGCGGTATCCGATCTCCCGCCGACGCGGCGGCGGTCGCTGCACCGCGCAGTGGCCGAGATGCTCACCGATCCAGCGCAGCAGGACCGACGTGCGTGGCACCTGACCGAAGCCACCCTCGCCCCGGACGAGGGCACCGCCCGGGAACTGGAGCAGTCCGCGCGGCTGACGTCGGAACGGCGCGGGTACGCGGCCGCCGCGGTCGTCATGGAGCAGGCTGCCGCGTTCTCCGCCGACGAGGCGGGTACGGCCCGGCGTCTCTGCGCGGCGGCCGACGCGGCCCGGCGCGCGGGCCGCAGCACGACCGCGCTGCGGCTGCTGGACCGATCCGACGACCACACCACCGATCCGGCCCTGCGGGCCGCCAGCGCCGGCGTCCGCGGACGGGTCGAACTCCACACCGGCGCAGCGTGTATCGCACGCCGGGTGTGGGAGACGGGCGCCGCGGACATCGGTCGACGAGACCCGGCGCGAGGCGCCCACCTGTTGGCCATGGCGGCCGAGGGAGCACTCGTCGCCGGCGAGCCCGAGGGGGCACTGCGGCTCGCTCGCCGGGCGATCCGATCGGCGCCGCCCCGGGACACCGACACGACGCTCCTCGGCTCGCTCGTCATCGGCAGCGCGTTGTCGTTGTCCGGCAACCCCTCCGACGGGATGCGCTGGCTGCAGGATGCGGCGGCGCTCGCGCGGTGGGGCACCGACGCCGACGTCGAATGGGTCCTGTTCGCGGAGCTGGGCGCGGTGGCCTGGCACGGGGAGGACGGCGATCCGCGGCAGGTGCTCGACCCGCTGGTCCACCGGCTCCGGGCCGAGGGCGCCTGGGGGCAGTTGCCCCTGGCGCTGTACGTCACGGCGCTGGCCGACAGCCGCCTCGGACGCCTGCACTCCGGTCGTCGCGCGGCCACCGAGGCCGTCGAACTCGCCACCCGCACGGGCGATCTGCTCGCGCTCTGCGCGGCGCTCGGATGCCTGGCGGAACTCGAGGCGCAACTCGGTGACGAACAGGCCTGCCGGGCGCACGCCGCCGACTCGTTGCGGATCCGCGAGAGGACCCGTCTGGGCGAGATGCACCGCGACGCCCTGGACGGACTCGGGCTGCTGGAACTGAGCCTGAATCGGCCCGACCGTGCCGTCGACCATCTGGAGGAGGCCAACCGGCGACCGTCCGGGTACGCGGACGGTCTCCTCGTCGCGCGAGCGTCGTCCGCCGACCTGATCGAAGCGTACGTCCGATCAGGACGCGACGTGCCGGACGCGGTTCGCGAACAGTTGCGGCTGCTCACGGAACTCGCGCTGCCCGATGCGCTCGGAGCCCTGATCTGCCGCGGCCGGGCACTGATCGGCGACGACGCGGAGTACGACACCTGGTTCACCAAAGCCCTGCAACTACACGCACGCTCGCCGTCCCCGTTCGACACCGCCCGGACCGCGCTGTGCTACGGCGAACGGTTGCGCCGCGCCGGGCGCCGGCGCGACGCCCGCAAGCATCTGGAGGTGGCGTTCGACGCGTTCCGGCACATCGGGGCCCGCACGTGGGCCGCACAGGCCGCGACGGAACTGGGCGCCGTCGGCCGGCCGGTCGACGCGCCCGCCGCTGCCGCGGGACACCGGCTCACCCCGCAGGAACTCCAGGTGGCCCGGCTCGCCGCCCGCGGCGGCACCAACCGTGAGATCGCCGAGCAGCTCTTCCTCAGCGTCAAGACCATCGAAATGCATCTGGGACGGCTGTACCGGAAACTCGGCATCCGGTCCCGCACCCAGCTGGCGAACTACCTGCGCGACAACGTCCTCGCCTGAGCATCCGACTCCCAGGACGATGGTCGCATCGGAATAGGTTGGGAATTCAGTCGATTCGATGCCATCTGAGAGTGCAATGCGTCCAGGAATGCCACCGCGGCGGGCGCGGGGTCGAAGTCGCTCCAGGCGAGGTATTCGACTCGGGTCGGCCCGTCGCTGACGGGCACCTTGACCAGATTCGGGTTCGAGGGGACGAAGGCGGGGGGCAGCAGTGCGACGGCGAGGCCCTGTTTCACGAGGTCGAGGATCAGATCGGTAGACATCGATTCGAAGGTCACCTCGCGCCGGAGTTCGGCAGCATCGAAGGCCCGGTCGCTCTGTGCGCGCCCCTGCGTCCCGGCGGGAAAATCCGCGAAGGTCTCGTCTGCCAGATCGCGTAGGCGCAGGCGGCGCCGCCCCGACAGTCGATGATCAGCGGCGAGAACGGCAACGAGACGTTCGCGGGCCAACTCGACGAACCGGACACGGTGAGGGGTGGTCGCGTCAGGCAGGCCCAGCACGGCGATGTCGACCTCGCCCGCGCGGATCGCGGTCACGAGTTCGTCGCTGCCGCCGTTTCGAAGCGCGATGCTCACCGCCGGGTGAGCGCGGTGGAATTCGCCCAGCGCAGTGGGAATGTCGATGGCGGTCACGGTGGGGATGACACCGATCGTCAACGGGCCACGGATCTGCCCTACGGTCGCTGCCGCGTCGGCGGCAGCACGCTCGGCGGCCTCCAGACTCGCCCGCGCCGCGGGCAGGAACGCCGCCCCGGCATCAGTGAGCTCGACCCGACGGCTGGTCCGGGCGAACAGCGGCACGCCCAGCTCTTGTTCGAGCGCCTTGATCTGGTGACTGAGCGCCGATTGGACGACGAAGCACTGCTCGGCCGCTCGGGTGAAGTTCTTCTTCTCTGCCACGGCGAGCACATACCGCAGTTGCTGCAACTCCATCCATCTATCGTGCATCGCGATCGTTGTGATGAAAAGCATGTGTTGGACTCATCAACCGAAAGGGCACGACAGTGGTGGGGTGACTACGACGACCACTTCTCCGCCCACGTCACCCGGCCCGGTGACGAATCGTGCGGCGCTCACCGCGGCGACCGCCGTGGCCCCGGTGGTGTGGGGCACGACCTACCTCGTCACCACCGAACTGCTGCCGCCTGACCACCCCCTGTTCGCCGCGCTCATGCGCGCTCTGCCCGCAGGCGCACTCGGCCTCCTGCTCTCCCGCACGCTTCCGCGCGGGGCATGGTGGTGGAAGGCCGCGGTGCTGGGCGCCTTGAACATCGGTCTGTTCTTCCCGCTGCTGTTCCTCGCCGCGGAACGACTGCCCGGCGGAGTGGCCGCCACTCTCGGGGCGGCCCAGCCGATCCTCGTCGCCGTCCTCGCCGTGATCGTTCTGTCCGAACGCCTCTCGCTCTGGCGCCTGAGCTGGGGCGTCGTCGGCGTGGTCGGGGTGGGGCTGGTGGTGCTGGGCCCCGGAGCGATGTTCGACCCCGTCGGCATCATCGCCGGTCTGGCCGGTGCCGCTGCGATGGGAATCGGCGTCGTTCTCACCAAACGGTGGGGCCGGCCCGAGGAAGTCAGCGCGATCGGCTTCGCAGGCTGGCAGCTCACCGCCGGAGGCCTGGTGCTGCTGGCCCCGACGCTGTTGCTCGAGGGGATTCCCAACCGAATCGGCGCCCCCGCCGTGGCGGGCTACCTCTGGCTCGGCATCGTCGGCGGGCTTCTCGCCTATTCCCTCTGGTTCAACGGCCTGCGCACCCTGCCGGTCACCGCGACGGCTCTGCTCGGACTGCTCTCCCCACTCGTGGCCGCCGTCCTCGGCGTCGTCGTGGCAGGAGAAACCCTCAGCGCACTCCAACTTGTCGGCTTCGCGCTCGCCCTCGCAGCGCTGGGCGCCGGACAGGTCATCCCTCGTCCCCGTACGAGGAAAGGACTCCCATCGTGAACATCACCGTCATCGGCGCCACCGGCATGGTCGGCTCGCGCCTCGTCACCGAAGCCGCCGCCCGCGGGCACCGC
Organism: Rhodococcus sp. PSBB066; assembly: GCF_017068255.1. Taxonomy (NCBI): domain Bacteria; kingdom Bacillati; phylum Actinomycetota; class Actinomycetes; order Mycobacteriales; family Nocardiaceae; genus Rhodococcus; species Rhodococcus sp. PSBB066. The sequence goes on from NZ_CP070859.1 coordinate 5,907,849, forward strand.
GTCACCGCCGCCGCCCGGCACCCCGGCACACACCCGGACCCCGCCGTCACTCCCCTCGCCGTCGATGCCGGCGCACCCGGGCAACTCGAGGCCGCACTCGCCGACGCCCACGCCGCGATCCTCGCCGTCCGTGCCGCTCCCGGCCAGGAGCAGACGATCGCACCGCTGACCACCGCAGTTCTGGACGCGGCAGGCCGGGCCGGCGCCCGTCTACTCGTCATCGGCGGGGCCGGGCCCCTACGCTCACCGCACAAGGGCGACCTGTCGGTAATCGACGATCCGAACTATGTGCCGATCGAATGGCGAGCGATCGCCGACGCCAGCGCCACCCAACTCCGCACCTGCGTCCAGCACCCGAACCACCGCTGGACCTATCTCAGCCCGCCCGCGATCCTCGAACCCGGTACCCGCACCGGCACGTACCGCCGGGGAACCACCACCCTGCTCACCGAGCCGGACGGCACCTCCCGCATCACCGCAGAGGACCTCGCCGTGGCCGCCCTGGACGAAATCGAGCGCCCCGGCACCGACCGGCACTTCACCGTTGCGCAGAACTCCACTGTTCACGCCGCCACATCAACGTCAGGGGTCAGGAGGGGCTGACAGCCCCGATTTACGGCGCGCGCACTCTTCAACCGTCATCGGCGGTGCCGGCGCGCCGCCGACGAGTCCGCCCAGTGCTCCCACGCCGACTGACGCGTCATCCCCACCAGCTCCCCCACCTGCGCCCACGAGGCACCCTCGGCGCGCAGGCGCCGTACCCCCTCGTCCACCACTTCGGTCAGGGCCTGCTGTTCGGCCGCCAACCGGTCGAGCTGCTCGAGCGCATCGAGCACCGCCGCCTTCGCCGACACCCGATAGATGTGGCGCACCCACTCCTCCTCGAGCTTTTCCCGCGTCAGGCGCCCCGGACGCAACGCCTCGCCCGAACCGACCCGCACCGCCGTGCTGCCCAGCCAGTCACAATGCAGACACTCCGCCCGCCACGCGCACGCCCCCACCGCAACCCCGCCGGCGATCGGCACCGGCCGCCCCGCCTCGTCCTCGATCCGGATCGTGCCGACGTACGGCCCCTCCCCGGGTACCAGCAACTCCCACTCCGGCAACCGCCTCGCCATGTCGTCAGGCTCCACCCATCACGCAGGCGCCGTCAACCACGCCCCGTGCCCGGTGCTGCGCGACGGGGACACAGGCCCGCCCGGTCCAGTGGTCGGGTGGCAGCAGTCGGCACGGCAGGCAGGCGCTTTCGAACGTCGATCGACCACTCGCGGAGTGCACGGGCAGCTGCGGACGAAGGCGGATCGGATTTCGGGTTCGCTTCCGTCCGGTACGCGGCACGGGCACACTCACTGCATGGACTGCTCGGGGGACCCCCGTTCCGGGACCGTCCGATGACCGGATTGCCTCCGGCATCGGAGGCCCGGTATCCCGGATTCGACGATATCGAGATCGGCGATCTCGTCCGTCGCACCGGGGTCAAGTGGGCACGTGCCGTCCGCGCGGGCGCCCTACCGGCCTGGGTGGCCGACATGGACTTCCCGATCGCCCCCGAGATCCGGGACGCGCTGTGCGAGTCGGCCCGGTCGGGAGAACTCGGCTACCCCGATTGGCTCGGCGGTACCCCGCTGCGTGCGGAATTCGCCCGGCGGATGCAGTCCCGATACGGATGGACGGTCGACCCCGCCGACGTCCGGGAGCAGACCGATCTCATCCAGGCCCTGCAACTGATCCTGCACCTGCACACCGAGCGCGGCGACGCCGTCGTGATCCAGACTCCGAACTACCCGCCGTTCCTGGCCACCATCGCGGCCATGGGCCGCAGGACGGTCGAATTCCCGTTCGCCGACACACAGGACGGGTGGCGGCTCGACTTCGAGACGCTCAGGGCGTCGCTCGCCGCCGAGCGCCCGAAAGTGCTCGTCCTGGTCGATCCGCACAACCCGACCGGACGCGTCCACACCCGTTCCGAACTCACCCGCATCGCCGAACTGGCCGTCGAGTTCGACCTTCTCGTCGTCAGCGACGAGATTCATGCGGAGCTGATCTACGCGCCGCACCGGCACATCCCGTTCGCGTCGATCAGTCCGGAGGCGGCAGCTCGGACGATCACCGTCACGTCGGCCGGAAAGGCCTTCAACATCGCCGGACTGCGCTGCGCCGTCGCGCACTACGGGTCGAAGCAGTTGCTCGCCGTGCGGGACGGCGAACCGCCCGACCTGTACGGAACCGTATCGACCCCGGCGGTGCTCGGCACACTGGCCGCATGGCAACGCTGCCAGCGCTGGCAGGACACGCTGCTCCGAGTGCTCGACCGCAACCGGCGACGTGTCGACACGGTCCTGCGCGAGCACCTGCCGGAAGCCCGCCACCATCTGCCGGAAGCCACCTACCTCAGCTGGGTCGATGTCTCGGCTTTCCCCGTCGACGATCCGATCCGCCGGATCCGGGACCTCGGCCGGGTGCTGGTCGACGGCGACAGACCCTTCGGAAGCGCGGCAGCGGGATTCGTGCGGATCAACTTCGCCACGTCGGCGGCTGTCCTCGAGCACATCCTCGACGGCATCTCGGCGGCGATGCGCGGGCGACGAGCCGTCTCACCGCTGACGGAGTTCCTCGGAACCTGATCCGCCCCGGTCCTCCGGCACCTCCCGATCGAGTTCGTCGAGCCAGATGCGCGCGGACGCGTCGGAGGGCGCACGCCAGTCCCCGCGCGGTGAGAGGGACCCCCCGGCGGCGACCTTCGGCCCGTTCGGCATCGCGGACCGCTTGAACTGGCTGAAGGCGAAGAACCGCTGGACGAACACACCCAGCCACCGCCGGATCTCGGGCAGGTCGTACTCGCGGCGGGCATGCCCGGGATGGCCGGACGGCCACTCCCCGGCGCCGGCCTCGTGCCAGGCCTGCCATGCGAGGTAGGCGATCTTCGACGGCCGGAACCCGAAGCGCAGCACCTGGAACAGGAAGAAGTCGTGCAGGTCGTAGGGACCGATCGTGGCCTGGGTGCTCTGCGGCGTCTCCCCCTCCTCGACGGGGACGAGCTCGGGACTGATCTCGGTGCCCAGCACGGCCTCGAGGGTGGCGCCGACCTCGTCGTCGAATTGCCCGGACGAGACGACCCAGCGGATCAGATGCTGGATGAGCGTCTTCGGCACCCCGGCGTTGACGTTGTAGTGCGACATCTGGTCCCCGACGCCGTACGTGGACCAGCCCAGCGCGATCTCCGACAGGTCGCCCGTCCCGAGCACCAAGCCGCCGCGCTGGTTCGCGGCCCGGAACAGATAGTCGGTGCGCAGCCCGGCCTGGATGTTCTCGAACGTGATGTCGTAGACCCGCTCGCCGCGCGCAAACGGGTGACCCAGGTCCTCCAGCATCACGCGCGCGGCACGGGTGATGTCGATTTCCTCGAGCGTCACCCCGAGCGAGTGGCACAGCCGGCGGGCGTTCTCCCGGGTCCGGTCGCTCGTCGCGAACCCCGGGAGGGTGAAGGCGAGCACGTCCTCGCGCGGACGGCCGAGGCGGTCCATCGCCTTGACGGCGACGATGAGCGCGTGCGTGGAGTCCAGTCCGCCCGACACGCCGATCACGACCTTCGGACCGCCCCGCGTCGGACCACTCAGCGCACGCAGGCGCTGCTCGAGCCCGGCGACCTGGATGTTGTACGCCTCGTAGCAGTCGTGCTCAAGGCGGGCCGGATCGGACGGCACGAAGGGGTATCGCTCCACCCGGCGCCGCAACCCGATGTCGGTGAGCGGAGGCGCGAGGGTGAACGCGATACGGCGGAACGCGTCGAGGCGGGCCGCGTGATGACGCCGATTGTCGTCGAAGGTGCCCATGCGGGTGCGCTCGTTGCGCAGCAGTTCGAGGTCGACGTCGGCCACCGCGTGCTGTTCGCCGCGCGGGAACCGCTCGGTCTCGGCGAGCAGCATCCCGTTCTCGTACACCATCGCCTGCCCGTCCCAGGACAGGTCGGTGGTGGACTCCCCCGATCCCGCCGCGCAGTACACGTAGGCGGCCAGGCACCGCGACGACGCCGAGCGAGCCAGCAGGTGACGGTCCTCGGCGCGGCCGACGGTGATCGGGCTGCCCGACAGGTTCGCCAGCACCGTCGCGCCGGCCAGGGCGGCCTCCGCGCTGGGCGGGATGGGGACCCACATGTCCTCGCAGATCTCCACGTGGAGCACCAGACCGGGAACGTCGGTGGCCTCGAACAGCAGATCGGGACCGAACGGTGCGTCGTGACCGGCGACCCGGACCGTGCCGCTCGCATCGTCCCCCGGCGCGATCTGCCGGCGCTCGTAGAACTCCCGATACGTCGGCAGATACGACTTGGGGGCGACCCCCAGGACCCGGCCGCGGTGCACGACCGCGACGGCGTTGTAGATCCGGTGCCGATGCCGCAGCGGCAGGCCCACCAGCAGGACGGGCAGCAGGCCGGCCGAGCCGGCGACGATCTCCGCCAGCGCCCGCTCGGCCGCCTCCAGCACGGTGTCCTGCATCGACAGGTCCTCGACCGAGTACCCGGTCAACGTCATCTCGGGAAACACCGCCAGCCCGACCCCGTCGTCATGGCAGACCCGGGCGGCCCGCAGCACCGCCGCCGCGTTGGCCGCCGGATCGACGATCGTCGTCGGCGTCGCGCAGGCCGCGACCCGCAGGAAGCCGTGGCGGTAGCTGGACCGGAACTCGGGTCTCGCCGCGGGGACGGGGACGTCCCGAGCGCCGGCTTCGTCGGTCATCGCGCTGCCTCCTTCTCCGTCGTCCGCGCCCTCGCGGCGCCCGGATCGCGTGATCGAATCCTAGGGATCCGGCCGCTCGACGCCACTCGGCGACGTGGAGCGGGCCGGATCCGGACTTTCGCGGCATTATCTCGGCGTTTCGGGGAACACTCCGGTACAGACGACGGAAACTGGGCCCGTCCGCGCGGCACAGGGGGTGGTGATGGCCTACCGGCACAGGGAATTCGTCGCTGCGCTGTCGAAGTTCGCGCAGCGCCTCCTCACCCCGTACGAGGTCGACGCCGCCCTCGACGCAGTCGTCCGCAAGGTGACCACCGTGCTCGAGCTGTCGGGAGCGGGAGTGACTCTGCACATCGACGGCCGGCTCCGGTTCGTCACCGCCGCCGGCGAACAGATCGAAGCGATGGAGCGGTGCCAGGAGCGATTCGCCGCCGGACCGTGCGCGCACGCCTTCGCCCATGGCGAGACCATCGCCGTCTCCGATGTGCGCCGCCGCGACGATCTGTGGCCGGAGTTCGCCGCCGAGGCGCGACGGCGGGAGATCGCCGCCGTCGCCGGTGTCCCGATGCAGCTCGGCGAGGTCAAGGTCGGCGCCCTGGACCTCTACTGCCGCGAGCCCCGGGAATGGGCCGACGACGAGCTCGCCGCCGCGCAGGTGTTCGCCGACATGGCCACCGGCTACATCGTCAACTCGGACAAGCTGCGCCAGCAGGAGCAGCTCTCCGCGCAACTGCAGACCGCGCTCGACACCCGCATCGTCGTCGAGCAGGCCAAGGGCATCACCGCCCAGGCCCGCGGCGTCACGCCGGCCGCGGCGTTCGAGCTGATCCGCGCCTACGCGCGCCGCCATCAGGCGCCGGTGCGCGCCGTCGCGCAGGCGATCGTCGACGTCGGGTTGCGCATCTGACGTCGAGGTGCGCATCTGAGGACGTCAGACCTCCGCCGCGATCTCCCGGACGAGGGCGACCAGCTTCCCGTGATGCGAGCCGGCCCAGTAGATGCGGCCGCAGTCCGTGCACCGGGAGAACTCGTCGTAGAAGCGGCGGGTGAGCGGCTCGAGCCGATCGAGGACCTCGTCCTTGGGCACCGGGTCGAGCCGGCCGTTGCAGCGCAGGCACCGGGTGAGCGGGGCGAACCGCGCCGCGAGATCGAGCCGGCGGACGACCTCGACGATCTGCTCGAGCGGGCGGTCGGCGTGCACGAACAGCCCGTGGGTGATCTCCCGACGCTCGAGCAGTCCCCGGTCGCGGGTCAGCAGGATCCGCTGATCCGCACGCCCGATCCTCGCCAGCTCCGCGTCGTCCATGTCGGACGTCCAGATCACGTCGAACCCCAGCAACCGGAGCAGGCGCGCCAGCCGGCCCAGGTTGACGTCGACCACGAACCGGGGGTCACGCAGGGGAACCGGGCGCAGCCGGGTGATCGGCTCGATGTCGAGCGCCTCGAACAAGGGATAGACCGCTATGCGGGCGCCCGAGTGCGGCCGGTACGCGAAATCCACCGGCTCGCCGTCGACCACGATCAGATCGACCTCGGTGTGCGGTATGCCCATCGCCTCGACGACGTCCTTGACCGTCTGATGGGCACGGAACGGCCGCCGCACCGCGATGCCCCGCGACTCGGGCGCCACGAAGTCGTTCAGCTCGGCGTACGCCCGGACCTCGACGTGGCCGGTCATCGGACCATCTTCGCGCGCAGCATGACCCGGCACAACCGCCGCGGCGGGCGTGACGCCGGTCGCAGTCGGTCACGTTCGGGAATCGCGGGTACGCCAGCCCGGTTGCGCCCGACATGGATTTGTTTACACCTGTCACCCTCGGAGACCTCGAACTCGCCAATCGCGTTGTCATGGCCCCACTGACCCGGCTGCGGTCCGGCGCCTCCGGCGTCCCCGGAGACCTGGTGGTCGAGCACTACCGGCAGCGGGCGAGTGCCGGGCTGATCATCGCCGAGGGCACCTATGTGAACCACGAATCGCAGGCCTTCGTCGGCCAGCCGGGGATCGTCACCGGCGAGCAGGTGGCCGGCTGGCGGCGGGTGGCCGAGGCGGTGCACGACCGCGGCGGCCGCATCGTGCTGCAGGTGATGCACGGCGGCCGGGTCACGCACCCCGACGTGAACGGCGGCCGGCGGGTCGTCGCCCCGAGCGCGATCGCGATCGACGGTGTGGGGCACACGGAGAAGGGCAAGCAGCCGTACCCGGTGCCGCACGCGCTGACCACGGAGGAGGCGCGGGCGATCATCGGGGACTTCGTCGCCGCGGCCCGCCGGGCGATCGAGGCCGGGCTGGACGGCGTGGAGATCCACAGCGCCAACGGCTACCTGCTGCACGAATTCCTCTCCCCGGCCGCCAATCAGCGCGCCGACGAGTACGGCGGTTCGCCGCAGAACCGGGCCCGTTTCGTCGTGGAGGTGGTCACGGCGGTGGCATCGGCCATCGGCGCCGGCCGGGTCGGGCTGCGGATCTCGCCGGAGCACAACATCCAGGACGCCTACGAAACCGACCGGGACGACGTCCTGGCCACCTACGGCACCCTGCTCGAGCAGGTGCGCCCGCTGAATCTGGCCTACCTGTCCGTGCTGCACGCGGACCCGGCCGGTGAGCTGGTGCAGGAGCTGCGCCGGCGTTTCGGCGGCAGGCTGATCGCCAACAGCGGCTTCGCGTCGCCGACCACCCGTGCGGAGGCGGTGCAGCTGATCGAGGCCGCCCATGCCGACGCCGTGGCGGTGGGCCGGGCGCTCATCGCCAATCCCGATCTGGTCGAGCGCTGGCACGGCGAGCACCCGGAGAACGAGCTGCGGCCGGCGTTGTTCTACTCGCCGGGCGCCGAGGGCTACACCGACTACCCGTTCCTGCCGTTCCTGCAGGCGGGCTGAGCCTCAGGGCTGCGCCGGCCCCGCTCGGCAGCGGAGAGAACAACTCTCGCCGTCTTCATGGTGCGGTGACGGGCGCGACCAATCATACCGATAGATGCAGACTATCAATCGAATCAGACCGGTCGATTGGCATTATCTATCGAAAGTCGTTAGTGTTCACAACGTCAGAAACCCATATCGACCGAACAGAGGTTCAACGTGGCCCTGATCAACAAGCAGATCAAGCCCTTCTCCGCGACCGCCTACCAGGAGGGCGGCTTCGTCTCCGTGTCCGACGAGGACATCAAGGGCAAGTGGGCGATCTTCTTCTTCTACCCGGCCGACTTCACCTTCGTCTGCCCGACGGAGCTCGGCGACCTGGCCGACCACTACGAGGAGCTGCAGAAGCTCGGCGTCGAGGTCTTCTCGGTCTCCACCGACACCCACTTCACGCACAAGGCGTGGCACGACTCGTCCGAGACCATCGGCAAGATCAAGTACGCCATGATCGGCGACCCGACCCTGCAGATCAGCACCAACTTCGAGGTGCTGCGTGAGAACGAGGGCCTGGCCGACCGCGGCACCTTCCTCGTCGACCCGGACGGCATCATCCAGTTCACCGAGGTCACCGCGGAGGGCATCGGCCGCAACGCCGCCGAACTCGTCCGCAAGGTCAAGGCCGCCCAGTACGTCCGGTCGCACCCGGGCGAGGTCTGCCCGGCCAAGTGGGAAGAGGGCGACGACACCCTCGCCCCGTCGCTGGACCTCGTGGGCAAGATCTGACGCACCCGGATTCGACACCCCGGTAGTGCGGCGCGGGGTCCGGTCCGCCGGACCCCGCGCCACCCCCGGAGCGCCGAACCACCCGGCGCAGTTCCCTTCGCCCCGATCACCGTTCCGCCCCGTCGATGGAGTAGATCCCTATGCTCGAAGCCTCGCTTGCCGGCCAACTGAAGTCCCTCCTCAAGCGGCTGACCCTGCCGATCGAGCTCGTGTCCTCCCTCGACGACGGACCCAAGTCCGCCGAACTCGCCGAACTGCTCACCGAGATCGCGGCGATGTCGGACAAGGTCACCTACGAGCGTCGCGACGACGACGCGCGTCGCCCGTCCTTCGCGGTGCGCCGCGTCGGCACCGACATCGAGGTCCGCTTCGCCGGCATCCCGCTGGGCCACGAGTTCACCTCGCTCGCGCTTGCACTGCTCCAGGTCGGCGGTTACCCGTCGAAGGAGCCCGAGGAGCTGCAGCAGCAGGTGCGAGACCTGGACGGCGAGCTGCATTTCGAGACCTACTTCTCGTTGTCCTGCCAGAACTGTCCCGACGTCGTGCAGGCCCTGAACCTGATGTGCGTGCTCAACCCGCGCATCAAGCACGTCGCGATCGACGGCGCCCTGTTCCAGGACGAGGTCGACGGACGTCAGGTGATGGCCGTGCCGACGGTGTACCTCAACGGCGAGCTGTTCGACTCGGGCCGCATGAGCCTCGAGCAGATCATCGGCAAGCTCGACACCGGCGCCGCGGACCGGGCGGCGGCCGCGATCGACGAGAAGGACCCGTTCGACGTGCTCGTCGTCGGCGGCGGCCCGGCCGGTGCCGCGGCCGCGATCTACGCCGCCCGCAAGGGTATTCGCACCGGTGTCGTCGCCGAGCGCTTCGGCGGCCAGGTGCTCGACACGATGGCGATCGAGAATTTCGTCTCCGTGCCCTACACCGAAGGCCCCAAGCTCGGCGCCGCACTCGACAACCACGTCCGCCAGTACGACGTCGACATCATGAACGTGCAGCGCGCGGCGAAGCTCGTGCCTGCGACCGAGGGCGGCCTCGTCGAGGTCGAGCTCGAGAGCGGCGCCTCCCTGCTCGCCCGCAGCGTGATCCTGTCCACGGGTGCACGGTGGCGTTCGATGAACGTGCCCGGCGAGACCGAGTACCGGAACAAGGGCGTGACCTACTGCCCGCACTGCGACGGACCGCTGTTCAAGGGCAAGCGCGTCGCCGTGATCGGCGGCGGCAACTCCGGCGTCGAGGCCGCGATCGATCTCGCCGGCGTCGTCGCGCACGTCACGCTCCTCGAGTTCGACTCGGCGCTGCGCGCCGACGAGGTGCTGCAGCGCAAGCTGCGCAGCCTGCCGAACGTCGACATCGTCGTCAGCGCGCTGACCACCGAGGTCCTCGGCGACGGCCACAAGGTCACCGGCCTGACCTATCAGGACCGCACCACCGAGACCGCGCACACGCTCGAACTGGAGGGCATCTTCGTCCAGATCGGCCTGCTGCCCAACACCGAGTGGCTCACCGGGACGATCGAGCTGTCGCCGCGCGGCGAGATCGTCGTCGACGACCGCGGCCAGACCTCGGTGCCCGGCGTGTTCGCCGCCGGCGACTGCACCACGGTGCCGTACAAGCAGATCATCATCGCCGCCGGCGCCGGAGCGACGGCAGCGCTCGGCGCGTTCGACCATCTCATCCGCACCAGCGCCCCGGCCGAGGACTCGGTCGCCGCGGTCGTCCGATAGTTCGTCCCTCGTGAACCTGCGTGATCTCGAGTACCTGGCCGCGGTGGCGCATCACCGCCACTTCGGCCGGGCGGCGGAGGCCTGTTACGTCAGTCAGCCGACGCTGTCGACCCAGATCCGCAAGCTCGAACAGGAACTCGGCGTCGAACTCGTCGAGCGGAGCCCGCGTCAGATCACCCTGACCGACGCGGGCCGGCAGATCGTGGAGCGGGCCCGGATCATTCTGAGCGAGACGGCGAACATTCGCGAGATCGCCCGGCAGTCCTCCGACCCGGAGTCGGGCACGCTCCGCATCGGCCTGTTCCCGACCCTCGCGCCGTACCTGCTCCCCCATGTCGTGCCGAAGGTGCGGGCGAGGTTCCCCGACCTCGAACTGCTGTTGATCGAGGAGAAGACCGAGGACCTCCTCGAGCGGCTCCGCGGCGGCGACCTCGACGTCGCCGTGCTGGCGCTCCCGGTCAACGACGAACACCTGCACCAGGAGTACCTGTTCTCCGAGGACTTCGTGCTCGCCGTCCCGGCCACGCATCCGCTGGCCGCCACGGCCGAACCTGCCCCTATGTCGGTGATCGCGGACGAGAGCCTTCTGTTGCTCGAGGACGGTCACTGCCTGCGGGACCAAGCCCTCGAGGTGTGCCGGTTGACCGGAGCCGCCGAACGCAACGGCTTCCGGGCGACGAGCCTGGAGACCCTGCGTCAGATGGTGATCGCCGGGGTCGGGGTGACACTGTTGCCCCGCCTGGCCGTCACCACCCCGGTCACCCAGCCGCCGGACATCCGGCTGCTGCGCTTCGAAGATCCCGTCCCGCATCGCCGCATCGGCATGTTCTGGCGCAAGAGCAGCGGCTTCCGCGACTTCCTGCCTCAGCTCGCCGAGATGTTCCGCCAGCTCCCCGCCGGCCTGGTCGACACGACACCGCCCTCCTGAGCCGGCAACCCGAGGCGACGGCCGGGTCGCCGCCCGCACGCCGGCATCGACGGAGGTGGTCATAATCGCAGGACACCGGCTGAGGAAGGACCGCATGAACGTCGACATCCCCCGCGATCTGCGGACCCGGCGCCGCCTGGACACCCACCAGGAGATCCACCGGGCTGCCCTCGAGTTGTTCGAGGAACAGGGCGTCCGCGAGACCACCGTCCAGCAGATCTCCGACCGGGTCGGCATCTCGGCCCGCACCTTCTTCCGGTACTTCACCTCCAAGGAGCAGGCCGCCCTGCCCGGACAGCGCCGCCTGCTCCTGGTGATCGACGCCCTGGAGGTCTCCGGCCCGGATCCCGCCGCCGTCCTGAGAAGCGTCGAGGCCGCCGCGGAGGCGGTGATGAGCCGGGAGACCGACCCCGACCTGGAGGAACACCGGCGCGTCGCGCGCCTGCTGGCGAAAGAGCCCGACCTGCAGGCGCTCGCCGCATCGCAGGAGCAGGTCCTCACGTCCCGCCTCCGGGCCCGCCTGACCGAACAGCTCCCGCACTACGACCCGGCGACGATCCTGCTGGTCGCCGAGACGGCCGTGGCCGTGTGGCGCACGAGCTGGGAGCGTTGGGGCGAACTCGCCCTCGCGGGCGAGGCCGCGGAACCGGTGGAGGTCTACCGCCGCTGCCGCGAGGAGTTGCGGCGCATCGTCGGCTGAGACCGCAATCGCACTGCCCGAGCCGCGATCGGCCGTCCGTCCGCGGTGTGGTCGGCATCCACACCCATCCGGCCCGCCCCGACCGTTCCGGGCCGCGGCCGCGTACTGCAGGATGGGCGGGTGCCCGAACCCACCCGCCTCGTCGCCGACGTCGACACCGGCATCGACGATGCACTCGCCCTGCTCTACCTGCTGGCGAGTCCGGACGCGGAGCTCGTCGCGGTGCTCTCCACCGCGGGGAACGTGCCCGTGCAGCAGGTCACCACGAACAACCTGGCGTGGCTGCAGGTGTGCGGCCGGCCGGACATCGAGGTCGCCGTCGGCTCCGAGGCCCCGCTCGTCGCGCCGCTGATGACCACCGAGGACACGCACGGCCCGCGCGGCGTCGGTTACGCCGACCTGCCCGCCCCCGGACGCGGCCCGTCGGGCCGCAGCGCCGCCGAGGCATGGGTGGAGCTGACCCGCGCCCACCCCGGCGAACTCGTCGGGCTCGTCACCGGTCCGCTCACCAATCTCGCACTGGCGGTCCGGCTCGACCCGGAACTCCCCCACCGGTTGCGTCGTCTGGTCGTGATGGGCGGGGCGTTCAACTACCCGGGCAACACCACACCCACCTCCGAGTGGAACGTCGCGGTGGACCCCGAGGCCGCGAAGGCGGTGTTCGACGCGTTCTCCGCGGTCGAGCCCGGCCGTCGGCCGATCGTGTGCTCGCTCGACACCACCGAGTCCATCGCGATGCGACCCGAACACCTGCGACGGCTCGCCGAGACCGCGGGGAGCGTGCCGGCCGAAATCCTCTCGCCGGACGATCCGCGCGGACTGCGCTCGGAGGCGTCCCACCCGGTCGTGCGGTACCTGTCCGACGCCCTGCGCTTCTACATGGAATTCCACCGCGATCAGGATCAGGGTTTCCTGGCACACGTCCACGATCCGTTCGCGGCGGCGGTCGCCCTGGGAGCGGTGCCCGTCACCACCCGTCCGGCGACGGTCGACGTCGAACTCGACGGCCGGCTCACCCGCGGCACCACCGTCGCCGACTGGTCCGGCATGTGGGGCCGGCAACCGAACGCCGAGATCGTCGTCGCCACCGACCCGCCGCTGTTCTTCGACCACCTCGTCGAGCGGGTCGGGGCGCACCTCGCCGCGCTGTCCCGGACGCACGTCTGACCGAACGCCTGTGGCCGAATGTCACACCGGCTCGATCTGATCGAACCGGTGTGACATTCGGCCACAAGGGGTTTCGCGGAGGCGGGTCAGGCGCGTGCCAGCACCTTCTCTTCCGGCTCGGCGGCGACGGCCGGCTTCGGCTCGGCGACCGGACCGTGGCCGTCGTCGACCATGGTCTCCTCGTCGAACGGGATGCGGCCGGCGAGGACGTCGCGGACGCGGCCGCGGTCGACGGTGCCGGTCCACGTTCCCACCAGCAGGGTGGCGACGGCGTTGCCGGAGAAGTTGGTGACCGCGCGCGCCTCGGACATGAACCGGTCGATGCCGACGATGAGGCCGACGCCGTCGAGCAGCTCCGGACGGTGGCTCTGCAGGCCGCCGGCGAGCGTGGCCAGGCCCGCGCCGCTCACTCCGGCCGCGCCCTTCGACGCGACGATCATGAACACCAGCAGGGAGAGCTGCTCGGCCAGGGACAGCGGCGAACCGAGCGCATCGGCGATGAAGAGCGAGGCCATCGTCAGGTAGATGGCGGTGCCGTCCAGGTTGAACGAGTAGCCGGTGGGGACCACGACGCCGACGGTGGTGCGCTCGACACCGACGTGCTCCATCTTCGCGATGAGCCGGGGCAGCGCGGACTCGGACGAGGACGTCGCGAAGATCAGCAGGTATTCGCGGGCCAGGTACTTGACCAGCTTGAAGATCGACACCCCGGACACCATGCGCAGCAGGGAGCCCAGCACACCGAACACGAACAGCACGCAGGTGAGGTAGAACCCGATCATGAGGGTGCCGAGCTGGACGACCGCGCCGAGACCGGTCTGCCCGACCACGTTGGCGATGGCGCCGAAGGCACCGATCGGAGCGAGCCACAGGATCATCGACAGGATCTTGAACACGAGCTTCTGCACGTAGCCGATGCCTCGCAGGACCGGCTCGCCGGTCTTCCCGAGGGCCTGCAGCGCGAAGCCGACCAGCAGTGCGACGAACAGGGTCTGCAGCACGCTGCCCTCGGTCAGCGCCGACAGCAGCGACGTGGGGATGATCGACGCGATGAAGTCCATGGTCCCGCCCGCGGCGTGGGCCTTGTCGGCCAGCGCGGCACCGGTGCCGGCGGTCTCCGGAGAGAGGTTCAGGCCGCTGCCCGGATCGAGCAGGTTACCCACCCCCAGGCCGATAGCGAGCGCGACGGTGGACATGCCGAGGAAGTACACCATCGCCAGGCCGCCGACCTTGCCGACGCTGGCGGCGGCCCGCACCGAGCCGATGCCGAGGACGATCGTGCAGAAGATGACCGGGCTGATCATCATCTTGATGAGATCGACGAACATCGTACCGAGGACGCCGAACGACTTGGCGACGTCCGGGGCGAGCCAGCCGACGAGGACGCCGGCCACCACCGCCACGATGACACCGACGTAGAGCCAGTGCGTCCGGTCTTTGCGCTTGGCCGGCGACTTGGCACCGGGTGGCCGGGAGTCTGTGGACGTGCTCATGGCGGATCCTCTCGGATGGGACGTTTCGGGGGACTTCGTGATCGCGGTCACGTTCCTGATAGAAATGGTGGTAGCGCAGCCTCACCCGGTGAAGATTGCGTTCATTTCGTTCAGGTGATGTCGCGCTCACGAGGCGGACCCACCGGCATCCGGAAGGAGTACGTCCGTGCCGCCGACCGCGCACCGGCCGTCGATGAGCGTGGCACGTCAGCTGCTGGTGCTGCAGCTGGCTGTGCTCGCCCTGGTCATCGCCGCAGGTACCGTCCTCGTCGGGATCGACGAGCGCCGCGACAGCGACGACGCCACCCGCCGCACCGTCCTCGCCATCGCCGAATCCCTGGCCGGGTCCGACTCGACGGCCGCGGCGCTGCGCACGCCGGACCCGACCGCGGTGCTGCAACCGCGCACCGAACGGATCCGGGAGGCGACGGGCACCGACTTCATCGTGGTGATGGCGCCGGACCGGACCCGGTACACCCACACCGACCCCGCGATGATCGGTCTGCCGTTCAGCGGCAACATCGAACCGGCCCTCGCCGGCACCGCGTTCACCGAGACCTACGCCGGCTCGCTCGGCCCGTCCATCCGGGCGGTGGCGCCGATCCTCGACGACGAACGCGTCGTCGGCCTGGTCGCCGTCGGCGTCACCCGCGCGAAGGTCGCCGACCAGTTCGCCCGTGGGCTGCCCGCCCTCCTGGGCCTGTCGGCCGCGGCCCTGGCCGTCGCGGCCGCCGGCGCCGTGCTCGTCAGCCGGCGCCTGCGCCGCCAGACCCTCGGACTCGCACCGGACGAGCTGCGCCGGCTCTACGAGCACCACGACGCGGTCCTCCACGCGATCGGCGAGGGCCTGATCGTGCTCGGCACCGACGAGCCCGCACGTGTGGAGGTCGTCAACGACGAGGCGCGGCGCCTGCTCGGCCTCGGCGACGGCCCGGTCACGACGGAGGACCTGCCCGAGGCGCTGCGGGTGGCCGGCTCGGACCCGGACGCCCGCGGCGACGTACTTCTCACCGAGGACCGCGTCCTGGTCGTCGACCGCAGCCCGGTGCAGTGGGAGGACCGACGGATCGCCACGGTGATGACGTTGCGGGATCGCACCGAATTGCGGAGGGTGCTGGGCGAACTGGACTCGGTGCGCGGATTCGCCGACGCGCTGCGCGCGCAGGCGCACGAGTCGGCGAACCGGCTGCACACCATCGTCACGATGGTCGAACTGGGACGCCCCGAGGAGGCGGTCGCGTTCGCGACGGAGGAGCTACGCCTGTCGCAGCAGCTCATCGACCGGCTCACCGCGTCGGTGCAGGAACCCGCGCTGGTCGCCCTGCTGCTGGGGAAGATCAACGACGCCGCCGAGCGCGGCGTGGAGCTGACAGTCACCGACGACACCGCACTGGGCGCGACGCCGCTCGGCACCCGGGACCTGGTGACGCTCGTCGGCAACCTGGTGGACAACGCCATCGACGCCGCGCGGGCCGTCGACGAGCCCTGGGTGGAAGTGACGATACGGCAGGATGATTCGAACATGATCGTCGAGGTGGCGGACAGCGGGCCGGGGATGTCGCCGGAAACCCTCGCCCGTGCCATGGCGCGGGGCTACTCCACGAAGGCGGACCACCACGGCCTGGGCCTGGCCCTCGTCGCGCAGGTGGTGGCGCGGCACCGCGGCACTCTGCGGACCGAACCGTCGCTGGGTTCGATGGTCGTCGCGGAGATCCCCCTGCAGGCCGAGCACGGAGGCGGCGCACGATGATTCGCGTCCTCGTCGTGGAGGACGAGCCCCGCATCGCCGATGCCCACCGCGCCTACGTCGATCGGCTGCCGCAGTTCAGGGTCGTCGCCGTCGCCAACACCGGGCAGGCCGCGCTGCGCGCCGTCGCCGACGCCGCGCGGACCGCCGAGCCGGTGGATCTGGTGTTGCTGGACATCGGCCTGCCCGACATGAGCGGCCTCGACGTGGCTGCAGCGATGAGCGGGATCCGCCCGAGCCCGGACATCATCGCCGTCACCTCCGCCCGCGACCTCGAGGTCGTCCGCACCGCCGTCGCCCGGGGCATCGTGCTGTATCTGCTCAAGCCGTTCACATTCGCGGCCCTGAGCGACAAGCTCGACCACTACCTGGCCTACCGCGACGCGCTCGGCGCGTCGGGCACGGCCACCGGCCAGCACGACATCGACCGGGCGATGGCTGCGCTGCGGACCTCCGATCCGCGCGCCTCGTCCCCGAAAGGCGTTGCGCCGCAAACCCTCGATGCGGTGGCCCGGTGCCTGCGGGACGCGTCGCGCCCGCTGACGGCCGCCGAGGTGGGCAGCGCGGTGGGCGTGTCCCGGGTGACGGCGTGGCGGTATCTGGAGCGCCTGGCCGACGACGGCGTCGCCTCCCGGCACACCGAGTACGGCCGTGCCGGCCGTCCGCAGATCCGCTACGCCCCGCGCTGAGCGGCGGCCGTTGTGGCCGAATGTCACACCGTGTCGTTTACATCGAACGCGTGTGACATTCGGCCCCGGCGGTTCTCAGCCGCGGTATGCCCCGGAGGTCTCGAGCACCCACGCGAACTCGAAGGCCACCTCGCGCCACTTCTCGTACCGGCCGGACACGCCGCCGTGGCCGGCGCTCATCTCCGTCTTGAGCAGCAACGGGGCGTCACCGGTCTTGGTGGCGCGCAGCTTGGCCACCCACTTGGCCGGCTCGACGTAGAGCACCCGGGTGTCGTTGAGGCTGGTGATCGCGAGGATCGCCGGGTAGTCCTTCGCCTCGACGTTCTCGTACGGGCTGTACGAGCGCATGTACTCGTACACCTCGGGGTTGTCGAGGGGGTTTCCCCACTCGTCCCATTCGATCACCGTCAGCGGCAGCGACGGATCGAGGATCGACGTGAGCGGGTCGACGAACGGCACGTTCGCAAGGATCCCGGCGAACAGCTCCGGCGCCAGGTTCGCCACCGCGCCCATCAACAGGCCACCCGCGCTGCCGCCGTCGGCGACGAGCCGGTCCGGGCCGGTGACACCGGCGTCGATCAGGTGCCGTGCGCAGGCGACGAAGTCGGTGAAGGTGTTCTTCTTCGCCAGCGTCTTGCCGTTCTCGTACCAGTGCCGGCCCATCTCGCCGCCGCCCCGCACGTGCGCCACCGCGAAGACCATGCCCCGGTCGAGGAGCGACAGGCGCGCCACCGAGAAACCGGGGTCGATGCTGGCCTCGTACGACCCGTAACCGTAGAGCAGCGCCGGCGAGTTCTCGGGCGTGCCCTTGCGGGTCACGATCGACAGCGGGATACGGGTGCCGTCCTCGGCCACCGCCCAGTCCCGGCGCTGTTCGTAGTTCGACGGGTCGAAGTCACCGAGCACCGGCTGGGCCTTGCGCAGCAACAGCTCTCCCGAATCCACGACGTAGTCGTAGACCCGGCTGGGGGTGATGAACGACGTGAAGCCGAGCCGCAGCATCGGCTGGTGCCATTCCGGATTCGCACCCGGGCCGACGGCGAAGAGCTCCTCGTCGAACTCGAGTTCGGTCAGCTCGCCGTAGCCGTCGGCGGTCAGCGGCCACACCGCGAGCCGGGTCAGCGCCTCCCGCCGGTACCCGAGAACGAGGTGCCCGGCGAACGCGTCGACGTCCTCGAGACGCACGTCGTGCCGGTGCCCGATGAGAGTGCGCAGCGCCGACGGATCGTCCACGGGCGCCTCGGCGAGGACGAAGTTCTCCGCCTTCTCGCGGGTGATCTCCCCCGTCGCGTCGTTCACCACCTCGACGACGTCGTTGTGCATGACCAGGAACCGGTCCTCGCCGCCGATGACGGCATGCTCGGCGCCGTACTCGACGCCCTCGCGGCGCGGCAGCAACACCCGGAATTCGCCGGTGGGATCCGCGGATTCGAGCACCCAGCCCTCGGTGGTGATCTTGGATCCCACCCAGATCATCAGATACTTCTCGCTGCGGGTGGTACCCACCGACACCCAGTACCGCTCGTCGGGCTCGTGGAAGACCTTGACGTCCTCGGTGTGGGACGTGCCGAGACGGTGCCGCCATACTGTGTCCGGCCGCCACGACTCGTCCACGGTGAGGTAGAAGATGTGGCTGTGGTCGATCGCCCACGTCGCGCCGGGTGCGGTCCCGGGGATCTCGTCGGCGAGCAGCTCGCCGGTGCCGAGGTTCTTGAACCGCAGCGTGTAGCGCTCGTCGCCGACGACGTCGACCGAGTACGCGAGCAGCGTCCCGTCGTGGCTGATCGAGAACGCGCCGAGGGAGAAGAACTCGTGCCCGGCCGCCTCGACGTTGCCGTCGAGCAGCACCTGCTCGCCCGGCAGTTCCACACCCGGCGCCAGCTCCGGCGGATTCCAGTCGTCGGGGTCGGCGATCGGACAGCGGCACTGGATGCTGTACTGCTTGCCCTCGACGGTACGGGCGTAGTACCACCAGTCCCCCATGCGGGTGGGCACCGACATGTCGGTTTCCTGCGTGCGGGACTTGATCTCCTCGAAGATCCGCTCCCGCAGCGGCGCCAGATGCGCGGTCTGCTTCTCGGTCCACGCGTTCTCGGCCTCGAGATGGGCGATGACCTCGGGATTCTCCTTGTCGCGGAGCCACTCGTACTCGTCGACGAAGGTGTGTCCGTGATGGACCCGCTCGGACGGGACCCGCTTGGCGATCGGCGGGGTCATGCGCTCGGCCCCCACCAGTCGGCGAACGACAGGCCCGAGATCCGTTCGTAGGCTTCGATGTAGCGCTCCCGGGTGGCGTCGACGATGTGCTGCGGCAGGGGCGGCGGCGGGGTGTCGGACGCACGGTCCCAGCCGGACTCGGGGCCCGTCAGCCAGTTGCGCACGAACTGCTTGTCGAAGCTGGGCTGCACCTTGCCGGGCTCGTAGCCCTCGGCGGGCCAGTAGCGTGACGAATCCGGGGTGAGCACTTCGTCGGCGAGGATGAGGTTGCCGTCGTCGTCGAGGCCGAACTCGAACTTCGTGTCGGCGAGCAGGATGCCCTTGTCCGCCGCGTACATCGCGGCACGGCCGTAGATGTCGAGGGTGTCCTCGCGCAGCTTCACGGCGAGATCCACGCCGACCTTGTCGGCGACCTCCTCGAAGGTGATGTTCTCGTCGTGGTCGCCGAGTTCGGCCTTGCTCGCCGGGGTGAAGATCGGATCCGGCAGCTGACTGGCCTCCACGAGGCCCTCGGGCAGCGGGACGCCGCACACCGCGCCGGTCTTCCGGTAGTCGAGCAGGCCCGACCCGGTGAGGAAGCCGCGGGCCACGCACTCGATCGGCACCATCTTCAGCCGTTTGACGACGAGGGCGCGGCCGAGGACCTCGGCGGGGATGCGTTCGTCGTCGGGCTCCCCGGCGAGGTGGTGGTTCACCTCGAGCAGGTTGAAGAAGAACACGCTCATCGCGGTGAGCACCCGGCCCTTGTCGGGGATCGGGGTGTCGAGCACGTGGTCGTATGCCGAGATCCGGTCGCTGGCCACGAGGAGCAGGTGCTCGTCGTCTATGACATACAGGTCCCGGACCTTGCCGCCGGCGAGGTGGGGGTAGGACTGGAGTGATGGACGCACGCTGCCACCCTAGTGCGCCGCGCCGACCTGCACCGCACCCCCGTCCGATCGCCGGATCGTTCACTATGACAATGATCGTGACCGGAACCCCACCCCGAACAGGAGCGTGATGTCGGCCGCACCCCGGATCGACGTGGGTCTGCGCTCGGAACGCGGACCGATTCTCGCGGCTCTGATGCTCGCCACCGCGCTCGTCGCACTCGAGAGCACCATCCTGGCCACCGCCGTCCCGACCATCGTCGCGGACCTCGGCGGCTTCACGCAGTTCCCGTGGCTGTTCTCGAGCTACCTGCTCACGCAGGCCGTGCTCGTGCCGGTCTACGGCAAGGTGTCGGACGTGTACGGGCGCAAACCCGTGCTGCTGTTCGGCATCGCGCTGTTCGCGCTGGGCTCGGCGCTGTGCGCGCTGGCGTGGAGCATGCCGGCACTGATCGCCTTCCGCGCGGTGCAGGGTCTCGGGGCGGGGGCCGTGCTGCCGATGGCGCAGACCATCGCCGGCGACATCTACACCGTCGCCGAGCGCGCAAAGGCGCAGGGCTACCTCGCGAGCGTGTGGGGCATGTCGGCGATCGTCGGCCCCGCCGTCGGCGGCGTGTTCTCCGACTATGTGTCGTGGCGGTGGATCTTCTGGGTCAACCTGCCGCTGTGTGCGCTGGCCGCGGGGGTGCTCCTGCGGGCGTTCGCCGAGCCACGGCCCCCGGCCGCCCGGCGGCGGGTGGACCTGGCCGGCGCCGCGACGCTCGCCACGGGTTCGGGTCTGCTGATCCTGGGTCTGCTCGAGGGCGGGCAGGCGTGGGCGTGGGCATCGGCGCCGAGCGCCGGGGTGTTCGCGGCCGGCACGACGCTGTTGCTGCTGTTCGTGTGGGTCGAGCGGCGGGCGCCGGAGCCGATCCTGCCGCCGTGGGTGTTCGCCCGTCGTGTGGTGCTGACCAGCAGCGCGGTCGCTGCCCTCGTCGGCGCCGTGGTGCTGGGGCTGACCTCCTACGTGCCCGCGTTCGTGCAGGGGTCACTGGGCACCACGGCACTGGTCGCGGGATTCACCCTGTCGACGATGACGATCGGCTGGCCGCTCGCGGCGGCTCGTTCCGGCTGGTTCTACCTGCGGATCGGGTTCCGCAACACCGCGATGATCGGGTCCGTGCCGGTGCTGGCCGGCACGGGTCTGCTGACGCTGCTCGACGAGCAATCGCCGGTGTGGCACGTCGCGGTGTGCTGCGTGCTGGTCGGTCTCGGGATGGGCCTGATCGCGAGCCCGGCGCTGATCTCGGCGCAGTCGAGCGTGACGTGGGCCGAGCGGGGCGTGGTGACGGGGGCGTATTCGTTCGCCCGATCGATCGGCAGCGCCGTCGGGGTCGCGGTGTTCGGCGCGCTGGCGAACTCGGCGCTGGCCGCGGACGGGGTCGCCGGGTCGGGCCCCTTGGAGCCGGAGCGGCTCGCCGACGCGGTGGCTCCGGTGTTCGTCGCCCTTCTCGTGGCCGCGGTGAGCCTGGCGGTGACGGCCGCGACGATGCCGAACCGGCCCGCCGAACCACCCGGCACCCCTTAGGTTGGAAAGGCTCACCTAAGGTGTGGGTCATGTCGAACGAAGACGGGCTGCTGCCCAGCGTCATCGAAGTCGCGAAGGTCGAGGACATCACCCCCCGCATGCGCCGCGTCACGTTCGCCGGCCGCGGGGTCGAGGTCTACGCGAGCGACCCGACCCGCGTGCCCAACATCAAACTGATCTTCCCGCGGGAGAACGGCGACCTCGACCTGCCGGTCAACACCGGCGGCCGTCGCCTCGAGTGGCCCGACCCCACGCTCAAGGCACAGGTCCGCACCTACACCGTGCGGCGGCTCGATCCCGCGGCCTCCGAGATGGACATCGACTTCGTCCGGCACGGCGACGAAGGGCTGGCCAGCGCCTGGGCCGAGCGGGCCCGTCCGGGTGACCGCATCGCGGCGGCCGGCGGCGGCGGGATCGTCGCGCCCCCGGCCGACTGGTATCTGATCGTCGGCGACGAGACGGCGCTGCCGGCGATCGGCCGCATGCTCGAACGCCTACCCGAGGGCGCCCGCGGCACCGCCGTCGTCGAGGTCGCCGACGAGGGTGAACGGCAGGATCTGCGCTCCCCCGCCGACATCGAGATCCGCTGGGTGCACCGCGACGGGGCGCCCGCGGGCACCACCACACACCTGGCCGACGCGGCGACCGCCGTGCCGATCCCCGACGGCGAATTGAAGCGGTTCGCGTGGGTCTCGGCCGAATCCGCGACTGTGCTGCGGATGCGCAGGTATCTGCGGAACGAGGCGGGCTTCGACCGCAGGTCCACCCTCGTCATCGGCTACTGGCGGCACGGCATGACCGAGACCGGGTACGGCCGTACCACGGATCACGACCGGGACTTCACCGAGCACGACGCCTGAGCCGGGCCGAGCGACGCGCGCCTTGGGCCGCCTCGGGGCCGCCCCGGGCCGCCCCGGGCCGCCCCGGGCCGAGCGAATGTATCGTCCATCTCCTCAGCGGTAGCGAGCGATACATTCGCTCGCCCCGCAGGAGGTCAGGGCGACGAGTCGGGCCCGTGCACCTGGTCGTGCAGGGCCTCCATCCGGACGTCGAGATCGCGGGCGGTCGCGGCCGCTGCCCGGAGTTCGTCGAGCAGTCCGACGGGCACCGCCTTGTCGTACTTGTAGAAGATCTTGTGTTCGAGACTGGCCCAGAAGTCCATCGCGACCGTGCGGATCTGCAGTTCGACGAACACCGGCTGCACCCGGTCGGACATGAACACGGGGACCTCGACGATCGCGTGCAGGCTCCGGTACCCGTTGGGCTTCGGATGCGCGATGTAGTCCTTGACCTGGACGACCCGGACGTCGCGCTGCCCGGTGATCAAGTCGAAGATCCGGTAGACGTCGGAGATGAAACTGCAGGTGATGCGGATGCCGGCGATGTCGTAGATGTTCTCGCGGATCGCGTCGAGGGTGAGCGGCAGGTCCTTGCGGACGGCCTTCTCGACGACCGACTCCGGTGTCTTCAGCCGCGACTTGACGTGCTCGATCGGGTTGTGGTCGTGGGTGAAGCCGAACTCCTCCCGGAGGATGTTGATCTTGGTCATCATCTCGTCGATACCGAACTTGTAGACCATCAGGACGCGGCGGAACTCCCGTTGGAGCGCGATCTGCGGCGGGTCCAGGTTGAGCTGCGCCGGCTCGACTCGTGGTTGCCTCAGCTGCACGTCGTCAGCGCCGTCCACCGTTTCCGTCACCGTCTGTCTCCTCATCGCCTTCCCGATCGAGTCTGCCAGGTCGGCCGAGGGTGCGGCCCGGCGCCGACCCGGAGCCGCGGTGACGAGCGTGAGGGCGGCACGCGGCGACCGCGCCGGAGCGGCACGGTCGCCGCGCACCCTCAGCCGGGATGGACGGGCGCAGTCGTCACCACGGCAGCGGCACCGACTGGTCGAACAGCCAGAACCCGTGCCCCTGCGGCCCGGGCTGCTGATGCTGCGGGGCCGGCTGGTGCTGCGGCGCCGGCTGCTGCTGAACCGGGGACGAACCGGGTGCGGCGCTCGCGACGCCGGCGCCGGCGCCCACTGCGGCCAACGCGATCGTCCCCGTCGCCGCGACCTTGCCCAGCTTCGTGTTCAGAACCTTCACGACTTCGCAGTCCTCTCGTCGGGGGCGAGGTGGTTCCCCGCCCGTTGGACGACTCCACACTGACCCGCGCAGCTGGCAGCAGCCTTGGGAAACCCTGCCGTTCGGCTCCGAATTCGCGGGGCGCCCGCGGTGACCACCGCGGGCGCCCCGAACGTCTGTCACGACGGATCGGCTCCGGTCCGGCTCAGCATGTCGTATCCCCCTCCGGCACAGCCAGATCGACGAGGTAACGCGCGACGGGCAGGTCGACGCACCACTGGCCGCTCAGCACCACGCCGTGCTGGGTTCCGCGGTACGTGACGAGCACCGCGTCCAGTTGCTTCGCCAGGTCCACACCCGCCTGATACGGCGTCGCCGGATCCTCGGTGGTGGAGACCACGACGATCGGGGGCAGACCGTCGACCTCCACGGCGTGCCGATCTCCCGTCGGCGGCACGGGCCAGAAGGCGCACGCACCGAGCGGCGCGTTGCCGGTGCCGCGGCCGTCGTCGAGGAACGGGGCCGCCTGCCGGGACCGGGTGTCGAGTTCACCGGCCACGGCGGGGTCGGTCACGGCGGCGTCGTCGACGCACCGCACCGCCGCCATCGCCTCGGCAGAGTTCGAGTACGAACCGTCGGCGAACCGGCCCTCGTACATGTCGGACAGCACCAGCAGTGTGTCGCCCCGGCCCTGCACCAGTTCGGCGAGCCCGTCCCGCAGGTATTCCCAGCCCTCCGGCGAGTACAGGGTCGCGATGACGCCGCTGATCGCGTTCGCGTAGCTCAGCCCCCGCGGATCCTCCGTCGCGGCCGGCCGATCGATCAGGGGATCGACCAGCGAGCGGAACCGCTCGACTGCGACCGCGGGATCGGAGCCGAGGGGGCAGTCCTCGCGGGTCGCGCACTCCGTGGCGAATGCGTCGAAGGCCTGCTGGAAACCGGCGGCCTGCCGCACCGCTTCCTCGACCGGGTCCTGCTGAGGATCGAGCGCCCCGTCGAGCACCATCGCCCGCACGTTGCCGGGAAACGCCTCCGCGTAGGCCGAACCGAGCCGGGTTCCGTAGGAGTAGCCGAGGTAGTTCAGCTTCGGGTCGCCGAGAACGGCCCGGATGACGTCCATGTCCCGCACCACGTCGCGGGTGCCCACGTGCGCCAGCACGTCGGTGCCCGTGCGTTCGGCGCAGCGCGCCGCGTACTCCCGGCGGTTCTGCTCCGCCCGGGCGATCCCCTCGGGGGTCATGTCCACCGCGGGGTCCTGCCGCCACGCGTCGGTCTCCTCGGGCGTCAGGCAGTCGATCTGCGGTGTCGACGCACCGATGCCGCGCGGGTCGAATCCGACGACGTCGAACCGCTCGGCGAGCTCGGTGCCGGCGCCGACGACGGCCATCCCGAGGCCGGACGCTCCCGGTCCACCCGGGTTGACGAGCAGCGACCCGACCTTCTCCCCCGTCGACCGTGATCGGGACAGGGCGATCTGCGCGGTATCGCCCTGGGGGTTCTCGTAATCGATCGGCACGGTCACCCGCGCGCACTCGAGCCCGGCCCCGGCCAGGTCCGATCCGTCGGTGCTGTAGCCGTCGCACGAGCCCCACTGGAGCTGCTGGGTGTAGAAGGGCTCGAGGCCCGGCGGGATCTCCCCCGCCGCCGAGGCGAAGCCGGCCGCGCCGACCGGAGACGTGAACCCGCCCACGATCAGTGCCGTCGCCGCTCCCGTTGCGGTCACGAACCGCAGGACCCGGTCCCGGGTCCTGCGCTCTCCACTCGCCGCCATGAATCGACCTGCCCTCCAGTGGTACTCGATCGGAGAGGCGAATCTCTCCTCGGACCACTACAGGGTCGGTGCCGGCGGCGACCGGCACCACCACCCCGAGGGTGTCGATGGACAACCCCTCGGGACGGCGCTCCACCCTCCTCGCCGAGCGCGTCGCCGCTCGGGCCTCGCCGCGCTCCGGCCGCCCGTGCAGCTAGGGACGTTCGGCGATGCGCTTGATCGCTTCGAGCCGGCGGTCCCACTGCCGTCCGATCGATTCCAGCTCGCCGGCCAGTTCGCCGAGCCGGGCACCGACCGCCCGGTAGCGGATCTCCCGTCCGACCCGAACCGACTCCACGAGCCCGGCGTCGGCCAGCACGGTCAGGTGCTTGGCGATCGCCTGACGACTGACCGGCAGCCGCCCCGCGAGCGCACTGGCGGACAGGTCCTCGGCGCCGATCGCGGTGAGGATGTTCCAGCGGGTCTCGTCGGCCAGTACCGCGAGCACCGCTGGAACGCCCTTCGGCACATCGTTCACCGGGATTCCAGGAACTCCACCAGATCGCCGAGTTCGGCACGCCAGCCGTCGACATTGCCGTCGTGGGCCGACTGCGGGTCGACGAGTTCCTCGAAGCCGGTCTCCACCATCGTCAACCGGGTGCCGCCGTCGATCTCGGCCAGGTCGAACCGCACGACCGTGGAGTTGCCCGGTACCGGGTCCACATTCGCGTCGCGTGCCCAGCGGTAGATCAGTGTCTTCGGCTCGTCCACGTGTTCGACCAGCACCCGGAAGGGTCCGGCGTCGTGGCCCGTCCAGCCGAACGTGCCGGTACCGCCGGGCGATGCGTCGAATTCGATTCTGTCGCCGAACCATTGCGCGATCAGTGCGGGTTCGGTCAGGGCGGACCACACCTTGGTGGCCGGTGCCGCGATGTCGATGGTGCGGGTGATGTCGAGCGGGGCCATGATCGCCTCCAGTTCGGGTAGGGGTTGTGCAACTCCAGGGTTGCACCTTTCTTCCTCGGCTGCAACCCCCCAGTTGCAGAAATATGTTCGTCGCGACGGCGACTCACCTCTCATCGCATCCGGTCGACGACCAGCACCTGGACGGCACCGAACTGCGGGACGATCCGGCCGATCAGGGCCGCCGGCGGCTCGAGCCGGTGCCCGAACCGCGGATGCGCCGCGGTGAACAACCGGCCCTGCACCCGGGCTCGGCCGTGTCGAGCGCCCAGACGGCGCAGCTCTCGCCGCGTGACAAAGCGTCCGTCCGAGTACGGCGCTCGGCGGGTGGGCCGATCGAGCCACCCCCAAGGGCTGGTCGGGTTCAGGGTGAGTGCGACGATGCGCCCGCCCGGACGAGTGATGCGAGCCATCTCGGTGAGCACCGCCGCGGCGTCGGTGAACTCGAGGGTCGCGACGGTGACGGCCGCGTCGGCCGCAGCGTCCGGCACCGGCAGGCGGGCGGCGTCGGCGCGCACGACCCGGCCGGGTGCCCGGCCGGCCGCGACGGCCAGCATGCCCGCCGACAGGTCCACACCGAGCACACGGGCACCACGGTGAACAAGATGGCACACGAGCCGTCCGGTCCCGCAGCCGATCTCGACCACGGTGCGGCCTGCCACCTCCGGCAGGGCCACATCGATCGCGCCACGCTCCACGGCCCAGGCGTGGGCGCCCCACGGGCTGGCGAACCAGGTGTCGTAGTCCCGGGCCTGCGCTGCGTCACTCGTCATCCAGCGTGCAGAGGGGTGCGCAGCATCGATCTCTTCTCCGGGCGTGCGCTCGAACGGCACGAACGGTTCGTTGGTGGACATGCCGTCGGGATTCCCCTCGCCGGAGTCCGGAAACAGCGGTACGACGAGGCGGGTCTCACGCCGGTGCGAGCCTTCGGACCGCGTAGCTCACGATCTCGGGGGTATGCGCGCTGATCACCACCCGCTACACCCTCGACCAGGTCGCCGAGGCATACGAGGACATGCACGCCGGCAAGAACATCCGCGGCGTGATCGTGTTCGACCGAGCGGAACCGGCCCGCGCCGGCACCCGCACACGGGTGCCGGCGCAGCGGCGTTCGGCAGGACGGGCTCAGGCGACGCGCTCGAGCGAGGTCCCCTCGTCGAGCCGGCGCAGCGTGCGCAAGGTGGCCCACAGCAGCGCGGTGATCACCAGCCCGACGGCACCGTACGCGGGCAGCGCCGCCGAGATCGGCACCAGCGCCGCCACTGCGCCCGCGACCACCGCGCCGACGGAGGCACCGGCGGTGACCTGCGCCGCCCACACCGCGGCGATGCGCCCCCGGTACTCGTCGGGGGTGTGTTTCTGGACCGTCGCGTACCGGACGATGTCGGTGAGCGCGTCGCCGAAGCCGTGCGCGGCCAGGCCCAGCAGCGCCACCGCGACGGTCGCGGTGAGGCCCGCCCCGACGAGCCCAGCGGCGGAGACGGCCATGAGCAGGAAGACCACCTGCCCGGATCGGCGGAGGTGGCCGGTCCAGCCGCTGGTGAGCGAGCCGATCACCGCGCCGACGGCCGGGGCGGTGTAGAGCAGCCCCACCACCGACGGTCCCGCGCCGAGCACCTCGGTGGCGTACTCGGGGACGAGCACCGACCAGCCGGCGAGCAGCATCGTCACGAATCCGCAGACGAGCACGCCGCCGATGACACGGTTCCCCGACGCGTAGCGGAAGCCGCTGAGCACCGAGCGCAGCGGCGACTCGTCGGCGACGTGCGTCGGCGGCAGGGACGGCAGCCGGGTGATGCAGAACGTGGTCACGGCGGTGGTGAATGCCGCGAGAGCGTAGGCCACCCCGACTCCGCCGGCGGCGATGACGACCCCGCCGAGTGCGGGTCCGACCATCGCGCCCAGGTCGCCGGTGAGGGCCATGAGCGCACCGGCCGCCGCCATCTTCTCCCGCGGCAGCAGGCTGGGGGTGACGGCCATGAGGGCGGTCGCGGAGATGCCGCCGCACGCGCCGTCGATCACGGCCGCCACATAGACGACCCACATCTTCGGGTCGGGCAGAAACGCGTTGAGTGCGAGCACCGCGAACGCCACGCCCGCGGTGCCCCGGGCGACGGCGATGACGCGCCGGCGATCGTAGCGGTCGGCGAGCACCCCGCCGACGAACGTGGCGGCGAACGTGGTCACGCCGAGCACCGCCGACACGGCGGCGACCTGCGCGGTGGACCCGGTGAGCCGGTACACCTGCAGCGGCACGGCGACGACGAGGAAGCCGAGGCCGAACAGCGACACGACCCGGGCGGTGAAGATGTAGCGGAATTCGCGGCTGGTGCGCAGGGGGTCGACGTCGAGGACCAGCTTGTCGATCAGGGCCACGGCCGGGTCACCGCGGGGCGAGCAGGTCGTACCACGCCTCGAGCCGCGGTTCGGTGGCCAGCGAGACGAAGTCGACATCCGCGCCGGCGCCGCGCCACTGCTCCACGAGCGCCATCAGACGCACCGAGTCGAGGCCCTGGTCGACGAGGCTGAGCGCGGGGTCGAGTTCGTCGGCCTCGATCTCGAGGAGCCGTGCGATATCGGTGCGGATCGTCTCGCGGTCCAGGATGCCGGACTGTGCTGACATGAGGTCACTCCTTCTCGGTTGCAACGGGTGCGGGGATGCGGGCGGCCGCGGTGAGGGCCTGGACCCAGCGCCGGGCCACGACGGCGACGGTGTGCTCGTCGAGCACCTCGTCGGGCGCAGCGAATTCGCAGTCGAGCACGGGCCCCTCCGGGGTGTCCTCGACGACGGCGTCGACGTGCAGGACGTGGTCGAGCGGCGTGGCCGGGTCGACGGAACCGCCGAGCGCGACGGCCTCGGGTGCGCCCGACCACGGGGCGCCGGTGTCCTCGCCGAGCGTCATCCGGCCGAGGTAGTTGAACACCACCTGGGGCCGCCGATAGCGGTCGAAGACGTGGTCGGGCGCGAGGCGGTGCAGTAGTCCGAAGCCGATGCCGTTGTCGGGCACGGCGTTCAGCGCGTGCGCGACTCGCGCGCGGGCCTCGCGCGCGGCGGCCGCGCCGGTCAGGGCGTCCTCGGGGTCGATACCGGCCAGGTTCAGCGCGACCGGGAACATCGACGTGAACCACCCGACGGTGCGCGCGACGTCGGCTCCGGGCACGACCTGTTCCTCGCGGCCGTGACCCTCGAGTTCGACGCGCACGACGTCGCCGCCGCGGACCGAGGCGACCGCCACGGCGAGCGCCGCGAGCAGCGCGTCGTTCACGGCCCCGGAGGCGAGGACGTCCTCGGTGACCGGCACGGGAACCCGCACGTGCGTCGAGCGCAGCGCCGAGACCGTGTCGCGTGCCGGGTCGAGGGCCCGGACGCCGAGGGGTGGTTCGACCGCGTCGACCGCGGGTTGCCAGGCGGGCAGCGAGGCCCTGATCCGCTCGGAGCGCGCGGCCTCGGCGAGGCCGGTCGCCCACGCCCGGAAGGACGTGCCGGGTGACGTCAGCGCGACGGTCTCGCCGCGTCCGGCCTGTTCGACGGCGTCGGCGAGGTCGGGCACGAGGATGCGCCACGACACACCGTCGATCACCAGGTGGTGCACGGCGACGAACACGCGGCCGGGGCGGTGCGGCCCGAAGTCGAACAAGATCGCCTGCACCATCACTCCGGATTCCGGATCGAGTGCCCTGTAGTCGATTTCGCGTTCGGCAGCGAACCGATCCGCCCACTGCTCGTCGTCGACCTCACCGACCTCGACGCGGCGCACCAGGGTCTCGATGCCCGGTGCGGTCTCGGGGACGGTCCAGCGGGGTCGGCCCCCGGCGACGGCGAACCGGGACCGCAGCATCGGATGGGTGTCGAGCAGCGCCGCGATGGCCTTCCCGAGCGTGTCCACGGTGAGGCCGACGGGCGCGACGAGCAACCGCGCCTGCGAGAACCGCGCGAGGTCGCCGCCCCACGCGAGGGCCTCCCACACGATCGGGGTGATCGGCACGTCGCCCGTCGCGGCGACCGCGGGCACCGCCGCCGGGGCCGTGTCCGTCTCGTCGACCGCGGCCAGGGCCGCGACGGTGCGCAGCTCGAACACCTGCCGGGCCGTGAGCCGGAGCCCGGCGGCCCGGGCGCGGGAGACGAACTGGATCGAGACGATCGAGTCACCGCCGAGTGCGAAGAAGTCGTCGTCGATGCCCACCCGGTCGAGGCCGAGCACCTCGGCGGCCACCTCCGCCAGCACCGCCTCCCGCTCGGTGCGCGGCGCACCCGAGCCGACGAGTGCCCCGAAGTCCGGCTCCGGCAGCGCCTTCCGATCCACCTTGCCGTTGGCGGTGACGGGGAATGCGGCCAGCACGAGCACCGCGGCCGGCACCATGTAGTCCGGGAGCCGCTCGGCGAGCACGGCCCGCACGACGGCCGGGTCCACGTCGCCGTCGGGCACGACGTA
Organism: Rhodococcus sp. PSBB066; assembly: GCF_017068255.1. Classification (NCBI taxonomy): domain Bacteria; kingdom Bacillati; phylum Actinomycetota; class Actinomycetes; order Mycobacteriales; family Nocardiaceae; genus Rhodococcus; species Rhodococcus sp. PSBB066. The sequence goes on from NZ_CP070859.1 coordinate 5,938,543, forward strand.
GCCGACGAGCCGGCGCACGCCGCGTTCGTCGGTGTGGGCGACGGCGACGGCGTCGCGCACCCCGCGCACCGCGGTCAGGGCCGCCTCGACCTCGCCGAGCTCGACCCGGAAGCCGCGGATCTTGACCTGGTCGTCGCCGCGGCCGAGGAATTCGAGGGTGACACGGCCGTCGCCGGCCGGGGCCCGGCGCACGACGTCGCCGGTGCGGTACATGCGGGTTCCCGGCGGACCGAACGGGTCGGGCAGGAAGCGGGTGCCGGTCAGGTCGGGGCGGCCGAGGTAGCCGCGGGCCACGCCGGATCCGGCGACGTACAGCTCACCCGCGACGCCGACCGGCACGGGGCGCAGCATCCGGTCGAGGACGTAGGCGGCGGCGCCGTGCACGGCCCGGCCCAGGCACGGGGTGTCGGCGTCGGTGACCTGTCCGACGAGCGAGTCGACGGTGCACTCGGTGGGCCCGTAGAGATTGAACGCACGTCCGTCGGTCAGCTCCCGCAACCGCCGCCACAGCGCCGGGTTGACGGCCTCGCCCCCGAACCCGACCGTGGCGGGCCGGTGTCCGCCGTCGAACAGCCCGGCGGCGACCATGCGGTCGAGGAACGACGGGGTGACCTCGAGGAAGTCGAGTTCGTGTTCGGCGACGTACGCGACCATCGCCTCGGGATCGCGCAGGGTGTCCTCGTCGAACACGTGCACGGCGTGGCCGTCGAGCAGCCACAGCATCGGCTGCCACGAGGCGTCGAACCCGAACGACCAGGCGTGCCCGACGCCCACGCTCGTCCGGCCCGCCCCCGCCACGGTGGGCACGTACAGGTCGGCGCGGTGGCTGTCGAACAGGTTGAGCAGGTTCGCGTGGGTGATCGCCACGCCCTTCGGCAACCCGGTGGAGCCGGACGTGTAGATGACGTACACGGGGTGCTCCGGTCGGAGCGGTGCGGTGCGCTCGTGGTCGGCGACGGGTGCGGCCGGGCGGGCCCCGACGCCGGCACGGACCGTCTCGTCGTCGAGGTCGAGCACCGGCACCCCACCGAGCACCGGTCGCAGCGTCTGCGCCACGGCACCGTTCGTGACCACGACCCGCGGCCGCGCGTCGCCGACCATGTGCGCGAGGCGTTCCGCGGGGTACGCCGGGTCCATCGGCACGTAGGCGCCGCCGGCGGCGTGCACGGCGCAGAGCGCGACCATCATGTCCGCCGAGCGCGGCAGGGCCAGGCCCACGAGCGTCTCGGGTCCGACGCCCTCGTCGATCAGCCGTCGTGCCAGACGTGCCGACGCGGCGCCGAGCTGGGCGAAGGTGAGCCGCACGGCGCCGCACACGACGGCCGCCGCGTCCGGGGTGCGGGCGATCTGCGCCGCGAGCAGGTCGGCCACGGTGCGGTGCCCGTTCGACGGTGCCGGAGCGGTCGACGAGAGTTCGGGCAGCCGCCCTCGCTCGGCCGGACCGAGGACGTCGAGCTGGGCGACGCGCAGCGACTGTTCCCCGGCGAGCTGGTCGAGGAGGCCCACGAGCTGCCGGCCGAGTGCGCCGGCGTCGGCGGCGGTGAACAACGCCTGCTGGTACTCGAGGGTGAGGGCGAGCTCGTCGTCGAGTGCGGCGACGAGCACCAGCGGGAAGTTGGTGGCGTCGTGACCGCGGACGTCAGTGACATCGAGACCACCGGAGCGCTGCGCGCGGGCGAGGGCGTCGGTGTCGATCGGGTAGCTCTCGAACACGATGAGGGTGTCGAACAGTTCGCCGAGGCCGACGGCGCGCTGGATGTCGGCGAGGCCGACGTACTGGTGCTCCAGGAGCCGGTTCTGCTCGTCCTGGACGCGCCGGAGCAGTTCGGCGGCGGGCTCGCCGGGGCGCAGCGCGACGCGCACGGGCACGGTGTTGATGAACAGGCCGATCATCGTCTCGACGCCGGGAACGTCCGGGACGCGGCCGGACACGACGGCGCCGAAGGTCACGTCGGTGCGGTCGAGCCGGGCGCCGAGGAGAACCGCCCACGCGGTCTGCACCGCGGTGTTCACGGTGACGCCGAGGTCGCGGCAGCGGCGCTGCAGCCGCGCGGCCAGACCGGCCGGCACCGGCACCGAGAGTTCGGCGGGCAGCGTGGCGTCGAGCGACGAGCCGGCCGGGGCAAGCAGCGTGGGTTCCTCGACGCCGGTGAGCGCCTCGGTCCAGCGGCGCAAGCCCTCGTCGGTGTCGCGGTCGCCCAGCCACGCAAGGTAGTCGGTGAACGGGCGGACCCCGGGCAGCGACGCCGGGTCGGCGCCCGCGCCGTAGAGGGTGAACAGTTCCTGCATCAGCAGCGGCGACGACCAGCCGTCGAGCAGCAGGTGGTGGGCGGCGAAGATCAGCCGGTGCCGGTCCGGTGCGAGGCGCACGAGGGTGAACCGCACCAGCGGCGCGGCCGCGACGTCGAACCGGGTGGCGCGGTCGGCGGCGACGAGGTCGTCGCTGCGCTCCTCGAAGGGCCGAATGTCACATCGCGTCGATCTGACCGAAGCGGTGTGACATTCGGTCACGGGGGTGGGGTCGTGTGTGAGGTCGACGTCCGTCCACCGCAGGCCGGGGTCCCGGAGAACGACGCCGACGGGGTCACCGGCTGCGGTCGTGCGGAATCCGGTGCGCAGGGTCGCGTGCCGGTCCAGCAGCGCGACGACGCTGCGCCGCAACGTGTCCCGGTCGAGGTCGCCGCGCAGATCGAGGACGGTCTGCATCGAGTACACGTCGGTGCCGGTGCCGTCGTCGAGACCGGCGAGGAAGAACATGCCGCGCTGCAGCGGCGTGAGCGGTACGACGTCGTCGATCGGGCCGAGTTCGGTGGTGAGCGAGGCGAGTTCGGGCAGCGCCAGCCCCCGGTAGGTCAGGTCCGACGGGGTGGGTCCGCCGGCGCCGGGGGTGCCGGCGTGCCGGGCCAGCGCGGCGAGCGCCTCCACCCACCGGCCGGCGACGAGGGCGACGGTCTCCTCGTCGAGGACGCCCGCCGCCGTGAATTCGCAGACGATCTCGGGGCCGCGGGGGCCGTCCTCGGTGACGGCGTTGACGTCGAGGACGTGGTCGAGGGGTGTGCCGGGATCGACGGCGCCGCCGAGGGCACCCGCCTCCGGCGCGGCGGACCACGCCTGACCTGTGTTCTCCCCGAGCGTCATCCGGCCGAGGTAGTTGAACATCACGTCGGGGGCCCGGTACCCCGGGAAGTGCCGCGTTCCTTCGGGAGCGAGCCGGCGCAGCAGCCCGAATCCGAGGCCGTCGTCGGGCAGGGCCCGCAGCGACTCCTTGACCTGGGCCAGAGCGGTTCCGGCTGCCGCGGTACCGGCGAGGGCCTCGTGCGGGTCGATGCCGGACACGTCGAGCACGGCGGGGTACAGGGTGGTGAACCAGCCGACGGTGCGGGTGAGGTCGGCGCCGGGCACGGCGTGCTCGGCGCGGCCGTGGCCCTCGAGGTGCACGCGCAGCACGTCGCCGCCGCGCACCGACGTCACGGCCAGCGCGAGGGCGGTGAGCAGCACATCCGCGACGCCCGCCCGGTACGCGGCGGGCACGGTGGTGAGGATCTGCTCGGTGACCGCCACGGGTACCCGCACCTCGCGCGACCGCGCGGTGGCGACGGTGTCGCGCGCCGGATCCAGCGGGCGGGCGCCCAGCGGCGGTTCGGTGGTCTCGGCGATCTCCTGCCAGCGCGGCAGAGACTGCGCAATGCGATCGGACGTGGCGGCTTCGGTGAGCCCGAGCGCCCAGTCCCGGAAGGAGGTGCCGGCCGGCTCGAGGTCCGGCGCGGCGCCGCGGCGCACCCGATCGACGGCGGCCGCGAGGTCGGGCACGAGAATCCGCCACGACACACCGTCGACGACGAGGTGGTGCACGGCGACGAACACGCGGCCCGCCACGTCGGGGCCGGCGTCGAGGAGCACCACGCGGATCATCTGCCCGGCCGCGGGGTCGAGGTCAGCCAGCGCGCGGTCGCGTTCGGCCTCGAACAGGGCGCGCCACCGCGCGTCGTCGAGACCTGCCGCGTAGACCCGGCGCACCGCCGTCGCCGCGTCCGGAATACCCTCGGGCACCACCCAGTCCGCGTCGCCTCCGGCGACGGTCAGGCGCGAGCGGAGCATGGGATGGGTGCGCAGCAGTGCGTCGACGGCCGCGACGAGGTGCGCCTCGGTGAGCCCGGGCGGAGCGATCAGCAGGCGGGCTTGCGCGAAGCGCCGCAGATCCCCTCCGTGGTCGAGGGTTTCGCGCACGATCGGGGTGAGCGGCACCGGGCCGGTGGCCGCGCCGGCGGGCCGCGCCGGCTGCTCGTCACCGGTGTCGGACTCGCAGGCCGCGGCGAGCGCGGCGACGGTGCGCAGTTCGAACACCTGGCGCGCGGTGATCCGGACGTCGGCGGCGCGAGCGCGGGACACCAGTTGAATCGAGACGATGGAATCGCCGCCGAGGGTGAAGAAGTCGTCGTCGACGCCGACGCGGTCGAGGCCGAGGACCTCCGCGAACGCGGAGCACAGCGCCGACTCCGTCGCGGTGCGTGGCGCACCGGATCCGGCGAGCGCCCCGAAGTCCGGCTCCGGCAGGGCCTTCCGGTCCACCTTGCCGTTCGCGGTGGTCGGCAGTTCCGGGACCCGCAGGATCGCGGCGGGCACCAGGTACTCGGGCAGGTGGGCGGCGACGGCGGTGCGGACGGTCACGGGCTCGGCCGTTCCGGTGACGTAGCCGACCAGGCGGCGCACGTCGCGGGCGTCGGTGTGCGCGACGACGACGGCGGCACGCACCCCCGGCACGGCACCCAGCGCGGCCTCGATCTCGCCGAGTTCGACGCGGAACCCGCGGATCTTGACCTGGTCGTCGTCGCGGCCCACGTATTCGAGGGCACCGCGTTCGGTGTCGACCGGGTCCGGCAACCATCGCACGACGTCGCCGGTGCGGTACATCCGCTCGCCCCGGCCGGTGAACGGGTCGGCGACGAACCGCTCCCCCGTCCGGCCGGGTTGTCCCAGGTAACCGCGGGCGACACCCCCGCCGGCGACGTACAGTTCCCCGGCCACGCCGGGCGGTGCCGGTCGCAGCCACCGGTCCAGCACGTACAGCCGGGTGCCGGGGGTCGGTCCGCCGATGGTCACGGTGTCTCCCGCGATACGGGAGCAGGTTGCGTCGACCGTGCATTCGGTGGGGCCGTAGCAGTTGTAGGCCTCGACGCCGTCCGCGGCGCCGAGGCGCCGCCACAGCGCCGATCCGACTGCCTCGCCGCCGACGGTCACCTTGGCGGGCCGGGGGCGGTCACCGTCGAGCAGACCGGCGTCGAGCAGTCCGCTCATCAGCACGGGCACGCAGTCGACATGATCGATGCGGTGGGTCCGCACGTAGTCGACGACGAACGCGGTGTCGGTGCGGTGCTCGTCGGGCAGCACGTGCAGGGTGTGCCCGGACAGCAGCCAGGTCAGGGCGGCGACGGCCGAGTCGAAGGCGAACGGGTAGGTCAGCAGCACCCGCCACGTGCCGGACGCCGACCGCATGATCGTCTCTCGCTGCGCGGCAACGAGATCGGTGAGATTGGCGTGGGTGACGGTGACACCCTTGGGGAGGCCGGTGGAGCCGGAGGTGTAGACGACGTACGCGGCGTGACCGGGGCGGAGCGGGCGGAGACGATCGGCGTCGGCCACCGCGGCGGCGGGCAGCGCGGCGAGCCGGGCGCGCAGGTCCGGGTCGTCGAGCACGACGAGGCGCGCGCCGCTGCCGGTGAGGGTCGCTCCGAGTTCGTCGGCGACGGCACGGGTGGTGAGCACGACACCGGGGCGGGCGTCGGCGACCATGTGCGCCAACCGCTCCGCCGGGTACGACGGATCGAGCGGCAGGTAGGCACCCCCGGCGGCGAGCACCGCGAGGACGGCCTCCACGGTGGCGGCGGAGCGTGGCAGAGCCAGGCCCACGAGCACGTCGGGTCCGACACCGAACCCGATCAGCAGGCGCGCGAGCCGCGCCGAGTTCGCCCCGAGCTCCGCGAAGGTGCGCTCTTCGGCGCCGCACACCACCGCGAGGGTGTCCGGACCCGCCGAGGCGGGCAGCGCCGCGACGGTGCCGTCCGAGGGCGCGGCCGGCGCGACGGACCACGTGCCGAGGACGCGACCGCGTTCGGTGCCGGTGAGCAGGTCCAGCGCGGCGGCCGGGCGGTCCGGCGCGGCGGCGAGGGCACCGAGGATGTGGACGAGGCGGCCGGCGAGGGCGGCGGCGTCGTCCGCGGTGAACAGGCCGGGCCGGTAGTCGAGGGTCATGACGAGGGTGTCGGCGACGCCCGCGGTGAGCACGAGCGGATAGTTGGTGGCGTCGCGGCCCTCGACGGCGGCGATCGTGACCCCGCCGGCGCGCTGGGCACGGTCGAGCGCGTCGCGGTCCACGGGATAGCTCTCGAAGACGGTGAGGGTGTCGAACAGCTCCCCCAGTCCCACGTCGCGCTGTACCTCGGCGAGGCCGAGGTACTGGTGGTCGACGGTGCGGGACTGCGCCAGCTGCACGCGCCGCAGCAGCTCGGTGACGGTGGCGCGGGGATCCAGGCGCACCCGCACGGGCACGGTGTTGATGAACAACCCGACCATGGATTCGACGCCGGCCAGTTCCGGCGGTCGCCCGGAGACGGTGGCGCCGAAGACGACGTCGTCGCGGCCGAGCAGCCCGGACAGCAGCAGCGCCCACCCGGTCTGCAGGACGGTGTTGAGGGTGACGCCGGCGTCGCGGGCCAGGCCGGTGAGCCGGTCGCCGAGTCCGGCCGGCACCTCGACGGCGACGGCGGCGGTCGGCGTCGTGGCCCGGGTGGCGCCGGGCGGGGCGACGAGGCTCGGTTCGGTGAGCCCGTCGAGGGATTCGCGCCACAACGCGCGGGCGGCGTCGTGGTCCTGCCTGCCGAGCCACGCGAGGTAGTCGCGGTAGGGCCGGACCGGAAGCAGGCCGGTGGTGGCACCGCCCGCGGCGTAGATCTCGAGGAGTTCGCGCACCAGGATCGGGGTGGACCAGCCGTCCACGACGATGTGGTGGGCGGTGAGCACGAGCCGCACGTCGTCCGGCCCGAATCGCACGAACAGCCAGCGGATCAGCGGCGGCCGCGTGAGGTCGAACCAGTCGCGTAGATCCTCGGCGAGCAGGTCCGCGAGGTGACGCTCCGCGACGTCCGGCTCGAGACCGGTCAGATCGACGCTGCGCCAGGGGGCTTCGGTGCCGCGCACGACGAGGCCGGCGGTGCGGCCGTCCTTGCGGGGGCGGAAGCACGTGCGCAGGGCGGGGTGCCGGTCCAGCAGCGCCTGCGCGGAGGTCCGCAGGGTGTCCTCGTCCACCCGCCCGGTCAGGCGCAGCACGGACTGCACGGTGTAGGCGTCCGGTTCGACGGCTCCGGCGGCACGGGCGGTGTCGTCGGGCGCGGCGACGGTGCTGAGGTATAGCAGGCCTTGCTGCAGCGGCGAGAGGGGAACGATGTCTTCGAGCGCGGAGGTGCGGGTCATATCTGCCTAACGAACGGGTGCGAGGTGCGACGAACACGGCCCCCGGGTCGCCGGACGCGGGGGCCGTGGGTGCCGGGAGGGCTACTGCTGCCGGTTCGCGGGCAGCGCGGCGAGCGCCTCGTCGATGGAATCGAGTGCGAGCAGCGCGGTCTCGTAGGTCGCGGCGTGGGAATGTTTGACCGGAACCAGATTTCCGGCCTGCACGGCGGGCAGGGACTGCCACAGCGGGGAGGCCATCAGCTCCTGCAGCTCGGGCGAGACCGAGCCGTCGGCCTCGACGCCGTAGACGATGACGTCGACGTTCCCGAGGTTCCGGCCGATCTCCTCGACGGAGAGGTACTCGCCGTGCACGTCCTCGGGGTTGGCGGGCTGACCGGGGAACTGCAGGTCGAGGTCCTCGAACAGGTTGGTGGTGTACGACGAGGCGTACTCGCGGAAGAACTCACCGGGCTCGGTGCCGCACACGTTGCAGACGCCGGCGAAGGTCAGGTTCCCGAGGGTGCCGCGGTACTTCCCGGCGATCTCCGCGGCGCGTGCCTCGTACTGCTCCTTGTACTCGCCGTAGGCGTCGGACACGTTCGCGGCGTCGGCGTACTGCTCACCGAGGCCGCGCCAGTCACCGGGGTTGGTCAGGCCGAGGAAGACCACCGGAGCGAGGGCCTCGAGCTTGGCCGTGTCGAGCTGCGACTGCACGCGCGCGGGCACGCCCATGATGATCAGGTCGGGCGCGGCGGCGGCGACGGCCTCGTAGTCGAGTTCGCTCACGGCCCCGTCCGGCGCCACCTTGGGCAGCGCCTCGTACGCGGCCTTGGTCTCCGCGTCCATGTTGTCGAGCTCGCGGGTCCATTCGCAGGCGGCGGCGAGATTCGCGTCGGCCTGGAGCAGCGGTAGCACCGCGTAGCCGCAGGCGACGATGCGCTGCGGGTCGGACGGGATCTCGATCGGCCCGTTCTGCGCCTCGAACGTGCGCGTGGCGTCCGCGGCCGGTTCCTCGCCGGAGCCACCGTCGCTGCCGCACCCCACCAGGCCCACGGCCAGCACCGCCGTCGCGCCGAACACCGCTGCGCGGCGCAGCCGGCCCCGTCCCTCAACCCGCATCGCTTACTCCCACATGTCTGTTCGCCGGGCACCCGCCCGGACCTGATTGGTTAGGCTAACCGAACTCGGTGCGGGCGCCAAGCGCTACGTCCCCGGTCCTGCGCACAGTTGTCTGCGCCGATCCTCGTGCCCCATGAGGGACAGCACGCGAGGACAGCTTTCGTCGCTCCGGATGAGGGGGCCACGAAGGCGCACGGTCCGTAGCCGGTCCGTGCGCCTTCGTAGCAGTTTCGGAAAGGCGCGCTCGCCCTTCGGTCCATCGTGAAGGTGGTTCAGCCGGTGATCTGGCCGAGCAATTCCTCGGCGATGATCTGCCGGGCTTCGGTGAGTATCGAGCCGAGCACTTCCTCACAGCTGGCGACCTCGTGGATCAGGCCTTGGGCCTGGCTGGCCCACCAGAGTCCGCCTTCGACGTCGCCGTTGCCGTACACCTGTTCGCGGCCACGGGCACCGCTGGCCAGGTGGGCGACGTCGTCGAAGGTCGCACCCGTTCGGCGTGAGATGGTGGCGATTTCTTCGGAGACCGAGTTGCGTGCGACGCGGGCGGAGTTGCGGAACTCGCGGAAGACGATGACGGTGTCGCGTTCGGTGTTGTCGACGATCTGCTGTTTGACGTTGTCGTGGATGGGTGCCTCGGTGGTCGCCATGAAACGGGTGCCCATGTTCACCGCGGAGGCGCCGAGCGCGAGGGCGGCGACGAGACCGGCGCCGGTGGCGATTCCGCCGCTGGCGATGATCGGGATGGACAGTGCCCGGGCCGCGGCGGGGATCAGCACGAGCCCGGGGACGTCGTCCTCGCCGGGGTGCCCTGCGCACTCGAAGCCGTCGATGCTGATCGCGTCGACGCCGAGTTGTTCGGCTTTGAGGGCGTGCCTCACCGAGACCGCCTTGTGGATCACCTTCACACCGGCGGCCTTGAACGCAGGTAGGTGCGGTCGCGGGTTGCCGCCTGCGGTTTCGACGATGGTGATGCCGCTGTCGACGATGGCGTCCCGGTACTCGTCGTAGGGCACCGGCCGGATGGTCGGGAGGATCGTCAGGTTGACGCCGAACGGCTTGTCGGTGAGGTCGCGGCAGCGGGCGATCTCCTTGACCAGCGCCTCAGGGGTGGGTTGGGTCAGGGCGGTGAGGAACCCGAGTCCTCCGGCGTTGGCCACCGCGCTGATCAGGTCCGCGGTGCCGACGGCGGTCATGCCGCCGCACACGATGGGGTGCTCGATCCCGAAGGTCTCGGTGAAGATATTGGTGAACAAATGCTTCCTCGGTGTGGGTTGACCGCCGATTGGCGGATGACCGGACTGCTCAGCGATGTCTGCTTCGGTCAGAACGGGAGATTGAATGCGCGAATCGCGTTCTCGCGCAGGAACGCCGTACGGGTCTTCTCGTCGAACTCGAGTTTGTCCAACCCGGACAGGCAGTCGGGTGCCGGCCAGGCGAGGTGGTTGGAACCGAAGAGCACCTTGTGCCGGCCGTGTCCGCGGAGGTAGTCGACGATCTCCGCCGGATAGCGGGAGGTCTTGTATGCGGAGGTGTCGATGTAGACGTTCGGGTACTTCGTGGCCAGTGAAATGGCTTCATGTGTCCATGGCACGCCGATGTGACCCACGATGACCCGGGTGACGTTCGACGATGTCGCCGACCTTGTCGTTGCTGATCAGCGGTCCCGCCGGGGCGTACCGGGCGCTCAACATGCCAGTTCGACGCCCGCTTCGTCCATGCGGTCGAGGGTCCACAACACCGGCGGTTCGGCCTCGGGGATGGTTCCCTTCGACCAGCGGCGCAGGGAGTCCAGGAAGGGCATGTCCAGCCATCGCTGGGTCGGGTGCTGCATCCAGGCATCGATCGTGTCTGTCATCGTTTTCCCTTTCTCGTGTCGGTGGTGTCGGATCAGGCGGTTTCGGGAACGGGGTGGGCCGCTCGGCTGTCCTCGTCGGTTCCGGTCTCTTCCATGTCGCGGTGCCGGGTTTCGGGCAGCATGAGTGCGCAGAACAGACTCAGGAGACCGAAGCCCGCGAGCATCCACCCGACGGCGGCGCTGCCGTACTGGGAGGTGAGGTGCGCGGCCAGCATGGGAGCGGTGCCGCCGCCGATGACCCCGGCGATGGCGTAGGCCATGCCGGCGCCCGTGTAGCGGTACTCGGTGTGGAACATCTCCGGCAGCAGTGCGCCCGCGGGCCCGTAGGAGACGCCCATGATGGCCAGGGTGAGGGCCAGGCCGGCGAGGAACGCGACCGGGGAGCCGGTGTCGAGGAGGGGGAAGAGCACCAGTCCTCCGGGGATGGCCACGAGACAGGAGGCGAGCACCATTTTTCGGCGGCCGATGCGGTCGGAGTGGATGGCGGACAGGATGATCGCGGCACAGAAGACGGCGGCGGCGAGGAGGCCGAGGGAGAGCACTGTGGTGCGGCTCAGGCCGAGGGTGGCAGTGGCGTACGAGGTGAGGTAGGCGGTGCCGATGTAGAAGAACGCGAACATCATCGCCAAGGATCCGGCGGCGAGGAGCAGCTCACGGGGCTGATTCTTGAAGACTCCGAGGAGGGGTCCGGCGCCGGCGCGGCGGGCCTGGGTGGATCGCCGGGCGAACATCGGTGTTTCCTCGACCGCGAGCCGGACGTAGAGGCCGATCAGCACGAGGAGGGCACTGGCGATGAAGGGGATTCGCCAGCCGTAGTCGAGGAACGCCTGCGAGGTCTCGCCGACGAAGAGGTTGACCGCCAGGAAGGTGCCGTTGGACAACGCGAAGGCCAGTGACGGTCCCAGCTGTGGGAATACCGCGTACAGGCCCCGTTTGTCGGTGGGGGCGTATTCGGTGGCCAGCAGGGTCGCCCCGGCCCATTCACCGCCGACGGCGAGGCCTTGCGTGATCCGCAGTGCGATCAGCGCGAGCGGTGCGGCTACGCCGATCGTGGCGGCGCCGGGGAGCAGTCCGATGAGCACGGTGCTGATACCCATCAGCAGCAGGGTGCTGACCAGCGTTTTCTTGCGGCCGATCCGGTCGCCGAAGTGGCCGAAGATCGCGGCTCCGAGGGGGCGGGCGACGAACGCGACGGCGAAGGTGGCGAAGGAGGCGACGGTGCCGGCGGCGGTACCGAGGGCGGGGAAGAAGACCTTCGGGAAGACCAGCGCTGCCGCGGTGCCATAGATGAAGAAGTCGTAGAACTCGATGGTGGTGCCGGTGCAGCTTGCAATGGCGACGCGGCGCATCGGGGTGGTCGGTGGGCTCGTCACCGTGTCGACGGTTCGGGACATCGTGATCTCCTGCTCGGTGGGCCCGTCCGGCTGGCGGAGGGGCTGGGGTACGACGAGCAGTGTGAGCGCCGTTACACCGACCGCTACACCCCCCAAAGTGGGTTGTGTTGCCGGGTAGCTGCTTTCGTGGGTACGTCGTGGGCAGGGAATGTCCGCTGGAGGTGCGGGGCTGCGGGCGGAGAGGGGTCAGCGGATGAGGCCGCGCTCGCGGGCGGCGAGGATCGCCTGCACGCGGTTGCTCGCGTGCAGCTTGCGCATGGCGCTCTTGAGGTAGGACTTGACCGTGTTGGGCAACAGGCCGAGGGTCTCGGCGATCTCCCGGTTGCTCAGACCCCGCGCAACGTGTTCGAGCACGTCGATCTCGCGGGGCCGCAGCACAGTGGGTGGTTCCTGCGATGCAGCCGGCGTCAGCACGGGCGCGAACCGGTTCCCGACCGCCTCGATCCGGGCACGCAGGACGTCGTCCTCGATCTGCCCGGCCAGGTCCGCCAGTTCCTGAGCGATGTCGTGCAGGTCGGCGCGGCTGAGCGCCGGCCGGTCGGCCTGGATATCGGTCCGCATCAAGCTGAGACGCCGCCCTACCTCGTCCTCGACGGCGATGTCGCGCTCGAGTCGCCGGACGAGTGGGGTGAAGCTGTCGAACCAGCGGTCGCCCAGGCGCACGTGGGTACGGGCCGCCAGGTAGATGAGGATGCGAGGTATCCGGTCGACGATGATCGGTAAGGCGGCCAGGGTTTCGATCGCCTCCGGGCGCACGGCGTGGTCGTACACGTGGGTGATGCCCTGGGCCGAGAAGTAGTCGGCCACCGAGACCGGGCGGGCGAGCATCAGCGCCTTTCCGCCGAGTCCCTCACCGTTGCGGACCACCAGGTTCACCGCCGAGCGGGTGCGGACGCCGGTCAGGTCGGTGATCTCCATCGCCACGGCGCCGTGCTGCACCGGCCCGCCGAACACCATGTCCATTCCGGCGTGCTTGCGGAGAGTCTCCAGCGAGCGCGCGAGGATGCGCCGTTCGACCGGCGTACCTGATTCGAATGACGTGATCATGTGGGCCTCCAACTACGCATCTGCCATTGAAGCTAGTGAGTGCCGTCACACCGTGGCAACGTCGTACCCCCGAAGGTGGGTGCCGGGCCGCCGGACCTACCTTCGGGGGTCCCGCACCGGTCCTCTCCCAGGCCATATTCCTCCTCGAGAACGGAGGAACACACATGAACACCAGGTTGAGCCACACCGTCGGTCCGGCCGAGCAGCCACTGCTCGAGATGACGATCGGTGACAACTTCGACCGGACCGTCGCGAGGTTTCCCGACCGCGAGGCTCTGGTCGACGTACCTACCGGGCGGCGGTGGACGTACGCCGACCTTCGGGCCGACGTCGACGCTCTGGCACGAGCGCTGCTCGAGGAGGGAATCACCCTCGGTGACCGGGTCGGGATCTGGGCCCCGAACTGCGCCGAATGGACGATCGTGCAGTTCGCCACGGCGAAGGTCGGCGCGATCCTCGTGACCGTCAACCCCGCCTATCGCGCCCACGAACTCGAGTACGTCCTCACCCAGTCGGGAATCCGGCTGATGTTCGCGGTCCCGTCGTTCAAGACTTCGGACTACGCGGCGATGATCGTGCAGGTCTCGCCCCGGTGCCGGAGTCTCGAGAAGGTGGTCCACCTGGGCGGCGAGGAGTGGGCGGCGCTGCTGCGCCGGGGCGCTCAGGCCTCGCCGGACCGGCTCGCCGAGGTGCAGGACGGGTTGACCCCCGACGATCCGATCAACATCCAGTACACCTCGGGGACCACCGGTTTTCCCAAGGGCGCGACCCTCTCCCACCGCAACATCCTCAACAACGGGTTCTTCGTCGGTGAACTCCTCGGCTATACCGAACAGGACCGGATCTGCGTGCCGGTGCCGTTCTACCACTGCTTCGGCATGGTCATGGGGAACCTCGGGGCCAGCACGCACGGCGCGTGTGTCGTCATCCCGGCCCCGGCGTTCGACCCGGTGGCGACGCTGCGCGCGTGTGCCGAGGAGCGATGCACGTCCCTGTACGGGGTGCCGACGATGTTCATCAGCCTGCTCGATGCCCCGGGCTTCGACTCCTACGACCTGTCCTCGATCCGCACCGGGGCGATGGCCGGTTCGCCGTGCCCGGTGGAAGTGATGAAGCAGGTCACCCAATGGGCCCCCGAGATGGCCATCGCCTACGGGATGACCGAGACGTCCCCCGCCTCCGCCCAGACCAGGGCGAACGACTCCCTGGACCGACGGGTCTCCACCGTCGGGCGGGCCCACCCGCACGTGGAACTCGAGATCGTCGACCCGGCAACCGGTGAGACCGTGCCCTCCGGGCAACCCGGGGAGCTGTGCGTCCGGGGCTACTCGGTGATGCTCGGCTACTGGAACCAGCCCGACAAGACCGCCGAGACGGTCGATGCCGACGGCTGGATCCACACCGGTGACCTGGCGGTGATGGACGAAGCGGGCTTCGTCGCCATCACCGGGCGGATCAAGGACATGGTGATCCGCGGCGGCGAGAACATCCACCCGCGGGAGATCGAAGAGTTCCTCTACACCCATCCGGACGTTCTCGACGCCCAGGTGATCGGGGTGCCCGACGCCAAGTACGGCGAGGAGCTGATGGTGTGGCTGCGGCTGCGTGACGGTGCCGCACCTTGGGACGCGGCGGCGCTCCGCGAATTCTGCAGAGGCCGGCTCGCGCACTACAAGATCCCCCGGTACGTGCACTGCGTCGACCAGTTCCCCATGACCGTGACCGGGAAGATCCGCAAGGTGGAAATGCGAGAACACGCCATCGACATGCTCGGGCTCGAAGCCTGAAACCCACACCACGAGACACACTCACCTTCGATACGGAGGAACCGACATGAGCTGGACCATCGAACGCCGCGGACGCGTCGCCGTCGTGACGATGAACACCAATCCGGTCAACGCACAGAACCGCGCCTTCTTCGCAGACCTGCACGAGGCGTTCGATCGACTCGAACGCGACCACCCACAGTCCCCGGTCGTGCTGACCGGCACCGGCACCCGGTTCTCGGCCGGACTCGATCTCGCCGAGCACTTTCCGCTCTTCGCCGGGGACGAGGCAGAGGTCGCGTCGTGGTTCCAGGACTACCGGGCGACGAACATGCGGTTGTTCACCTATCCACGGCCGACGGTGGCCGCGGTGAACGGGCACGCATTCGCCGGGGGCCTGATCACCGCCGCCGTGTGTGACCGCCGGGTCGCCGTCCCCGACGGGGCCCGGTTCGGGATCAACGAGGTGCCGATCGGCATCCCGATGCCCGCGGTATATCTGCGGATGCTGGCCTACGCCTGGGGTGAACCGGTGGCCTCGCGAACCTGTTTGCAGGGCGAGATCTTCACCTCGGCCGAGGCGCACGCCATGGGCATCGTGCACGAGCTGGTACCGGCGGAGGAACTGCTCGGCCGCGCCGTCGCCATCGCCGAACTGACCCCCGAAGACTGCATCGAGAACTACGCCTACACCAAGCGCGCCCTGCAGGCCCCCGCCCTGCGCGACATCGCGGACCTGTGCGACCCGCTCGACCGCAAGGAGCTGGCCGCCGGCATGACGAGCGAGCCGTCCCGGCGCGCCCACCGTCGGTACTGGGAACAGCTCAAGGGCCGCCCCGCGGGATGGTGACCAGGGTGGACGGCGGCGCGGACGAGCAGTTGCCCGCCTGGGTGATCTGGCGGCAGCGGCCGTTTCCCGATACCAACCTGCTTCTGCTCGACGGGCGGGAAGCGGCGCTCGTCGACAGCGGTTTCGTCGGCCATGCGCAGCAGACAGCCGAATGGGTGCACGCGCACAGCGACAATCTCACCCGGGTCGTGAACACGCACTGGCACGCCGACCACGTCGGCGGCAACGCGCTACCGCAGGCGAGGGGTGCCGGTATTGCGGCCGGCGCCCCGGACGCCGACGCCGTCGCCCGACGCGACCCGGGCTGCTGTCTCGCCGAATACCTCGACCAGCCGGTCGCCCCGTACACCGTCGACGAACCGCTCGACGACGGGCAGGTGCTCCGGCTCGGCGACACCGACTGGGAGGTGTCCGCACCCCGGGCCACACACCCGGCCACCTGGCGCTGTGGCAGCCCGAGGAGCGACTACTGGTGGTCGGAGACGCGCTGTCCGACTACGACGTCGGCTGGGTCGACAGTGCCCTCGACGGCCCTGACGCGGCCCGCACGGCCCTGCAATCGCTGCACCGGTTGACCGACCTTCGGCCACGGGTGCTGCTGCCCGCGCACGGACCGATTCCCGCCGACACCGACGGAGCACTGGCCAGTGCACGGCGTCGCGGCCAGCGTCACGTCGACGACCCGGACGGCGCGGTGCGGTACGGCGCACGTCGAATTTTCGTCTTCGCGTTGATGATTCGAGGCGGCATTCCCGCCGACGAGGTCGAGCCCTACCTGCATGCACGCGCCTGGCTGACCGACGCCGCACGGTTGTTGTGCCTCACACCCGAGGCGCTCGCCGCCGAACTGGTCGAGACGATGATCCGCGGCGGCGCCGTCGTCGCGCGGAACAATCGACTACATGCCGCCGCCGAACACATCCCGGTCACGCCGGGAACGCTGCAGGTGCCGTTTCCCCGGAAATGGTCGGCGTCGCGCGCACGCGCCGTTCCGGACCGCACGTGAACGCGTGCTGTCGCCGAGTCCTATCCGACCACCCGCTGGATCAGCAGTACCGCACCGATTCCGATCATCGCGGCACCGGAAATCCAGGTCACCACCCGCGCCGCGGCGGGGCGGGTGCGCAGCACCACCCGCGCCCCCGTCCCCACCCCCGTGTAGACCACCGCGCAGCTGACCGTGTGCACCACACCCAGCAGCACGATCTGCACCGCGAGGGGCCACCGCGCGTCCGTGTCGGTGAACTGTGGCAGCAGCGCCAGGAACAGCAGAAGCACCTTCGGATTCAGCCCGCTGGTCCCCATACCCTTGACCGCCTGCCGCACCCACGATTCCGGCGCCTGCTCCGCCCCGGCCTGCGGCAGAGCCGAGGGCTTGACGAGCATCGCGATCCCCAGCCACACCAGGTACGCCGCCCCGACCGCCGTCAACGCGGTCAGCACCAACGGCGAACGGGCCACCAGCGCCGCGACGCCGGTCGCCACCACCGCGGTCATTGCCAGATGCCCCGACAACATCCCACCGACCGCGGGCACCACGGTGCGGTGCCGCAGCCCCGCCGCGATCGCGTACGCCCAATCCGCCCCCGGCGTCAGCACGAACAGAAACGACACCGCCCAGAACGCAGCAACGGTACCGACCGCCATGACCTCACTCATCCTTCACACTCTCGGACCGCCAGGACGCCTGGCGGTTCCCGATAGAGAGATTAGGGAGATCGACCTGGAATTCGTTCCCATAGTTTTCACAAGAACCGTGTAATTGGGGGAAAATCTTCCACATGGACAACGTCGACAAAAAGATCCTTGCCGAGCTCCAACAAGACGGGCGGCTCACCGTCACCGAACTCGCCGATCGGGTCCAACTCAGCATCTCGCCCTGCCACCGCCGCCTACGCGCGCTGGAGAGCTCCGGCGCGATCACCGGCTACCGCGCCCAGCTCGACGCCGGCGCCCTGGGCCTGACGTTCGAGGCGCTCGTCTTCGTCACCATGCGCACCGTCGACCGCGACACCCTCGAGGCATTCGAACCGGCCGTCGCCGCCATACCCCATGTCCTGCAAGCGCAACGACTGTTCGGCGACCCCGACTACCTCCTGCGGGTGATCACCCGCGACCTGCCCGCCTTCCAGAAGCTCTACGACGAATCCCTCGCCACCCTCCCCGGCGTCGGGCGCCTCAGCTCCACTCTCGTCATGAAAAGCGTGGTAGACAACCGTCCCCTGCCCCTGTAGGACCCCGACCACTGCTCCGTGGCCTACGCGGTCCGGAGCGTACCGACGCCCCAGGAAGGACGGTGTCCTGTCCGTCCCGATCGAAGAACACGTCGTTACTCCGCTGTCGACGGTCCGCATCGATGATGCGGCGCACCTCCGGGCCCAGCGCCGAGGCACTCACCCGAATTCCAGTGCGAAATCGTCGATTTCGGACTGGTCGAGGTCGCTCAGCGTCAGATCGGAGGGAGTGAAGCCACCGGCGTCGTCGCGCGCGGCGTGGTCGGCGAGCGCACACAGCGCCGCGACCCAGCCGTGCGCCAACTCGGCGACGACGGACGCCGGCACGACCCCGGTGGCGTAACCCCACGTCGCGCGGAGCACCGGTCCGGCCGGCGTCTCCTCGGTGACGGCGCCGACCTCGATCGCGTGGCTCACCGGCATCGCCTCGTCGGTGGTGCCGCCGAGCACGCCGGCCTCCGGAGCGGCCGTCCACGGTCCGCCGTCCCCCTCGCCGAGGGTCAGCCGGCCGAGATAGTTGAACCCGATCTCCGGTGCCGGTGCGGCCCCGAGTTCGGTCCCGGACTCGGGATCGAGATGGCGGAGCATGCCGAACCCGATTCCGTTGTCCGGGATCTCCCGCAACTGCTCCTTGACGAGCTTGAGCGCCACCCCGGCGCAGTCGCCGCCGGCGAACGCCTCGGCGAGATCCACCCCGGAGACGTCGAGGCGGACCGGATACAGGCTGGTGAACCAGCCGACGGTGCGGGACAGGTCGGCGCCGGGCACCACCTGCTCCTCGCGTCCGTGCCCCTCCCGGTCCACCGGGACCGCCCCACCGCCGCACACCCGGCCCACCGTCAGCGCCAGCGCGGTGAGCAGCACGTCGTCGACGCCGGCGCGGAAGCGCTCCGGCACCGTCGTCAGCAGCGCCTCGGTCACCGACGCCGGGACCTGCACCTGCACCCGCGAGACCGTCGCCATCGTGTCGCGCGCGGGATCCACCCGCCGCCCCGCGATCCGCACGCATCCGGCCGGTTCGAGGGCGCGGCGCCACAACCCCAGTTCGCCGCGCCGCGCCGGAACCTGGTCGAGCAGCCCCCGCGCCCAGGTCCGCAGCGGCGTTCCCCCGCCGGCCGGTTCGGTGCCCTCGCACGCGACGGCCAGGTCCGGGACCAGGATCCGCCACGAGACCCCGTCGATCACCAGATGATGCACCACCACCAGGATCCGGCCCGGACGCCCTGGGCCGGCGTCGAAGAAGACCACCCGCATCATGTCACCGGTCTCGGGATCCAGGGCGGCACAGGCGACGTCGGTCTCCTCGGACAGCACCGTCGAGCGGGACCGCTCGTCGAGTCCCCGGACGTCCACCCGCGTGACGAGCGTGGCCGGATCGACGGTGTCCGCGGCACGGACGTCGAATGTCCTTGCCGCCGGATCGAACACGGCACGCAAGGCGTCGTGCACCGCGAGCACCCGGCCCACCGCCGCGACCAGGGTGCCGAGGTCGACCCCGACGGGCGCGTGCAGGAGGCGGGACTGGGCGAATCCCCGGTAGGGGCCGCCGCGGTCGAGGAGGTCGTGCACGATCGGGGTCGCCGGGACGAGACCCAGGGCGGCGGTGCGTTCCGTCTCGTCCGGTGCCGTGTCGACCTGCACGATGCGGGCCAGGCCCGCCGGGGTGCGGTGCTCGAAGACGTCGCGGGCGGCGAAGCGCAGTCCCGCCGCCCGGGCTCTCGACACGAGCTGGATCGAGACGATGGAATCACCGCCGAGGGAGAAGAAGTCGTCGTCGGGTCCGATCGTGTCCAGGCGCAGCACCTCCGCCACCACCGCGCACAGGCGCCGCTCGAGGTCGTTCGCCGGGGCCCGGGACGCCCCGGCGGGCGCGAAGACCGGGGCGGGCAGCGCCCGCCGGTCGACCTTACCGTTGGGGGTGACCGGGAACTCGTCGAGCACCACGATCGCGGCCGGCACCATGTGCTCGGGCAGACTACGGGACACGTGCTGCCGCACCACTTCCGGATCTGCTCCGGCGCCGGTGACGTAGCCGACGAGCCGGCGGCGGCCCGGCTCGTCCTCCCGGGCCACGACCACGCAGCCCGCGACCGCCGGGTGCGCCGACAACGCGGCCTCGATCTCGCCGAGCTCGATGCGGAACCCGCGGATCTTGACCTGATCGTCGCTGCGGCCGAGGTACTCGAGCACCGGACGGTCGCCGCCCGCGTCGATCCACCGCACCCGATCTCCGGTGCGGTAGAGCCGGGCGCCCGCAGCGCCGAACGGATCGGCCACGTAGCGGGCCGCACTCGGCCCGGGGCGGTTCAGGTAGCCGCGGGTTACGCCGGGCCCGCCGACGTACAGCTCTCCGGCCACGCCCGCCGCGACGAGGCGCAGACGGTCGTCGAGCACGTACACCCGGGCGCCGTCGATCGGCGCCCCGATGTGCGGGCGCGCCCCGCGGATCTCGGCGACCGTGGCGTCGACCGTGCATTCGGTGGGGCCGTACATGTTCAGCGCCCGTACCCCGTCGAACGCGCCGAGCGCCGACCACAGGTCCGCGGACACGGCCTCGCCGCCGACGGCGAGCAGGCTGGGACGGTGCGGCGCCGCGGGCTCGCACAGGCCGGCGGCGAGCAGTTCGGTCATGAGCAGCGGTACGCAGTCGACGGCGTCGATGCGGTGGGTGCGCACGTAGGCGACGGTGGCGGCGGCGTCGGCGAGCAGGTCGGCGTCCGGCAGGTACAGGGTGTGCCCGGCGAGCATGGACAGCAGCGGGTCGATCGAGGAGTCGAACGACAGCGCGTAGGTCAGCAGCACCCGCAGCGGCCGGTCCTCCGCGCGGCCGACGGTCCGGCGCCGCTGGGTCGCGACCAGGTTCACGACGCCGCGGTGCGGCACCACGACGCCCTTGGGGAGCCCGGTCGAGCCGGAGGTGTAGACGACATAGGCGGCCCCGTCGCCGGAGACTGCGCCGAGATGCTCGCCCGGCTCGAGCGGGGTGTCCGGGAGCGTGGGGTCCACCGCGGCGAGCGCGGCCTCGTCGAGGACGAGGACGGGCCTCGAGTCGGCGAGCATGTGTTCGATGCGCTCGGCCGGGTACCCGGGATCGATCGGGACGTAGGCGCCGCCGGCCTGCCACACCGCGAGGGCCGCGACGATCGCGTCGGTGCCGCGCGGCAGCATCAGCCCGACCACCGTCTCGGGTCCCACGCCGCGGCGGATCAGGTGCCGCGCGAGCCGACTGGTACGGGCGTGCAGTTCCCCGAAGGTGAGCGTCCCGGTAGCGGTGACCAGCGCGGTCGCGGTCGGGGTGCGCCGCGCCTGGCGGGTGAACAGCTCACCCAGGGTGTCCACGCCGACGTCTTCGACGTCGTCCATACATACGTACGGGCTGCCGGAGCAGAGACGGTCGCGCTCGTCGTCGGCGAGCAGGTCGAGCGCGGACAGCCGGGTCCGCGGATCCCTCGCGAGCGCCGCGAAGGCGCGCACCACGCGGGCGGCCAGCGCGTCGGCGGTGGCCGCGTCGAACAGGTCCCGCGCGTATTCCACCCGCACCCGCAGGCCGACGCCCGCGTCCTCGACCACGTCGAAGGTCAGGTCGAACAGGGCGGCGCCGGTGTCGACGGTGGACACCCGCGGTTCCAGGCCGGCGAAGGCGTCGACGACCGGCGGGGTGCGGTGCTGCACGAGCACCTGGAACAGCGGGTGCCGGCCGGCGCTGCGGGAGGGGTTCAGGGCCTCGACGAGCCGGTCGAACGGCAGGTCCTGGTTCGCGTAGGCGTCGAGGTCGGTGCTGCGGATCCGGGCGAGCAGTTCGGCGAGCGTGGGATCGCCGGACAGGTCCGTCCGCAGAACCACCATGTTGACGAAGAACCCGACGAGGTCGTCCAGTTCGGCGGCGGGGCGGCCCGCGGTGGGCGAGCCGATCGGGATGTCCTCCCCCGCGCCGCTGCGCGCGAGGGCGACGGCGACGGCGGTGTGCACGAGCATGAACATCGTGGCGCCCGCACCGCGCGCGACGGCCCGCAGCGCATCGGCCACGTGCGGCGGTACCAGCCGTTCGACCGTGCCGCCCGCGAACGTGGCCGTCGCGCCGCGGGGCCGGTCGGTGGGCAGGTCGAGTTCCTCCGGCATCCCGTCGAGCCGGGCGCGCCAGTAGTCGAGCTGGCGGGCGGCGAGTCCGTCGCCGTCGCCGAGGATCTCGCGGTGCCACACCGCGAAGTCGGCGTACTGCACCGGCAGCGGCGCCGGCGTCCAGGAACTCCCGGCGGCCGCGGCGGCGTAGGCCGCGCCGAGCTCGCGCAGCAGGATCGGGGCGGACAACTCGTCGGCGGCGACGTGGTGCACGAGCACCAGCAGCACGGCCTCCGCGGATCCGCCCTCGAAAAGCATCACCATGATCGGGATCTCGCGTTCGAGGTCGAACACGTGCCGCGCCGCGGCCGCCACCGCCGCGTCCAGGTCGGCCCCCGCGACGGTGCGGGCGGTGAACGGCACGCCGGGTGCGGCGAGCACGCGTTGCATGCCGACGCCGTCGTGGTCCTCGAGCACGGTGCGCAGGACCTCGTGCCGGTCCAGCACCGCGCGCACCGCTTCGTGCAGCGCCGCCGGATCGGGGACGCCGCGCAGGCGCAGCGTCAGCGGGACGTTGTAGGTCGGGCTCGGGCCCTCGAGCCGGAACTGGAACCACAGCCGCTGCTGCCCCGCCGACAGCGGTGCACGGTCGCCGCGTTCGACCGGGCGCAGCGGGATCCGCAGGGCCGCGGCATCGTCGGGGCACTGCGCGGCGAGCCCCTCGACGGTCGGGTGGTCGAAGACGGTGCGGATCGGCAGTTCCACGCCGAGCGCGTCGCGGACCTTCGCGATCAGCTTGGCCGCCGCGAGGGAGTGACCGCCGAGGAGGAAGAAGTCGTCGTCGACGCCGACGGTGTCGAGGCCCAGGACGTCCGCGAACACCGCGCACAGCACGCGTTCGCGTTCGGTGGCGGCCGCGCGGCCGCCGACGAGGGCCCCGAAGTCCGGTTCCGGCAGCGACGTGCGGTCCACCTTCCCGTTGGAGGTGAGCGGCAGCGCGTCGAGGAACACGAACGCCGACGGCACCATGTGCGCCGGCAGCCACCGCGCCACGAGCTCGCGGGCCGTCGCGGGGTCACCGTCGCCGCCCACCAGGTAGGCGACGAGCCGCGCGGTGCCGGTCGCGTCGGGACGCGCCACGGCGACGGCCCGCGCGACGCCGGGCAGCTCCTGCAGCGCCGCCTCGACCTCGCCGAGTTCGACGCGGAAGCCGCGGATCTTGACCTGGTCGTCCCGGCGGCCGCGGTAGACGAGGTGGCCGTCCGCGGTCCACCGCACCACGTCGCCGGTGCGGTACATGCGGCTTTCGCTGTCGCCGAACGGGTTCGCCACGAACCGCGCCGCGGTCGCGCCGGGCGCGCCGAGGTAGCCGCGCACCACGCCGGGGCCGGCGACGTACAGTTCGCCGTCCACGCCCTCCGGGACCGGGTTCAGCGCGGCGTCGAGCACGTAGGCGCGCAGGTTCGCCACCGGCCGGCCGATCACGGGTTCCGCCGCGTCCCCCACCTCGGCGACGAGGACGTCGACGGTGCCCTCCGTGGGGCCGTAGAAGTTGAACGCGGCGCCGTCGCGCTCACGCAGACGCCGCCACAGGGCGTCGGTGACGGCGTCGCCGCCGAAGCCGAGCGTCGGCACGGTACCGGCGGGCAGCAGGTCGGCCTCGACGATCTGCTCGAGTTGCGCGGGCGACAGTTCGACGAAGTGCCAGCCCTCGCTGCCGGCGAGTTCGGCGAGCCGGTGCGGGTCCCGCTGGGTGGCCTCGTCGACGATGCGCAGCTCGTGTCCGTCGAGCAGCCACAGATGCGGGCCCCACGAGGCGTCGAACGCGAACGACCAGGCATGCCCGACCCGCAGGCGGTCGCGGCCGGCCTCGGCGCGGGCACGGGAGAAGACGCGCTCGCGGTGGCTGTGGAACAGGTTGACGGCGCCGCGGTGCGGGACCTCCACGCCCTTGGGCCGGCCGGTCGAACCGGAGGTGTGGATGACGTAGGCGACGTCGAGCTCGTGCAGCGGGCGGCCGCGTTCGGCGCGGGTCAGCGGCTCGGCGTCGTAGCCGGACAGGTCCAGCCCGTCGAGGTTCACCGGATCGGGCAGGCCCGCGGTGCAGGAGATCTCGGCGATACGTGCGGCGCCGTCGCCGCCGGTGAGCACGACACCGGGTACGGTCTCGGCGAGCACGTGGGCGAGCCGCTCGGCGGGATGGTCGGGGTCCAGCGGAACGCACGTGGCGCCGGCCTCGAGGACGGCGAACAGCGCAACCAGCGTGTCGGCGCGGCGCGGCAACGCGACGGCGACGCGCCGCTGTGGGCCGAGCCCGCGGCTCAGGAGGTGACGGGCGAGGCGGCGCGAGCGCGCGGCCAGTTCGCCGAAGGTCAGGGCGGTGGCGGCATCGCGCACCGCGGGTGCGTCCGGGTCACGGGCCACCTGCGCGGCCAGCAGGTCCGGCAGCGTGAGGTCCGTCGGCACCGGCAGGTCGTCGCCGCTGCGCTCGACGAGGAGGCGGCGGCGCTCGCCGGCGCCGAGGATCTGCAGCCGGGCCAGCGGCCGGTGCGGATCGGCGAGCGCGGCGATTTGGGTGAGGAGCAGTTCGAGACGGCGTGCGTGCCGCGCGAGGTCGTCGGCGGTGTAGGCGTCGGCATCCGCGTCCACCCAGACTTCGAGGCCGCCGGTGTGGTCGAGCGGCCGCACGGTCACCATGAAGTCCTGCAGCGGGCCCCGGGCCACGGAGTGCACCGCGGCGTGCAGGTCCGCGAAGCGCAGCCGGTCGCCGAACGGTTTGACGTTGACGGACGGCCCCACGACGCCCCGGGAGCCCGCGGGCAGGCGCAGGTCGTTCTGGATGTCCTCCCCGCGGTAGCGGTGGTGCGGGCGGCAGTCCGCCACGGCGGCACGCACCTCGGCGACGAGATCGGCGAGGGTGCGGGCGGGTTCGGGACGCAGGCGCAGCGGCACGACGTTGACCGCGGACATCGGCACGGTCGTCGCGGCGCTGCCGAGCCGGTTCATCACCGGGAATCCCACGATCACGTCGCCGCGTCCCGTCGCGGCGCGCAGGAACGCGGCGACGGCGGCGGTGACGACGTCGCCCCAGCTCGCGCCGGTGGCCTTGCCGATCCGCGAGAGCCCTTGCTGCTGTTCGGCGGTCAGGGTCAGGCGCACGCCGCGGCAGCGGACGGCGATGCCGCCGGGACCGTCGGCGAGGGTCACGGCGTCCTCGGCGCCGTCGAGGTAGCCGGCCCAGAAGTCCCGGTCGGCGGCGAAGTCCGCGGACGCACGGTAGGCGGCTTCCTCGGCGACGACGGGGGCGAGTGGGGCGAACCTGGCCGGTGGGACCGGCAGCCCGAGCACGTCGGCGGTGTAGCGCTCGGCGATGCGCCGGGTGAGCAGGCCGAAGCCGTAGGCATCGATCACCAGGTGGTGGATGCACAGGTAGAGGACGGCGTGCCGGTCGCCGAGGCGGAGCACGGCGACGCGCAGGCACGGCTCGCGGGCGGGATCCAGCACGCGCGTGTGGTCGCCGGCCATCCAGCGCCGGGCGGCCGCCTCCGGCTCGGGCTCGCGGCGCAGATCGACGACGGCGGGCTCCGGCGCCTCGTGCGCGCCGGGACGGATGAGGACCGATCCGTCGGCCTCCACGGCGAAGGCCGCGGTGAGCACCTCGGCTTCGGCGACGGCCTCCCGGACCGCCCGCGTCACCGCGGCGACGTCGACGTCGCCGCGGAGTTCGACGCATTCCGCGGTGTTGAAGACGGGGTTCGCGGGGTCGAGCTGCTGGGCGAACCATACGCCGGACTGGGCCCGCGTCAGCGGAAATGCCGAGGTCGACGGGCCGGACGTGGGCACGATCGATCCCCTTTCTACGGTCGAATTCGACTGTGCCGTATCGCATCACGAGAGGTGAAGCCGGTCCGGCGCGAAACGTGACGATACCAAAGGTTAGGCTAACCGTATATGTTCTGCTGGGTCGGGTGCACGGCACCGCGACCGTCCCTGTCACCACTACGAGAGGTCTGCGCACATGCAAGCACCGGCCGTCGCCGCGCACGGCACCGCCGCCCCGCGGCAGATCGGCACCGCCGCCCCGCGGCAGATCGGGTCCGCCGCCCCGTTCGTGCTGTCGCGTCCGCACGGCACCGTCGTGGCGGAGGGCGTCGACGCCCGGTTCGACTCGGCCGGCGAGGCCGCGGCGGCGCTGCGCGCCGGCTCGGTGGCCGCCGTCGTCGGCGCGCTGCCGTTCGCACCCGACCACCACGCCGCCCTCACCGCGCCCGTCGCGCTGCGGCACCAGCCGGACCCCGTCGGGGACGTCACCGTCGCGCTGCCGCCGGTGCGGATCGCCGCGACGCTGCCCACCGAGGACGAACATCTCGACCGGGTGGCCACGGCGCTGCGGCAACTGCGCGACCCGGCCGACGACCTGGCGAAGGTGGTGCTGGCCCGCGCGCTGCTCCTGCGGGCGGACGCACCCGTCGACCCGGCGTCGCTGCTCGCCCGCCTGGCCGGAAACGACCCCTCCGGCAACGGATTCGTCGTCGACCTCACCGCCGCCGGGGGACCGTGGACCGGCCGGCACCTCGTCGGGGCCAGTCCCGAGGTGCTCGTCCGGCGCCGCGGCGACCTCGTCACGTGTCATCCGCTCGCCGGTTCGGCGCCCCGGCACCCGGACCCCGAGGTCGACCGGCGCACCGGCCGGCGCCTCGCCGCGTCGGAGAAGAACCTCGCCGAGCACGCCCACGTCGTCGACGCCCTGCGCGCGAGCCTCGAACCGCTGTGCACCGACCTCGACATCCCCGGTTCGCCGACCCTGACGACCACCCGGCAGCTCTGGCACCTGGGCACCCCGATCTCGGGCCGGTTGCGGGACCGGTCGGTCACCGCCCTCGACCTCGCCCTCGCCGTGCATCCGACCCCCGCAATCTGCGGCACGCCGACCGCCCCCGCCCGGGCGCTGATCCAGGAACTGGAGGGTGACCGCGGTTTCTACGCCGGCGCCGTCGGCTGGGCCGACCGGGACGGCGACGGCGAATGGATGGTGACGATCCGCTGCGCCGTCCTCGACGCCGACGGCACCACGCTCACGACCCACGCGGGCGGCGGCATCGTCGCCGGGTCGGATCCGCTCGACGAACTCGCGGAGACCACAACGAAGTTCGGCACGGTGCTCGAGGCGCTGGGGGTGCGGCGGTGAGCCGGTCCGTCACCCTCGTCGTCGGCGCCGCCCAGGGCATCGGCCGCGCCACCGCCCTGACCCTCGCGAAGGCCGGGCACCGCGTCGTCCTCGCCGACCGCGATGTCGACGGCCTCGCCGAGACCGCCGCGCTGCTCGACGTGGCCGCCCCCGTGCACGGTCTCGACGTGTGCAACGCGGCCGGCGTCGCCGAGGCGGTCGCACGAGTGGAGGCCGAGCACGGGCCGGTCGACGCGCTGGCCCACGTCGCGGGCGTCTTCACCACCGGGTCGGTGCTCGACTCCGATCCCGCCGAGTGGCAGCGGATGTTCGACGTCAACGTCACCGGCCTGATCAACGTGCTGCGCGTCGTCGGTCGCGGGATGCGCGAGCGTCGCCGCGGGGCGATCGTCACGGTCGGCTCCAATTCGGCGGGTGTGCCCCGCGCCGGAATGGGCGCATACGGCGCGTCGAAGTCCGCCGCCCACATGATCGTTCGTGTGCTCGGCCTCGAGCTGGCCCGGTTCGGGGTCCGCGCCAACGTCGTCGCCCCGGGCTCCACGGACACGGCGATGCAACGGTCCCTGTGGCCGGATCCGGCCGACGACGCGGGCGCCCGCACCGCGATCGACGGCGACGCCGCCTCGTTCAAGGTGGGGATTCCATTGGGCCGCATCGCCGACCCTGCCGACATCGCCGACGCCGTCGAGTTCCTGCTCTCCGACCGTGCCCGCCACATCACCATGCAGACCCTGTACGTCGACGGCGGCGCCACGCTGCGCGCCTGAACCGGATCGAAAGGAACTCCGTGACGATCGCCGCCACCCGGACTCCCCTGGCTGCCACCGCCGGCTACCCCCAGGAGTTCGCGGAACTCTACCGCGCCGCGGGCTACTGGACGGACGAGACGTTCGTCCGGTTCCTGTCCGTGCGGGCCGACCGCCACGGCGAGCGCGTCGCCGTGGTCGGCCGTGACGCCCGCGGCACCGAACGCCGCCTCACCTACCGCGAACTCACCGGCGCCGCGGACCGGATCGCCACCGGGCTCGCGGCCGCGGGCGTCCGGCCGGGCGACCGGGTGCTGGTGCAGCTGCCCAACATCGTCGAGTACACCGAGGTGGTCTTCGCGGTGTTCCGGCTCGGTGCGCTGCCGGTGTTCGCGCTGCCCGCGCACCGCAGCGCCGAGATCGGGTACTTCTGCCGGTTCACCGACGCCGCCGCGTACGTGATCGCCGGCGAGCACGGCGGATTCGACTACCGCGGCCTGGCCCGGCAGGTGTGCACGAACCTCGACCGTCCGCCGGTCGTGGTCGTCGCCGGCGACGCCCAGGAGTTCACCCCGCTCGACGCGCTGCGCGAGCACGAGCCGGGCGAATTCGCCGATGTCGAAGCGGAATCCGTCGCCTTCCTGCAGCTCTCGGGCGGCACCACCGGAACCCCGAAGCTGATCCCGCGCACCCACACCGACTACCTGTACTCGGTGCGCGAGTCGGCCCGCATCTGCGGCGTCGACGCCGGCACCCGGATGCTGGTGGTACTGCCGGCGGCGCACAACTTCCCGATGAGCTCACCCGGGATCCTCGGGGTCCTGCACGCCGGCGGCACGATCGTGCTGGCGCCGGACCCGAGCCCCGACACCGCCTTCGCGCTGATCGAGCGCGAGCGGGTCACCATGGCGTCGCTCGTGCCCCCGCTCGCACTGGCGTGGCTGTCGGCGCGGCCCCGTATCGACCGGGACCTGTCGTCGCTGCAGGTCCTGCAGGTGGGGGGCGCGAAGTTCGGCGCCGAGGCGGCCGCGCGCGTGACGCCCGAACTCGGCTGCACCCTGCAGCAGGTGTTCGGGATGGCCGAGGGCCTGGTCAACTACACCCGGCTCGACGACCCCGAGGCCACCATCGTCGGCACCCAGGGCCGGCCCATCAGCCCGCACGACGAGATCCGGGTGGTCGACGACGCCGACCGTCCCGTCGCCCCGGGCGCGACGGGCCACCTGCTCACCCGCGGTCCCTACACGATCCGCGGCTACTACGACGCGCCCGGGCACAACGCGTCGGCGTTCACCGCCGACGGGTTCTACCGCACCGGAGATCTCGTGCGGCTGACCGAGGACGGCTACGTCGTCGTCGAGGGCCGCGCGAAGGACCAGATCAACCGGGGCGGCGAGAAGATCGCCGCCGAGGAGGTGGAGAACCACCTGCTCGCCCACCCCGGGGTCCTGGACGCCGCGGTGGTGGCCGTGCCCGACGCCTACCTCGGGGAGCGCACGTGTGTGTTCGTCGTCGCCGACGGCGAGGCCCCGAAGGCCCCGGCGCTGAGGACCTTCCTGCGCGAGCGGGGCCTGGCCGCGTACAAGATCCCCGACAAGGTGGTCTTCGTCGACACCTTCCCCCGCACCGGTGTGGGCAAGACCAGCCGCGCCGGACTGCGTCGCGCGCTCGCCGCCACCCTGCAGCACTGATCCCGACTCCGCTCGACCACAGAAAGCGAATCCTGCGATGGCCCTGCCGAAGTCCGTGTCCTATCCCCTGCCGACCGACCTGCCCGCCAACACCGTCGACTGGACCATCGACCCGCGGCGGGCGGTACTGCTCGTGCACGACATGCAGGAGTACTTCGTGCGGGCCTTCGACCGCGCGGCGGATCCGCTGGCGACGGTGGTCCCGAACATCGACGCGATCCGGCGGTCGGCGTACGAGGCGGGCATTCCCGTCGTCTACACCGCCCAGCCCGGCGACCAGGATCCGGCCGAGCGGGCGCTGCTCACCGATTTCTGGGGTCCCGGCCTGGCCGACGATCCGGCCCTGACGTCCGTCGTCGCCGACCTCGCGCCGCGCGAGGACGACGTGCAGCTCACCAAGTGGCGCTACAGCGCGTTCATCCGCACCGACCTGCGGGAGCGGATGCGCGCGTGGGGCCGGGACCAGCTCGTCGTCACCGGCGTCTACGCCCACATCGGGTGCCTGAGCACCGCGCTGGACGGATTCATGCAGGACGTGCAGGTCTTCGTCGTCGCGGACGGCGTCGCGGACTTCTCCCGGCGCGAGCACACCGAGGCGCTGCACTACCTCGCGGCGCGGTGCGCCGCCGTGGTGCCGGCGGCGGACGCGGTGCGGCGCCTGCGCACCAGCGTCCTCTCGGTGTCCGGCTGATCCGCGGGGAGCGCCGCTTACACGCCGACTTCCTGCGGTTCCGTGCGGGCCGCGAGCGCGGCGTATCTGCCGCCGCGGGCGAGCAGTTCGTCGTGGCTGCCCTGCTCCACGATGCGGCCGCGGTCGAGGACGACGATCGTGTCGGCGTCGCGGATCGTCGAGAGGCGGTGCGCGACGGTGAGGGTCGTGCGGCCGCGGCGGGCCGCGTCCAGGGCCTGCTGCACCGCGCGTTCGGTCTCGTTGTCGAGCGCGCTCGTCGCCTCGTCGAGCACCAGGATGCGCGGGTCGCGCAGCAGGGTGCGGGCGATGGCGAGGCGCTGCTTCTCGCCGCCGGAGAAGCGGTGTCCGCGCGCCCCGACGACGGTGTCGTAGCCGTCCGGCAACGAGGACAGGAGCTCGTGGATGTGCGCGGCGCGGGCGGCCTGCTCGATCTCGGCGTCCGTCGCGTCGGGCTTGGCGTGGCGCAGGTTCTCCCGGACCGTGGCGTGCAGCAGGTACGTCTCCTGGGAGACGACCCCGACCAGGCTCGCGATGTCGGCGAGCGGAAGGTCGCGCACGTCGACGCCGTCGATCGTCACCCGCCCCGACGTGGGGTCGTACAGCCGCGCGACGAGCGACCCGAGAGTCGTCTTTCCCGAACCTGTTTCGCCGACGAGAGCGACGTGTGAGCCGGCGGGCACGTCGAGGGTGATGCCGGCCAGCGCGTCCCGGTCGGCGCCGTCGTAGCGGAAGCGGACGTCGTCGAACCGCACGGCGCCGGCGATCCGGTCGAGGTCGAGCCGCACCGGGTTCGCGGGTTCGCCGATCTCGACGGTCAGGTCGAGGTATTCGAAGATGCGGCTGAACAGCGCCAGCGAACCGGTGACCGACACGCCCACGTCGAGCAGGCTCATCAGCGGCCGGAACAGGGTGGCCTGCAGGCCGGTGAAGGCGACGAGGGTGCCGATGGTCATCCCGCCCGACGTCGCGGGCAGGCCGGCGACGAGGTAGAGCAGGGCGGGGATGGCGGCGAAGACGATGTTCATCGTGGCCATGCGCCAGCGACCGGACAGCTGGGAACGGACCTCGAGGTCGGCCAGTTCGGTGGAGGTGCGGGCGAAGCGTGTCGACATGGCCGGGCCGGTGCCGAGGGTCTTACCGAGCAGGACGCCGCTGAGCGAGAGACTCTCCTCGATCTGGGTCTGCATGTCGGCGAGGCGACGCTGGCGCACGGCGGTGATCTCGCGGCGCATCAGGGCGACTTTGCGGGTGAGCCAGATCGCCGGCGGCAGCACCAGCAGGGACAGCAGCGACAGCCGCCAGCTGAGCACCGCCATCGCGACGGCCGTGCCGACGACGGTGGTGACGTTGGCGGCGATCGAGGTGGCGGTGGAGGTGACGACGTTCTGCATGCCGCCGATGTCGTTGGTCAGGCGTGACTGGATCTCCCCGCCGCGGGTGCGGGTGAAGAAGCCGAGGGACTGCCGTTGCAGGTGGTCGAACACGCGGGTGCGCAGGTCGTGCATGACGTGCTGGCCCACCGTGGTGGAGATCCACGTCTGCACCACCCCGAGGATCGAGGCGACGACGGTGACGGCGAGCATCGCGCCGACGGCGCCGAGCAGCAACGGCACGTCCTGGTCGGGAATCGCGTGGTCGATGAGGGTGCGGACGAGGAACGGGTTGGCGAGCGTGATCACCGACGACACCACGATGAGCGCGACGACGAGCGCGACCTGCCAGCGGTAGGGCGCGAAGAGCGCGCCGATGCGGCGCACGCTCACGGGGGATTCCTCGAGCTGGGCGCGGTCGCGCGGGTCGGGCTTGGCGTGCCGCATCGGTCCCGGCCCGCCGCCGGGCGGAGGCTGCATCATGCCCATCACCTCCTTCGTGAGGCACGAAACGTACTTGTTGAGGTTGCCTCACTAAGAGGCAGCCGTCAAGTGAGGTATGATCCGCATCATGTCCGACGCCCCCACCGACCCGGCGCTGCGCGACCTGCTGATGACGGCCACCCGCACGCTGCGACGCCGCTGGCACGCCACCCTCGTCCCGTGGGAACTGTCCCCGCACGAGCACCGCGCGCTGCACGTCGTCGGCCACTCCGCTCAGCCGCTGCGCCTCGGCGACGTCGCCAAGGCGCTGCGCATCGCGCCGCGATCGGCCACCGAGGTGATCGACCGGCTCGAGGCCCGGGGCCTGACCCGTCGCGTCGCCGACCCCGCCGACCGTCGCGCCGTGTGCGTCCACCTCACCGACGAGGGCCGTCGCATCGCCGCCGAACTCGACGCGGCCCGCGACGCCGAGGCCACCGAGTTCTTCGCCCACCTCGACGGCCCCGAACGCACCGAACTGGCCCGCCTCCTCACCAAGCTCGCCGACGGGTGACTCCCGCGACGAAGGGGAGGTTGTTGTGGCAACGTGCGAGTGGCGTGCCCGACAACCGCCCCCTCGGCGCGACAACCTCCCGCTCGGATCTCACGTTCCCCGCCCGACGGACGTCTACCCGGTGGGCCGGGTGGGACAGCCCGGGCGGAGGAGGAACCATGACCACCGGGAACCGGACCGACTCGCTCACCGCGCGGGTCGATGCTCAGGACTGGCCGGCGCTCGTCGCCGAACTCGACGCGACGGGGTGCGCGCAGACCGGGCCGCTGCTCACCGCGGACGAGTGCGCGCGCGTCGCCGCGATGTGGGACGACGACCGCCGCTTCCGCAGCACGATCGACATGGAACGGCACCGCTTCGGCAAGGGCACCTACCGCTACTTCGGCGACCCCGTACCCGAGGGCATCACCCGGTTGCGCGCGGCGTTCTACCACCGGTTGCTGCCCGTCGCACGGGACTGGGCGCAGCGGCTCGGCGACCCGGCGCCCTGGCCCGACGACTTCGGCGACTGGCTCGACGCCTGCCACGCCGCCGGACAGGCCAGGCCGACGCCCATCCTGCTGCGCTACACGACCGGCGACTGGAACGCCCTGCACCGCGACCTCTACGGCGACCTGGTGTTCCCGCTGCAGGTGGTGATCGGCCTCGACCGGCCCGGCCACGACCACCTCGGCGGCGAGTTCCTCCTCGTCGAGCAACGCGCCCGCGCACAGTCCCGCGGCACCGTCACCGTGCTGCAGCAGGGTCACGGGCTGATCTTCACCACCCGCGACCGGCCCACCCCCTCCGCGCGCGGCTGGACCCGCTCCCCCGTCCGGCACGGGGTCAGCACCGTCCGCGCCGGCGTCCGCCGCACCCTCGGCCTCGTCCTGCACGACGCCCGATGACCGGCTACACGCTGCTCGGCGCGGACGGCCGTCCCTACCGCAGCCCGATCCCCGGGTCCGTCGGTGGGCACCGGCGCGGCCGGATCTACGGTCGCCTCGACTGCCGCGCGGCGCTGCGGGCGATCGCCCGCGGCGGGTACGTCCGGGACCGGGTCTTCTTCGCCGACGAATCCGATGCCGTCGCAGCCGGATACCGCCCGTGCGCGGTGTGCCTTCCGGGGCGCTACCGGGAATGGCAGACGAGGCGGCACCCGTGAGCGACGCCCTGTTCCCCGTGCCGCGCGCCCGCGTCGAGATCGCCCCGGGCGCCGTGCACGTGCCCGGCTGGCTCGACGTCGAGGAGCAACGCCGCCTCGTCGCCGCCTGCCGGGACTGGGCGCGCGGGCCCGTGCCGATCCGTCACACCGCCCTGCCTGGCGGGGGCCGGATGTCGGTGCAGACCGTCTGCCTCGGGTGGCACTGGTCGCCGTACCGTTACACCCGCACCGCGGTGGACGTGAACGACGCTCCCGTCGCCCCTTTCCCGGACCGGCTGGGCGACCTCGGGCGGCGTGCCCTCGTCGCCGCGTACGACGACCCGCACGCCGGCGACGATTACACCCCCGACACCGCGCTGATCAACTTCTACGACGGCGACGCCCGCATGGGCATGCATCAGGACAAGGACGAACGCAGCGACGCCCCCATCGTGTCGCTCAGCATCGGCGACGCGTGCACCTTCCGGTTCGGCAACACCGAGAGCCGCGGCCGGCCCCACCGCGACGTCCGGCTCGAATCCGGCGACCTGTTCGTGTTCGGCGGTCCGTCGCGGCTCGCGTATCACGGTGTGCCCAAAGTCTTTCCCGGCACGGCCGACCCCGCGTCGGGGATGACGCGGGGCCGGCTCAACCTCACGATGCGGGTCACCGGGCTCGGCGGGTGAGCTACCCGGAGCGGCGAGGAGCCTCACCCCTCCTCGGGCTTGACCGCCAGCACCGGTTTGCGGCAGGACAGCAGCAGCCGCTGGGCGGTACTGCCGAGAAGCAACTTGCCGACGGGTGTGCGGTCGCGGACCCCGATCACCAGCAGTTGCGCCTCGTCGGGCTCCATGGCGTCCAGGATCACGTCGACGGTCTCGTCGCCGACCGTCTGCCTGATCTCGTGCTCGACGCCGCTTCCGGACAACTTCTCCTCCAGCGCCTCGAGCTGTGCCCGGGCGGCGAACGACCGGTCGGCGAGGGCATCGCCCCTGGAGGTGTTGATCACGAGAAGTGAGGTGCCGCGCAACCGGGCCTCGGCGATGCCGTGGTCGACGGCGGCTCCGCCGTACCGGTCCGGGGTGAATCCGACGACGATCATGCGTGGGCCTTCTCTCGGGTCTCGCTGGAGTCGTCACCGGGGGTGCCGGCCGGAATCACGGCAGGCCGGCGCGAGTGGACGAACCGGGCGGCGAGCGGCGCGACGAGCAGCAGTGCGATGACGATGTAGACGACGATGGCGACGGGTTCGGTGACGAGGCTGCCCCAGTCGCCGCCCCCGAGCTGCAAGCTCTGGCGGAGTTGGCGTTCGATGCGCGGCCCGAGGATCACCCCGATGATCAACGGCAGGACCGGAAGACCGAACCGGCGCATCATGAGCCCGAGCAGGCCGAACGTCAGCAGCAGGGCGAGGTCGAGCCACTGCAGGTTGACGGCGAACGCGCCGAGCGCGGCGAAGAACAGGATGCCGGCATACAGATACGGCCGGGGCGTGCGGAGCAGCTTGGCCCACAGCGGGGCAAGGGGAAGGTTGAGGACGAGCAGGAGGAAGTTGCCGATGAACAGGCTCGCGATCAGCGTCCAGATCAGCAGCGGTTCCTTCTCGAACAGCGTCGGCCCGGGCTGGATTCCGTACGACACGAAGGCGGTCAGCATCACCGCGGCGGTCGCATTGGTCGGCAGACCCAGCGACAGCATCGGCACGAGGGTGCCCGCCGCGGAGGCGTTGTTCGCCGCCTCCGGTCCCGCGACGCCTTCGATGGCGCCCTTGCCGAACTCGTCCTTGTGCTTCGACAGCTTCTTCTCGGTGATGTACGAGAGGAAGGTCGGCAGCTCGGCACCACCCGCCGGCAGCGCGCCGAACGGGAATCCGTATGCGGTGCCGCGCAACCACGGCTTCCACGACCGCTTCCAGTCGCTGCGGCCCATCCACGGACGGCCGACCGGGATGACCTCGGCGGGGCGGCGGCGCAGGTGCGCGGCCACCCACAGCGCCTCACCGACCGCGAACACCGCGACCGCGACGACGACGATGTCGATGCCGTCGGACAGCTGCGGAATGCCGAAGGTGGCGCGGGGCTGCCCGGTGAGGAAGTCGATTCCGACCAGTCCGATCGCGAGGCCCAGGAACAGCGAGATGCAGCCCCGGAGCTTGGAACTGCCGAGGACGGCGGTGACGGCGACCAGCGCGAGCAGCATGATCGCCAGATACGACGGCGCACCGAGAGTCACGGCGAAGCGCGACACCGCGGGAGCGAAGAGCACCAGCAGCATCGTGCCGATCGATCCGGCGACGAACGAGCCGATGGCGGCGGTGGCGAGGGCCTGCGCCGCGCGCCCGGCTCTCGCCATCCGGTTGCCCTCGATCGCGGTGATCACGGAGGACGACTCCCCCGGGGTGTTGAGCAGGATCGAGGTCGTCGACCCGCCGTACATTCCGCCGTAGTAGATGCCGGCGAACATGATGAACGCGGCGCTCGGGCTCACGTTGTAGGTGACGGGCAGCAGCAGCGCCACCGTCATCGCGGGCCCGATGCCCGGCAGTACTCCGACCGCGGTCCCCAGCAGGACACCGAGACACGCGTAGAGCAGGTTCATCGGGGTCGCCGCCTGCTCGAACCCCTGCAGCAGCCAGGTCAATGTGTCCATGTCACAGAATTCCGTCCAGAATGCCTGCGGGCAGCGGTATTCCGAGCCCGACGTAGAATGCGTAGAAGCTGCCGAACCCGAGGACCGCCCCGATCACGAGACTGCGCACGTAGTGCCTGTTTCCCAGGACCGTCGCGGCGCCGGCGAACAACAGGGTTCCGGTGATCGCCCACCCCAGCGGGCCGACGAGGGCGATCGTCGCGACGAACAACGCGACCAGCAGCCCGACCGTGCGCCAGTCCCCGGGCGACGACAGGTCCACGTCCTCTCCGCCGTCCTCCTCGCCGGTCGATCCCCACAGGATCGCCGCTGCGAGCGCCACCGCGCAGACGACGAGTCCGGTGCCGACGACCATCGGGAACAGCCGAGGCCCCACCGGGTCGACCTTGACGAAACCCGCTGTCAGAGTGAGCGCGTCGACGATCAGGAAGACTCCCACCGCCACGAGCACACCGCAGACGACGAACTGGGCCGGATCCTTCATCCGGCGGGCCGGCGTCGCATCGGCCGCTGCCCGCGTACTCATGCCAGCCCCAGCTCGGACAGCGTGGACGAAACCCGCTCGTCCTGCTCTTCGAGGAACCGCTCGAACTCCGGTCCGGTCGCGAACGCGTCGCTCCACCCGTTCTTCACCAGAGCCTCCTTCCATGCCGGGGTGTCGTGCAACTTCGCGAGCGCCTCCACCATTGCCGCCTTGGCCTCGTCCGAAATTCCGGGCGGCGCAAGGATTCCGCGCCAGTTGGTGAAGGTCAGATCGATGCCCGCCTCACGGAGCGTCGGTGCGTCGATGCCGGGAACGCGCTCGTTGCCCGACACCGCGAGGACCCGGACCTGGCCCGCCTCGATCTGGTCGACGTACTCGCCGAGCCCCGACGTGCCCGCGGTGATCTTCTCGCCGAGCAGCGCGGTCAGCAGATCACCGCCGCCGTCGTAGGACACGAAGTTCACTGCCTTCGGATCCACTCCCACCGCACGTGCCGTCTCCATCGGGAACAGGTGGTCGGGACCTCCGGGTGACGATCCACCGCCGATCGTGATCGCCGACGGGTCGGCGCGCCACGCGGCGACGAAGTCGTCGACGGTGCGCAACGGCGAGTCCGCGGGGACGAGAATGCCCTCCTGCTCCTCGACCATCCTGGCCAGGGCCGTAGCGTCGGACACCCGGGCCGTCGAGCCGTTCGTGTAGCCGGCGCCGACCACCCCGAGGCCCATCATCATCATGAGGTCGTCGTTGCCCGCCTCGTTCATGAGCCGGGCCATCGCCACCGTTCCGCCTGCGCCGATGACGTTGAAGACCTCCACGCGGCCGGTGATGCCGTCGTCCTCCATGATCTTCACCGCCGTCCGGGCGGTGAGGTCGTAGCCTCCGCCGGGGCTGTTGGGAACCATCATCCGCACCCGGTGCAGACCCTCGTCCTCGCCGCGGGTGACGCCGCATCCGGCAACGAGAATCCCCGCGAGCACGAGCAGTAGGACCGCACGTACGCGGCCTCCGCCGGCTGTCCTGGACATCGTTCCTTCTTTCGCCGAAAAATGTGACCTTCGGCAATACTGAACCCGTCAGTGAGTCACGTCACTCTTGAGTACGAAACGGAACTTGAGTTCATTGTGGTCACCACGTCCCCTCCGTATCCGCAGCCTCGCCGGGCAGGTTCTGCTCCTTCAGCTCGCCGTCGTGGCGGTGGTGCTGCTGGCGGTCGCCGCGGTGTCGGTGCACCAGTCGACCGTCGGATTCCGCGACCTGCAGGGTCAGCGGATGATCGCGGTCGCCGAGAACGTGGCCTCGACGCCCGTGGTGCGGGAACTGCTGTCCGCACCGTCCGCCGGCACGGTTCTCGCGCCCGAAGTGGACCGCGCCGTGAACCTGTCCGGGGCGACGCTCGCCGAGATCGTGACCGCCGACGGCACGGTCCTCGTGTCGTCGGACCCGACCCGGCTCGGCGCGGCTGCGGAACTCGGGGCCAGCGACGTGGCAAGCGGCCGGGCCTGGTCCGGTGACGTGGTCGTCGACGGCCGTCGGGCCATCGCGGGACACGTCCCGATCCTGTCGCCGGCCGGGTCCGTGCTCGCGATCGTGGCGGTGAGCGACGACTACCCGTCCCTGTGGGACCTCCTCAGCAGCGCCGGAGCCCGGTTGCTGCTGTATCTCGGCATCGGCGCCGGGCTCGGGCTCCTCGGCTCGTGGCTGTTGTCGCGACGGATCAAGACCCACACCCGGGGGCTCGAGATCGCCGAGATCGCCAACCTCGCCGACCACCGCGAGGCGCTGCTGCACAACATCCGCGAGGGCGTGGTGGCGGTGAACACCGAGGGCGTCATCACCGTTCTCAACGACAGCGCACAGGAGCTGCTCGACCTCACCGCGGACGCCGTCGGCCGCCGCGTCGACGACGTCGACCTCGAACCCGCGGTCCGTCAGTACCTGCTCAGCGGGGACGACAGCGGCGACGTCGTGCTGTCGACGGCGTCCCGGGTGCTGGCGCTCAGTCGCCGGACCGCGACGAGCCGGGGACAGCGGATCGGCACCGTCACCACGATGCGCGACAGCACCGAGCTGGCGTCGCTGCAGAGCCAGCTGTCGTCGCACAAGAGTGTCACCGACACCCTCCGGGCCCAGACCCACGAATTCGCCAATCAGCTCCACACCATCTCGGGGCTCACCCAACTCGGCGACTACGACGCCGTCACCGACTTCGTCGGAACTCTCACCAGGCGCCGAGCGGAAATCAGTGACGCTGTGACGCAGCGTATTTCCGACCCCGCCGTGGCCGCCCTGCTCATCGCGAAGACATCGCTCGCCGCGGAGACCGGAGTGACCCTGGTCCTCGAGCCCGATTCGCGCCTGCGGGCCCTCGACCCCGAACTCGCCACCGACGTCATCACCGTCCTCGGCAATCTCGTCGACAACGCCGTCGACGTGTCGCAGGGCGGGCGGGACGCGCGGATCTCCGTCCGCATCACCGACTCCGACGGCATCACGGTCGAGGTCGCCGATTCGGGTCCCGGCGTGCCCGATTCCCTGCGGGAGGAGATCTTCGCCCGGGGCGTCACGTCCAAACCCGACACGCCCGGGGGACGCGGGGTCGGACTGGCGCTGGTGCGACTGGTCAGCGCCCAGCACGGCGGATCGGCTACCGTCTCCGATGCCCCGGTCACCGGCGGCGCCTTGTTCACCGTCCACATCCCGCGCAGTAAGGATGGCTGACCATGCACGACCGTCCAGGATCGGACGAGGCGGCGACGCACAAGGTCGTCGTCGTGGACGACGACTTCATGGTCGCGGAGATCCACCGTCGATTCGTGGACCGGACAAAGGGATTCACCACGGTTGCGGTGGCACACAGCGGCGCGGAGGCGCTCGACGCCGCGCGGACCACCGCACCCGACCTCCTCCTGCTCGACGTCTACCTGCCCGACATGTCGGGACTCGACGTCCTTCAGCGGCTGCGCGCCGAGGGCGACGCCGTCGCCGTCATCATGATCACCGCCGCCCGGGAGATCGATACCGTCGGTCGCGCCCTGCACGGCGGAGCGACCGACTACCTGGTCAAGCCGTTCGAGTACGCGCAGCTCCGGGAGAAGCTCGAGCACTTCCGGCGCCGAGCGCACGAGCTCGCGACCCAGACGAGCGCCGACCAGACGTTCATCGACTCCCTGTTCGGTGCCGGCGGCAAGGCCGCCGAACCCGTACGGCTGCCGAAGGGACTGAGCGCCGAAACCGGCCGGCTGATCCTCGACACGGTCCGCGCCCGCGGCGAACTGTCCGCCACCGAGTGCGCGGAGCTGGCCGGGTTGTCGCGGGTGAGCGTGCGCCGCTACCTCGAGCACTACCTGGACGCAGGCCTGCTCGAACTGCGTCTCGAATACGGCGGCACCGGCCGGCCGGTCCGCCGCTACCGGCCCGCCGGGCACTGACCCCGGGCCGCATCCCGTGAGTGTTCCGCGGGTTGCAGGTGCACGACGGAGCGGTAGAACGCGAGGTGCGCGGCCGCCGCGTCGTCCCAGGTGTGGGCCGCGGCGAGCGCCCGCCCCCGGTGTGTCCGCGCGGCGTCGGGCGGCTCGGTGAGGGCGCCGGCCATCCCCCGGTGCGTCGACGCGAACCGGACGGTGTCGCCGAACACCTCGCGCAGCACCGGCAGATCCCGCGCCACCACGGGCACTCCGGCGGCCAGGGCCTCCATCGCGGCGAGCCCGAAGCCCTCCTTCGTGGACAGGAACGCGAACACCGACGCCTGCGCGACCAACGCCGGCAGCGCGTCCTCGGCCACCGTCCCCAGGATCGTCGGATCCACGTCCAGTTCCGTGCAGCGACGGTCGAATTCGGCTCGGTACGGCCGGTAGTCGAACAACGTCTCGCCGCCGGCGAACACCAGCCGCATCCCGGGCCGCTCACGGCGCAGCAGGGCGAACGCCTCCACCAGATCGATGCTGCCCTTGCGGGGCTCGATGCCACCGACGGCCAGCACGTACTCCCCCAGCTGCGCCCGCCACCGGGCCCGCGCCGCCCTGTCGTGCTCGGCGCGCGAGAAGCGGTGCGCGTCGACGCCGTTGGCGATGACCGTGGGCGTGAAACCCCAGCCCGCGCGGACCTCCTCGGCGACCGCACGCGAGACGCAGATCCGCGCATACGGTTCGGCGACGGCCCGTTCGTGACAGGCGGCGAGCTGCGGCGTGGTGAACCGGTCGAGGTGGTGGATCGTGCGGATGCACCGGTTTCCGACGGCGTTGGCGCTGATGCAGTCCTGCGCGTGCACCACGTCGTACCTGCCGGGGGTGAACGCCGCGCCGAGCGCGGCGATCGAACGCATGATGCGCTCCCCGACCCCCTCCCCCTCCACCCCGGCGAACGGGACGACGCGCACCCGCACGGCCGGGTCGACGGCGCGGAAGAACCCGTCGTCGCCGCCGCGCCCGAGCGTCCACACGGCGACGTCGTGGCCCGTCCGGGCCAGGGCCTCGGCAAGATTGAGGGTGTGGACGACACCGCCGCGCGGCTTGGTGGAGTACGTGAGCAGAGCGATCCTCACCCGATGTCCCCCTTCTCGTCGAGCAGTCCCCGATAGGTGTCCACGCGCCGCTCGGCCAGGTGGTGCAGCACCCGGCGGGCCCGTTCCACCTCGACCTCGACGTCGATGTCGACGACGGCGAGCCCGCCCTTGGTGCCCGTGCGGGCGAGCACCTCGCCACCCGGGCCGACGATCTTCGCCTGCCCGAGGAAGCGCATGCCGCCCTGCATCCCGGTCTGATTGGACGAGACGAGCACGACCTGGTTCTCGGCGGCGCGGGCCGCGTCGTACAGGTCGAACAGCCGGGACTGCCGGTCCTGCGGCAGCCGGGCCGCCCGGTCGGTGACGCTCGCGGGCCACGCCGACAGCGCGGCGACGATCCGTGCGCCGTCCAGCGCCAGCGTGCGGGCGGACTCGGGGAACGTCTTGTCGTAGTCGATCAGCATCCCCATGCGGCCCACCGGGGTGTCGAAGGCCTCGAACCGGTCGCCCGGCGCGTAGGCGAGGAATTCCCCGGCCGGCTGGTGCACCTTGCGGTGGGTGCCGAGAATCCCGTCGCCGGTGACGCAGGCGGCGGCGTTGTACCGCAGATCCCCGTCCCGTTCGGTGTAGCCGACGCACACGGTCATCTCGCCCGCCATCCGGGCGAGCGCGTCGAGTTCGGGTCCGTCCCGCCACAGTGCGGGCGGCAGGTCGTCCGGGTCGGGCCGGCGCAGGTCCGAGATGTACCCGCCGAGGCACGCGTCGGGCAGCACCAGCAGCTCGATGCGGTCCCGTCGCGCGGACTCGATCAGGGTCTCCAGTTTGAGCAGGGCCCGCGGCACGTCGCGTCCGAAGTGACCGGCCAGGGCGGCGATGCGCGTCATGCGGCGCCCGTCAGGCCGGGGCGCCGATCGAGGCCCGCAGTCCGGCCTCGAGCTCGATCCGGTCCGCGAGGTGTTCGGCGTCGCGCGCGATTCCGGCGAACCGTCCCGATCCCCACGTGTGCAGCCAGGGCAGGCCCAGGAAGTACAGGCCGGGCACCGAGGTCACGCCCCGATTGTGGCACGGCAGACCGGCACCGTCGAAGACCCCGGCGTGCAGCCAGCGGTAGTTCGTCCGGAATCCGATCGACCAGATCACCGAGCCGATCCCGGCGGTGTCCAGGTCCAGGCCGGTGGGTTCCTCGGCGGGTCGCCACACCGGGACGTACCGCTCCTCCGGCGGGGCGTCGATGCCCTCCCGCGCGATGTGGTCGTCGATCATGTCCTTGATGCTCTCGGCCACGGCGTCGGCCGCGTCGAGCGACGCGCCGAGGGTGGGCGCCACACGCAGCACTCCGTCGTCCACACCGAGCAGCCTGCCGTAGAGGCGCATCCCCTCGAGGGCGAAGGACCGCAGGTCGATGTCGCGACCGCCGTCGCGGCCCGTGACGTAGTGATTGGTGTTCTCCCGTTTGGCGGTTCCGCCGGGGTGTTCGGCGATGGGCACGTCATAGGTGCCCATGTCGTGCAGCCAGGCCACGCAGTCCCGCCCGCGGTAGAACCGCGCCACCCGCGGTGCGCTCCCGGTCACCAGGTGGACCTGCCGGCCGGCGAGCATGAGGTCCTCGGCGATCTGCGCGCCGGACTGCCCGTTGCCGACCACCAGCACCGCACCGTCCGGCAGCGCGGACGCCGACCTGTACCGCGAGGAGTGCAGCTGGGTGAGGTGCGCGGGCAGCTTCTCCGCGTACCGCGGCACCACGGGCTCGTGGTAGCCGCCGGTGGCGACGACGACCTGCCGCGCCCGGATCGGGCCTGCGGTGGTCTGCACATCGAAGCCGCCGCCGGCCGCCTGCGTCACCGACGTGACCGCGACGCCCTCGCGCACCGGCGGGTGGAAGGTGCCGGCGTAGCCGCGGACGAACGCGTACGTCTCGTCGCGGGTCATGAACCCGTCCGGATCGTCGCCGCGGTAGCTGTAGCCGGGCAGGTTGCATTGCCAGTTGGGGGTGACGAGGGTGAAGTTGTCCCACCGGCTGTCGCGCCACTCGTGGGCGATGCCGTCCCGTTCGAGCACCACATGGTCGATGCCCCGCTGCACGAGGTGCCAGCTGACGGACAGACCGGCCTGGCCCCCGCCCACGACGACGACGTCACGGTTCTCGATCATCGGACTGTTCCTTCCGGTCGGTGGGCTGCGCCGGCGCCGCCCGGCGCGGCGTCGACGGTGGGCGGATCCAGGGCCAGCACCCGCACGACGGCATCGGGTTCGTAAC
The DNA here is from genome assembly GCF_017068255.1 of Rhodococcus sp. PSBB066. NCBI lineage: Bacteria > Bacillati > Actinomycetota > Actinomycetes > Mycobacteriales > Nocardiaceae > Rhodococcus > Rhodococcus sp. PSBB066. The sequence goes on from NZ_CP070859.1 coordinate 5,982,013, forward strand.
GACCGGCCGCCGCCTCGATCTCCGCGAGCGTCGCGGCCGCGGAGGTGCAGTACATGCCGAACTTGGCGCGCACGCGTTCGCTCGCCTCGGTGAGGGCCAGGCGAGTGCGGTCGACGAAGTCCCGGACGGCGTACTCCGCGCCCGCGGTCAGATGGTCGTGCATCACCAGGGACGGCGAGTAGTACTCGCCGGCGCGGCCGTCGGGCCACCGCACCGTGTAGGTCATTTCAGGCATGGGCCGGCACCCCTGCCCCGCGGAGGGACGCCGGCCGCTGCTCGCGGCTCAGCTGCGTCCCGGTCACCAGGTTGGGGGCCACCACGTCGCCGTAGACCTCGGGCCGCCGGTCCCGCAGGTTGTACATGCCGCCGCCGCGGATCGCGTCGAGTTCGGCGCGCACGTCGAGCCGGGCGGACGCGAGGCCGGGGTCGGTGCCGGTGGTCGCCAGGATCTCCCCACCCGGCCCGACGATCTTGGCGCTGCACACGAACCGCAGCGACCCGAAGGTGCCGGCCTGGTTGGACGCCACCCACACCACCTGGTTCTCGGTGGCCCGGGCCCGGTCGTAGATGTCGAAGCGCTGCGTCCACCGATCGTCCGCGAGAGCGGCGGCCTGCGCGGTCCGGGCCGTCGGCCAGGCGGACAGCGACGTGACGATCTCCGCGCCGTCGAGCGCCAGGGCGCGGGCCGCCTCGGGGAACGCCTTGTCGTAGCAGATCTGCATGCCCATCCGGCCGATCGGCGTGTCGAACGCCGCGTAGCGGTCGCCGGCGTCGTAGCAGAGGTTCTCGCCCAGCGGCTGGTGCACCTTGCGGTAGGAGCCGAGGATGCCGTCGCCGTGCAGCGTCACGGCCGCGTTGTAGCGGGTCGGCCCGTCGGCTTCGCAGAAGCCCAGGGTCACCACGAGGTCGCCGGCGAGGTCCACGACCCGCCGCAGTTCCGGTCCGTCGAGTGCGAGCGCCGGCGGCAGCGCGCGCAGGCGCCGCTCCCGCGCCGCCTCGCTCTCGTCGCCACCGCCGAGGCTCGGCAGGTACCCGCCGAGGCACGCTTCGGGCAGCACCAGCAGGTCGCTGCCGCGGGCGCGGGCCTGGTCGATCAGTGCCGCGATCGTCGCGTAGGACTGCTCCATGTCGCGGCCGAATTCCGCCGCCGCGACCGAGATTCCGATCTCGCTCATGCTCTTCCCAATCCTGTGACGGTGCCGTGCACCGCGTTCGTGATCATGCCGTCGGGCCAGCGCAGGCCGACCCCCGGTCGTGTGGTCAGTTCCCCGCACACCGCGGACACGGCCGGTCCGCTCGGCGGCGTGGGGCGTCCGGGCCGGTCCGCGGTCACCATCGCGAAGCCCGGGAAGCACGCCATCCAGTCGCCCATCGTCGGGCCCGCCGGCCGGGGAATCCTCGCGACGTCGAGGACGGCGCCGACGCCGCTCGCTTCGGCCAGCATCCCGACGGTGCCGGCGAGTCCGGCCATGCTCACGTCCTTGGCCGCCGCCGGCCGCGCGCGGCGGACGAAGGACCCGAGCAGCGCGAGCTCCTCGGACGTGCACGTCGAGGTGGAATCCCATTGCTGTCCGGTGTATCCCGGTCGCCACCGGCCGCGCAGGTCCACGGTGAGGCGGAGGTCGTGGCCCGCGGAGCCACCGCCCGCCGGGATCGGCTCGGCCGCCGCGCCGAGCGCGGTGACCGACAGCGCGGCGGGGACGCCGAGCTGGGTGTGGCCACCGAGGATCGGCACGTTCCACATCCGGCCGGCGTGCGCCAGCCCGCGGAGCACGCGGGTGAGCACCGAGCGGTTGGGGGCGCCGACGGCGTCGAGCATCCCGACCGGCGTCGCACCCATCGCGGACAGGTCGTTGAGGTTGACCAGGGCCGCGCACCAGCCCGCCCACTCGGGATCGCGCTGGACCATCGCCGGCACGATCGCGTCGCACGCCGCGACGAGGTCGCTGCCGGGGACGGGCGCACCGTCGTCGCCACGAAACCCGTTGCCACCGAGCCCGTCCGGATCCCGGTCCAACGGCGCCAAGACCTGCGCCAGGACCGATTTCGTGGACCGGACGAGCCGTTCGATGCGGTCGAGCGGCCACTGCATCAGCACATGCGGGGCACCGGCGACGACGACGTCGTCCCGGCGGACCCAACCGAGTCGGGTGAACATCGGCTCGTTGGGTGCCTGCACGGTCGCGTCGAAGCGCAGCACGCCGTGGGACTCGGCGTACGCGCAGGCCGCGCGGACGAGGGCCCGGCCGATGCCGCCGCCGTGGCGGCTGCGGCTGTCGACGACCAGGCGGCTGCCGGTCCACCAGCCGAGGTCCACGCCGTCGGTGGCCGGGGCGAGCCGCACCCCGCCGAGGACGGCGCCGTCGGGTGCGGCAGCGACCAGGACGACGGTGCGGGGATCGTCGTCGAGGTCGTCCCGGTCGCTGCCCGCGAACAGTCCCTGCTCGAGCACGAACGTCTCGCGGCGCAGCCGGTGGTAGGCGGCCACGTCGCCGGCGTGGGCCGCCGCGCGCACGAGGAAGCCGGGCGGCGGCGCCGGTGCGGGACCGGCGAGCACCGCGGGGTCGAACAGTTCGGTGGTCCGGGAACCGGATTCGGATGTCATGTCAGCCTCCCGCGTTCTGCAGCACGCTGCACGCGCCGCACGCGGCGCATCCGGCCTTCTGGTCGGAGCCGGCCATGCCCGCCGCCCGCAGCTGCGCGGCGACGCGCCGGGTGACGTCCTCGAGCAGCGTCGCGTCGGGGGCCGTCGCCCCGTCGACGTCGACGGCGAGGGTGCCGGCGAGGGGTCGGAACGGCACCACGAACGGGTAGACCCCCATCGCGATGAGTTCGGCTGCACCGGCGACGAGTTCGTCGGCGTCCTCGCCGAGTCCGACGAGCAGGTAGGTGGAGACCTGGTTGCGCCCGAAGACGCGCACGGCCTCGGCCCACGCCGCCCGGTACTCGGCGAGCGGAACCGTCGCCTTGCCCGGCATCCAGCGCCGGCGCACGCCGTCGTCGAGGGATTCGACGTGGATGCCGATCGAGTCGGCGCCCGCCCGGCGCAGATCGGTGAGGGTGGCGAGATCGCCGGGCGGTTCGCACTGCACCTGGACGGCGAGGTGCGGCACGGCCGCCTTGACCGCGCGCACGCAGCGGGCCAGGTGGCGGGCGCCCCGGTCCGTCCCGGCGGAGGTGCCCGTGGTCATGATCATCTGGGTGACCCCGTCGAGGCGGACCGCGGCCGCGGCGACCTCGGCGAGCTGCTCGGGACGTTTGACCGCGACCGTCGAACCCGCCGCCAGCGACGCCTCGATCGAGCAGAAGCGGCAGCGCTGGTCGGGGTCGTACCGGATACAGGTCTGCACCACGGTGGTGGCCAGGACGTCGGCGCCGTGCAGGCGGGCGATCTTCTCGTAGGAGACGCCGTCCGCGGTCTGCAGGTCGTAGAACCTGGGCCGGCGCACCGGCTCGACGTCGAGGCCCGTGTCCGTTCCGTCCAGCAGCAGCCGGGTGCCGTCCACCGTGTACGGGCTGTCGGACCGGATCGGGATCGCGCCGCCCACCCCGCCGATCAGGACGTGCCCGTCGTCGCTCGGGCCGGCGCCGGAACGCCTGTGCACCGGCGCCTCGAGGGACCGGATGCCGCGGACGGCCAGGTCGACCCGGGTCGAGAGACCGCTCATGGTGTCACCCTTCAGACCATGTAGGTGGAGTTGATGATGGCGCCCTTGCGGGCGTAGTGGATGATCGCGTCCTGCACGTCCAGGGGGTGGGCGGGAATGGCGCCCTCGATCAGGTCCTCCTCCCGGTGCCCGTGCAGCGCGAGGCCGAACCGGCACACGAAGACCTTGCCGCCCTCCGTGATGAAGGTGGTCAGCGCGTCGTTGATGTTCTGCTCACCCGGGAACCCGTTGTCACCTGTCGTCGGGAAGCCGCGTGTGGCAACGGCATTCATCGCTCCGGTGCCGTAGAAGTAGATGGCCGACTCGAAGCCCTTGCGCAGCGCGCGCGTGGCCTGCAGGACCGCGACGAAGCTCACCGACGACTCGTGGGCGATGCCGTGCACGAGGGTGAAGTAGCACTCGCCGTCCTCGGCCCGATAGTCGGGGAAGATCTTGGTCGAGCCGTAGAGGTTGGTGCCCTTGGGCAGTGCCGGATGGGGGATCTCGGCCAGGGACCTGGCGATGTTGTCGGCAATGGTCTGCTCGATGTCGGTCACTGAGTTCTCCTCGGAGATCGGTGGATTCGGCGGGCGCGCCGGTGATCTCGCCCGGCTGCGGCCTGCAATCAGTAGACGTGCAGTCGATTTCGCGTTGGTCATCCCTGGAACAACGCCGCATTTCGTGGAGCTCACATCGGCCGGAATCCCGTCATCGCCGCGTAACACCGCCGCCGGGAGGGGGCGCGGCAGCGGGTGCGAGGCGACGGCAATGGGCAGGTCACCGGTTGGGTAGCATCGAGACCATGAGCACGGAGGCCCGCCCGCAGTCGGCCGGGGTCGAAGCCGGGTCGGCGAGGGCGACGGACGACCCGCTCGCCCTGGACCGTCAGGTCTGCTTCGCGCTCGCCGTCGCCAACCGGGCGGTGCTCTCGGTGTACCGGCCGGTGCTCGAGCCGCTCGGCCTGACCCACCCGCAGTACCTGGTGATGCTGGCCCTGTGGGGCGACGCCCCGATGTCGGTGAAGGAGATCGGCCGGGCCCTGCAGCTGGACTCCCCCACCCTGTCGCCGTTGCTCAAGCGGCTCGAGTCGACCGGGTTGATCACCCGCACCCGCAGCCCGCTGGACGAGCGGCAACTCGTCGTCGACCTGACCGACGAAGGCCGGGCCCTGCGGGCGCGGGCCGCGACGGTCCCGGAGACGGTCGTCCGCAAGCTCGGCGTGAGCCTGGCCGAGCTGGAGGAACTGCACGACGTGCTCACCCGCATCAACGCCGCGGCGCTGAAGGCCGGCGCGCTGGACCACGACTGAACCGCTCGCACCCCCCACCCCCGTGCGCGGCGGCGTCCACCATGCGGGAAACCCCAGAAGAACAATTACGGAACAGTAACGAACTCTCTCCATCGTCGCATCGACCGGATCCCGCGTGCGCTCTGTGGGTACGCAGGGACGGTTGTCCGAACGAAGGGAAGTGTCGTGAGCACCACCAACGCCGGCCGGAAGGGTGAGCCCCAGGAGGTCCCACCGGGGCATCTACGGCGCGCCATCAGCGCCTCTGCCATGGGGAACTTCACCGAGTGGTTCGACTACGGCGTGTACGCCTACACCGCCACCTACATCGCCGACGCGTTCTTCCCCGACGATCTCGAGTCGGCAACCCTGCTCACCCTCGGCGTCTTCGCCGTGTCCTTCCTCGTCCGTCCCCTCGGCGGGCTGGTGTGGGGCCCCCTCGGCGACCGCCTCGGCCGCCGGCAGGTGCTCGCGCTCACGATCATCCTGATGGGCACCGCGACCGTCCTGCTGGGCGCCGTCCCGTCATACGCGTCCATCGGGTTCTGGGCGCCGCTGCTGCTGGTTCTGCTGCGCATGATCCAGGGCTTCTCGACCGGCGGCGAGTACGGCGGCGCCGCGACGTTCATGGCCGAGTACTCCCCCGACCGCAAGCGCGGGTTCTTCGGCAGCTTCCTGGAGTTCGGCACCCTCGGCGGGTTCTCGTTCGGCGCGCTCATCGTGTTGTTCGTCGACCTGGTCTCCACCGACGCGTTCATGAGCACGTGGGGCTGGCGTCTGCCGTTCTTCGTCGCCGGACCGCTCGCCCTGGTGGGCCTGTACCTGCGGTCCAGGCTCGACGACACCCCGGTGTTCCGGGAACTCGAAGCCGAGGGCGCCGTCGAGCACGACACCGGCACGCAGTTCAAGGACCTGCTCGTGCAGTACCGGCGGCCCATCCTGACCCTGATGGGCCTGGTCGTCGCCCTCAACGTCTGCAACTACACCCTGCTGAGCTACATGCCCACCTACCTCGAGAACCGCATCGGACTGTCGAACACCGCGTCGCTGTTCCTCGTCGTGATCGGCCAGCTCGCGATGATGGCCGTCATCCCGTTCGCGGGCGCCCTGTCCGACCGGATCGGCCGCAAGCCGATGTGGACGATCTCGATGGGCGGCCTGCTGCTCTTCGCGGTTCCCATGTACAAGCTCATGAGCATCAGCTTCGGGTGGGCGATCGTCGCGTTCACCGTCCTCGGTCTGCTGTACGTCCTGCAGCTGTCGACCATCTCGGCGACATTCCCGGCCATGTTCCCCACCCACGTGCGCTTCGCCGGCTTCGCGATCGCCTACAACGTCTCGACGTCGCTGTTCGGCGGGACCGCACCGGCGGTCAACGAGTGGCTGGTGGAACGGACCGGCAACGACCTGGTGCCCGCCTTCTACATGATGGGGGCATGCGTCGTCGGCCTCGTCGCGCTGTACTTCGTGGCAGAGACGGCCGGGGCTTCCCTGCGCGGGCGCGGCATCCCCGGCGTCGACACCGAACCCCACTCGACGGCGCTGTCGAAGGCCTGACATCCGCCGAACACCTTCTCCGGAGGGGTCTTTCGATCGACCCCCCGGGGCCGGGTACGCGACCGCCCCGGCTCAGGTCGACGTTACGGCGCGGGTCATCGCGGCACGTAAAGCGACGTCGCGCGGATCGTTTCGAGACTTGCCCATGCGGTTGCAGACGTAGCCGTAGCCGATCCCGGCATCCGGATCGGCGTAGCCGAAGGAGCCGCCGGCACCGGGCGCGCCGAACGACCGGGGCCCGCCGAAAGACCAGTCGGGACTCGGGCGCATGAAACCGAGGGAGAACCGGATGTCCCCGAGCATGCACGCGTCGTGGAATCCGTTCCGGGGCGGCACCGGCGGGGCCGTCAGTTCGTGCAGCGTGTCCGGGCGCATGCCGAGTTCCGCACCGCCGGTGGCCAGGACGCCGTAGGCGTGCGCCAGGGCGCGTGCCGTGCCCACGCCTCCGCCGGACGGTGCCTCCAGATCGCGTGCGTAGATCGTGTCCGCGTCCATTGCCACGAGCGTTCCCGGGTTGGCGACCAGCGAGCGGTAGAACACCGACCGCTTGTTCAGGAACGCCGGAAACAGCCGCGGCGACAGCTCAGCGAGGTTCAGGAAGGGGTTCCGCATCACCAGCGGGGCAAGTCGGGCGTCGGGAACGGAGGCCGGGAGACGGATGTAGAACTCCAGCCCCAGCGGGGTCGCGATCTCGTCCTGGAAGACCTGCCCCAGCGTGCGGTGCTGCGGGTCGACCCGGCGAACGAGTTCACCCTGATAGAAGCCGAGGCTGATCGCGTGGTAGGCCTGCCGCGCCCCCGGCTCCCACTCCGGTCTCTGGCGAGCCATGATCGCGGCCAGCCGGTCCGGATCGGCGATGACCCCGACATCCACCGGCTCGTCGAAACCGAACAGCCCGGCCTGGTGGGCCAGCAGTTGGCGGACGGTGATCCGTTCCTTGCCGTTCTGCGCGAACTCGGGCCAGTAGGTGCAGACGCGCTCGTCGAAATCGAGCCATCCACGGGAATGGGCCAGCGCGACGGTCATGGCGGCCATCCCCTTCGTGGCGGAGAACACCAGCGTCATGGTGTCCCGTTCCCAGGATTCGCCGGTCGCCTTGTCCCGTACCCCGCCCCACAGATCGACCACCTTCTCGCCGCGGTAGTAGACGCAGCAGGCAGCGCCCAACTCCCCACGGCGGGCGAAGTTCTCGGCGAACGCCTGCCGTACGGCCGCGAAGTCGCCGCGCGCGTATCCGTGAATCCCCGGATGTACGGACTTTCGAGCGGACACGGTCGTCTCCTCTCGCGCGGGCTCGGCACCCGGTTACCGACGGTCCGGCACGGGGCCGCTCACAGCTTGTAGCCGATCGTGCGCAGCAGGGCTTTACGGTCGGCGACGTCGGAACTCGACTCCACGCGGGCAGGCGGCCGCCCGTCGATCATCCCGGCGATCTCCCGGCCGAGTTCCGTCTCGGCGACGATGATCTCGACCGGTCTTGACGGCCGGTCCGACGACGACGTTCGTGTCGTCCGACTCGTCGACCGCCACGATCTGCAACTCCACGACCGCCTCCTCGAACGCCTGCGACTCGCCGGGTCGCCGTCCACAGACAGTCTCCCGCGCCCGGGAGACGAGGGCAATGCAGTCGCCGGCCGGGGCAGGCGCCCATCGGGCACATGTCCGCCGCATCAGGGATGAGGGAGGATGGTGCGGTGACCGATTCCTCCCGTTCCCCGGTGAGCCGGCTCCGCAGGCGCGGACGTTCCGGCCGCGCTGTCGTCCTCGTCGGCTCGCTCGCCTCGGCCCTGACCGTTGGCATCCTGTGGCTGCGGTCGGGCCAGGGCGTCAGCGCGTCGGCGTGGCGTGACGACGAAGTGGGCCCGGACGATCTGGCCGGGTGAGTCCGGAGGATTCACCCGGCCTCAATCGGAACCCACACTCAGCGCCGCGCGGATCGTCTCGGCGGTCCCGTCGAGCACGGTGCGGTTCGGGGTGCGCGGCACCGCCCGCAGCCCGAACCCGTCGCCGCGACGCCGCGGAACGACGTGCAGGTGCACGTGGAACACCTCCTGGCCGGCGGCGACGCCGTCGGCCAGGAAGAGGTTGACCCCCTCGATCGGGAGCGAACTCGCGCGCAGTGCGGTGGCGATGCGCCGGCCCGCGTCGAACACCCGCGCGCCGTCCTGCGGATCGAGGTGCGCGAGACCGGACGCGTGACGCTTCGGGATCACCAGCAGGTGTCCCGGTGTGAACGGGCGAATGTCCATGAACGCCAACACGTCCGGTTCGTCCAGCACGATGCTCGCCGGCGCGGTGCCGGCGACGATCGCGCAGAACACGCAGTCGCTCACGCACTCTCCTGGACGGGTGCCGGCCGCCGGACGCCCTCGAGGAGCTGCAGCAGCTGCGCCTGCACCTCCGGCCGTTCGCGGACCGGGTCGTCGCTGTGGGCGAGGTAGAGCATGGCCTCCTCGACGGCCGCGACGATCATGTGCGCCAGCGCCGAGGACTGCGGGGCCGGCTCACCGCTGCGCCGCGCGATGGCCCGCAGCGCGCGCTCGGTGATCATGATGGTGTTCTTGCGGTGCCCCTCCCGCACCTCCGCCCAGCCCAGCACCGCGGGAGCCTCGATGAGCAGCAATCGGCGGATCGCCGGGTCGTACACGACGTCGAGCGAGGCGAGCACCGCCGCGGTGAACGAGTCCCACGGATCGTTCCCCTCGATCGCCGCGAGCGTCTCCTCGGTCTCCACCTGCATCCGTTCCACGACGCCGCGGAACAGGTCCCGCTTGTTCGCGAAGTGGTGGTAGAGCGCCCCGCGGGTCACGCCCGCGACAGCGACGATCTCCTCGGTCGCCGCCGCGGCGTATCCGTCGCGGAGGAAGACCTCCGTCGCGGCGTCGAGCAGCGCGGCTCGTGTCCGCACCGCATCCCGAATTCGTACGGCATTACCCGGCTTCCCAGCCAACATCTTCTCCCCTGCACTTCGGCTACCCCCATCTGACAAATCCCCCTGGCAGCCCGTTCCGGACGATCCCTACAGGATCGGCGCCGGCGTGTACTTCGCGGCGTCCGGGTACTGCTCGACGAGGTCCTGCACCGCCGCAACGACGGTGGCGACCTGCGCCTCCGCGGCCCCGACGAACGCCGACCGGTCGGCCAGCGCGGCGTAGAGGGCCGCTCGATCCAGTGGCAGCCGCTCGTCGGCGGCCAGCCGGTCCAGCAGGTCCGGCTCGCGGCCCTGCTCGCGCATCGCCAGCGCCACGGCGACCGCATGCTCCTTGATGACCTCGTGGGCCGTCTCGCGGCCCACGCCCGCGCGCACCGCCGCCATGAGCACCTTGGTGGTGGCCAGGAACGGCAGGTAGCGGTTGAGCTCCTTCTCGATCACCGCCGGGTACGCGCCGAACTCGGCGAGGACCGTCAGGAACGTCTCCATCAGGCCGTCGAGGGCGAAGAAGGCGTCGGGCAGTGCGACGCGCCGCACGACCGAGCAGAACACGTCGCCCTCGTTCCACTGCGCGCCGGCGAGCTCGGCGGCCATCGACGCATACCCGCGCAGCACCACCTGCAGGCCGTTGACACGCTCGCAGGAACGGGTGTTCATCTTGTGCGGCATCGCGGACGAGCCGACCTGGCCCGGCTGGAAGCCCTCGGTGACGAGCTCGTGCCCGGCCATCAGGCGGACGGTGTGCGCGAACGACGACGGCCCGGCCGCGACCTGCACGAGCGCGGAGAGCACGTCGTGGTCCAGCGAGCGCGGATAGACCTGACCGACGCTGGTGAGCACGTTCGCGAACCCGAGGTGCTCGGCGACCGTCGCCTCGAGACGCGCGAGCTTGTCGGCGTCGCCGCCGAGCAGGTCCAGCATGTCCTGCGCGGTGCCCATGGGGCCCTTGATGCCGCGCAGCGGGTACCGGGCGATCAGCTCGCGCAACCGGGTGAGCGCGATGAGCAGCTCGTCGGCGGCGGACGCGAACCGCTTGCCGAGGGTGGTGGCCTGCGCGGCGACGTTGTGCGACCGGCCCGCCATCACCAGCGCCGAGTACTCGGCGGCGCGGTCGGCCAGCCGCGCGGCGATCGCGACGCCGTGGGCGTGCACGTGCTCGAGGGAGCGCAGGATCTGCAGCTGTTCGACGTTCTCGGTGAGGTCGCGGCTGGTCATGCCCTTGTGCACGTGCTCGTGGCCGGCGAGGGCGTTGAACTCCTCGATGCGGGCCTTCACGTCGTGGCGGGTGACGCGCTCGCGGGCCGCGATCGACTCGAGGTCGACCTGCTCGAGCACCCGCTCGTAGTCGGCCAGGGCCTCCTGCGGGACGTCGATCCCGAGTTCCGCCTGCGCCCGGAGGACCGCCAGCCACAGCTGGCGCTCGAGCACGATCTTGTGCTCCGGCGACCACAGCGCTGTCAGGTCCGGGCTGGCATAACGGGTGGCAAGAACGTTCGGGATGCGACTCACAGGACATCAGTTTACGGCGCCCCGTCACGCCTCCTGTTCGGCAGGCGGTGCCACCCGCTCCACGACGTCGGGCAGGATGCCCCGCGCGAGGGCCCGCGGATCGGGCTCGAGATCGCCGAGCGCGCCGAGCACGGCCCCGTCGACAACCGCGACGAGCCGCCGCAACTGCGGCTCGTGCACCGACCGCCCGCACCGCTGCAGCAGGTCCGTGAGCAGCTGATCGATCTGCACGCGCAACTCATGCTGGACGTCGCGCAGTTCGGGGTGCCGGGCGGTGGCGACGCACCGTTCGTAGCGGGCGATGAGGCGCTCGCGTTCGATCTCGCCGACCCCGCCGGGGCCGACGAGCAGGTCGACGATCAGGTCCGCGGTGGACTCGGGGCTGCGGTCGCTCGGCGGGACGCACTGCACCCGCGAGCGCATCGCGTCGAGCTCGCGCCGCCCGTTGTGCTGCACCGCGCTCGCGATCAGGTCGTCGAGGGAATGGAAGTAGTAGGTGGTCGAGGCGAGCGGAAGTCCGGCGCGGTGCGCGACGGCGCGGTGCCGGACGGCATCGATCCCGCCCTCGAGGATCAGGTCGGCCGCCGCCTCGACGAGCGCCTGGCGGCGCCGTTCGCCCTTCGGGGTGGCTGCGATCGACACCCTTGTCATGGTGCCAGTCCCGGTGGTCACGCCTGAGGGAAACGGCCCGAATACTCGCAGGTAGGACCTATCTGTCGGGTTTCGTCACGGTGTGGGCAACCAGGCGCGCAGCCGTTCCAGCGCCGCCCGCACGTCCGCCGTGGAACCGGCGAAGGACAGCCGGACGGTCCGGTCGCCGTGCACGGTGTCGAAGTCGACGCCGGGCGCGAGCGCCACTCCGGTCTCCTGCAGCAGCCGGGCGCACCAGCGGGTGGAGTTCTCGCCGGCCGGGAGCAGGTGACCGATGTCGGCGTAGACGTAGAAGGCGCCGTCGGCGGGCGCAAGCTCGGTGATCCCCAGCTCCGGCAGGCCCCAGAGCAGCAGCTCGCGGTTGGCCGCGTACCGCGCGACGTGGCCGTCGAGTTCGGCCCGGGCCTCCGCGCCGAACGCGTCGACGGCCGCGTACTGGGAGATCGTCGGCGGGCACACCGTCATGTTGGAGGCCAGCCGCTGCAGCGGCGGGCGCAGTCCCTCCGGCACGAGCATCCAGCCGAGCCGCCATCCCGTCATCGAGAAGTACTTGGACACGGAGCCGATCACCACGGCTTCGCGGGAGGTCTCCCACGCGCAGCTCGTTGCGGGCGCACCGTGCGTTCCGAACTCGATGCCGTGGTAGATCTCGTCGGAGATGAGCAGCGCGCCGTGGTCGTCGCACCAGCGGGCCAGCGCGGCCAGCTCGGCCGGTTCGATCATGGTGCCGGTCGGGTTGGCGGGGCTGGCGACGACGAGTCCGGCGATCGGACCGTCGAGGGCCTCGAGCATCTCGACGGTCGGCTGGTAGCGGGTGTGCGGCCCGCAGTCCAGCTCGACGACCGTGCAGCCGAGCGCGGCGAGGGTGTTGCGGTAGGCGGGGTAGCCGGGCCGGGCGACGACGACCGTGTCGCCGACGTCGAAGGCGGCCAGGAACAGCAGGGTGAACGCCCCGGAGGATCCGGTGGTGACGACCACGTCGTCGGCGTCGGCGTCGATGCCGTAGCGGTCGCGGTGGTAGCCCGCGATCGCCGCGCGCAGCGGCAGGATCCCGAACGTCTCGGTGTAGCCGAGCAGCTCGTCGTCGAGCGCGCGGTGGGTGGCGCGCAGCACCGGGGCGGGTGCCGGCGTGGACGGCTGACCCGCCGCCAGGCTCAGCACGTCGCCGTGGGTGCGCTGCCGCTCGGTGGCGGCCTTCCACACGTCCATGACGTGGAAGGTCTGGATCCGGGATCGCTGCGATTCGCTCCGCACGTCACCAGACGGTAGTCGCGGGCCCGGGGGCGACCGGCGGCCGGGGACGGTCAGACGGTGATCCGGCCCTCGACGGCGGCGAGGCCGATGTCCTTGCGGAAGTGCCCGCCCGGCAGCTTGATGCCGGCGAGCGTGGCGTAGGCCTCGTCGCGGGCGGCGGTCAGGTCGGCGCCGGTGCCGACGATGCTGAGCACGCGGCCGCCGGCGGAGACCAGCGATCCGTCGGCGAGCCTGGTGCCGGCGTGGAGGACCCCGTCGGCGTCGGCCCCGGTGATGACGTCGCCCGTGCGCGGGCTGGCCGGGTAGTACTCGGCGGCCAGCACCACGGTGACGGCGGCGCCGTCGCGCCAGCGCAGCGGCGGCAGCTCGGCCAGGGTGCCGGTCGCGACCGCGTTCAGCGCCTCCCCGAGCGGCGACTCGAGCAGGGCGAGCACGGCTTGGGTTTCGGGATCGCCGAAGCGGCAGTTGAATTCGACGACGGCCGGGCCGTCCTTGCCGATGGCCAGGCCCGCGTAGAGCAGGCCCGAGAAGCCGCATCCGCGGCGGACCATCTCGGCGGCGACGGGCCGGACGACGTCCTCGACGATCGTGTCGACCATGCCTTCGGGCAGCCACGGCAGCGGCGTGTAGGCGCCCATGCCGCCGGTGTTGGGGCCGGTGTCGCCGTCGCCGACACGCTTGTGGTCCTGCGCGGGCAGCAGCGGCACCACGGTCTCGCCGTCGACGAGGCAGAACAGCGAGACCTCGGGGCCGTCGAGGAACGATTCGAGCAGCACCGGGTGCCCGTTCTCGAGGATCTCCGCCGCGTGGTCGCGGGCGGCGGCCCGGTCGGTGGTGACGACGACGCCCTTGCCGGCGGCGAGCCCGTCGTCCTTGACCACCCAGGTGGGTCCGAAGCGGTCGAGCTTCTCGTCGAGCTCGGCCGGATTGTCGACGACCTCGCTGTGCGCGGTGCGGACCCCGGCGGTCTGCATGACGTCCTTGGCGAAGGCCTTCGAGCCCTCGATGCGGGCGGCCGCGGCGGACGGGCCGAAGCAGGCGATGCCCGCGGCGCGGACGGCGTCGGCGACACCGAGGACGAGCGGAACCTCCGGGCCGATGACCACGAGGTCGACGTTCTGTTCCTTCGCGAGCGCGACGACCTCCTCGGCGGAGGCGGCGTCGACCGGGAACTGCTCGGCGATCCGGCCGATGCCGGCGTTGCCGGGGGCTGCCAGCACGGCCGTCACGCCGGGATCGCGGGTCAGGGCCAGGACGAGGGCATGTTCACGGGCACCGGAGCCGATAACGAGTACGCGCACGCAGCACAGGTTACGGGACCGGTCCGGGGCCTCGGACCGACGCATCCGCGCGGCTCCAGCGGGCCGCTCCCGCGCCTCGGTCGTTCCCCTCCACCGGGCACCACACGAGGTCGGCGCGGTCGCGGGTCCGCGCGACGGTGCGCGCGTTGGGCATATCCACCGTGCGGACCCACTCGGCGGCCTGCTCGGCGGTGGATCCGGTGGCCCGATGGCGTCGGATGAGCCGGGCGGCGAGCTCGTCGCCCGGTGCGTCGAGGTAGACGACGAGGTCGAGCAGCGGGCGGATCCGCTCCCACCCGCCGTCGCCGAGGAGCAGGTAGTTGCCCTCGGTGACGACGACGCGGGTCTCGGGGGTGATCTCGTGGAACGCGGCGATCGGTTCGTGGAGGCGGCGCGAGTACTCGGGGGCGTGGACGGTCTCCGTGCGGTCGTCGCGGATGCGGCGCAGCAGCGCCGCGAACCCGGCGACGTCGAACGTCTCCGGCGCACCCTTACGGGATCGGGTGCCGCGGGCGTCGAGCCGGTGGTTCGACAGGTGGAAGCCGTCCATCGGCGCGGCCGCGGCGGGTATGCCGGCGTCGCGGAGGAGGCCGACGAGCAGGTCGGCGGCGGTGCTCTTGCCGGCGCCGGGTGGGCCGCAGAGCCCGACCACGCGCCGCTCCCCCGCCGCGACGATGCGCAGGTGCCGGTCGATCAGGTCGGCGACGAGCGCGCGCAGCGGGCCCGTCCGGGGCGGCTGCGGCGACGACATGCGACGAGGATACGAGAGGCGGCGCGCGCGGCGGTCCGCCTATTCTCCCCGGTATGGCTTCCGTGTTCAGCATGATCATCGCCGGCGACCTGCCGGGCCGGTTCGTGTGGCAGGACGACGACGTCGTCGTCTTCCTGACCATCAACCCCGTGAACCAGGGCCACGTGCTCGTGGTGCCGCGTCAGGAGGTGGACCACTGGCAGAGCGTCGACGCCGACGTGTGGGGCAAGGTCGGCGACGTCGCCCGCATCATGGGCCGGGCGGTGTGCTCGGCGTTCGACGCGCCGCGCGCGGGCCTGCTCGTCGCGGGCCTCGAGGTGCCGCACCTGCACCTGCACGTCTTTCCGGCGTACGACCTCGGCGACTTCGACATCAGCAAGGCCGAGAAGGACCCGTCGCCGGAGTCGCTCGACGAGGCGCAGGCGAAGCTGAAGGCCGCGCTACGAGAACTCGGGTACGCGGACAACGTCCCCGACTGACGCGCCGGGACCCGTCGGCACCGGCGCCGACGGGTCGTCGAGGAACGCGGTGAAGTGCGCCCACGACGTGCCGCAGGCGGTGAGGCCGGCGAGCAGCCCGAGGTGACTGCCGGGCACGACCTCGAACCGCACGTGGGGCGAGCCGGGCAGCACCCGGCGGATCGCCTCGACCGCCGGGACGGGCGCGAGCACGTCGTCGCTGCCGCCGAGTGCGAGCACGGGCACGGAGACGTCGGCGAGGTCGATCGTCCGGTCGTCGAAGCGGACCCGGCCCGTCGCGAGATCGTTCGCGACCGTGATGCGCATCGCCATCTGATGGAACAGCCTGCCGGGGTAGCCGGGCATGTCGGCCTGGAACCGGTCGATCGCCTCCATCCGGGCCAGGGTGTCGGCGTCGGCGAGGTTGCAGGCGACGAACCACGGCCGGGTCAGTTCGCGTTCGAGGGCGGTGGCCCGGTAGCCGATCTGCACCAGCGGGGCGGGCACGCCGCCGAGCAGGTGGGTCACGGCGGTGAGGGCGGGCTCGCCCACGGCGCGTCCGAGGTGGCGGGCCGGCCCCAGGAAGGGGATGCGCGCGTAGTCGATCGGCGTGCCGAACGCGGTGATCGAGCGGATCGGCAGCCCGGGGTGGGCGGCCGCGGTGAGCAGGCACAGGGTCCCACCGAGGCTCCAGGCGCCCAGGTCGACGTCGCGGCCGCCGCACAGTTCGGAGACCCGCGCGATCGCCTCGGGCACGATGTCGTCGACCCAGTGCTCGAAGCCGAGATGCCGGTCGGAACGGTCCATGGTGCCGAAGTCGAGGACGTGGACGCTGCGGCCGGCGTCGACGAGGTGCTGCACGAGGCTCTGCCCGGGCCGCAGGTCGTAGCAGCGTGCGGGCGCGGCGAGCGGGGGCACGAGCAGGACGGGGGCACCCGCGTCGGGCTCGCCGTAGCGGCGCAGGGTACGGTGCGGTCCGTCGGCGACGACGGCCGACGCGGTGGCGTGCGGCGGTTCGATTCCGTCGCCGACGAACAGCGCCCAGGCGTTGCGCAGGGCGCGCTGCGCCGTCCCCGACAGTCCCACGACGTCTCCTTACTCGAAAGTCAGTTACGTCACCGTAGCCGAGGGCTGGATCGTCACTCCACCGGCATCCGCGGGATGAGCACCCGGAACGTGGAACCGGCGCCCACGGCCGACTCCACCTCCACGTGGCCGCCGTGGGCCGCCACCAGCGCCGCGACGATCGACAGTCCGAGACCGCTGCCGCCCGACGATCGGGTGCGCGACGTGTCGGCGCGATAGAACCGCTCGAAGACCCGGGCACGGTCGGCCTCGCTCAGGCCGGGGCCGGTGTCGAGAACCTCGAGCACCGCATCGGATCCGATCGTGCCCACCCGTACGGTGATGCGGGCGTCGGCCGGGGTATGGGTGAGGGCGTTGGTGACGAGATTGCCGAGGACCTGCCGCAGCCGCGCGTCGTCGCCGAGCACCTCCGGGGTACCGGGACCGTCGAACACCTCGAGCCCGACGGCGCGATCGGGCGCGACGGCCCGCGCATCGTGCACGGCGTCGGCGGCCAGGGCCAGCAGGTCCACCGGCTTCCGCTCGAGCGGCCGCTGCGCATCGAGGCGGGCCAGCATGAGCAGATCCTCGACGAGGAGCCCCATGCGCCGGGACTCGCTCTCGATGCGGTCCATCAGCATCGCGATGTCGCTGCTCGCGCCCTGGCGGTAGAGCTCGGCGAATCCTCGGATCGTGGTGAGCGGGGTGCGCAGCTCGTGGCTGGCGTCGGCGACGAACCGTCGCATCCTCTCCTCGGATCTGCGCGCGGATTCCTCCGACGACGCCGTCGCCGCGAACGCAGACTGGATCTGGCTGAGCATGACGTTCAGCGCCACCGACAGCCGGCCGACCTCGGTGCGCGGATCCCGTTCGGGAACCCGCCGGTGCAGATCCCCGCCCGCGATCGCCACGGCGGTGCGCTCGACCTCCACCAGGGGCCGCAGGCTGCGCCGCACCACGAAGTAGCCGGCCACCCCGAGAACGAGCAGCACCGCGGCGCCGATGCCGACCTGCAGCACGACGAGCCGATCCACGGTCTCCTCGATCGAGGTCAGCGTGACCCCGACGGTGGTCACGATGCCCGCGGTGCTGCGGGTCGACACCACCCGCCAGCGCACGTCGGAACCGTCGACGGAACCCACGGTCACCGGCTCCCCCGCCGGCTCGCCGGGCAGCGCCGGCGACGTGGACTCGTCGTTGACGACGAACCGCTCCACCCCGTCGGGGCCGACGACCCGCACATAGAACGGGCTCGGCGGGCGATTCGAACTCGGGGCGTCCGGCGGCGGCAGCTCGCGGCCGGCACCGGGCGGCTTGGCCCACGTCTGCGCCGCGGTGCGCAGATCCTGATCGGTGCGGGCGAGGAGCGAACCCTGCAAAGCGGACGTCACCGCCACCCCGGACGCCAGCAGCCCCAGCCCCGACAACGACACCAGCGCCGCGACCAGCGCCAACCGCAGCGGCAGCGCCCGCATGCGGCTCACTCGCGGGGTTCCCGCATGACGTACCCGACCCCGCGCAGGGTGTGGATCAGCGGCTTGTCCCCGGTGTCGACCTTGCGGCGGAGGTAGGAGACGTACGACTCCACGACGCCGACCTCCCCGCCGAAGTCATAGCTCCACACGTGGTCGAGGATCCGCGGCTTGCTGAGCACCGTGCCCGCGTTGACCATGAAGTACCGCAGCAGGGTGAACTCGGTGGGTGAGAGCGACACCGGCCTGCCGGCCTTCCACACCTCGTGGGTGTCGTCGTCGAGTTCGATGTCGGCGAAGGTGATACGGGACGAGCGTTCGTCCTCGGACACCTTGCCGGCCCGCCGCAGGATCACCCGCAGCCGGGCGATGACCTCCTCGAGGCTGAACGGCTTGGTGACGTAGTCGTCCGCACCCAGGGTCAGGCCGGACACCTTGTCCTCCACGGCGTCCTTCGCCGTCAGGAACAACACCGGCGCGTCCGAACCGTCGGCCCGGAGCCGGCGCAGCATCCCGAACCCGTCCATCCCGGGCATCATGACGTCGAGGATCACCGCGTCCGGCCGGAAGGCCCGGGCCCGGTCGAGTCCCTCGGCGCCGTTTCCCGCCGTCTCGACCTCGAAACCCTGGAACTTCAGGCTCACCGAGAGCAGTTCGACGATGCTCGGCTCGTCGTCGACGATCAGGATCCGCGCTTCGGGGGTCTTGTCGGTCACGGCGTCGATTCTCCCGGAGGGCTCTGGCATGCCGCTGCGAGAATCCTGGGAACTTCCTGTATGCCG
The DNA here is from genome assembly GCF_017068255.1 of Rhodococcus sp. PSBB066. Lineage (NCBI taxonomy): Bacteria > Bacillati > Actinomycetota > Actinomycetes > Mycobacteriales > Nocardiaceae > Rhodococcus > Rhodococcus sp. PSBB066. Next base: position 6,000,680 of record NZ_CP070859.1, read on the forward strand.
GCCCTGCCGAATTCGGGCCGTCGGAGTACGGCGATCGGGGATCATGGACGTGTCCGCACCGGGAGGAGCCGCCGTGTCGCCGAAGTGGGTGCGCCGCGGGGCGGCGTCGGCCGCAGCCGTCGCCGTGTCCCTGATCGCGGTCTGCCCGCCCGCGGCCGCGGAGGCGGTCGAGGTCTCGTTCGGCATCGCGTGCCGGGTGCGGTCGGTGATCGACGTCGACGAGCTGCTCGGGTCGTCGGCCACGGTGGACGCGCCCGCCCGGGTTCGTCCCGGCGAGCGGTTCACCTACCGCATCCAGACGGCGCCCGTCGCGTACCCCGACTCGAGCCGCGGCGCCACCACCCGCAGCGTCTCCCGCCTGAAGAACGACTTCGCCATTCCCGCCAACGCGACGTTCGTCGACGCCGCTGTCGTGCCCGGCACCGCCTTCAACCTGGACAACGTGCCGCCCGGTGTGCTGCGGGTGAACGAGGACGGCGTCCCCGACCCGGCGGGCACGATCCTGCGCCTGTCCGGAAACAACGAGGTCATCGGCAACAGCCCCACGTCCGGTGCCGACAGCGAGGCCGGGATCCGGGCGCCGAAGACGCAGCTGCAGCTCGACGGCTCCCCCAGCCCCGTCGGCGACAGCTGGTTCCGGCTGCCGGCGGTGGAGGTGACCATGATCGCGGGCGACGCGGGCGTGATCACGCCGATGCTCCGCACGGCCGGTGCCGCGGGCCTGGTCGACGACGACGCCAACTACAACACCTCGCTCACCCAGGCCACGTTCCTCGGCACCAACCAGTGGGGACCGACCCGCTGCTCGCCGCGGGACACCATGACCGGTCCGCTCAACGCCGGCGCCGGCCCGCTGGCGACCATCACCATCTCCGACACCGCCGAGGTGCCCGCCACGGTCACCGTCGACGCCCCGGACGTGGTCGACGACGGGACGGTCGTCACGCTCACGGCGACGGTGTCACCGGACGTCGACGGCGGCACGATCCTGTTCCGGGACGGCGGCACCGACCTGGGTCCACCGGTGGCGGTCGTCGACGGCCGCGCCACCACCGAGCACCGCGTCTCCGGCGCCGGGAGCCACACGATCACGGCGGTCTACTCGGGCGCGCCCGGCGCGGCGGGCGCGACATCCGAACCCGTCGCCGTGACGGTTCCCGGATCCGACAGCACACCCGGCTGGTGGGTCGCAGCCGGGATCGGGGTGATCGCCGGCGCGCTGGCCGTCGCCCTCGTCGCCCGGCGCAGGCGGCGCTGATCCGGCGTAACACGCCCCGCACGTCCACCACCTTGTCGGCGCGTGATGCTATTACGGGACGAAGACAGCCACCGCGAAGGAGGTCCCGCCCATGACGTGCCGGGCGTGCCGATCCGATCTCGACCACTGTCACGGCACCCTCGTCGTGCACGCGACGGTGCCCGTGGAATGCACCGAACCCGACTGCTTCGACACCTCCCGCGTGCGGCACATGCTGGTGGTCGACTGCTCCGACCTCGCCCACGGCTGCGGATGCACCGAGACGTACGTACGGGTCGGAACGCTCCGCGTCTCCTGACGACCTTCGGTAACGGCTCGTCCCGCCGAGCCGGACTGTTGTGCCGGTTACAGTGACAGGCATGAGTCTGGCGTCCGCGCTCGCGTTTCCCGTCCGCCTCGGATTCGCCGCAGCGGACTCGGCCCTGGGCGTGGCGGAGGGCGCGATCGCCACCGTCCGCCTGGCGATTTCCCCCCGGACGTACGCGGGGTTGAGCGCGGTCGGCGTGGCGAATCCGCGGGGACCGCTGGGCCTGCTGCAACAGGTCTCCGTGCTCGCCGCCGACGACCGTCCTCTCGGCCAGGCGCTGCGCCCCGACGGACCGCTGGACCGCCTCCTCGCCCCCGGCGGGCCGGTGGACCGGCTCACCGCACCCGGCGGCCCCCTCGACCGCCTCCTCGAGCCCGGCGGCGCCCTCGACCGCGTCACCGCCCCCGGCGGTCCGCTCGAGAAGATCCTCGCCGAGGACGGGGCGCTGGACCGCCTGCTGTCGAACGGCGGCCTCCTCGACCGTCTCACCGCACCCAGCGGCCCGCTCGAGCGCCTGCTCGCCGAGAGCGGGCCCGTCGAACGCCTCACCGCCCCCGGCGGCATCGTCGACATCGCCCTCCAGCCCGGCGGCCTGCTCGAGCGGGCCCTCGAGCGGGGTGGAGTGCTGGACACCCTCCTCGCCGAACAGGGCGCCCTCGAGCGCCTCCTCGCCAAGGGCGGTCCGCTCGATCAGATCGTGTCGCTGTCCGAGACGCTGGCGCAGCTCACCCCCAGCATCCTGCGGATGAGCACCAGCATCGACGTGCTGCAGGAGACCGTCGAACTGCTCCGCGGGGCGGTGGGCCCACTGGGCGACCTCGCGGGCAAGCTGCCCGGTCGGTGGCTGCGCAGCAACTCGGGCGGCACGGGCAACAGCGGCAGGCACGAACTGCAGCCACCGGACTGAGCCGGTCACTCCTGCAGGTCCGTGACGGCCCGGAAGGAACCGTCCATATGGAACGGGGTGGACTCGTGCTCGTGCGCGATCCGCCACGACCCCTCGACGCGGCGTAGACCGAACGTGACACGGAACCACATGTCGAATCGCGGTCCACCGAGCTGTGTCGCTCCCAGCCGCGACAGCGCGTGGCAGAACGCGACGTCGCCGGCCGCCTCGACGCGCAGATCCCGCACTTCGCAGTCGAGAGGGCCGTCGAACCCCGCGAACCACGACGCCCAGGCCTGCGGGTCGGGAGCGGACTTGCGCAGCGGCGGCGCCAGATCGAACACCGTCGCACCGGGGATATAGCACGCGGCGAGCCGATCGACGTCCTTGGCGTTGCGGGCCGCGGTGTGTTCCTCGATCAGCGCGCGGATCTGTTCGTCGGCCAGGGCCTCGTCCACCTCGAGGAGGGCGAGGATGTTGCCCGCCGGGTCCCGGAACCAGGCGATCGGCGGACCCACCCGACGGAAGATGCCCTTGCCGTCGACACCCTCGTAGCGCTCGAACCGGATTCCGCGCGCGGCGAGTTCGTCCACCGCCTTCTCGATGTCGCGAACCGGGAAGTTGAGGATCGTGTAGGTGGCCGGGGTGTGGTCCTCCTTCGGATAGATCAACGTGTCGCGGCCGCCGTCGAGGTGCAGGTGGAGCATTCCGTGCTCCTCGGACACGGAGACGCCGAGGACGTCGCCGTAGAACTTCGCGGCCGCGGCAACGTCGTCGACGGCGAAGCCGGAAAAGGCTGGGGAACGGTCGAACATGGTGCTCACTCCTCCGCTGCGAACGATGCTGCACCTGTTCCGACCGCCGAGCGACGGCAAACTCATCGGCCGGCCGGGGACCTTCTTCCCTGACGCGGATCCGGACGCCGGGGCTAGCGTGGAAGACGGTCCTGCCCGAGGGAGGTCGCCATGACACCCACCACGACCCGTCCGCGCTCCCCGGTCGCCGCCCGGCGATTCGGGTATCTCGTCGCGGTGCTCCTCAATGCGGCGGTGCTGTACGCCGCCAACGTGTGGCCGGGCTGGGAAGCCGTACCATTCCTCACCGAGGGCACCCGGTCGGTCATCGGCTTCGTCAATGCCTCGATCCTGGCGAGCCTGGTCGCCAATCTCCTGTACTTCGTGTGGGATCCCGTCTGGTTCAAGGCGCTGGGAGACGTGGTCACCACCGCGGTCGCGCTGCTGGCGCTGCTGCGGATCTGGCAGGTGTTCCCGTTCGACTTCGGCGACGCCTCGTTCGACTGGCCGCTCGTGGTGCGCATTGCGCTGGGACTGGGAATCGTGGGCAGCATCATCGGAATCGTCGCCGCCTTCGTCACCTTCGTCCGCAACGTGGCGGGCCACCCGTCCACCCGCGAGATCCGGCACCACTGAAAGGCGCCCCGAACCGGCGATTTCCCCGCAATCCGGAGGTCAGCATGGAAGAGCGTTACGACTACGACGTGATCGTCATCGGGGCCGGACCCGGTGGGCTCACGGCCGCGGCATATCTGGCGGCCGCCGGGCGCCGGGTACTGGTGGCCGACGCCCGCAACCAGCCGGGTGGGCACATGTCCGCCTTCACCCACGACGGATACGAGTTCGACATCGGGCTGCATTACACCTCCGAGGCGCCGGTGCGACACGCACTCGGACCGTTCGGTGTGGACGTGACGTTCCGGGAGTTCGATCCCGCAGGAATGTTCCGGCTGCTGAACGGCGACCGCGAACTGGCGGTCCCGAAGGGCATGGATGCCTTCAAAGCCACTCTGTACGAGGCATTTCCGGCAGAGCGTCACACGATCGACGAATTCCTCACCACCGTCGAGCTGCTCACCGAGGAGCTGGGACGGATCGCGGAGCGGCCGCACCTGCGTGAGCTGCCACAGCTGCCGTGGCGGCTACGCGGCCTGCTGCGCTACGGACGCGCGACCGCCGGTGGCTACCTGCGCCATCTGCACGCCTCCCCGCAACTCACCACCGCACTTCTCGGCTGGACGACCGGCAGTCTGGCCGTGGCGCCGTCGCGGCTGTCGCTGCCGGTGGCGGCCCGGATGATCCACACCTATCTCGAGGGCCTGTCGTACCCGCAAGGCGGATCGCGGGTCGTCTCGGAGGGCCTGGCAGAGGTGGTGCGCGGCCATGGTGGCGACGTACTGCTCGGCACGGAGGTGAGCCGGATTCTCGTCGACGACGGCAGAGTTCGCGGCGTACGAACACAGGACGCATCGCTCGACACCGTTCCGGGGGCCGGACGCGATATTCTCGCCCCCGCGGTCGTGTCGGCGGTCGATATTCAGCAGACGTATCTGTCGCTGCTGCCGCCGGATCGTGTGCCTTCCCGGCTCCTCCGGCGGGTACGCAGCTACGAACTGGCCCTGCCGCTCGCCGTCGTCTATCTGATTCTCGACCGGGACCTCGCCGCCGAGGGCTATCCGAACGCGACCCGTCTCGTCACCGACACGGACGACTTCGATGCGGAGTACGCCGCGCTCCGTGCGGGTGAGCTTCCCTCGTCCACGTCCGCCGGCCTGTGGATCGCGAGCCTCGCCGACCCGGAGAACCCCCGGCTGTGCGCGCCCGGGCAGACCAACGTTCAGCTGATCGGCCCGGCCCCGGCACAGCACACCTGGTGGGGAATAACACCGGGAAGCGGTTCGACAGCGCGCTACGACGCGAGACGACGCGAGCTTCGCGACCGGCTCGTGAGGTCGGCCGAACGCACGGTTCCCGGCCTGGCCGACGCCATCGTCCACGAGGAGACGGGGACTCCCGTCACCGACGAACGCTTCATGCGCTGCACCGGCGGCGTGTCGTACGGCCCGGCGTTCACCCCGAGCCAGACGTTCACCCGCCTCGGCGCGACGGGACCGGTCGAGGGCCTGTTCCACGCCGGTGCGGGGGTGCGCCCGTCGCACGGGCTGGTCGGCACCCTGTTCGGTGGGGTGGCCGCCGCAGCGGCGGTCGCGGGAGTATCCGTCGACGACCTGCGGGACGCCGCAGCAGCCGGATGCGGCGCGGCCGGCACCCCCACCTGACCGGTCACGGGACGGCGGCGTCCCGCCGCGCCACCCGACTCGGACCGCATGACGACGGCCGTCCGGCGAGGCTTGCCTGGTACCACCTCCGGCACCGCACTAGCGTTGGAACCATGCCCGTTCCCGAACTGCTCGCCGGCCGCTACGAGTTGCGCGGCCTGCTCGGCTGCGGCGGCATGGGCGAGATCCACGACGGCTGGGACACGCGGCTGGGGCGGCCCGTCGCGGTGAAGGTGCTGCGCGGCGAGTTCGGCCGCCAGCCCGACGTGCGCCGGCGCTTCGAAGCCGAGGCGCGAGCCGCGGCGAACCTCACCGATCCGCACATCGTCGCGGTGCACGACAGCGGTGAGGACGCCGGAGTTCCGTACATCGTGATGGAACGCCTGCCCGGCCGCACCCTCGCCGACGAGATCGCCCTCGGCCCGATGCCGGAGGACCGGGTGCGCGCGATACTGATCGCCGTGGTGGCTGCGGTCGCCGCGGCGCACGACGCCGGGATTCTCCACCGCGACATCAAGCCCGGCAACATCCTCTTCACCGAGACCGGAACGGTGAAGGTGACCGACTTCGGTATCGCCAAGAGCGCCGGCGAGGACTACACCCGTACCGGTGAACTCGTCGGCACCGTCGCCTACCTGAGCCCCGATCGGCTCTCCGGCACACCGGCGAGCGTGACGGACGATCTGTATGCCGCCGGGGCCGTGGGGTACGAGGCGCTGACCGGGCGAAAACCCTACGACTACGACAACCTGCTGGCCCTGGCGCGGGCGATCACGCAGGGGCCGCCGCCGCCGCTGGCCACCGCGCGACCGGACGTCGACCCCGCACTCGTGGCCGTGATCGAGCGTGCGATGGCACGCGAACCGGAGCACCGCTTCGGGAGCGCCCGGGACATGCTCGCTGCACTGCGGGAACCGCACCTGGCCGCACTGCGGGAACCGCACCTGGCCGCACTGCGGGAACCGCACCGCGCCGATCCGGTGACCGAGGTGATCCACGCGCCGACCCGGGGGTTCACCGTTGCCGGGCCGCCCGTGCCGGCACCCGTCCCGACGCGGTCGACGTTCGACGCGGCGCCCGACTCCGGTCGCCGCCGGATCCTGCTCGCAATCGGCCTCACCGCCGCGGCGGTGGTCGCCCTCCTCCTGCTGGCCTGGGGTCAGGGCGGCGACACACCGCCGGTCGCCACGCCGGGGACGAGCAGCGTTCCCGCCACCGCCCCGACACCGGTCGGCAGCGTGGGTTCGCCCACCCCCTCGGCCGTGGACACCGGGCCCGTCTTCACCACCCTTCCCGTGCCGGCCCCGGCGCCGGCGCAACCGCCGGCGGAGGAGAAGCCTCCCAAGCCCGAAAAGCCCAGCAACGACAACGGAAACGGCGGCGGAAACAACAGCAACAGCGGAAACAACGGGGGCGGCAACAATGGAGGCGGCAACGGCCGCTGACCGTCGGCCGTCGAGACAGGCCCGGCACGAGCCGGGACCGCGCGCCGCAAGCGCTCCCGCTTCGAGGCGGAGCGCTTGCGGCGTGGGTCGAGCGTGGGTCAGAGCAGGATGCCGAGACCGGCGAGCAGCGTGAACAGCGTTGCAGCGAGGGAACCGAGAACCATGTTTACCTCCGTTGTGTCGAGTGACGATCCTTCCGTCCTCGCATGAGCGGGGACGAACGACGCTCCCGCAGCAGCAGGGTGCACCACGGGGGACGTCATCAAGATCATCGAGCGGTACGTTCTAGGTGTTACCCGCGGTTCGCCGTCCCACTCCGTGATGTGCATCACCGACGCCTCCATCAGCCTCCGAGGATGCGGCGCAGCTGCCGGGCCTGACCGACGAGGTGGCCGTCGCCGTCGGTCAGCTCCGCCTCGTCGACGCACAGCATCTCGGTGGCCCACACCGTTCGGTGCCGCAGGTGATACCAACCGTCGGCGGCTGCACGCGACGGGGCGAAATGCGCCGCGAACTCCACCGTCGGAACCGGGACGGGTGCGGACATCGTCGCGAACAACCCCGGCGGCAGCGCATCGAGGAGGATCGCGGCGCGCTCGACCGGAGCGAACTCGACCGCGGACATCAGCCGTATCCACACCTCGAATTCCGGGTCGTCGCCCCGGCCGAAGGGCCGGGCCGCATTGATCGGCCGGATGTCGAGGTACTGCGAGAACGGCACGAAGTCGACCGGGATCTCCAGGGGCGGCAGCGTCACGGGATCCGTGCCGCCGAAATCGCTTCCCGTACGCGGCCAGGTCGTTTCACCCACCGTCCGGGCGAGCCGGACGAGGGCGGTGACCGAGTCCGGCATCGATGCCCGGGCGCTCACGGTCCGGCCGCCGCGGACGTCGTCGACCGCGACGTCGACGGGGCCGGGCTGCACAGGGCCGGTGAAGTGCGCCGAGACGGCGAGCGGCGTTGCGCCGGTTTCCACGGCGGCCGCGCGAATCAGGGCCGCGACGACGAGTCCGCCGTGCACGCCACCGAATCCCAGCCAGCTGGAATCGAATTCGATCGGGAAGGGGGCGGGGGCGAGATGGGTCATGCCAGGACCTTCACTTCCGGTGTGGACGGGCGGGGGGTCATACCTCCGGCGGCGAGGGCGGCGACGACGGCAACCGCCGCGATCGTCCACCAGGAGAATCGGAAGGCGGACACCGCATCGTCACCGGCCCCGAGGATCGCGACGAGCACGCTGATCCCGAGCACGGTGCCGAGCTGCCGGCTCATGGTGACGATCGCGCTGCCGGTGGCGGTGCGTGCCGGGGGCAGTTGCGCCGTGGCGGCCGAGAGGATGGTCGGCAAGGCCAGCCCCACGCCGACGCCGCCGATCAGCCAGCCGGGCAGCAGCGCGGTCGCATACTCCGGCTCCGGCCCCACCGTCGCGAGGACCAGGCCGGCGCCTGCGCCCCACAGCACGCATCCCGCTGCGGCGATCGCGCCGGGGGTGAAACGTCGCGCGAGCACCTGCCCGACGGCGGCGAAGAGCGGCACCATCAGCGGCCCGGGAGCCACGGCCAGACCCGTCCGCAGCGCGGAGTATCCCCAGACCTGTTGCACCCACAGCACATTGGCCAGGAGACCGGCCGCGAACGTCGCGCTGAAGATCAGGGCGGTCACGTTCGACCAGGAGAAGGAGCGCACCGCAAGCAGACTCGGCTCGATCAGCGGCGCGGGGTGCCGGGCGTTGACGTGCGCGAACAGCAGCAGGGCCCCGGCGGCGACGACGAACGCGGCGAGGATGCGGACGTCGGCCCAGCCCCACTCCGGCCCCTGGACGAGTCCGAGCGCGAGTGCACCGATGCCCAGCGTCAGCAGAGCGGCGCCGGCCAAGTCGAGGCGGGTGCCGGAATCGACCGGGCGGATGTCCGGCACGACGCGCCGCGCGACGGCGAGGAGCAGGATCCCGATCGGGACGTTGATCAGGAACGCCCAGCGCCACGAGACCTCGACCAGAAGCCCGCCGACCACCGGGCCGAACGCCGCCGCCGCAGCACCCGTGGCCGCCCAGATCCGCACGGCACCGGCACGTCGCGCCTCCGGCACCGCGCTCACGAGCAGCCCCAGGCTGGCCGGCGTCAGCGCCGCGGCTCCGACGGCCTGGAACAGCCGGCAGATCACGAGCACCCACAGCGACGGACTCAGCGCACATGCCGCGCTCGCGACGGTGAACAGCCCGAGGCCTGCGAGGAAGCCGCGCCGGCGGCCGATGCGGTCGGCCCAGCGACCGAGCGGGACCAGCAGCGCCGCGTACACGATCGCGTAGCCACTGAGCACCCAGCTGAGCTCTCCCAGCGAGCTGCCGGGGTAGCTGGTCCCGATGTCGCCCAGTGCGACGTTGAGGACGAACAGATCGAGGCTCGCGACGAAGGGCGCTCCCGAGAGGACGGCGAGGAGCGGGCCGATCCGGACCGAGACCTGACTTTGTCTTTCCATAGCCAGAGAGGTTAGAAGCTGACTATGGCCTTGGCAAGTCAGATAGGATGGGGGCATGCATGCGGCACGGTTGGACGGCTTCCTCGCCGATCGCGACGCCTGGCAGGCCTCCCAGTGCTCGATCGCCAAGGCGATGGACGTGGTGGGGACCCGCTCGGCGATGCTGATCCTGCGCGAGGCCTACTACGGCACCACCCGGTTCGACGACTTCGCGCGCCGCGTCGGCATCACCGAGGCCGTCGCGGCCGCACGCCTGCGCGAACTGACCGCCGAGGGCCTGTTCGAGCGCCGGCCCTACAAGAAGCCCGGGCAGCGGACACGGTACGAGTACATCCTCACCGAGAAGGGCCGCGACCTGTTGCCTGCGGTGCTCGCGCTGATGCAGTGGGGCGACAAGTACCTCCAGGGCGAGCGCGGCGGCCCCCTCGGCCTGTCCGACGACGCCACCGGCGACCCCGTGCGCGTCGAGGTCCGCAGCACCGAACGTGAAGTCCCCCTGGAGGAATTGCGCCTGACACCGAACTTCACCGAGGAGCAGGCCCGGCGCGCGATGCGTCGCACCGACCCCGCAAACCGATGACTCGCCGTCACGCGCTCTGAGACAATCGCATCGGTCGATGCGTTTCCACGAGCGTGCCGGGGTGGTCACGGTGACAAAGATCCCGGAAGACGGTGCCGGGCCCGATCTCACCCGGGTGCCTACCGACTTGCTTCTCGCCGAGCTCCGCCGGCGGATCGAGTCGTCGACGGCCCCCTCCGCGGCGGCAACGCCCGGACGGAACGAGGGCACCCCTCCCCCGAACACGCCCCTGCAGGTGTTCGAGGTCTCCGAGGGCGACGAGAGCGAGCTGCGCACGTCACCGATCCACCCGGACAGCGAGACCTGAGCCGAGCACATTCCCACGCTTTGACGGTCATGCGCATGATCAAGCCGGTAGTTGCCACTCTGCTCGAGACAGGCGGGTGTTGCGGCCAGTGAGCCCGGACAGGGCCGGCGCCGTGGGGCGGCGGAACCGCTCGGAGTGTGCAGCCCAGTACTCGCCGAGCGGCTGCCGACGATGCACCTCGGCGGCGGTCCCGTGGTGCACTCCCGTCGGGGCGTGCCGGCCCGGTGCGCTGTGCCGGCGCTCGGTCGCGACCCGACTAGCAGTGTCGCTCAATATGCACCACGGAGTTGGAACCCGTCCTCGGCCGGTCAGCTCGTCGCGACGAGCCCGTCCACTGCGGCTTCGGCCAGGGCTTCACCGAACTCGTCGGCACCGAGCCGACCTTCGGGTGAATACCACTCCGATGCGGAGGTGAGCATGCCGATCACCGCAAGCACTGCGATGCGCTCGCTGCGCGCCTTCCGGAAGGTGCCCTCCGCGACCCCCGCCCGATAGATCTGCAGAAATACATTCTCGTACTGCTTACGCAGCTCGACTACTTGCTCTCGGGCACCGTCACCGAGGAACCGCCATTGATGAAAGGCGACCCGGGTCTGTTCGAGGGTCTTCGCCAGCACCTTCACGTGGGCCTTGACGGCGCCGCGCATCCGATCGGGAGCCGGATCCTGGGATTCGAGGAAGGGGCGGAGTTCTACCAGATAGTTCGTGATGCCCTCGGTGACGATGTCGGCGAGCAACTCTTCCTTGCTGCTGATGTGGGCGTACAGACTACCGGGCAGCAGCCCGACCGCCTCAGCGATGTCTCGCATCCCGATGACGGGGAACGTCCGCTCGCTGAACAAGGCCAAGGCGGCTGCACGGATCTCCGCAGCCGAAACCGGGCCGCTCTTTGCGGAACGGCTGTTGTTACGCCGTTGTCTCGGTGGCATGCCTCCCCCTTCCCCGTCCGGGACGGTCAGTTCTTCTTACGAATGTAACCCAAACAAACAGTCGTTACCAAGGCGACAGCATCGGGTTCGTGCCGCTTCCCGGCTGCTGCGACATCGACCGCTACGGTGCATTCTCGTCGAATGGACGCAGCCCGGCGAGAAGGATGTCTGCCAGCTTCCGCCCGCTGTCCGCACGCGCTGGATCGTCGGCGTGGATCCATTCCGGCGCCCAGTTCAGCGCGCCGAGAACCGTCAAGGTTGCGTAGCGAACGTCGAGGTCAGGGCGGAATACCTGGGTCTCGGCGCCCTCGCGGATGGTGGTGCGGAAGAACTCTTCGTAACGGCGCCGGGCTGCGATCACCTGGGCACGGGACTCGTCGCCCAGATACCGCCATTGATGGAAGACGACGAGGGCCCGTTGCGGGTTTTCGGCGACGATGTCGATGTGGGCACGGATGGCTTGTTCGAGTCGTTCGTCCGGTGCGGTGGCGGGGTCGATGGATTCGACCGCAGAGACGAACCGGTCGATCCCGGTGGAGACGATCTCGTACAAGATCGCCTCTTTGCTCTCGACGTAGGCGTAGATACTGCCCGGGAGCATGTCGACCGCCCGGGCGATGTCGCGGATGGAGGTGGCCGGGTAGTCGAGGTCACCGAACAGTGCCGTCGCCGCGGCGAGGATCGTTTCGCGCGTGGCGGCGGCAGGTGCCCGTTCCGAAGTGCTCACAGTGTCACTGTAGTGAGGCGTCACTGTAGTGAGGCGTGAGCGGGCGCCGATGCCGCCGGATCCGCGGTGGGCGAATCCGCGGCGTGTGTCCGATCCTCGTTGAAGCGTGGTGGACGCTTGTCGAGGAAGGCCGAGACCCCTTCGAGCAGATCCGGCCCGTAGTGCAGGGCCGAGACCGCCCAGAAGCTGTTGGTCATCGAGGTGGCCAGGTCGACTTGCCACGTCGAGCGCAAGGCTTGTTTGGTGGCCTCGACCGCGCGCCAGGACTTGGCTGCGATCTTGCCGGCCAGCGCCACCGCCTCGGGGAGCAGGTCCTCGGGTTCGACTACACGGTTGACCAGCCCGATCTCGAGAGCGCGCTGCGCGTCGATGACGTCCCCGGTCAGCGCCAATTCCGCCGCCATGCCCGATCCGAGGAGTCGCGGCAGGAAGTAGGAGCCACCGTTGCCAGGGGGAAGACCCATGTTGATGTAGGTCTCCCCCATTTTCGCTCTGGTGGAGCAGATGCGGATGTCGCATGCCAGGGCGAAGTCGAGGCCCCCGGCGGTGGCGCCCCCGTTGATCGCCGCGATCGTCGGCAGCCGGGATGCGACGACACGCTGGGTCAGGGGGAAAAGTACCCGGGCGTTGTAGGGTTCGTGCTCGACGCGGTGCTGATGTTCGAGGTAGTCCTTCATCGCCTTCAGATCGGCACCGGCGGAGAACTGCTTCCCGGCGCCGGTCAGGACGAGGGCACGGACACTCTTGTCGGCCTCGAGCCGCGTCAAGGTCTCCACGAAGTCCCGGACCAGTTCCGGCACGACCCCGTTGCCCCGATCCGGGCGGTTGAGTGTCAGTACGACGACGCCGTCGTCGGCCTGCTCGTAGTACAGCGTTTCCAGGTCTTGCCGCACTGGTGTCTCCTTGGGTGCTGGATGGACGGTGCCGACGACGGTCACCGCGTGAGGAGGGTGGCGACGGTGGTGGCGTAGGCGCCCGCCAGCCATCCGCCGGCATTGACTGCCAGCCCTACGCCGGCGCGTTCGACCTGCCGGGCTCCGGCTCGTCCGCTCAGCTGGTCGAACAGTTCGACGATCTGGGCGCAGCCGGTGGCGCCGAGGGGATGTCCCCGGCTGAGCAGACCGCCGCTGACGTTGACGGGGGTACGGCCGCCGAGGGCGGTCTGACCCTTGCGCAGCAGCAGGTGTCCTTCCCCGTCCTCGCACAATCCGATTTCGCTGTACTGCAGGATCTCCGACGGTGCTGCGGCGTCGTGAACCTCGATGACGTCGAGGTCGTCGGGGCCGATGCCGGTGGCGTCGTAGACGGCGCGGGCAGCGCGGGCGACCGGTTCCGAGCCGGCGCCGTGGCCGGAGGCCAGGTCGATTCCCCGGATCTGACACGTGCCTGCCCCGTTGCGGTTGCGGTAGCGCTCGGACACGAGCACGACGGCGGCGGCGCCGTCGGTGGTCGGTGAGCACATCGGCAGGGTCAGTGGGTCGACGATCATGCGGGCGGCGAGCACGTCGTCGATCGTCTGCGGGGTGCCGAACTGGGCCCGGGGGTTGAGGGCGCCGTGAGTGCGGTTCTTGACCGCCACGGCGGCGAAGTCTTCGACCGAGGCGCCGTAGGTGTCGATGTACTCGCGGGCCTCGGCGGCGTAGACGTCGAGCAGGGCCGAACTCTTCAGTTCCTGGGCAGCAGCATCGGTGTCGAGTTCGGCGACATCGGTCGCGCCGCGGATGGCGGCGAAGGTGCGGTGTTTCTCGCTGTGGGAGAGTTTTTCGACGCCGATGGCCACGGCCACGTCGCAGCGGCCGGCGCGGATGGCGTCGTATGCCCCGAGCACCGCGCTGCTGCCGGAGGCGCACGCGTTCTCCACATTGACCAGGGGTATTCCAGCCAAGGGGGTGTGGCGAAGCGCCACCTGGCCTCGGATCATTTCCTGGCCGGTGAGCAGGCCGGCGGCGCCGTTGCCGAAATACACCCGGCCGACGTCGCGGGGCTCGATGGCGGCGTCGGTCAAGGCTTGCGCGGCGGCCGCGGCTGCCATCTCGCCGAGGGTCTGGTCGGTGCGGCTGACGAACGGTGTCATGCCGACGCCGGCGATGAAAACTCTGTCCACGGCAAACTCCTGGTTCTGTGAGGCGGCCGGGCCACCGCGAGGGTCGTGGCGCCGTCGCGGCGGCCCGGCATGCCAAGGTCGTTACGGCGTCGCGGTCGCCACGCCGCGTGCGCCGCCGCCGACCTTGCGGTCGTGGCCGGCCCAGTAGCGGTCGCGGACCTCGCGGCGCAGGATCTTCCCGTAGGCACTGACCGGGAGTTCCGGTACGAACTCCACGGCTTTGGGTTTTTTGTATCCGGCCAGGTTCTCCCCGCAGAAGCGGATGAGCTCCTCGGCGGTGACCTGGTGGCCCGGTTCGGTCACGACCACGGCGTGCACGGCTTCGCCCCAGTACTCGTCGGGGATGCCGAAGACCACCACGCTGGCCACCGCAGGGTGGGTGATCAGCACTTCCTCGACCTCTCGGGGGTAGACGTTGTTGCCGCCCGAGACCACCATGTCCTTGGTCCGGTCCAGAAGGTAGAGGTAGCCCTGGTCGTCGAAGGTGCCCACGTCGCCGGTGTAGAGCCATCCGTCGCGCAGCGCCTCGGCGGTGGCCTCGGGATTGTTCCAGTACCCGCGCATGACGACGTCGCCACGGACGATGATTTCGCCGGCTTGGCCGGGAGCGACGGGAGTGCCGTCGGCATCGACCACCCGCACCTCGACGTCGGTGCGGGCTATGCCGGCCGATCCGAGGCGGGGATCGTCGGTGGCCGCGAACCGGGCGTGCATCTCCCGGGTCAGTCCGGTGACCGTGATCGGAGCTTCCCCCTGGCCGTAGATCTGCGCGAAGATCGGGCCGAAGGTTTCGACAGCGGCCTTGAGGTGCTCGAGGTAGATCGGGGCTCCCCCGTAGCACACTGCCTTCACGGTGCTCAGATCGAACCGGTCCGGGTCGTACTTGTCGAGGATCGCGACGATCTGGGTGGGGGCGAGGAAGGCGATGTGGGAGACCTTGTGCCGGGCGACGGTGTCGAACAGCAGTTCCGGGGAGAAGCTCAGCGCATCGAGGATGACGTTGGTTGCGCCCCGGGCGATGGTGGGCAGAGCGACGATTCCGCTACCGTGCGACAGGGGTGCGGCGTGCAGCACGACATCGTCATGGTCGATGTTGTAGACGTCGGCGAGGTAGTTCATCACTACCACGCGGCCGGTCCGGTGGGTCCAGGTCGCGCCCTTGGGGCGTCCGGTGGTGCCGGAGGTGTAGAACAGCCAGCTCGCGTCCTCGGCGGTCACCTCCACAGGCGCCTCGAGCGGCGTGCCGGAGTCGAGGAGGCGGTCGTACGGTTCGATGCCCGCGGTGCCCCCGACCTCGAAGCGCCACTGCATGCCGTCGAATTCGCCCAGGTGCTCGTCGATCTGGGCGGTGAAGGCGGTGCCGTGGATGAGTACCTTCGCTCCCGAGGAGCGGACGATGTAGCCCATCTCCTTGGGGTGCAGCCGGGCGTTCATCGGAACGGCGACCAGCCCGGCGGCCAGGCACCCGAAGACGGTCTCGAGGACCTCGGGACTGTTGTGCAGCGCGAAGGCGACCCGGTCTCCGCGACGCAGCCCGCGGGCGAGCAGTTCGCCGCCGATGCTCAGGGCACGACGGTAGAACTCGCGGTAGGTGACGGTCCGGGCCCCGGCCACGATGGCCGGGTGATCCGGGTGGTGGGTTGCGGACTTGGCGAGGAAGGTCGCGATGTTCATCTCGGGGATAGACACGGCACCGGCTTCCTATTCCGCCCGGAACCAGGCGATATGGCGGCCTTCGTCCGGGGTGGTGTCGAACTGGACCCGCATGTCGCAGCGATAGGCGTCCCAGCCGCCGTTCGCATCGGGACGGAGACGGGCGAGGAGCTGGACGCCCTCATCGAGCTTGACCACGCCGACGGCGTACGGCAGGTCGTCCTCGAATCCGGTTGGAGCCCCCACTCGCTGAATCGCGAAACTGTGCAGCTGTCCCGCGCCGGGAGTGGGCGTCCATCCGAGATCGGTGCTGCCGCAGGAGGGGCACACGTACTTCGGGTACATGATGGGGTTGTGGCATCCACCGCACTGCTGGATCACCAGTTCGCCTCGGCTCAGCGCGGCGTAGTACTCGTCGGTCAGAGAAGTCGTCATGTTGTCCCTCACTTGTCCACGCGCTCGAGCAGGAGCACCTGGCTGTCCATATAGGTGCCGCCGGAGCCGCCGCAGACGGCACGCCGGCAATCGGAAATCTGGCGGGCGTCCTCGGCGCGGCCGAGGAGCTGGCGGATGCCCTCCACCAGCAGGGCGGTGCCGCCGCCGACGCCGGTGTGCCCGGCCGAGAGCAGACCGCCGTTGGTGTTGACCGGCAGGCGGCCGCCGGGAGAGAACTCCCCGGCGGCGAACAGCCGGGCGCCCTCATGCAGCTTGCACAGGCCCAGGCCCTCGAGGCCGATGGTCAGCACGGCCGCATAGGAGTCGTAGACCTGCGCGATGTCGGCGTCGTCGGGGCCCCAGCCGGCCTGTTCGTAGGCGCGTTCACCGGCCCGCCGCCATCCCATGGTGGCCAGGTCGTTCTCCTGACCGATGCTGTAGTGCGACACGCAGCCGCCCGAGCCGGCGATCCGGACCCACCGGTCATGCGTCTTGCGGGCATTCTCGGTACTGGTCATCACGTACGCGGTGGCGCCGTCGGCCAACATCGGGCACTCCATGGCATGGATCGGATCGCACACCATCTTCGAGCCGAGCACGTGCTCGACGGTCAGGTCCTTGTCCTTGTACATCGCATTCGGATTGAGTCGGGCCCACTGGCGCAGGGCGACGCATACCGCGGCCATCTCTTCCGGAGTCGAGCCGGACGCTGCCATGTATCGCTGGGTGATCAGGGCGCCGACCGCGTTGAAGGTCAGGCCGGTGGGGCGCTCCCACTCGCGGGGGATGCCGTAGCCGCTGAGCATGTCGACCATGTCCGCGACGGGGGCGGAGCCCCACTTGTCGGCCTGGACCACCAGGATGTTCTTGGCCTGTCCGCTGGCGATCAGGCCGGCGGCGGTGCGGGTGATGTTGTCGCTGGTCGATCCGCCGGAGTGCAGCATGGCGCTGGCCTTGGCGCGGCCGTGCAGGCCGAGTTCCTCCACCACACGGGAGAAGATGAGGTCGGCCTGATCGTCCGCGGAGTGCAGGCACGGGATCAGCAGCACCGTGTCGATGTCGGAGATCTGCATGCCGGCGTCGCGGACCGCGGCGACCGCGACCTCGACGAGGGAGCCGATGAAGGGGCGGTTCGGATAGCGCCCGGAGGGGATTTCGGCGATACCCACGAAAGCTGCTTCGAGAGGGCTTCCCGCCATGGGGTTGAAACCGAGATCGGTCGAAGAGAGTGTCATGTGTCAGCCTTCCAAGGGGCTACGTCGCTTGGCCAGCAACACCATTCGGACGGTCATCACCGTCTCGTCGTGCTGGTTGACCACGGTGTAATCGAGGGAGAGGATGCCCTGGTCGGGCTTTCGTGCGGGTTCGGCAGCCACCACTTCGACCCGGACGTGCACGGTGTCGCCGGGACGCACCGGCTTGAGGGCACGGATCGACTGGACCTCGCGCATCGCGACGATGGCTTCGCCGTAGAAGCCGGCCAGGGCCACCAGACCCACCGCGATGCAGAAGGTGAAGGGCCCGTGCGCGATTCGGGTACCGAACTGGGTTCGGCTGGCGTACTGTTCGTCGGTGTGCAGGGGATAGTGGTCGCCGGTCAGGCCGGCGAACATCGAGATGTCGGACATGTCCACGGTGCGACCGCCGGTGACGCAGACCGTGCCGACCGGGAAGTCCTCGAAGTAGCGGTCGACGTGGAAAGTCCCCGTCTCGGCTACGGTCGAGGGTGCTGTGCTGGTCACTGTTCGGACTCCATTCCCAGATCGATGGCGGCGAGCGCTTCGTGCGCGAGGCCGAGACTCAGGTCGGCTTCCATGACCCGCCGCAGCTGACGGGTCAGCACCTTGCGGGCGTACCGGCGGGCCAGGAGCGGTTTCTCGGCGATACCGCGGGCGAGCTCCCAGGCGCGGGGCAGCAGCTCCTGCTCGGACAGGACCTCGTTGACCGCGCCGTAGTCGAGGGCGGTGCGAGCATCGAGTTCCTGGCCGGTCAGCAGGAAGTAGCGTCCACGGTTCGAGCCCAGCACGTGCGGCCACACCACGTGGGCGCCGTCCCCGGGCACGATGCCGGAAGGGAAGTGCGGTCCGTCCTGGAAGGTGGCGGACTCCGCGGCGAGGACGATGTCCGACATGACGGGGATCTCCGGGTGGTTGGTCACCGGTCCGTTGACCGCCGCGATGACCGGCACCTCGATACTCAGCAGGTTGTTGAGCAGACGCTGGCCTTCGAAGATGATCTCGTCCCAGTCGTGCGGGGTGCCGAGGTTGAACGAGGTGAAGTCGATCTCGTTGCAGAACGAGGGGCCGGTGCCGGTGAGGATGACGACCTTGTTCTCCCGGTCGCACGCGATGTCGTGGAAGCAGTAGGCCAGCTCGTCGTGTGCGGTTGAGGTCCACACCAGGCTCTTGCCTTCGGTGTGGACGGTGACCAGGAGGACGCCGCCGTCTCGTTCGAGGCGGATGTTCTCGTACTTCTGTGAGTACTCCTGGAAGGGGGTGGCCAATTGCTTCATCGAACTTCCTCCGTTCGAGTCACCGAGGAGCGGTGAACAATCATTTGTTTTTTGAATGTAACATCAGGTGAGGCCGGTAACAAGACCGCTGTACTCGTCGGAAACCGGGTAGAGAACAATCAGGTGTCATGCCGTGGTGTCCGCACTGCACGGCCACCCGTTCGAAAGGAGGCGCCATGCCCCGGCAGTCCCGTGCCCGCGCTTCGGCACCGAAGAAACCGACCAAGCAGGAACGGCTCATGGCGGCAGCGGTGCGTCTGTTCAGCCGGCAAGGCTATGCCGGTACCTCCGTGCGCGACCTCGGCGAGGCGCTGGGAATCCAGCCGGGCAGCGTGTACGCCCACATCGACAGCAAGCACACGATGCTGGTCAGTCTCGTCGAGAGCGGCATCGACCAGTACCTCGACGCTGTGGCCGAGTTGCCCGGCACTCCGACCGAACAACTGCGGCACTTCGTCGAGGCCCACGTGCGGGTCGTGGCCGAAGACGTCAACCGCGCCCGAGTCGTCTACCACCAGTGGCGCCACATCCAACCACCGGAGCGCACCCGGATCGTGGCCAAGCGCTACGCCTACGAACACCGGCTCCGGGACATCATCGACGCCGGGGTAGCGGCCGGCGAATTCGCCCCCGACCTCGATCGTCCGACCGCCGTACGCGCCGTCCTCGGCATGGTGAACTGGTGCCCGGAATGGTTGCCCGCGGACGGCTCGGAGCCGGCCGAGGCGGTCGCTGCGGGCGTGGCCGAGATCGTGCTGGCGAGCGTGCGCGTCGGCCACGGCGCAGCCCACGCCTAGTCGGGCCGGACGACGACGGCGCCGACGAGCGAGTCCGGCACACCGGAGTCGACGCACCGGGTGTGGATCAGCCAACGGCCGTCGACCTTGGCGAACTCGTCGCGGTACCGCCCCAGGGCGGCCAGACGCACGGTCTCGCCGTCGACCCGCAGTGCCAGCACGCGCGCGCTGCCCCGCGCCCGATCCGTGGACATTTTCTCCACCAGGATGTTGCTGACGATGTGATGGGTGCCGGCGGACCGTTGGGCCGCGGCGGCGAAGAACTGCGCCAGTGCCGCTGTGCCCGCCACCGGTTCCCGCCCCGTAACGGTGAATGTGCCGTCCTCGGTGAACAATTCGATGCATCCTGGGACGTCCCCGGTGTCGAAGGACGTCGAGTAGCGCGCGTACAACTCGGTGATCGCCACCCGGTCCGCTACGGGGAGGGTGCGTTCGATATCGATGCTCACAGGTACCTCCTGATCGTAAGAATTCGCCGTCAGCCGACGGCGCCGGCCGCGGCCTGCTTCTGAAAGGCCAGACGCGCCTCGAGGAATTCGCGGGGACTGTTGGAGGCGAACACCCCGGTGACGGTGCTCCCGCAGCGCAGGTGCGCGACGAACTTCCCCTCGTCGATCGATCCACTGAGCACGTCCACTTCGGCGTCGGTGCCGCCGGCACCGACGAACTGCAATCGGTGGCCGTGCTGCTCGGTCCAGAAGAACCCGTCGCCCGGGTCGTGGGAGTGCTCGGCCTCCATCAATGCGTGGGCGGTGCGGCGGGCGCTGTCGGCGGCGGCCGTCCAGTGCTGCAGGTCCTCGTGCTCGGGACCGATGTGCATGCACACGATGTCCCCGACACCGAAGACGAACGGATCGCTGGTGCGGCCGTCGACGTCGCACACCAGGCCTCGGTCCACCTCGAGCCCGGCCTCGCGCAACCACTGCAGCTCGCGGCCGACGCCCACCCCCACGGCCACGATGTCCGAGGAGCGGGAGGTGCCGTCGTCGAGGGTGAGGGTCACCCCCGTGGCGGACTCGTCCACCGACGACACCACGACCGAATTGGTCAGGCGCACCCCGTGCGCGGTGTGCAGCTCTGTCAGCCACTGGGACAGCCGGCGACCGACGATGCCGATCATCGGTCCTTCGTCGGCGGCCACGACGTCGACCTCGAGACCGAGGTGGCGGGCCGACGAGGCCACCTCGAGCCCGATGAAGCCGGTTCCGACGACCGTGATCCGGGAGGCGTCGGCCAACGCCGTGCGTAGCGCACGGGCATCGTCGACGGTACGCAGGTAGTGGATGCGCGCTGAGGGCGACAACCCCGGCAATCGGCGGGCCTGCGCCCCGGTGGCCACCACGAGGCGTCCGTAGGGCACGGTGGTGCCGTCGGCAAGGGCCAGACGGCGGCCGGCCGGATCGAGCGCGACGACTTCCGAATCCAGATGGATGTCGAGGTCGAGTCTCGCCAGGGCCTTGTCGTGGAGCAAATGCAGGCCGTCGGTGTCGAGTTCACCGGTCAGAAAGTCCTTCGACAGCGGCGGGCGGTCGTACGGCGGTTCGGACTCGTTCGAATACAGACGGATCGGCCCGTCGTAGCCCAGGGTCCGCAGCCCCTGCGCGGTCCGCACGGCGGCCAGGCCACCGCCGACGATGACGATGTCGTTGGAGGGTTGGGCCATGGTCATCTCACCGTTTCGACGCGTTGGGCCAGCACTTGGGTCGCCCGCTGCACCAGGCGGAACTTCTGCACCCGGCCTGTCACGGTGACCGGAAGCTCGTGCTCGGCGACCACCAGGACATGGGCCGGCACCTTGAATCGGGCGAGCAGATCGCTGCAATAGGCGATCAACTCGTCTTCTTGGATCGAGGCGCCGTCGGCAGGCACGACGAAGGCACATCCGACTTCGCCCATGCGCTCGTGCGGAACGCCGACCACGTGTGCCACCTTCACCGCCTCGTGGCGGTTGAGCACGGCCTCGATCTCCGACGGGAGCACCAGCTCACCACCGCAGCGGTACGACTCCTTGATCCGACCGGTCAGCGTGAGGTAACCGTCTGCGTCGAGGCGACCGAGGTCGCCGGTGCGCATCCACCCGTCCGCGGTGAACAGCGCCGCGGTCTCGGCGGGCTTGTTGTAGTACCCGGGGGTGACCGCCGGGCCTCGCACCACGAGCTCACCGATCTCTCCCACCGGCAGATCGGCGCCGGTGTCGGTCGCGATGACCTTGTACACCGCCACGGCAGCGCCGAGGCCGGGGTCGCCGGCGGCGCCGGCGGGCTTGACGGTGCCGTTGGTGGTCTGGAACCGGATCAGCGCGTCTCCCGGCAGCGTGCACATCGTCGACGCGGTGGTCTCACTCTGCCCGTACGCGGTGAACAGTTCCTCGACGCCGAGCACGTCGAGCATGCGCTGCCACATCTCCGGGCTGTGGGCGGTGCCCGAGGAGAACATCGTCGACAGGGGTGAGAGGTCGTAGGTTCCGTCGGCGGCCGCGTCGAGCAGCCGGGAGGTCATCGTCGGCACGCAGATGAGTTCGTCGATGTCGTGGCGTGAGACCGACGCGAGCATGGCCGCCGGATCGAACGTCACCTGTGGTGCCACGGCACCACCGACGAACATCGCCGCCACCATCGCCTCGATGTAGCCGAAGACGTGGTACATCGGCAGGGCGTAGCCGATGCGACGCCCGTCCTGGAAGGCCCGCGTATAGGCCGAGCTGTAGGCGGTGCGGGTCACCGCATCGTGAACGAGCATGACCCCCTTGGGTTTGCCCGTGGTCCCGGACGTGTACAGGATGTCCGAGACGGTCCGCGCGCCGACCCCGCGGGTGACCATGAGCACCTGCTCGTCGGGGATCGAGGCACCGGCGGCCTCGATACAGGACAGCGGAGCGCCGCGGCGGGGCAGGTCCGAGGTCACGGCGCGGACGAAGACGTGCCGCAGCCGCGGCAGGGCCTCTCCCCCACCGTTGTCCTCCCAGCCCGGAGCGATCCGGTCGAGGCAGTCCAGATAGTCGAGCCCTCTGAACTCGTCCATCGTGATCAGCACGCTCGCGTCGGACTGGCGCAGCACGTAGGCCAGTTCTTCGTGCCGGAGCAGGTAGTTGACCGCGACGGACACCGCGCCGATCCGGGCGATTGCCAGCTTGAGTGCGATGAAGTCGGCGAAGTTCGCCATGTCCACGGCGACATGGTCGCCGGGCCGCACGCCGACCGCCATCAGTCCGGCGGCGAGTCGAAGGGTCCACCGGTGCATGTCGGCGTAGGTGTAGGTGCGGTCGTCGGTCAGGACGAAGGGGCGCTCGGGGTACTCGGCGGCGACCTCGTCGAACAGTTGGGCGGTGGTACGCGGCCGCCACGGGGCGTACCGTTGCTCCAGCGCCAAGCGGCGTTCGGTCGTAGTGTCAGGATTCATCTCGGCGGGTCTCCGGTTCACGGGAGGGTGTTCTCGGCGGATACGAGGGCACGGATCTCTTCGGGGGCGAAGCCGGCCTCACGGAGGATGTCCTCGGTGTGCTGGCCGAGCGGCGGTGGAGAGACGAGCGGCAGGTCGCGGTCTTGGTCGAGCGGCAGGCGCACCTGTGCGGCAGCGGGGTCGTCGACCACCAGTGCGCGTTCCTTGGTCAATGGGTGGGCGAGGGCCTCCTCGAGGGAGTGGACGGGACCGACCGGCACCCCGGCGGCTGCGATGCGCGCGAGCCAGTAGCCGGACGATTGGGTGACGAACACCTTCTCGAGTTCGGTGGTGAGGTCCTCGCGGTGGTGCACCCGATCGGTGACGGTCGCGAATCGCGGATCGTCGACGAGTTCCTCGGCTTCCATTGCAGAGCAGAGTTTTTGGAAGAGTCGGTTGGTGGCGGCGGCGACCATGATCGATCCGTCGGAGGTGGGGAACTCCTGGTAGGGCGCGGTGCTGGGGGCGGCCGATCCCAGTCGTTGCGGGTGGAAGTCGGCGGCCACGAGGCCGATGATCTGGTGGCACATCATGAACAGGCCGCTGTCGATCAGGGTGGATTCGAGGCGGACCGGACCGTCCTGACGGGGCCGGTTGGCCAGCGCGGCCATGATCGACATGCCGGCCCACATCCCGGTGGAGATGTCGACGAGGGAGGGGGCGGTGCGGGCCGGGCGGCCATCGGGGTCACCGGTCAGACTCATGATCCCGGTGAAGGCCTGGACCAGCGCGTCGTAGCCGGGGCGGTCATGGCCGAGTCGTCCGCGGCCGAAGGCGCTGATCGAACAGTAGATCACTCGGTCGTTGACGGCGGTGACGTCGTCGAATCCGAGGCCCAGTCGCTCGGCGACACCGGGCCGGAACGACTCGACCACCACATCGACGTCGCGGGCTAGGCGCAGGACGGCGTCTCGCCCCTGCCTGGTGGCGAGGTCGAGGGCGACGCTGCGCTTATTGCGGTTGACTGTGGAAAACACCGTTCCGGTGCCTTCCCGTTGCGGCGGGAGCAGCCGGGTGGAATCGCCACCGACGGCGCGTTCGATCTTGATCACGTCGGCGCCGAGGTCGGCCATGATCATGCACGCGAGGGGACCGGCGATGTTCTCGCTGAGGTCGAGGACTCGTATGCCCTGGTACGTGTGTTGCAGACCCATCTACGCTCACATCTTTCCATGGTGCCCGACTGAGAACACCGGGGCGGACGGTGCTGAAAAAACAATCACTTGTTTATTGCTATCAGATGCGGTTAAGGTGGTCAAGACCACAGCGTCCTCCGAATATCACCCCCGTCACACCCCAGGAGAACTCATGGATTTCCGTTTCACCGACGAGCAGCAGATGTGGCACGAGACCGTCCACGCCTTCATGGAGCGTGAGGTCGGGATCGAGTACATCCGCAAGCACGACGAGGCCCGCGAGTTCCCGGAGGAGGCGTACCAGAAGATCGCCGACCGCGGCTGGCTCGGGTTGCTCATCCCGGAGCAGTACGGCGGCCTCGAAGCCGACCCGGTGATGTACGCGATCTTCTGCGAAGCCATCGCCAAGTACAGCCTCGACTTCGCCGCGGCGATCATGACCTCGATGTTCACCGCCACCAACATTGCGTTCCACGGCACCGACGAGCAGCGCCAGAAGTACCTGCCGGACTTCATGGAAGGCAAGATCAAGTTCAGCATCTCCATCACCGAACCCAATGCCGGTTCCGATGCCGCCGGCCTGCGCACCCGCGCCGTTCAAGACGGTGACTCGTGGATCATCAACGGCAACAAGGTGTTCTGCTCCGGAGCCCACCTCCCGGGCACAGTCATCGCCGTCATGGCCCGCACGTCCGAGGACAAGCACAAGGGTCTGAGCATGATCCTGGTGCCCAACACCACCGAGGGCGTCGACGTCCGCAAACTCGACACCATCGTCCGCCGCAGCCTCGGCACGACGGAGATCTTCTTCACCGACGCCCGCGTCCCAGTGGAGAACATCATCGGCCAGCCGGGCGACGGCTGGACCGTCGTCGGCAGCCACCTCGAATGGGAGCGCCTGAGCCTGGCAGCCACCTACGTCGGCAACGCCCGCACCGCCCTCGACGACACCATCCGCTACACCAAGGACCGCACCCAGTTCGGCCGGCCACTGTCGTCCTTCCAAGTGCTCAAGCACCGCATGGCCGAGGACGAGTGCGAGGTCGAGGCGGCACGCCTGCTGGTCTACAGCGCCGCCACCAAGCTCGCCCGTGGAGAGAAGGCGCTCAAGGAGGTCTCCATGGCCAAGGTCTTCGCCGCCAAGACCGCCTTCCGGGTGGCCACCAACGGCATGCAGGCCCTCGGCGGTTACGCGACGCTGCCCGAGTACGACATGGAGCGCTACTTCCGCGAGGCCAAGCACGGCATGGTCGGCGGTGGCACCAACGAGATCCAGCACAGCATCATCGCCAAGCAGATGGGGCTCTGACCGGCCTCGAATTCCCTGCAAGCCCCATACGCGTGACACATATCCGTGGATACGTGCGGCGCATGAAAAACAAACGATTGTTATTGGTCCGGGGCTCGATCGACGCAGCGAAGCGGCTCGCCTGTTCGGCCGCCCGGAACGCTCGCCCCCAGGCCAACGAGAGGAAGTGCAATGACGAAAGAACTCGATTTCGACGCCGTGGTGATCGGCGCGGGATTGACCGGTCTGTACCAGACCTATCGACTGCGCGAGATGGGCTACTCCGTCCTGGGCGTCGAAGGGTCAAACGACATCGGCGGTGTGTGGCATCACAACCGCTATCCGGGCGCTCGGGTCGACTCGGAGAGCGAAGTGTACGGCTACTTCTGGAATGAAGAGCTCATGCAGGAGTGGAACTGGTCCGAGCGCTTCGCCGCCCAACCGGAAGTACTCGAATACATCCACCGCGCGGCCGACCTCATGGACATCCGCAAGGACTACATCTTCAACGCGCGGGTCAAGAAGGCCGTCTTCGACGACGAGAACAACTATTGGACACTCGAGTTCGAACAACAGTATCGCGCTCCGGTGACTGCACGCTTCGTCTTCTCGGCCCTCGGACCGCTGTCCGCGCCCCAGATGCCCAACGCCCCCGGCATCAACACCTTCAAGGGCGAAAGCTTCCACACCGCGAACTGGCCGCATGACCCGAACGGATTCGGTCCCGCCGATCTGGATTTCTCCGACAAGCGCGTAGCCGTGATCGGCGTGGGTTCAACGGGTGTGCAGGTCATTCAGGAGATGGCAAAGGTCGCCAAGAACCTGACGGTGTTCCTGCGCTCACCGAACTGGTGCACGCCTCTGGGCAACGGTCCCATGACCCAGGAGCGGATGGACTACATCAAATCGCACTACAACGAGTTCATTGCCAAGTGCGACGCATCCATTGCCGGCTATACGCACGAGTTCATTCCGAAGAACCTGTTCGACGTTCCGAAGGAGGAGCGCGATGCCAAGCTGGAAGAACTGTACAAGGGCCCGGGATTCTCGCTGTGGCTCGGTGCGTATCAGGACGTGCTGTCCGATCCGGTAGCCAACAAGTACGTCTCGGAATTCGTGGCCCAGAAGATTCGTGAGCGGGTCAAGGACCCCCGCACCGCCGAACTGCTGATCCCGAAAGATCACGGCTTCGGCATGAAGCGGGTGCCTCTCGAAACCGACTACTACGAGGTCTACAACCAGGACAACGTCTCCCTGGTCGACTTGAACACGACGCCGATCACCAGAATCACACCCGATGGCATCCAGACCACCGAGACCCTGCACGAATTCGACGTCATCATCTACGCCACGGGCTTCGATGCAGTCAAGGGAGCGTGGAACCGTATCGACATCCGCGGCACGGACGGTGTGGCACTGAAGGATGCGTGGGCTGATGGCGTGACCACCTACATGGGTATGCAATGCCCCGGTTTCCCCAACTTCTTCCTGCTTGTCGGACCGCAGAGCGGGGCCACCTTCTGCAACATTCCGCGCTGCTCGGCGCTCGCCGTCGACTGGCTGAGCGAAATGATGGCCCATGCAAAGGAAAACCATGTCCAACGCATAGAGCCGGAACCCGATGCAGCCGAAAGCTATACGCTCTACTGCACGAAGTTGATGGGCAAGTTGCTCCTTGGGCAGACGAACTCCTGGTTCACCGGCATCAACAAGAACATCGAGGGGCGCGACAAACGCGAGGTGTTGCTCTTCGTTGGGGGCAATCCCAGGTTCCGGGAGTACTGCGAGGACGTGACCCGCAACGGCTACAAGGGATACGTCATGTCGTGATCCTGCGACGTCTCGGATTTACAGCTGGCCAAGGCACCGAATGCACACAGAAATCGATCGACTTGCCACACCGGCCGGTTGATTCGCGAAAGGAGAGAAGCAGATGACACGACTGTCCGATAAGACGGCGGTAGTGACCGGAGGTGGCCGCGGCCTGGGTTCGGCCATCTCGACCGCTCTGGCCTCGGAAGGCGCACACGTCCTGGTGGTTGACAGGAACAAGGAAGCAGCAGATGTCGTGGTTGCGGACATCAAGGCTTCGGGTGGTTCGGCCTCTGCCGAGATCCTGGACATCAGCGACCGTGAGGGCGTCAATGCCTTCGGCGCTCGGATGGCCGAGCAATACGGAAATATCGATGTGCTGGTGAACAATGCGGGCATCGCGCCCCGCATCAGACCGAACGATCCTGATCAGGCGGAGAAGTGGGATCAGGTCATCGGCGTGAACCTCACTGCGCAATGGGACATTACAGTCGCGCTGCTGCCCACGTTGAAGCATGCGGGCGCAAGCGTGATCTTCGTTTCGTCGATTGCCGGATTCACGGCGCCGAGATCGAGTGCCGCCTACGGCGCGTCCAAGGCTGCCGTCCGCTCACTGGTCCAGTATTTCGCCCGAACGCTCGGCCCGACAGGTGGTCGAGCCAACGGACTGGCACCGGGCAGGATCAAGAGCGACCTGATGACGGTGACCGGTGAAGCGGGCGAGAAGTTCCTCCAACGACTACCGCTCGGTCGTGTCGGCGAGACACAGGAGATCGCCGGCCCGGCGGTGTTCCTCGCTTCCGATATGTCCTCGTATGTCACAGGAGTCACGATTCCCGTCGATGGCGGTTACCTGGCCTTGTGAGCGGCAGCGTCACGCTTGGTGCACGCCGACGCAACCGCTGAGCCCCCAAAGAGTCGCCGCGATCGGAGATCCCGACCGCACTCCGATCGCGGCCTGACTCCATTGCAATCAGGAGAGAAGACAAATGGTGCTGACCGAAATCGAGCCGTTTCAGCCGGCGGATCTGTCGCAGATCGGCAGTGGCCTGAACCGGCCGGAATGCGTGCTGGCAGCAAGCGATGGCTCGATCTACACCGGCGATTGGACGCTCGGTATCGCGCGGATCGCGCCCGACGGGACCACTGGCCCCGCCGTCGAGGCAGATCTGATTGCGCAGGGCTTTCGGCCGAACGGTATCGCGTTGACGGCAGACGGTGACTTCTTGTTCGCCAATATGGGTAAGGCGGGGGGTGTCTGGCGGGTCGGACGGCGTGGTGAGGCCCGCCCCTTCGCGACCGAGCTCGACGGGACCGCTATACCGCGCACCAATTTCGTGCTGGTGGACGGTGACCGGGCCTGGATCACCATCAGCTCGTTGAGACGCAAGCACGACCACTTCACCGCGGAAGAGAACACCGGGCAGATCCTGCTGGTGCACGATGGCAAGGTCACTGTTGCGGCAGATGGGCTGAACTGGACGAACGAACTACGGCTCTCGCCCGACGGCAAGTACCTTTTCGTCAACGAGACCTTTGCCTGCCGCACCACCCGGTACGACGTTGCGGCAGACGGCCTGTTGAGTAATCCTGTCCGGATCACCTACCCGGAAGACACCTTCCCCGATGGCATGGCCGTCGATGCGGAGGGCGCGCTCTGGATCGTCTGTGTCATCTCCAACCGCCTGATCCGCATCGCACCGGATATGACCTGGACCGTCGTGTTCGAAGACGTCAATCGCAGTGAGCTGGACGCGATCGCCTCGGCCCATGCCGAGGGGCGCCTGACCTGGGATCAGATTTCGCACAGCCGTGGGTCTCGTGTGTCCAACCTGTCCAGCATCGCTTTCGGAGGACCGGATCTGAAGACGCTCTATTTGGGTGGGCTCGGCAATCGAGAGGTGCAGGTGTTGTGGTCTCCGGTAGCGGGAATGCCCATGGAGCATTGGCGATGAGGCCCTCGGCTCAGGTATTGGATCCGACTGTTCGCGGGCCTGTGACCTGGGGTGTCGGTAGAGGATCTGCGTCGCGCACCGACGGCTGTCCCACCGAATCGATCATCGTCGGCGAGTAGGTCGCACCGCCGATCCGCCACCGGCCGTCGGGGGCCGACATCGCCCATACGGACGGTTCTGCGGGACCGAGTGATCGGAAAGGGATTCGTGAGCAGAGAACTGAACGGCAAGGTAGCCGTCGTCACCGGTGGCGCGGGCGGGATCGGCCGCGCCGTCACCGAAGCGTTCGTCGACAACGGCGCCGTGGTGCTCGTCGGAGACATCGATGACCACCGCGGCGCCGAAGTAGCCGACACCCATCCCGGTTCGATCGTGTTCCACCACACCGACGTCACCTGCGAGACCGACATCCAGGCTCTCGTTGCCGCCGCAGTCGACACGTTCGGCCGGATCGACATCATGGTCAACAACGCCGGCGCACTCGGCGGCCAGGGTCGCCTGCTCGACGTCGACGCCGACTCCTTCACCCGCACCAGCGATCTGTTACTACGATCGGTGTTGCTGGGGCACAAGCATGCCGGGCAGCGTATGAAGGCCCAGGGCACCGGCGGAAGCATCGTCTCGATATCGAGTATCGCCACGACACTGGCCGGCATCGGATCGGTGTCCTACTCGGCCGTCAAGGCCGGAATCGAGCAGATCGCCCGCGCCGCCTCCCACGAACTGGGCCGCTACGCGATTCGCTCCAACGTCATCACTCCCGGTGTCATCCTGACCCCCATCCTCGCCCAGGCCACCCGCCTCGGCCGCGAACGCCACAACGAGTTCCTCGACCGACTGGCCCCACGGCTGGGCGAGTTGCACCCGCTCGGTCGTGCCGGCACAGTCCAGGACATCGCCGACGTGGCAGTGTTCCTCGCTGGTGACCGCTCCGGATTCGTCACCGGCCAATCTCTCACCGTCGATGGCGGTCTGACCTCCGTGTGGGCTCACGACATGGCCGTTCTCGTCCGGGAGGTGCTGAGCACGATGGCCGAAGGGCAGGGACCTCTTCGAACCCCGCCATCCGGAACCGCTGAGATCCGCTCCGGGACGGTGACCGAGTCGACAGATCGCTTTGAAACTTCTTGACATTCCCCGAGTGGGAGCGCACAGTGTGACGCAGAAAACAATCAATCGTTTTTTATGGCGTTCGTCCGGCTCGGCCGATGCCCGCCACGGTGGAAGCACCGTCGTCCAGGACGAATCCGTCCGGGCACGGAACGTCAGGGCGCACCTCGATCGAGGTCAGTGTCCCATCGGTTCCGTCGGCCCGCAGCTACCGACCCAGTGCCCGCCGAGCCGGCGGGCACGGCGCGCTGGGTAGACGCCATCATCCCGTCACCGTTCCACGAGGGAGCAGAAGGTATGGATGTCATCAGCAAGATCAATTCAACGAAGATGAGGCCTTATCAGTGGCTCATCGTTGTCTTGTGCATGTTTTGCAACATGCTCGACGGCTTCGATTTCTTCGCCATGGGCTTCGTGCTGCCTCATCTACCGGCAGACTTCGCCGCCCCCAGCGAAAAGGGATACCTGATCAGTGCCGGACTCCTCGGCATGGCGGCGGGGGCGATCTTCGTCGCTCCTCTGGCAGATCGCTACGGCCGGCGCCTTCTGATCCTGGCGGGCCTGACCCTGAACATCGTCTCGATGGTCACGACCGCCCTGGCACCGAACTCTGCGGTCATGCTCGGCGGCCGCTTCCTCACCGGCATCGGTGTCGGCGTCATCAGCGCCACCATGATCGTGGTGGCCCAGGAGTACTCCTCGGCCGCGCGCCGCAATTTCGCCATCGGCATCGTCACCGTCGGATTTCCCTTGGGCAGCACCCTCGCCGGCCTTACCGGCGTGTCCCTCATGTCGATCTTCGGCGGGGCATGGCAGGCGATGTTCTGGGTGGGGGCCGCCGTCAGCTTCCTCGGACTCGTCCTGGTCGCCGCTCTGCTGCCCGAGACCTTGACCTTCCTGCTGACCACCGACAAGCCGGGGGCACAGGACAAGGTCGCTCGCATCGCGACGAAACTGGGCCTGGATTACACCCCCACCGAGCAGCAACCGCAGTCGTCGACCACCGTCGCTCCCCCCGCCCCCGGCAAGCCTCGGGTGCTCAGCGCCGAACTGCGCGAGCGCACCGTACTGCTGTGGATCGGCTACGCCTTCCTCACCGCGGCGTACTACTTCGTCGGCACCTGGACGCCGCAGCTGATCGCCGACGCCAGCGGCAGCACTCAGGACGGCGCCATCGCCGGCACGATCATCAGCATCGGCAGCCTCGCCGGATCGATCGTCTTCGGGCTCATCGGCCTGAGATTCCTCGCCACCCGAATCGCCTGGATGGCACTGAGCCTGGCCGTGGTCAGCCTGGTGCTCTTCACCCTCACCATGGGCGGACCCCTCGCCCTCGTCATGGCCACCGCACTCGGACTGGCCGTGTTCGTGTCCGTGTCCTCCTACACCGCCATGGCACCACCGATGTACCCGGCGCTCGCCCGCGCTCGGGGTTACGGCCTGATGGTCGGTATCAGCCGTATCGGCGCGATCATCACCCCGATCCTGGCCGGCTACGCCTCCGAATCCGTTGCCCCCAAGTACATCTTCCTGGCGGCCTCGATCCCGCTCGCGATCTCGGCCCTGGCCGCTCTGCGTCTGTGGTCGATCACCCGTACCCAGTTCACCGCCGAACTCGCGGACGCAGCCGCGCTACACGAGGCGGCGCAGACTCTGGACACGGAATCGCGTACGGCCGTCCGGTAGGCGACACGTCCTCGGGCTAGACGATCCGCAGAGCCCGCCCCGGAATAACCGGCACAGCACTCGATCCCCACAACTCGACGGAAGGAACCACGATGTCCTCGACAGGTGACGATCCCACGGTCTGTGGCGGCCGGACCGCCGAGCGGATCACCAAGGTGGACCACGTCGCCTTCGCGGTCTCGTCGATGGCCGAAGCCGCAACGTTTTTCCGTGACGTGATCGGCGGGACGTTCCTGTGCGGCGGGGACAACGACGAGACCGGGATCCGGCTGACGCACTGGATGCTGCCCGGGTTCAAACTGGAACTGATGCAGCCGCTGCGCAGCGATTCGCTCATCTCCGAAGCGATGCGCCGCCGCGGCCCGGGTTTTCACCACATGACGTTCCTGGTCGACGACATCCCGCGCACGGTCGAGGCCCTGCGCACCGACGGGTGCGAACCCATCGACACCGACACCCGCCTATCGGCCTGGAGCGAAACGTTCCTCTCGCCTCGAGTCACGTTCGGAGCGCTGCTCCAGTTCGTCAGTACCGATCTGCGGTGGGACACCCCTACCCAGGATTACACCTGCGAGGACGTCCTCGCCGGCCGCATCGTGTGGCGGGACTACATCGCCTGTGTACGCGAGGACCACCCGATCGCCTGATGCGCCCCGCTGGACGACAAGGAGCAGTGATGACCGCCAATCCCGAGATCGAGAAAACCCCGTCCCTGACCGAGCTGGCCGCCTCGGTTCGAGAGCTGCAGGACAGGCAGAGCATCCGCGACTGCCTGATGACCTATTCACGGGCGGTGGACCGGCTCGATCGCGAATTGCTGCTGTCGGTTTACCATCCCGACGCCATCGACGACCACGGCGTCTTCGTCGGAAGCCCGGAGGAGTTCGCCGACTGGGCGATCGACATGCACACCCGGACCCACCTGTCCCACCAACATGCCATCTTCAACATCACCTGCGAGCTCGACGGCGATGTCGCCCACACCGAGACGTACTACATGTTCGTCGGGCTCAACCGTGAAGGAACACCCCTGACCATGAGCGGTGGCCGCTACCTCGACCGATTCGAAAAACGCGACGGCCACTGGGCGATCGCCGCGCGCGCCTGCATCCGGGACTGGGCACCGCTCGACTCGATCCCCGACCAACTCGACCAGGTCGCGATGACAGTGGTGAAAAACCTTCCGGAACGGACAAAGACCCTCATGCGGACGGGTCCCCAGCCTCGCCGAGACCGTTCGGACATCTCCTATCAGCGTCCGCTGACCATCGATCCCTCACGCCTCGGCGGCTGAGCCGCCGACGACGCCGTCACCACCCAGATCAGTCTCACAACAACACCACCCATCGAGCAATCGTCCCAGGAGAGATCCACATGAACAGACTGCAGGACAAGGTCGCCTTCATCACCGGAGCCGGCCGCGGGCAGGGACGCGCACACGCCGTGCGCCTGGCCGAGGAGGGCGCGAACATCATCGCCGTCGATCTCTGCGCGAACATGGCGAGCGTCCCGTACGACCTGGCGACCCAGGACGACCTCGCCGAAACCGCCCGGCTCGTCGACAAAGCCGGTGGACGGATCGTGGCGCGAACGGCAGACGTGCGGGACCTCGACTCTCTGCGCGCCGCCGTCGATGCCGGGGTCGCGGAGTTCGGCCGCCTGGACATCGTCGTGGCCAACGCCGGGATCTGGTCCAGCGCTCCCTTCCTCGACATGCCCGAACAGACGTACCACGAGATGATCGATGTACAGATGCACGGACCCTACAACACGTGTCGTGCCGCCCTTCCCCACATCGTCGACGGCGGCCGCGGCGGCTCGGTGATCATCATCAGTTCGACCGCCGGGATGCGGGGCTTCCCCAACCAGGTGCACTACAACATGGGCAAGCACGCCGTCGTCGGACTCATGCGGACCTTGGCGAACGAGTTTGCACCCCAGTTCATTCGCGTCAACACCATCCACCCCAGCTCCGTCGACACGAAGATGATCCAGAACGACGCGATCTGGTCCGCTTTCGCACCGGGAGTGGAGAATCCCACGTTCGACGACTTCGGTGACACCTTCACCGCCATGAACCTGCTGCCGGTGCCGTGGATGGAGCCGGAGGCGATCTCGGGTGCGGTCGCATGGTTGGCGTCGGACGATGCGAAGTACGTCACCGGCGCCACTATCCCCGTCGATGCGGGCTATCTCGGAAAGTACAACTGAGGCGGCAGACCCTGCGTGCGGGCAACCCGCGGTCCTCGTGATCTCGAGTTGTGTCCGCGAGCGACGGCGAGACAGCCACGCCCGCCTCCACCACGGGCGATGAGTCACTGCGCCGAGATCGAGCCCGTCAGCGCGGAGCGTCACGCCGACGGGGCTCGGATGCCCCAGCTCCGCCGGCGGGACCGGGTGAGGCAGACCCTGTATGCGGGTCTGCCTCACCGTCGTGAAAAGGACGACGAGTTGGACGAAGAGGGCGGAAGCCCCGCACAGGCGCGAGAAGAAATCCTGATCGAGGGCAGCACGGACGACACTCCGGTATCGGTAGAGTCGCCGGCGAGCATTCGTAGCAGACACATAGTGGACGCGATCTCCCTGAACACCATGCGCATTCTGCCCAGCTTCTGGTCAGCGCGATGGGCGAGAACATCCGATCTGCACCTCGACGAAGCTGTCCTCGGGTTCGCGTTCTCCGGCTATCGGCTGGTGGCGTCCGTTGCCGCGTTTCCGAGGGCCGTACTCGCAGACCGATGGGCGCCGTGAGAGCACTGCGCGCCGCCGGCCTCGGTGCGTTCGCCCTGGGTCTTGTCTTCACCTGGGCCGCGCACTCCGGTGCGGGTTTGGTACTCGCACTCGCGGTGGTCGGACTCGCTCCGGCCTTGGCCACACCCGCAGTGAACGTGGTGATCATGTCGGGTGTGCGCGTCCAACGACGCGCGCTTGCGTTCGCGGCGGCAAGTGCCAGTCCCGTGACGGCGCTGATGGTGGCCGGAGCAACCGCGCCGGTGCTGGAGAGACTGATCGGATGGCGGTCCGCCCTCGGCATCGGGGGTCTGGTCGCCGCGCTGATCGTGCTGTGGCTACGCGGGGCACAATCGCAACGGACGCGTTCCGTCCCGGCCGCTGCTCTGGAGAAGGTGTCGTTGCGTCCCTCTGGTGGTGATGATGACCGGGGTCCTGGCCGGCAACGTGGCATTGGGCGGCGCCACGGCCTTCGTGGTGATCGCCGCTCCCACTGCCGGCCTGGACATCGCGTCCGTCTCGTTCGTCGTTGCCGCCTGTGCCTGTGGATCGATCCTGTTCCGTCTGACGTGTGCTCTGATAGTCGACCGGCGGGGATCGGACCCGTTCCCCGTGGCCTGGATGATGGTGGTGGCCGGCGGCGGTGGGGTTTCGTTCTGTTGGCGTCAGGGATTCCCGGAGCATTTGTCGCCCGACTGATTTTGGTCTTGGTGCCCGGCTGGTCGTGGATCCCGCTGCTCGTACACGGGGTCACGAGCCGGTATTGCGATGCGGTGGCACCGGCCTCCGGTGTGGTCCAAGGTGCATACTTCGGCGGTGGTGTCGTAGGACTCTCGATAATGGGGGTTCTCGTCACGACCGCTTCGTACTCGTTTGCCTGGTTGGCGATGGGGGCTGCCAGCCTCGTCGCTGCACTCTCGGTCCTCGGGCAGGAACGCCGACTTCCACCGTTCCGCACGGCACGGGTGGGATGCTGATTCAGGCGTGGCCGTCCCGATCGGCCCTCTCGTCGCACGCTTTTTCGGATGGGGATGTGCGTTGCCAAGCCCCGGTACCCGCGCTGACGCATGCCCGGGGGTACCCCCGCCGGACCGATTCTTGTGGAATCGTGCCCGACGTGCGTTCGACGGCCTGCAATAGCGTTCGCAGCCACAAGTGCCCACGCTGTCGACACGCATCGCCACGCCGTGGCGACCGTGACCGTCCCTCAGGTTCCGCCCCTTGGGCCGGAGCACGTGAGGCAGACCCTGCGCGTGGGTCTGCCTCACCCGTCCTGACGACTGAGTTGGAGGAAGCGCCGGAACTCCACGCGGGCGTAGGAAAGCAGAGGATTCACCATCGGACTGATCTTGGTCTTGGCGCCCGGTTAGTCATGGATCTCGTTGGTCCTGGTTCTCACTGCATGTGACGCGGGGGCAGCGGTCTCCGGTGTGGTTCAGGTTGCCGACGTCAGTGGTGATGTCTTCGGCCTCGTTACCATGGGCGTACACATCGCGTTCACTTCGTACTCGATAACTTGGCTCTGGACGGGTCCTGCACGCAGTGTGTCGTCGCGTTCTCCTGGGTGGGAATGTCGCGGACACCATGCGCCGTGTCGGATAACGCTGTAGCACTTCGTTATCCGACACGGCGCACCGCGTCGCATTTGCCGATTTACAGGCTCAGTGGGCGGTCCCACCTCCGTCGACCACGAAGGTTTGTCCGGTGACGAGGTCACCACCGGAGCCGTGCAGGTGTAAAGCCATGGATGCGACGTCGTCGGGATTGCCCAGTCGGCCGGCCGGGGTACCGGCGATCATCACGTCGTACAGCTCCTTCGGGATATCGCCCAGGATGGGAGTCTCGATAGTGCCGGGCGCGAGGACGTTGACCCGGATTTTCTCGGAGGCGTCCTGGATGGCAGCTTGGCGGGAGAGGCCGAGGATGCCTCCCTTCGCAGCGGCGTACGCGGCCGTGTTCTGCATGCCGATCAGCGCGGCGACCGAGGAGACATTGACAATCTTCCCGCCACCGGAACCGATCATCGACGGCAGCACAGCCTGCATGCCGAGCCCCATTCCCTTCAATGGGCCGGGTCACGGCTTGTCCCGGCCGCCCTGTCACGACGCTGACGCGTTCAGACCAGGGTGTAGCCGCCGTCCACGAGAATGTCGTCGCCGGTGATGAACGAGGACTCGTCGGAGGCGAGGAACAGAGCAAGGTTCGCCACTTCGGAGGGACTGGCGATGCGATTCAACGGGGTGGCGTCCTTGATGCCTTGGATGAGATCGGCCGGAAGGTGGGGTGTCATTCCGGTGCCGATCACGCCGGGCAGGATGGCGTTGACGCGAATGTTGTCCTTGGCGTACTCCACGGCAGCAGTCTTGGTCAGCATAACGACGCCTGCCTTGCTCGCGCAGTAGGCGGGCATGTTCGCGAAGGCGACGTTGGCGGCCATCGAGGCCGTACTGATGATGGAGCCCCCACCGTTCTTGATCATTGCCGGGATGCCGTGCCGCATGCCGAGGAATACACCTTTGAGGTTCACATTCAGCACCTGGTCCCACGCCTCCTCGGTGTATTCACCGGTGGCCGCTTGGTCGCCGTCGATGCCTGCATTGTTGTACAGCACATCGAGACGGCCGAAGTGGGTGATGGCTGCCTGGATCATCGCCTCGACGTCGGCCGACTTGGAGACGTCGACGTGGACCGGAATACAGCCCTCGCCGAGGCGCTTGGCCACCTCTTCCTGCTTTCCGGAGATATCGGCCACCACGACCTTGGCACCTTCCCGATGGAAGACCTCCGCTGTCGCCTCTCCGATTCCCGATCCCGCTCCGCTGATGACGGCGACCTTACCTGCCAGCCTTCCGGACATTTCTTCCTCCTCGCATCGGGTGAACGACCGTGGAAAACAATCATTCGTTTCCAGAGACGGTAACGCGGGGGGCAAACAGCGTCAATAGGTTTCGGCACAAGCCGGGTAGACGACGATGAAGCCGCCTTTACCCCGTCAGGCCGAGGAGGGATGGTGGCGCCGCCAGAAGCAGCCGAGAGTGCCGGCACTCACAACCCTGACCGAAGGGTGGTTGACGTCACACCGATCGGCATCTAGCCTTGGAAAAAACAGACACTTGTTTTTTGACCCGGACCGTCGGGCCAAGTCCACCCAGAGAGGCAACGAGGCATGACTCAAGAGCAGACGCGCACCACCCCGGACGTCGAGTCCCTCAAGGGACGCTTCGGACGAGACATGTTCAACGACTTCGATATCGACGACCCGAAGTTCAACGAGCACTTCTTCGACATCCTCGACGAGATGGTCGCGAAGTGCCCGGTTGTGCGCAGCAACGTCGGCAACGGGTACTGGATGGTCACCCGTCAAGAAGACGTGCGGAAGGTCGGCCAGGACTGGCGTACCTTCAGCAGCGCCAAGGGATACATGCCGAACCGCCCCGAGGGGCTGCCGTACCTCATGCCCGAGGAATCGGACCCGCCCAAGCACACGGCATGGCGGAAGGTCCTGAACCCGTACCTGAGCCCGACCACCGTCGCCCGGTACGAGGATCAGATCCGCGCCGACGTGAACACCCTCATCGACCGATTCATCGACAAGGGCGAATGCGAATTCGTCAGCGAATTCGGATCGAAGCTACCGGGATGGGCCTTCTTCAAGAACGTGCTCGGCGTGCCGATCGACGACCTCGACATGCTCGTCACCGGCGTGGAGAACGGCACCTTCGCTCCGCCGGAGGAACGGCCCGGACACATGGCGAAGGTCTTCGAGTACCTCGGCCAATACCTGGAGATCCGCAAGAACCAGCCCCCGCGCGGTGACCTGGTCGACGTCATCGCCGCCGGCGTGGAGTACGAGGACGGTCAGCCTGCACCGTGGGAGGACCGGGTCAGCATTCTCGTCGACCTGACCTTCGGTGGCATCGCCACCACCACCTACGTCATGGCGGGTGCCATCCATCACCTGGCCACGCATCAGGGGGATCGTGAAGCCCTTGTCGACAATCCCGACATGATCGAACGGGCGGTGGAGGAATTCGTCCGGGTCTTCCCACCGGTGGTTGCCCTCGGGCGCACCTGCACCCGAGACACCGAGGTCGCCGGCACGCCGATGAAGGAAGGGGATTTTGTTCTGCTCGGTTACAGCACAGCATCGCGCGATCCCCGTGTGGTGGAAAATCCCGGGAAGATCGATATCACCCGGCAGACGGTGCTCCACACCGCTTTCGGCGTAGGCCAGCATCGCTGCATCGGGTCGAACTTGGCACGACTGGAACTGCGTGCCACCTTCGACGAGTGGCTCAAGCGGATCCCCGATTTCGGTATCAAGCCGGGAACCGAGCCGAGCTACGAGACCGGAATTCTGCGCACGATGAAGGATCTGCACCTGGTCTTCTGACCAGCATGCTCCGGGCGTAGACGCGCCGACCAGTGGCGCGACCGGACACTTCGGTCGTGGATGTAGTGAACCACGCATGAACGACGTGATGGAGGATCACGATGAAGGTAGAGATCGACGGCACACTGTGCTCAGGTCATGGACGGTGCTTCATCCTCGCCAAGGATGTGTACCGACTCGACGACGAAGGCTACAACGCCGACCGCGGTTCCACCATCGAAGTGGCGCCCGGCCAGGAGGCAGCCGCCGAACTCGGGATGCGAAACTGCCCCGAGGGAGCGATCGCCCTCGTCGACAATTAGGACGGGACACACGGGCGGGCGCGGAGCAAAGGCAACGTCTCCGCGCCCGCCCCCTCTACCTTCCAGCGCTGACCCGGCTACTCCGACACACTCACTCGTCACCGACCACGCTTTCATCGATGGCGACCAGCCATCCATCGCCACTTCCATCCCCTTCTGCAGGGTTGTACCGAGGACACTTGTCATGGCCTATGTGATCACCCAACCGTGTTGCAACGACGCCTCCTGCGTGCCGGTGTGCCCGGTGGACTGCATCCGCCCCACCCCGGGGGACCCGCAATACCTGAACACGGAGATGCTCTACATCGATCCCGTGACGTGCATCGACTGCGGGGCGTGCATGGACGCATGCCCGGTCGGCGCCATCTACCCGGAGTGGGACCTCACCGGGACCGACGTGCGGTACGCCAGCATCAACGCAGACTATTTCGACAAGCACCCGCTCCAGTCCAAGGGCATGCCGAACATTTCGGTATCGACGATCGCATTGCCCGAGCAGGACCAACCGTTGCGGGTTGCGATTGTCGGCTCAGGCCCGGCGGCCTGCTATGCGGCCGATGATCTGCTCACCAACGTTCACGGGGCCGTCGAGGTCGAGATGTTCGACCGGCTCCCCACCCCCTGGGGGCTCGTGCGGGCGGGTGTGGCTCCCGACCATCAGCGCACCAAGGCTGTCACCGATCTCTTCCGAAACGCCGCAGCCAAGCCGGCTCTGCAGTTTCACCTCAACGTCGAAATCGGCAAGCACCTGAGCCACCCGGAGCTGATGTCGCACCACCACGCCGTCATTTACGCGGTCGGCGCGCTACGCGACCGTCGTCTCGGCGTTCCGGGTGAAGACCTGCCC
Source organism: Rhodococcus sp. PSBB066 (assembly GCF_017068255.1). Classification (NCBI taxonomy): domain Bacteria; kingdom Bacillati; phylum Actinomycetota; class Actinomycetes; order Mycobacteriales; family Nocardiaceae; genus Rhodococcus; species Rhodococcus sp. PSBB066. The sequence continues at coordinate 6,040,868 of NZ_CP070859.1, forward strand.
GGCAGTCACGCTGCGACCGAGTTCGTGGCCTGGTACAACGGTCACCCGGACTATGCCGACCTGCAGTTCGATCTGTCCGGTGAACGTGCCGTCGTCGTCGGCAACGGCAACGTCGCCTTGGACGTGGCACGTATCCTGGTCTCCGACCCGGACGATCTCGCTGGAACCGACATCGCCGATCACGCATTGGACGCTCTGCGACACAGCCGTATTCGCGAGGTGTTGGTGCTCGGTCGTCGCGGACCGGTTCAAGCCGCATACACTACCCCGGAGCTGTTGGCTCTCGGAGCGCTCGAGGGGGTCGACGTGGTGGTCGATTCTCAGGATCTGATCTTGGACGAGCACAGCAGAGCTGCGCTGGAGGACCCCGCGGCCGAGCCCTCGACTGTGCTCAAGACCGAGCTCGCCCGCGAGTACTCCACCCGAGTCCCCGACCCGACGCGCAAGCGAATCGTGCTGCGCTATCTCGCTTCACCGACCGCGGTGCTCGGCGCCGGCCATGTCGAAGCCATCGAAATCGCACACAATGAACTCTATCGGGCCGCCGACGGCTCTCTCAAAGCCCGCCTCACCGACCGGACGGAGACCATAGAGACGGGTCTTGTGCTGCGTTCCATCGGATATCGCGGCGCAGGCGTTCCCGGCGTCCCCTTCGACGACGCCACAGGAACGATCCCCCATCGAGACGGGCGGGTCATCGACCCGCAGACCGGCGAGTCCCTGACCGGTGTGTACACCGCAGGCTGGATCAAGCGCGGACCCTCCGGCGTCATCGGAACCAACAAGAAGTGCGCCCAGGAGACCGTCAAGGTATTGCTCGAGGATTTCCTCGCCGGCACACTGGAGGGACCCGCTTCCGACTGCAGCAGGGAACAACTGAGCGCCCTCGTCACCGAACGACAGCCGGAGGTCGTCGACTACCGAGGATGGCAGGCCATCGACGCTGCCGAACGCAAGCAAGGCAGGGAACACGGACGTCCCCGCATCAAGATCACCAATGTGAAGGCGATGCTGGAAGTGGTCAAGGTGCACGACACCTCGACACGCTGATCTCCCACCTCGCAACGGCGGTGCGGTCACGGCGGGAGTCAGTCCTGTGGCGGAAGAGCAGGGTTTGAACACGTCAATGCAGACACTGCACGGGCCTTCGATTCGAGGGCGGGACCGCAGGACACGCCGCGATAGTCCTGCGCTGCAGTGTGTGCGAACAGTCGCGTTGTGCATCCGCCCGTCGATCAGCGGCAGCTGTCCGAAAGGGCGCCCCTGCGTCGGCCGAGTGCACCCAGGGGAATCAATCCGCAGTATTGAAAAACAAATGATTGTTTGCAACACTGGAGACCAGCCCACTGGATGCCGGAACGCCCGAACTTCTCACACTGGGCCGATCCATCTACGGATCAGTACTTCCCGTCCGGTCCGTTGCGCCCCGAGGCACAACGTGAACGAAAGGAGAGATCGATGACCACCGAAGACCAAGAGTTTATCGACTTCGCAACCAAGTGGCTCCCTTTCGGCGGGGGCGACGAATACATTCTTCCCCAGTTCGGCGTCACGCCGTACACCTTCTACCTACGACTGCACACCCTGCTGCAGTCACGTCCGACGCTCGGCTTGGGGCTGACGGCAAAGCGCAAACTGGCCGAAGCGTGCGCAGCAAAGCTGTCCCAGAGGAGTCGACGCGCCTCCGAGTTGGTTTGACCGCTTACGTCGACCCCGGGTCTCGGGGCGCGAAACTCGAGGAGAAAGGGCAGACGGATGGATCTCGGTGTGCACGGTAAGGCGTTCGTGATCACGGGCGGCTCCGACGGCCTTGGTCTGGCGACCGCGCGCTCGCTGCTCGCCGAAGGCGCCCACGTCACCATCTGCGGCCGCGACAAGCGTCGACTCGACGACGCCGTCACCGCCCTCGGTCACGACGTGCACGCGGTCCCCGCCGACGTCACCCGCATCGACGACCTCACCACCCTTATCGACGCCACCACCGACCGGTGGGGCCGCGTCGACGGACTGCTCAATGCCGCCGGCGTGCATACCGGCGGCCGGTTCGAAGACATCACCGACGAGGAATGGATCGCGGACTACGAACTGAAGTTCCTCGCCGCCGCCCGGACGATCCGCCTCGCCCTTCCGCACCTGCGAGCCAGCCGCGGGGCCGTGGTCAACGTCCTGAGCACCGGCGCCCGCACTCCCGGACGCAAAGCCATGCCGAGTGCCCCTCTGCGCGCCGCCGGGCTGAGCATGACCAATGCGCTCGCCACCGAACTCGGGCCCGACGGGATCCGGGTCAACGCAATCCTCGTCGGCGTCATCCGCAGCGGCCAGATCCAGCGCCCCGCACTCGAGGCGGGCCGCGACGTCGAGGAATACCTACACACGATGGCCGACCGGATGCGGATCCCGCTCGGTCGGGTCGGCGAAGCTCACGAGTTCGGTGACACCGCCGCCTTCCTGCTCTCGCCCCGAGCGGGCTACATCACCGGCACCGCCGTCCACGTCGACGGCGGCCACTGCCACGCCATCTGACAGCGCGTCCAGAGTTGGTCGATGCGCCCCTCCGTCGATCCGCTGGCGAAAGGTCCGACCGATCCAGCCGATGCCGGACTACCCACCATCCCCACGGTTGCCTCTCCCCTGTCGGTGGTCGTGGTCTCAGTTGAGCGATCGGCCGGAGCCGAGCGCCCTGCCTCCTCCTCGGCAGGGTGTTCGGTTATCCACCACCGCGTCTCGACAGACCTGGGGGCTTCACGAACGAGATGAAGGGATGGTCCGTCGACGAGGCGATCAGCCATCCAGAGCGTAGTCGACGGCATCGTCGAGCCCGAGTCCTCTCCCGTGGCGCAGTCGGGCTTCGAATTCGTTGTTACCGAGAGTAATCCGCGCGGACTTCTCGCATTCCGCATGATTGCGGTCAAGCGCACGGAAGAGTAGCGATGAGCTTCCGGTCGCACGTCCCAACGACTCCGCTGCGCCCATCAGTACGGCAGCGCGTTCGGCACGGTTCTCAACGTCCTCGGTCCACGCCAGCGCCTCGAGGCATACCGCAGCAGCCAGAGGTTCGCCGACACGCCGAATCACACCGAGCGCCTGCTCGAGCATCACCCGAGCCTCATGGTGATCGCCCTCCTGGAACAGCGCAACACCCAAGGCCCACTGCGAGTAGGACCGATACACGAACTCACCGTGCGCTTCGGTGATGGCCAGCACCTTCCGGTGGCACTCGATCGCTCGGTCGGTATCGCCGCGCAATTCGTATGCGAGACCGAGCATCACCAGAATCCAGACGTGCCGCGAAAGGTGATGTTCCGCATCGAAGACCGCGAGTGCACGCTCCAAATGCGTGCAGGCCTGGACCAGATCACCGCTGTACAAAGCGAGAAGGCCGGCGGCGTGATCGGCGCGGGCATCCAGGAGCGGGTCGTTCGCGCCCTGGACCAGGGCTTTGCACTGCTCGACCAACTCAGCCCCGGTAGCCAAATCGCCCTGCAGTTCGGCGAGAACACTGTGGGCATAGAGGGCGTCGATCCTGTCATTGCTGGAGGCGAGAGGATGCATGAGCATACGTCCGAGCCAGTGGCGGCCTTCGTTGAGCAGCCCCCGTGCCAGCCAGTACGGAAACAGCGCGGTGGCCATCCGTAATGCGGGATCCGATCTGGACGCGGCCGGTTCGGTCGAAGCGAACTCGAGGGCCTCACGCAGATTCGGCAACTCTCTGTTCAAGCAGGTGATCCAGTCCAGCTGCCGGGGACTGATCCATTCCGCTTCTGCCCGCAGGACCATCTGCTCGAACCACTCCCGGTGGCGGTGGCGCCACCCGAGGTACTCATCACACTGTTGAGCCTTCTCGCGACCGTACTGCCGGATCGTCTCGAGCATCCGGAAGCGAACCTGATCATCGTGCTGTTCTCGAATCATGATCGACTTGTCGACCAGCGCAGTGACCCGGTCGAGAACGTCGGTAGAGGTCGCGGTGCCGCCACTCAGGTACTCGACCGCCTCGAGGCCGAAACTGCCGGCGAAGATCGACAACTGTTGCCACAGTTGCTGTTCGGCGGGCGTGCACAGATCGTAGCTCCAGTCGATCGACAGACGCAGCGTCCGTTGTCGTGTGGGCACGTGCCGCTCCGCCGTGGTCAGGACGGTGAACCGCTCGGCCAAGCGTTGCCGGAGCTGCTCGGCAGACATCACCCGCATGCGGGCCGCCGCCAGCTCGATGGGCAAGGGCAGTCCGTCGAGCCGGGTACAGACCTCCACCACAGCGGCACGGTTGTACTCGGTCAACTCGAAGTCCGGCACGGCGGCTGCTGCCCGCTCGACGAACAGCTTCAACGCATCGAATCGGCGCGGTTCCCGGACCGATCCCAATTGATCCAAGGGCGGCACCGACAGCGGCGATACCCGCATGACCACCTCACCGCGAATACCGAGGGGTTCACGGCTGGTGGCCAGAATGCGTAGATCCGGACAGTGTCGCAACAACCGGTCCGCCAGCCGCGCCGCAGCGTCGACAATCTGCTCACAGTTATCGAGTACCAGCAGAAGCTGTCGCGAGGCCACGAAGTCGACTACTGCATCCTCCAGCGATCGACCCGGCGAATCTCGGACGTCGAGTACCTCGGCCACGACATCGACGAGTAGCGCCTCGTCGTTGAGTTCTCCCAACTCGACCAGCCACGCACCGTCGCGGTAGCTCGGCTGCAGCTCCGTCGCGACCCGCAGCGCCAGCCGCGTCTTACCCACCCCACCGATCCCGGTCAGCGTCAGCGCGCGGGAGGCCGTCAATCTCTTCTTCGCGGCGGAAACTTCTCGCCGGCGCCCCACGAAGGTGGTCGATTCGGCGGGCAGGTTCCCCACTCGGCGGACAGGTCTCACAGCATCGGGTAATCCGGGCCGGAGCCGGCCGCTGTACTCGAGCAGCGCCATCTCGTCGGCTCGCTGCCCTCGACTCACCTGGATTTGTTGCAGCTCGTGCCCAAAGGCTGCTGCAGTGCTCGGGCGTCGGCGGGGATCGGCGTCCATGGCGCGTTCAACAGCGCGGCTGATGTCATCCGGAAATCCGTTTTCGCGTAGATCCGGGACCGGCTGGGTGGTGATCCGCAGGAATTGGGCGACCACCTGCTCACCCTGTCGGCGTTCGAAGGCAGCGTGCCCGGTCAGAGCTGCGAACAACGTCGCTCCGAGGCCGTAGATGTCCGAGGCCACACTGGGACGCTCGCCGCTGAGCACCTCCGGCGCGGTGAATGCGGGCGACCCGATGATCGCCCCGGTTTCGGTTTCGAAGCCCCCTTCGATGTGGGCAATCCCGAAGTCGGTCAGCACCGGCTCGCCGTACTCGGTGAGAAGGACATTCGCCGGTTTGACATCGCGGTGCAAGACTCCCAGCCGATGGGTCGTGTCCAAGGCACCGGCAAGCCGGACCCCCATCCGCAGGGCGTCGTCGACCGACAACGGACCTTGGCGGCGGATCCATGCGTCGAGGGAAGTCTGGGGGTAGTACGGCATCACCAGATAGGGCCGGCCACTGTCGGTCGTCCCGACCTGCAGGACATGGACGATGTTGGGATGCCCGGTCAACCGGCCCATGGCCCGCTGCTCACGCAGAAACCGGGCAAGGTTCTCCTCGTCCAATGACACGGTGAGGATCTTGACGGCGACCGTACGGTCCAAGGCCCGCTGCCGACAGCGGTAGACCATGCCGAAGCCGCCGCGTCCGATCTGCTCGGCGTCCTCGAAACCCGCTGCCCCGAGTTCGGCACCGATGGCCGTCGCGTCGTCGCGCTGAGTCGCCCGCGGATCACCGCCTGCCATCGCAGCAACCTGTTCCAGCGTGTCGGCTCGACCGCTTCAACGCAACAATCAGGCTTGTTCGCCGTTCCTTCAATGCCATGTGCCACCTCTGCGGACAGTTTCAGAATAGCGCGGCAACACCGCCGTCACCGTGCAGCTGATGTCGACGAACGTCTGGAACATGATCCACATCGTCGCCACCGCGGCGAGCATGCACAGGAACGGATCAGCCGAACCCATCGCCACCCGTAATCCCACCCACAATTGCGCGGCGAACTGCCCGATCACCACCAGCATGCCGAATTCTTCCCCGGTGATCGAAAAGGGGAATTCGTTGTATGCCTGCGGCCTGGAACTCCACTTCGGGTCCGAAGGTCCAGGCCTGCACCCCAACCATCGAGCGCACGATCTACAGTCGCGCCCTGATCTCCTGGACTACGGCTTCGACGTCGGTGTACGAGGATACGGGGAAATCCCCACACAACTGCGCGGTCGCCCGGCTGATGCCCTGCTCTTTCCGACCAGGGGGTGATCATGGCACAATCCTCCCACCGCACCAATTGCCTGAACATCGTAATATGTTGGGGCACAGGGTCATATCTCGGAGAGTAGCCACGCCGCCCCGGTACGCCCCACACCCACGGCCGTGTGTGTGCTCCGGCTGTCGCGCTGGACAGCCCAGTATCCGATGTCGGGGACACACCGCAGCCGCACCGGGGACCGGTGTACGCGGCCGCCAGCCCCGGGGCATTACCGATGTCGAACCTACGTTCCCGTGAGTAGATGGCACTCCCCGGTCCTCATGCTGGTCCACATTCCCTGCGCCAGAAGGGCAGAACAAGCAGGTCGCCCAGTCCGGCGCTTCGAGCAGGGAGGTTGCCATGACCCACGAACAAGGCCGACACGGCGTATGGCAAGCCGACCGTGCCCCTCGACCCGCCAGCCTCCGCACAGCACACCGCTGGGGAAATAGCGCCGGTCGGGCAGGACACCGGGCGGGCGGGACTATACGACGCACTGCGCACTGCCGGCACCGCCTACTTGCGCACCGTCGGCGAAGCACTCGCCGCACACCAGCGCAACGAGACCGGCCCCAACACCGATGCCGGCACCGAAGCGGAAGAGACGAGCTGCCATGCCACGCGCCCGACCTCGGCGACGAAGCCGAACCGGCATAGTGGCGGTGGCAGACTCGACACGCTGATATGGCATTCGGTATCAGCGTGCCGGACCGTCAGCTGTCGACGAACCGAAGGCTAGCATTATCGACAGGTGACAAGGCCGTCCGAAACCTGATGGGGTGCATCGGTCCGGTCTCGGCGGGACCGGTGCCTGAGACGCTATCGAGTTCGCGGCCGATGAGGGCCGGGTCGTGCATTTTCCGCTCGACCGTGTCCTGGATGATCTCTCCGAGCCGGATCAACCCTCGATCGTTGCGAGTGGCAGCGGTCGGCGAGCGACCCGACGGTGCTTTCCAGCTGCTGCGACGGTGAGCGGCTCGAGTGGCTCGGCTACCGCGGTGGTGTCGGCCTGGCGGGTGGCTTCGAGGGCGTTGGAGCGAGCTGTCCGGGCCATGTGCTCATCCCGGGTGACGATTTCCGGCTGGCCGCGGATCCGCTCGCACAGCCGGGCGGCGTCCGGGCGTTGGACAGCGGCAACTCGGCGCGCAGGGGTTGGCTGCGGCATCGTGGCCTGTGCTGAAGGAGACAGGAATGCGACGTCACGGGGTCAACGCCCGACAATCGTCGAGCTGAGCGGGGGGCTGGCCACCGCCGCGTTCCCGGCTGTCGTCCTGGATCACCGTGCCGACGTACCGATTCGTGAACGGGATCTTGTCGGCCCCCACGGTCCCCTGCAGCACGATCTTGCCGTTGACCCGGGCTGTGTACAGGTCTCCCTCGGCCCGCAGCTCGATCACTGCGCCTTCGGGAAACCTCGACGTGGACGCGTACTGCGGAGTCCCCGCCACGGGGGTGAACCCGTTCGGGTTGGCAGGATCTTCGTGGTACAACGCCATGATGCTGTCGGTGAACGCGAACTGCACACCGGTGTCGACACCGGGATTGGCGCGCACCACCGGACCGATCGACGAGTGCTCCGGCTCGCGTCCGTTCCAGCGGACCACACACCGCATCACCTGCGTCTCGCTCGGCATCGGCTCACTCCAGAACGCAAGACTCAACGGAGTCGACGGAGTCCCCCGGCCGTCGAGATGACCGTTCACGATCTTCAGTGTGCCTCCACCCCAGGTGATCCAGTTCGGGCCGAGCGGGCCGTCCGGGCGATCGAAGTCGTCGGCCGCACGCAGCACCAAGGGGGTCGCCGGAGCCGGTGCGCGGTAGTTGTCCCCGCCCCTCTCGTCGGCGGTGTCTATGAGCGGCGAGGCCGCGATCCTCGGAATCGGAGCGAATTCGGGCCCGGCAGGGCGGGCATGTGGGTCCGCGGTACCCGGATCCGCGTCAGCCAGAGGTGCCAGTCCAGTTGCGAGTGCGAGCGACCCACACACGATGCCGAGCCGCACGGCGCCTTTTCGGACGGACGTGAGAATACGATCGTTCGGTTCGGGAAGCACGCCGGGAATTTTAGGGCCCGAAAGCACATATGACAGTGATGCTCGTCACGACCACGTCCCTCCGGGCCGCGGCGGGCCGTTGTCTCCAGCGCCCATATGCACCGATCAGAGGCATACACGGTGTCAGTAGTGGGGGACCCTGGCGGTCCTGTTTCCGGGATTCGAACGGCCTCCTCGACGGCGGAGCTCTGCGCCCAGCCGTGCAGCCTGACGCGTGAGGTGGTCGCGTTCGGGGAGGTTGGGCGCCGATCGGGCCGCTTCGGTGTAGAGCCGTGCTGCGGTCACCAGGTCACCGGCACGCTCGTGGAGGTACGCCGCGGCGGCGGCGTGGCGGGGCAGGGCGGGGTCGAGCCCCGCCAGGGCGGCCAGACCGGCCCGCGGGCCGTCGGCCTCGCCGACCGCGACGGCGCGGTTGAGGCGGGCCACCGGGTTGTCGGTGAACCGCAGCAACTCGTCGTACCACTCGACGATCTGCACCCAGTCGGTCTCCTCGGCCGTGCGGGCATCGGCGTGGAGCGCGGCGAGGGCGGCCTGGGCCTGGAACTCCCCCAGTCGGTCGCGGGCGAGCGCTGCCTGGAGCACGTCGACGCCCTCGGCGATCAGACGGGTGTCCCACAGGCTGCGATCCTGCTCGGCCAGCGGCACGAGGCTGCCGTCGGTACGGGTCCGCGCCGGGCGCCGTGCGTGGTGGAGCAGCATGAGCGCGAGCAGGCCCGCCACCTCCTCATGCTCGATCATGGCCGCCAGCTGGCGAGTGAGCCGGATCGCCTCGACGGCGAGGTCGACGTCGCCGGAGTAGCCCTCGTTGAAGACGAGGTAGAGCACGCGCAGCACCGTGGCGACGTCACCGGGCCGGTCGAACCGGACACCCGAGACGGTCCGCTTGGCCCGGCTGATGCGCTGGGCCATGGTTGCCTCGGGCACGAGGTAGGCCTGCGCAATCTGTCGCGTGGTCAGACCGCCGACCGCGCGCAGTGTCAGCGCGACCGCCGAGGCCGGCGTCAGGGACGGGTGCGCGCACAGAAAGTACAGCGCAAGCGTGTCGTCCACTGCCTCGGCCGGGCCGGGCCCGGGCTCGACCTCGACGAGCACCTCGCGCCGCCGCCGGGAGGACTCGGCGCGGGTGGCGTCGAGGAACCTGCGCCAGGCCACGGCGACCAACCAGCCCTTCGGGTCCCGCGGCGGATCGTCCGGCCACACGCGCACCGCTTCGACCAGGGCGTCCTGCACGGCGTCCTCGGCCGCCGCGAAGTCGGCTCCGCGGCGGACGAGGATCCCGATCACCGTGGGGGTGAGGGTCCGCAGCAGGGTCTCATCCACCGTGCCTCACTCCGTGACGGTCGGAGGCGCGGACAGGAACGGGCGCACCTCGAGCCACTCGTGAATCGGCTTCCCACCCGCCCCCGGAGCCGCAGACAGCTCGCCGGCCAGCTCCAGCGCCCGCTCGTAGCTGTCGACGTCGATCACCATCCAGCCGGCAATCAGATCCTTGGTCTCGGCGAACGGGCCGTCGGTGACCGGCGGCCGCCCCTCGCCGTCGTACCGGACGAACGTGCCCTCCGGGGACAGCGCCTGCGCGTCGACGAACTCTCCGGTGCCCTCGAGCCGAGCGGCGAAGTCGTTCATGTACTGCATGTGGGCGGAGATCTCCTCCGGCGTCCACTGGTCCATCGGCACGTCGTTGACCGGTGCCGGCGCGCCACGGTAGTGCTTGAGCAGCAGGTACTTGGCCATCGTGTTCTCCTTGATGCGGTACAGCCCATTGTGGCCGTGTTCACCTCAGAGACGGAGCCGTGCTCGGGATCTCGACATCCCACCGCGACATTTCCCGGCGATCCTCCTGACACCGCGCACTCTGCGGCGCCACGGGAGCCGCGACGAGCTTCGCGCCCGCGGGCTTGCAGGCCGGCCACGACGGCGTCGAGCGAGAGAATGTGGGCAAGAACCAGAACAGGGCCGGCTCCCGTTCCCGGAACCGGCCCCTGACCTGCCGTGCAGCGTTTCCGCTGGTAGAGCCCCCTGTCAGGATTGAACTGACGACCGCTCGCTTACAAGGCGAACACGAGGCCAACGGTGGCCGTCGTGCAACACCGTGACCTGCGCGTTTACCGCGCTCGCCACCGCCCGGGAACGTGCATCGGTGCGCGAGTTGTGACAACTGTGTGACAACTTTCGCCCGCGCGTACTCCCTCGAACTCGATTCCGTTCGCACTTCCCCGGAAGGAATCCCTCCATGAAACGTGCCCACAGCACCGACGCGTACCTCACCGTCACGATCGCCGCCCTCGCGTTCCTGCTTTCCTATACCAAGCTCGTAGACCTCGCGCTCCGCGCCGGCTACGGCGCCTACGCCGCACACGTGTGGCCGCTCATCGTCGACGGCATCACCATCGTCGCCACCCGCGGCGTCCTTCGCCTTACCGGATCCCGCCGCTACGCGTGGACCCTCCTCGCCGCCGGCACCGGAGTATCGATGACCGCCGCCGTCGGCAGCCAGGTCCTTCCGCCGGGACCACTCCCGCCGCTCGCGGCCGCAGCGGTGTCGGTGGTGCCACCGCTGTGCCTACTGGTCGCGCCGCACCTCGCGGTGCAACTTGCCCGCGACGCACAGTCGCGACCTGGTCGCGACGTAGACACAACCCCGGACACGATGCCTGCGGAGGCGGCGGCACCGACTGTCGAACCGGAGGTGGCAGTCGAGACACCCAAAGATCGGCGAGCACGCGCACTTGAGCTGCTCGCCACCACAACCATGTCCTTCCGCGCCGTCGCGAAGGAAGTCGGTGTCACCGACACGTCGGTACGACGGTGGGCACGAGCCGGCCAGGAAGTAACACAAAACAGACCGGATGGGATGATCCGGGCATGAGACTCCGCGCCGTCGCCCTTGCTCCCGCCGCCATACTCCTGCTCGCAAGTTGCGGAGGTAGCGACGACGGCACCGAGGTCGTCGAATCAGCCGGCCCTACCAGCACGACCGGCGCGGAGCGGTCCTCCGGCCTCAACGCTCGGGGCGCAGTCGAAATCGCACTCGGTGAGACCGCGACCGTGTCCCAGAGCGGCGCGATCGTCCTTGAGGTTTCCGATACGGCGCTGACCACCGAAGGGTGTCCCATCAACACGACGGACCCCGACCAGATCACGAAGAAGGCATTCCAGGCGACTGTGGCGATCGGCGATGCGACAGCGACCCAGTGGCTCTGGCAGTCGGACTTCTACTACGTCGACAATGCCGGGAAGATCGCGAAGAACCTCGACACATCGGATGCGACGCCATGCTCGACTCGCGGGTCGAACGCGTTCATCGATCTGCCGGCGAACTCGTCGGCAGATGGGACGGTGACGCTCGACGTGCCGAACGATGCGCGTGTGATCGGTTATCACACGACACAGAGCGGTGATGATGTGCGGATCGAGTGGGTGCTTCCGGAAGTGGCCGCCGCGCCTGAGTCTGAGATCGTGGAGGAGGTACCGGTCAGCACTTCGCCTGCGGTGACTACAGCCCGGACCACTGACGCTCCGGCGCCCGCGCAGGCTCCGGTTGGGAGTCCCCCTGTCGGCTACACCGGTGCCCCGATCGGTGATCCGCAGCCGTTGGTGGGGAAGGTCATCGACTACTGCATGGATTCGTCGATGTATCAGACCGGAACGACGATGTTCACCGACGGGACGACCGGGTGGACTCAGGAGTGCGCTGCCGGATAGGTCGCAGCAGCCCGGCAACGGCGAACGGACCAGTCTACGCCGAAGGTGACACCCTTCTCTTACACTGCTGACTGAACGCCCCGGCACCCACACACCCGGGGCGTTCTTCATGTCACGACCACTTCACTCCGGGCCGCAGCGGACCGACATGCGGCGGCTGGCCAATCGTTGTCTCGCAAAGTTCGGCAGATCCACGTGTGGCGACCCACGGCGACCAGTGTGCAGTTGCATGGGACCCAACCGACGAGGATCCCGTTCTAGGGTGAGTGAGTGTCCGTTCGGGCACTTCCTGGGTGCGCGTTCGAATGAGGCCATAACCAGTATTTCTGCACATGCGTTCGAGTTTCAGCAGGTTCCCAGTCGGCCGGAGGAAAGATCCGGCCCCGTGAACGCCCCGGCCATCGGACAAGGCGTTTGTCATCAACCGGGACGCCACCGAGAAGCGGCCAACCGCAGGCGTTAGATGGTTGCGTGATACCGACAGTCACACTGTAACAGAACGATCGGTTTGTTCGACTCTTCGTCAGAGACTTAGCCGACTGCCCCAAAGAGGAGAACACGTGAGCAAGGACAGCGACCCAAGTAAGTGGAAAATGGCTCCACACACAAAGGCGAAGCATCAAATCCTTGAGAATTATCTCGGCGCTTGGTTTCCCATTTTGTCTCGATGGCGCGGACGCGTGCTCTACATTGACGGGTTTGCTGGCCGCGGTAGGTACGACGACGGTAGCGAAGGATCACCGCAGATTGCTTTGCGCCGACTACGCACTCATCACTTCCTTCCGAAAATGTCAGGTTGTGAGTTCGTGTTCGTATTTATTGAGAAGGATATTGATAACTGCGCGTCACTGGAACAGGAGCTAGAGCGCCTAAAGATCGAGCTAGCGCCATGGCCCGATAATATTAAGACTCATGTCATCAACGGCTCCTTCGATAACGAAATGAATCGACTTATCGAGGCTGTTCGTGAGCAGAACCGGAAGCTCGCACCGACATTTGCCTTCATCGATCCATTCGGGTATACACGGTTCCCCATGGACCTACTGAAGGGGATAGCCGAAACGGAGCGAAGCGAGCTGTTTATCAATTTCATGGTTGGTTTCGTACAGCGATTCATCACCAGAGACCACCAAGAGGCGCCGATTCAGGCACTGTACGGAATGGAAGTTGATGAAGTACTTGCCGAATACGAAGAAAACCACGACCGAATCGGACATTTGGTCGAGGTCTACGCCAAATCTCTAGCCAAGAACACAAAGCTAGAGCACATCCAGAAATTTTATATGCTGAACCGGACTGGAAATGTATCATATGCGCTTATTCATGCAACCAATAGCCCAGTCGGGGTTCAACGGATGAAGGCCGCAATGTGGAAGATCGATCCAGGCGGAAACTATAAGTTCTCAGACCGCATGGACGGTCAGGGCACCCTATTTGAGCAGACACCGGACCTTCGACCGCTGAAGCAGGCGATCGTCAACGAATATGTCGGACGCAGCGGTATTTCAGCGGATGAGGTGAAGGAATTCGCCGTCTTATGTACCCCTTATAGGGAAACACATGTGACACCAATCCTCAAAGAAATGGAGAAGGCCGGAGAAATTATTGTTTTCAGACCGAATGGAAAACGGCAGTTCTCCGCAGGTGTCACGTTCTCCTTACCCTCAAGCTAACGCGTAGTCTGGCATCTCATCCCAGAGCTTACCGTCTAGCTCACGGCCAAACGCTTTTGGCGTCCGCCCACCCCATTGTTTGAAGAAGAATGGGACGCTGGCGGCGGCGCATGCATCCCTAATTCCCCGAGCCCAAGAAATCTCCATCGGGCGATAATTTGGGCCGGATTCGCCGCCAGCAATAACCCAATCAATCTCGCGCAGATCGATTCCATCCAACGGACCCAGGAGCGGTTCGCAGGATAGAAAACGAATACTTGCTGGCACCATTCTGAGATGGTCCACTCGCCCAAGGGTGCTGGAGTCCTCGATCGATACACCCATCCATACGTTTTCGGGCCAGTCGAGTTTGGGCGCAATTCGGGAAAGTCGGAGGGCACGCTTCGTGAGAATTTGGTACGTGTGCTGGGGCGTATTACGCATCACATCGAAGATGTCACGAATGAAGGAAATTGGCACCTGAGCGTGAAATAGATCGCTCATTGAATTTACGAATACAAGGCGCGGACTTCGCCACTTGTATGGCTGCTCTAAGGCTTGCGGATGGATTGTCACCCCGAAGCCCGGGCCAGAGGTTACAGGGTTACCGTCGTTTTGATACTTCTCCGCCCCCATGGCCTTCAAGCGCTTAGCGAGAGTAAGAGCGTAGCAGTTGTCACATCCAGCCGAAACGCGGTCGCATCCCGTCACTGGATTCCAGGTAGCTTCGGTCCATTCAATCGGCGACTTGTCGGCCATGAGCCCTCTCCATTCGCACACGTGTTCGACTACCTGTTCCACAGAACCCTACACCTCCCGGGGCGGGGATCCCAGCCGTCTATAGCCTTGAGGCGGTACTTTGTTAGCGCCTGTGAGAGGAGCTTCTCAGCCCGCCTCATCGACGCCGACCTGGATAGTTGATCTTGGTCGCCGTTCTCCCCCGTCCGGCGGCCAGGCCACGCCGGTTGGCTCCTCACAGAGATCCCCGGCGGGGCTTCACCTACTTGAGCGGGCCAGGCGTGCGTTCTCCCACGAGGTCGCTCGACCTTCGATACCGTTGGTCTTGTCACCGTCACCCCCCCTGCACGGTGACCGAGGCCCCGCCGGAGTTGCCCCACTCTCTCTCCGGCGGGGTTTTCAGTCCGATTTCGTCCTCACCGCAGGCGGGCGTGGGATTCTGGAAACCGGCCGGTTCGGTCTGCGCGTCGCAGGGGGGCTGCACAGTGAGAGCCGGCCCTGCTCGTTTTCCTGCCCGCTGGGTCCCGTCGGCGCGTCCGCCGACGGTACCTTTCTCATCCACACACCGGGGAGGGTAGTGCGGAAGGGTGGGCCCGCCTCGGGGGATGCGGGACCACCGGCAACGTTGTCGGGACTTTAGTCCCTAACGTTACAAATGTTGCCATAGCCCTGACACTGGCCATGCGTATTCCGCGGGGCGGGCAGTCGGACACCTGTTGGCGTTACGCCCGGTTTGTCGAAATCTCACCCTCGTCGAAGCGTGGTGGACCGCCGGGGAGGGCTGGACATCGCGTTCGGCTCCTCGCTTCTCCACCTTCGGAAGTGCGCAACCCCGACGTTGTGCGCCCGCCCGGCTGTGGAGTTCTGGACGGCGGGGATCCGTGTGACGCCGCGGGCGCCACCGTCGGTGCGGTCGGCGCCTCCACCGGCCGCACCGACGGAGGGGCGCTGTGGGCGGTCTTCAATCTGGTTCAAAGTTGAAGTAAAGTTCCTGTTGGCCGCCCGTGCACCCCCTGCATTCGGGCGGTATCGGCCGCCGCATCCCCCCTGCCGGCGGCCAGGAGCCCCGCCGGAGTGGAGTTGATTCCCCGGCGGGGCTCTTCTCTTGTTCAGGGAGGCTCATCTATTTCTCAGGGCTGCGTGCGATCCTCAACTCGGGCCGGATCGGTCTGTGCGCCGCAGGGGGCTGCACAGCCGATTCGGCCGCCGGTAGTGAGCGAGCATTACTCGCACCCTTGCATGCAAGACGCTCGTAACCTGCGCAAAAGCAAATCGCCCCCGCGCCGGAGGCAATGGAGCGGGGGCGATTCTGCTGCGGCACCGTCGAGCGTCGGGGTACTCACGGTTACCGCCGGTAGTGTCGGCGGCGCTGGTTCGACCGTTACACGAGCCGCTGGCCCACATGTACGGCCGCCGCTCCAAGCCGCGCGCGTAGATCTACTCATTGCAGACATACCGGACAGTGCGGTTTCATGGCGGGGTGGGTAAGCGGCGGTGGAAATGGGATTCCGACGAACCGCTTTTCGGTGATGCCAGATCCCCCACCGGTGGGCTCGTGATCTCCCTGTCCATCGGAGTGGTGATCATCCTGGTTCTTCTACTCCTTGTCGACGGATAGGCACAGCCAGCTTCGGTCCGAAGCTGGCGCCCTAATGGGGCCGCCCCACTTCGGGCAGGATTCCCTGGCTGTCACGATGCCGAGACAGTCATCTAATGTCCCATTCGTCGGGGTTCCGTCGAACGAATAGGGAGAACATGAAGGCACGTTTGGTCGCTGCTGGTTTCGCCGCTGCACTGATGACTATCGCGGCGCCCGCTGTGGCATCGGCTGGCCCGTTGTCGTGGATCTCATCCGGCTCCGGTTCCGGTTCTGCCGGGTCGTCCGGCCCGTCGTACGCGAACTGCACCGAGGCCCGCCAGGCCGGCGTGACTCCGATCTTCCGCGGGGAGCCTGGCTACGCGGCACACCTCGACGGTGACAACGACGGCGTCGCCTGCGAGTAAGCGGATCTCGAGAGCGACGAATGCGCCTCACCTCGGCGAGGTGGGGCGCATTCGTTGTGTGGGTGATTTCACGTTCGGACGCCACCGTGCCACCACTGCGCCAAATCTGTCTAGTTTCACTTGACTTGATATGTCTAGTCACACTAGACTATCCTTATGACGAAGCGCCGGGACATCCTCAAGAACCTCCGCAACGCCGCCAAGGCCGCGGGCCTCACGGTGGAGGTCACCGAGGGTGGACGCCACACCATCGTCACCATCGACGGCCTGATGATCCCGGTCCCCCGCCACAACGAGATCAAGGAACTGACCACCACGGCGATCTACAAGGAAGCCGCCGACAAGCTCGGAAAGGACTGGTGGAAGAAGTGAAGGTCACCGCACAACTCACCCACGACGACGGGTGGTGGTCGGTCCACGTGCCGGAGGTGGACCGCACCACCCAGGCCCGCCACCTGCGCGAGGTCAAGGAGATGACGACCGATCTCGTGCACATCATGACGGGGACCCCGGAAGCCGAGATCGAGGTCGACGTCCAGCTGCCCGATGATCTCGCGGCCGCAGTGCGCGAGGTTCACCAGGCTCAGCGCGCCGCCGAGGAAGCGCGCGCCCGCGCCGCCGAAGCGCAGATCACCGCCGCACGTGCGCTTCAACAGCGCGGTGCGACCCTCCGCGACATCGGTGAAGTACTGGGAGTGTCGTTTCAGCGTGTCCACCAACTCGTGAACTCCTGACCGCACAGACGACGAAAGCGCCCCGCCTCCTGTTCGGAGGCGGGGCGCTTTCGTGCACAGAGTCTGATCGGCGGTAGATTACGGGGTGAGCGCCTGGAAGTCGTCGAGGCGCCCCGGGGGCCCGCCGCCGTTCTGCACCGCGGAGTCGTCCTGGATGGTCAGTCCGACGTACCGGTTGGAGAACGGGATCACGCTGTTCTCCACGGTGCCCTGCAACATGATCGTGCCGTTCACCCGGGCGGTGTACAGGTTCCCTTCGGCACGTAGCTCGACGAGCGCGCCCTCCGGGAACTTCGATGTCGACACATACTGCGCCACGCCGGTCACCGGCACGAAACCATTCGTCGCGTCGTAGTCCTCGTAGTACAGCGCCATGATCGAACGCGTCCACGAGAACTGCACACCGAACTGCGCACCCGGATTCGTCACTGGATCCTGGTACGGGTTCGCCCGTACGACCAGGCCGCAGGCGGAGTGCTCGGGGTCGTAGCCGTCCCACCGCATCACCGCCCGCACCACCTGCGTGTCCGACGGCATCGGCTCGTGCCACCACGCGTACGACAGCGGCACCGACGGAGTACCGACACCGTTGAGACGGCCGTTGACCCGGCCGAGGGTGCCACCGCCGGTGGTGACCCATTCCTCCGACAGAGGTCCGGTCAGCCCGCCCGGGCCGTCGTCGAAGCTGTCCGCGGCGCGTTCGACGAGTGGCACCACCGCCACCAGCGTGAGGTAGCTGTTCACCCCACCCTGGACGATGTTCCGGCCGAACGACGACGACGTCGAGTATCCCTGCACGGTGAGCAACTGCGTCGCACCCGTCTCGTTCTTCCATGTGAACTGCGTCAGAGCCGCCACCGAGCCGTTGCCCGGTGTGCCGGCGACCGCACCGATCTGCGTGGCTCCGGCCATCACCCGCATCCGCATGCCGTTCCCCGAGAAGGAATCCGTGTATCCGAACGTCAACTGTCCGGCGACCATGACCTCAACACCTGCGGGGACTTCAATACCGTTGGTGACGATGACAGTATCCGGGTATCCGCTGCGGATCGCCCACGTCGGCATCGTGTGCCAGGTGTTCGTGGACGGCAGCGTGTAGTTGCCGGACTTGTTCATCCCCGACGGTGGGAACGGCGGGACAACTTGCTCCACGGTGCCGGTCGACTCCACATCGACCGTCGACACGGCGGCCGCGCTCGCCGCCACACCGGTGACCGTGGTGGTCGAGCCGATGTCGACGATCGTCTCCGGGGCAGCATCCACGGACGGGGCCGCGAGGATGATGTTCGAGGCAACGTCCACGGCGGTGGCCGCGGCGACTGCCGTCACTGCGACCGCCTCGATCGACGAGGTGACGTCGACGACCGTCTCGGCCTCGGTCACCCCGCCCGCCAGTCGCCCGGTGGAGGTGACATCGACGATGCTCTCGAGGACTGCGCGCGCAGCCACGCCCGTCACCATGGGCGTGGAGTTCACCTCGATCGTCGACACCAGCTCGGCGACTGCCGCGGCCGTGAGGGTCGTCGTGGAGTCGAGGTCGAGGACGGTCGCGGTGGCCACCGCGACGACGGTCCGTGCAGTGATGCTCGATTCGACGTCGACGACCGTGACCGTGTGAGCGGCGCCGAGCACTGCGATCGTCGATTCGACGTCGACGGTTGTTTCGGCGTGAGCCTCGGCGAGCACCGCGGCGGCGGCCACGGTCGAGATGATGTCGACGAGCGTGACGGCCGCGGCAGCACGAGCCTTCGGGTACGGAGGGAACGCGGCCGCACCACGGTCGGCCCCCGGGAACACCGCTGTTCCACGGTCGGCGCTCGGGAACACGGCCGTGCCGCGGTCGGGACCGGGAAATACGGCCATGCTCGTACCCCCGTTCATGGTCAGGCCGGCGCGGTGTAGTTGACCTTGACCTTGTGTGTCAGCTTCGCCTCACCCGCCGGGCTGATGGTGATGTCCGGGTTATCGATCACCTCGATCAGTGTCGATCCGTTCCAGCGGCAGGCGTGCGTGTACGTGCCCGCGGACACGTCGAATACCATCTCGCCGGTCGTGGTCTCCCCGCCCGATGCTGCCGGGTAGGTGCCGGTTTGCCGTGCGTATCCACCGCCGGACGCTTCGTTGGCGGTGCCGGCCGCGCCGGGATTGGCGGTGTGCAGGGAAAAGGTGTTCCCCCGGGCAGCGATGAAGTCGGCGATCGCATTGGCGGTCGCTGCGGGTGCGGTCAGTGCCATGGGTCAGTCCTCCATGTCAGTGCGGTATGCGCGGCCGCGCATCCACGGGTAGTCATCGGTCGTGCTGGTCGTCGAGTTCGGGTAGTGCACCCAGATCACGAATCCGGTGCCGTCGGGGATGATCGCGGCGGTGCAGTCCTCGGATTCGATGCGCCACTTCATGTCGGCGCCGTCGATCGTGGCATCCCAGGTGACGCCGTTCGCCCACTTCACCTCGGCGGTCGTGTCAGATGGAAAGACGCCTTTCGAGTTGGTGCGTTCGAAGATCCAGTCGCCGCCGTTGAGTTCGATGTCGTCGTATAGCGTGCTCCAACCGAGCATTACGGCGCCTCCCCGTATATCGGTAGCCACCTGCCGATGATCCTGTTGAGCACTGCGGCAGCCTGGTCAAGACCCCCAGGGAAGGTGTTCACGTGTTGCAGCGCACCGTTGACTCTGACCAGCGGCCGAGGCCACCCGTCCACCTGCAACACCTCGGAGGCGCTGGAGGTGGATGTGTGCCCGTCCTTGTGGAGGAGCCACACGTCGTCAGGGTTGCCGTTTAGTGCGACAGCCAGGTCCTCTGCGGCGATGCGGTACCGCCCGTCGATCAATGCCATGTCACTTCTCCAGCATGTATCCGGCCAACTGGAGGGCGGTCTCGTCACTGGGGTTACCCGAGACATGTGAACCCGGCTGAGGTCGAACCTCACGCCCTACCACCGCGCCCGTCTCTGTGGCCAGCAGTACGACCAACTGAGCGGCCTGCCCTGCGATGCTGGGCTGGGTGTAGATCAGCAGGTGATCGGCGCCAGCCATCGGCGGGTCGATCCGGTACAACGTTGCGGGGGCGGCGAATCCGCCGACCTCGGTGGCAACCTGTGTTGCGGTGCCCATCAGGGACTCTCCTGTCAGTAGAAACGAGTGGTGACAAAGACGGCGCCGCTTGCGCCGTTGCCGCCGTTGCCGGCGAAGCCGAACGTCTCGTAATGACCGCCCCCGCCTCCAGGTGCGGCCGGCCAACCGCCGGCGCCGCCACGGCCGCCGGAGCCAGTTCCGTTCTTCCCAGCTCCACCTGACCCACCGGAACCGGGTCCGATCTGCCCTACCCCTGCGCTGACACCCGGATTTCCATCCGTACCGTCGGCCTGCTCCGAGGGGCGGGCACCGCCGGGCGCAAACGGACCTTCGCCACCCGGATCGGCAAGGCCATTACCACCGGCGTAGATCAGAGACGCACCGTTGCCGCCGCGGATCTTGTAGGTGCGGTCGGCGGCACCGCCGGATCCGTATGCCTGACCGGACGAGCTGCCGCCGGTTGCGGATCCGAACGAGCCGAATGAGGACGGGCCACCGTCGGTTCCGTCTCCGCCGTCCGATGTGGCGCCTGATCCGGGGGCGCCGACGGTGATCGCCACTTCACTGGGGAGGTCTGCGGCGTCGAACTCAAGGCGCGCCCATCCGCCGGAGTAGCCGCCGCGGCCGCCTCGACCGGATCCGCCGTTGCCACCATTGTTCGAGCGCCCACCGCCGGACCCGCCGCCGAGGATGTCGACGGTGACGTACTTCGCGTCGGTCGGCTTGTACCAGGTGCCCGATGCCGAGAAGGTGGCGAGCTGGGCCTGCATGTTGCCGATGATGATCTCGTCGATGCGGTTGTCCAGACGCGGGACCTCGTTCGCGAGAGTGCGCTCGGTCCCGCGGAAGCGGTCCGCCATGTCGTCAAGGTTGAAGATCCCTCCGGTTACTCCGTCGAGCGCGTCCAGCAAAGAAGCGATCATGTTGTTGATCCACTGGATCGCCAGATCGATCACCCATCCGAGCAGGCCGCCCTGGACGAACTCGCCGGCCATATCGGACATGTCGCCCCAGCCGGTGTTGGTGCTGCCGGGGATGAATCCGTCAGGTGAGGTCATCGTGCATCCTCGCTCTGTTCCATCGGTCGTCCTTCGCGCTGGATCCGCCACAGGACGAGAAGCCGGTGCAGGATGGTCAAGACCAGGGCGAGCAGAATGACGGCGCGCACCTCGTGGTGCCCGGGGTAGGGCCCGAACCACCACCGCGACATCAACTGCGTCCCCAGCAGCGCCAGGCACACGGTGGTAGCCATGACCGATCGGCCGGCCTGGGTGATGCGCCAATGGGAGCGGACCGCGTAGCTGAGCGCGAACATCCACGCGAGGATGGTCATCGCTGTGACCAGAAGCCGTGCCTCCGGTTCGGGTTCCAGGACGATAATCGCGCCGATACCGAGCAGCGCAGCGATCGCGATGCTGGTCCTGATCATGCAGGTTTCCTCTTTCTGCTCATGGCACGTTCGATTGCTTCCCCGAAGTGGTTCCTTCGGTGGGCCTCCTCGATTCGCGCCACAACGTCATTGACTCGGCGCTCCCGCTCGGCTTCCTGGGCGAGCGCGATGTCGGCGTGCTCGAGCTGCTGGCGCTCACGCCGAAGCTTGTGCCCGAACCACCACATCACCCATCACCGTCCCTCTCCGGGTCGGTCGAGACCTGGATCTTTTCGAGGGCGTCCGCCGACTTCTCGGCCCCGGAGATCAACCGGTCGAGCTGTGAGTCTCGCTTGCCGAGTAGCTCTTCGAGTTTGTCGATTCGCTGCTGTTGGATTGCGACGATGGTGCGGTGCAGGGTGCGTGGGATCAGGCCGCCGGCCAGGATCAGCAGGACGGCGAGGGTCAGCAGGCCGGACAGGCCGAGGTCGGCGATGGCGACTCCGGCGATCTCCTCCACGGGTTACCGCCCGAGTCGACGTTCGAGCTCCGCCCGCGCCGCACCGACCTGATCGGTGGCATTGCGGATCACTTGCCCGAAATCCGACACACCCCCCGATCCACCTCCGCCGACGACGACCGTCGTCGGCCTGGTCTTGGTGATTTCGTAGTTGACCGGGGTTTCGGTGCCGTCACCGATGGTCTGCGCACCCTTCGGGTTCGGGGTGTACAGGCTCGCCAGCAGTGCCACTGCGGTACCGATTGCGGTAAGCACCGTGGTGGTGTGACCGAGCCATTCGGTGACCTGTGCATCGGTGAACACGCCGAGCAGGGTCAACCCCCCGAAGATGGCGGCGGTGAGGCTGTAGATGACCTGCCGGATCACTGGCCAGTTCTTTGAGATCGTCTTCACTTCGCGTCTCCCTTTCGCTCGAGCCCCAGGTCGCGACGCAAGGCTGCGACCTCGTCCAGGCAGGACTGGGCGAGCCGAGCAGCGTGGAACGCCTGATAGTCCGCGGTGCGGGTGAACGTGGCCGCATCGAATTCGGCCGGGGGCTGTCCCCCGAGGAACCGAGATTCGACCAGCGACGGTCGCGGCTTGCAGATCGCTTCGAACAGCTGCCGCTGCTCGTCATCGGACAGTGCCATGAGGAAACCCCCTGTATCGCCCGCGAACAATGCGCGGAGTTCGGTGACCGTGCCGCGGAATGCGTTCACGTCGATCAGTTGTCCCGCCACACGGGCGATCTCGGAGAACTGCAGGATCTGCACCGGCGGACCCCCGGGATGGAAGCCGGCCCACCCGGCGGTGATGGTCCCCGGCGAGGTCTCGTACAGCGTTGAGGCGTAGCCCTTGCCGCTCACGTAGTGCGAGTTCCACAGCGCCGGGATCCCGGCCAGGTTCGGGGAGCCCATGCGGTCGCGCCAGAACCAGCGCGGCAGGTACACCGAGAACACCCGCATGCCGCGGGCCTGGATGGCGTGGATGCGGGCCCACATGTCCTCGATGGAGCCGCCGCCGAAGGTGTCCTCGTAGTCGAGCTGGATCGGGATCGACGGATCGCCGAGGTGCTGCAGCAGCGTGTCGGCTTCCCGTTCGGGGTGGCTGCCGCGCCTGCAGAACACGTACCCGCCGAACAGGCCCGGGAAGTGCTCGCGCATCTGCTCGCGGGCGCGCGGCCAGAACGGGTCGCGGTAGCCGTCGCCCTCGGTGACCTTGTGGGTGGCGAACACGAACCCTTCCCGCTTGGCCGCGACGAAGTCGAACTCACGCTGGTGGTTCGACACGTCGATGCCGTACAGCACGCGGGACACAGGAACGTCCGGTGTGGGTGCGGGCGTCTCGCCGGGGTAGGACGCGTCCTGCAGGAACGGCATCGGGTCCATGCGCCCGGGGCCGAATGGCTGGCGGACGCGGTTGTGGACCTCGACGTGGCAGTGCGGGTCGACACCGCCGTTCGTGGACCGGTCGCCGTTGACGTGGGCGATGCGCTGCCCCGCCGCGACCTGCTGCCCGCGCGTCACCTCGGGGACGATGTGGCCGTACACCCACAGGTTCGCGCCCTGCGAGTCGTCGGAATCGATGTCGAGGTAGTGGCCGAACCCTCCCGGCGACGGGTCCCATCCAACCGCGACGACGGTGCCGGCCTGGACTGCGTGCACCGGCTTGCCGGCCGATCCGCCGGGCCAGCCGAAGTCCACACCGCGGTGCCAGGTACCCCAGCGCGGCCCGTAGCCGGACGTGATGAGGTGGCCGCGGGCCAGTGGCCAGTAACGAGGCGCCATCACACATCCTCCTCGAGCAACTCAGCGCGCGCCGACGCTGGCAACTCCGCGAGCTGGGCGCGGATGTGCGCGTACGGGTCAGGACGGTTCGGCGGCGGAAGCTTCTTCGATTGCCACTGCCCCGGGTTGTGAGGGTGGATGGGCCCGGTGATCGGTGGGTTGTACCGATCGAGAGGCTCCTCGACCAGGCGAAATCCGAGGCGCTCGATGTGCCTGGCGAGGGAGTTGATCTCGTCCGGCTCGAACGTCGCCACCGGCGATCCCTCCCCGTTCGTGGGCGGATGCATGAACACGTACGCGTACGGATGCATCCCGGGCGGCAGAGCCTTCTGCAGCTCTTCGGGTGTCAATGCGACCTCCTGGTCTAGGTAGCGCTCGAGTGCTGGCGCAGCGCGCCGCTGATGGCTTCGAGTCCGCGCAATGCGCGAGTGCCGGACAGTTCCTCGGATCGGTAGTCGCCGACGTTGATCTCCCATGGCTGGTCCGGGTTCTCCCGCGACCAGGACTGGCGTACCGATGCGATGTGCGAAAGCCAGATCCGGTTTCCGATCTCGAACCCGCAGCGCAGACCGTCGTCGATATGCAGACCAACCCGATACGGTGCGGCGTCGTCGATCTCGGCAGCGAACGAGACGTACCCGCGGGCCTTGTGCAGACCGACCCGGATCGTCTGCAGCCCCGAAGGGGACACCGCCACGCCACCGCCAGCCTCGAATCCGGACTTGTGCGCGAACCGGCCCATATTTGCCTTGCGCTGATAGTTGGTGAGGCTCGCCCACGCCAAGATGACATCCTCGACCGCCTTGTCGAAGATACCGAGGGTGAGCCACGGCATGCCGATCAGGGTGCCGAGCAACCCGAGCAGGATGTTCGACAGGAGCTTGGCGCCCTGGTTGATCGCGTCCGGCGACTTTCCGCCGGTCATGATCGTGTGCTCGATCGGCTTGTGGATGACCATCTTCGACTTCAGCCCGCGGTGCTGACCGCGGCGGAGGATGACCCAGGGTCCGTTCGGATCAGCGTTGTCTGGGTCGTCGTTCGGATCGGTGATGGTGACGGTGTCCGAGGTGCCGTCGGATCCGAAGATGCGCAGCAGATCGAGGATCGGGTCGGCGATCGTGCCGGTGACACCGGGGATCGTGGCCCGCTTCTTCACGTCGAACACGAACGTCGGTCGGTCGAGGATGAAGTGCGACGGGCAGGGCTGCGGGTCACCGACCTCCCACAAGTCCGCAGTCAGCTGCAACCCGCCGTCCTCGAGCGTCGGCAGCACCAGATCCCAGAAGTCGTCCATGCGGGACCCGAGAGCACACCACGGACCAATACCGTCACGCGACTCGATGTACGGCACCATCACCATCGGCCACTTCGCGTTGTCGAAGTTCGCCTGCCAGTTCGCCACATCCCAGATGTCGAAGGCCGGCAGCCATCCGGGCTGCTGCTCACGCAGCAGGTTCCGGTGCGCGTACCCCTTGATCACCTTGATCGAGTTGCCCCATTGAAAGTCGACCTTCGGGGCCTGCACCGCCAGGGGAGCAAACGTGTTGGGCCAGCACTGCAGGTGCTTCATCTCGTCGAGGATGTGCCGGGCCATCGGCCGCACGATCGCTTCGCCGTGCTCGTCCTCGTCGTACTCGATGTCGTAGACCTTGAAGCACGCCTTCTTCCACGGCGACCGAAACACGAGGAACATGTCGTGCTCAAGAGAGAGACCGTCGATCAGCCACTGCGCCAGATCGTCCCGGCCATCGAGACCGACCGAGGCCTCACCGACCTCGTTGCACATCGTCTCCCAGTCGGCGTCGTACTCACCCTCGACCTCCCCGACGAGCTCGAGGTTCCGATCGTGGATCGTGACCCGGGTGCGGAGCAGCGCGAGCGCCGCCTCCTCATGCTCCTGGGCGTCGATCGCCGCGAGGTCAGCGTCGAGGTCGTAACTCACAGGCACTCACCCCCAGGGCATCTCGTGATAGCGCGGCATGTGGATCCGCAACTCGACCGGAACCGCAGACCCCTGCACCTCGACGGGCAGAAACACCTGCGAGGTGCGCGGTGGGATCTCGTGCAGGAAGCCCACGCCCCGCATCGCCTTCCACACCTCGAACCCCGCACCGGCCGCGCGGAGAGTCTGGAAGTCCTGACGGGTCTGCACCCGCCACCCCGAGGTCTGATCCTTGATCAGCACCATCCGACCCGACAGACCGTCCGGCAGTAGCCACTTCGTTGCCGGGGTGCCCTCGAACTTGAGCCACAACGGCACGTCGGTCGGATTCGAGACCGGGAAGGTCCCCACGTGGGAGCCGGGCCCGGCCTCCCACTTGATGACCTTCGTTCCCGACGTCAGGTACGGCCAGCACGCAACCGCAACCATCTCGACGTCGATGCGGGTGGTCTGCATCGACATCCGACCGACGATCTTCGGATCCCGGTCGAGCCGAAGCCTGATCGTGCGCCGGCCGGATGCGGTCTTCGTCGTGACCTCGTTGTCGTGGTCGAACGACCACACCGCCATCTGGGCGGCGAACTCACGCTCGAAGTCACGGCGTGTTCGACCTTCGATCCGAAGCTGGAAGTCGAGGAGGCGTTCCTCGATCTTCGTCACCTTCGGAGTCGAACCGTGCTGGTACGCCCGGGAGGTGCGGGTCGGAGTGCGGGGCGCGGGGACCCAGAGACCGTCAAGACCACCTTGGATCCATGAGTCCTGGGCCCCGCGAGACGGGCCGCCGTACCTGTGCCGCGACCCGTTCCACCCGACCATGCTGATCGAGTCGATCACCAACGCCTCCTCGACTCGGAGCTACGTCCGCTGCCGCGTTCACGCTGGTTCCACATGATGTCGATCTCCCTCCGCATCGCTGGCGAGAGCTCGCCGTTGAAGTTCCAGTTGTCCCCACCACCGACCGGCGCGAGTTCGAGTGCCGACCGGTCGGCGGCCGACATCACCTCACGCGGCGCGGAAGCGGCCGACTGGACTCGGTCGAGCATCGGCACCAGCGCCTCGAACGCCTCGGTCTGCCGCGGTGAAAGGACACGCTCAGGACGGATGACGTCCTTGAGCATGAAACCGCGACCGGATGCGATGCCGCCCTGGTCGTAGTAGCCGTTCTTCTCCCAGAACGACTTCGCCCGGATCGGGTCGCCGTAGCGGTCGCGGATGTACTTCGCTCCCGCCACCCCCTGGGTGTACGGATCCGGACTCTCGTCCGGCAGGTAGGCGTCCTTCGTCGACCCGAGGAACTGGAACAGGCTGAAAGCACTGGACTGCGGGTTGCGTGCCAGTGGGTTCCAGCTCGATTCCTTCTGGATGATCCAGTCGGCGGCGGCCCACTGCTCGCCCTCGTTCCAGCCGTACGGAGCGAAGGCCCGCTTCACCGCGTCGACAACCGACTCCGGTCCAGCGGCAACCTCCGCTGTAGCGGGAGCGTCCACCGTGGACTCGGGGGCCCCGGTGGACGCCGGTGTCGCCGCCGCGGCCGGAGCCTCGCTGTACGTGGCCTCGTTGCGTGCCTGGGCCTCGTCCGAGCGTCCGCGTCCGCGGTCATCGACCAGCTTCATGCCCTCGAACTGGCTCGAGAACCCAGCGATTCCGAGCAGGTCGTTACCCCACTCCGCCAGCAGTGAGGTCCCGATCTGAGCACCGACCCCGCCCCAGTCGATCTCTGCCGCGTACTTCGCAGCCGCGGCGGGCCCGACCTCAGGCTGCTGCCCGGAGCCGTACTCGCTGGTCTGCGCAGCGGCGGGGGCGTTGTTCAGCATGCCCATTGCAGACAGCGCGCCGGCAATGTCGCCGCCCAGGAGCAGATCCTTGATGAGCTTGATCTGTTCCCAGTTCAGCACCGCCTCCGGACGGCCTGTCTCGTTGCGGACGAGCGAGAGCCCGTTCGGGATCCAACCGCCCTTGTCTCGGAACAGGCCACCGATGTTCTTGGCCTTGTCCCAGACCGATCCGAGCAGGTCGCCCAGGCCGGCGACCTTGTCGGACAGGAACCTCGACGTCATGTCGCGGCCCTTGTCCAGGTATGCCGGCGGAACACCGACCCATTCCGGCGGCGGTGCTCCGATCGCAGCGCCGATGCCCGCCGTGATCGGGTTGAGGAAGAAATCGAAGATGTCAGCGACCTTCCGCTGCACGAACGACTGCTTCCCCTCGGGGGACAGCCCACCGCCGCCGCCTGCACCGCCGGACTCGAACGCGCCGTCCGCGCCGATCGCAAGGTGGAACAGTCCGGGGTGTTTGCCGGCGAAGTACGGGGAGTCCGCGCCGATCGCGCCGCCGCCGTACATCACCCCACCCGAGCCACTCGACTCGACGTTGACCGTCGAATACCCGCCGACACCGGTCAAGGTGCCCGCGGTGTGGCCGCCTCCTGGTCCGCCCGGGTCGTCCCAGACGCCGACCGAGAAGCCCTGGCCGAGGCCGGGCGTCCACGGCTGGGTGCCGGGGAAGGATCCGGTGAACCAGTTTCGGGAACCGTTGCCGCCGTTGATGATGGCGTCGGCGATCATCGACATTAGGCCCGAGCAGTCCTCGAATCCCCAGGTGTACGGGTTGCCGTTGCGGCTCTTCGCGGCGCGGTGGCCGTTCTCGAGCTGCGTCTGCCACATCGGTCGGATCTCGCCGCCGTCCTTGTAGCCGGGCAGTATCCCGTTGAACATGCCCTGCGGGTCGACGTTCCCCAGACCCTTCGCCGCAACCTGGGCACCGTAGGCGTTCAGATTGTCGCGGCCGATCTGCGAGATGATCCGCCCGCCGTTCCATTGGAACGGGATGCCGCGCAGGATCATGTCGCGGATGGCGTAGAGCACGTTGTGGCCGCCGGCTGCCTTGACCTCGGCGGTGGTGACCATGTGCTCGCCGTTCGAACCCCACATCAGGACGTCGTCGGACGTGCCGGTGCCGGGGCCGCGGATCGCTCCACCGGTGGCGTGCTCCGGGATGCCTGCGAGCGGTTCGGCCGGTCCTAGACCGAGGAGACCTGCGGCCTTGTTCCATGCCTTGAGGATGCCCTCGTTCCAGACCGTGTTGATCATGAAGTTGATCGGCTTCGCGAGGACGCTCTTCAGGCTGTCCCACTTTTCGCCGATGCCCTTCACGACCTCGCTGAAGAAGTCACGCACCTTCCCGAGGGCGGTCTTCATCGCCTCCCATGCAGGCGTCACGACGTTGTCGATCACCGCCTTGATGCCTGCGCCAAGGGCGTCCCACACGGGCTTGATCACCGAATTCCACACGGACGAGAAGAATTCACCGACCGCGCCGAGGGCAGCCTTCAGTGCCTCCCACGCCGGCCGGATGACGTTCTCCCACACCCAGGCGATACCGGCGCCGAACGCCTCCCAGGCAGGTTTGATCAGCGAGTTCCACACCCAGCCGAAGAAGGCGCCGACCGCCTGCAGAGCGACCTTGATGGCGTCGAAGATCTTCGATCCGACGTTGTCCCAGTACGTCTTCAGGAACGTGACGAGGGTGTTCCAGATCCCCATTACGACCTGGCCCATCAGGATGAACGCTGCAGCAACCACAGCGAGCGCGACCTTGATGGCGGTGAACACCGGCTGCACGACGTTCTCGTACAGCCACACGAAGATCGCACCGATCGCCTCGAAGATCGGCCGGATGAACTCCCATGCCGCCGACAGTGCCGCCTGGATCCCGGACCACACCGTCTCCCAGATCCGCTTTCCGGTCTCGGTCTGGGTGAAGAACCACACCAGTGCCCCGACCAGAGCAGCGATCGCGATTACGAGGAGCGTGATGGGGTTCGCGCTCATCGCCGCGTTGAGCGCCCACTGCGCTACCGCACCCGCGACGAGCGCGGCGCGATGGGCCGCGAGGGCGATCGTGTTTCGACGCAGCGACATCGCGGACCGCCCGGTCGCGGCAGCGAACACACCCTGAGCCACGGACGAGGCGAACATGACCGCATTCCACGCGGTCATCGCCACACCGATGACCTTCACCGCCATGACAGCGGCGAGGAGCATCGGCGCAAGCGGCGCCAGCTTCTCGATGATCGTGCCCAAGTGCGGCGCCACCGCGGCGAGGACGTCCGACCAGGGACGGAATGCCTCCACCAGACCGGGCAGTACCGGAGCGAGGTTGGCGAGCGCCTGCCCGAGGGCAGGCATCAGCACTCGTGCCATGTCCATCAGACCCGGGATCGAGTCCTTGATCGACTGCCCCAGCGCCACGAATCCGGGTGCCAGGCCGGCCGCTGCTTCCGCCCCGAACCCGCGGAAGAGCTCGAACAGCGGACCGACCACCGCGCCGATGTTCTCGAACGTCTGCCGGACACCGTCCAGCGACGAGCGCAGATCGTCGGCGCTGATGTTCCGCAGCTTCTCACCAAGCCCCAGCAGCCACTCGTTGAGTCCTGCTCCGGTGTGGGCGAACGTCTCCGCCGCGGTCCCGAGAACACTGATCAGGCCGGAAAACACCGATCCCAGACCGTTTTCGCCCTGAGCGAGGCTGTCGAAGAAGGTTCTCGAGCCTGCGATCATCCGATCCCAGCCGGCCACGGCGGCCGGACTCGAGATCGAGGTGGCGATCTGCGCCCCGATGGTGCCGAGGGTGGCGGCCAGTCCACCGAGGTTCGGCTTCAACCGGTCCAGCAGCCCACCGAGCATGGTGAACGAGCCGACCATCGCCAAGCTGAATCGATCGGTGAGTTCTTCGCGCAGGTTCTTGAATGCCTGCAGAAGCGGTGCCAGCCGCTGTCCGATCATCGCCGCGAACGGATCGTCTCCTGCTGCCGACTGCTGCGCATCCGCCATGCTCTGGTACGCGTCCGCCACGGCCTCGGCGGCATCGATGTTGGCCTGGGCCACATCCTTCTGTGTCTGCGCCAGATCGGACTGGGCCTCGCGCAGCTGCTCCTGAGCGTCGACCTCACGCTCCTTGGCCTCGACGACCCGGTCGGAGCCTTCGATGCCCTTGGCTTGTGCGTCGGCGATCTCGGCGCGCTGCTCGGCGCTTGTCGCCTTGATCTCCTCGAACGCCTGCTTCGCCTCGCGGACACCGAGCTCCGCTCGCCACCGGTCGAGACCGTCCGCATCCGGATTGGCCCGTGTCTCGCGTAGGTTCTTCTCGGCTTCGGCCAGCGCCAGGGCGGCGCCTTCCTCGTCGAGAGCCAACCCGGCGAGGGTCCGCGCGTAGCCCTCGGCGTCACGCTTGGCTTCCTTGCGGGCCTGGTTGACCTCGTCCTGTGCCTCCTTTACCGCTTCCTGCGCTTTGACGACCTGCTTCTCAGCAGAGACGATCTGGCGGTTGCCCTGCTCGGCGGTGCGCGCCTGAGCCTTCTTGGCGTTCTCGACGGCCTTGAGCGCGGACGCACTCTTCGAAGCAGCGGCGCCCACATTCTTCTGCGAGTCGGTCCAGGCCTTCGCCCCATCGGACAGGCCAGCGAACGCCAACTTCGCCACGCCGATGGCGGGCCCGAGGATGCCTGCCGCGGCCGCCGCAACCGTTCCCATAGCCGCGGCGATCGCCATCAGACCCGACACCATCGGGCCGGTAGCGAAGGTCGCCACCACGGAGCCGAGCGCCGAGACCGCACCGAGTGCAACGGCGGACCCGACAGTCACCACGCCGAGAGCACGGCCGATGCGCGTCAAGATCCCGACCAGCTTGGCCACGCCCGCCATCACCAGCAGGGCGGCGGTCACCCGGCCGATATCGCGGGCGAGGATGCCGGCGGCAGTGGCGGCGAGCCGCAGCGCACCCGCAAGACGGGCGACGCCCGCGCCAGTCATCATCCGCAGCAGCGAGGTACTTGCAAGCAACCCAACACTGAGGTTTCGGACAGCACGTGCAGCGAATCCAAGCACAGTGGCTGCAGTACCGACGTTCCTGATCACCGAGGTGGCCGCGGTGCTGAGGATCGCGAAACCCGCGACTGCTGCGCGCATGCCACTGCCGATGGCGGAGAAGAATCCCGCCACGAAACTGCGTCCTTCCTCGCTGCCTCGAGCATGCGAGTTCATGGAGGCGCTCACGCCGCTGACGAACTGAGCACCGGCCGCCTGGCCCCCGGCACCGAACCGCTGGGTGAGCCGCTGCAGGAGCGACGCGCTGTCGGCTTCGGCACGCTTGTCGTCGATCCGGGTCTCGATGTGCACGACCCGGTTCGCAGCTGATGTGCGCTTCGACTCGGCAGCATTGAGCGCCGCGGCCGCGGCCTGACTGTCGCGCTTGGCCTTGGCGACCTTTGCTTCGGCGGCTGCGAGCCGACTCGCGTCGGTGACGCCCTTGCTGCGAAGGGCCTGTAATTGCCGTTCGGCATCGGCAGCTTCCTTGGTCGCCGCGGATTCCCGGCGTCGTGCGTCAGCCGCAGCCTTGGTGGCACTGTCGAGATCGGACTTCGCCTTCACGAGCTTGCGCTGATCGACTTCCACGCCGATCTTGTGGTCGACCGGGTGGCCCTTGATCTCGGCGCGGACCCGCTTGAAGTAGCCGGCCATCGAGGGCAAGACGTTGATGTAGGTCTGTCCACCCTGCAGGTCAGCCATCGTTTACCTCCGGTGGGGTGTAGCGCCGCGTGTAGCGGCTGCCGAGGAGCTGTGAGGCAATGTCGTCGTGTTCGACGAGGGCCTGGAACTCTTCGACGCGATCGCGCGCAGTCTGCGGACGAGGTGATGGCCGCGGCGGCTTGCCGCCCTTGCCCTTGAACTTCGGGGACGCTCCCCACACGGCATGCTCGATGCGGCGCGCCGAGTCGACAAGATCGGTGAGCTTCGCCCGCTCGTATGTCCAACCGACCAGAGACGGCCGCTTCGACGGAGGAGGCAGCTCGCCGCGCTGCTCCATCTCGAGGATCTTCTGGGCACGCTCGTCGTCATTGCCCAGTGCGGCGAAGTACCAGCCGCCCTCAGGCAACGTCGGCAACAGTCGAAGCAGCCGGTTCCAGGGATTGTT
The DNA here is from genome assembly GCF_017068255.1 of Rhodococcus sp. PSBB066. NCBI lineage: Bacteria > Bacillati > Actinomycetota > Actinomycetes > Mycobacteriales > Nocardiaceae > Rhodococcus > Rhodococcus sp. PSBB066. The sequence goes on from NZ_CP070859.1 coordinate 6,073,697, forward strand.
CAGGTGGTCGCGGACCCAGTCGTACAGACTTTCGTCGCCGGGCAGGGTGAACAGGTCCTTTTCGATCCCTGCGCCGTAGCGGTCGATCTCGTGCACCAGGTACGCCCATCCGGCGTCCGGCGGGATGAGGATCCCGAAGTGCTCGCGAATGTCGTCGACGAGGTCGGCGAGTTCGGAGAACGGCCGGCGGGCGTAGTGGTCGGCGATGATATCGGCCAGTTCATCGCCGACGAGGAGATCGAGCTGGTCATGGACGGAGACAGTGGTGTCGAGGTCGGCGACGTCGGCCGATTCGGGCGCCTCGATGACGAGCTCGGGCCCGTCCTCGTCGTCATCGCCTAGATGCACGACGAACGGGCCGGCAGCCTCATCGAGGAGTGTTCGAAAGAACGAGGCCGCCGACCCGTGGTCGTCGCTCACCTGTCAGCGGCGACGACCGCTGCGGCGCCGATCCCGGCTCCGTCGATCGGCGCGGTTCACCGCCTGCTCCGCATCGAACAGCCCGAAGTGCTTGGACAGGTCGCGCGCGAGGTCGATCAGCACGTCCGGGTCCTGCGGGCCGAGGAAGTCGGCGACATCGTCGTACTGGTCACCGAGGAACAGCTTCAGAACACTGCGAGAGGTCCGGGCTTCCTCGATGTCCATGACGGTGTCGGCGTCCGGTTCCTGGACGTAGAAGGTCGGCGATTCGCCGATCTGGAACTTGAACGGCTTCTTCGGCTCGCGCTGTTCTCCGCCGTACCGGCGGACGTCCTGGGTGTCGATCGAGGTGATGGTGTCGAGGTTGTCGGTGCTCACTTCGCGCCTCCGTTGCGTCGGGTGGTCTTGGCCTGGGTCTCGGTCGGGGCGTCGGTCGCCAGGACCGGGTTGGCCTCTGTGTCTGCGGCGGCGCTGTCGGGCGCTGCGGTGGCCGTGTCGACCTCCGGCGCGGGGACGTATCCCTTGCTGCGGAGTTCGCGGTCCTCGCGGAACGAGCCGGGGGTGTAGGGGCGACCGTCGGGGGACACGAGCGGTGTCGGCTTCCAGTCGTCCTTGCGGATGGTTCTCATGGTGGGCATGGCAGACCCTTCTTCTGGTGGTTGCAGACCCGGGGTAGAGACCGGCGGCGTGGCGGGGTCTGCGGGACGTCACGCCGCCGGAGAATTTGGGGACAAACGACTGAGGTCGCCACGGGAGTGGCGACCTCAGGTGCGGGAGATGGTGAGCAGCTGCGGGCAGAAGAGCTGCAGACCTCACGATGTCTGCATAGGGTTGATCTTGGTCGCCGTTCTCCCCCGTCCGGCGGCCCGGCCCCGCCGGTCGGCTCCTCACAGAGATCGCCGGCGGGGCTTCTCGGTTCGATCTCGTCCGCATCCGAGTCCTGGGTGGGACGCTGCATGGTGGCCGGATCGGACCGTGCCTCGCAGGGGGCTGCACGGGACGAACCGACCCTTCTTGGCGTCCTCATCCTCAATGACCACGTCGCCCGCGATGGAGGAATGCGACGCGGCCGAGATGGGTATCGACCCCGTTCAGGGCACGTGAGTCGCCTGCCGAGTGAAGCCGAGGGTGAATGACGGGGTGATGTCCGGGCACGCAAAAGATACCGATGGACTGTTACTGTCCAAGGTGGTTGTTGCGGCTTCCCGGCTACGCAACAGCAAATCGTCGGCATAGGCACCCCCCCTGCTCGCCGACGGTGGGGGGCCTCGCTGTCGGGGACGCTGTACCGGCGGGGCCCTTCACAAAGGGTGAACCGGCGGGTGATATACCTACTATCAAGTAACATTCCGCCGGTACGTTCCGTTGTCCAAGGCATGACCTGGATCGTTTGGCTGTTGCTCGGGTGGCTCGTGCTGTCCGTCGCTGCGGCCGTAGTGTTCGGGCGTGTCATCCGGGCGCGCGACGAATTCGAGAAGCCTCGCCAGCTCGAGCGCCGCGACGACGATCCGTGGCGGTCGGCCAGCTGAGCGATCGACGAAAGATACCGCCCAACCGGTTGCCTAGGCGAGTAGGTTCGTCCCTATGGGGGAGACACTATGGCCGGTCGAGGCGAAATCCATGCCCGCCCTCGGGTACAGCTGCCCCGCATGTGGGGCCGAAGCTGCCGCTACTCGGGAGGTGATGTCGTTCGCGGACGGCTCCTGCCGCGACATCGGCGTGGTGGGGTTCTGCGTGCGCGGGTGCGGCTGGGCCGGAGGGCTCGGATAGCGACGGCGTCCGTGGCATTCAGGGTTGATCCGGACAGCCTGCTGTCGAGCTGCTCGTGGACGTCAGCGATCCCCCCGCTCGATCTGGTCGAGCGCCTCAGCATTGACCGGTGTCTCCCCAGGCTCAGGGGGACGAGACCGCGGATCGTTCTGCCACCCCGCGCGATGGACCTTGGTGTAGGCCAACGGAAGTCTCCTCTCATCCTGGCCCGCCACACGCCCTCCCCAGGGATCATCCGGGGAGGGCGTCACCACCCGGCAGAAAGCCAGGCAGCAGGGGCGCTAGGGGTTTACGACGATCGACAGCGGCTTGAGGGCACTGCCGGACGTCGCACTGTCGACAACCTGCACGGTGAAGTTAGACGTGCCGGCCGCGGTCGGGGTACCGGAAATGACACCGGTCGACGAGGCGAGCGTCAAACCAGCAGGCAGAGTGCCGGTCGACAGCGTCCACGTCTTGGTGCCCGTACCACCCGACACGGCGAGGGTCTGCGAGTAGGCCGCGCCGACGGTGCCGGCAGGCAGAGAAGCAGTGGTGATCGACAGACCGCCACGCTTGAAGCCCGCATCCTCGAGGACACGGTTCCAGCCCTCGCCGCCGAAGTAGTGCCGCACCGACACGCCGTGCTCGGTGTCGACCATCGCATTCACGGTGGTCGGCCAGGTCAGCGACCCCTCACCGTCCGACAGGGTCTGCTCCCCCATCTCGGCGACCTCACCCGCATAGAACAGGCGCCCGAGGTAGATCCGATCGACCCCGGAGTTGAACTGGGCGACGCAGAGGTAACGCTGCTGGCGGATCTCCGCGATCGCCGACTGATCGAACGCGATCTCACCGGTCTCCGGATCGGCGACCATCTGCGACAGATCCATACCGAGGTTGTTCTCGATGTTGTACCGGTTCGCCTCGAGACCGGTGAACTGCAGGCCCGCGATGTCGGACGTGAAGTCAGAGCGGATCGGATTCGAGTAGCCGACCGCCATGATGTCGGACTTCTCCATCTCACGAGTCAGCGTGATCGCATCGTCCTTGAGCAGGAGACCGAAGTCCCACGCACCATCCGGGAGTTCGGCGAGCTGAGAGTTCGCGCCCTCGGTGATGTACTCGATCGGGTCGACGTCCATGCCCATCCCGAAGATGTGCATGCGGTTGGGCTTGAGGATGAGCTCGCGCTGGTGCCGCGCGACCTCGAGTTCGCCAACAGATGTGGCCATGATGCCTCCTGGGCATGAGAAAGGCCCACGACGTGTATGTCGTGAGCCAGGAAGGAATGGGGGGTGACCTGGGGTGTCAGCGCCGCCAGGGTTTCTGCAGACTGAGCGCGTAGTACGCGACCTCGCGTCGAGCGTCGGGGTTGTCGTACGGCTCTGCTTCCGGTGGGGTGTCGACCCGGCAGGAGTCGACGCAGATCGGCTTCGGCTCACCCTCGACGTCGATCGCAACGCCGGGGATGTTCTCCATCCGGTTCGCGACCTGCCGCGCGAGGAGCGAGGCGCCACGCGGGTCCGGGTGATGGCAGGTGATCTGCACGCGCGGGTAGTCGCTGATCCCGTCGTTGCCGCCGCCGGTGCGGTTGATCTGGATGCCGACGCCGTCTTCGACAGGTGGTTCGGTGTCCGTCTCCCCCAGCGGGGCGAGGTACACCATCAGCACCTCTTGAATATCCGGGAACAGCGTCCCGTCGAGCTCGACAACCATCAGTACCTCCGTCGCTGGTTCATGGCGCGCATCGCGGCCTCGGTCGCGCGCACCGGCTTCGAACGCCTGGTGCCGAACAACGCGTACTGGTTACCGGCCCGGGAGGCGACGATGCGGTGACCGGGCCGCCCGTCCCAGCCTCGCGCCCGTTCGATACGCACCCGGGCAGCGAGCTGACCGATCTTCGCGTGCCGGCGGGCTTCGCGACGGAACGCCTCGAGACCGACCCGCGCTGCCCCCGCCGTGGCCGCTTGAACGGACCTCGACGCCATGATCGCCTTCGCGTCCTTCGAGGAGAAACGGAACGTGCCGGGTTTCCGATCAGCCATTTCCCTCCCACCTTTCGAGATAGCCCCACACGTGGTCCGGGATCCCGTCGTCGTCGAACCACGTCTGCAGCTCACCGTCGACGTGCAGCCGCGGCCCGATTCCGTCGACGTCGAGAACGTTCTCGGTGGACTCCGGGAACCCCGGCGGCGCGTAGAGAACCCACCGGTCGTGTCGCTCGAGCGGAACACCCTCGGTGGACGACACCGGCTGCACCGAGCAGCCGGGGTACTCGCCTCCGGGCCGCTCGGTCATCACACCCCGTTTGCCGCGCTCCCGGACGGTCACGCGGATGGTCTGGTTACCGAGATCGTCCATGTCAGTCTCCGAACGTCCACGACGGTTTCGCCGCCTGCGAGATTCCGAGCAGCTGGTAGTGGTACGGGGTGAACACCAGTGACCGGCCCGGGTTGACGAGGGTCCCCGACCGCGTCACCCCTCCCACCGTCTTCGTGTAGGAAACGTGTCCGGCGTGCTTGGCAGCTGTCAGCGCTGCCCGTACGACCTCGACGACGACGAACCGAGCGTCCGGATCGCCGTCGTCGATGGTCGGTTTGTGCTTACGGATCCACTGCGAGGCTGAGGCGATGAGCTGTTCGGCCCAGATCGTCTCGGTTGCCGACAGTGGCCGCCAGCCGAGAGTGAGCCCCGTGACGTCGACGAAGTCAGCCACAGCGACGCCTCATCTCATTTCGCTTCGGCAGCGTCGACGAGGGCGATGATCTCGTCCTTGTTCTTACCGTCGAGGTCGGCATCGTCGATGCCGATCGCTTCCGCATACGCCACCCACTTCTCGTCAGTCGCGGTCGCACGAGGCTTGCGGGGCTTCTCGGCCAACCTTCCACCAGAACCCGAGACCGGGGTCTCGTCACCCTGGAGCGGTGCCTGACCGCCGACGGTGTCGCCGCCAGTGTTGACGTCGGGGTCCTCGGTTGCCTCGTCGGTGACCTCGTCGGCGGGACGGATCGCTCCGGCACGCAGCAGGCGTTGCGCTTCCAGTTCGTCGAGATCGGTGACCAGGGCGCCCTGACGGTGTCTGATCTCCTTGATCGGCCGGCCCTGGTCGTTGCGCTCAAGAACCTGGTTGAACCGCAGCGCGGTCAGAATGTAGTTGGTCACGGCGTCACCAGACCCGTCAGCCACAGACCCGCCTGCGGCTGGTCGAGCGCCAGTCCGCGTTCCTGCGTCGCATCCGAGCGCCACGTCTCACGCGGACCACCGTTGGGGCCGTTGCCCTCGGGGTACAGCTCGGTGAACGTCAGCGGACGAGCGTCGCCGTAGAACCCGATGGTGCCGCGCTCGAGGATGAGTGCCCGGTCGGCCGGCCATGCCCGCGACACGATGATCTGCAGGTTGTGGATGGTCTCCGGCAGCGCACCGACATACGCGATGTTCTGGTCGGCGATATTGCCGCGGTAGACCTTCAGCAGATCGTCGTTGTCCATCAGAATCGGAAGCAACGCAGGGTTGAGCACGATCGTGTCGGCGGCGAACTCGTACCCCTCGTCTTCGCTGCCGCCCTGCTCTGCGGTAGGGGCGGCCTGAGAGATCTCGAAGATCGCGTCGGCGATGTCGCGCCGCGGCCGCGAGTTCGCCACGTCCCACGCGGTGGACACGGGGAACGAGGGGACGGAGTTGAAGATCGCCTTCGCTGCACGATCGTTGGCCCTGATGAAAGTGTTCTTCAGCGCGGTGATCTGCTTGTTCACGTCGTCGATCTGATTCTTCCGAATCATGTCGAGGGTGACGCGAATACCCTTGCCGCGCTTGGTCGAGAACACGACCTTCGGAATACCGCGGGCGGCGTTCGAGACCGTGATCTCGCCGAACTCGGCCAGCTCGTCGATGTCGTCGGCGAGGAAGGCCGGGTCGCCTTCGTGGTAGGCGAACACGCCGGAGGTGTTGGCGCCGGCGTTGCGGAGCAGCGATTCGGCGATGAACTGGTTCTCGAGCAGCTTCTTGAGCTTGGTCGGGATCAGCAGCGGGTTCGCGAGGAAGTCGGCCACGGTCAGTGCCGCGCCGTCCGACCCGCTCACGATGGTCCTGGGTGCCATGGTGATTGTCTCCTGGGGAAGTGAGGGATCAGGCGATCCGGATGAGGCCGACCGCGTTGGCGGCGACGCCCTGGGGCTGGGTGCAGATGCCGACGATCTCGGCGGCGGTGGCGTCGACGGCGGCGGGCCCGACCTTGCCGGCACCGGTCGAGACCAGCTTGTCGCCGAACTGCGCGGCGGCCGAGTAGGTCACCTTCGTTTCGGTGCCCGCGTAAGCGACGGAGACGACGGTAGGGATCGGCATCGCGTTGATGATCGGGCGCCCGATCGCGTCGACGGTGGTTCCGCCCTGTGCCGTTTCGGGGCTCTGGCCGTCGGTGAGTGCGACGCCGAGGACTTTCACGCTGTCCGCGGCGGCGACGCCGATCCGGCCGGCGGCGCGGGCCTCGACGAGCTGTCCTCCGAGGATGACCTCGGCCGGGATGAAACTCTTGGGGCCACCCTGGGTGACCTGTGTGACTGCAGCCATGTCAGTTCTCCTCGATCCAGTTCTTGAACTTGTCGACGGCCGTGAAGTCCGCACCGCCGGTGGGCTCCGGGTCGACGCCGTGACCGACCTCGTCAAGCGGTACGAGACCCTTCGCGAGGCTGTTGATTGCCTCGGTGGCGCCCTCGCGGTCGCGCTTGAGAGCGTTGAGCCAGTGCTCACGCCGGCCGGGGCCGAACTTCCCGGCGCGGATTGCTCCGTCGACGAGTGCCTCGTCGGCTTCGCGGAGCTGCTGGGCTCGAGCTGCGCGGCCTTCGTTGGCGGCAGCGATGTAGTCCTCGTGCTGGGCACGGTCGACGGCGACGAGGCCGTGGCGCTCCATGTAGGTTGCGACCTGTTCGGCGGTCGGGTCGCCGGCGCCGGGGGCGGATGCCTGGGTTCCGGTTTCCTGGGCCTGCTCGGCCAGTGCCTCGTCGAGGGCGGCCAGAATCGTCTCGTCGGTGGCGTCGGCGTTGATGCCGAGGCGCTGGGCGAGAGTTTCGTTGAGGGTGGGCACGATGCCCTCCTTCCTGTTGGTGTCCTCTACCGCCTCGGCAGAGGGGATCCGTGGGGCCGGGGCATGTTCCCGACCGGCGAAGCGGAACTGCGACAGGTTGAATGCCGCGGAGAGTTCACCACTGTCGGGGGTACTGTCACTGACCTTGTCGGCCAGGCCAGCTGCCACGGCTTCGTCTGCGGTGAACCAGGTTTCGGCAGCGACGAGGTCGCGCCACTCCTCGAAATCCCCACCGGCCCGGCGGGCATACAGCGACGTGATCGAGTCGGTCATCTTGTCGAGCCGGTCCGCTTCCGACCTCAGGTAGTCGGCGGTGCCGGAGGTGTAGAGCCACGCTTCGTGGATCATCATCTGCGAGCCTTCGCCCATGACGATCTCGTCGCCGGCCATCGCGATCACCGACGCGGCCGACGCGGCCAGTCCGTCGATGCGAACGGTGACCTTCGCCGAGTGCGCACGAAGAGCGTTCATGATCGCGATGCCGTCGAACGCATCGCCGCCGGGCGAGTTGATCCGGACGACAATCTCGTCGGTGTCGAGTTCTTTGATCTGAGTGGCGATCGTCTGAGCGTCGGTATCTCGCCAGTAGCTGCCGATCACGTCGTAGATCAGGATCTCGGTGGCGGCGCCAGCCTGCGCGTTGATCCGGCACCACTCGCGCGGTCGGCGGGAAGCACCAGCACCGTTGCGGATGGTCATGGTCGTCTCCTTTACGTGGTCGTCCCCTCGGATTCGGTCGGGCCGGAGGGGGGCGTCCATGGCTCGGATGGGGGCGGGGTGTCCTTGGCTGGCAGACCGTATTGCTGCCGCGTGTACTCCTCGAGCGAACGGTCGAGACGGATCAGGCCAGCGTCGATGAGCATCTTCAGCGCGGATGCGGTCAGGTCCTGGCGCGAGCCGATCTCGTCGAACACGATCTTCGGTGCGGGCTCGTCCTCACCCCAGTTCAGGTCCACGAGGTCCTCGACGACGTGGGCCGTGCCGATGTCCGCAATGCTCTCGGCGAGCGTCTGTACCGATTGCACGAACGTGTCCTCCTGAACGCTCGCGAGGGCGAATGATCCGCCCTTGTCGAGGTTCAGGAAGTGCGCCAGACCTGCAAGCGCGATCTGTTTGTCCTGATAGTCGATGGCCTGCTGGATGTCGAGCAACACGCCCTGCACGCTGAGCAGCTCGAGTTTCTGGCCGTTTGCGAGACCGACACCGGACGTCATACCGCCCTTGAAGTTCGACGCAAGATCCCGCATGTGGTCGACCTCGGCCTGGTCGTCGGACTTCGATGCAGTACCGACCGGCACACCGATGCCGTTGCGTCGAGCCGCCGCGGCCTGCGTCCGCATGAACTCGTCCTTGAGAATCCAGTGCTTGTACGCCGGCCGCAGGATCGAGTTGCCCTGCCACTGTCCGGGGTCCGGTTCGTGCACGTAGGCAACGAGACGAGAGACGGGGATCGTGAATCCGTCCGGGATCGCCGAGGCCGCAGTGAGCCTGCCGACCGGAGGCTCCTGCGTGATCGATTCGAGGCCGCCGTCGAGTGCGACATTGATCTTCGAGATCGTGCGCTGGGGGCGCGGCGCGAGCTTGCGCAGGCTGATCCTTCCGTCCTGATCGAACTGATAGACCTGCTCGAAGAACGAATGCCCGTACTGCAGCATCAACAGCGCCGGCTGCAGGTGACTCCGCCAGGAGAATCGACCCCTCGTGCGGGTCGCCGGCACAAAGTCCGACCCCTTGATGCCCAGTCTCAGGTTCCGCGCGACGAACTCGGTCACCTCGTCTCTGGCCCCGTTCTGGTCGAGGTGCCATCCTGTTCGCCGGATCGGTAGCCCGATCGCGCGCAGCAGCGAGGAGGCGCGGCCGTCCTCACGGCCCATCCGGCTGAACACCTTCACCGACTCGGGCCACTGCAGTTCAGGGACTTTCTCGGTGTGGTCCCACTGCTGCCACTCGGTCCCGCCGCCGTTGACGTATCCCACTTCGGTGGCCGGCCGCGCTGTCTGCGCCATGGTCACCTCCTTCCTCAGAACGCGACGGTCATCGCGTCGAACGAATCGACGTAGCCGCCCTCGGTACCGGTGGCACGTTCGAACGCGGGCGCGGCCGCCGGACCGACGACGCGGGACTCGAATGTGAGTAGCGCCCACCGCGCCAAGACGACGGCCTGCAGCGACGCGACGCCCGGATCACCGTTCGAGTCGATGACCCAGTCTTTTCGTGGCAGTTCACGCTTCATGGCGTGTTCGAGTGCGTGCCGTAGGGATGGCTGCCCGGTGTGGCAGATCAGCCCGTCCTCGACGTCGTCGACGAACCCGGCACACATGAGTGCGGCCTGATTAGTCGTTGACTTGATCAGCTCGATTCCGGCAGTCTTCATCAGCGGCTCGATCACGGCGGCCGGCGAGCGACTGTCCGTGGCGATCGCACAGGGCTCGATCGCGTCATCAACGCGAGCGAGAAGCGCGACGATCTCCGGGTTCGGTGCAATCGGCAGGTACCCGACCTCGACGTGGATCCGCTCGTCGACGGTGCGCCGGGCCGCCGCGATTGCCCACTGGCTTCCGACACGCGCGACACCGATCCCGGTCGTTCCGATCAGATCCGGCGCGTAGTCGAGCAACCCAGACCAGTGGTCTTCGGCGACGATTTGCCAGGTCTCCGCCTTGTCGTCGGTGGCCGGCCAATCGCCGCGGCCGAGCGCTTCGACGTCGAACCCCTTGCGTCCCGCCGGGGTCGCGAGGTTCTTCATGATGTCGAGGATCTTCTCGTCAGTCTGAATGACCCCGTACGACGGGTTCGCGTAGCGCCATGTTTCTTCCGAGTCTCGCGGCATTCCCTCAGCCGCCATGTACTCGGCGAAATACAGGCCCGGCTCTTGTTTCAGTCCACGCTGGCGGACCGACGCGAGCACCTCGCCGTTGGGGTGCTCATCCTGATTCACTGCAGACGAGGCGTAGATCCGCTGGGGGTTCTTCGCGGCCATCTGCACGAACGACATCGCGGAGATCTCGCCCGGCGTCAGGTTGTATGCCTCGTCGTAGATGACCAGGTCGACGTCGGTCAGGCCGCGGCCAGTGTCGTTCGATCGGGTGCCGAACGAGATCGTCGCGCCTGATGTCAGCTCGATGATGCCCTCACCCTGCGAGCACGTAGCTCGAACGACGCGCTTCCGCAGCCATGGTCGGCTCTTGATGAGCGCCATCATCCGCTTCCACCCGTCGCGGGCGGTCTTCCACCGTTGCGCGGTGTAGATGATGGTCTCGTCCAGCTTGAACAGCCCGTACAGGCATCGCTGGATGAGGATCTCAGACTTGCCGTTCTGCCTCGGGACGATCAGACAGCACGTCGAGTGCACCCACCGCCCAAACTGGGTGGTCGACAGGATCGCATGCTGCGCCTTGACCTGCCACGGCATCGCGATCGACCCGGCGCGCCGACCGAGCTCGACGGCCTTCTCGCCGTGCGTGATGTCACCGTCAGAGACAGACAGGTTGTGCGGTTCTTGCCGGCCGGTCAGGGTGGGGAAATCGTCACAGATCAGCGAGGCCGTCATCGTCATCACCGGCAGGCTCGGAGTCCTTCTGTCGGCGGATCTCGGCGAGCAGTTGCCGAAGGGCGTTGGCCTGCTGCCTCGACTCCTGCAGTGCGCCATCCACGCGGATCTCGAGGATGCCGTCCGCCCCGCGCGCGTCGACGAGGCTCACCCAGCAATCGACGTCGCCGCAGAGAACTCGGTCGAACTGGTCGAGACGGTCCTTGATGCGGGCAGCTTCGACGATCAGCGCCGTCAGCGAGTAGGGATCGGCGTCGTCGTGCAGCTCGGCGTAGAGGCGACGGCCGGCCGACGCAAGACTGTCCAGATCTGGCACGCGATCACCTCCCCGATCCCGTAGAAAATTCCGGTCCGTAAAAAAGTTCGAGACTGAGGCGGCCAGTCACGGACCCCCCCACCCCCTCGATAATTTTCGGGTCGGGTGGGGATTGTCCGTCAGGCGTGCGCGGGCATGCTCAGAGCGGGCCTGAGATGGTCGCGATCGCCGTCGCCACGGGCTCGATTGCACGTTCTGTGCATCAGTCGATCGGCGATGGTCCCTCCAGCGGAGCGAGGGATGCTGTGGTCGGCTTCCAGCCCGTTCCCGTCCCAGTTCTGGTCGGCGCTGAGGAAGGTGCCGCGGCCACACCAGTAGCAGGGAGATCCGTCGATGTGCTGGGCGATAAGCCGGGCGCGTTGCAGTTGGTGCTGCCAACCTAGTCCGCGGGTTGTCGTGTTGGTTGAGGTCACGTCCGGTGCAGTTGTCAGTTGCCGTCGCCTGCTGGTCTCACGTCGAGTGTGTGCGGTGTTCGAACCTGGGTTGCGGTCGTGGTAGCGCTTCAAGTTGGCCGTTCGGACACAGTCCTTGCAGTGCTTGAAGTACGTACCTGCCTTGCGGTTGTAGTAGTACTCGCCGGGTGGCTTACTGCGTCCGCACTCGAGGCACGCGCGTTGCGGTACTGCTACGTTCTGCACGTCGACTCCTTCACAGTCGGCAAAGCCCCGGGAGGATTGGAGTCCTCACCGGGGCGTTCTTTTGTGCGCGGGTTGTTGTGGTCTGTTATGGCCAGGGAAGTAGGCGGATGCCTAGTTGGTCGTCGATCGATTTCGCGGACGCGGGATCAATTCCGGTGATGGCCGGCCTGAGGTGGTCGCGGCTGCCGTCTCCCCGTGATTTGTTGCATGTGTCGTGGATCAGTCGGTCGGCGATGGTGCCGCCGCGGGATCGGGCGATGCTGTGGTCCGCGTGAAGGGATCGGCCATCCCAGTTCCGGGTGGGGTCGCGATGTAGAGGTTGGTTACACCACCAGCACGGCGATCCGTCGACATGGTTGCGTAGTAGCCGATCACGCTGTTGCCTGTGCTTCCATCCGAGACCGCGTTCGGTGGTTGTGGCCATGTGTCCTTCTTGGTCTATGGCCCCGCACCGCCACCATCCAATGGACGGTGCGGGGCGTGTCCACCCGAGCGCCTGTGGCTGCGTCGAGGGTGGACGTGTGTGGGTCAGTGGCGGAGGCGGAGGTGGGTGGCGATGAGGAGCAGGATTCGGATGTGGGTTCGGAGTTGCATTGTGTCCCCCTTCGACGACGAAAGCCGAGGGACCTTGGGGGTCACACTCGGCTTCGCGCGAAGCGTATCACAGCGGGTCGGTTAAGAACGTTTACGCTGCTCGCTTCCGTTTCCTCATCGGAATTGTCAGATGCGCGATCAGCACATCTCCTGTGTTGTAGAGGTTTCCGATTCCTTCGATGGCGCGGACGGGTGTGATGTGGCCGTTCCGTCGTAGGGATTCGACTCGTTCTCGGGTGAGGGTGGAGTAGTCGCCGCCTAGTTCGCGGCCTAGCGTTTCGAGTCCGCTCGGATTGAGTTCTGTTGCTGCTGCTGCGATTGGGTCAGCTTGCTTCCATGCGGGGTCACGTTTCTGTTCGACGAGGTGGTAGACGCGGTCGTGGGCTTCGATGATCTCGCGGGCGGCCTGCTGGATACGTTCGTGGCGGGCTAGGTCGAGGTAGTGGTCGTACAGCCATGTCGCGGCGGGCTGGATGCGTAGCCGTCCGGGATAGGCGATTTGGTGGTGTGTGAGGCACACCTGGTTGATCCAGTCGTCGAGGGTGCCGGTCAGGTCGAGTGCGGCGTCGAAGGCGTCGGCGTTGATGGGTAGTGGTGTGTCAGCACTTGGGCCGCCGACCATGTCGGGTTGGGCGGTGAGCTTGGCGATGGTGGTGTCGAGCTCGTCGGCGAGCCAGGTGGCGATGTTGTCGAGGGCGGTGAGGAGCCGTGCCCGGGTTGGTCGGTCGAGTTCGGTCACGGCTGCTGGTCCTCCTGTGGTCGGTGCCCGGTGATGAGTGCGATGAGGTCGGCGACAGTTCCGGTGACCCACTGCTCGAGTGGGTTGGTGGTGCCGTGGCGCTTGTGGACGACCAGTCCGCAGAGGGCATCGTCGTTACCGGCCTCGATCGCCGCCTCACGCGTCCAGCCGGGCAGATCCACCCGCTGACCCTTCCCAGGGGATTTGAGCTCGAGGACGAGCCTCTGGCCCCTGATTCGTACGCCTGCGATGTCGCCGCGGTCTTTGGCGCCGTTGCGGGCGCGGCGTTCGATGCGGTCGTCGTCGAGGTGGTGTGCGAGGGCTTGGGCGATGAGGGTTTCGAACGCGGTGCCGGCCTTGCGGGCGGATGCGCGACTGCGGGCCATCAGGCGGCGCCTTTCGGTTTCGGGAGTTTGGCTCGGACGGCGGCGATCCCTCTTCGGGCTCGTTCCTCGCGGTCTCGGTCGTGGTCGCATGGGAGCCCTCGGTCGTAGCCGTCGTCGTCGCAGATGCCGCATTCGGCGATGGCGTGGGCTCGGAGCTCGGCGCGTTCTCTCGCTTCGGTGGAGAGGCGCAGGGCGGCTTCTCGTTGCTGCTGGCCCATCCAGGCGGTGTGCGATCGGCGTGCCTCGCCGCAGGCGTGGCAGTTCGCCGTCGTGCCGCCTGGATGAGATGAGCAGAAGGGGGTGGGTTCGGTGATGCGCGCCCTGTCTCCTTCCGTACTTACGTAACCCCTATCTGGAGATGGAGAGGGAGAAGGAGAGGGAGAAGGAGTAGAGGGGGGTTGAGTCGAGGGGTCATTCGGGGGGCGCGATTCATACTGAATTGGGGGATGAATCGAGGGCTGAACAGGGGGATCGCTCGGGGGTTGAACGTCACCCTTGTTCGGGGCATGAACCGCACCATCACCGAGGGGGTACGTGGCGGGATCGATAGGGGTCTGATCGGCCAGCCGGCGGACCGCGTCACTCCCCCAGCCCTTCAGCTCCGGCTCGTCCGCCTGGAGGCGGATCAGCTCGTGCACGATCACCCCGCGCAGCACGTTCGACGCCACAGCCGAATGCGCCTTGGCCATGGACACACCCATATGCCGCTGCTTCATCAACCCGTCGTTGCGGATGAACGATCGGACGAGAACCTCTTCGGTGTCCTCGTCGACGACGATGTAGAGACGCTGCACCAGCTCTGCGACGGAGGCCCAGAAGTGGTCCGGCTTCCAGTCGCGTGCGAGCGGGAGCAGCCTGCGTGGTCGCCAATCCGCGACACCGCAGTAGCTCAGGCTCGGTGAGGTGGTGAGCATCAGGTACACGTGCTGCGCCCCGGGGGTGAGTTGGCGGAAGTCCTCGTCGGACCAGATCGACGTGAAGATGCGGCCGTGGTCCCGCGCCATCAGGCGGCCCTCCTCTCTATGGGTTCGAGTGCGCCGGGAGTGTTCCACATCGGGTCCTGTTGCGGTGCAGCTGGATTCAACGTTGATGTATATGCAACCCGACCGCAGTAACCGGCCTTGCCGGCGTGACGCAGGATGGTCTGATCGCCGCGGTCATGGACGTTCACAGCAGCCCCTTGCAGTCACGGCACCAGTAGGCGCCGGCGGCGGCCGGGGCGCCGCAGACTTTGCAGTGGCGCTCCGGTGGTTGGTGTGGGTGTTCGGCGGCCTTGATGGCGGCCGCTGGCTCCACTCGGGTGGTGATGGATTCGGTCATGCCGCGGCGCCCCTGTCGCGGGTGATCGTCCGCGGGTCGACGCCGAGCTGGTCGGCGATCTGCGCGGAGGACAGTCCGTTGCGGGTGAGCTCGAAGACTTTCTCGCGGCGTTCGATGACGGGTCCGAGGAAGTCGTCCCGCTTGGTGCGGCGGGACACGATCGGTGTGGCGTCGGGGTTGTCGATGGCGTCGTCGTCCCATTCGAGTGGCAACGCCCACCCGTACTTGCGGCCGATGTTGCGGGCCCTGGTAGATGGGCCCTGTTCGAGTTGGAGCCGGTCGAAAAGCGCGGCGACGGTGCGGGCCTTGGCGGCCTGCACCATGGGCTGCCGGCCGAAGGTGAGCGGCACCATGTTGGCGACGGTGATGCCGACCTGCTCGGCGATGTAGGACTGGGTCCAGCCGTTCGCGACGAGGGCCTGGATGCGGCGGGTGGTGCCGATGGCGGGTACGCGTCCGTCGTCGGGGGCGACTTCGTGTGCCGCGGTGGGGATGCGGGTGGCGAGGATGCGGTCGGCGACATCGCGGCTGGTCATCTTGGCGCCTCGGCAGATGTCGGCGACTTGTTTGCGGTCGACTCCGCTGAGGTTGCTGATGGTGCGCCAGGTGAGACCGATGTCGCGCATGGCGGTGATGTGTCGTCGTGCTGGTTCGGCGTCGACGACGAGCGGCTGGAAGCGTCCGTATGCGTGCTGGCGGAGGCGCCAGCGTTCGTAGCAGGCGCGACACATGCCGCGGCGGGTTTGTCCGCCGCGGCTGCAGCCTGGTGTCTTGCAGGTCATGAGCGTGGTGCTCCTCGGAGGGTGGCGAGTTCGTCGTCGCGGAGGCCGGCCATGAGTTTCTGGCTGCCGCGTTCGGCGATATGCGCGATGTCGAGGCGGACCTGGTCGGGCAGGATCTCGCGGTTGTCGAGTGCCCACCGGCCGATGCGGATGGCAGCGTTGGCGTCGGTGACTCTCATCGGTCACCGTCTGCCCACAGCGCGCCACCGCTGCATCCGTGCGGTCGCTCCGAGTCGAATGGATGGTTCATCCCTCGGATGCAGACGCAGACGTGGCCGGCGCCGGTTCCCTGGCCGCCGTTGTGCCCGCACTTTCCATCGGCTGTGATGTTCCGTTCCCCGGGCGCGACAGTGAGGGCGGTGCGCAGTGCGTCGAGAAGATCCTCGTCGACGGTGTCGAGGGGTCCGTTCGTTGCGGTGTCGATCAGGTCGAGTCCCTGTCCGAGCAGCGCGGTCAGGCGCATGACGTCGGCTCGGGCGGCGGACAGGTCTTGGGCGTGCTGCCGCGACAGGTCTTCGGCGACCAGGGCCCGGTCGCGCCAGCCCTTGGTGCGGAACTGTTCGGTGCCGAGTTGCCCGGCGAGGCGTTCGGCTTCGGCTGTAGCGGCGTCCTTGCCGGCGTCGGCCTTTGCGAGGGCCTTGCGGAGGGAGTCGCGTTCGGCGAGGACGGTGTCGATGTCGTCGTAGGCGGCGGCGATGCCGTAGCCGCCGGCCGCGGCGCGGGCCTTCTCGAGTCCGAGGCTCATGGGATGAGTCCCCTTCCTGTGGGGGTGAGGATGGTGATGATCAGGGCGCCGGCAGTGAGGAGGCCGGCGGCGGTGAGACCGATCGCCTCTGTAGCGATGGCGAGGCGCTTCACTGAAGGGCCTCGGATACCGGGTATTCGGCGTACACGTGCCACACCAGCTGGCTGTCGTGCGTGAATACCGTGCCGACGTGGGGCGCATTGATGCGGTCGTGAGTGAACGGGTGGCCGGTGCCGTGGACGTGGAATCGGACGGTCATGTCCTCGTCGATGTCGGCGCACTCGTACCAGACCTCGAGGCACTCGGTGGGTGCGCGTCGGCTGGGGGCGACGGCGATGGCTCGGCGATAGCCGCGGAGCGTCTGCACCGTCTCGTCGGTGATGGGGATCTCGGTGCGGTGGACGCGGGTTCGGATGGTCACGGCAGGGCCTTCCAGCGCTGAGGGAACGACCTCTCGATGGCGCCGACGATCGAGTCGCCGGCCAGGAAGATGGCGACCGCCACCCCCGCCGCCGACACACCGACGGCGAGGGCGAACACGGCCAGTTGGCGGCCGGTCATGGGCGGTCCCCGATCGCTGCCACATCACGCGCCACGGCGTCGGTGCTGATCTGGTCGACGGTCTTCTCCTCGTCGACGAGCGCCGCGGTCAGGTCGCGCACGGCGGTGGCGAGGCCGGTAGTGGCTTCGACCTGGGCGAGCTGCGCGTGCACGCTCGCCGCCGACACCGCCTCGAACCGTGACCCGGACCCGAGCTGTGTCTGCGCAACCTGCAGCAGGGCGGTGGCCTTCTCTGCGTGACCGGTCATGCTGGCTCACCGGCCTCGGCTGGCTCGCCTTCCTTGACGAACCGGATGATCGAGGCCACCTCGTCGCGCGTCAGCTCTCGAGCAGCCCGGAGTTCGTGGCCGACGCGGGCCGACAAGAACGTGCGGCGCTCCTCCTGGTCGAGGATCCCAGCGTCGGTGAGTGCGGCATCGAGGCGTTTGAGGTCCGCTGGGGTAGCGGCCGGAGGTGTCTTCTCTGCCGTGGGCGGTTCGCTGGCCTGCGGGGTGTCCGCTTTTTCGCCCTGCTTCGAGGCGATGCCCAGGGCAGCCCGGGCGCCGGCAACACCGCGCTGCTTCGGGGCGCTGCGCTGTACGGTCGCCTCCTCCGGCGGGTCGAGCTCGAGGTCCTCGCGTGTGTGCGCGATACCGAGGAGGACGTCCGGTGCGATCTTGCGGCAAACCTCGGAAGCGGCCTTGGCGTAGAGCATTGCCTGCGGGTCCTTGAGGTACTTCTCGTTCCCGATGAGGTTGCCCTTGTCGTTCGTCTTGAACTTCCCGGTGCGCTCATCGACCTCGGGCACGTATCCGGCCTTGCGGGCGCGGTCCATCGTCCACGTGGAGGACTCGGTGATGCCGGAGGGCGCCTGCCCGCAGACCGTCACCGACTCGTCGGTGCTCTCCTCGGTCCAGATGTGGTAGCCCTTCACCTTCAATAGGGCGACCATCGTCCGGGCGTAGATCGCCGGCGCCCCGTGCACGACGAAGATCTGCTGCAGGGACTGGATCGGATTGAGGCCCAGCTCGGCGCCGTACAGGATCGCCGCCGTGCCGTCAGCGGGCTTACCGCGGTAGATGCTCGGCACGAGCGCGGTCTTGCACATGCCTTCGGCGAGCGAGTACGCGATGTCCATCGCCTTGGCGTGCGACATGAGGGTGTCGATCGCCTTGCTCGAGTCGGTGGTCGCAGCGAAGCTTGCGCCCGAGGGAACGGTGTCGCCCTCGTCCAGGTGCGCGATGTCGTTGGTGGTCATGCACTTACTCCTTCGAGGAAGTCGGTCTTGGTGTTGGCGTACAAGCTGATGGAGTCGCCGCGGCCGTTGCGTCGGTCGGCGATCTTGCGACCGCGGCAGGTGGCGTACTGGGCGCGGCCCATTGCGTCGAGGACACGGATCTTCGCGGCACGCAGTTCGGCGTCGATCAGCTTCTGATCGGCCACAGCCCGCAGATATGCGGCGGCCAGGTCCTCGTCGAGTTCGACCTCGGTGTCCCGGTCGATGTCCGGGTGTAGACGTCGCAGGCACTCGTATGTGGTGATGCTGTTGTCCAGCTCCGGCGGGGTGCTGGCCTGTAGCGACGCCACCCATGTTCGGACACGGTCGAGGATCGCGTCGGCGAACTCGCGGTCCCATTCGATCGGGTAGATGCGCGGCATCCCGTACGTGGGCCACAGAACGATGTCGGCCTCGTGGATCCCGGACACGAGCATCTGCCACGTGACCTGGGCGGCGTAGTCGGCGGGGGCCTCGCCGCTTCCGTCGTCGCCCCATTCCTCCAGGGAGCGGGCGGTCTTGACTTCGACGATGCGGCGGGCCCGGCCGCGGGAGGCGCGGCGATCGATGGTTGCGGCGTTCGGGAACCCGAGATCGGGCAGGGTGAACTGCACCTCGCCGGTGGAGATACGCCAGCCGGGGGTGCGGTACTTCCAATACTCGGCGGCGGCCAGCTCCGCGGCGTGCCCGTAGTCGAACAGGTCCTGCTTCTGCTCCCCCAGCGGCGCCGCGTCGACGAGTCCGGCCATCTCGTGCCACAGCGCGTACTGCGACTGGTAGCGCGAGATCCCCAGGATGGCAGGGACCTTCGAGGCGGTGACGGTGCGGACCCATTCGGGCGATCCGGGCTCAAGCTTCGGCATCTTCACAGATCGACTCCCATCTCGCGGTCGACCTGCGCCTCGTGGAGACGGTCGGCATAAGCGCCGGCATCGAACTCAAGGAACCTCGGCCGGTCGGTGTCATCCCATCCGGGGTGGCTCACAGGGCCTCCTCGACGGGCCCGGCGACCGCGGCGGCCTCGCGGTGCGCACGCGGGTCGTAGTGGTCGCCAGCGAGGCAGGCGGGGGCGCATTTCGCGGACCGGATCGCGTTGCAGGTGTTGCACTGCCACAGGTTTCGCGGCGGGGCGATGTAGTGGGTGGTCATGGGAGTACCTCCACGGGGAGTTCGAGGTCGGCGACGGCGCACCAGGTGCCGGTGCCGGTGTTGATGAGGTGGCCGTTGACGGTGACGGCGAAGGTGCGACCGGACTCTTCGCGGATGCGGGTTCCGGTGCGCAGCCGCCAGATGAGTCGGTCGTCGTGGATGGTGATCGGCGGCGGTGTCGTCACAGCCCATGCGTCGGCCGGGTCGGCGCCCGGATCGTTCCAGCCGCTCATGCCGCGGCCTCGTCCACGCGCTGCACCAGCACCTCGAGGCGCTTGGCTCCCAACATGTCTTCGGTCTTGACCTGCACCTCAGGCGGTGAGCTGAGGTACAGCTCGACGAGCAGCTCGGTCGGGACGAGCACGTTTCGGGCGGTCAGTGCGCGCCGCCGCTGCTGGTATTCGTTGTGGGCTTCGAGGCACTCGGTGCACGGCTGGGTTCGGTTCCTGAGGTGCCGCTTGTATCCGCCGTAGGTGCCGTGGATGCCGTGCTTCTGCGGCCCGTACATCCGGTAGCGCCGCTGGTAGTCGTTGCGGGCGTCCTTGCATGCCCGGCACGTTGGCGTGCCATTTTTGCGGTGGTCCGCGTAGCCGGCCATCGTTCCGCACCTGTCGCTCATGGCTGCACCACCTTGCGGTACCGGGCGATTCCCCAGGCGATGGCGTGACAGGCGATCAGGTAGTGGTGATCCCAGTCCGACACGTCCCATTCGTAGGTTTCGGTGAAGTGGTAACCGTCGTAGTTCCAGCGGTTGACGGCCTCATGGAACAGTGAGCTGTCGTAGGAGTGGATCTCGTCGATGACCTGGTTACGCAGGTCGAGCCATGCATCGGCCGCCGGGCCGTCGACGTAGTGCCGCTGTGCGAGGAAGTCCTGTACGACCGCAGATACGGCTTTCGATTCGGAGAACGTGTGGGTTCCCCGCCGTGCGGCATCGTTCGTGATCTTCTCCGCCCAGTAGTGCGGATTGATCCGGGCGCCGTCGTAGGCGAAGAACTCGAACATGTCGTGTTCGCGGGCGAACGTGAATGACTCGAGGTCGCCGTCGATGCACAGATGCCCTGGCCACGTGGTGAGCGTCCACGACCACATTCCGGTGCCGGGCTTCGCGAACCGGACGTGCCTGTACACCCC
Source organism: Rhodococcus sp. PSBB066 (assembly GCF_017068255.1). Taxonomy (NCBI): domain Bacteria; kingdom Bacillati; phylum Actinomycetota; class Actinomycetes; order Mycobacteriales; family Nocardiaceae; genus Rhodococcus; species Rhodococcus sp. PSBB066. The sequence goes on from NZ_CP070859.1 coordinate 6,094,118, forward strand.
GTCGTCGTGCAGGACAGTCATCTCGTGGTCACGAGTCGCTGCGGCGAACTGGCGGGCGGCGTACTGCTCGGCGGGTTCCGCGTGGCTCAGATGCCGACGGGTGATGCGGCGAAGCATGGCGCGACGTTCCGCAGTCATCGTCGGCTTCGCATGGGTGGCGCGGCGCGTGCCGGGACGGGCGATCAGTTCGGGAACGAAGTCGATGCTCATGAGGACACCGCCGCGGCGTACATGATAAACGCGAGCATCCCCACCAGGCCGACCATCGCGAGGATGGACCACCACACGCTCGGAAGTTCGTTCGGACGGCCGACGAACACGGGCAGGTGGTCGAGCTCCACATCGACGTCCAGCTCCTCGAGCTCGTCGGCCGGCACCGGGGTGTTGTCGCACAGCAGCGCGCACGGCACAGTGCGTCGCGTCTGCTCGTAGATCGGAAGGTTCATTCGAAGGTCCTTGTCAGAAGTTGGTGCCGGTTGCGCCGCCATCCCCACAGCGGCGCAACCGGAGTCATGGGATGAGGGCGAGGAACAACGCGAGGGCTGCGATGATCGGGGCCCACAGCAGCAGCGCGGGCGGCAGGGTGAACACGATCCCGCGGAACGGACCCGTCACGACTGGGTCTCCGCGTACTTGGCAGAAGCAAGCAGAGCGGCTGCGAGTTCCCTGGATTCGGCGGGCGTCATTCGCACCCCTAGTGCCAGAACCACGTCCGTATCGGCGGCTACCAGGTACTTGCGGTCGCCGTCAGGGTGCGACGCCAGCCATGCCGGGTCGGGTCGCACTTTGCGGGATCACAGGTTCCGGCAGTTCGACGACGCCGAAGCGAACGAGGATCGCATCGGCGACGTTGTCAGGCTCGGGCGCTGACCAGACGTCGATAGCAGGTGCACTGGCGATGACTCTGGAGAGTTCGTCTCGGATGCTCATGCGGCACACACCTGGATCTCGCAACCGAACCCCACCTGCGTGCGCCCGTTGGCGAGTTCCATCAACCACATGTGGCCGGCGGCGGGGTGGTCGGCGATCTTCTCCATGGTCACGATCGGGCACAGTGCGAACGTCACGACGCACTCCCGATCACGGACAGTTCGTCGAGTGAGACGCAAAACTCGGCGTCTCCGAGTTCGTCGCTGTACGAGGCCTCGTCGATCACCACGTGCGCGAACCGTTCGCTGCCGTGCTCGTGGTAGTCCAGGACCTCGACCACCGTCTCGACACGGTCAGCCACCAGACGCGCGGTCACGATGCCACCTCCATGTGTGCAGCGATGTAGTCCTCGAGCCACTGGCGGGTGACCTTGCGGCCGCGGCCGATACGGATGCACGGGAGTTCGTCGTGTTTCCACATTTCGCGGATGGTGGTTTCGGAGACCCCGAGCAGCTCGGCCGCTTCGGCGGCGTTGAGGAGCAGCTTCGGTCCGATCTGGGCACTCATGCTGCACCGCCGTCGAAGAGGTCGACCACGTTGTCGCCGCCGCGCCGCACCAGTCGGGCGATCGCCTCGGCGCCAGCCGGGGTGATCTTCAAGGTGTGCATGACCTCGCCACGGAATCGCGGGGCCTCATGGTTCTCGACGCGCTGGAAGTAGCGCTTCTTGTCGGCGTACTCCGAGTACCGATTGACTGTGACCTTGCGGCCCTTCGAGTGCGACCAGCGGGTCGAGGTCTCGGAGTAGATCCACATTTTTGCGATGAGCAGCTCGCGCAGCTTCGACTCCTGCATGCCCAGCGTGGACGCGACGGTGGCGAACCGGAGCATGTCTTCGTCGGCGACGAACTCGTCGACGTAGGCAGCCTTCGGTGCCAACTCTGCGATGTGAGCGTCGAGGGCAGCGATTTCCTTGTCCTTCGATGCGAGCATCTGCCGCGCTTCGAGAACTGCGTGCGCGAGTAGCTCGGGGCCAGTGAGCGCCGGCGCCATGGTCTCGGCTTCACGGGTGCGGATCGCGAAGTACGCCTGCGCGGCAGCGACATCGGGCTTGCGCGGATCGCCGTTCATCGCAACCAGGTAGCAGGCGAAGCGGGCGAGCTGAAAGTCCTCGCGAGGACGGCCGCCGGACTTTTCGGTGGCGCCAACGAAAAGTGTGTCGACGTCCAGCCCTTGGTTCTTGGCGGTCGCCTTCGCCCGATCGATCGCTGCGACGAAGTTGCGCCAGTCAGCGCCGTACCCGAGGTTCGGCACGATGCCGCGAGCCGACCAGAACTCCGAACCGTCTGGTCGAACTTGGCGGATGGCGTCGAACGGGGACTGCCCCGCCGATCCACCTCCCATTACACTGAGTTCTGACATTGATGTGCCTTTCATGTCGTGGCCGTCGCCTGTTGCCTCAGGCGGCGGCCTTTCTTATGCAGCTACTGCCGTCTTCCGTTTTACGGATGGGCGCTCAGTAGTTGACATCTTCTCCTCGAAAAGAACCTCGGTCGGCACACCGAGGGCCTCCGCGATGCGGTCCGCAGTGAGCGGTTCGCATCCGCGACGTCGTTCATGGAGGAGGTGGTCGATGAAACTCGGATGGACGTCGGCGTACCGGGCGAGCTTTCTCCCGGACATCACCTTGTCCTTCTCGGGTCCCACCAGCGCCCGGAGGAGCGCCGCGCTGCGGAGTCTCATCCAGGTCCCCTTTGGTCGTCTGCGATAGCGGGTTGCCATCGTGGTCTCCATCCTGCCTAGTAGGCGCCTATCTGTCAAGTACTGAGCAGAACTGTAGCGCCTACCGGTAGGCGGGTGCAAGAGATGTGAATCAGCGAACTTTCCGCAGGCAGGGACTATGCGGCACGATTGCAACCGTCAATCGGTAGGCGGCTATCCGCGCGGCGGGTGTCAAATACCGGTAGGTGTCTATCAAGGAGCGTCTGTTGCGAGGCAGTGAACCGGCCAGCCAATCTCAGAGCGTGCCCACAATCGCTGACCTCATACAGGCTCGACGCGCCGAACGCGGCTGGTCGTACCGCACCCTCGCGGACCGCGCCGACCATGTATTCAGTGCGCAGCGCTGGCAGCAGCTGGGTACTGGCGTTCGGATCAAGGAGTTCCCGGAGCCGGCCACAATCCAGGCAATGGCAGATGCACTCGAAGTCGACGTCGCATCCGTCGTCCTGGCCGCGGCCGCATCCATCGGACTCCCCGTCGAACGCCGGCAATCCGAACTGGCCGCGATGCTCCCCAGCAACGCGGACGACCTGACCGAGGAACAGCGAGACGCCGTGCTCGCCGTGATCCGGGCAATGACACCGAAGGAGAACCGGCATGACTCAGGCACCGAAGAAGTCCCGGAACCGCGGACGAAAGAGGGCAGCACGAAGCACGGCGGCCCGACTGGCGGCGGTCGCTCGCGGCGATCGCCCTCCATGAACCCGGCCGGACTCGCTCCTGTTGCCGATCCCGACCCTGACTATGCGGCGGCCCGGAAGGGTTACGAGCCGTCGCCCGTGGGCCATAATGAGGTAAGGGGCACGCAGCCGTCCACCACATACGTGGACAGCAACCAGGACATGCCCGACCCGGATACGCTAAATTCCCGCGAGATCCTCGCGGCCCGCGACATCGACGACGCCAGCTCCGTATATCCCGAGGACGGTCAGAAGTGAGCCGGCGGTACCGCGAGCCGGGTATCGAGATCGAGTCGTACACGTCTATCACTGATGATTACGCAGGCGCGCATGACTCTTGGTGGGGTGTGGCCAAGATGCACGTCAAGGCTCAGGACCACGACCTGCCATTTCTGCTCGCGAACGAACTCATCTGCTGCCGGCTTGCTGCAGCGATCGGCCTTCCCGTCCTACCTGGCGAGATTGCACTGCATCCCAATGGACGCAAGTGTTGGGTGACGTCTCAGGTCAGTCATGCTGGTGTCACCGTCCCGCCGACCCGCGGACAAGAGGTTGTCGCGGCGCACGCGCCGACCATTGCAGGCGCCCTTGTGTTCGACTGCTGGGTGCTGAACGAGGATCGACATGAGGAGAACTTTCTGTTCCACCCAAGTCTCGGCATTTGGCTCATTGATCACGATGATGCCTTAGCCGGATCGGACGGGAGGAGATTCAATACCTTCGCCAAGACAACCGACATGACCCTGGGCTGGCATGGCTTTCAGAGCACAGAGCTTCCACTTGAGGCGTTGAGATTCTGGGCCTGGCGCGTGAAGAACGCCCCGATGGGCGCGATTGACCTTGCGCTCAATGAGGCAAACGCGCGCGGACTGCTGCCGAAGGCGAATGGCGCCACGCTCCGCAAGCTGCTGCGCGATCGCAAGGAGCGAATAGATACTTTGGTGGATAGGTTCGTCGCGCCGCTGCGCTCATATGTCGGTACCGATGACGAGCCTTCGCTGTTCCAACCGTGACAGGAGGTGTGTGCAGTGGATGCCGCGTGGCACCTGATCCAGTACACGGCGGACATGAGACGAAAGGAACCGCGAAACATCGGTGTCGCGGTCTCGGTCGACGACCAGTGGGCGATCAAGTTGTTTGCGGTGGATCAGTCATCCGGCCGCATCAACGGGCGCGCCCTGAAGAAGTATGGGCTCACCAAGGACGGGTACGAGGCATGGGTCGAGTACTTCACAGACATGATCCTGTCCGGTAGGTGGGAACGGGTACTGCAGGCCCAGCGGCGCCGTCCGTCAGAGTTTCGACTTGTCACCGGTGGCCACACGCGTGCAGCTGGCACCGCTCGAGATGTCGCCACAAGGTTGTTTGCGGAGCTTGTGCACCGCGAGGAAGGGCATGTGGAGCCAAGGGCCCGCGTCCTGCAGCAGCGGGTCGAGCAGACGCTCCGGCTTGCTGAAGTCGAGCCGCAAGCCGACATCGTTGTACCCGCACTCTGGGATGATGCTGCGGACGACGTCGAGTTCGACTATGCCTACACCAATGGCAGGCGACATCTCATGGAGCGCCTTCAGCTTCACCAGACATCCATCGATACCTCCAAGATGGTGGCCAGGGAGTTCAATGCGCGAGTGACAGCTGCTAGCGCCGCAGGAGCAGCAGAGAGTTTCATCGCGTTTTACTCGGGCGAGGCCGTCGAAGAGATGGGTGGCGACTCGATGCTGACACCGATCTTCAAGGTGGCCGAGATCGTTGATGTCGACAACGAAGCAACAGCGGCAGAAAACCTGCTGGCGATTATGCACCGGACGGCATGACGACGGGTCCATCGCCATCTAATCGAACATGTGTTCTAATCTGGGAATGCGGGAATCGGACATTCTTCGCGGTGGTCGGCGCTGGAATCCGTGGCGGTATCTCAGCCGCAACCACCCCCATATGAAGGTGAACTGCCGGTACCCCCTCCCTGGCACACGGGCGGGCTTGCTCACCGTGCACGGCATCTACCTCGATTGCCGACTGAACCAGGCCGGCCGGCGATGCACCCTCCAACATGAGATCGAGCACCTTGAGCGTGGGCCAGTCCCCGACCACCCGCATTTCGCCGCGCTCGAAGAACACATCGTCGACGTCCTCGCCGCCCGGAGACTCATCGCGCTCCCCCATCTATTCGACGCTCTGCTGTGGACGAAACACCCAATCGAACTGGCCGACGAACTGTTCGTCGATCTTGACACCCTCAGCACACGACTCGAACACCTGACACCACGAGAACGTGGCTATATCAACCTCGAGCTGGCCCGCCGCCAGCCCTGGAACAACTAGGAGCCACCCGTGGCCCGCCAACAACTCCCCCCGCAGATCAAGAAGGTCGAACTCGCCCGCAAGGTCCGCGGCCGACCCGTTGTCCGCTACCAGCTCACCGTCGACATCGGCACTGACCCGGTCACCGGTGGGCGCAAGCAGTACCGCAAACGGTTCGACAGCCTCGACGACGCGAAGGACAAACTGTCGGAGCTGCAGAACGACGTCGCCCGCGGCACGCACGTGCACCGCTCGACGCTCACCGTGGAGCAGGCGTGCGCGGACTGGCTCGCCGGCCGCCGCGTCCGCCCCACCACCCTCGGTGCCTACACCCACGCCCTCCAACCCGTGCGCGACATGTACGGCGGCCTGGCGGTGCAGAAGCTGACCAAGCGTGACATCGACGACCTGGTCTCCGCGCTGCTCGCCGGCACCGTCATCAAGTCGGACGGCACCCCCCGCAAGGCGTGGACCGCGAACACCGTCAACCCGATGCTCAACGTGCTGTCCTCGGTGCTGTCCGGACTCGTGAAGCAGGGCCAACTGGTTCGCGACGTCGCCGCCCTGGTCGACCGGGTGCCGCGGCAGAAGAAGGAGATGCGCACCTTCACCGAGGACGAGGTCCGCACACTGCTCGAGGTCGCGGCGACCGACCGCAACGAGCACGCCTGGCACCTCGCCCTGTCCGGGCTGCGCCGCGGCGAGATCGCTGGCCTCAAGTGGGAGCACCTCGACCTCGAGGCCGGCACCATCACGATCGCCAACAACCGGGTGTCGGTGAACGGGAAGGTGTCGGAGGGCGAACCCAAGTCCACCCGCTCCGCACGCACGCTGCCACTCACCCCAGCACTGACCGCGGCGTTGAAGGCGGCCCGCACCCGGCAGGCGAGGGAACGGCTCCGCCTGGGCGAGGCGTACGGGCCCGGCACGTACGTGGTGTGCGACGAGGCCGGCCGCCCCTACCACCCGGACACGATCTCCGATTTCTGGCGAGAAATGTGCACACGGTCGGGCGTGTCGCAGATCCGGCTGCACGATGCGCGCCACACCTGCGGCACGCTGATGCACCTGCAAGGGGTGCCGATCGTGGTGATCTCGGCGTGGCTCGGGCACGCGGATGCGGCCTTCACGATGCGCACCTACATGCACTCGCAGAACGACGCGTTGGCAGACGCTGCGCGCATTCTTCAACGCACTGTGACAAACCGTGACAACTCGACCGGTTCGTAAGACGGCAGAAGGGGCGCTGACCATCGTTTCCGCTGGTCAGCGCCCCTCTGGTGGAGCCCCCTGTCAGGATTGAACTGACGACCGCTCGCTTACAAGGCG
>NZ_CP070860.1:0-163148 GCF_017068255.1 Rhodococcus sp. PSBB066
TCGGCGGCGACGTTGCGCACCGTCGTCATCGCCACCAGATCGAAGGCATCGCGGTTGGCCTTGACCTCGTTCGCCACGACCTCGAACGCCTGGCGCACGAGCCGCTGCGAGGTCGCCGGCGGAACCAGCTCGGGCAGCACACCGACCGTCCTGGCAGCGAGCACCCCGAACGCCGCGGCCGGATTGGCCAGCCCGACCGCCGCGACCGCCGCGATCGTCTCCGGGGTGAGCACCTTCTTCGCGACCGTGACGGCCGCGTTGAGGCCGATCAGCCCGACCTTCATCAACGCCGCGGTCACCTCCTGCCCGGTCGGGGGTGTCGCCCGCGGATCGGAGGCTTCGGCCAACCGCTGCGAGATGGTCTTCTTCGGCTGGATCGACACCGCGTCGAGGGCGTTCTTCGGAGCCGCAATGTCCTCGTTGACCACATCGACGGCGGTGGTGAACGCCGTCGAGGCCAGTGCCCGGCCGACCGTGGCGACGGCGACGAACGGATCACCGCCGACCTCGACCTGCCCGGCGACGTTGACCACCGCCCGCACGATCGGCGCGTTCGCCGGGGCGTCGCACGCCAGATCACCGGTCTGGCACCAGGACGACACCCGACCCGAAAGGGTGCCGTAGTCCGTGGTCAGATCGGCGACGGGGCCGATGCCGCCGCCTTCCGGGGCGGTGAACGCCACCGACGACAGCGCCTTGACCGTCTCGCCCGTGGTGCCGGGAACCGGCGACGGGGCGCTCTGCGAGGTGCCGGGGAACAGGCCGGAGCCGGGGCTGCGGGTCGGCGCGCCGAACAGCGCACCGGCCGCGACCACGCCGGCCGGCACCACTCCGGTGCCCTGGCCGACCGACCGCAGGAAGTTCGAGGCGGCGTGAGCACCCTGGGAGTAACCGACCACCGCGAGCTTGGCCGACGGACACTGCTCGAGCACCCTCAGCGCCGCCAGGGACAGGTTCTCCTCCCCCTCGGTGACGGACTCGACGTACGCCCGGCTACCACCGGGGGTCAGGCCACCGAACGAACCCGGATACGGGACATAGGCCCGATCGACGCTCGCGCCCAGCTCACGAGCCTGGTCCAGCATCGGCCCCATGATGTTCGACAGCATCCCGGTATCGACCTTCACCGGCGCATCCGGAGAGGACTCCGTCGTGCCCTGCATCCCCAGGACGTACAGATCCGGGCACCCATCGACCAGCTCGTCGAGCCAATTCGTCTGCGCGTGCACCGGGACCAGACCACCCACACCGGCCATGACCGCAGCCGTGGTGACGGTCATCGCCAGGACTCTCTTGCCCGAACATTTCATGTCTCTCCCTCCCGAACAGCCGTTTCCCGATGCCAACAGCCACCCCTGCTTGTTCCGAGACGGGATTGTCGATAGGCCGATACGGTGCAAAACCGCCTTCGGAGAATGCAATTGATTCGACCCGGGGACACATGTGCGGGCTGTCGTTGGGATGGCCAGGCCGTGTTCGGGGTTGACGGGCCCGGATCGGTCGCCTTCGCCCGGACCTCTTCGACAGTCGCGATGGGCACTCGACGCAGCGACTGCGCGGACTCGTGTGCGTGGACGGGCTCACGAGAGAGACCCATTCGCCGACAGGATTGGCGCTGGCCAGGAACTTATGCAGCCTTTGCTGGTACCGGGCACGACCTCGCTGTTCGCGAACAGGGGGACGACGACGGCTTGACTGCCCTCGGGGTCTTTGGAGCTGAGCGGAGCCGCTGGCCCCAGGTCGACGGAGCAGCGACGACCTGGGACCAGCGGGCGCAGTGGACGCGGCGCGAGGGGTCGCCGGCCACCGTTCGGGAGCGGGTACGACCGATAGCGCCCTTCGCTGAGTGTTGGGCGCAGGTGTTCGGCAATCGGTGGTACGCGCAAGTTGATTCCCCGGGGTTCCGTAGCTGGCTCTGGGTAAAGCTCCGCCATCGCGTCAGTGCTACGTCCGAGGCCGACCACGACAGACCTCGGGAAACCCCCGGAAGGGGCGCGAGCGGATCGTAAGCAAGAGCGGCGCGTTCGCGCAACATGGCAGGCCCTCCCCTCCTCGGCGCAGCACCTTCAGTACGGTTCCTGAAATTGATCCGTAGATTAGTACCCTAGAATTCTAAACACTAGCGGTACAAGGAGACGGGAAGGGGCGAGACAATGAGCGGCGACAGGAGGATCCAGGGCAGGGAGTGGAGTTGGCTCGAAGCGGCATGCACGGCTTCAGTGGGGCCCGCCTGCGCAGATACCGCCAAGCGCTCGACATGACGATGGCTGACCTCGCTGATACCGCGGAGGTCTCGGAAGCGACCGTCTCGGCTTGGGAGACCGGCCGTGCTGCCCCCACGCCGCCGTTGTTGAAGCGCGTGGCCGACGTCTTGCGCGTCACCGTCCCGGACCTTGCCCCGATCCAGGAAGGCCGGATGACGCTCAGCGATTTGCGCGCTCTGGCTGGTCTCACGCAGGCGGAAGCGGCCCGAAAGCTCGGCATTTCGGCCACCGTGCTCGGGCGCATCGAGAAAGGTCGTAAGGACTACGACAAGGATCGAGTGGCGAGCATGGCCAAGCTTTATGGGGTGAAGTCTTCGGTCGTTAAGGCCGTCTGGGAGCGCGACCGTGCGACACGCCAGGAGTACATTCGGCGTCTGTAGATTACATCACTAAAATAACGCCACATGCATGCTTCGATCGGTTGAGGGTCGATGTTGCATCGGATGACTTCTGTTGCGAACTGGGGGTGTGTCGCTCCCCCTCTTCCGAACCAACCTGGGACAAGATCAAGGGCGTTCGGAAGCAGTGATGAGGAAGGGCCGACACCATGCCTACGCCAAGCAAGGGGCCGCGCAAAGAAGTGAAAACCCGCGTTCCGGAAGATGTGCGCGAAGTGCTGGAAGTGATGGCAGCCAGTTCCGGTGCCAGCTCACTCAGCCAGTACGTAGCGGACCTTCTCTCCAGCCTCGCCGGCCGTCCGGACCTTGTACGAGAAATCCACCAGGAAGTGATGCCGATGCCGCTCTCCGCATAGAAAAGTGCGGCGGAGTCCTCCGCCGCACCAGCACATAGCCGAAGCGGTTACCACAACTGAAATGCGAAAACCCCCGGCGGGCAGGCCGAGGGCTTTCGTCTGAAGTTGGCGAGAACGAGTTGGCGCTCGTTCTCGGTACCGCATATCCCCGAAGGGACTGTCTTGCCGGACAGGTCTCAGGGTACATCGCGCCCTGAATCAGAGCCAACGATAGCTGCGCGTGTCGCCGCTTTCACCGGTGACACCGCACCGAATCGTCACCTTTTCGATGTGTGCACGCGCCGCTGGTCGCCGCGTGCCCGGGTGCGGATCGACCCGGATCGCACCCACACGTATGCCACCACGATGGCCATGCCCAGCCAGGCGCCCGGATTTCCGTGGGCGATCTACCTGGCCGGGGCGAACCATCGCTACCGCCTGCTGGCGTTCGACCTCGACAGCGGGCGCCACGGCCCCGAGGTCGCCCGCGCCGATGCCGACCGGCTGGCCGCGCACCTGGCGGAACTCGGTGTTCCGCATCTGCGCGCCCGGTCCGGGCCCACCGGCGGGCAGCACGTCTGGCTGCGCCTCGCCGGGCCGGGCGCCGCCCCCGACGAGGTGCGGCGCCTCGCCCACGCCCTGCGCCAGCACTATCCCAGCCTCGACACCGTCCCCTTGACCAACCCCGCCACCGGCGCCGTCCGCCCGCCCGGGGCCCCGCACCGCCGCGGCGGGCAGTCCCGACCCCACCTGCACGGCGCCGCCCTCGAGACCGCCCTTGCCCGCCTCGACACCGAAACCGCCCCGGAGGTGGTGGACTGGTTGCTCGCCCGGCACCCGCACTCCGCCGCCCCGGCCCCCCGCCGCCCCACCGGGCCGGTGCGCATCGTCGATCCGGCCTCCGATCCCCGCCTGGACCGGCCGCGGCGCCCCCTCACCGACGCCACCCGCGCCCTGCTCGACGCGGTTCCGGCACCCGGAGCGGACCGCTCGGCGATCGTGCACAGCATCTTTCTGGGTATGGCCCGCGCCGGCCACAGTCTCGCCGACGCCCGGGCGGCCGCCGCGACGGCGCCGGGACTGGTCCGGCTGCGCGAGGACCGCGCCCGCGGTCGCGAGGACACCGACCGGCAATGGCGCCGCGCCCTGGACACCGCCGCCGGCTTCGCCCCCGCTCCCCCGACCACGCGGGCACCGGTGGACGACGAACTCGACCGCATCGAGGCCGCCATCGGAGCTGACCCGGCGCACTGGGCCCGCCCCGGCGGTGCCAGCGACGAACGCATCCTCTACGCCCTCCTCGCGCTCGCCCGCACCGCCCGCACCCGCATCTTCGACATCGACTGCCGCCGACTCGCCCAGGCCGCAGCCGTCGACGCCTCCACCGTCTCCCGGCGGTTGCGGGTGCTGGCCCACGAATCCTGGGTGCGGTGTGTTCGCACCGGCAGCGGAACCCGCGCCGCCACCTGGCAACTCGAACTTCCCGACCCGGTGGCACCGCTACCGGTTGCAACACAAGGGAAACCCGCCCCCGCCCCGGGGCACCCCTCCTCCCTGCTGGAGCACCACACGCACGATCTCTGGGCGCACCGGTCCGGGCTGGGTGGGGCAGCTGCCCGCATCCATTGGGCCGTGATTTCGGGAAAACCTGCTATTTCCGGAACGGGCAGAAATCCCGTCGAGGTGGCTGCGCTGACCGGCTACAGTCTCGCCACCGTGACGCGGACCCTGTCCACCCTCGCCCGCCTGGGCCTGCCCACTGGGGCCGGAGCTGATACTCCCGAGCTGCGGGAGCAGCTCGGGAATGCCGCCGACCGGGTCGGGGCCTCCGGTGTCGGGGCGCAGCGGGTCCGCCGCCACCTGCTCGATCGGGAGCTGCACCGGTGGTGGCTCGAAGAGCAGGAATGGCGCTGCCGACGGGGCAAGAAGACCGGCGTGCCCCGCACGGTCTCGTTGACCATCGCCCTGCCGATCGGTGCGCCGGCTCGGCTGCGGTACGGCCGATTCCCGGTGACCGACACCGGCCGCGCCGACTATCGTGCGGCGCGAGCCGTGGTGACCCGGGTGTGCTCCCCTGGTTGGAATTCCACGACCAATCCAGATCGGCAGGGCGGGAAGGCGGCCTGACACACTCTGGCTCTCCAACCGGACCGAATCAGTATGAGTCGTCCACTCGGGCGATTTGAGCGAGGAGGAGCGCGGCGTGGGGCGGCCGATCCGGCAACTGGAACGGCCGCAATGTCACAGCGGCCTTGACCCAGTCACCATCTCCTGCATGCAGTCGCACGAGATCGCCGGCCTGGGGAACCTCACCGCTCTCGACTCTCCGAGCATTCGCTTGCAGACTCGGCAGATCCTCGGGATGGACGACGGGACCGGTGATATGCGCATACTGCCACTCCACCCACTCCGGAGCCCGGCCGATCCACATCGCGACAATGCCTCGCTGGGCCTCGAACAGCGCGACATGGACATCGGCACCTAACAACCCCTCACGCAGTCCGAGAGCGGCCAACGATGGCATTGACGGCGGATACACGTCGGACACGTCGTGATATAGCACCCGGACACCGGATCCGTCTTCCATGGGGCGTAAGACGACCTGCCACTGCATCGCATGGCCGTGGTCGTGCCGAACCGAGAACCACGTGCTCAGCACTCCCCCGGACCGCGGATTGAGCACCAGATCCAGGAATTCGGTCTCGTGCTCGAAGCAGATCGCGCGGTTGATGTAGTCGGCAGGGGTCGCGGTGGGAAGCCAATCTTCGAGCAACGTACCGGACATCGCCCCCGACTCCCACGTCTGATAGATCAACATTTCCTCGACCATCCAGGCCACACCTGAGGTCAGACGCCGCGTTCCCAGCTCCTCCCCCGGCTCTCCCACCCACAGATGGATGCCGTGCACATCGCCGAACGGGCCGATGATCGGCCAGGCATAGAACCGCCACGACTGCCGCATCTTCTTCGACGACAGCACCCGATCGAACGGTTTACGGACTTCCCGGACGTACTCCACGATCGGCTCCACCGGGATGTCCGGTGCGGGCGAGACCTTCCGGCGGAGCGAAGTCATCTCCTTCACTTCACCATCCGAGGCCACCAGCGTCGCAACACCCTCCACGAGCGTTTCGATCAAATGCCATGAACCCATCGAAGACCCCCCCTATGTCTCGACCTGATCTCGATGCGGGGAGGCAGTGTAGCGAAAACCGACTGTTCGACCGTTAAGCGGGATCGATGGTCACGCTCGGACGTGTAGCGCCAGCTGCAAGCGCTCGGGCCGGATCGTCAGCAACTCGGCCACCGACAGCTCATAGCCCGGCACGGGCTCGACCTCGAAACGGGTGAGGATCTCCGCCAGCGCCAGGACCGCCTCGTGCAACGCGAACTGCCGGCCGATGCAGGCCCGAGCCCCTACCCCGAACGGTTTATATGCGTGGGCTGGGCGGGCACGCACGGCCGCAGGCAGGAACCGGCCCGGGTCGAAGACCTCGGTGTCCTCGCCCCACAGCGTCGGGTCGCGGTGCAGCGCCAGCAACACCACCAAGACCGTCTGCCCCTTGCGCACCGGGTAGCCGGCCAGCGTCGTGTCCGTGCGGGCCTTGCGGAAGAATGCCGGGCCGGACGGCCACAGCCGCAGGGTCTCGTCGACGAGGCGGCGGACATAGCGCAGCTTCGCGACCTGTTCGAACCGGAGCGGGCCGCTGCCGTCGCGCACCTGGGCGATTTCCGTCCGCGCTCGCTCGACCATCGCGGGATGCAGCGACAGGTAGTGCAGTGCGAACGACAGCAGACCTGCCGTCGTCTCGTGCCCGGCCACCAGGAAGGTCAGCACCTGATTGCGGATACTCTGATCCGACAGCAGCTCCCCGGTCTGCGGGTCCGGGTGCTCCAGCATCCGCTGCAGCAGGTCGTCCTGGCGCGGTGACTGTCCGTGGCGGCGTGCCGCGATCACCTCGTCCACGGTGCGCTGCATCAGCGCAATGTCCTTCGGGTGTTGGCGCAGCGCCTTCCATCCGAAGATCTCCCGGATGACCGGCAGATCGTTCGCCGACTGCGACACGAACGACAGCGCCCGCGTCATCGACTCGACGAACGGATGCCGACCGGCGGAGAACGAGTCGAAGCTGTACCCGAACCCGGTGCGACCGATGACCTCCAACGTCAGGCGATTCATGTCCGAGGAGACGTCCACCGGACCCTCAGTGGCCTGAGCGGCCCAGTAGCTGCAGAGCCCGTCGACGCACTCGAGCATCACCTCGTGATAGCTGCGCATCGAGGATTGGCTGAACGCCGGCATCAGCACGTTGTGCGCCTGCGCCCACGCCGGCTCACTGTTGAACGCGGTGAACAATCCGTCCCCGGCCAGCTCGCGCAGGTTGCTCACCGGTGGGACGACCGCCTTGGCGAACCGGGACTCGTCGAAAACCTCCGCGGCCGCGTCCCCGCCCCCGACAACAACGACCTTCTTGCCGGCGATGTCGATCTCGAACACATCCCCGAGCTCCCGTACGAACTGCGCCTCACGCTGTACCGGCCGCCGAGGATCGAGACGCAACACATCTCCCAGCAAGGGCAGCCGCCACGACGGATGCGGCATCGCTTCTCCACGTCCGGTCTCAGCTTCGACGCGGACATCATTTGAGGCTTGCTCCCCCGCAGAAGTCATGACCGGAGTCTGCCGCACCGCTGTGCCGATCGCAGAATCGGTCGGCTGGCATGACGGAGGAAGCGACGGCTACGGCCAAGTCGGGTGATGAGGGTTCGTGGCGGTTCCACCCCGTGGAAGCACTGCCGCTGAACGAACGACGGCTCGCTCAGCGGAGGCGCCACGCGTTTACTGTTATAGCGCTACAACGTCGTTGCGTAAGGCGCTGGCTGGGTAGAGCCGTTATAGCGCTTGAACGTCGGAGCGCAACGCCGGCAATGCGTCCGGAGGGGGCGGATATCCTAGTTGTAGCGCTATAACGCCCCAACGCTAGAACGTTGTCACGTCATGCCGTTACCATGGCTGAGCGTCAGAGCGCTACGATCTTGAAGCGTTGCAGAGCTACAACGCTCTGGCGACGGAACGTTGCAGCGTTGGAACGTTGCTCCGCTACAACGGTGCAGGAGCGGGCAGTGGACTGCTGCGGAGGGGTTACTCGGCCGAGCTTTTGGGAAACTGCTGGTCACGCAGTGTGTTCAGAAAACATGAGTTATAGCGCTACAACGTCGTTGCGCAAGGCGCTGGCTGGGTAGAGCCGTTATAGCGCTTGAACGTCGGAGCGTAACGCGGGCAATGCGTCCGGAGGGGGCGGATATCCTAGTTGTAGCGCTATAACGCTCCAGCGCTAGAACGTTGTCACGTCATGCCGTTACCATGGCTGAGCGTCAGAGCGCTACGATCTTGAAGCGTTGCAGAGCTACAACGCTCTGGCGACGGAACGTTGCAGCGTTGGAACGTTGCAGCGTTGGAACGTTGCAGCGTTGGAACGTTGCAGCGTTGCTCCGCTAGAACGGTGCAACGCTGCAACGGCGTGGCGCTACGACGTTGCAGCGTTCCGACGCTTAGCGTTCAGAGCGTGGTAGCGGTGCACGCTGCCGCGCCTCAATGCACCGACTCATTGCACCCAGTGCAACCGACGAAAGGCTCCATGCAATGGCCAAAATCATCGTTTGCCACTCCCGGAAGGGAGGGGTGGGAAAGACCACGATGGCGTACGAGTTGGCTTACGAGCTGGACGCAGTCCTGGTGGACTTGGAGTACGACGGGGGCGGCGCCACCGGTAAGTGGGGGGATCGGCCTCTCGACCGGGCCCGCATTCCGATCCTCGATGCAATCCGCACCGGCAAGACCCCCAAGCCGTTGAACGGCTTCAAGAAGCCGCGTCTGGTACCTGGGCATCCTGACCTGTACGACCAGGCGCCCAGCGAAGATGCAATGGCGGATGCGCTGGTGCAGTGGGCGGGGGAGTGGGACACGGAATGGGTCGTCGTGGACACGCATCCAGGTGCAACAACCCAGGCCCATGGTGCACTGTCCGTTGCAAATGTCGTTCTCGCCCCGACTCCGTTACGGAAGCTGGATCTCGATGCAACTGAGCAGCTCGTCGACGAACTCGCCGACTACCCCCTAGTCATTTCGCCGACAATGGTGCCGGCGGCACCTCCGGGAACGATGATCGACCGTCTTGCGCGGATGGTTGACGGCACGCCCGTGCAGGTTGCGCCTCCGGTTCCCCACGCCGCCCGGGTTGGCACTCGGACGAAGCGCATTGCAATCACCGCCGAGGAACCACCGGCCAAGCCGTTGCGGGCGTTCGCGGCTGCAATCACCGACACCGCGAAGTTCCTCCAGGAGTACGTCAATGACTAACGGACTCGATGCCTTGCGGCAAAAGAACAAGCGTGCCGGTGGGCGCACCATGCCGCCACCGCGGCACAAGCCCCGGTCGGTTCCGGTGGAGATTCCCACCGATTCCCAGAACTCGACCAATCCCATTGCACCCCCCGTGCAAGAGATTCGACCGTCTACTTCGGACGCTGCGGCGACTCTCTCGGAGAATGTGGCCGCGCAGACCGTCAACGGCCGGGAACCTGCACCCGCGTTGCCTGCCTCCGAGTTGCCGAAGGCGGCGCCTCCAGTGCCTTCGACAGAAGTGGACGAGCTAACAAAGTCGACGATCTATCTGGACGCCGAGACCGACCAGTTCCTCGAGGAGGCGATCTATCTCGGGCGGAAGCAGAAACCACGCATTGATTCCCGTAGTGCGATCGTGCGTTTTGCACTTCGTGAGTTGGCCTCTCGCATGTCCACTGAGCAGGTGATTGCCGCGATCCGGGCAGGTGCGCCTGAAACTGGCAACCAAGGAAGACCTCGCCTCTAACTTCATAGCGCTTCAACGTTCTAGCGCCATAAAGAGGAGGAGCCCCGCTCGACCTGCAATCCAACGGGACTCCGTGACCGGCTACCTCAGCAAAGGAAATTCCGATCATGTATGACCTTAACGTTCGCGCTGCGCAACGTCAGCTACCGTCCGCAAGTGCACGCCGACGATTGCACTCGAAGACCATGGCCCTCGGTGCTGTTGCAGCGATGACGCTCGTGCTTGCAGCGCTGGCGTTCACCCTGTCGTTCGATGCGTTGCGTCAGCTCACCCTGGAAATCGGCGTGCGCCCGGAACTGGCCTGGATGGCGCCGGTGGCACTCGATGTTGCACAGGCCGCCGCCGCCCTGGCCCTCGTTGCACTGGGGACCGACGACGAGTTCCGCGGTGCCCGCCTGTACTGCAAGGCCCTGGCCACGGGCACGGTCCTGCTCAGCGTGGCCGGCAACGGCTACCACGCCTTCCGCCTGGCCGGGCAGCGGCACGCGCAGGCCGCGGCCGGTGTCGATGTCGGGTACCAGCCGCAACCGGCTGCCATCGCCGCCTGCATTGCGATGATCGTGCCGCTGCTGTTCCTGGCCCTGTTGCATCTGTTCACCACGATCGTGCGGGCGCTGGCCGTCGAACGCGGCCGCTACCACGAGGCGGTGCACGACGCGCACCCGACCGTGCACCAGGATTCGCCCGTGACTGCACCCGAGGTATCGGAGGTGCACGACCCTGCGGAGGATGCACCCGTCGGGGACGACGTGCAATACCCCGGTGCCCGCGTGTACGCCGAGGCCTCCGCCGTTGCCGCCGAGCCTGCAACGGTGCAGCCGCAAGGCACCGGGCGCCACGGGGAGGATGCATCGGGGGAGGCCTCCGTGCAGGCCCCGAGCCCGCTCGAGGCACCGCCCGAGCAGACTCTCGCGCCGACGTCCGGTGGCCATCGGCAGACGGTCGACGGCCTGCGCGAGTTCCTGGCCGGGTGCACGCTGCGCAGCGAGGAGAAGGAGGTCGCGGCGATCCTGCTGGATCGCCCGCAGCTGACCTATGCGCAGGTGGCCGCCGAGTTGGAGGACACCCCGTCCCCGTCCACGGTGTGCCGGCGCTGGCAGCGCTTCAAGAACGCCGCCTACGCCGAAGGCTTCGAAATCCCGCCGGTGGTGCTGCTTCCCCTCGACGCGATCACCGCACGCGAGGAGCAACTGGTGTCGGTGTGACCAGACCCCGTCCCGGGCCACCGGCTGTGCCGTGGCCGGAGGCAGCTGCCGTCGAACGGTCGGTGGCCAGAGGCGGACCGGGGGCGGGAAAAGCAGTGACGCCGGGACTGTGCTTCCCCCACAGTCCCGGCGTCGCATCCCACCCTAGCAGAGTTATTCGAACATGTGTTCCCTCGAGTTGGTGTTTCGAGTGTCCACGGGAGTGTCCGAATAACGGTGGATCCGGCTTCGGCCGACAGTCGACGTTGAGGACTCGGAGTGCTTCCATCCCGCCGTCGCTGCTGGCTTTCCGGTGGGTCATCAGGGCCCGTGCGTCCTCGCGGCACCGTGCTTGTGTGAGCGCGATCCCGGTGTAGTGCAGCGTTGAGCTGTCGGTTTCCGGTGCGTGAGAGCCGATGCCGAGTATGGTTCGACGACCACTGCTGGTAGCAGTGCCGATGTGCCGGGCGAAGGAGCTTTGCACCCTAGCGGGAGGTGGGCTTCGGGGTGCGCCGGCGCCCGGCTGGTCGGCCGGTGGTGTCGGTCGTGCGGGGCTCGGCCCGGCCGCGGGCCTGGCGCGCGGTGCGGGACTCGGCGCTGTGGGTGCCGCGGGCGGTCGGGTCGGGGCGGGCGGGGCGGCGGATCTTCGGCGCCCGGACCGGCCGGGGGGCGGCACCGACTCGGGGCCGGCCGAAGATGCGGGTGACCAGTCGAGGGGAGGTGCTCGAATCCAGCGAGACGCGGGCCTCGGGTTCGCGGTAGGCGGCGTGGGCGATCAACCCGAACATCAGCAACGTGGTGAGCATCGAGGTGCCGCCGGCGGAGATCAACGGCAACTGCAGACCGGTCACCGGCAACAGCCCCACGACGTAGGCGATGTTGATGAACGCCTGGAGCACGATCCACATCGTGGCCACCGCGCTGAGCATCCGCAGGAACGGATCGGTCGAGCGCAACGCCACCCGCAACCCGACCCATAGCACCGCGGCGAACAGCCCGATCACCAGCAGCGCCCCGACCGCGCCGAGTTCCTCGCCGATGATCGCGAAGATGAAGTCGTTGTAGGCCTGCGGCAGATAGCTCCATTTCGAGTTGGACTGGCCGAGCCCCTGGCCGAACAGTCCACCGTTGGCCAGGGCGTACTTGGCCTGGGTGGCCTGGTAGTTGATGCCCTGCGGATCGGCATCGGGATTGAGGAAGGCGCGGATGCGGTCCGAGCGGTAGCCGACGGTAGCGGTGAAGAGCGCGATGCCCAGCACCCCGACGGCCGCCATCGCTGCGACGATGCGGGCGTGGAACCGGCCGAACCACAGCACCGCCATCACGATGATGGCGATGGTCACCGCGGTCCCCAGGTCACGCTGGAGCACCACCATGGCCAGCACCGTGAACGACACCGCCCCGATCGGCCGCAGGACGCGGTGGACGTCGACACGCCGCTCGGCGGCGGTGGCCACCATGTGCGCGGTCCAGATCACCAACGCGACCTTGGCGACCTCCGACGGCTGGAACGAGACCGACCCGATGAAGATCCACGACTGGGCGCCGTAGACCTCGCTGCCGATCCCGGGAATGAGCACCAGGATCAGCAGCACGAAGGCGAACCCGAGAAACCACGGCGCGCCGCGCCGCAGCACCGTGGTCGGAAGCCGCACCACCGCCACGAAGATCGCCAGGCCCACCACGGCGTAGAGCAGCTGCGGCACGAACCGGGCATACGGCGAGCCCAGGCTCAGCAGCGATTCCACGCTCGAGGACGAGAGCACCATCATCAGCCCGAGCACCACCAGCAGCAGCGTCACCCCGACCAAGGTCTGGAAGTCGTGCAGCGGCCGGGCCGCCCAACTGTCGAACCACAGACGCAGACCCCGCCCCGACGACGACCCTTCGGTCTCGTCGGATGTCGGCGCCGACCGGGTTCGTGCACTCTCGTCCGTACTGCCGTTTCGCCCTGAACTCACCGGCTCATCGTCCCACGAGCGCACCCTCGTCCCCGGGGACCCACACCGTCCGCCGAGGACGGGAGTGCGGTGAAATCTCGGGCCCGTGCCGCGATCTGCAGGCCGCCGGGGTGGCGCGGACGCCAGCGCCGGATGGGCGTGTCGACCGGACCGCCCGGCCGGAACGACATCGAATGCGGACAGGCCCGCCGGCCCGCCCGCTCCGGTGTCCTGCTCGCTCAGCAGCCGCCGATGTACCAGGCTCCGTCGATGCGCTGGAACGCGCTGGGGGTGCCGATCTGGGTGATGCCCGGTCCCACGCACCGGGTCTCGTTGTGATCAGGGCCGAGGAAGTTGTCCCAATGGATGTTGATCTTCACCCAACCGCCACCGCAGTGGTTGTACCAGTGCCGCCCGGCGTCGGTGTAGAACCCGCACGGCGCCGCCGAGGCCACCGCCGGGGCCGCCACCGCCAGACCGGCCCCGATACCCACCGCCGCCACCGCCGCCGCGGCGGCGCGGGCTACCGTCTTCGTTCCGCGAGTCATCGTCGTCCTCCCTCACCGTCGGTAACATACCGGGAAGTCGGTATGTTCAGGCCGACGATAACTTATCCGGGGGCTGCAATGGGGTAAACGGGAGGAAACGGTCACGATGTGTCGCGGGACGCGGTCGGCCCGGGCGTAAGGTGCACAACGTGACGGCCGAGGACCTTTTCGACGAGGACTCCTACAACGGCGCCGTCGGGCCGTTCGCCACCGCCGCCGACGCCCACCGGTGGTGGAGCGCCCGCACCGCCGCCTTGGCCTGCCTCGCGGGCCAGCACGGGGCCCCGACCGTACGATTCGACCCGCATCCGCTGCCGTCCTGGCTGTATCCGCCGTGCGACGGCTCGGCCACCTACCGGCCCTGGGCGGACCGGATCACGCTGCACTACCGGCACACACCCGCTGACGAGCTCGACCTCGCAGTGGTCGACGGGATGCTGTGGCACGCTCTCGGCCACCGCGCCCAGCGGCGGGTCCGCCGGCTCCTGCACCTGCTCGGCGCCGCGGTCACCACGGTGGGCCTGACGCTCGCCGGAGTGAGCGCGCAGACCGGCGAACCCTATCCGGCGCTGATCGCCGGCGCCGCCCTGTGGGCCCTGTGCGCCGCGGCCTGGATCGCCGCAGTACTCCGGACGAACCAGCACACCGAAACCGATGCGGACGAGTACGCACTCGTCCACGGTGGACCGCGCCCGATCCTGGCCTACCTGCGCCGGTCCGCGGAATCGGTCACCGGCGACCACCCACGACTGCAACGCCTGCGCCGGCACCTGTGGAACCGCTCCACCCTGTCCGCAGGTTCCTGAGGTATGGGTGAGGGATGTCCTGGACCTTCGGATCCGGAACCTCCCTCTCTTCCTTGTGTCGTGTGAGTCCGCGATCGTAGGTTCCGTCAGTAGGTGGTGTTGATCGGACCCGGACTCCACAGACCGCTCGCGCGTTCGACCGAACACCAGGCCAGCAGAACCCCGGTGGCCACGATCGGTTCCGGACGCAGTCCGTTGTTCAACGGCAGCCAGAAAGCGAGGAACACCAGCGCGCCGGTCCACAGCGGAAGCCGGGTGCGGCGCAGCGCCACCCCGAGACGCGGAGCGACCTCACGGCTGAGCACCCACCAGCACAGGATCCCGGCACTCAACGCGGGCAGTCGCATCCAGATGCTCGCGGTCGAGACCTGCGTCATCGCGGCGAGCACGTCGTAGAAGGGCGTGCCGAACGGCGCCTCGGGCACGCCGAACCAGCGGAAGTAGTTCGCCATGTACCCGGCCTCGCCCGCGGCACGAGCCATCCCGAGCTGGTAACCGTCGTCGGCGGTGTTCGCGCCGATCACATGCCAGAGCAACAGCGTTCCGACCACCGCTGCGTCGATGCGGGTGAACGACCACCACGTCGCCGGCAGGACCCGGCGGTGGCGGCGTCCGTCGGCGCGGTCGAGCCGGTGCAGCGTCCACAACGCCAATCTCGTGGCCAGCACCGCCACTGCCATCGCTGCAACCTTCAGCACGGTCGGGGAGGTGGCGAAACGGGTGTCGACGGTCGCTGTGACCGAGACGCCGTCGAGCGCGGGACCGGGCAGATCGGTGAAGATCCCGACCAGCTGCGGGCGCAGATCCCGATCGGAGCTTCGCTGCCCGGCCGCCCGGGTGGAGCTGGAGGCCGTGGCGATGGTGCGGTCCGGGGTCGAAGACACGGCGACCGCACAGTCCCCGGACAACTCGTCCACCGGGGCCGAGACCAGCATCGTGTTGCGCGAGATCATCTCGAACATCGCCGGCCCGTCCTCGCCGGGCCGGACGCGGGCGATCAGCCCGTAACGCTCACGGTCGGGAGCCCCGGCCGGCAGCGTGGAGAACACCGTACCGCCGCTCGAGGACAGATCTTGCACCGACCGACACGGAATCGTGGCCTCGAGGTCGACAGGCGCGTAGGACACCAACGGCGCCGAGACGCTCGTTCCGCTCTCGTACTGTGGCCAGCTGATCGATGCCACGGTCTGGGTCACCGGCAGCAACGGCATCGCGATCGACGCCAGGATCCCCACCACCGCGGCAAGCACTGGCCCACAGGCGGGTCCGCGTCTCGACTGCTCGCCCGCCGGAAGGCGGGCCGGGTTCTGGGCGTCTCGAAGCCGATACTGCTCTCGTCTCGGTCACGGGGAGCGATGCTAACGGGAGCAGACCGAACGGCTTGTTTTGCGGGGAAGTCGGTAAGTCCGGTGAAGTTGGTTCTGGGTAGTGTCGTTCTCGGGCGCGCACGGTCCCCTCGGACGTGCGGGCCCACGTGACCCGGCGCTTCACCCCCCGCCGCCGGGGCACGGGCCTACCCGGGGGATACGGCGACCCGCGCTGAAGATGGCGGCGGGAACGTTGGTACCTCGTCGTGTCGAGCATCCTTGGGGTCCGCGTAGGGCTGCGGCCGGTGTCACGGTGACGGTCCGATCCCGGGTCCCGGGGGCATTCCCGAATCCGTGGTGCGGGGCAGGGGGGGGGGTAGTGGTCCGCTGTCCTTCGCGCTTCTCTGCCGCACCGCGCCGCGGTGACCACCGAGTCGCTCGCGCCGCAGCTGCCCGCCCGCGGTGTCGGCGTACGCGATCAGGTCGCCGTCCCACCGCAACTCGTGCGCGTGCCGGCGGTCAACCCTCGCCCGGACCGTCGTGGGCGCCCCGATGTGGGCGAGGGCGCCGGTGAGCGCCGCGAGATCCTGCGTGTCCTGGGCGCAGGATTCGACCAGGATGCGACGCGCCCCGAGCCCGGCATTGTGTACCGCCACCGCGGCCGGCAACCGGCCGGGGGACCTGCCGGTGCCGGCGACCGGCGATCGGGGCGGTGAACAAGGGAGTCTGCCGGATCGGCGGTGTGCGGGCGAAGGCCGCCACGATCCGCCGCCGGTCACCCCCAGCCCGCCCCGCATCGGCCGGTGCTTCGCGACCTGCCCGGTCCGGATCGGCTGTCCGTCGACGCCGTCGCGGGCGCGCTGCGCGCCGTGGCCGGTCCTGCCGGCGCGACCCACGCACGGCTCCTACCTGGTCGGAGCCTGCTCGGCGCGCCTACCCGAGAACCGGTGCCGCCTCGGTTACGGTCGCGGCAGCTCACGAGTTGAGGGGCGAGAGCGCCCCCGGTCATCGAGGGGGCGCCCGGCATGGAGACCGACGAACAGCTGCACCAGTGGGCGTGGCAGCTGCGCCACGACGGCCACGACTGGAGCGAGGTCGCCACCGAACTCGGCTGCACCGAAGACCTCGCCCGCGCCATGGCCGACCGGCACCGCCGCGACACCGAAGCCCAGGCCCAGGCCGACCAATTCTCGCTGTTCGACCTGTAACCCCGGCCGGATCTGCACTCCTCGGTGCGGCCACCCGCAGCGTGCCTCGGTGCTGCCGGTGACGTCGGTACGCTCGCCGCCGTCCCCAGCGGAACCGGCGCGCGCCCGCCCGAGAAGGCCGGATCCGTGCGGTTCGCGATACCTGGTCAGCAGCACTTTCGGCGGAGGCGATGCAGAGCTTTCCCGGAATGCTCCAGAGCATTACCCGTCCTGCTCGGCGAGGGCCCACCCTGCGGACTTTCTGGCCGAGATGTGAGTGCGCTCAGACAGAACCTGCAGCCACCGAACCGTGTGAGGCGATGTGGCGGCACACCAGCATGTGGTGAGCACCCCTTTGGAACCGATAGCCGACCTCGACGACTTCACCGGCGATGTCGTGGTTCCGAAGGTCGGTGAGGAGATCGTCCAGGCGCGGATAGCGAACCGACGATCCTGAGGCCACGAGCGGAAAGACCCGCAGGTCACCGCGGGCGACCCGCATCAGTTCGCGGATCGCGTCGAGGTGGAAGGTGTGGTCGAGGCGGTCGGAATAACTGAACAGCAGGTGTGAGCTGAGTACGAGATCGAAAGCGGCATCGGGGAACGGCAAGGACGGCAATCGCCCGGCGACGTAGTGGCGCGGATTCAGGCGGATATCGGCGGCGAATTCCTGGACCGCATGCCGGCGCACGCGTGCATGCTGGTCGGGGTCGGCGAAGAACGCCCAGTCGAAGTGCTCCGTGTGGGCTCGGATGTACCGGTTCCCACGTTCGGTTTCAGCTGCCGCAACGACGGCGAGTTGTTCGGTGTCGCGGTCGAAGTAGGCCCTATCGCAGGCCGTCACGTCGCCGCCGAGGCGGTTCACTGCGCTGGTGAACCCCGCGGCGCCGCCAGGACAGTCCAGGATTTTCCGGGACAGGTCCTCGTCGGTGAGGTGGAACATCGACCGGTACTCGTCCAGCGAACGGGAGCTGATCAGCATCTCGCCGATACCTGTCGCGTGGGCAGTATCGCCGTTGTGGGTCACGGGTGGTTCCTCTCGGATCGAGACCGCCTCACCCGCCGACCGGTATCACTGTCGTGCAGAGACGTGAGCGTCATCGACCGCGGAGAAGGCGGCCGGACAACACAGTTCACAAGGCCGCTAGAAGTACGGCCACCAGTGCTGTGTCAGGGTCATCACCGCCCTATTGCAACACGGCAAAGATCGAACCGGTGCACCGGTCAGAGTCGGATCGCCCGTCCGATCGATCAACGAATACGAGGCCATGACCTCTTTCGAGTTCGTGACCTCGTTCGTCGCAGTTCGTGGAACTGCTCGATCCGCGCCGCGATGGAGAACGGCACGCGGACACCCGTCCGCCGCGCCCGCAGCAAGCCGCGTCCGCTGCGGCCGCGGTGACGGTGTCCTCGACAGGGCCCAGCTCCGGCAGGTTCGTCGCGGTGGCGGGCCCGGCGAACCGTGGCCGCTTCCCGGCGCCGAATTGAGGCGTTGTAGCGCTATAACGCCCGGTGCGGATCCTCTCAGGCTCCGTATGCCGCGGCCCGACCGGAATCTCCCTCCGGCTGCGCATTTCCCGGAACGTACAGCCCGGCAGCCCGCCTTGCTCGGCTACGCCCGCCCGCCCCATGGCAGAATCTGCCGCCGGGCTGTCACCCGGTCGACACACCTGCGCGGCACCGGCACACCACAGGGGAGAGGGCCGACCGGCTGCGCCGTCGGCGCAACGGCTCGAGCACGCCGGCGCCGCGGTCATGGGTGATCCGTTGACCCGGGTGAAATCGGGCGTGTCTCACCACGAGGGCGGATCTGCCACGAGCCCGCCACTCGCCGTGGGATTCCGCAGCGAGGATTCGAGACCCGCCCGCAGCCACGTCGAATGCCATCTCACCCGAGCGGGGCATCGGGCCATCGAGGGGCCATCCCAGAGGAGATGTGGCCACGAGTCTCGAGGCCCTGCAGTGCCGTCGACATCGTGCGCGGTCCTTGGTGCGCCTGCGGCGCACACCGAATCGAGCTCCGCTGCGCTCCGCCCTGCAAAAAAGAGCCTGATTTTGCCCTTCTGGCCTTCCGATTTTGACCGGCGGTCCGCTACGCGCAACCCCTGGGCGCTACGCGGCCTGACGGCCCGGAAAATTCTCTTCTCCGCTGCGCTCCGGCGAGATTTTTCCGTCCCAGAAGTTGCACTCCACGGCCCTCATGCCGGTCCAAATTCTCCCTGCCAGAAGGGCAAAAGAACAGGCGGACCCGCGCCGGTTCTCACCTCCAGCAGGAAGGTCGCCATGACCCCGTCGCAGACCCCGAGCTTTCCGAGCCTGACCACCCGCACCACCATCATGATCGCCGGAGCGTCGCAGCAGGTGCGGCTGGATGTGACCAGCGCCCTGACCGCAGCCGCGGCGGTGTTCGCCACCATCGGCGCGGTGCGGATGGTCTTCACCGACCCGGCGGTCGCCCGGGGCCTGGTTGCGGTGCTGCGCCGCCCCGCCACCGGCGGGTTTCTTATGGCACTGCCCGAGCAGTTCCTGCTGCGCCCGGACCGCTTCACGACCGACGAGCATCTGGTGACGGTGAACTGGTCCCAGGTCCCCACCTCCAAAGTCACCGCCGGTGGAGCGTTCGATTCGCAGCGTCGCCGTCACGTCCACTGGGTCGACGTCGAGGCCGGTCCGCTGACCTTCCGGTTCTTCGACAAAGCCGGACACACCGCGTTCGTCGCCGAGCTGGCCCGCACGGTGCAGGTGGCCCGGTCGGTGCTGCTCCCGGCCGACGAGAAGGCCCTCGCCCAGGGCGGTGGCCGCTGACCCCTCCAGCGAATTGTCCACAGTGAGTTATCCACAGTAGGGCCGGTTCTCCACAGAACCGGCCCTACCGCCTGTGTGCGCCCCGGTCGCGGCCGGGGCGGCCGGGCACACTGGCGTGCACCGAAGCAGTACCGACCAGAAGGAGGACGCGCTCGTGCACACCTGGACTGTCACCTGCGATCCGGCCGTCGCGCAGGCTTCCGGCACCGCCGCCACCGAAGTCGACGCCGTGATCGCCGGCGCCGCCGCATTGCGCCGCCTCCTACGTACCACCCGCCAGCCGGGGCAGGACTCACCCTTCGTGCATCTGAGGATCGACACCCGTCCCCGGATCGGGATCACGGTCGGGGTGGACGGTCCCGGCGCCGTGCTCGAGTGGATCGACGACTACGAACACCAGGCCACGCTGGCGGCCGCGGTCAACGACAGCATCCTGGACCGCACCCACCGCGAGGCGAGCTGACCCCGGATCCCACGCCGACCACGACGAGGACCACACGAGGAGCAGCTACCACCGGCGCGGACACCGAGCCGGCTGCGCGGCGCCCGGTCTCGCTGTTCCGGTCTCGTCGCCTCTCGTGGCCGGCGGCCGTACCGGAGAGCAGCAGAGGACCCCGAGTACTCGACCGGGTCCGGCGCCTTTCGGCGCACCGATGCGTCCGCGGGCCGCGGCTGTCGGACCGGGGGGCCTCGTCTTCTCGGCAGGACCGCAGGGCGCCGCGTCGGACCACCGTGGCATGGGGGAGGTCGTCCACGAGGGCGCCGGTCGGACGGGCGCACCGCACGACGGGGAGGACACCCCTCCTGAAGGACCTCGCCGCAGTGTCCGACCACGACGGTGGGGGCGCCGAAGCGGTCGAGCCGGGTCACCCGACCGCGGCCTGGAGGCTACCGCGCCGGGACGGGTCCTGAATCGAGGGGAGCAGGCGCCGGTGCAGGTCCTCGAGCTCGTCGTCGCGCCGGCCGCGCTCGGCGGCCGGCTCGCCGAGCGTGCGGAGCACCTGGTCGACGGCGCGGGCCGACAGGCCCGCCACCCGCCGGGTCCGGGCGAGCCGTTCCGCCGCCCCCGGGGAGGTGCCGTGGCGGGGGCGGCGAGGTCCACTAGCGTCGAGGAATGTCCTCCCTCGTCCCGACCGACTACGCCGCCACACTCGAGAGCATCAAGCGGCTCGTGCACGAGGCGCGCTACATCGCCCAGCGCCGGGTGAACACCGAACTGCTCCGGCTCTACTGGCAGATCGGTGCGACGATCATCGAGCGACAGAAGACAGCCCCCTGGGGCAGCAAGGTCCTGGCCCGGCTCTCGGCGGATCTGCGCGCCGAGTTCCCCACGGTGAAGGGGTTCTCCCCGGCCAACCTCAAGTACATGCGCCGGTTCGCCGAGGCGTGGCCCGACCCCGAGGCAATCGGTCAACGACCCGTTGGCCAATTGCCCTGGGGGCATGTCATCGAGTTGCTCGAAAAGCTCGACGACGCCGAGTTGCGCGACTGGTACAGCGCCAAGGACCTTGCCCACGGCTGGAGCCGGCCCGTGCTGGCCCACCAGATCACCACCGGGCTGCACCTGCGGGAGGGCGCGGCCCCGTCCAACTTCCCGCACGCGCTCGAGCGCCCCGATTCCGAGCTCGCGCAGCAGATCACCAAGGATCCGTTCACCCTCGAGTTCCTCGCCATCGACGGCGACGCCGTCGAGCGAGAGCTCGAGGATCGACTCGTCGAGCGCATCATCGACACCCTGCGCGAGCTCGGACCCGGGTTCGCGTTCGTCGGCCGCCAGGTCCACTTCGAGGTCGAAGGCGACGACTTCTTCGTCGACCTGCTGTTCTTCCACGTCGAGCAACTCCGGTACGTGGTCATCGAACTCAAGACCACCAAATTCGACCCGCGCGACGCCGGCCAGCTCGGCTTCTACGTCACCCTGGTCGAGGACCGGCTGCGGCGACCGCAGCACCAGCCCACGGTCGGGATGCTGCTGGTCGCCGACAAGAACGAGTCCGTCGTCCGGTACGCCCTGGCCGGCACCACCCAGCCGATCGCCGTCTCCCGCTACGACCTCACCCCCGCCGAGCAGGCCGCGCTCCCCGCCGAGGACGCCCTCACCCGCGCGGTCGCCCTCGAACTCGACGACCGCACCCCGCAGTAGGCGCACCCCCTCGGCACCACACGGCACGGAGTGGATCCGGTGGGTGAGGTGGGGGAGTTCGTGTCCGACAAGGGGAGCGGGCGGTCCGGCCGCGCCCACCGCCGGAGCCGCCACGAGAGCTCCCCTCCACAGCGGGGGGACAGGACCGGCGACATGGCCCCACAGGAGTCCCCGCTGGGCCGGCTCCGCGCCGTCTCTCCACGGCCGTCGGAGTGGTGCCCACCTCGCGCCGCCGGGTCGCCACCGGCCTCGGCTCCGCAGCGGGGGATGCGGGCAGGACGGCATGGTGCGGTCGCCCTCGCGCGTCCCACAGCCAGCCACCACGGCTGCGACCCGAGGCCCGACCACCGAGCCTCGAAATCCCACGCCACCAGATGATCCCGCTCGACCCCGATTCGAACCCGCTCTGCCGGCCCGGCGCCGGCCGGCACCAGCCCGGAAAGCTCCGCTGCCCGGCGATGCGACGGGTGCGAGCGCCCCGACCGAACCGGCTCGTCGGCCGCCGCCGGCAGCCACTACCCACGGCACCCCTCGCTCCACACCGCTCTCGGCCATGGGCACCGTCTCGACCCCCGCCGGCACAGCAGCCCTCCTCTGCATGTCCCGGCACCGAGGCATCATCTCCGCCACCTCCGTGAGAAACGTGCCAAACCGGCGCCGGTCCGGTAAGAAACGCGCTGGCCCTGGCGAGAACCGACTGGGGTTTCTCATCCGAAGTGGCGGAGCTCGTTGGGTTGACCTGCGTTTCGCCACTTGTCCTGGATGCAACGTCGGTTGATTCTTCTCATCGGATTTGGCGGATTTCTGGTCGCCTTGCGGCCTGCCGTGGTGCCGGTAGCCGGACCCGGGGTGTCGTTACGCCTGGTCGTTGTGTGGGTGGTCGGGGGCTTCTCCGCCATATCTGACGAGTACTCCGCCCCCGCCCGCCATATATGTGAGAACCCGCCAGATCGGTTGAGAACCGACACCGACCGCCGGCTCCCCGACCCGGCATCGGGTCGGGCAACCCAATCGTTCGTACGTATTATGTTACGTACGAAACGATACGTGCGGGGTAGCATCGATCGGGGACTCAGGACGCGATCGGGAGGGCGGGCGATGACCGAGAGCGGTAGGGGAGGGCGGCGCCGGGAGTACGCCTCGGACGCGGACCGGGTCCGGGCCTGGCGGCAACGGCAGAAGGAGCAGGCCCGCGCGGAGCGACTCGAGGCGGCCACCCCGACCGATCCGGCCCAAGCCGTGACCACCCTGGCCGACGCGGTCCCGCGGCTGCGGCAGGAAACCCAAACCGCGCTCGCGCGCCTGACCGAGGTGGCTCAGTCGATCACCGCGGCCACCGCGCTGCTGGCCGATCCGGCCGCGCTCGATGCGCACCTGCGCCGGGTCCAGGCCGACGCCGACAAGGTCCGCGCCGACGCCGGCGCCGAGATCGCCCGGCTGCGTGAGCAACTCGACGCCGCCCTGGACGAACGCGCCGACGCTGATGCGGCCGCGGCCGCCGCGCTCGCGCAGGCCGACGACGCCGCCACGCAACTTGCCGCGGCCCGCCGCGAGCACCGGGACGAACTCGACCGCCTGCACGCCGACCACGCCGCAGCCCTGGACGCGTGGACGACCCGGGTCGAGGAGTCGGAGGCGGCGCACCGTCGGCGAACCGCCGACCTCGAGGCCCTCGTCGAACAGCAGCGCGACCAGCTCGCCCGGCTCCGGGCCGCCGCCGAGCAGGTCACCGCCACCGTCGGCCGGCTCGACGCCGACCTGGCCGCCGCCCGCGCCGACGCCGCCGCCGAGCGGGATCGCACCGAGGCCGTGCGTGCCGACCTGGCGGCCGCTCGCGCCGAGACCGCCGCGGCCCGCGCCCAGGTCGACGCCGCCCGCGAACGCGCCGACGAACTGCGCGCCGAACTGCGCGAGGTGCGCGCCGCGTCCGCGACATCGGGCTCGACCGAGGCGAGCTGACCCTTGCCGGGGTGGGCACTCGCGCCCGGCATCTGCGGTGTGGACGCAGAGCTCCTCAGGTCAGCGTATCGAATTCTGCAATATACGGAAATAGTTAATTCTCCGAATGGACCATCTTCTCATTGCACACCCAGGAAAGACCACATCGTCGACCAGCTCGGCGGTCCCGCGGCCTGTGCGTGAAGTCGCCACGATATTCCGGCGCCGGAGGTAGGACCCAGCGGTGTCCTCGGGGCCCGGATACCGGCGAATCGGCAGTCGTCGAGCCGGATTCGGAATCGAGCGGATCCTGAGGGAGCCCCTGGGGTCGGCCGGTGGAATGCTCGTCGCGTTTTCGTCGACGCCCATTGGAAGGGGCATCCCGTGGTGTCGCTACAGCAGACGCGCCCCCGCTCTGTTTCCTCGAGTGGGGGCGCGTCGTTGTTGACGGACCTACTTCGAGCCGGCTACTTGGATCATGTTCAGCCGGAAGCTCGGCACGGTGGTCGAACCACCGAGCGTGGTGTCGTAGGTCAGCGGCTCGTCGACCTCGACCCACATGGTGATCAGGTCGTCTTCGACCACGTTCGCCACGAGGCCGCGGTCGCTGGCCTTGATCACCACGTTGTGGTCGTACTCGTACCACGATCCGAGCGGCTGCGAGTCCACGCTCGCTCGGAACTGGTTTGTCCCCGTTGCGGAATCGAACTGGCTGACGTAGCCGTAGAGCACGATCTTGCGGCCCTGCGCCGCCGCCGAATCCCGGGCGATCAACGCGAAGTCCCGGGTGTTCAACTGTTCGTACGCGGCCGGGTTCTTGCGCTCGGCCTCGGCCGCTGCGGCGGCCGCGGCTCTGCTCGCCGCCGCTGCCGCGGCCTGCTCCGAGGCTTGGATCTGCGCCGCCGACCGGGTCGTCGACGTCGCCGTGGCCCTCGCCGACGTGGTCGAGGGGGCGGCCACGGTGGTCGAGCCGTCCTCGTCCGAGTTCGCTCCACCGACCGCCACGGCCACCACCAGGCCCACCACCCCGAGTACGGCGAGACCCGCCATGAGCAGCTTGGAGTTCTTCGCCTGCTTCTCGGTCGGTTGCGGCCGGCGTGGGGGAGGTGGAGGGGTGGAGAACTTCGGTGCTGTCCGAGGGCTCCACCCGGTGCCGTCCCAGTACCGCACCAGGCTGGGGTCCCCGGGATCGGGATACCAGCCGGCGGGTTGGTTCATGCCGTTGTCCGTTCTGCGAAAGTCGATCGACTCGGGTGTCGCACGAACCGATCGGTCTGTTACAGGGTTACCGCTGGTCACAGCAACCGGGTGCCCTGTGCGGGGCTCGCCGACGAGCGCGTAGTCGCTCCGGGCCGTCACCAGCCCTGCGTCGACTCTCGCCGCACCGGGGGCGCCGGGAGCCGCCACCAGCGCAGGAGCCGGTGCAGCGTCAGCCCTTCCCGACCTCGGCCACGGATCCGACCTTTGTTCGGGCGTATCGACCGTTGCGCCGCAGCATATCCGGGTGCGTGAGCGCCGGATGCGTCACCGCCGGCGCCGTCGCAGGCAGGTCCGGTCGCACATCGATGCTGCCGTGTCCTGGTGGGTCACAGGGCGTTGATCCAGGCCAGACGGTCGGTGGACAGGGAGAAGGTGTCTTCGAACAGCACCACGTAGGTGCCCGCGGCGGCGCCGGTGCGGTCGTCGAAGCAGACGCTGCCGGTGGCGCGCCCCCCGGGGGCGATCTGCCCGGAGTTGAGCATGGGCCGGTCGGGGCCGAAGGTGGCGTCGCGGATGGCGCCGCCGGTGTCCTGCAGGCTCCAGTCGGTGTAGCCGTTGAAGTCGTTCTGGGTGGTGCCGACGTTGTCGATGGTCACCGTGCTGCACAGGTAGCTGCCGAGGACGGTGTCGACGGCCTCGAGCGGGCTCACGGTGTAGGCGAGCTCGTCGCGGGTGATCGTCGCTCCCGCCGCGGCGGCGGTGTCGTGGTCCAGCTTGCCGGGGAAGTCGGGGCCCCGATCCGCGTCCTCCGCACCACCGTTGGCGTCCCCCTCAGCGGGGTCGGTGGTGACGGTGGTGTCGTTGCCCCCATCCACGCTCGAGACCACCGCGACCCCGCAGGCACCGAACAGCAGCACCGGCACCCCGATCACGAGCCAGGGCCAGCGCCGGCGCTTCTTGCGCGGCTGCTCGTGCGGGGTCGGATGCTGGCCGGGGTTCGGGTACGCGCCGGGATCGGTCATCTCGCTTCTCCTTCAATGACAAAGGGACACGGGGGGGCGACACGGCGAGGGGGATCGCTGGGCCGCCGGTGTGTCCAGCACACCCAAACGGTGTGTCCCGGCGCCTCGTCCGATCGGCCGGACCGTCTCCTCCTTTCGGCCGGACCGTCTCCTCCTTTCGGTCGGAGACGGGCGCGGGGTCCGGTCCGTTCGGCCGATCCCGGACCGGTGCGGTGGTTGCGTAGCGTGCACGAGGTGATGGCCACCTCGACCCGGCACCTGCGCCGCCCCGTCTGGATCCGCCGGGCCTGGACCACCGGCGCGGTGACGCTGAGCGCGTTCTGCACCCTGGCCGCGTTCGCGCTGTCGCAGGATTCGGGCACCGTGCCGGCGTGGAACTACACGCTCGGGTTCGTGGTGAATCTGGTGGCGGCCGCGGCCCTGGTGTGGCGGCACGAGCACCCCTGGCCGGTGCTCGCCGTGGCGGTGGCCGGACCGCTGGCGTGGTCCACCGATGCCACCGCCGCACTGATCGCGCTCTACGCGCTGGCCAAGACCGACCGCAACCGTCCTCGCCTGGCCGCCGCGGTCGGCGCGGTGTACCTCGCATGTGCGATCTCGCTGACCTACGACGCGCACCGCACCCGCGACAACTCCGTGCTGAGCATGGAACAGAAGCCCGACCCGGGGCAGCCGAAACCGATGTGGGAGCTCGCGTGGTGGATCCCGTGGCTGGCGGCGGCGCTGCTGGTGGCGATTGTCGTCGCGCTCGCGCTGGTCAAACGCACCCGCACCCAGCTGGCCGCCGCCGAGCACGGCCGCGACCAGGCCACCGCACAGACCCGGGCACTGCACGACGAGATGATCCGCACCGAAGAACGCACCCGCATCGCCCGCGACATGCACGACACCCTCGCCGCCGGCCTGAGCCGGATCTCGCTGTTCGCCGGCGCGCTGCAGGTCGGCGGCGCCGACAACCCGGAGAAGATCGCCAACACCGCCTCGATGATCCGCAGCACCGCCCACGACGCGCTCGACGAGCTCAAGCACATCGTCGGGGTCCTGCGCGGGAGCGCCGGCGCCGCACGTCCGAGCGGGCATCAGGGCATCGACGCGGTCGCTGACCTGGTGCACTCGGCTAGAGCGGCCGGGCTGCACACCACCGTGTTCCTCGATCTGCGTCCCGGGGACGTGGGCACCGTCTCCGGGCACGTGACCTATCGGGTGGTGCAGGAGGCACTGACCAACGCCCAGAAGTACGCCCACGATCAGACGGTGCGGATCACCGTCACCGGTGCCGAACCCGACGGGCTTCGCATCGAGGTCCGCAACCGGCTCAGCACCCGACCGCCGGCCGTGCCGACCGGCTCCGGTGCCGGCCTGACCGGCCTGGCCGAGCAGGCCCACCAGATCGGCGGCACCCTTCATGCCGGGGTGGACGGCACCGATTTCGTGGTGTCCTGCTGGCTGCCCTGGTTCGCCTGACCGCCGGGGCACCGTGCGGCCCACCGTGTCCGCGGTGTCCGTGCCGCGGTCTACGCTGGGCCCGCCATGACTGCCGCCGCACCGATCACCGTCCTGGTCGTCGACGACGACCCCTTCGTCCGCCGCGGTGTGAGCGACATCTTCGCCGCCACCGACGACATCGCCGTCATCGCCGACGTCGACGACGGCGACCGAGTCCCGGGCGCAGTGCACCGGTACGCGCCGCAGGTGGTGCTGATGGATCTGAAGATGCGCCGGGTCGGCGGCCTCGACGCCACCCGTCAGCTGATGGGCCTGCCCCGGCCGCCGAAGGTGATCGCGATGACCGCGATGGACGTCGACGACCTGGTCGTCCAGGCCGTGGCAGCCGGGGCGCACAGTTTCTTGAGCAAGGACGAACCCCCGCACACCTTCCATCAGTCGGTGCGCGCCGTCGCCGCCGGCAACACCTTGTTCAGCGAAGAGTCACTGCGCCGGATCGTCGCCGCCCGCCCGGGCGCCACCCCGGTGCCGGACCCGGACACCCTAGGGGTGTTGTCCGAGCGGGAGCGTGACGTCCTGGAGGTGTTGGCCACCGGGGCGTCCAACGCCGACATCGCCGGCCGGCTGTTTCTCAGCGAAACCACCGTCAAGACCCACCTTTCGGCGGTGTTTCACAAGCTCGGCACCCGCAACCGCGTCGAGGCCGCCCTCGCCGCCTTCCGCGCCGGCCTGATCACCTGACCCCCGCAATCGGGCGCACCTACCGACCAGGGATCGTCGCTCGGCCGAGGCACCTCGGTCCGTAGGGGGCGGGGTCGTCCCGGTTTCGTTCGGCCCGGGTCATTGCGAGGGCGAGAGCGAGAACTCGAGGCCTCGGGCAGCGATCAAATCTCTACCGGAGTTGATCGGACGCCAGATCAAGGTGGTGTGCGTCGCGGGCACGTTGAGCGGGGTGGTCAGGTGATACGTCGAGTTGGGCATCAATTCGTCCGCGCTGTCGCCGCATCCCACCCAGCCTCCGGTGATCTTCGAGTTCACGGTGCCGTGTTCGTCGACGGCCATCCAGCTACTGGTGCCCATCGGATCCCACACCTGAGCAGGCAGATTCGGGCCGGTCACGATCGTGTGGCGCACGGCCACGACCTGACCGTCGCCATAGACATCGCAATTGGCCGGATTCACCTCGATGCCGGTCACGGTCACCGTCAGGTCACACACCTGCCCGACGCAACCACTCGTGAGCGGTTCGCCGACGGTGCCGACGGCGTTGCCCCGGGGGGTCAGATCCTCGGCAGCAGGCATCGCCTCGACCGTGGCACCGGAACCGGTGCCGGCGCTCCCGCCCGCCACCGGAGCCGTGACCGTCACGGTCGTCACCTGGTCCGATCCGCTGTCACTGCAACCAGCCAGCAAGCACGACACTGCTGCACCGACCAATACGATGCGACGACTCTTCATTACCGCCCTCTGCGATCTACTGTTGCGCCGATATGTCCACCCCGACCCTGATGAAGGTACTGGCTCGCACACCGGACAAAACACCCACCACCGGAAGTTCATCCGCACATGCCGGGCCGAAGGACGTGGACCCGGAGCACGGGCAAGCGCGGCGGTGCGGCGAACCCGCGGAACGGAAGAACCCACGCCACCAGTGCGCATCCCCGGAGCTCCCCACCAGCGAACGCTTCGGAGGGTTTCGTGCCCGCCGACAAGAGGGGAGGGGGCATCTTCGTTGTTCCGGACGAATGGTTGTCGGCCCGGTGTGTCATCGTCTGTCGCATGCCGAACGGACGCAACGCCGACCCCGCGGTGGTCGCCGCGAAGATGGCCCGCATTCGTGAACCGCACGTCAAGCCGCTCAACGATCTGGCCGACCGGATCGCCGAGTCGATGAACCTGCCGCACGGGCATGTCCCCTACGTCGATCCCGACCAGGGCGGCATCGACGCGCGGGTGTTGGTGCTGCTCGACAATCCGTCCACCAAGGCCGAGGCGGGCACCGGCTCCGGGCTGTTGAGTCTGGACAACGACGATCGCACCGCCCGCAACTGCCGCGAGGCCTACGCCCGCCACGGTGTGCCGTGGTCGCAGGTCGTGCACTGGAACGTGGTGCCGTTCCCGGTGGCCGGGGTCAGAAACGGTGGTTCGACCGCCGCCGAACGCACCCGGGCGGTGCGGTGGACCCGGCAGGTCGTCGAGCTGTGCCCGAACCTCGAGCAGGTGCTGCTGCTCGGCGCAGCGGCCCGCGACGGCTGGGCCCGCGCCGGCATCGGCCGCGACCTCTACGTCCTGCCCGGCACGATCCCGCACTGCTCGGCCCGCGGATTGAACTCCCCCGGCGGCCGCGAACGCTTCGACGCGGCGATCGCGCAGATCGCCCGCTCCCTCACCTGGTGACGCCCCGCCCGACTACCGCACGCCACCCCGACCTGCACGACCTGCACGACCTGAGGCACGTGCCCTGTCCGGCCCGAAACGAAAGACCACACCCGATGACCGACCTCGACACCCTCGACCCGGAAGCCGCGATCACCGCACTGGGCACCGCCACCCACACTCTCGACGAGCTGACCACACTGCCGAAAACGGCAGGGCTGTATGCGTGGTGGGCCGCCCCGGCGGTGCTGCCGCAGCTGCCCGGACCGGACCATCCCGACGGGGAGAATCTGCGGTTGCTGTATGTCGGGATCGCCTCGAACCTGCGACGCCGGATCATCAGCAACCATCTGCGACGCAGCGGCAGCTCCACACTGCGCCGCACCCTCGCCGGCCTGCTGCTCCCCGAACAGCACTACCGCACCGAACGCACCGACCGGGTGGTGCTCATTCCCGAGGACGAGGCCCGGCTCACCGCCTGGATGCACACCCACCTGCGACTGTCGTGGTGCGAACACCCGCACCCGGCCGCCGTCGAACCGGCCGTCATCGGGCAGTGGGCACCGCCGCTGAACCTCGACCACACCTCCTCCGGCGCCGTCCGGGATCTGGTCCACGCCGCTCGCACCGCCTACAACACCAGTGCCTGAGCCACCCCTGCGGATGCCGATAGCGCGCTCGACCCCCGTGTGCCACCCGGCGCGCACGAATCCAGGAGGGCACGGAGGCAACAAATCCGACGGTCGCGCCCCGGTACGCGACGCGCGTGATCATTCTTTGAGTTCGAGTGCACGCCGCAGAACCACCCTGCCCACCGAATCCGGTTCCTCGAAACACCGAGCAAACGCACCTTCGCTCCAGTGGTCGGCACGCGCCATGCGGGACAACGCGCGCACACAGTCCTCGGCCGAAGCGGTGGCGGCATCATCGAGCTGCCACCCCTCGGGCTGGAAGTGCAGGATCAGCCCGGCCTGGCGAAGTAGCCAGCGCAGGTCCGCGATGACGGGGCTGTCCTCGGCGTACGGCCACTGCTCGATTCCCGAATCGTCCTTGCCGCCGACGATCTCGTACAGCGGACCGTCGTGGTTTTCGATGCGGTCGAGCAGGGCCGAGAGCTGGTCCCAGTCCTCGCGCGCGACCTGGTCGAAGGCGGTACGGAACACCGCATCGTCGTGCACGTCCACCAGCTCCCAGTCCTGTTCGGTGCGAGGGCCCGGTACGACGGTGACATGCTTGCCGAACGGCACACCGACCGTGGCGTTTCCGTCGGCATGGACGGTGAGGGCGTAGCCGCCGACGACGGCGCGACGATCCAGGCCGTCGTCGAGGGGGTCGACATCGACGTCCCCGACTGTCAGGATCCGGGTGTCGAGGTACTGGACCGGCCGGGCCATGCCCTTCGTCCATGGCGTTCCCGGATTCGGAGTGCCGATCAGATGTTCCCACCGGCGGGAGGGGTGACCGGTGAACGCGATCCGTCCGGCGTCGTTTCCGTCGGTCAGCCGACGCCAGCCGGTGATGTCGAAGGCGGTGACGACCTCGTTCTTGTAGATGCCGAGGACGGCGTCGGCATGGGACTCGAGCTTGTCGTCGGCGATGCCAGCCCAGTTGCCGAGGGTGACATCGGCGGCGTCGGCTTCTCCGCGGGCGACAGCAGGCCATGAGGAGGCAAGGTGGACAAGGATCACGACGCCTCCCAGTTCGATCAACATCGACAGATGATCAAAGATCATGTTGGACGGCGCAGTGGTAGTTGTCGATATCTGCAGATCGTGCAGCCATGTGTCGATATCTTCCGCAAATTTGCCGCCAGGGCGCCGAAGACCGACGGTGAGTGCCATGTGGCGCCCTGTTCCATAATCGATCGTTCTCGAACATCACGCGGGAGTGCTGCCTCGACTGTGTCTGTGAGCTTCAGTGATAGATGGCCGCATTCCACAGGGGGTAGAGCATGGTCTACACGTTCGCGCCGGGGCCGTCTCGCCATCATGGGGAAGGTCGGAGTCAGGGTCCGGTGGTCGCGGCCAGGGTGTCACGCGCTTCTACCGGGTGTTCACGGCATGGTGGTGACATCGAGGATCATCCCAGGCTCCTCGGGATGGTTCATGTAGCCGAGGTCGGCGAGATGCTCGTTCTCGAAAGAAGTCGTGATTGTCTCCGCGCCGAGGTCCGCGAGCATGTGGGTGAGGCGGTGTAGGAGTTGCGCGGTGACGGTGTCGGGGGTGCCGGGCACGGTGTCGAGCACCTCGAGATGGGCGGTGGTCTCGTCCGACCAGTAGGCCGCGGCGTGCCCGACGAACGGTCGGGCCTGACGGTTGTTGACGAATGCCTGCACCCACGCCGCGAGAACGCCGGTGTTCTTCCATCCGAGCGGGCGGTCGATGTCGAGGCCGGCGCGGGCGAGCCATGCCCCGGACCGCTCGTGCAGCGGGACCGTGCCGACCCAATACTCCTGCCGGCCTGTGGGTGTGCGCGGACCCGAGATGTGGATGGTCCGGCCTTCGCGGCGTCGGGTGCCGCGAACCAGCAGGCCGGTGCACAGCTCCTCCTGCCACCCCGCTATCACCGTGGCGGCGACAGCGGCGGGGGTGTGCCACGGTGGACCCGCAAGATCGTGGCCGGTCTGGGGTGGACGCATGGCCAGGGCGAAGATGTTGGGGTTGCGCGCCCACCGGAAGTGCACCACCACGCGGTCGTGCTCGACATGCAGTCGCACCGGGCGGAACTGTTTGTCGATCGCGCCGCGGACCCGGATCCCGTCGCGCAGCGCGCGTACGGTTGCGGCCGCGGTGTCGGTGAGCTCGTCGAGGGACAGGCCGGTGAGCTCGAGTCGCCAGCCACCGTCGGGTTCGGTGTCGGGATGGCGGATTCCTTCGGTCGGGGCGTACGGGCCGAACCGGGCGATATGTGCGCGCAGTGCGCTCGACGACGGATCCGGCTCGAGTTTGCGGGCGTCGACGACTTTCGGCCACACCCGGTGCCAGGCGATGTTGTCCGGGGCCAGCACCGGGGTGCCGTCCGAGGTCAGGAACACCACGAAGAGGGGCTGGGTGTACATCATGTGGGTGCGCATGCGGTTGTCCACGTCGG
Organism: Rhodococcus sp. PSBB066; assembly: GCF_017068255.1. Taxonomy (NCBI): domain Bacteria; kingdom Bacillati; phylum Actinomycetota; class Actinomycetes; order Mycobacteriales; family Nocardiaceae; genus Rhodococcus; species Rhodococcus sp. PSBB066. The sequence continues at coordinate 32,862 of NZ_CP070860.1, forward strand.
GGCGGCGGATCACTTCGTACGCGTAGTCCGACCACTGTCGGCCGAGCAGGGCACGTGCCCAGGCTTCGGCTTCGGTGGCGGGGACGGCGTGGACCAGGTCGGAGCCGGCCGCTCGGCGATCGGGGTACCGGTCGCAGTAGCCCTGCACGTGGATTCGCAGGCAGACCGGCTCCATGCCCGGTGGGAAGGATCCCAACTCGTCGGCGTCCTGATAACTGTGCTGGACGTGGATCCGCAGGTGCGCAGTCGTCAACGACGGCCCCTCGACCGGGCGGGTCTCGACGGCCGCCGGATCGGGAGGGGAGGGTTCGCCGGTGACGACGAGGCGGCGGAGCAGGTCGCGGTAGACCGCGATGCGGTCGGCGAACTCGGTGGTGAGCCGCTCGGTCATCACGGCGCGGTCGAGTGCGCCGCCGGACTCAGCAGGCGGAGTCATTCTTTCGACGAATGGTCAGCATGGGGGCCACAGTAACGCACCGTGCGAGAGAGAGGTGGGCTCGAAATCCTGAAGGTGTGGCTGTGCCCGAGGACAGGTGGTCTTCTGCATCCGCTACCGCGGTGCACGCCGGGTGAGAACCCACCCGGCCCGGTGAACGAGTGCACCGCCCAGTGCTCCGAGCGCAACCCCGCCGAGGACCACCGCCGTCATGTACCCGTAGGCGGAGGGGGAATCGATGCGGACGGATGCGAAGTCGAGCGGCTGGTAGCCGGCGGTGTAGAAGTCGAACGGCTGCGAGGCGAACCACCACAACGCGGCGGCGCCGGCGATCCCGCACAACAACCCGAATGCGGTGAACACCAGCACGGTCATGATCGCCGGCCTCGGCCGCGGGTTCACGATTCGTCCGTAACCGGGCCGCCGGGTCCTGCCGTCGAGGGCGGGAGGTTCTCCGGGGTGCCGTATCCGGGCATGTCCCACAGTTGTGCGGGTTCGAGTGCGCTGTCGTCGTCGGGCCACAGCCGCAGGCGCCACACGTCCCCGGGGGTGGTCGAACCGGGCCAGCCGTAATTGACGAAACCCCGGCCGGAGACCTCGACCACGTACTGTCCCGGCGGCACCGCGACGGTGACCGGTTCGGTGGTCGGGGACGACAAGCTCAGCATCCCGGAGGCGTCGACCTCGAGGCGGCCTTGGCTGACCTGCTGCCACTGGGAGCGGTCGGCCGCGGGGCGGCGGTCGAAGACCTGCACGTCCACGCTCATCTCGAAGTTGTTCTGGTGCGGGCACAACACCACAGGCATGGTGCCGTCACCGGCGCTGGGCTGCGCCGCCTGGGCCTGGTCGAGCAGGGTCATCTCGTTGTCGATGTCGCCGAGCCCACCGTCGAGACAGAACTGTCCGTAGTCCATCGCCAGTACCACTGTCGACTCCGCGACCGGGCTCGCCTGTTCGTTCATGGCGTGATCTTGACACGCACGCCTGACAACACCGCGGTTCCGCGCCGGCGACCGCGGCCGCCGCCGCCGACACCATCGGTCTCGGATCCGGTGCTACCCCGAACCACGGGCAGATCGACAGGCCACCCTGACAGAAATCAGACGAAGGGCTACTGCGTCCGTGTGTGTAATCGCAGGTGACAAGGGTTGCGGCACAGCGGCGGGAACCCTGCCGCGGCGGGGCGTGCCCCGCGCCAGATCGTGAACGCGGTCGTACCAATGGTGGCGACGGTGATGAGGGGCGGGCCCCACGCGCTGCGCAGCGCGTAGACCAGCGGCCAGTAGCACACACGACGATGCCGGCGAGCGCACCCCACTACATCAGCGCCCACCGGAACTCGGACTACGTATCGGACACCGTGACAACCCAACCGCCTCCAGACAGAACCCGGTCCGATCGTGATTCAGTCCCGAGCGGTTCAGCTCAAGTCTGCTGTCGTAGAGGACAAGAGCACGGTTGGTGACCGACCAGAGCATCCCTGCGGCGATGTCACGTGGATTTCATCGGGTCGGCCGTGGGCAGCCGTTGATGCGGACGAGGTCTTCTACAGTTCGAACCACTCGAGAGGGGGTCGCAATTGACCGCCGTTATACCCCGCAGCGACGTCCTGCTGGATCTGCTCTGCTAGGGCGGAGAGTTCCTCTCCCACACTGGTCTCTGTCTCATCCCAGACGACACGGTCGTTTGCATCAATCTCACCAGTGGCGACAATCCGGCCACGCGCTCTGTCCTCGATGTGGAACTGTCTGATCACGAGCGCCATCGTGCCATACGACCGCGTAGCGCTTCGGAATTCATGGCATCCACAAGCGAATCTCCCAGGTCTGTGTGCGGTAGCGCGGCGTCGGTGATCGCGGGATGGGCACCCGAGGGAACGCTCTGGCTCACCGACGATGTTCATGCCGATGGTGACGTCGAATGGGTACGCGAGGACAACGACGAGACGTGGCCCGAACTCTGACTGCTAGCTGGACAACGGCGCGTCGGCACAGCGGGGGCCGTCGCGGCAGTATCACCTGAATTCTGCACGTGTCTGAACTTATCCTCGCTGGCCAGGGGTGTTTTCGCAGGGTCTGGCCAGTGCGGTGCCGACCGGCACGAAACGCGGAAACCGGCCATGCTGTCGACATCAAATCTGGAAACCGACACGGAATCGCGGAACCTACAAAACGATCGAATCGGGCATATTCGTGACCTGGGGCTATGTCACTCCTGGTTTGTGCGGTGTCGGGTATGAAAATTCCCATTTACGCATCTATCCCCACAAACCCCCAGCTGAGCGTGTTTTCGGTCGCCGGGACGGTTGTCCTTGTCCACGCTGTCGGTGCGATGTCCGAGATAGGTGTCGCATCCGGAAGGCGTCGTCCGAGATAGTTGTCGCACGCTGTGCGACACGCGGTGTCGGTTGCACGGTTCGGGGCGTCCACGCTCGGTTGGAAGTTCTCGAGCCCAACCCCAACCGGTGGTATCTGACCGCAGCGATCTGCCGGGCAGCCGATTACCCGATTGTCGTTGCGCTCACGACGTCTTTGGCTGACACCGCGTGGCGGAATCGGGTGCTCACGATGGAGTCACCCGGTCAACAGGATGCGATCGGAGATCTCATCGAGGAGTCCGTGACCGACGGCGCAGTCCCAGCCGGCGTGTTCGATTCGCTGCTCACGCGGTACATCAGGCATCGTCCCGGTGCCCGGACACGACCCGCCGAAACGGTGGGCTGATTCGACGATGTGCGACAACTAACTTGGACGATTCGATCCTGCGGCCGTCCAACCAAGTTGTCGCATCGCAGCTCAGGTAACGCGTTCTGCGTCAGATAGATTGAGCGAGGACAACGGTGTCGGCGCCGTCCGGTACCGTTCCCGACCGTGGATCTCGAGACGAACGACGCAGGAGACGGGCAGATCGTGGTGCCCGCGGCCCCGGCGGAGCCCGCGCTGCCGGACCTCGCCCCGGGTGCGGCGGCGCGGATCGCGGAGTCGGTGTCCGCGGCGCGGGCGGCGGGCACCCGCCGCACCTACGCCTCGGCGTGGCGGGCCTTCACCACCTGGTGCGCGCGCGAAGGCCATGTCGCGGTGCCGGCGCATCCGGTCACCGTCGCCGCCTACCTGGTCGCCTGCGCCGACACCGTCACCGAGGCAGGGGAGCGGGCCTACGCCCCGGCCACCCTCGCCCACCGCCTCGCCGCGATCGCCCACCACCACCGCCAGAGCGGACACCCCAGCCCGACCGGCGACGACCTGGTCCGCCAGGCGATGTCCGGGATCCGCCGCGACTACGCCACCACCGGCCACCGGCCCCGCAGCTCACGGGCCCCGCTGCTCACCGCCGACATCCTCGCCATCGTCGACAAGGCCCGCGCCAACTGTCAGGGCTGGGCGGACGAGGTGGTCGAACGCCGCGACACCGCGATCCTGCTGCTCGGCTTCGCTGGGGCGTTCCGCCGCAGCGAACTCGTCGCCCTCACCTGCAGCGACATCAGCCTGCACCGGCTCGACGGCCTGCACATCAAACTCCGCCGCTCGAAGACCGACCAGGAGGGCCGCGGCACCGTCCGGGCCCTGCCGTTCACCCACAGCCACACCAGTTGTCCGCCGTGTGCGTGGCTGCGGTGGGCGCAGGTGGTCGCCGCCCACGACACCGGCGCCCGGCCCGGAGTGATCCGGCTGCTGCGCACCGCGGAGCCGTTCGCGGCGCATGTGTGCCGCGGGACCCGGCCGCGCATGGTGCCGGACTCGCCGTTGCTGCGGGCGATCCGCCGCAACGGCAACCTCTCCGAGACGGCACTCTCGGGGGCGGCGGTCCATGCAGCGATCCGCCGCCGCGCCCAACTCGCCGGCTACGACCCCGACCTCGTACAACAGCTCGGTGGGCATTCGCTGCGCGCCGGATTCGTCACCCAAGCCTTCCGCAACGGCGCCTCCGCACACGCGATCATGCGCCAGACCGGACACACCACCCCCGCCATGCTCGAGGTCTACGCCCGTGAACACGCACCCCTCTTGGGCAACGCTGTCACGAATTTGGGTTTGTAGAACGATGAGTACAGTCACGAAGCGATGCAACGAATCCGGTGACACAGAACCTGGTCTGCCGATACCGGCACGCTATCGGCACGACTGGACGCTCTTCGCCGACTGGTGCACCGCCACCGACCAGCCCCCGCTGCCCGCCGCTCCCGAGGCGCTCGCGCTGTTCCTCCACGAGCATCCCGCCGCGCCCGCCACGCAGCGGCGGCGGGTCTCGGCGATCAACACCGTCCACACCCACCACGGCCACCCACCACCCGGCCGCAGCGAAACCGTCCGCCGCCGCCTCGACACCGCCCGCGCCGCCCGCCTCGACCGGCTCGCCCCGCTCCTACTGCACAAAGCCGCCCAGCTACCGGTCACCGGCTGGCCGAGCGGGCTGTTCGGCCGCCGCGACGCGCTCCTGCTGACCCTCGCCGCCACCGGGATGCCGTTCGCGCAGCTGGCCCGGCTGCGCCGCGGCGACATCCATCTCGACGCCGGCACCCTCGTCGTCACCACCGACGGCGACGAACGGTTCTGTCTGCCACCGGAGTCCGCCGCCGCCGAGAGCCCGGCGGTGGCGGTGTACTACAGGTGGGCCGAGGTCCTGGCGTTCCTCGACGCCTGCCCGAACACCGACCTGCTCGCCCAGCACCTGACCGACCCGATCGAGGTGGACCAGGTCGCGCTCACCGACCGGCAGGCCCGCCAACCTTTGTTGTCCCCGATCGACCGCTGGGGGCATCTGCCGCTGATGCCGCAGCCGATGACAGCACAGTCCATTGCCTCGATCGTGCGCGACCACCTGGCCGGCCGGGTACGGGCGCGTACCCCACTGCCCCCGCGCAAACAGAGGAACCGGGGCGACGACCCGCACGTCCGGCTCGACACCGAGATCGAGCTCGATCCGCACTACTACGAACGCGGTGTGGCCGCGCGGCGCAGTGCCCGCGAGAGTCTGCACGGTCTCGCCGACGTCTTCGACGCCATCGAAGCCCGCACCGACGCCCTGCTCGAGGAACTGCTCACCGTGCTGGAGGAGCTGTAAGAAGGCCGAGTTGACGCTGTCCGACGTTGACCGGCGCCGCACTTGAGGGGTGGGTGCCGGTCGACGGCCCAAGTATGGCTCTACGGTTCGGGACGATCCGCCGAAGAGGTGCGCCAGAATCTCCTGGGGCCAGATGGCGACGAATTCGGGGCACGATTTGGAATACCGTCTAGGAATTTACCTCTGGTCGGGGGAGGCAATTTGGTCGGACGGCTAGATTCCACCGCATGGGTGAAGGCAGGGTTCGTGTCCGGGTAGGGGATAACGGTGTCGCGACGGTCACCATGGTCCGTAGCGACAAGCACAACGCGTTGGATTATGCGATGTTCGAGGGATTGCTGGAGGCCGCTGACGAGCTGGCCGCCAACCGACACGTTCGAGCGGTCGTGCTCCATGGCGAGGGTAAGAGCTTCTGCTCGGGTCTGGACATTCCGAGCTTTCTGGCTGGCTCTACAGGGATCGATGCGCTACTGGTCCGAGAGCCTGGCCGCGAGGCTAATTTCGCCCAGCGCGCAGCCTACGACTGGTCACTTATCCCTGCGCCGGTGATCGCCGCCATCACCGGGAACTGCTTCGGAGGTGGCCTGCAGATCGCACTGGGCGCCGACATCCGTATCGCCGCACCCGACGCGAAGCTCTCCGTCATGGAGGTCAAGTGGGGGCTCGTGCCAGACATGGCGATCACGCAGTCACTGCCCGGGCTGGTCGGCATCGACGTCGCCAAGGAACTTACTTTCACCGGCCGCGTGCTCTCCGGCGTGGAGGCGGATGCCCTCGGTCTGGTCACTCGTACGGCACAAGACCCGCTCGCATCCGCGTTGATCTTAGCGAATCAGCTTGCCGAGAGGTCGCCGGACGCGGTCCGCGCGGCCAAGCGCCTGTACAACGAAACCTGGGCCGGCACCGACGCCGCCGCGGCACTCGCGCTGGAAACAGAGCTCCAAAGCGATCTCTACGGAACGCCGAATCAGGTCGAGGCCGTCACAGCGGGTGTCGCCAAGCGGGCTCCGTGTTTCACCGATCCGGACTGACGCCCTGGCACGGGGAGCCACCGACACCTCAGGCGTAGGGCCATACGATGCCGTTCCACATGGTACAGGTGAGGGCGGGGCGCTTGTGGTCCTCGCCGGCAACAACCAGACCAGGTCGGGGCTGAATCGGAAGATGCGCTGTTACGCCCGCGCTCTGAGGGAGGATCTCCTCATCCGGAAAGACGAGATTTCAGCAAGATCGAAAATTGGCGGCGACGCAACCGCCGCGGGTCCGTCCACACCCATCTTCTCGCACCACCCAACCGGAGGTTCCCTCGCTCAAAGCGATCGGTTGAACAAGGCTCTCAGCTCAGCGACTCGATCAGGCCGGTCGAGCCTCAAGCAGGCCCCGCGTCGGCGTCCTGCCAGATGTGCTCCGGGGTAATTTGACATCGAACCTCCACATGCCCAACCATGACATTGGTCATGTGTCCGGTTTCACATGACGGTGGCCTAGGTGGGTCCCAGATCGACGGAGAATTGCGTGAGCACTGCAGTCCCCTTGCCCGGGAACCACGGGCCGGCTGGCACGGCACCCGGTTCGTATCGCGACGATATCCGGGCGTGCACCGCATTCCGTGAGGTGGCCGAAGCCCTGTCCGAGGGCCGCGATCTTGATGCCGTATTGCATCTCATCGCCGAAAAGCTGTCCCTGTTGACCGGAGCCGATCGCTGCAGCATTCATCTTGTGGACAAGGAGACCGGGCTCCTGCATGGTCGGGCGGCGCATGCCCCGACCAATATCGACGCCCAAGTCAAACAGCTGGTCAGCGGCACGATACAGGACAGTTTTACTCGGGAGATCCTCTCCACTCGCCGACCCGTGGCCCTGTTGAACACCCTGTCGGACCCGCGACCGATCAAATCCGCGATGCGCCGGTGGAACGCCCGCTCCGTCCTCGGTGTTCCGATGGTCCTTCGCGATGAGGTCATCGGGGTCGTCTACCTCGACAGCGAAAACACCCCTATCGAGTTCAGCGCGGCCGATCAGGAACTCGCTGTCGCATTCGCGGATCTGGGCGCCACGGCGATCCGGCTGACACAGCTGACCACCCGCCTGCGCTCGAGTCTGTCGACCGTGGCCACCCAGGTCGAGCAACTGCGGCAAGCCGCCAGTCTGGAAGAGCAGTTGACGGAGATCGTCCTCAAAGGGTCGAACCTGCGGGAAATCGGTGACACGGTCGCTCGCCTGCTGGGCAAACCGTGCGCGATTTACGACAGCGCATTCCGCCGACGCGTGTTGTCCTATCCGGCCCCGTCGGTGCAGAACTTCACGCCCAAATTGTTGGACAAAGATCTTCGCGAGGCTCCACCGGTAAGGGACGCGCTCGCCCAGTTGAAACCCGGAACACCAACGGTGATCCAACCGCTTCCGTGGCTCGGGCTGCATCATCGTCTCCTCATCTGTGCCGTCCTGCTCGACGGCGATTGCTGGGGCTACGTGGTGGTAGCCGAGCACGGCCGTCGATTGAGCCCGCTCGACGAGGCCGTGGTACGCCGCGCCGCGCTGAACATCGCGCTGGAACGATCCGGTGAGCGACGCGCCGGCACCGTCCAATGGCACACGATCGAGGCGTTCACAGGAAGTTTGCTACGTGGCGATGAGTCGGTCGCGGCACTCGAGGAGCGGGCCGAGGTATTGGGCCTGCGTCTGGACGTTCCCCGCGTCGTATGTCTGGTTGCCGCGCGGCAGAAGGACACGGCCCTGCAAATCTCACCCCAGATGCTGGCCAAACGACTGACCGATCGTGAATCGCCGTCGGCGGTGATGGCTGCGCCATCCGGGAACGACATTGCCCTGATTCTCGAGCTTCCGGAAAGTGCCGATCATCGCCGTGGCGTCGCCTGGGCCACGAACCGAGTCCGTGCAGCGCTCACCGACATCCCCTCCGAGGGTGCACTGAATGTTGCCATCTCCACCGTGGTCCATGCCCCGGGGGAGGACGCCCGGGCCTACAACGAAGCCCGTCAGGTCCTGTCGTGTATGCACCACCATCTGGGTATTCCGGGCAATCAATTTCTCACAGTGGACGAACTAGGCGCCGGCCGCCTGCTCTTGTCCTCAACCGACCCGACTGATGCCTTGCGCTATGCGCATGACGCACTTGGCCCACTGTTGGCGTCGGACAGCGCCAAGACCCGGGAATTGCTGACCACGCTCAGCGTCTTCTTGGATGCCGGGTGGAACGTTCGACGCGCCGCGAGACTTCTCGGCGTGCACGCTAACACCATTCGCTACCGCACTGCCAGGATCGAGCAGCTGACCGGCCTCGACGTCGCAACCGATGCACATGCCCAGCTGACCGCGCAGCTCGCACTTCTGATCTTGCGGTTGAATGGACTGCTTCCGCCGATATCCGTCCAACCCATGACAGATGATCTCGCCGAAGCCAGTAGTGAGACTGAGGCCGACGATCCGGACCTGGGTGCGGAATAGCAACCCTATGTTAGGCGGTCCCGTGACGACTCGGCCCGCGCTTCATCGAGCACGCCAGCAGGATCTGCAATGTGGAGTGCGGGCATTGTGACGCTCTGTTCGAGAATCCTGAGGTGGGCGCCCGAAGGGCGCATCGGTGCCCGCACCGACGTCCACGACAAACTTGTCGACACGCAATCGTGCTGCATCACTATCGGGACTCGACTCTTGGTAGCCGCGCGAACTCCGCAAGCGAGATATTGGGTGAGCTTACAAAGATCAGGCAATCGGAAGCGATGCCAGGCGACTTGCTTCCTTCTATGAGGCTTCTTCACCCCTCGACCCGAGTGCGCTAACCGCAGCTCATCAACCATTTTGGAGATGCGCACAATGTGCGCAGCCTGAAAGAGCGGCCGCGCGCTGATCTTGCTGAGACGATCGTCACATGCCGGTTCTTCGCCCACCCTGCACCGACTGAGTCTGCGCCCTTCGGTCTGAACCGGCGCTTTTCGGCGCAGAGTCCTGTCTGTTCGGTGTTCTCCGTCCCGTCCTGCAGCTGAAGGTCGCAGTAACCTGTGGTCCGCGATCGCCGCTTACAGGACCGGCGTCGAATACCGACATCCCCGCTTTCCTACAGAGAGTTGACCGAGATGGTGATGAGAAAGACCGCATACGACATCCCGGTGAAAACCACCGCTGGCCCCGGCAGGAAAGCGATCCTTGCCGCGAGCATCGGAACCTACGTCGAATACTACGATTTCGTCGTATACGGATACGTGGCGTCATACATCGCACACGCCTTTTTCCCCTCCGATGACCCTTTCGTCGGCTTGCTCCTGACTTTCGGAGCCTTTGCCGCCAGTTACGTCGCGCGCCCCTTGGGGGCGGTCATCTTCTCACCGCTCGGTGACAAGTATGGGCGTAGAACCGTACTCGCTGTCGTAATTCTGATGATGACCCTGGCCACCGCAACGATCGGCCTGTTGCCGACATACGCCCAGATCGGCCTTCTGGCTCCCACACTCCTCACTCTCTTGCGTGTTCTACAAGGAATTTCTGCTGGGGGTGAGTACGGTGGCGCCACTTCGCTGATCGCCGAGTTCTCCCCTCAGGGGAAGCGCGGCTTCTACATCGGGTTCATCTCTCTCACAACAGGTCTCGCGCTACTTTCCGGATCGGCATTCACCCTCGTCTTGACGCGTCTGTTGCCTGAGAATGCAATGACCTCTTGGGGATGGCGCATCCCCCTCCTCGTTTCGGTGCCGCTCGGGGTGATCGCCCTGTACATCCGGTTCAAACTCCAGGAGACACCGCACTTCGCTGCGTTGACGCAGGAAGAAAAGAAAAACAACACGCCGTTGGCGACGACCGTCAAACGAGATTACAGGGCAGTCGCACTCGCGATCGGAACAGCTGCCGCCAATACGTGTTTGTTGGCCGTCTACTTCATCTACATGCCGTCAGCCTTGAAGCAGTTCGCAAACTTTCCGCCCGCGCAAGCACAGCTAATCACCTTTTCCGGTCTCATCGCGTACTGCGTCGCGATTTTTCCGTTTGCGAGGCTGACGGACAAGGTTGGACGTCGGCCGCAGTTGATCGCCTCGACGATCGCGCTGGCCCTGGCGATCTATCCCTCGTTCATGCTGCTGTCACAGGGGACCCTCGCCCTCGCTGTTCTGGGAATGGTAATCGTTACCCCGCTTATCGCCGCCAACGTCACCGCAGTACTTCCAGTGCTCACCGAGCTGTTCAGCACTACCAACCGGTACACCGGGTTGTCTCTGGGATGGCAGATCGCCACCACAGTATTCGCAGGTCCCACCCCGATGATCCTGGCCGCGCTCGCCGGCAACGGCGGCCCAACTATGCCTGCGTTCTACGCCATCGCAGTCGTCGCGCTCTCCGTTTGCGCTGCATTCACCATTCGGGAAACCTTCAACAAGCCGCTCCAATAGCGACTCTACGATCCCCGAACGGGCGATATGAATTTTCGGGGTCTTCGGCAACGCTACCGACGCGAGCCCTTGTCCGTGATAAGCCCGAGTGGTGCGAAGCCCACGCCCACTGCCGATGCCCGGAAGGCTACTGCCGTCGCGGATTCTCACCGAGCCGATTCCTCAGATCCCGCCCCGGCTCGCCAAAGGCAAGCTCCCGAGCTGATCACCTGGAGCGAGACGGGCGGGGTCGGGCTCGGCTCTCAGTGAACATTGCCAAGGACCCCTTCGCCCACAGGTCCCACAACACGACGGCGATCCTGACGGACGTGTCCGGTGGAGTGCTCGCCACCCGGGCCGGGTGGGAAGGACCCAACCGTTCCGACATTCGTGACGTGCTCGAAAAGAACTATGCGCCTGCAGGAACGGGAAGAAGTGATGGAGGCGGCCATACTTCGTGACGGACTTGGCCGTCCTCGACTACCGCCGATGCCAGTGCGTCCTCACCACCCATGCCGAGGCTGCCCTCGAAGGCCGAAAACCCTAGTGGCTCGTCAAGCAACCTTGGTCGGGTAATGCGGGTACTCGGTCCACGACCGGATCGGTGAGTCGAGTGCGAACCTGGTTTTCGGTTCCGCGCGAGCGTTGCGCCACCGCATGTAGGTCGCAATGGCAGCGTTCTGTTCGGCGTGACTGCGATGATCGGTGCCGTTCAACGCGAAATACCGCAACGCCGCAAACTCGGCTTCGATCCAGTTCAACCACGACCCGTACGTCGGCAAGAACACGAGTTCGACATCGTTGTCCGCCGCCCACCGACGCACGGCCGGATGTCGGTGCGGGGAGAAGTTGTCGAGGACCACGTACAACTTCTCCCTGGTCCAACGGGCGCGAAGAGACTTCAGAAACTCGAGGAATTCGCCCGATCGTTTACGCGGACGAATCCGGTAATACATTCTGCCGCTGCCCAAATCGAGGGCAGCGAGCATGTGCATCACACCGTCGTAGCGATGATACGTCGCTCGCAACCGGCGCGGATGCGTCGCCGGCCGCCAACACCGGCCCTTACGGGGTTGCAGGTTCAACGGCCCGAACTCATCGACGCACACCACCCGCCCGTCGGTCGGCGGGTCGTCGTAGAGAGCGAGGATCGTGTGCATCTTGGACAGGAAATCCGGGTCGGTCGAGGCCTTCCACGTCGTGGTGGATTGCCAGGTGACCTTGCCGTCACGCAAAATCCGGCGGAGCGTCTCACGGCTGATCGTCGACACAATCTTTGTCGCGATCAGGTGCTCGGCGAGCTTGGCCAAGCTCCACGTGGAGAACGCGGTGATCTTCCAATCGGCGGGGGACGTCCGGGCGATCAAGCAGATCTTCTCGCGAGTCTGCTCATCGATCGTCTTCGGGCGTCCCCCTCTCCATTTTGGGTGCAACGCCTCGAATCCGTGTTCGTTGAATGCGTGGATGACATCGCGGACGTAATCGTCGCTGACCTGCATCAACGAGGTGATGTCCTTGACGGTCTGCCCCTGCGCGGACATCAGCACCACGATGGCGCGCCGCAGCTTGACCGGGTCCTTGGCGGTACGGCTGATCTTCTGCAGCCGTCGGCCTTCCTCCATGCTCAACGGACGGACGAACACGCGTGGTTGGGGTGCCACGACCACCTCCTTGTATCGAATCGGAGATAGTCTGCCGCGAACCTCACCGTCAGCCGGGGATTACCCGGTCAACGATCCGTGTCGAGCCACTAGGACCGTCCGGCGAGGGCCTCGCGGGCCATCTCGGCCAGCTGCGCCGGCCGCCGGGCGAGGGCGTCGACGTCTATGTCCTGACCGCTCGAAAGGAGCTTGGCAAGACCGACGCCCGAACCGGTGTCCTTGTACGACACCCACAGCGGCGTCGCAGTCGTCATCTCGGATCGGGCTCGAATCCCTCAGCGCGGTCAATGTTGTGCTGTCGACCGCGGTAGGCGCATTGAGCGGCGCACCGCGAGAGCGTTCTGCACCGTGCTGATTTCTCGACTCTGGTAGCCGGAGACAGCCCCGGCGCCGACGATCATCCAAAGTGGGGGTTCGCCCGATGATGCGCAGCGCAGGGTCAGCAAACCGACCATCGACGCGGTCAACAGTTTCGCCCTTGGCACCGGCACCAACCTGGCCCTCGCCTCGGACCTGGCAGGGAGCGACGGACATGCCGAACTCGACCTACGCGGGGACAGGCGCGGCCTGCTCGGCGCCGGTGGCGGTGGGATCCGGCTGCCGCAGCAGATACCTCGCAAGATCACCCTGGAATTCGCCTGGACCGCCGAACCGATCGTCGCAGAGCGGGCCAAGGAGCTTGGACCTGTCAACTGCACCGCGCCGACGGTGACACTGTCGACGTTGCCGCACGGATTGCGGCGGACGCACCGCTGTCGGGGGTGAGGCCAAGGTGTTGGTCCACCGCACCGTCACCGATGACGAGTGGGGCAATGCCGCACGGCAGGCCAACGTTGCGGCAGGAAGTTCGTGTTGACCAGCGCCGACGCCCTCGAAGGTCTCTCCGTCTTCGCCGAGAACGGGTCCGTCGGGCGGTGCTGTGGACCACTCTGTCGGGGACGTACGCAAGCCAGGCCGGTGGCGACCATCGATTGGAGCCACCCCGGTGTTGCGACGTTGACCAGAATCCGCCCCGTCGACACCCCCTCTCAGGGCCCGGGCGGTGCTCAGACAATGTCCAACGCCAGGGTGTCGACCGCTTCCCCTCTGCAACTGAAAGAGGTTCACTCGTGACCCACGCCCCGGTGGGGCGGCGACTACCGACCCGTTACGTCCTCGCCGAAAAGGTTGCCTGTATCGGCACCATCTCGACTCGTCGGGTAGGTGCTGGCCGAGCAGAACGCCGACTGGATGGAGGAAGATCACTACTTCGACGCCGAGGTGCTTACTGGCTCCCGCAACGACAAGCTCACAAGGACCGAGAGCACTGAGGGGTCGCGCCTCCTGAGCCGCCTGCCCCTGCCGGGAAGTCGCGCAACGACATCGCCTGCAACCTCACGGGACCTCCACCGACTGTCACACCATGGAGTCGGGAACGGGATACGCAGCACTATGCACTCAGGTTCCTATTCTTCCTGCTTCTTCCTGCACGTACCGGGGACCGACTCAGACGTCGAGAACGATGCGAGGGGTCTTGGACCTGGAGCAGCAGGGCGTGATGACCTGTCCGGATGCGCGTTGCTCCTCGGTGAGCACTGCGTCACGGTGCTCGGGAATGCCTTCGAGGACTTTTGTCTCGCAGGTTCCACAGACACCTTCCCCGCACGACACCGGAATGTCGATGCCGTAGCCGGCGAGCACGTCGACGATGGTTTGGCCGGCCGGTACCTGCGCGATTACCCCGGACCGTGTTGCGACGACCTCGAACGTCGTCTCCTCGGGACGTTCCCCTCCGGTATCGGTGGGTGCCCGGAATCGTTCCACGTGCAGTGACCCGGGGGGCCATGAACGTGAACGGCGTTCGACGGCTTTGATCAAAGGTTCCGGGCCGCAGCAATAGATGGCCGTGCCGAATTGAGGCGTTCCGAGGATGGCGTCGAGGTCGATCAGGCCCCGCTCGTCTTCCGGCCAGATCACGACCTTGTCTCCGAAGCGGTCGAGTTCGGGGAGGAACGCCATGGATTCGCGGCGTCGGCCGCCGTACACAAGTGTCCACGGCGTTTCCGGGCGGGTCGCGTCGAGTTCCTCGATCATCGGCAGTAACGGCGTGATACCGATACCACCCGCGATGAAGACGTACTTGCGGGCGGACTTGAGCGGGAACTTGTTGCGCGGGCCCCGGATCCGGAGGCGGTCACCAGCTCGGATGCGATCGTGAATCCACTCGGAGCCGCCCCGGCTCTCGTTGGCGCGTAGGACCGCTACCCGCCACCGGGAACGGTCGCCTCGGGGGCCGCACAGCGAGTATTGCCGTTCGAGTCCCTCGTCCAGCACCAGGTCGATATGTGCGCCGGGGTCCCAGCAGGGCAGTGGCCGACCGTCGGGGGTGACCAACGACAGGGATCGAACTCCGTCGGACTCGTCGTGCACGGCCTCGACGAGTACGTCGAATTCGGTGCGGTCCAGCAGTGCGGTTGTGTTGTCCATCTTGGTATTTCCGCTAGTGGTCATTGTCGGTTCCTGCTGCTTCTGCTTCACGCTCAACCATGCGCATGTACAGTTTCAAGGTTCGTTGTTCGAGTTGCTCGCGGAGATCTGGGTCCAGCGTCTGGTCTGCACGCCAGCGACGGTCGAAGTCTTCGAGCAATCCTTGGAGGGCCTCGTTGACAGCCATTTCCACCGCCAGCCGGGTGTCGTGCACCCGGTATTGATGTGTATGCGGGTCGTTGCCGGAGGTCGCTTTCGCCAAACGGGCGAAGAGGTCGCTGTAGTCCGCGCCGTCGGCGGCGGCATCGGCCAGCGCAAGGCTCAAGGTGGCTGCAATGTCGTCGTTGTCGGCTGCCAGGTAGGCCGGCATCCGGTCCCAGGAACGTTCGAGCCGGCCCAGGATGTGCAGCGCGGCCCGAAGTTGGCGAGCGGCGCCCCCGTCGGACACCTTCGGTAGGACGTCCTCGGCCAGGCCGCGGCGTACCCCGCTGAGCAGTTCCGTGGTCGTCGGTCTCAGCACCAGGCCGATCCTTTCCCGCTGTCGGCGATCCACGCCAGGCAGCGTTTCATCGATGCGGTCACCGTCGCGGCCCGGTCCGCCAAGCGGAGGTTCCCGCTCACACCATCGGCGAACGAGCGTGACGCCCGCAGGGAGATGGTCGCGAACTTTGCTTCGGCGAACACCCGGTAGAACCGCAACGCATGCTCGGTCACCTTGGGTCCACCGAACTCCTCGTATGACCGAACGAATTCCTCGAGATCGACGAATCGTTCAGGACTCCACAGCGCCCGGTAGGCCCACGCGAGGTCTTCGACCGGGTCCCCGAGATGCGCCATCTCCCAGTCCAACAACGCAACGACGGTGTTGGACTGGTAGAGGAAGTTCCCGGGACGGAAATCCCCGTGCACCACGCTGATCCGGGCCGGCTCGGGCAGGTTTGCCCTCAGCCACGCGAATGCGTAGGCCAGTGCTGGGTGGGGCTCCATGCGATGGGTGAGGAACTGGGCCTCCCAGGACTCGATCTGGGTGAGGGGGCTGCGGTCGGGGGGACCGGAGGCGAGGATCTCCCCGAGACCGACTTCTTCCCAGTCCGCGGAATGCAGCTCCGCGGCGGCCCGGGCGAGGTCGAGGGTCAGTTTTCTCCCTCCCTCGCGGTCCTCGGATCGCAGGAAGGCGAGCGGGTCTGCGCGTCCGGGCATCCGCTCGAGCAGGATCGACGGGGCGCCGACGATGGAGCCGTCCGCGTCGAGCGCGAAGGCGCGGGGTGCGCGCGTTGCCGAGTGTTCGAGTGCGCTGAGGACGCCGAACTCCCATTCGGGATCGGCATCGACTTGTGACCCGCTCGTCCGGCTGAGCATGATGACCGATTCGGAGCGGCGAGCGCCGGATTGGTCGGTCCACCGAACCGTCGATGCCCACGCGCGTCGGGCGTTGCCGCCGAAAACGCGCTCGACCTCCTCGGCCCGCACGTCCCGAGCGCCGGTGATCGAGACGCGCAGCAGCTCCTCGATCCTCCCGCCGATCTCCGAATCGTTCATGATCAGCGCACCCCGGCCGCGACTCGCAGGACCTCACCGGTAACGGCGTCCGATTGGGGCTCGAGGAAGTAGGCGATCGCCTCGCCCAGATCCTCGGGCGTAGCGAGGTCGCCGAGAGCGGTGTAGGCGAGGTGACGCTCATGGTAGCCCGGTTCGATCCACGACTTGACGCGGTCGCTCAGGACCAGGCCCGGGGCGACGCAATTGGCTCGCACGCCCTTCCGGCCCATCGACATGCTCAGGCTGCGTGTCAATCCGACGACGGCAGCCTTCGCGGAATTGTAGGCGGCGTTGCCCAGTTCAGGACGGTTGGCGAAGGCCGCCAGTGAGGCGACGTTGACGATCTTGCCGTATC
This sequence comes from Rhodococcus sp. PSBB066, assembly GCF_017068255.1. NCBI lineage: Bacteria > Bacillati > Actinomycetota > Actinomycetes > Mycobacteriales > Nocardiaceae > Rhodococcus > Rhodococcus sp. PSBB066. Next base: position 49,761 of record NZ_CP070860.1, read on the forward strand.
CCTCGCCGTAGAAGTGTTCCTCGATGGCCTTCGACAGCAGGAAGGCGCTGTTGACGTTGAGCGCGTAGGTGCCGAGGAAATAATCGAGTGAGATATCCGACAGCGGGAGGTCGTACACGTCCTGGTTGATGTTGACCATGCCGCCGGCAACGTTGGCGATGCCCTGCACGGTGCCGAACTCCGACAGCGCGAAATCGACGGCGTCCTGGGTGCCGGACTCGGTGGTCACATCGACCTTGATCGTCTTGAGCTTGCCGGGCAGATCGTTGGTCTTGTCCTCCGTCTCTGCCAGTCGCCGCGAGCTCAGATCGACCCCGACGACGTTCGATCCCACGCGCAGAAGCCGTGCGACCGCAGCGCCGCCGATGCCACCACCAGCTCCGGTGACGATGTAGGTCCGATCCTGCAGAGCCCGATTGGATCGAGGCGGAGCGGTAAAGGGTTGAGTCGACATGTGTTGGTCGTCCTTCCGGTGTGGATGTCGGGGATCAGATGTAGGAGCGCTGCTCGAAGACGGGGGGCCGTTTTTCCTGCAGCGCGGCGAGGCCTTCCTTGGCTTCGGGGCCGGTGAAGCCGAGGATTCCGAAGGCGAGTGACGCCTCGAAGGACGGCCACGCTGCCCGAATCCAGTTATTGAGAGCGTGTTTGGTGAATCGGATGGCGCTCGGTGCCCCTTGGGACAGGCGGATCGCGATCTCGAGGGCACGGGTGTCGACCTCGTCGTTGTCGACACAGAATGAGACCAACCCGATGCGCTCGGCTTCTTCACCGGTGATCGCATCGCTGGTCATGAGGTAGTACTTGGCTTTGGCCATGCTGCACAGCAGCGGCCACAGGGCGACCGCGTGGTCGTCGGCCGCGACGCCGAGGGTGGTGTGCCCGTCGACCAGTTTCGTCGTTCGCCCGGCCACACTGACGTCGGCCAGTAGCGCTGCGGCCAGTCCGCCGCCGGCGGCGGGTCCGCTGATCGCCGAGACGATCGGTTTGGTGCAGTCGAGCATGTTCTGCACCAGTGCGCGCCCTTCCTTCCACATCTGGCAGCGGAAGTCGTAGTCCTCGATGATGCGCTGGACCATGTCGAAGTCGCCGCCTGCCGAGAAGGCACGGCCGGCACCTGCCAGCAGGACCACCGACACGCTCGGATCCTCGTCGATCAGACGCCAGATGGATCCGAGGTCCTTGTGCATCTGAAAGTCCAGCGAGTTCATCTTGCCGCGGGAGAGGGTCACCCTCAGGACATGGGCTGCCGGGCGGTCCAGCTTCAGGCTTTCGTAGTCGGGGTAGACGACCGACGATGTGTCCAGGTCCGTCGTGGAGTTGTTCGTGGTGGACATCAGGCGGTTCCTCCGGCGTATTCGATGGGTGCGCCGGTACCGAATTCGCGACGCAGAGCCTCTTTTTGGATTTTTCCGTACACGGCGCGCGGCAGGTCTTCTCGGAAGATCACCGCACTGACCCGTTGATATTTCGAGAGTTGTTCGTTGCCCCAGACCCGTAGTTCCTCCTCGCTGATGGCGGCACCGGCACGAGGAATGGCGATCAGGATCGGGGTCTCGCCCCACTTGGGATCCGGCTTGGCGATTGCCGCGACCTCGAGAACGTCGGGGTGGCGCATGAACACCTGCTCGATGTCGATGGCGAAGATGTTGATGCCGCCGGACTTGATCATGTCCTTTACGCGTCCGGAGACGTAGAGGAATCCGTCTGCGTCGAGGTGGCCGACGTCGCCGGTGCGCATGAAGGAGCGACCGTCCGGTGCGTACCAGGTCGCCGCTTCGGTCAGCTCCGGGTTGTTGTAGTAGCCCTTCATCATGCCGATGGAGCGGGCGACGATTTCTCCGGTCTGTCCGACCGGCAGTTCGGTGCCGTCGTCGTCGATGATCCGTACCTCGTCCAGCATGACGGGCTTTCCGACCGATGTCCGTTTCCCTCGAGCCGCGTCCTCGGGAATGCGCAGGTAGGCGAAGCCTTCCGAGAACCCGTAGACCTCGTAGATGCCGGCGTTCTCGAAGGCACGATCGATGGCGTTGTAGGTCTTCTCGGCGATCGGCTGACCGGAAGTGACCAGGCATTGCATCGAACTGACATCGAAGTCGCTCAGGTGCGGGTCCTCGAGCAGCGCGATGTACTGAGTGGGCACGAGGAAGGCGTGTGTTCCCCGTTCCCGCTCGACCGCCGCGAGGAAGGCATTCGACGTGAACTTCTCCAAGATCACGATCTTTCCGCCCCGGTACATCGTGGGGATCATCGTGATCCAGGTGCCCGACGCGTAGGGGGGAGTGGCCAGGACCGCGGTGGAGTACCGATCGATCCGTAACCCCATACCGAAGCCGTAGGGGTACATCATCCGGCTGAGATGGGTGTGCTCGATGCCCTTCGGCACGCCGGTGGTTCCGGAGGTGTAGAGGATCGTGATGATGTCCTGCGGTTTGATCTTTATCGGAGGCGCCTGATCGGAGGCGACCTCGATCAGGGGCCGGATATCGGACCATCCCGTTCGCGTCTCGCCGAACGTGAAGAACCGATCTGCCGGGATGTTGCTCAGCGTCGAGCGGACGGCCTCGATCTGGGCCGCGGTCTGCGAATCAACGAAAATGACCTCGGCATCGGAATCGTTGAGCAAGCGGGCCAAGGAGTCGCCGTCGAGCAACACGTTGAGCGGAACGGTCACGCATCCGGCCTTCGCGCTACCCCAGAACGCGACGAAGGTGTCGATCGAGGCCGGCATCAGGAGTGCGACTTTGTCGCCCGTGTCCAGTCCCAGGTCCCTGAGGGTGTTGGCGAACCGATTGGTCGCCTCGTCGACCTCGCGCCAGGTCAGCCGGGTGTCACCGCACACCAACGCCGTCTGATCTGCGAAGACGCGGCCGTTGTGCCCGATCACGTCCGGACACATCAGCGGAAAGTCGTACTCGAGGGTCATCGGTGTTCTCCTGGGCGGTGGTTGCGCTTTTTGCGGGTCGGTCGGTAGGTGCGCGGTGCTTCCTGTTGGTCACGTGACGCGCACCGGGTGCGGGAGTTGCACTGTGGTGGGAGCCACATTAGGGAATGCAGGCGAATTTTCTTGGACTAGTCACCTCTGGGCTTTGTGCACAAGTCCAAAATCTTCGTTCCTGTCGGCTACGCCCGGGTCTGGGTGCGCTGATCTGCACGGGTGTCAGAGGAAGGCCCACCCGCGCTCGCCTCGGGCGCAGGACTCGTAGGCGTCCGGTTCCAATGGCTGCAAGATCCCCGTGGTGGTGCGATTCTCGCAGGTGATTCGGCAATGGTGCTCGTTGAGACCGCTCAGTTTCGACCGCACCGAGGCCTCCCGGACATCGAATTCGTCGCCTTCCACCATCGGCTCGCCGAAGTATTCGCCGTGGTGGAGACCCGTTTCCGGGGTCCCTCCGTAGAGGCCGCACTTCATGTACGCGGTCTGAAAACCCAACCGTTCGAAGTGCACCTGCCGCTGCTCGCCGGTGTCGAAGGTGTAATCGATCACGCCCTCGGTGAAGATCTGGGTGTCTTTCTCGAATCGGAGCCGGCGTTCGACGTTGACCACCTTTCCCGCTCCCGGGCGGGGATCACCGAAGTCGTAGAGGACGGTGCGACCCCAGATCGCGAAGTCGTCGAACCAGATCCAGTTCCCGCCCTTCCAGCCGGCCTTCACCGTGCGGCCCGGGTGCATTCCCGGTCCGCCGACACCACGGCCGATACCCCAATGCCGATCCCGGGTCCCGCGGGCGGCGCCTTCCGGCCATTCGACCCGGACGTCTCCGATCTGCACCCACCCGGTCACATCTCCGAAGCCCTCGAAACCCGCGGTCACCTGCTTCTGTGATCCCGCGGGGGTCGCCGTCTTCAAAGATCCGTAGGCGGCGCTGTAGACTTGCCGCTTGCGGTCGACCCAGTCGAGGTCGTACGAGATGCCCCACTTATTGGGCGCGAGTACGTGGCGCCATCGTCGAAGTCCCTCGACGATGGAAGGCCGGATCGGGCCGACGTGCAGATCCATGCGGTCGACGCCGAGCGGACGAAACGCCCGGACGGACCGGTGTATGCCGCGATAGTTGACGATCGCGTAGGCCTCCGCCAGGTCGAGGTTCGGGTAGAAGGTCCCTCCCGCGGCGATCAGCAGATCGCCCACCTCGTCGTGGAAGACATTCCAGTACCGCTCGTAGAATCGGGGGTCCGAGGACCAGGCCACTCTGATCGGATCCGGGGTCTGATGAACGAGGTGATCATCGAGTGGTGCCAGGGGAAACTGCTCGTCGAGGTGTTCCATCGGATCAGCTCAACCTCACCGGAAGTCGGGTGGGGCCGCGGGTGACCATCGAGTTGCTCCAGGCGATCTCTTCGACCGGCTCACTGATCCGGTAGTCCGGGAAGCGTCGCACGATCTCGGTCAGTGCGATCTGTGCCTCGAGTCGGGCGATGGGAGCTCCGAGGCAGAAGTGCGCACCTTTCGAGAACGCAAGATGGGGGTTCGGGCGACGCCCCAGATCGAGTTCGTCCGGTCGGTCGAACACAGCCGGGTCACGGTTGGCGGCAGCGAGGATCGCGAAAATGCGGTCGCCCTCGGCCAGGTGCTGCCCACCCAGCTCGGTGTCCTCGACCACGATCCGGGCTGTCGAGAGCACCGGACCGTCGTAGCGCAGGAATTCCTCGATCGCCCCCGGGGTCACCTTGGCCGGATCGGCGTGCAGTTCAGCCAGCGTCTCGGGATGGTTCTGCAAGGCCAGCAGGGCATTGCCGATCAGGTGGGCGGTGGTCTCCTGCGCGCCGTTGCCGATCATCATCATCGAGGCAACCAGTTCGTCCTCGGTCAGGGTCTCACCATCGATTTCGCTGGTGATCATGCGGGTGAGCACATCGTCCTGCGGTGCCGCCTTCCGGTCCGCGATCAACCCGCGGAACAGTTCTGCCATCGACAAGGCGCCGTGGCGGGCACGGCCGTACTTGTCCTCCACCGAGCGCGCGCTCCCGATGAACAGCATCATCTCGTCCGCCCACTGTTTGACCTCCGGCAACCGCTCACGCGGGACGCCGAGCAGATCCATCACGACATAGCCGGGGAGCTTCAGACCGAAGTCGGTGTAGAAGTCGAACGATTCGTTCTTCGGGAGGCTGTCGAGCAATTGCGTGGCGATTTCCTGGATCGGCTCGCGCAGGTCCTTGGTCATGGTCGGGTTGATCACCGCTGCGAGATGGCGGCGCACCCGGGTGTGGTTCGGTGGGTCCTGGAACACCATCCAAATCGACAACCACCGCATGACGTCGGCAGCCGAGGCCTGATCCTTTTCCTTGAGCCGGTCGAAGACCGGCACCAAACGGTTCGCCGAGAACACCGCCGGTGTCGTCAGCACCGTCTGAACGGACCCCGCGTCCACCGCCAACCAGGCCGACAGCTCCGCGCTCCAGTGGACGGGCGCCTCGGCCCGCATCCGCGCGAAGGTGTCGTACGGGTCGCGGAGAATCGCCGGATCCGTGGGGTCGAATTTCGTAGTCGAAGTAGGCACTGTGTCTCTCCAGATCATGTGGCTGGGCTGCCACTTCTGTCCGCCAGTGGGACCGTGGCCGGCTCGTGTTCCGAGCATCACACGGCCGAAGGGCGGGCACGCACCACCGGGGCCGAAAAAACTGGACATCGGCACAAATAGTCATCACCCCAGGTGGGGCCCACTCTCGCCCCGAAGAGCCGGTCAGCTCCGGTAGCCCCGGTCGTGTCCTGCCGATTCACCCCTGGCTTCGGGATGCCTTGCCTGTGTCGAGAAGATCGTGAGCTTCCCGTTTTTGGAATAGGGCACAAGATGGCGAGCCGTTGCTTCACGGCGATCGATCTCGAATATGAGACCGTCGCCACATGAGCCTTCAAATCAAGCGCGTGGTCACCGGTGTCGATGCCAAGGGCAAGTCGGTCGCCTATGAAGCGTCGGATATTGCACCCGTGGAGCTGGCGATGATGCCTGGCGCCCAGTTCTTCGCGATCTGGGGCACCGAGGGAGCCCTCGAGAGCCCTGTGGCCTCACCGCAGCCGGACAACAAGACCTTCTTTCCCGGTCCCGGGGGTACCCGGTTCGGGTTGCTCCGTTTCCCCCCCGAGTCCGCGGCAGAGCCGGACGCACCCGCCCCTACCGAAGATGAGCTTGCCGAATGGGCGGATGAGGCCGAAACCAAGCTTCCCGGCCTGATCGGCGTCTTCGAACCCGACGCCCCGGGTATGCACCAGACCAAGACGGTCGACTACTCCATCGTCGTCGAAGGCGAGCTCTACCTCGAACTCGACGACGGAGCCGAGGTGCACCTCCCCACCGGGACGACGATCGTTCAGAACGGCGCACGCCACGCCTGGCGCAATCGAAGCGACCGGCCGGCGACTCTCGCCTACGTGATCCTCGACGTCGAGAAGGACGTCGAGAAGTAGGACTCGGCTGGACCTCGTCATTGCCGCCGAGACAGATCCCACCACCCGGCCATCGGGCATACCTAGGAGATTGTTGTGCCTACCGACGCGTACAAGTCGCTCGATCTGACGGACAAATCGCTGATCGTCACCGGAGCCGGCAGCGGCATCGGTCGCGCCAGTGCACAGCTGTTCGCTGCGCGGGGCGCCAACGTGATGGTCGCCGACATCAATGAGCAGAACGCGAAAGAGACCGCAGACCAGATCAAATCCGACGGCGGCCGGGCCGAATACCTGCGCACCGACGTCTCCGTCGAAGAGGAGGTCGAGGCCCTGGTCCACGCCACGGCCGAGAAATTCGGCGGACTGCACGGCGCATTCAACAACGCCGGAATCGGCCCACAGTCACCGCTTCACGAGACCCGCGCGGAAGACTGGTACCGCACCATCGGCATCAATCTGACCGGTGTCTTTTTCTGCCTCAAGCACGAGATCGGATACCTGCTCCAGCACGGTGGCGGATCGATCGTCAATACCGCATCGCTGGCAGGATACAAGGCAGTTCCCGGAATGCCGTCCTACGTGGCGAGCAAGCATGGCGTCGTCGGTCTCACCCGCGCCGCCTCACTGGACTACGCCTCCCGAGGTATCCGGGTCAACGTCATCTTGCCCGGCACCATCGCCACCCCGATGCTCGACTCGGTGCTGCACGATCCCGTTCTGGCGAAGTCATTGGCACAAGGCCAGCCGATCGGACATGTCGGGAACTCGATCGACATTGCCGAGCAGGCGGCCTGGCTGCTTTCCGACGCCTCCGCCTTCTCGACGGGTTCCCTGTTCTTCGTCGACGGCGGCAGCAACGGAGTCTGACTGGCGCTCTTACATATTCCAAGTCCAGACATCGTGATGGCTGCTTGGGGGACCGTCCCGTTCTCGCACCACCGGTGCAGTACCGCCTTCGCCGAACACTCAGTCCCCGCCTGGCAGGGCTGTTGACCCCCTCGAGCCCGGTCGGTGCCCAGGCACTCCCCTCCACCGGGGCACCGACCGCTTCCACCTGCACCCACCTGCAACCGAAAGAAGTTCACTCATGAGCCACGCTGTGATCGTCGATGCCGTGCGCCTCGCCTCCGGCAAGGGCAAGCCCGGCGGCGCCCTGTCCGGCACCCATCCGGTCGAACTGCTCGCCCACGTGCTGCGCGCCGTGGTCGACCGCAACGACCTCGACCCGGCGCTGGTCGACGACGTCATCGGCGGCTGTGTGCATCAGGTGGGGGAGCAGGCGCTGAACATCTCCCGCACCGCGCTGCTGTCGGCCGGGTTCCCCGAGTCGGTGCCGGCCACCACCATCGACCGCCAGTGCGGCTCGAGCCAGCAGGCCGCCCACTTCGCCGCCCAGGGCGTCATCGCCGGCGCCTACGACGTCGTCATCGCCTGCGGGGTGGAGTCGATGAGCCGCGTCCCGTTCGGCTCCTCGTCCCTCGGCAAGGACACCGGTGGTCCGGGCATTGCCGCCCGCTACCCGCAGGGGCTGGTGGGCCAGGGCATCTCCGCCGAGCTGATCGCCGCGAAGTGGAAGTTCGACCGCGAGGCGCTCGATGAGTTCTCGGCCGAATCCCACCGCCGGGCGGCCGCCGCAGCGACGAGCGGGAGCTTCGACGCCGAGATCGTTCCGATCGCGGTGCGCGACAGGGACGGCAATCTCGTCGCGCACACCGTCGACGAGACGGTGCGCGCCGCCACCACGGCCGAGGCCCTGGCCGGGCTGAAGCCCTCGTTCCACACCGAGGCGTACGCGCAGCGCTTCCCGGAGGCCGGCTGGCACATCACCCCGGGCAACTCGTCGCCGCTGACCGACGGGGCGTCGGCGGTGCTGATCATGAGCGAGGAGGCCGCGGCCAAGCTCGGGCTGACCCCGCGGGCCCGGTTCCATTCCTTCGCCGTCGCCGGCGACGATCCGATGTTCATGCTCACCGCCCCCATCCCCGCGACGAAGAAGATCCTGGCCCGCTCGGGTCTGGGTATCGACGACATCGATGCCTACGAGGTCAACGAGGCGTTCGCCCCGGTGCCGCTGATGTGGGCGCACGAGTTCGGGGCGGATCCGGCCCGGCTCAACCCGCGCGGCGGCGCGATCGCCCTCGGACACGCCCTCGGTTCGTCGGGCACCCGGCTGCTGACCACCCTGGTCAACCACCTCGAGGGCACCGGCGGCCGGTACGGCCTGCAGACCATGTGCGAGGGCGCCGGCATGGCCAACGCCACCCTCATCGAACGCCTCTGAAGCCGCAGACCACCCGGAAGAAGAATCATGCAGCGCACCTTCTACGAAGCAGACCACGAGGCGTACCGGGACACGGTGCGCGAGTTCCTCGCCCGCGAGGTCGAACCGCACTACCAGCGGTGGGAGGACGAGCGGTTGATCGACCGCTCCGCCTGGCTCGCCGCCGGCAAGGCCGGCATCGTGGGTCTGGCCGTCCCCGAGGCATACGGCGGCGCGGGCGTGACCGACTACCGGTTCCGGTGTGTCGTCGCCGAGGAGATCGCCCGCACCGGCGTCACCTCCTTCGGTGCGGGGATGAGCCTGCAGGACGACGTTGCGCTTCCTTATCTGATCGATCTGGGCACCGAGGAGCAGACGCAGCGCTGGCTGCCCGGCATGGCCGCCGGTGAACTCATCGGTGCGATCGCCATGACCGAGCCCGGCACCGGGTCGGACCTGCAGGGCGTCAAGACGACCGCCGTCCGCGACGGTGACGACTGGATCCTGACCGGACAGAAGACGTTCATCACCAACGGCATCCATGCCGATCTGGTGATCGTCGTGGCCCGCACCGATCCCAGCGCCGGCGCCCGTGGTTTCTCGCTGCTCGTCGTCGAACGCGGCATGCCGGGCTTTACCCGGGGCCGCAAACTGCAGAAGGTCGGCCTCGCCGGCCAGGATACCGCCGAACTGTCCTTCGACCAGGTGCGCGTGCCGGGGTCGAACCTGCTCGGCACCGAAGGCAAGGGATTCCTCCACCTGATGGAGCATCTGCCTCTCGAACGCCTGTCCATCGCCGTCGCCTCGCTCACCGGCGCGCGCGCCGCGTACGAGTGGACCAAACACTACGTGTTCGAACGCACCGCGTTCGGCGCACCCATCGGTGACCTGCAGAACACGCGCTTCGCGCTCGCCGAGATGCTCACCGAAATCGAAGTCACCCAATCCCACCTCGACCGGTGCGTTCTCGCTCTCAATGCCGGGGAGCTGACCGCCGTCGACGCCGCCAAGGCTAAATGGTGGGCCAGCGAACTGGAAAAACGCGTCGTCGACCGGTGTGTGCAGCTGCACGGCGGCTACGGCTACATGATGGAATACCCCATCGGCCGCGCCTACGTCGACACCCGTGTCCACACGATCTACGGCGGCACCACCGAAATCATGAAGGAAATCATCGGGCGTGACATCGCCGCCGGCATGTCCGCACCTGCGTAACCGAAACACTGCGTAAACGGCAGCTTCCTGGCCGGCCTCGTCCTCACTCAAGGAGACGAGCCCGGCGGCAGCCCGGTTCGCGTGAACCGATCCAGCAACACAACCTTGACGAAGTGACCAACTGCCGGGCGTTGACACGACTCCCGGCGCAGAGCAAACAGAGGGGGATCGTATGGCCAAGCCCGTACTTCTCGTACACGGTGCCTTCACCGGATCCTGGGAGTGGGACAAAGTGATTGCCGAACTGGAAAAGCGCGGCATACGGGCAGGTACCGTGGATCTTCCGAGCCGCGGTCCGGACGGAACGCTCGAGCGAGATGCCCAGGCAGTCCGTGACGCCCTGAAGGCTTTCGACGAGCCGGCCGTCCTGGTCGGCCATTCGTACGGCGGTGCCGTGATCACCCGTGCCTCTGTGGACAACGACGGTGTAGCCCATCTGGTCTACGTCTGTGCGGCTCTGCCCCAGGCCGGCGAATCCGTCAGCGACCTCCTGGGCCGCGACCCGGAGCCACAGGGCGATCTCGCGGCAGCCCTCGAGCCACGGGAGGACGGGACCGCCACGCTCGGGCGCGAGGCTGCACGGGAGACCATGCTCAACGACGCCACAGACGAGCAAGCCGCCCCCGTGCTGGACAAGATGGGCCCACACGCGCTCGGCACGCTCGGCGAGACTGCCGCTGGGCTCGGCTGGCAGCAACACCCCACCACCTACGTGATCGCGCTGCAGGACAAGATGTTCTCCGTCGCTTTGCAACACGAGTTCGCGAGCCACGCCGACACTGTTATCGAGGTGGACGCGGGACACGCACCGATGCTCACCCAACCGGCCGAAATCGCCGAGGTCATCGCCGCGGCGGCGAGCTGACACGTGCACAAGGGCCGGGCCGGAAAGAACTCCCGCCCGGCCCTTCGCGGCGAGCTCAGCTGTATCACCGACGAGCCCCTGGCCCTTCGCGTCGGCACGCCTCGTACACGATCGAGTCGACGGTCTGGTCGAATCCCCAAGGCGCCCAACTGGATGCGTGCTCGATACTCGCGTTTCGTCTCCACACCACCGCGGTGTCGAGTTCTATTCTGCGGCGGATCTGATCTGGGGGCAGTCGCGAGGGCGAGGCAGTAGCCAGGTCGCTGAGGTGTCGATTTGGACGAGCGGTGGGTGATCTGCCTCGTCGCGCGAGCCTTCCCGATTCGATGCGGATCACTCCGCAGCAGGTGGCGCAGTTCCCCACCGAGTGCGACCCCGCCGTCAGCGACCTCGGCCGCGCGTGTCGGGCCGGGAGATCGCGTAGGTCTTGCCGGTCCGCGACCTCGACCGTGCCGGGCAGCTGAGCTAGGAGAAGAAGCACATCTGGATGTTTTGGCCGGCCTGGACCCGACTAACGAGGTGTACGTCGATGTCGGCGGTCGGAGACGACACGATCGACGATCAGCGCCGTATGGGGATGCTCAGCAGGTGCTGCGCTGTCCTCCGTGAGCACTCGTCGACGCGGCACCACGACGCGCGGCACCAGGACTGCTCTCGGTCGGCGAGCTGGGTGCAGCTCGGCCCCTGTTGACTCGACCTCCCGAGAGCGGGCCCAGTGCTTTCCTGAGATGCGCTCGGATCGCTGGTCACCGACTGTCGGGTCAAGGCCGAGGATTCCCTCGTGATCCTCGGAGTCGTTCTCGGATTGGGGCAGTAAACGGGCGCGAACTATGGCCGACGAGTTCGGCGTTCATCCCCACTCGCTGCGTTACTGTCTCAGCAGCGTCGAGCGGTGCACCGGCTCGAGGATCACGACCGACGATCGCAACTGCATGATCGATCGCTTAGAGGGCGATGACAGTCGTGTGGCGCCGGGGCGGACCGCTACCGGGCCGCCCCGGCGCCGCTGCGGCCACTGGCTGCCGGCACGTCGAAGATGCCCATCTCGTCGATCTCGAGTTCGGCGAGCACCTGACGCGTTTGGTCGCTTCCCCACGCAGTGCTGCCCAGCGGCCGGAGCGTCGTTCGGCTGAACCGCGGCGCCGGCGAGGGAAGAACATCGTCGCCGACTCGGGTGAAGATCCCACGTTCCCGATTGTGCGGATGGTCCGCCGCCTCCGCCCCCGTCAGCACCGGCGAGACACAAGCCCCGGCGGCCTCGGAGTGCTCGCACCACTGAGTTTGCGTGCGCTGGGCGAAAGCGGCCCCGAGTCGTTCCCGCCACCAGGGCCAAGTGGCGCGATCCCACCGATCCGGCCCCTCGTCTCCAATCTCGAGCAGCGCCAGCAGGGCCGTCCAGTACCGTTCCTCCACGGCTCCGACTGCGACAAGGCGACCGTCAGATGTGGGGTACACGTCGTAGAACGGGGCGCCGGAATCGTTGAGGTTCGAACCCCGCTCGTCGACCCACCGACCCTCGTTGCGCATCTCGTGACTCATGGTGCTGAGCAGCGCGTCACCCTCGAGCATCGACGCGTCGACCACCTGTCCCACACCCGACTCGCGAGCCTGCAGGACGGCAGCCGTCACCCCGAGCGTGAGCAGCATGGCGCCACCGCCGTCGGCCAGCAGATTCATCGGGGGTGCCGGCAGGGTATCGGCGCGTCCGAGGTGGGCGAGCACGCCGGAGACGGCCAGGAAGTTGATGTCGTGGCCGGGCTGGTTCGCCAAGGGCCCGGTCTGCCCCCAGCCGGTGATGCGGCCGTAGACCAGTCGGGGATTCGCGGCCATGCAGTCAGCAGGTCCCACCCCAAGGCTCTCGGTGACCTTGGGTAGGAAGCCCTCGATGACGGCATCGGCCCGGCTCGCAATCGCGAGCGCGGCCCGCCGCCCCGCAGGGGTGCGCAGATCGAGACTCACTCTGCGCCTACCACGCCCGAGCCCGGCGTCTCCCAACGGCGTGACATCGTCGGCGGGCCGAGGGCGATGGATGCTGATCACCTCGGCACCGAGATCGGCCAGCAGCATTCCGCTGAAGCGCACCGGACCCCGGCCGCCGAGCTCGAGCACCCGCAGCCCGTGCAAAGGCCCCACGTCGATTCCTTTCTCGTCGCGATCATCGCTTCGAAGGCCCGCTCGCGCTACTGCACGAGCGGGCCCTCACATAGCGCGCACACGGCGCGCCGACGTCAGCTAGGCAAGAGCAGGCGCGGCACTGAGCGTGTAGCTCGAGAATCCGCTCTCGACCTCCTGCTGCACGGCTGCGACGTAGTTACCCAAGCCGCCCAGATAGCACAAGGCACTCGCCTTCTTGCCGGGCACGTTCGCGCCCAGGAACCAAGGCCGATCGCCCAACCCCTGCTCCAACAGCGTCGCCTTGAGGACCACGTCGCACTGGTCCGACCAGGCCTGGACCGCCTCCGGAGTGGCCTCGACACGGGTGGCCCCCATCGCCAGGGCGCGTTCGAGGATCTTCTCGATGAGCTCGACCTGCGTCTCGATGACCGGCGGGTGGCTCGCGAAAGGCGCCTGAGGTCCCAGAATCGTGAACAGGTTCGGGAATCCGGCCGCGGACAGACCGAGCAGCATCTCGGCCCCCTCTGCCCACTGCTCCGCGATCGTACGACCCCCGACCCCGCGGATGTCCAGGGAGGCCAGAGGGCCGGTGATGGCGTCGAAGCCTGTTGCGTAGATGATCACATCCAGCTCGTACTCGGCGCCGCTCGCCGTACGCAGACCGGTCGGCGTAACCTCGACGATCGGATCCTCACGCACACTCACCAGGGACACGTTCGGACGGTTGAACGTCTCGTAATAGAAGCTTCCCAGCGGCGGGCGCTTGCCACCGATCGGATGGGTAGTGGGGCAGAGCAGCTCAGCGGTGTGCGGGTCCTTCACGATGGTCCGGATCTTGCGGCGGACGAACTCCGCGGCCGCGTCGTTGACGCGCTGGTCTACCAGCAGGTCATCGACGGTCTCGAAGATGAACCGGAAACCGCCGGCCTCCCATCCCGCCTCGAAGACCTTCTCCAGCTCCTCGTCGCTGAGCTCGGAACCAAGCCGCTGCGGAGAGTCCATCGGGAAGCCGAAGACGTGCTTGAACGCCTTCTCCCAGACAGCCTCGTAGTCGCGCTTGAGCTCAGCCTTCTGCTCGGGCGACAAGGCATGGTTGCGTGTCGGCACCACGAAGTTGGGGGTGCGCTGGAAGACCGTCAGATGCTCCGCGACGTGCGCGACACTCTGGATGACCTGGACTCCGGTGGCCCCGGTGCCGATGACGCCGACCCGCTTGCCGGCCAGCTCGACCGGCTCGTGAGGCCACTGGGACGTCACATAGGTCTCGCCCTGGAACGAGTCGGCCCCCGGGAAGGGGGGCGTGAAGCTGACGCCCAGCCACCCGAGACCCGTGATCAACCAGCGGCAGCTGACCTCGAGGCCGTCCTCGGTGACCACGGTCCAACGATTCGTGTCCTCGTCGAAGGTTGCACCCGTGACCCGCGTGGAGAACCGGATGTGCTTGCGCATGTCGTGCTTGTCGGCGACATGGCGAAGGTAGGCGAGCGTGTCGGGCTGGGCGGAGAAACGCTCAGGGAAGTCCCATTGTTCCCAGTCCTCACGGTCGAAGGAGAAACAGTAGGCCCAGCTCTCGGTGTCGGTCCGCGCGCCCGGGTACCGGTTCCAGTACCAGGTTCCGCCGACGTCGGCGCCCGCCTCGAACACCTGCATGGACAGCCCGAGCTTGCGCAGGGCGTGGATGGTGCGCAGGCCGGCGAAGCCTGCGCCGATGACGACGGCGTCCACGTCGGACAGGGTCTGGAATGGCATAACGGGTGGTCCCTTCGATCTCTCAGATTTCTGTTGCTGGTGTGACGGCTTCGACGGATCGGTCTAGATCGACGAACGGGCGTCGAAGATCACGTAGGCAAGGTGGCCGGCACGCTGCCGTGGTTGCCAGCCGGGCCGGACTCCGCCCTGGACGACGCGGCCGCCCACCGGAAAACGCACGCCTTCGGTGGTGCCGCCAACGACGACTCGCTTGAGGGGAACTGTCATGACGAAACTGTGACACGCATCTCAGAACTGATCATGCTCGCGCTGCTCACAATTTTGTGCACTAGTACAGAAGTGGTCCCAGAAGCACCGCCGCTACGCGTTCCGACCGTGTCGTCCTCGCGGCACGAGATCGCCTGTAAGCGACGCCGTCTGTGACATACGACCGACGGACCAACGGTGCTGCGTAACCCTCATCCGACATTCGCGCAGGTGCGTGCGGCTGGCGGCGTGCACTGGAGTGGGGCACCGTCGTCACGTCGTCGAGCCGGGGACAGGGGTTCTCGTTCGACCTGAGCGGGACCGATTCGCGCTGTCAGATGTAGGGCGCTGGTCGACTGGCAGCCGGGCTGGTGGCTGCAGGACGCTCACTGAGCCCTCATGGTCCACCCTCTCTGTACGGAAGCACAGAAATGCCGCGTCGAAGTCATAGCCGCGAACCTTCGGTGTGACTATCGGACCCGAGGCAGACCACCGCCGCGGCGCAGAGCAATCATCAGGCCCGTTCGAACGTCGGCCGGCTGCCTGCAAGGATTCCCAGGTACCACCCGGGTCGCGTCCGCGACAAGGCCACGGGCCCCTCTTGGCCGACGCTGCCTTCATCCCGGCCAGCAGCGGTGCAGCGGTGCGGCACCGCTTGAACCGGTCCGGTGACCAGCAGCCCAATCGCGCCCCGCGGAATGTGTCAAGGCGGTTGAGTGAATCGTCCCGGGTTTGATGCGCACCTTCTTTCTTGGGAAGGTAATCCTTATGCCGAATGTCTATCCAGCCGAGGTGCGAGAGAAGGCCGTGCGCCTGGTCCTCGAACACCGTGGTGACTACGCCTCGGAATACGAAGCGATCCGCACAATCGCCGAACGAATGTCACTGAAGACAGAGACCGTGCGGGTGTGGGTCCGCAAGGCCGAAGCGGCGGGTGATGGCACCCATGCCGCGTCGGCGTCCGAGGCGGAGATCGAATTGCGGGCATTGCGCCGGAAGAACGCCGAGCTCGAGAAGACCATCGAAATACTCAAAGCCGCAACATCTTTCTTCGCGCGGGAGTGCGACCCGCCACGCAAGTGATCTGCCGATTCATCGCCGAACATCGCGATGAGTTCGGGGTCGTACCGATCTGCCGCGTGCTCACCGAGCACGGCGCCGCGATCGCCCCGAGAACCTTCTACGCCTGGCTGGCGCGCCCGCTGTCGAAGCGCGCATTGTGGGACGCCACCATCACCGCGGTGCTGGCCTCGTACTACGTCGAGCGGGACGAGCACGGCAGACGCAAACCGGAGTCGTTGTACGGCTCGCTGAAGATGTGGGCCCACCTGCAACGTCAGGGCATCGAGGTGGCCCGCTGCACCGTGGAGCGGCTGATGCGCGTGAACGGGTGGCGCGGCACCACCCGGACGAAGAGGGTCCGCACCACCATCGCGGAGCCGTCGGCGCCGCGGCCACCGGACCTGGTCGACCGGAACTTCCGGGTCGACCGGCCCGACGCGCTCTATGTCGCCGACTTCACGTACGTGCGGATGGTGCCCTGCTTCGCGTACACGGCGTTCGTGATCGATGCGTTCGCCGGCACGATCGTCGGTTGGGAGGTGTCGACGTCGAAGGAAGCCGCGTTCGTAGAGCGGGCGGTGAATCAGGCCTGCATGCTGCGGTCGATGCAAGGTAATCCGTTGCGCGAGGGGACTATTCATCACTCGGATGCGGGCTCTCAATATACGGCTCTGCGATTCGGGGAAACCCTGTTCCTGCAAGGGCTTCGGCCGTCGATCGGGTCGGTAGGTGACTGCCTGTTGACCGGCTAATCCACCGGATCGTTACCCACGAATCGACACGCCGACGCTGGAAGTGCTTGACCACCATCGACGACGGCGTTACACCTGTCTCATGACGAATCAGCCCAGGCTGCGTCTCGAATCCGGCACCGAAGCCGCCTGGATACTGTCCGGGCCCAGCGCCGACAAGTACCCATTGGTCAACGAATACCTCGCCTACCTGACCGACCGAAACTACTCGCCACGCACCGTCCGGGCCTACGGCTACGACCTGCTCGCATTCTGCCGCTGGCTCGAATCCAACAGCAGTGAAATCGATTCGGTCACCACCGACACTGTGTTGGACTTCATGCGGCACTGCCGCGAAACCGCGATCGCCGGACGCCCCGCGAACGTGCTGTCGATGACCGGCAAGCGTCTCGACCATTACAGCGCGACCACCATCAACCACCGGCTCGCCGCCCTGACCGGGTTGTTCACCTTCCGCGCTCTGCGCGAGCCCGAGCTGCGCAACCCGATACCCAGCGGGCGGGAAGCCCGCAGAGTCAGCGCCGAAGAACGCAACGGACTGCTCGGCCACCTGGTCCGACCGAAGCGCCGATCCGCACTACGCCTGCGCGAACCCCGCCGACTACCACGACCGCTCGACCGCCGTGAAACAGCGGATCTGCTCTCCAGCCTGCGAACATGGCGGGACCGCTCGATCGCCGGCCTGATGTTGCTCTCCGGCTTACGATCCGGAGAAATCCTCACCCTCGACGTCACCGATATCGACATCGGTGCCCGCTGGATACGAGTCTTCGGCAAAGGCGCCAAAGAACGTCGGGTGCCACTTGATGTGGAAGTCGCCGGGCTGATCCAAACGTATCTGCTCACCGAACGACCCGAATCGTCGAGCACCCGCCTGTTCCTCGTCGCGAAAGGCCCGAACCGCGGACAGCCGTTGACCCCGGCCGGGTTACGGACCATCTTCCGCTACCACCGCCTCAAGTCGGGAGTACTCGCAGGTCACCCCCATGCGCTGCGACATACCTTCGGCACCGCGATGGCCGAGGCCGGTGTGGATCTGGCCGTGATGCAGGCACTGCTCGGGCACGCACACGTCGACACCACAGCCCGCTACATCCATCTGACACCCACCCACGTCAAGGCGGAATTCGATGCAGCCCGCACACGACTACGCACCCGCACCTGAGGACGAGAACCCGGCGGACATCTACGCCGCCTACCTGGTCCACCTGCAGCGGCGCAGCCGCGGCAACACCGCCTACACCCAGTCCGCCCGCTCGTTCCTGAGGCGCTGGCCTCAGGTCCGGCGGTGGGCCGACCTGCCGCTCGATACACGATTGGCGGCGAACTGTTCGACCCGCCCGTTCATCACCTTCCTGATGGTCAGCCGACGGCTGCAACCGGGCTACGACTACCTCGTCCACCGCAAACTGTCGAGTCTCTGGCACGAATTGACCGACAGCTGCCTCGCACCAGATCTGAATCAGTTCATCGACGCAGCACGCGAATTGGGATTCACCCAGCGAGTCGCATCCGCCATCGGATCGCAGATCATCGCCAGGCTACTGATCCAGACCGGCCTCCCGCTGGCCGAGCTGCGCGAGAGTGACCTGCAGGACCTATTGCACGCGTGCGATATTCGACAGATGCATACCGGGCGAGGCGCAAGGCACTATCGCGCCACCACCCACAGTGCCCGACAGATCTTGTTTCATCTCGGGATCCTCGACAGTGAAGCACGACCGGCGGTCACTCCACTTTCTCTCGACGAGCGGATGGCCGACGTTCCCGCTGCGCTGCGGCCGGCGTTCGTGGCCTACTTGCACCGCAAACGCGCCACCTGCACTCCCAAGACAGTCAGCAGTCTGGCCACCCGGTTGGCGCATTTCGGCCGCTGCCTTGCCGCCATCGACCCCGATATCGTCTCGCTGGCCGCACTGGATCGGCGTCGGCACATCGAACCGTTCATTACCTCGCTGACCACCACCGTCAACAGTGTCACCGGTGAGCCGATCACTGTCGCGGACCGCATCCGACGCGTCCACGCCGTTGGCAATTTCCTCGCCGAGATCACCGAATGGGGTTGGGACGATGCACCGCCACGGAAACTGATCTTCCGCGCCGATCTGCCTCGAGCGCAACGCGTCCTACCTCGATATCTGCCGGTCGATGCGGACCGCAAACTTACTGCAGCACTATCAGATTCACCCTACCGACTCGCTGCTGATGCACTGCTCGTGCAGCGAGCATGCGGGTTGCGGATCGGGGAACTCCTCGACCTCGAGCTCGACTGCATCCACGAAATCCCCGGACAGGGATCCTGGCTCAAAGTCCCTCTCGGCAAACTCGACTCCGAGCGAATGGTCCCGGTCGACGAGGAAGTGCTCACCCTCGTCGATCGGATCACCGCGACCCGCTCACCCGGCCGGCCGCTCCGTCATCCCCGCACGGGAGCCCCCGCCGATTTCCTGTTCACTCATCACGGAAAACGACTCTCGCAGAACGCAGTACGACAAGAGTTGAACCGGGCTTCCGCCACGGCAGGGTTGGGGCACATCACTCCGCACCAACTCCGGCACACCTACGCCACGGCGTTGATCAACGCCGGTGTGTCCTTGCAGGCGCTGATGGCTCTGCTCGGGCATGTGTCGACCCAGATGAGTCTGCGTTATGCGCACCTGTTCGATGCCACGGTGCGCAGCGAATACGAACGTGCTCTGGACCTGGCGAAGAGCCGCATCGGGCCGATTCCCGCAGGCCGCACCCAGCTCCCGCTGACCGACGTCACCGGCGACGGCGGGTGGAAGGACGCACCGGCGATCAAATCCAGGTTGGCCGGCGGATACTGCCTGCGGGCGCCCGCGCAAGGCTCGTGCCCGTATGCCAACATCTGCGAGCACTGTCCGAGTTTCCACACCGACTCCACCCACCTTGCTGTCCTGGCAGCGCAACGCGTCGACGCCCGCGACCTCGCCGAGGATGCGGAGAAGCGGGCTGGATCGAGGAGGCGGAGCGGCATCGCGCTCTCGTGTCCCGACTCGACGTGTTGATTGCCGTATCGGCGGCCGGATGAGCGAGAACACGCTGGTCAGGGTCGAGCGGGTCTGCGCTGAGCTCGCCGCCGTGGGCGAGCCGATCACGTTCACTGCCGTCGCCGAACGGGCGCAGGTCGGTCGGGCGACGCTCTACCGCAACACTCAGTTGCGTGCTGTCGTCGACGAACACCGCACCCGCCAGACCGAGGCCCGCACCTTGACCGGCCTGGCCACCGAGGTCGCGCACCTGCGCATCGTCGTCGAAGAGTTCGCCGACAGCGTCACCAGACACGAGGAACAACTGCGACGGCTTCGCCGCAATCCACAACGCCGGCGATGAACCATTCCGACCGTGATCGCCGCGATCTGGGCCGCGATTAGCCGGTCAAGCCTACGATAATGCCCTGGCGGAGACGACGATCGGGTTGTACAAGGCCGAGTGCATCGCCGACGATTCCCCGTTCCGCAAGGGTCCGCTGCGGACCGTCAGCGACGTCGAGGAGGCCACCTCGGCGTGGGTGCATTGGTACAACACCGGCCGGCTCATGCATCGTCTCGGGCGGATCCCACCGGCCGAGTACGAAGCCAAGTACTACGCTGAACACCGTGCCGATCAACCGGTCGCACACAAATGACAGTGTGTGCACGAGACCCGGGATGGTTCAGAGTCCAACGGGAGTTACGCGGCGACCTGATCGGCGTCGGGGTGGTCCGGGTCAGGTCCGGCTGCGGGTTTGTTGATCCACGCATCGGTGGGCAGATCCAGGATCTTCGGGGTGCCGGCCGGCCCGAAGCGTTCGGGATGCTGCGCTCGGGCTCGAGCGAGCACGACGGCGCGTTCGGTGGCCTTCTGCCCGGCCAGACCGAAATGCACATCCGCCGGAGTATGCAGTCCAATGCCGGTATGACGATGCTCATGGTTGTACCACGCGGTAAACGAGTCCACGACATTCCGAGCATGGTGGATCGAGGCGAAGCGCTCCGGCCACATCGGCCCGTACTTGAGCGTCTTGAACAGCGCTTCCGAATAGGGGTTGTCATTGGATACCCGTGGCCGTGAATGCGAGCGGGTGACCTCGAGATCGGCGAGCAGCGTCGCGACGGTCTTACTCGTCATCGATGTTCCCCGGTCGGCGTGTACGACGTTCGGGATCCCGTGCACAGCAAAGATTTCGGTCATCATCTCCGCGGCGAGTAGCCCGGACTCGTGGGTTTGGACGTGCGCTCCGACGATGTAGCGGGAGAAGATGTCGATCATCACGTAGGCATCGAAGTAGGTGCCTTTGACCGGACCGGGCAGCTTGGTGATGTCCCATGTGTACACCTGTCGTGGCGCGGTGGCCACCAGTTCCGGACAAACCCGGGCGGGATGGCGAGCCTGCCGGCGCCGCTCTTTGACCTGCGCGTTCTCCCGCAGAATCCGATACATCGTCGACACCGAACACAGATAGATCCCCTCGTCGAGGAGCTGGGCGTAGACCTCGAGCGGTGACCGGTCGACGAACCGGGCGCTGCACAGAACATCGAGGACGCCGCGGCGTTCGGTGTCGGTGAGTTTGTTCTCCGGGACCCTCCCGGCGGCGGTGACGGCCGGGTCCGTTGCCGCAGGGCGGGCTTTGTCCCGCGCTGCGGTGGAACGGATAATTCCTGTCAGTGTGGTTGCATCCCTGGTAGTTACACCGGACTCGGTGAGTTCGTGATGGGCGTGCATCAACGCTTCTTGCGCTGCTCGTCCGTGTTCGTGCTCTCGGAGAGTTGCTCCAAGAGCTCGTGTGCTTTTCCCATGATCCCCAGTGCGGTTTGGGTGGTGGCCAGCTTCTTGTTCGCTCGTTCGAGTTCGCGTGTGAGTCGAGCGATCTCGGCTTGTTCGGCGGTGAGTTTGCCGGTCTTCTCGCCGGGTTTCGTGCCGTCGAGGACGCCGGCGTCGCGTTGTTTACGCCATTCGCTGATCAGCGAGGAGTACAGGCCTTCGCTGCGCAGGTACGCCCCGCCTCCGTTGCTTTGGCAGGCCTGCTCGTACGCGGCGAGGTGGGCGAGCTTGTCTGCGGCGCTGAAGACGCGGCGTTGCGGTCCGTCGGCGCGGGGATGCGAGGGGTCCATCCGGTCATTGTCCTCGACCGGCACCATGCTGGAAATCGTCATCGTGGGGTTGATCCGTATCTCGCCCTGCAGGCGGGGTTGCTGTGAACCGTTGGACTCAACTCACCCTGGCACGCAGGGCCCGCACCGTTGCCCTGTCTCGGCTTCAACATCACTCCGTAGGACGACCTATGCGGCCCGCCAAACCAAAGAGGGCACGTCACCGCGCGAGATCCTGGAGGCCTCGAACGGGCAGATCCACCCGGCCAGGCTCAGCGGTCACGTCGCCGAGGAGGGTCAAAAGGCTCTCGAGCAGGGCGTAGGCTCGGGTTCGATCTCGTCGAAGACCTTGGTGATGTCGTCGAGTCGTTGCTGGGCGGCGTGACGGGCGACGACTCCGCGCTCGTAGTAGTCGGGCTTGAGGGTGACGTCCTGCGTGAACGACTCGTCCCGACTATCCCCATACGGCTGGAATGCTCGGATCGGCATGGTCGATGCACGGGCGCTGGCCGACCAGATATGCCCGTATCACGGAGGCGACGGGCTGGGCGGTCATCGTGAGCGGCATCAACGGGGCGTGACCCCAGCGGTCGATTGGGGTCAGCAGCGGCCAGGTGCGGCGCCGGTCGGGCACCACCGTGTCGAACGGTTCGTCGTGTCCGGTTAGGTGCTGGGCCAGCCGCCGGGTGTTGGGCTGCTCGTCGAGGAAGGCGTGCATTTCGGCCCGGTCCCGGTACACCGCCGCCACGTCGACACCGGCGACCGCGGGCGTCAGTTCCCGCTGTTGGCCGTCGCCGGTGTCGACGTACGGGCCCTCGTCGGTGCAGGCGATGTCCCCCCGTCGGAGCCAGCTGATCTGGGTGAATCCGATTCCGGCCGCGGCCAGCGGCAGGATGAGTCGGTCGCGGTGGGCCGAACAGCCCGTCCGGCACCGCTCGGCGACGATCCGCGCGATCTCGGTCAGCCGGTCGTGGCGGGCGGCATCGAGCAGCTGCCGGATCGTTTCGCTGCGGCCGGGTGAGGGTAGGCCGGCGCGGGTGTGGACGGTGTTAATGACGCTGACCCGGCGCCGCTGGGTGGCGGCGGGGTGGCCGCGGACGAACGTTGCCACGGTGCGCGGGTCGGCGGGCAGTACCTCGTGGCCGAAGGCGCTACACCAGTCGGTGAACAACGACCACGGATGCCGTTCCCGGGCAGATAGATTCGCGGTGATGTTGGTGGCGGCGTCCGCAGCGTCGACGGAGCTGGTCAGGTCGGTCACGAGCCCAAATTCGTCACTGCGTTGTTGATCAGGGGGCGTGTTCGCGGGCGTAGACCTCGAGCATCGTGGGAGTCGTGTGCCGGTCTGGCGCATGATGGCGTGGGCGTCGGCGCCGTTGCGGAAGATCTCGGTGACGAACCCGGCGCGCAGCGAGTGCCCACCGACCTGCGCGACCAGCTCTGGGGCGTAGCCGGTGCGCTCGGCGCGGCGGCGGATGGCCTGGTGCATCGCCGCCCCCGACAACGGCGTGGGGGAGAGGTTGCCGTTCTTGCGGATCGCCCGTAGCAGCGGCGCCTCCGCGGTGGTGCGCGGGCGCGGGCCGCGGCAGAGGTGCGCGTCGAACGGTGGTGTGGTGCCGAGCAGCCGGATCACCGCGGGCCGGCCGCCGGTGTCGAACGCGGCCACCACCTGCGCCCAGCGCAGATACGCGCACGGTGGGCAGCTGCTGTGGTCGGCGGTGAACGGCAAGGCCGGATCGTGCCGCGGCCCTCCTGATCGGTCTTGGACTTGCGGATCCGGAGGTGCACCCCGTCGAGCCGATGGATCCGCACATCCGAGCAGGTCAATCCGACGAGTTCGCTGCGGCGCAGCGCCCCGGGCGTACCGACACGAAATCTGGAAACTGACCCCGAATCGTGGAACCTACAAATGTGTAGGTTCCACGGCTCGGCGTCACTTCTCTGAATCGTTGACCTGCGGGTTCTCAACATCGTGTCAGAACCCGATTCTCGTGAACTTGTCGGAATCCTCAATTCGGCCGGAACGCTGAGCGAAGCGCCGGATGACGATCGGCTACTGGCGACGTACCGGCTAGGTCCCGTCAGATGGATCGAGAACGGGCACACCTGGGTGAAGTCGTGTTTGTAGCGTGGCCAGGCTGTTGACGGGAAGTTCGGTGTCGTGCAGAGCAACTGCCCAGTCGAAGTCTGCGGTGGACCATCGATGAACCGGTCCCGCCCACCGCAACTCCCACGGCTGGGATGAGCGTGGGCGGCGAGCCAGGGATCCGGTGATCGTCCGTCTTCCCAGACTGGCCTCGAACGCGCCGGTGTGCTCGTCGAAGGTGTGGACGTAGTCCACGTTCACGTCCGCGACGACCGCAACCTGCAAAGGCTCCGCGGTCACGTGCGTGCGGAACCAGTCGAGACGTTGGGCCCGTCGATCGTGATGCTCGGCGAGTTGGCGGCGGTGCTCGTCCTCGGCGGAGTCTGCGGCACCGTTCCAGACGAACAACGCGTCGTCGAACACCTCGTCTACGGTCAGCTCCACCCATTCCTCCACCAGGCCGGCCCCGTCGCTGCGTTGCTGAAGCACCAGTCCGGTGGCCTGATCGACGACCATCTGCATCGGGTGGGATTTGTGCGGTGGTGGCGCCAACTCGAATGTCCAGGCCGGGCGGTCGAGGAAGAGTGTCGTTGCGATCGGGCCGACGGGGTGGGTGAAGTCGTCGCCGACCCAGTGGGTGGCGGGCCGACGGGCGAGCAGATCGGTGCCATTGCCCCGAAATTGCAACGTTTCGACCGGGGCAGCGAGCGGAAGGTCCCGGTTCGGCCGGAATCGCCAGCATGTGGTGCCGTCACACAACAACACCAAAGTGCCGTCCGGCTCCTCGATGCGGACACGCATTCCATCGCGCCACACCTGTATTTCGGTCGCGTCGACACCGCCGCCGGCGAGTGTCGGCGGCACCTGGTTTCCGATCGTTGTCCACCCGACCTTGTTGCGTGGACGGTTGTCTCGGTCCACGCTGCGCACAATTCCACGGATCGAAACATCACGACCGTGCACCATCTGCACCAGCACTTGCACCCACGGTATCGACTCCACCTTGGCTACCTCCCCGCCTGTCACGGTAGCGGCCACAGAGCCCCTTCCCGGTCGCATCCCACCGTTCCAGTCGAGGATCGAGGACCGGTCGTCGATAGTTACCCGATCGAGGACAGCCATTCCCCCGACGTTCGCCGGTCTCTGGATCGATCTCAGCCGGCGCTCCGATGTGGATCTGCCGCAGCGAGGGTCGTCGCGACAGGATCGTCTGAGTCCTGCACGTACCTGACCTCAACCTCGCTGGTCCGGGGCACTTTTACAGTGTCCGCCCGAGTGACATGAACCTTGGAAAATGACACGCCGGTGACACGAAATCTGGAAATGACACGTTCCCGCGGAACCTACAAACCGGGTGTAGGTTCCGGCGTCCGATGTCAGCCGTCCGAGTCGGTGACCGGGGCTTTCCGGTGGACGTGTCCGTTCGGGTTTCCCTGCGTCCTGTCGGCGCCCGGCGCTTGGGCCGCAGACGATCGGACGATCTTTCTCGGACCAAGCGCCGGACCTGCGGAAACAGCCGCACTTAGGCCTTCCTACCGACATGAAGCGGGGAAAACCGCCGCAGGATCGACAACATGTGAGACGACACGAAAGTGTCAGTAGGAAGACGACACGAGAATGTCAGCAAATCTGGTCTTCTTACCGACCGGTACGTGATCGAATTTTCGGAGGACGTGGTCGACGGGCTCACGGTGTTGGGATGCGGCCCGGGGATTACTGGAGGCTGTTGCCGTGGTCGACGCGAGCATGCGGGCCCTGCGGCAAGCTGCGATGGACCGGTTGTCACAACTCGATGCGTCCGATGCGTTGTCCAGCGATCACGTCCGGTTGACCTCGCAGACTCTGGGTGTCGCCGAGCGGACGGTGTGGCGGTGGCTGGCGGCACGCCGTGCGAAATCGGTTCCGGCGCAGCGTCCTCGGTTTCGTATCGATGACCGGCTTCGGGTGCGACTGGCCTATTGGCGGGGCAACGCGGCAGCGGTGCATCGGGAGCTGGTCACCGAGGCCGAGCACGGTGGTCCGCCGGCACCGGATCTGCGGACGGTGCAGCGCGCGATCAAGCGGGATCTGACGGCAGGGGAGTTGGCGGGGCTGCGCGGCGGTGAGCGGGAACGCCGGAAGTTCGATGTGTTCCTGCAGCGCCCGGCGTCGTTCGCCGAACGCGGCATGGGAGGGCGACCACGTCGAGGCTGCCGTGCAGGTCGAGGTCGACGGGCGACTGGTCAAGCCGTGGGTGACCTGGTTCGTCGACGCCGCGCACGACGTGATCCTCGGCGTGGCGGTCACACCGCAGACGCCGAGCCGCGAGAGCATCCTCACGGCGTTGCGGGCGTCGATCGCGCGCAGTGAGCCGTACGGTCCGGCCGGTGGCCTGCCCGCTGTGGTGCGCATCGACCGGGGCAAGGATTTCCTGTCGCGCGCCGTGGGGGAGGCGCTGGGCGCGTTCGCGGTGCGCGTTGTCGATCTGCCGGGCTACACCCCGCACCTGAAGGGCACGGTGGAAACGATCAACGGCGCCGTCGATCGGATGCTGTTCGCGGGTTTGCCGCGCTACACCCACCGTCAGACCCAACGCAGCGGGGTGTCGATCGATCCGGACCAGCCCGCGTTGACGTTCGGGGCGTTCGTCGCCGAGCTGCTGGCGTGGGTGCAGTGGTGGAACCGTGAGCACACCATCGCCGAACTCGGAGACCGCACACCGTTGGGGTCGTGGCTGGAGGATCCGACACCGATCCACGACGTCGACGAGGCCACGCTGTGGATGTTCACCCTCGAAGACGACCGACGCCGGCGCACGATCACGACCAAGGGCATCGGGTTCGGTCGTGGCCGCCACTATGTCGCGGACTGGATGGTGGGGCGGGTCGGCACCGCAGTGCGGCTGCGGTACATGCCGCATCACGACCACGAGGTGGAGGTCTTCGATGCCCGCACCGGTGTCCACTTGGGCACCGCCGAGCTGGCCGACCGGGCCTCGGAAGCCACCAAGGCCGCGGTCCGGCGGACCCGCGAGCGCACAGCTCGGCGGCTGCGAGCGGATCTGGCGGCGGCCGAAGGTGCCCGACGGGTCCGCTACGCCGCCACGACCACACCGGACCCGGCCCGGCGACTCGACGCGATGACCACCGCCGAAGCCGAGCGTGAGCGCGGCGACGACCAGGACGCGGACCTGGCGCGGTGGGCGCGTCCCGATCTGATTCCGTTGCCGCCGCCGGCACCGGGGTGGGTGTTGCCGATCGATCCGGATGACGGACACCGCCGTGGCGGAGGAAGTGGGGAACCGTCGTGACTCGACCTGGGAGCCCGGGAGGGGACATCGGCGTTCCCGGCGACCATTTCCTCGGCCTGGCGGGTGCGCACATTGTGGCCACCGACGCGTTGCTGCTGATGAAGGACAACCTCACCGACGTCATCGAGGCCAAGGCGATGATGTGCGTGCACGGCGACGCAGGGGTCGGAAAGACGCTGTCGGTCAACGCCACGCTCCGCGAACTCGCCCCGGATACGGTGTGCCGGGTGCAGTTCCGGGCGCTACTGGAAAGCCGAAATGCTCACCGACGCAAATGGCTGCACCCGGCTTCGATGCGCAACGTCGTCGGCCAATGGTGCCAACTCGCACAGTGGCTGCTCGCCCGCGATATCACCGAACTCGGTGCGCTGACCGTGGACGACCTCGCCGACTACGCCGTCGAGGTCGGGCGTCTCGGGATCTCCACCACGACAGCGGGCAATCGCCTCGCCGCCGTCACCCTGCTGTGGGGGTTCGCCCCGCGCCTGTCGCCCGGCGACCGAATTCCGATGCCACCCTGGCACGCCGAAAGCCCGCGGGACTACCTGCGGCGCACCGATACCACCAATGAGAACGGCACCTCCCCGATCCACCCGGCGGTGATGTCGCCGCTGCTGATCTGGGCGATGCGGTTCGTCGACGACTTCGCCGACGACATCCTCGCCGCCTGGCAGGAACACCAAACGCTGACCGGCCGGATCCGGCCGCACGCCGACCCCGCGGCGTCCGCGGCCATGCGCAAGCTGGTCGAGCAGTACGCCGCCGAGCATCGGCCGCTGCCCGGTTGCATCCACAACGGGCGCCCGATGCTCGCCATCTCCTACCTCGCGGGCCGCGCCAATGCCAGCAAGGAGCAGGCCAGCCACGCCGTCCGGGCCTACGGACCGCACCTGCCCGTGGCGGAGGAGGCACCGCTGAGCAGCCCCATTCGGGGGCGCCTGGCCGGGCGAGCGTGGCTCGAGTACATCACCTTCCACGAGGCCCCGCGGCTCATGCACCGACTGTCCACCGCCTGCCTGATCGTCCTCTTGTACCTGACCGGGATGAGGCCCGGTGAAGCGCTCGAACTGCGCGTCGGGTGTTGCCCGGAACCCGGACCCGACGACCCGCGCCCCCACGGCCACCAGATCCACGGCAACTACTTCAAGGGCGCCCGAGACGACGCCGGCAAGCACGTGATCGGTGGACTTCCCCGGGACACACCCTGGACCGCGATCGCGCCGGTGGTCCGCGCGGTACGCGTACTCGAGCGAATGGCGGACGGGCCGTTGCTGTTCCCCGTGAAAACGGCCTGGGCCGCGACCACGACGGGCTCCCGGAAGCGGCGCGGGGAGGCCCTGACCTGTCAGGGCGCCAACAGTCGGATCGCGGCCTTCACCGACTGGCTGAACGACTACGCGGCCCGCACCCGCCCCGACGAACGCATCCCCGACGATCCGCACGGCCCGGTTCACGTCAACCGCTTCCGGCGCACCCTCGCCTGGCACATCGCCCGCCTGCCCGGTGGCCGCGTCGCGCTCGCGGTGCAGTACGGGCACCTGCGCGCCTCCACGGTCACCGACGGCTACGCCGGACGAGCCCGCGACGGACTACGCCGGATCCTCGACATCGAAACCGCACGAGCCATGGCCGACTACCTCGACACCGTCGCCGATCGCCTCCACCGCGGCGAACACGTCTCCGGACCCGCCGCCCGCCGCCTGATCGGCGCCGCCACCGGAGCCCAGCTCCGATTCGAGGGCATGTTCCTGACACCCAAGCAGGCGCGGGCACTGCTCGCCGTCCCGCAATTCCACGTCTACGACAACCCGGAGGCGTTCCTCACCTGCAACTACGATCCAGCCAAGGCGCTCTGCCACCCGGACCGTACCCATCCATCAGGGCGATCGACATCCCCGGCGATCGACCGGTGTGATCCGGCCTGCGCGAACATCGCGCGCACCGACACCCATCTCGCTGCACTGCGCAGCGAGATCACCTGGCTCCGCGAAGAAATCGTCGAGCCAGCCACCCCGATGCCGCTGCGGGAACGCCTCGGTCAACGAGCAGCCCACCTGCACAAGCTCGTCGAGCAGCACGAGCAGACCCGCATCACGCACCGCAAGGAGACCGACGTTGACCGATGACGACGACCGGCGTGCCATCACCGCGGCCATGCAACGACTATTCGCCGGAACACCGCTGCGCTCGTCGGGCAAGCTCGACATCGTCAGCCTCGCGCAAGAAGCCGGGGTGAAACGAAACAAGCTGACCCACAAGCACACCGACCTCAAGGATCTCTTCTACGCGCAGCGACGAACCCGTGACGGCGTCCCCGACAACGAGGTCAAACTCCGTGAGGAGATTACCGCCCTACAGAGGACCAACCAGACGCTGCGAGACGAACGAGATCGCTACCGCCTGACCAGCGAAACGTTCGCTCGCGCGATGCACGTGCTGACCATCGAGAACGACAATCTCCGCCGCGACTCACATTAGCGTCTGGCGAGGGCAGTGAAGCTGTCGAGATCCCGTGTTTGCGTTGCGTGTCGTCTGATCCAGGTGCGCCACATCTCGTCTCCTCGGGGGGTGCGTTTGACTGCACCCGCGCCGTAGACCCCGACTTGGAGACCGTGGATGGCCAGTACTCGGTAGTCCTCCCAGCATTGCTCGAGGGTGTAGTCGGTGACTCCGAACGCGACGAGATTCTCGTGGTAGTGACGAACGAGATCATGCTCATGGATGCGTCGTTGTTCAGTGGTCAGACTGCCCCCGAGGAAGTACGCAATATCGATGGTGCCGCAACCGACACCGACGCCCTGCCAGTCCAGAACGGTCACCGGACGCGCGTCGCTCTTGACGGCGAAGAGCATGTTGTCGGCGCGGAAGTCGTTGTGCCAGAGGCAACGGGGCTCGGAGAAGACCTCTTTCCATGTCTCGATGTGGTCGCTGAGCTTGGCTGCCTCTTGCAGATCAGCCTCCGATGCCAGGTCGCCGACTTCCTCAGGGAAGGCTGAGACGATGAAGGGAAACCCGTCGGTCGCTTTGACGAACTGATCGACGGTTGCTTGAAGCCAGGATTTGCTGGTCAGGCCGGGATTCTTCCAGGACGCGGCATGCAGCCTCGCTGCCTGTTCTAGAACGAGGCTAGCCTCGTCGGCGGTGCATCCGATCAGTTGATCCACCGTGCGAGCTGGGGCCAGATCCTCCATCATCAACACAAAGTCGGTGTCGTTGTCAGCGAGGGCAGCGTGGAAGGGGTGGGGGCGGGCGATCGGCAGGTCCGGAGCAAGTTCCTGGTAAAACCGGATCTCACTCCGGTAGAACCCCGATTGCCTGCCATATTCACGGCTTGTTGCGTCGGCTGAGGGGAATTTGCCTACCACCGTTGCGGGGCCTGAGGCGACTGGGTCGTAGGTGAGTGTGAAGCGGTAGCTGTCGGCCAATTGGCCGGTCCCACAGGGCTGGCGGTCGACGACGACGACCCGACCGGACTGCAGTACGCCGGCGGACGAAAGCATGTGGGTGAGCCATTCAGGGCTGATGGCGTCGACGGGGACCACTGGTGCGAAGGGTGTCACAGGAGTTCCTTCGGTGTTCTGGACGTTACGTGAGGCACGGATGGTGGGTTTCGCTCGGGCGGGCGGACGGCTGTCAGTCCGCCCGCCCGCTGTCTTCGGCGCTTGAGATGCCGATGGTGGGTCAGCGTGTTGCGCTGGAGATCAATTCCGGAATGCTTGGCAATGTGGTGGCGTCCGGATCGGTGCCGTGGCCGCGGAACCATGCCCTATCTCGGGTCGCTTGACGGCTGCCGTGGTCCACGATCAACCGGTGCTGCATGGTCCGGGAGCTGAGATGGCCGTCCTCGGCGCTGGCCCGCACCAGCGCGTCGATGCCGCCGGCAATTGTGTTGCGCCTCTCGTGTGCGGTCGACGGGGATGTCGACGTACTGACCTCGTCCTGGATCTGGCGAAGGGCCTTTGCTGCGGCAGTGGTTACGGGCCCGCCCTCGGTGGCCGCCAGCAGGTCATTGGCCAGGGCCGACATGTCGGCAAGGCTTCCCAGCTCGTATTCGGCCATGTACCGGTACTGTTCCGCCATCGTGGTGAGGTGAACGATGGCGAGCGTGGCCTGTTCACGTGCGAGCACTTCTTCGGGCGGCAGTGCCGGAATGATCACCTGCTCCAGCGCGCGGGCGACGGTGGCTAACCGGATTCCCATACTTGGGGTTGTCATGGATCAGCCCTCCTGTTCGAGAATGCGGGCGATTTCGCCGAGGAAGGTATGCGCGACTGGAGCCATCCAGGACAGCAGAACGTCTTGGTGGTTGTGCCCGCGGATGGCGGCCGAACAGCCGGTCCCGAGGTTCATGACGGCGCATTTGTAGGCGGCGAGCATCTCGTAGAAGGTCAATTTCTGCTGGTCGACTTGGCGCCCTGTCGCTGCTTCGTACCGGCGGATGAGCTCGTCCCTGGTCAGCAGGTTGCAGACGAGTATCTCACCGTCCTGCGATGCGCCGGCAAAGAGTCGTTGAACAATCCAGCCGAGGTCTTCGTGGTAGTCGCCGATGTGAGCGAGTTCCCAGTCGAGTACTGCGGTGAACTGCCCGGATTCGACATCGAACATGAAGTTTCCGGTGCGAAAGTCGCCATGTAGCAGGACTAGTTCATCGGTATCGGGTAGCCGGTCCCGCATCCATTGCTCGGCGAGGGTGATCAGCGGATACGGGTCGACGCAGTCGTCGTGCCACACTCGACTCCACCAGTTGACCTGCCAGAGCGCAGCCTCGCCGGGGTGTCCGGTGGGGGCCTGGAAGTGAGGCAGTTGCGCTTCCTGCCAGCGGACCGCGTGGATCTTGGTGAGATTGTCGATGAACTGCGGTACCAGCCGGGCCCGCCACTGCGGCGTGAAGGACGTACCGACACCCGAGACCACCATCGCATCCGACGGGGGCTTGGTCACGCCGTCGACGAAGCTGGTAATAATGCCCGGTTGGCCGAGATAGGTTCCGTCACCATCGAGGAAGCGAGTGGTGGGAGTGGGCACGACCCCGGCGAGCGCTCGAAACGCCTCGTCCTCACGGTAGCGGCAGGTCTCGACGATGCTCTCGGGTGGATCCAGGCGCAACACCAACTGCTCTGGTGCATGGCCGGGCACCGTCATGATGAAGGAAAACTGCTCCTTCGAAGCGCCGCCGGGCATCCGCTGAACGCCGTCCAGATCGAACTCGGTAATCCCCGACGCTTGCACCAACGCTGTCACCCGTTCAACCACGTCGAGGGCGGTCAAGGGTTGGTACGGCCCCTGTTCACGCCGTGCGATCTTGGCACCGAGCAGTTCAGCCACACGGGGCTCGAGTAGATCGGTTTGCCGACGGATGTCGCTGACCTTCTCGGCCGCGGTCACGACCCGCTCCCCGGCACATACGGGCCGCTCGTGATGCGGTCGAGCGGGCAATTCTCCTGGGCAAGCCCGAAGCCCACCCGGTCGCCGGCGTGCCAGCGCACGCTGCTGTGCGGCACGTAGCTGTTGCTGTACGGGGTCCACGGATGCTGTCCGACAGGAGTGCCGACCAGCACGTGCTCGCGGTCGTCGACGTCTACGACCTGCAGCTCGTAGCTCACCGGCATCTGGAACCGGCCGCGAGTTGCGCGGAGCCGGCCAGATTTGAGTCCGCGGACGCGACCGTCGACGAGGGCGTACCCGTGAGCGAACGTGAACCCATCCCAACCTTCCTTGCTCAGATCCCGCGACCATATGGTGTTGATGGAGTAGTCCTGACCGAACGCGGCGTTGATCCACCCCATGCTGCCCATGAGCTGCTCGTTGCGCGGACCCCAGCTGTGATCCATCACCGT
Organism: Rhodococcus sp. PSBB066; assembly: GCF_017068255.1. Taxonomy (NCBI): domain Bacteria; kingdom Bacillati; phylum Actinomycetota; class Actinomycetes; order Mycobacteriales; family Nocardiaceae; genus Rhodococcus; species Rhodococcus sp. PSBB066. Next base: position 82,679 of record NZ_CP070860.1, read on the forward strand.
CACACAGTCGACCGGGAAGGTCCGTCCACGAATCTTCGCGGTGCCGGTGACGTGCACGGTCATGTCGAAATGGTTGGCATAGGCCATTCCGAAACCGCTTTGAGACCGGTCGCCGGTGGCGAGCGGATCCATGCTGGGGTCCTGGATGTCGTAGGGCTCCATGATCCCGTGGACGTGCCAGTCGAATTCGGTGTCATCGTGACCGATGTAGCGGATGTAGTAGTCGCGAGGCTCATTGGAGGTTTCCAACGAGAGTCCGTTGGGCAGAGAGTAACTCTGTAGCTTGTCGGGAAGTGGCAAATGCTGTTGAAAATCGTAGTAGAGGGCATCGAGTGGGCTGTCGCCGATCCGATCGAACGCCTCGATGTCGCACACCATCGCGCCGACGCCAGGGCGGGCGATGGTGTATACCCACGCAGCAATGTTCGGCTCCGGAAGGTACACCGAGAACCAATTGGTTTCGGCCCAATCGTGTTTAACGTCAGCAGGGGTGTGGAATTGAACATCTTCCGCGGCTATCACTGCATCTCCTTCAGACGTGCTTGCGCCAATTTGCGCTCGTAAGGAACGTTCCGAATGAACGTCTTGTCAGCGTGCCAAGAAGGAAGATGATCCACATCACACTGATGTGCGATAGCTCTCTATATATAGGGTGAAGTGACCTTAACCACATCAGTGGGCTTGCTGACACCGTACTCGGGAGCTGCGAGGTGGCTCCTTGGCACGCGGCGTCGGACCGAGATGCTTTCAGCTTTCGCGGGGTCGGCGAACGGATCCCGCTGAATCAGCGCACCGTGCCCCGAGTACACACCTCGAGGTTGGCTCGACGGTGGATTCGGTCCGGCGACTGTGCGGTGGGTTCGGCATCGGCGACCCATTCCATGCCGTCGGCGGTATCCACGCGCTGAGCCGATGCCGCTGCGTCGCGGCCGGAAATTGCGACTCGTCCGCCAACTCACGCCGACACAACACCCCTACTTTCTGGGGAAGGTTCGGCGCTGTCCGTCGATCACCACCAGGACACCGTCCTCGCGGCGGTTCGCGGTGATCGGGTGCAGTACACCGTGCTCGCGGATCGACGCCACGAACCCCGGTGTCGCGTCCAGGTCGACCCGGTCGCGCACGTTCTTGCCGACGTCGAGGGTGTGTGGATCGACCTCGATCAGCTCGACGCCCACCGGTTGCTGTGTTGCGGTCATGATGTTCTCTCTCCTGTACTGTCTCGGGCGAGAACACCGGGCAGATAGTTGCTGCCCGGTGTTCTCTTGTTTCCAGGTCTGGTTTCAGCGGAAGGTGATGGACTCGCGTGTCGGGTACACCCGAACGAATCCGGCTCCCGCGACGGCGTAGGCGAGTTCGCCGTAGAACAGGACGTCGCCCTTGCTCAGCGATCGGTGCCGCGACTTCTTACCAGTGCAATTCATGGATAATCGTGCTTATCCATCATAGACAACGAGGAGTGCATCTGCGACACTTCTCCACTTCGGCTCCTGGCCGATGCTGCCTCGCGCGCCAGGACGCGGGCGCCGAATCGCCGGGGCCGAGTGCTCATGGCTCGTTGGTTGCGGCTCTGCACACGAACTGGGGGCCGGCGGAACGAGCTTGCAGCGTCGCGTGGGCATCATGGTTCGACTCCCGTGACTGGCGGTAGCAGACAGGTATGGGCAGAGAAGCTCACGGCGTCGGTGTCTGTTAGTTAAGGTTTTCACGTCACCGTCATACCCCCTGCACGGTGACCGAGGCCCCGCCGGAGTTGCCCCAAACTCTCTCCGGTGGGGCCTCTCAGCTCCATCTCGGGCCGACCTCGACCGAGGGTGCGACACTGCAGTGGGGTTGCACAGTGCGGGTCGGCTCTTGTCGTCTTCCGTGCCCGAAGTCCCGGCCGCGCTTGCGCTGACGGAGCTGGTTCACCCACGCACCCGGGAGGGGGGTGGGTGTCCCCGACTCAACTGGATCGACGCACGCTGACGGAAATATGCGTGCATTGCATGCACGCTACGCATGCTGCCTTGCGTCGCGATGGGCCGAGCCTTCGGTTCGACACCGCGGCCTCGGGTCTGCGCACTCGGTAGCAGTAGTACGCCTCCGAACACGCTGCGCAGACATACGATTACGGTAGGAGAAACCCCAAGCCTCGCGCTGGACGGAACTGACCTTGATGACGTCGGCGCCGGAGTTGTCAAGGGCCTCGGTCTGCGGCTGGTGCGCGACGAACTGACCGAGTCGAGGACTTGGAGTCTTTCCAGAGAGAACGACATGATCGTTCCATAGTGGCGACGAGGCAGCGCAGGAAACTCGACGAGAGACAAGACGAGCTCGCGCGCAGCCGTCATCCTTTGAGATCACCCCGACGAACGCTGCCGGGCTTGCCGCGTACCGACAGACAGCCTCGGCAGGCGCATCACCGAAGTCCACGGAACTCGATCTGTTGCCAACGCAAAAGATACCGTTCGACGACAAGCATGACGGTGGACAGTGCGGTCGCGATGAGGATCAGCCGCAACAGACAAGCAAAGGAGAGAACGGTCTGGTAGCTGCTCACCGCACGTTGGATCACTGCTCCGAGTCCTGTCGAACCGGACAGCATCTCACCGATGACGGCTGCCAGGAACGAGTAAGTCAGGGCGAGCTGCAGGCCTGCGAAGATGGCGGGGACCGCTGATGGGAAGACGAACTTACCGAAGAGCTCGAACCGTTTGGCGCCCAGTGTCCTGGCTAGCAGTAAGTGGTCCCGACTGGCGCTCTGCAGGCCGGCGAAGGTGCTGAAATGAACAATGAAGACCACGAGGGAGATCACCAGCATCACCGTCGACATCGACCCGAACCAGAGCACGAACAGCGGCGCCAATGCGAGCCGGGGCAGCGAGTTGAAGGCGGTGAGAAAGGGCCTGAAAATATCGTTATCGCACCGTCTCCCTCAAATCCCCAGGTGAGCGCGTTTTGCTGCGCAGAGCCGTCGGCGGCGGCCGGCAGGCTGCTCGTTCGTGCCCAGCAGTGACAAGAACCCCGCGCCGGACCGCGTTCCCGTGCCCGCGCAGCCCGCTGCGGCTGCGCAGGCGGCCGCGTTGCCGGCGTTGCCGGCCGAGACCCTCGCCCGGATCGCCGGCGCGGTCACGCGCTCGCGCGCCGACTCCACCCGCCGCAACTACGCCGCGGACTGGCGCCGTTTCACCGCCTGGTGCCAGCGCGAGGGACACCCGGCATTGCCGGCGCACCCGGTCACCGTCGCCGCCTACCTCCTGGCCGCCGCCGCAGTGGTCGACGAGAGCGGCCGCCGTACCTACTCCCCCGCCACCCTCGCCCGCTGGGTCGCCGGGATCGGCCATCACCACCGCCGCACCGGGCACCCCGCCCCGGGCGCCGACGAGGTGGTCACCGCGACCCTGTCCGGGATCCGGCGGGACTACGCCACCGCCGGGGACCGGCCCCGCGCACCCCGGGCCCCGATGCTCACCGCCGACATCGTCACCATCGTCGAGCGGGCCCGCACTGAGGTCGCCGGCTGGGCCGACGGGGTGCTCGAACGCCGCGACAGCGCCATCCTGCTGCTCGGGTACGCCGGCGCGTTCCGCCGCAGCGAACTCGTCGCCCTCACCGGCGGCGACATCGCCCTGCACCGGCTCGACGGCCTGCACATCCGGCTGCGGAAGTCCAAGACCGACCAGGAGGGTCGCGGCAGCATCCGCGCCCTGCCTTTCACCCAGGGCCATATGAGTTGTCCGCCGTGTGCGTGGCTGCGCTGGGCCCAGGTCGTCGCCGCCTTCGACACCGGCGGCCGCCCCGCCGTCATCCGGCTCCTCCGCAGCGCCGACCCGTTCGAGTCGCACGTGTGCCGCGGTCCCCGCCCGCGCACCGTCCCTGATGCGCCGTTGTTGCGGTCGATCCGCAAGAACGGCAACCTCTCCGACACCGCGCTGTCGGGGGGCGACGGTGCACAAGGCGATCCGCCGCCGTGCCGGGGCGGCCGGCTACGACCCCGACCTCGTCGCCCAGCTCGGCGGGCATTCGCTGCGGGCCGGGTTCGTCACCCAGGCCTTCCGCAACGGCGCCTCCGCGCACGCCATCATGCGCCAGACCGGGCACCCCATCCCCGCCATGCTTGAGGTCTACGCCCGCGAACACGCCCCTCTCATCAACAATGCCGTCACCCACCTCGGTTTGTGAGGGCGCCATGGCCGACACGGACACCTCCCCGCGGCAGCCCGCCGACCTCCCCGACCCGGAGCGGGGGCTGCGGATCCCGGCGCGGTACCGGCACGACTGGGCCCTGTTCACCGACTGGTGCACCGCCACCGACCACTCCCCCATCCCCGCCCACCCCGACACGCTCGCCCTATATCCTCCGCGAACACCCCGCCGTGGTCGCGACCCAGCGGCGCCGGATCTCGGCGATCAACACCGTCCACACCCGCCACGGGTATCCGCCGCCCGGCCGCAGCGAGACCGTCCGCCGCCGGCTCGACACCGCCCGGGCCGCCCGGCTCGACCAGCTCGCCGCGCTGCTGCACCGGCGCGCTGCGCAACTGCCCACCACGGGTTGGCCGGGAGGGTTGTTTGGCCGCCGCGACGGGTTGCTGCTCGTTCTCGCCGCGACCGGGATGCCGTTCGCTCAGCTCGCCCGGCTGCGCCGCGGCGATGTCACCGTCGATGCCGGCACCCTCGTCGCCACTACGGCGGATGGGGAACGGTTCCGTCTGGCACCGGATCCTGGCTCCGACGAGAGCCTGGGGGTGGCGGTGTTCCGCAGGTGGGCGGAGATCCTGGCGTTCCTGGACACGTACCCGAACACCGACCTGCTCGCCCAACACCTGACCGACCCTGTCGAGGTCGACCTGTGCGCGCTCGACGAGCGGCGGGCCCGGCAACCCCTGCTGTCCCCGATCGACCGCTGGGGACACCTGCCGCTGATGCCGCAGCCGATGACCGCGCAATCCATCGCCACGATCGTGCGAGACCACCTGGCCGGCCGGGTGCGGGCCCGCACCCCGATGCCCCTGCGCAAGCCGGGGGCCGGGACGACGACCCGCACGTCCGGCCCGACACCGAGGTCGACCTCGATCCGCACTACTACGAACGAGGAGTGGCCGCGCGCCGCGACGCCCGCGACAGCCTCGATGGCCTTGCCGACGTCTTCGACGAGATCGAAGCCCGCGCCGACGCCCTGCTCAAGGAACTACTCACCGTACTCGATACGACGTAGATGCGTTTCAGGTCAATCCTGCCCGGTGAGTGCGTTGATCTGCCGATCGAGGCCCTGCTGGGTCGTCGATACCTGCACTTACTCCCATCCTCACGCGCAGCGTGTCGGAAGTCATGGCCGTACCGCTGTTTGACACGTAAGTTCTGGCCTCAGCGCCTGAGACGACCTGACCTGCCGTTTCGGCTCGCAATCATGGCAAGCTCAGACTGTCTCAATAACAAGGAAATGTGACCTTGGCCCACTGCGCAGGCGCCGTTTTACGGCACTCGCGGTCGGGCAGGTTACATTCGCCCACCGACATTTACGGGTGGCGGTTGCAGCGCCGAGACAGTGCGCCACGGCACCTGTCTATGGCGTGGAAGCCCGGCAGCGACGGATTCCGGTGATTCACCGAGGTCCGACAACTCGCCATGATCACAGGCGAACTATCCGACTCTCGTCGAATCAGTGGTCATGGCCGTTTGCCTCGGCGAACACACCGCCCAGAATTGGTACCCTGCACACCGCGCTGCGGACTTCACCGACCTCGCTCGTGAGCGCTGTTCGCCACTCGCAAGTGGATCGCAAAACGGAGGGAATGGCGTGTTCACCCGGTTACGGCTCAAGAACTTCAAGACGTGGGAAGACACGGGTGACATCGAATTGGCTCCGCTGACCATCCTGTTCGGGGCCAACTCGTCGGGAAAGTCGAGTCTGCACCAGTTTCTGCTCATGCTCCGGCAAACTGTCGAGTCGCCGGACCGTCGACGAGTCCTCCACACCGGAGACGACCGGACACCCGTCGATCTCGGTGGGTACGCGAGTATGCTGCGAAACGGAAACGTCGAAGCACCCCTGGCCTTCGAGTTCGATTGGCGGCGTGACCAGCCCCTGACTGTGGACTACGAACGGAGTCAAACCAGATTCCATGGCACCGACATGGGATTCCAAGCGACAATTAGTGCAACCTCTGCTTCACCACCGCGCTTGCGCGTCGACAGTTACGAGTATCGCCTCACCTCCAGCGACTCCGGCGAGACGTTGCGGCTGGGAAGTGCGCGTGACGGCGACAGTGGAAACTACTCCGTCCATGCCGAAGGCATCGAACTGATCAGGACCCTGGGGCGAAAGTGGCCCGTATCGGCTCCATACCAGTTCCACGCGTTTCCCGACGATCTGCCGACTCGTTATCAGTTCCTCGACTTCGCCGCAGATCTCACCCTTGCTCTTGAGGAGCAGTTGTTGGCGGTCAACTACCTCGGGCCGCTGCGTACGCAACCCCTCCGGACGTATCGCTGGTCCGGAGAAGAGGTCAGCCACGTTGGCTGGAGCGGTGAATACACGATCGATGCCCTGATGGCTGGCCAGGCCCGGCGGTACAACTTCGCCCCCGGGCAGAAGATGAAGCACCTCCAAGTACTGGTCGCCGAGTGGCTGAGAACGCTCGGGGTCATTGAGAACTTTGCCGTGACTCCGATCGGAGTCGGCCGTGACGAGTACGAGGTTCGAGTAGCGACGCCGGGCGGCAGTCGGGAAGTCTTGCTCACCGATGTCGGGTTCGGCGTCTCGCAGGTGCTTCCGGTGATCGTGGAGGGGTTCTACTCCGCCCCCGGTTCGACGGTTGTCGTGGAACAACCGGAGATCCACCTGCACCCATCGGTGCAGGCCGGGCTCGCGGACCTGTTCCTCGCTGCCATTTCTGCGCGTGAGAACAGCAAGCCGCGCAACACGCAGTTCATCATCGAATCCCACTCCGAACACCTGTTGCGGCGTCTCCTTCGCCGGATTGCTGAGGGCAAGGTCGACCCCGCTGATGTGCGGTGCTACACCGTGAATCCCGGAGAGCAGGGGTCGACCATCGAGGTGCTCGACGTCGACGAGTACGGAAACGTGCGGAACTGGCCCGAGAACTTCTTCGGCGACCCTGCGGCAGATCTGATTGCCCAGTCGCGCAGTGCTCGACGTCGACGCCAAGGCCAGTCCGTATGAGCAGAGTGATCGATACCAACGTGCCGCTCGTCGTCAAGCTTCCCGATGACCGTCCGACCGAACTCCTCGATGCGTGCGAGGAGATTCTCGCGGAGATCATCGAGAAGGGGCTTCCTGTCGTCACCGATGAACTGGGCGAAATCATCGAAGAGTACTTCCACCAGCTCAGTCGAGGTGGGCAACCCACCTTGGGTGATGCTTTCGCCAAGTACGTCTACGACAATCGCCACAGTTGGGACGAAGCGGTGCGACCAGATATCGAACCTGATGCAACCACGGTGAACAGCTACGCGGTGCTCGGTGGTGACGATGCTGAGATCGACCCATCGGACCGCAAGATGGTCGCGGCAGCGAAAGTCGCCGGTGTCCCCGTCGTGCAGGCCACCGACACCAAATGGCTCAACTGGGGCGAGGTGCTGGACCGCCACGGTGTGCAGGTCGAGTACGCCCACGAACCGTCGATCCGCGCCGCCTATCGTGCGAAGTTCGGGTTCGACGCGCCATGACTGAGTTCGTGCGATTCCCGTCGACCCCGTACCTGGTCCGTCCGCCGGGTGTCGATGTACGCAACGACAAGGTGCTGGGCGAAGCCGAAAGGGCCGAGTTTCTGGCCGGACCGTTGCACGTCGAAGAGAAGATCGACGGGCAGAACCTCGGTATCTCGGGTGGCGAGGACGGATTGCGGTTCCAGGCGCGCGGCAGCTACGTCCAGCCCGGCGGCCGCCACTTCCGCGGACTGTCCACCTGGATCGAACCTCGTCGACGGAGGCTCGCCAGCGCGCTCGGCGCCGAACTCGTCCTTTTCGGCGAGTGGTGCGCGGTCACGCACAGCGTCAGCTACGACCAACTGCCCGACTGGTTTCTGATATTCGACGTCTACGAGAAGACGGCCGGACGATTCTGGGACCCGGAGATGCGCAATGCCCTCGCCGACGAGGTTGGACTGTATACCGTCCCGTTCCTCGGTGCGGGAGACTTCACCTTGGACGAGTTAACGGGGCTGATACGACAGAGCCGCGTGGGGCACGAGCAGATGGAGGGCATTGTCGTTCGCATCGCGGGATCCGCCAGGCAGCAGCGGCGTGCGAAGCTCGTCCGTCCGGACTTTGTACAACAGATCGATCGGCACTGGATGACGGAACAGCACACGATGAACCGCCTGCGGACCTCGGCGTAAATCGAGGAAACAGTGGCCCGGTACAACGAGTACGTTTGAGTCCGAGATCTGCGCATACTTGGCGTCCCACGGATGGCTGTACTTGGCGAACGACACCGGCTACGACCGAGGGCTCCCCGAGGATCTGTTCGCCTGGCTGCAGGAGCCTCATCAGGCGGCGTACGAGAAGGCGTTGAAGGCCGCGGGGTCGCAGGCGAAAGTTCCTCGACGTGCTGGCCACCGCTCGATAAGCCTCTTGAACATGGTGGCGTGACATGAGCATCCTGCGCTACGGGGTGCAGTACATCGGCGGCGTCCGGTTGAAGATGGCGCAGTTCCGCCCCGAAACCAGCCTGAACGCGACCACCAACGAGCGAGGCCGCGATCGATCAGAAGATGGAGGTGTGAGCAGCCCTGCCCGGTAATGGACCGTGAGGTTGAACAGCTAAAACGACCGCAACACCACCGGCATCGGCGAACGGCGATCGGCGGATCTTCGTCGCCTACCCAGACCCAGACGACGTCGCGAACACCGCCCTGCCAGCCATTCGGGTCTGTGAGCGATGGAGTCCGCAGCTCGTGCTGAAGAGGTGTCGGTCGTCGCCACTATGATTATTCCGTGACTATGCCTTCTCCGGATCCTCGCAAGGTATTCGTGATCCACGGGCGCAACAGTGCCGCTCGAAACCAGATTTTCACGTTTCTCCGTGCCTTGGGATTGTCCCCAATCGAATGGGATCAGGCGATCCACGAGACAGGTGAGGGAGCGCCCTACATTGGCCAAGTGCTCGACAAGGCATTCGAGATTGCTCAGGCCATCGTCGTGCTTGAAACTCCCGACGATATCGCATACCTCCGGACCGACTTGGCCGACGAGGATGACCCCGAAACGTCTCCGCAGGCACAGCCGCGCCCAAATGTTCTCTTCGAGGCCGGCATGGCCATGGGACGAAACCCGAAGCGGACCATCATCGTCGAGTTCGGCAGGATTAAGCAGTTCAGCGACATCCACGGTCGCCACACCATCCGCCTCGACGGCAGTCCGGAAAAGCGGCAGGCGCTCCGAAGTCGTTTGTCCACGGCAGGTTGCAACGTTGATCAGTCCGGCGTGGATTGGCTCAGCTCGGAACTGACGCCTCCCGGCGCTCCAGGCGGCGGTGTCCCGCTCGGAAGAAGAATCCCGACGCCCGAACGGCCTACCCATCCGCAATTCACCGCAGCCCATTTCCGTCGTGGGGGAAACAAACTCGACTACGTCGAGATCACAAATAGGGGTCCGGGCGATGCGTTCGATGTCGACGTCGAAGAAGTCGACGCAACCGGTCGTGGACTTCTTCGCGACGGCGAACCACTCCCCGTTCCGAAGCTTCCGGCGGGTAAATCGTTCCGCATCAACTACATGGGCAACGTCGCGATGGGCGACAACAAGCGGTACTTTACGCTGCTCATCACGGGGCGTACCGCAGACGGCGAGCCCTTCAACCACGAAGAGTTTGTGAGCATGACATGAACGTGTCCATCCCTACCGACGACGACAACTTCCTTCGTCGGGAATGCCCCACCTGCGAGCAACAGTTCAAGTGGCACCTCGGTCCGATCAGCGACGAGGCTGCCGCCGAACCGACCCCAGACGCGTACTACTGTCCTCTGTGCGGTGTCCCGGCAGGAACGGACCAGTGGTGGACCAAAGAGCAACTCGAGTACGCCCGGGCACGCGCTGTGCCGGATATCCTCGCCCAACTGTCGAACGAGACGGGGCTACGCATCGATCCGGCATCCGATGTCCCCGAAGCGATGGTCGAGCCCAACGACATGGACATCGTGCAATCACCATGTCACCCGTACGAGCCGATCAAGGTGCCGACAGACCACGCACAACCGATCCATTGCCTCGTGTGCGGGTCTGTCTTCGCGGTCTGAATTCTCGGATGCACCAGGCAGTCCGCATCGGCGGGAGATCGTCCGCATCGATGTCTGAAGTCCTGGCCAGATTTCGACCGTGACATCCGGACCCGAAGCCAACGTGGTTCCCGGAGGTGGTTCCACTGCCGTACAGGAGGCTGAGATGACGGACTTCGACCCCGAGTACAGGCACTCAAGGTGCTATGCGAACACTCGCGGTGGCTGCTCGACGTCGATATCGGGCGAGCACTACGTCTCCCACGCCCTGGTCTGCTCTCCACCTTCGATGACCTCGACGTTCGTATCCAGCCGACACCGAACTACCGGATCCCCGTAGAGATTCAGCCCAAGAAGCTCGTCGCCAATGTACTGTGCACGGCACACAACAACGGCCTCAGCGACGCCGACCGGGCCGCGCTCGCTTTCGCGACCTTCCTGCGCGACATCGCGCTGCGCTACATGAACGGGGCCGGCGAGTGGGGCGATCCCGAGGAAGTGGAGGTCGGGGGCAACGACTTGCAGCGATGGGTGCCCGAACTTCTGATCACACCCGCCGCCGCGGACGTCTACACCGAGAAGGGCGGCAACCGAGTGAAGACGATCGTCCCCGACGAGGCGATCGACCTGCTGTTCAGTCGTGCCGAATGGCCCCGTAGGTGGGGACTCGGGGTGACCGGCGACCTGTCGAACTCACACCTGTCGTTCGACACCTTCGCGCGGATCGAGACCATCATGAGTGACTGGTGGCCGGCCGTACCAATGATCAAGCACGACCCACGGCTGCTGTTCGGAGGGGATCGTCGACCTTGCCGGCGTCAGCTTCACCCTGGGTCTGTTCAACCATTCGGAGGCACAGTTGCACGACGACGAGATCAACCCGCTGCGCCGCGTGGCGCAACGTCCGAGTTCGCTGTCCTGGGTGCTCAACGGTGTGCAGAAGACGGTGAGGTTCCGATGGTCGGATCCGTGGGAGCACGTCCCCGATCACTTTCACCATGCAACAGTAGCTCTGTGCCGGGGATCACCTGACATATGGCCTGGTTACCGGCACCGAACGCCGGCCCGAGGCCCTGAAGTGGTGAGCGCTATGGCCGCACCGTCGTGGTGTTTGTCGGCGCCGGGGCCCGTGTCGTCGTAACTGCGCCATTTGGTCGGCGATGATCTGCTCATGACTGTCGCCGCACGAGACGTGGAGCTGGTCGTGGCTCTCGCGAGCAAGGTCGGCTTGGAGCCGAACGAGGATGAACGCAAGTGGGATCACATGGGTGCGCTCCTCGTCGATGCGGCCCTGCAACCCCGCACCCGTTACAAGACCACAGTCTGGCCACGGGCGCGCAAGGTCTACGACCAGTGGCCCGACGCGAGGACCACCACCGGGTTTCGTGCCCGGCTGGCGTCGGTGGATTTGCCCGCTTACCTCGTGTGGCGGCGCACCTCGCCCAAGATCACGAAGATCTATGACCTGACGTCGGTGATGGGCGAGCTCGGTATCGACACGGTCGACGACCTCGCCGCACGTTTCCGAGATCCCGGGCTCGAACGCGACACCCGAGATGCGCTGCGCCGCGTCCGATACGTCGGTCCCAAGACGCTGGACTACATCGCTATCCTCACCGGTTCGAACAGCCATATTGCTGTCGATCAGCACATCGCCGCCTTCGTGCGTGTCGCCGGAGCGCGGGCACGGGCGTACGACGAGATCGGTGCCGTCGTCCGCGCGGCCGCCGCCGAGCTGGGCTGTAGTCCCGGTGCACTCGATGCCGCGATCTGGAACCACATGAGCACCCGGCGCGCAGGTGACGGCGCTCGCCGACCCGCCGAGCCTCTGCCGCTCGAGTCCGACCGGCGGCTGTTCCTCCGCTCCGGCTCTTCGTGCGACGAGGCGCTCGAAGGCGTCCGCCAAGCCGGCGATGCGCGCAAAGCCCAACGGGGGGCAAACCAGGGATGCGCAGTGCCTCGGCGCGGCACACGGTGGCCCCCAGAATGACGGCAGCGCCCGAGATCTACGGTGGCCGGTGCCCTGGATTGAGGCCAGGTCCCGCGGGGGGTTCCTCACGGACATCGAACGGAGCGAGACCATCGTCGGGTGCTGACGGGTGAGCCCGTCGAATGCAGGGAATCGCTTGCAGCCGATGGGCTTAGAGAAGAAACCGCTCACTCCACCAGGCATTTTCTGCTGCGAGTCGCTGCCGCACGGACGGGGGCATGGTTGAGCAGGCGTCGGGGTCGTTGCGTCGGTCGGCGTGGGTGCTGGCCGGCTCGTCGATGCCGATGGTGGAGGTGATGCCCGGCCATCCGCCGACGGCGGCGAGTTGATTCGGCAGGTACCAGGTGTTGCGGTTCCAAGCGCGGTAGACGACGCCTTCGGTGTTGCTGACGTCGAGGCCTCCGCCGTCGGCGCGGCGAGCGAAGTCGGCGGTCGGGAGCAGGCTCGCCAGGGCGATCGCCTGATCGCCGCTGATGTCCCACGGCGGGGTGTTGAAGTAGTACCAGCTGGCCGCGCAGATCCCGTACACTTCGGGGGCGAACTGGGCGGAGTTCACGTAGAGCTCGAGCTGGCGTCGGTCGTCGACGACCGCGTTGAACGGAAACGCCAGCATCGCCTCGAGTCCCTTCCGGAGGGCGTTCTGATCTCGGGTGAAGAAGAGGTTCTTGACCAGCTGTTGCGGGATGGTCGAGCCGGAGGGGTCGTCACCACCGCCGACGTGGATCCGGGCGCGGTCGAGGAACTGGCTGATGTCGAACGGTCCGGCCCGGGTACCGAGCTCGGGGTCTTCGTGCAGCAGCACGGCGGCGAGAAGGTCTCGATCGACGTGGTCGAGGGACACCGGTTGCGCGATGGTGCTCCCGTCCGCGGGGTCGGTGAGCTGGAACATCGTGACGGGCGGCAGGAACCAGTTCAGGCTGATCATGTAGGCCAACGTCGCCAGCGCCAGCACGAACAGTCCCGAGAACACTCGCCGCAGCAGCTGTCTGATCGGTCGTCGACGCCTGCGCGGGAGCGGAGGGATGGCCGGGCGGTCCGGGATGGTCCGGGAGGGCGGTGCCGTGGGCGGCCGAGACCGAGACTCCGGCTCGGCCGGCGAAGGCGGCGAGGTAGCTGGGGTGTGCGGCGGCATCTCGGGGGCCGGGTGCGGGGATGCTGGGGCCGGCGGGGGGTACGCCACACCGAAGACGGAGCCGGAGGTTTCCGTCCGGGGGCATCTGGGGCAGTTCCCGTACGGTTCCGGGATGGCGGTTGCGCAGCGGGCGCACCAACGCATGGCGGTTTCCTCTCGGTGCGAGTCGGGGATGTTGCCGATCGGCCAGATCTGTGGGATCCGTTGGGTGTCGGATCCGTTGCTCGCCTGCCGGCCCGGGGCGTCCGGGAACGCGGGGTGCGCTCCCGGACGCGGGGCGGATGTTCCGGTCACGCCGGCCCGGAGCCGACACTCGGATCCGGGCCGGATCGGTCAGTTCCGGGCTCGGTCGGCGATCGTCTTGCCGAGCCACTCGGCGAGACCGGTCGAGTCGGCGTAGGTGTGGTCGGTGTAGAGCTCGGTGTGCATCCATGCCTTGTCGGCGGCGGCCTGGGCGTTGTAACCGCCTGCGCCGACGGAGTTGTTGTCGCAGATCGGATCGCCGTAGATGCAGATCGAGAGGACCGGGTCGGAGTTGTCGAACTCGGTGCGGGTCCCGAGCGAGCCGTGGATCTGCCAGTGATCGGGATCCTTGGCGAGCGTGTCGTCGGTGAAGACGAACTCGGTGGCTCCCGGTGAGGTGCCGTTGTAGGCCGGGTCGGCGATCAGCGCCACCCCGGCGATCCGGTCTCGACCGAGCGGGCTGCCCTGGTGGAAGACCGTCTGGGCCAGGTCCGCTGCGATATGGGCGCCCTGGCTGTACCCGACGAGGAAGAACTTCGCCGACGGGCAGCTCCTTGCCCAGTCCTCGAGGAGGCGGTACGCCGCCGCGTAGCCCTCGTCCTTGGATATCTTGTAGGCGGAGACGTTGTACGTGAGCTTCGCCGCGGCAGGATCGATCCCGTCCACGCCATCGGCCGGATAGAAGACCGGTAGCGACAGCATCGACGGCAGTTCCGACTTCAGTGCGCTCAGGACGTCGGCGACCTGTTCGCCGTATGCCGAGTCGCCGAGCACGTACCCGGCGGCCTTCCACTCGGCCGCGTTGTCGAAGCCCTGGTTCGATCCCGGAATGCCGAGTGCGAGGTACTCTTTGCACGGTGGTGCGGCCTGTGCGGCGGGCGCTGCCAGCGTCGGTAGCAGACCGGCCGCGAGCCCCACGGTGAGACCGCCGACTGCCGCCTGCATGCGAGTCCGGGAACCGCGCGTCGCCCGGTGGTTCTGTTCGTCCGTCGATGGACGGAAGATGCTGCGCATCTGTGCTCCTGGGGGGTGTAGGTCAGGCGCCGAACGGGCCTGGTGTACCTACGAATTCAACGAGAAATCACGTCTTCCGGCACCCAACAGTGGGTTGACGAGCCGAAGGGTTTCCGGCTATGTTGATCGGCTGATGAGATGCCAGAAATGATGGTCCTGGTAGTACGCACGGGCTGAGTGTGGCCATTTCCGGCGGTTGCCCTGACTCGCAGCGTGGTCCGTTACGGAGTGGTCGGTGAGGTTCGGTGCCGAGAAACGTCGATCCGATCGCCTGACCGCCTCAGCGCCAGCAGCGGTGCGCAAGGCAATATCACATCATTCTCCTGAAGTACAGGAACAGTCGATCGAAGGGCAGCGTCGATTCAGGGAAGGTCTCTCTCGAAGGCCCAGCAATCCAGCGGGCTCTTCGACCCCCGTGCCGGACATCGAGGGTCGGTCACCAATCTCGATGTTCGGCATCAGAATCCCTTGGAGGCTCATATGTCCGACACCTTCTCGGCGGGCGTTCTGCGATCGACGACTGTTGGTGTAGCCGCTGCTGTGACACTTGTGTTCTCGGCGGTCGGCGCACCCCTAGCGGAGGCCGGGTCGACCTTCAATCCCGACGTCGCTGCAGTGTATGCGCGTACGCACGCTCTCGATACTCCCACCTACGGTGCAGACTGCACCTACTTCGTCAGTCAGGCCCTCTACGTCGGTGGTCTCGACGAGACCGCCCGGTGGAACTTCCACAGCACCGATCCGAACAACCGTGGCGGCAACCGGCAGCTCGACACCCACAGCTGGCCGACGGCCACTGCAACGGTGGCTGACAGGCTCAAGAACTACCTCGTCAACGAGGTCAAGATCGCCACGATCCACGAACTCGACTGGCGCGTGAACGAAGTCCCCCGAGCCGAATTGGGCGACATCGTGGCTTACGACTGGAACAACGGTGCGGACGGCATCATCGATCATCTCTCGATGGTCACCGGATTCTCCGAGACCAACACGCAGTATCCGCTCGTCTCTCAGCACACCCCGGAGCAACGGGACCGTGGATGGACATGGTCGGAAACCTCCGAAACGTGGATCGAGCACGCGAGTCCGGGGGCTCGTGTGTACCTCATCCACTTCAAGTAATCCGACCGGTCGCGGCACCCGGCCTCACGCCCCCGTCATGTCGACCGCGGAGGAAAAGCACGAAACCCAACTAGCACGATGGCGAATTCTCGTCAAGTCACTGTGAGCGGCTTTCTGCCGATCGTGTTGTTGAAATGTTCTCATGCTCCGGCGATCTCGTCGGAGCTTTCATCCCCGGATCCGAGCGAAGCGGGCACACCGACGCGTTCGGATTCGAACTCCCGAGGAGGCTTCATGTCCACTGACACCGCACCGGCACGGTCGATGCCGTGGTCGACGACGGCGATGTTCCTCGTTCTCGCTGCCGTGTTCGCGATGGTGCTGCATCCGATGCGGGCGGCGGCCGCACCAACCCTGTACCTGCCGTTTCCGGCGGGCGCGGCGTACACCGTCACCGGAGGCCCGGGATCGAGCCATCACATGGGCACCTACGCCGCGTACAACCAGTACGCGGTCGACTTCGGCATGCCCGCGAACTCGGCGGTCGCGGCCTCGGCCGGCGGGACGGTGTTCTTCGCCGGATGGAAGGACCGGTTCAGCGGCAACGAGATCCTGATCGATCACGGCAACAACCAGTGCACCCAGTACGTGCATCTGAATTCGATCAGGGTCGGTAAGGGCCATCGGGTGGCGGCTGCGCAGGTCATCGGCCGCTCCGGCAACACCGGTACCGTCAGCGGCCCGCATCTGCACTGGGCACTCGTCTACTGCAGCGGCCCGAACGCCGGGAAGAACATCACCGTCCCGCAGACTGTCGAGCAGGGCACCAGCTATCCCGTCGGCGCTCGGGTAACCAGCCGCAACGGTGCCGCGGCCCCGGCCGGGAGTTCGCAGCACCTGAAGGAACCGCTCGCCGCGGGCTGCACCACCGATGCGCGGATCATCGCCACCCGCCAGTTCGCCGGGATGACCCTTGAGGTGCGGTACTCGCCGAAGTGCGGCACCAACTGGCTGCGGATCCAGAACATGCGCGGCAACGTCCGGTTCTATCTCAAGTCGGACGCCTACTCGCAGGAAGTGACGAGCACCCAGAACGGCACCGGCGGCACCCACTGGACCAACCAGGTCCACGCACCCGGCGCCACCTGCATCACCGCCGAGGCCACCGCGCTGTCCACCGGGCAGGGCACCGGCAAGTTCCGCATCTGCGGCTGACCCGGCAGCGAGACCGAAGGTGGCCGGCCTGTTCGGCTGGTCACCTTCGGCCTCGGTCACGTCCGGATGCACCGCAGTTGCCGCCGCACGTCCGCCGACAGCACCCACAGGAGCACACGCCATGGCCAGACGCAGTGAATGGAAACCCCTTCTCGATGCCGTCACGACGTCGGGCTGGACATACCGTCGATGCAAGCACGGCCTGTACATCTACCCCGCCGACCGAACGAAGCGTCCGATCACCGTGCCGGGCACGCCCGGTGACCACCGGGCGGTCCGCAACGCTCGCGCCGACCTCCGGCGCGCCGGACTCACCAGCCTCTGAGTCGATGCTCTTCGCCGCCGATACGGGGTACATACCGGCATCGAGACTCCCTACCCACGATCGGTCCCGTGCAGTCCTCGACAACATCCACAGCCGCGGTACGGCCGACATCTTATGCGCGTCCCGGAGAGAGCCCTGGACACGTGTCCCGGACAGGGCACCACCACCACCAACGTCGTCGTCGCGCCCTCGTCAACCCCTCGACCTCGGGCCACGGCATGACTTTCCGGCTCCGTGAAGGGGGCACATCAAACCACATTCACGCCGCGCACACAACGCACAGTCGATGGAACCGAGCCCAGCGTGTGCCATTGACTTGGATCGAGATGACGACATGCAAAGACCCTGGTCCCTCACGAAAGAAGAAGTTCATGAACGACTGCACCCACATCGACGACGCGCCCCGGGCGGTACTTCCCGTCGTCCTCGTCTGTGATGTCTCCGCGAGCATGGCTGGCGCGCCGATCGCCACCTTGCACGCCGAAATCGAGGCGTTGATTTGTGGACTGTCCCAGCATCCGGTGGCCGCATCGGTCACCCGACTGTCGGTGGTGACGTTCGCGGACTCCGCCCGCGTCCACGTCCCGATGAGTGAGGTGCCGCAGATGGGCACGATCGCCGCGTTCGAGGCCGGCGGCGCCACGAGCTACGAGGTGGTGTTCGACCTGCTCGCCCGAGCGCTGCCTGTCGAGCTGAAGTCCCTCGCGGCGCAGGGGCATGCGGTGTACCGGCCGACCGTGTTCTTCTTCAGCGACGGCACGCCCACTGATGACCCGACCTCTTGGCGCGCCGCCCGGGATCGGTTGACCACTAATGCCGCCGGCCCCAACATTGTCAGCTTCGGCATCGGCGATGTCGACGCCCCTACGATCCGCGACGTGGCCTACGGACGGGGAGCGGCGTTCCTCGCTCACGATGACAACGACGTGGCCTCCGCACTCGCGTACGCGATCGACGCGATCCTGCACGCAACTCTCGACAGCTTCGCGATTGCGCCCGAACTGTCCGACCCGATGCCCACGCTGCGCCCGCCGATTCCCCGCGAGGTTCCCGGTTTCGTGCCGCTCGACGTGGTGTACGCCTCGGCTGAGGCGCTTCAGGTATCACGCCAGGGCACCCACAGTCGTCGACGGCTCCGCCCGTGAGTCCGGTAACACACGTAGTGCTTCCAACGATGCGGACTACGCCAGCTTCGGTTATACCAACAACACCAGAGAACAACCGCACCCATGAGGGATCGGATGAGACCCCAGAAGAGGTAGACATTGATAGCGGAGATCACCTACCGGATGGAGTCAACTACCCTTGCACGGCCCAAGGGCGAGATTAGTCAGAACCTCTCGCTCTCCCAGGGAAAGGCGATCCGGTTCGGCCGAGGTCATCGATGCGAACTGCAGTTCGCCGGAGATGACAAAGCAGTCTCGCGCACCTCAGGGGCAATTGTGCATGTGGGTTCATCCGGACCCGAAGGTCGAGTCGAATTGTACAATACGTCGAAGTGGGCCTGGCTCTTCGTCTCCCAGCCCAGTGGTTTTTCGGCCAGCCTGCCTCCCAAGTCGTCATTCGTAGTCACGGAACGATCCACGAGAATCATCATGCTCGGGAACACAGGCGTGCACACCATCGGGATACTCATCCCCGAAGTCATGCTGCACCGGTCCTTTTCGGAATCTCCCCATTCGAACACATCGAACTGGTACGACGAAGAAGAGACGAACCTGGCTCAGGCGCATCGGCAGCTCTCCGAGGAATTCACCCCTGCGGAACGATGCATTCTCAATGCTGTATTCGAACAGTATTTCACCCCCAAGCCGATGCCCATGCCGCGTCCTCACGGTACCCCAAAGGCCGTCGCTGAGGCCCTCTCCACAAACCCCACCATTCGAAATCATTATCCGAATTGGGACAAGATGGCGCCCGCAACCACTGAACGCGAGATCGCAAAGGCCATCGAAAAGGCTCTCGACATCGCCTCGGAATATAGAATACCCGGGGTGCACGACGAAGACGTGTATAACACCTTTTTGTCGCACATCAAAGCGGACCGCACACCATTGGCTAAAGACAGGCGACTGCACGCGTTGGCTCTTTTTCTTCTCGGATCCGAGATAATCCCGTATTATGAAGATTAGTTTTGAATAAACAAACGTGGGCCAGCACCCGTTACGATGTGGCCCAGCACCCGTTACGATAACGCCCACCCGAAGGGCGACGGACTGGAATTCTTGTGATTCAAAGGGGGCTCTAGGTGGCAGACAAGGTTGAGCTTCGTACAGATGATTGGAGCGAGGTCAAACTATACCCCGCCGGAACCAAAATTAATCGATTCACGATCGTCAAACCAATCGGCCGGGGCGGATGTGGAACGGTATATTTGGCCCAGGAATCGGAAACACCCGATGAGGGCGTGAACCGACAAGTTGCACTCAAGGTTCTGCGACCGGAGATCGCCGACGAAGACCTAATAGAAAGATTCAAATCGGAGATTGAGGTCCTAGCTCAATTAAGTCACTCCAACATCATCGACGTCTACACTCAAGGGATTTCCAAGGTATGTAGCGAAGATGGATCCGACACTCTTGATGAAGGGGTGTACTGGTTCACCATGCGGTATTATCCGGACGGAGATGTGGGGCAAGGACTGAGTCCTAAGAAAAAGTTCGGGACCAAGCGAGTGGCTCGAATACTTGGCCAAATTGCATCCGCACTCGACGACGCTAGCTCTAAAGGAATATTTCACCGCGACGTCAAACCCAGGAATATACTTGTTCGAAGCAGAGAGAAGAGCGACGAGAGTGTGGTTCTTGCTGATTTCGGCATTGCAAAGTGGATAGAGCGCAATACCGCGCTGACTCGTACCCATGTACCCGTCGGTACTGCTCGATACTCATCCCCTGAGCAACTCGCCCAGAAAGACCTGGACGGACGGTCGGACCAGTTCTCACTCGCATGCACTGCATTCGAACTTCTGATTGGACGTCCTCTCTACCACAACGGTGGTAATCGGGAGAGAGGGAAATCTACTCCGAACGTCAGTGAACTCCGCAAAGACGTACCGAAGGAGATCGATGCCGTCCTGAGAAAGGCGCTGTCCAAGAAACCGGGAGACCGATACGCGACTTGCGCGGAATTTGCCCGAGCCTTTTCAGAGGCAAGTATCAAGAAGAAGCCGCCCGGTAATGGCGCGGGGGGGGGAAAGGAGGAAGGCGATCCCCCCACTCTACCACCTCGGAGAACATCGGCCCTCCTCGTGATAGCCACACTGTTACTTATTCCCCCGATTTTAGTCTACTTCGGTATCCGTTATTGGGAGAGTCCCCGTCCGGATGATCCTATTTCTGCTGAAATGCTCCCCGCCCCGTTGAGTTTCGCAGATTTTCCGTCAGCGGACCGGAGCACTCCTGTCCATATCAAATTTGATACTACAGGAAAATTCTATGCGGCAGCTGGATCTACCGTGAAGGAGATGCGCCCAGAATACGACGCTCCGTCAGAAGAATCCAGTCTTCCCTTTTTTCACCTTGCACACACATCCGGTCTGGCCTTGGATGAAGCGGGTGCCGTCTACGTGAGTGACCGGTCCGGATCGATTTATAGTCACACTCCCGGCGCAACCACTAGTTACATGCCCGGTGTCCCTTACTCGTCGAGTCTTTCGTATCACGCCGCGGAGGGGTGGGACGAGTACTCCCCCTCCATCGACAGTCTCACCTATGCCGAACGGGCTCTCTACTACGTGAGAGGGAATTTGGTATGCTCAATTTCACTAGTGGATACTGCTGCTCAGCTCCCTCGGGAGTGGTGCTTCCGAGGGAACATTGCGGGTTCAATCTCCGCCTTGGATGTAGCTTACCGACGCTCTGATTCAAATGCGCCTAATCTCATCGCATGCTATGCGGGGCGTGGTCAAATTGTGAAAGTGGACCTTCGCGCAGACTTAGACCGGGAGGTGATCGCCGTCCCGGGGTACTACCCAAATTCTCTTGCTGTGGCCGAATCCGGCGATATATATTTTACGTCTTACTTTCAAGAAGGGGTATTCAAAGTCTCATCCGCTGAAGGAGTCCCAGTGAAAGTAGAATCTCCCGGCGGTGCGCATGAATTGATCGGTATTGACCGCTCCGGCATGCTCTACTCTCAAGACGGTCAACAGGTTTGGAAGATAGGAACCACAAACTAGCCCGAATGTAAACTCTGGCCGAAGTTGAATTCTGTGCAACGGGTGGAGGCGTTCCCTGCGTCTTTTGCATGGCGATCGGCGGACAGGGCTGCCGTGTCAGGTTGTCGGCCCAACTCGGGTCATGTGACCCTTCGGATTCGTCGCTGCCCGTCGATCAGTGCAACTTACGCTCCGGATATTCGCTCGATCGTCAGCATGAGCCGACAGCTACAATTGCAGCATCTCATTTCCTATTTCTTTCTACTGGCGCTGGGGATGTGGCGCCTGCGGCTACTGCTGGCACTACAACGTCGATCGCCGCTTCGGCGACGAAGGTGATCCCCACGCTGGCGATTAGCCGCCGCGCACTTGTCCAGCCGCCGCATGGCTTCGGCGACCATCACACGGACCGCGCGGCCGTTGAAATCCTCGAACGGATGCACGTGCAGTGCCTGAGCCTCCAGGTAGGCGAGGGCTTCGAGTTGAAGCTCGACGTCGCCGGCGCAGTAGTCGAGCCGGCCGGTGAAGCTGTGGAACAGCTCCCTCATCTGTCGGTCCACATGAATGTGTTCCGGCGGATAGTGGCCTCCCACCCGGACCGGCTTCCTGCGCCACCGGCCGGCGATGTCGGGCATCACGTCGATCAGGATCCGGCGATGGAACTCGCGGAGCAGATCCACGTCCATCGCCTCGTCGGCGAAGTGACCGGAGGCCACCTCGTCGAGCAGCCGCCGCAGCGGCTCGGCAATCAGATCGGCGACCTCGTGGTAGGTCTTCGTGCCGAACAGCGTCTCGAACTGGCGGGTGCTGCCGGTATCGACCGGCTCCGTCGGCTCACCCACCGGCCACCGCTGCTGCGTGGGTCCGTGCGTGCACGATCAGTGCGAGCCCAGCATGGCGCGCTGGCGGTGCCGTGCCTGCTCGATCCACCGGTCGGAGACCGGCTCGCCTTCCATCGCCATGCTGTGGATCACGTGATCGACCACGGCGGCGCGCCGCCGATAGACCTTCTCCTCGGTGGGCAGCGCACGCCACCGTGCGACCAGTGCCCGAACGTCGTGTGTGGTCACGGCGCGCTCCCTTCCGTCTCGATCCGGTCCGTTGTACCCCCATGATGGCAGCCGGTGGCGACAGCGAGCAGTCGAGACGGGCTCTGCCGGCCTGCGGACGTATGCGGACCGCGGCGCTGTCGGCCCCCTGGTGTAGGCACAGCTGGACGAGACGGCGGATGCGCCTCTCGCGCCCACGGAGGTAGGGGGATCGAATGGTTGTGCTGCTCATCTTCAATGTGCTCGGAATCCTGGCCGCGCTCTTCTGCGCGCACAGGTCGTATCGCCGTTACGGCCGCCCGGTTCGGGCGGTGGTGGCCGGCGTCGGAGGGCTTCTGATTCTTCCGCTGATCGTCGTGGTGGCGGTCGCTGCGGCCGCTCCCCGGGTATCGCGGACCGGGTAGTAGAACGTCGGGTAACCGCAGTTCAAGACGCATTTCGTGGGCAGTGATCGCATAGAACTGATCTTGAAACGTTCCCGGAATCGGGGGGAACTCCGCCCAGAATCGGGCGCAGTCTAGGAGGTCGCGTGGCGGACGAGAACGCCAACCAGGACACGTTCGAGACCGAGGACCAGGGAGGACACAGTGGCACCGCAGAGCGAGGAATTCAGGGCGCAGGTCGAGGGAATCGACCTGACGATCGCAGCCGAGACGAGGCGGATTCTGGTCGAGTGGCTGGGAATCGACCCGGCGACCGAGCAGGAGCAGATCGACCGGGAAGCGCTGCACCTGCAGCAGATGACCGAGGACGCGGCCGAGCAGTTCGAACAGGCGACCCCGCCGGCACCGGACGCGACGTACCAGGACGCGGTCCGCGCCAAGAAAACAGCGTGGCGGGCAGCGCGGGAGATGGTGCTGGAGGGCGAGCTGTATCCGCAGGTGACGCCGGAGATTCGGGCAGCGCAGGAGGAGTTCGCAGGGGGGCTCGATCAGCGGATCGAGGAACGCAGGGAGGCAGCCCGGACAGCGCAGGATCCCGATCGGTGGCGGACGCGGAACGTTCGGCCGAACCCGACCGCGGGTCGAGTCGTGGAACGGGTGTGGGTGTCGAAGCCGGGATGGTTCCTGTCGCTGGCGGAGGCGCTGATCGCACAGCGGATCGAGGACAACCAGCCGGTGCCGATGATCTCCCGCGATCCGCTGGCGGACGAGCTGGCGGAGCTGATCGAGGACGAGATGCGGCGCAACCCGCCGCAGGACCCGGATCTGCCGTTCTGATCCAGGCACAGTGGTCGCAGGTCCGCGACGAACTGTTTGGCCTGCGTAAACAGGGCGAGGAGCTCGTTGATCGTCTGGCCGAGGCCAGAAAGGCTCTGGCGACCGCGCAGGAACGCGGACTGGGCCGTGGCATCGACATCAACGGTCAGCGAGTCGCTGCGTTGACCGAGCACCTCGAACGTCTCCGTGGGCAATGGCGGGAGCTGCGTGGCCGGGAGAACCAGCTACGCAGTGAGCTGCACGCTCTGGGGATCGACCCGGAGGGCGTCCCCAGGAAGGTGGTGCGTGAAGTCGCTTCCGCGCAACCGGCCTGGCGTGAACACCCCGCCACCCGGCGCCAGCTGCGGGCCCTCGAACGCATTGCCCGCGAGACGGACGTGCCGTTCGTCGTCGACGAGGGCATCACCAAGGGTCGGGCCCACGACCTGATCGCCTCACTGCTGGCCGGCAACCTCCCGCAGGCACAGTTCACCGACCGGCCCGCAGGACCGATGCTCCTCCCGGCCGCGACACCGACCGAGCCGGCCGCACCGGACACTGCCCCGGCACCCGAGCCGCACCAGGCCGAGACACCGCAGCGGGTGATCGATCCGGTGGCCGAGGTCGAACGTCGTTTGCTCGAGACCCTCGCCGAGCCGGACGCCGAGGCCGATGCCGCCGCGAACCCCGAGGTCAACACTGCGGCGCAGTTCTTCTCCTGGGCCGACGGGCATTTCAAGGTCAAGACTCAGGTCGCGCTGGCCGACCTGATGACCGATCGCCAGTCACTCACGGACGAGATGTTCGTGGTGTGCCGGGCGATCCTGGCCGATCCGAAACGCTGGGGCGAACTCGGTCACCGCGCCGCCGAGGCGTACTGGCAGGCCCGCACCGGCGAGCCGGTGCAGCATCCGGTCATCGCCGAGGTCACCGACGCGATCGTCGACGCCCGTGCCCGCGAGGACCGCGCGGCCGCCGAGGACTTCCTCGACACCACCCAGCACGTCCTCGACGCGCAGGAGCGGGCCGAGCTCGCTACCGCCGAGCAGCGCAGCGGGCACGTCGAAGCGGTGCAGGACGGCATCGACCAGGCCGCCACGGTCGAGGTCGAGCAGTGGTGGGCACGGGGCCGCGCCGCCTACGACCCCGGCGATCCGCTGAACCTGCCGCAGCCGGACACCGATCCGCAGGTCGCCGCCGCGCTTGAGGCGGTGCGCCGCCGCAAGGCCCGCGACGAGATCCGCGCCCAGTGGTTCGCCGGGGTCGAGCAGGGACGCCGCGAGGCCACCGCTGAGGAACGTCAGGCTCTGGTCGCCGAGGTCGCCGTCGATCCCAGACTCATCGCCACGGTCGAGGGCCGGCGCCCGGACTACCTGCCGGCCGTGGCCCGTTCCGCGGCCCAGAGCCTGATCGCCGAAGCCGCCCGCGAGGCATCCCCACTGCGGCAGGCCGCAGCGAAGGTGCTGCTCGAGCACCACCCGCTGCCAGCCGAGCTGTACGAGCGGGCCTACGCCGAATGGGACCGCCTCCACGGACCCGAACTGACCTGGGACCAGGCCACCGCCGTGGAGTGGACGGCGTGGATGACCCTGCAGCTGCGCCGGGACCCGTTGGTCGGGTCGTGGGCCGGTCTGCCGATGTGGACCCGCACCGATCTGATCGAGTTCGGCATCGAGACCGCGTTCGCGGTCATGGCCGAGGAACGCCCCGATCTGATCGCCGCCACCGCCGGCATCCCCACCGAGCGTCTGGCTGCCGAGCTGCGCGGAAACATCATCCCGAACCTGCCGCAACCCCAGGCATCGGACGTGTCCGCCCTGTTCGTCGCGACCGGCGAATTCCGCCAGCTCCGCTTGCAGGACTACGTGGAATCCAGGGTGCAGCACTACACGATTCACGGCTGGGCATACACCCTCGACGGCGGCAGCACGTCCACCACCGCCGGCCACAATCCGCGGGTGGCGATCGGTGCGCTGCTCGACGCACGCAACATCGAGATCCCGGAGTGGATCGAACGCATCTACCGGCCCTACGCCCAGGCCCGCGCCACCGTCGTGACCAGGGCGATCGCCTACGCCCGGAACAACGAGTTCCATCACGCTGCGGCCCGGTCGGATCTGCTGTGGAAGTACGACGAGTCCGGCAGCTTCGTTGCCGCCCACTCGCTCCTCGAGGACGTGCGCCGCGGCATCATCGAGCAGCTGCGCAGCGATGTCCCGGCCGAGGTCGAGCTGCTCGAATCCCTCGGGGTCGACCTGGAGTGGACCCTCGGTCACGATGTGGACCCGACGGTGCTGCGCGAGATTCGGGCCGCAGGCGAGGACCTCTACAGCCTCACCCCCACCGACCTGACCTTCGCCGGGGCCGGAGATGTGGTCGTCGGGGATCCCGACGGCCGGCACATCACGATCCGCTCCTGGTGGGCACCGAACAGCAGCGACCACATCACCTACGTCGATCGTCAGCCCCGCCCCGCGCTGACGATGCGGGACGCGATCGCCGACGCCCGCGCCGTTCTCGCTGCCGAAAGCCAGGTCGAGCCGGAACCACTCGCCGAAGCCGCCGCGGAGGTGGAAGCCGACGCCGAGACCACGTCGGTCGAGGTGGACGAGCAGAGCACACCGACCGCCGAGGCCGAGCAACCGGCGACGATCGAGGAGGTCCCGCCGCCGTCCCCCCGAGTCGTAGCGCCTGCGGTCGATGACACAGGCGCGGTGATCTTCGAAGAGGTCGAATCGGCTCCCACCGAGCCGTCGGCCCCGGCCGGCCCCGACACGGCGGCGACCTCGTGGATGCTCACCGATCCTCTGGCGGTCGGCCACATCGGGCCGACCGCCACACCGACGCCCGCGCCCGAACCGGAACCTGAGACGGCACCGGAGCCGGAGGCTGCCGCCGAGCCGGCCGAAGAGGCGGCGCAGACCGAACCGGTTGCGGCCGCGGACGAGTTGGTCGTTCCTAACACCGAGTACGGCGAGCCGCTGACCAGCCCTCTGTGGCGGGGCGGTGGTCTGGTCAAGGCACGGAAGGAATCCGGCGGATACGTCTACCTCTCCCCGGCCACCGCCGCCCAGTACGCCGCTGCCGATGCTTCCGCCGAGCCGCAGACCACGGTTGAGCAGCCGCAACGCGAGACCACCGCTGCGGCCGCGGTCGAGCGGCCGGGGGCTGTCGCCGAGACCAGCGAACCCGCCCCGCAGATCGGTGGTGTTCAGGCGCACCCGGACACCGATACCGGGTCCCCGGTGGTGCGTCCTGCCCCGCCGACCGTCGAGGCGCGGGACTTCACCCTCGGCGCCGACGTGCTGGTCCCGTCCGGCGCGAAGGCCCGGGCACGGGCGAACATCGCCGCTTTGCGCCTGGTGCGCCGGCTCGACGAACAGCAGCGACCGGCCACCGCCGCCGAGCAGGCGGTGCTGGCGCAGTGGTCCGGCTGGGGAGCGATCCCGGAGGTCTTCGACCACCGCGCGAAGATCCTCGCGCAGTGGGGCGACGAACACGCCGAACTGCTCGACCTGCTCGGGGACAAGGGTTTCGCGCAGGCCCGTGCGACCACCCTGAACGCCCACTACACCGACCCGGCGATCGTCGCCGAACTGTGGCGGGCGGCGGCGCGGGCCGGACTGCCCGACGGCGCTCTGGTGCTCGAACCCGGCTGCGGGGCCGGTCATTTCGTCGGCATCGCCCCGGCCTCGGTGCGCATGGTCGGCGTCGAGATCGAGCCGATCAGCGCGAAGATCGCGCACTACCTGTATCCCTCGCAGCAGATCCGCAACCACGGCTTCGAACGCAACTTCGCCCCGGAGAACACGTTCACCGGGGCGATCGGCAACGTCCCGTTCGGCAAGTTCGCGCCCGTCGATCCGATCCACAACCCGGGCGGGTTGTCGATCCACAACCACTTCATCGCCAAATCCCTCGCCCTGACCGCGCCCGGTGGCTACGTCGCCGTGGTGACCAGCATGTTCACCTCGGACGCCAAACGCGCCGAACAGCGCGCCGCGATCACCGCGAAGGGTGATCTGATCGGTGCGGTGCGTCTGCCCACCGGCGCGTTCGACCGGCAGGCCGGCACCGACGTGGTCACCGACGTGCTCATCTTCCGCCGCCGCGAGGACGGAGCCGCCCCCACCGAGGACACCCTCGAATGGGCACAGCCCGCCGTGCAGGTCGCCGCAGTCGACGCCAAGACCGGCGAGACCACGCGGACCTGGATCAACCCCTACTTCGCGAAGTACCCGGAGCGGGTGCTGGGCACCCTCACCGTAGGGGGCGGCATGTATGCCGGGGGCTCGCTGCGGGTCACCCCGCACCCCGGCGCCGCCCTGGCCGAGCAGCTGCGCACCCAGCTCGATCCGATCGTCGACCGGGCCGTCGCCCGCGGTCTCGGGTTCACCGCGCAGGCCCCCGATCCGGTGCAGGTAGAAGCGTTCACCACGCCGGGGCTGCGCACCGGAGCCGGTCTGGACTCGAACGAGGTGCTGCCCGGTGCAATGCGATTCAACGAGGCTGAGAACCGTTTCGAGCAGTTCACCCTGGGCCGCGGCTGGGCCGAGGTCGGCTGCCGCGGCAAGGATCTGGCCGAGCAGTGGAAGGTGCTCATCGCTCTCGGTGAGACGGTGATGGAGCTGTCCGAGGCCAGCCGCTCGCGCACGCATACCGTCGCCGACCGTGACGGGATCCGGGGCCGGCTGAACTCGCTCTACGACGGCTATGTGCGCCGGTGGGGGCCGCTGAACCGGTTCAAGCTCACCGACCCGACCCCGCTGTCGGACGAGAAGATCGCCGCTCGCCTGGACAAGGCGATCACCGAGTGGCGGATCAAGACCGGCCGCGACGAGGCTATTGCCGATGGTCTCGACCCCACCGGCGCCGGCCCCTACACCGGGTCGATCCCCGACGAGGTGTACGAGGAGCTGCGCGAGAAGGCGGCCGAGCAGCCGCAGCCGCGGCGGTATTCCGCGCATCTGCAGGGCGCGATCGCTCGTGATCCGCGCCTGGGCATGGTGCTGGCGATCGAGAACTTCCAGTCGCGCTTCGACGGCAGCGAGGCGGTGGCGACGAAGACGGCGATCTTCACCGAGGACACCACCCCCTTCAAGGACAAGGCCACCGCCGCCGCCGACCTCGACGAGGCGTTGGCGATCTGCTTCGACGAACTCGGACACATCGCCCCGCACCGGATGGCCGAGCTGCTGAACCTGTCCGTCGAGGACACCCTCGACCAGGCCCAGGGCCGCATCTACCCGTCCCTGCACGCCGACGGGCAGTGGGAGCTGGCGGCGGTGGCGCTGTCCGGGCAGGTCCGCGACAAGCTTGCCTTCGCCCAGGTCAAGGCCGGCGAGGATCCCCGCTACGCCTCGCTGGTGCAGGCCCTCGAATCGGTGGTGCCGGCGGATGTGGACCCCGCCGACATCGGGGTGCGCATCGGCGCGACCTGGGTGCCGATCGAGGACTACCGGGCGTTCCTGGTCGAGGAGTTCGGGCTGCGCCCGGACCGGCTCACGGTCGAGCACGACGCGATCAGCGGCAGCTGGGAGATCTCCACCGACCAGAAAAGCCGCCACGAGTTCTCCAGCGGCTATCCCGACAAGTACGGCACCGGCCGGCTGCCCGGGGTGAAGATGTTCGAGCTGCTCGCCAACAACAAACCCATCCAGGTCACCAAGACCGCCGACGAGCTCGAGCGCTCCCCCAAGCCGCGGTTCCACGTCAAGCTCACCGAGCAGGCGCAGGCCTCGGCCGCGGCCTTGCAGGAGCGGTTCGAGAAGTGGCTGTGGGAGGACGGTGACCGCTATCTGCGCCTGGCCCGCATCTTCAACGAGCGCTACAACTCGTTCGTCAAACCGGTCCACGACGGACGCAGCAAGACCTTCCCCGGCCTGAACCCGAAATACACGCCCTACGACTACCAGGCCGCAGCGGTGCAGCGGTTCCTGCACGACGAGACGATCCTGCTCGACCACGTGGTCGGGGCCGGCAAGACCCTGACGATCACCGCCTCGTGCATGGAAGCCACACGACTCGGACAGATCCGGCAGCCGTGGATCGTGGTGCCCAATCACCTGCTGGCGCAGTGGGCGGTCGAGGCCCGCGACGCCTACCCGAACGCCAACATCCTCGTCGCCGCCGATCTGGACGGGCGCGACGACCGGCAACGCTTCGTCGGGCAGAGCGCCGTCGGCGACTGGGATCTGGTGATCGTGCCGCAGTCGGTGTTCGGCAAGATCGCCATGCGCCGCGAAGCGCAGATCGACTACCTCGAAAGCGAACTCGCCGAACTACGGCAGGCTCTCGACGCCGCCAACAGTCAAGGCGCGGAGTTCACGGTCAAGCAGATCGAGAACGCGATCAAGGCCGCCGAAGGACGCATCGAGAAGATCATCGACGCCAAGGCCACCGACGACGGGCTGACCTTCGAGCAGTCGGGCTGCGATTTCCTGTTCGTCGACGAGGCCCACGACTACAAGAACCTCACCCGCCCGTCCAACAGCGCCGACCTGTCGGTGCCGACCGGCTCCCAGCGCGCCACCGACCTGGAGATGAAAGCCAAGTATCTGCGGGAGCAGGCCCGCGCCCGGGGCGCCGAGCAGGGGATGCCGCACGCCCCGGCCAAGGCGATCGCGTTCGCCACCGGCACCCCGATCACCAACTCGCTGTCGGAGATCTGGGTGATGACCAAGTACCTGCGCCCGGACCTGCTGCACGAGGCCGGTCTCGGGCGCATCGACAACTGGGCGGGCACCTTCGCCAAGCCGGTGTCGGTGGCGGAGATGAACGCCACCGCCACCCGCATCCAGATGCGCACCCGCATGGCCGAATACGCCAACGTGCCGCAGCTGGTGGCGATGTTCGACCAGTTCCGCGACGTGGTGACCGCCGATCGCATCCCGGTGCGCCTGCCCACCCTCGACGGCGGCACCCCGCAGATCGTCGAGTTCGACATGGGCCCCGACGCCGTCGACGCGATGGCCGACCTGGATGTGCGCATGGGCATGATCCAGGGCGATCGGATGGACCTGGACAACTCCCTCAAGATCGCCACCGACGGGCGCAACCTCACCATGCACCCCTCACTGGCGAACCTCGCCCCACCCGAGCCGGAACACAACCGCATCGAACACGCCGCCGAGCTGATCTGGCAGGTCCACACCGAGAACGCCGACCTGCGCATCCCAGCCGACAAGTACGGCCCCGAGATGACCGGGGTGTTCCAGCTGGTGTTCTGCGACCGCGGCACCCCCAAGGCCGGCGCCGGCCCCCGGGCGCGCAACCTCTACACCGAGCTGCGCGACGCCCTGGTGACCCGGGGAATGCAGCCCGACGAAATCGCGTTCATGCACGACTACGAGGGCCCCAAAGCCAAAGCGAGGCTGGTCGAAGCGTGTGCGGACGGGCGGATCCGGGTGCTGCTGACCTCCACGAAGAAGGGCGGCACCGGCCTGAACGTCCAGCGGGCGCTCAAGCAGATGATCAACCTCGACCCGGCGTGGACCGCCGCCGACATGGAACAACGCCTCGGCCGCATCATCCGCCAGGGCAACGTCCACGAGAGCGTCCGCGTGGTCAACATGGTCGCCCGCCGCTCCTTCGACGCGATGATGTACCAGTACGTGGCCCGCAAATCGAACTTCGTCGCCATGATCCGCAAGGCGGACGTGCCCCCGACGATGGAGGACCTCGGCGGGGATCTGACGGTCTCGTGGGCGCAGAGCAAGGCCGCCGCCACCGGCGATCCGGTCTTCGTCGCGCAGGTCGAGGCCGACCAGCAGGTCGCCGAACTCGAAGCCCGCCGCGACGCCGTGCTCAACGCCAATGCCGCCCGCAGCGCCGCGATCCGGGCGTTGAGCAAGTCCATCACCACCGACGAGACCCGGCTGCCCGAAGTCCGGGCGATGGTCGACAAGCTCACAGCGTGGACCAGCATCGACGACCGCGCCAAGAAGATGTGGCACTTCCCCCACGCCGCGATCCCCGACTCGGAGACCGCCGATCTGGCCGACGCGCTGCGAGGGGCGTTGATCCGGCTCGAGGACGAGGTGACCCGCAGCAACGACGAGGTGGTCTTCGGGGCCATAGGCGGCGTGCCGCTGAAACTCGGCTACACCCAGGTTCTGGGCCAGTTCTACGTCTGTGTCGGCGAGGAGATCGCCTGGTACGAACGCGATCGGTTCCTCAACGCGGTCGAGAAAGCCAGTGGGGCGCAGGGGATGCTGACCACCCTCCGCAATCTCGCCGAAAAGGCCACCCGGCAGGTGCCGGTCATCGAAGCGCGGATCGAGCACAACCGGGGCCGGCTCGCCGACGCCGAGGCCGAACCGGAACTCGACTTCACCGACACAGCCGAACTCGAGGCCGCGAAGCTGCGGGCCGAGGAACTGCGGCTCGAAGTCAACGCCCGCGAGAATTCCCCCGAGGCGTTGCGCCGAGCCCGCGAAGACCAGCAGCGACGGGCTGCGGACGGGCAGTACCCGCAGTGGACTCTAGATCTGAACCCGACCGATGCGTGGGCCGAACATCGGAACATGAGCAAGGCCGACCTCATCGCCTCGGTGCCGGCGCGCATGGCCGCAGCCCGGCAGGAATGGCTCGACGGTGCCGAGATCCGTGAAGCGAACCGCAAGGCCCAGCCGTGGGTGGCCCTCGACGACACCGAAGCGATCTGGCAGTACGGCTTCGACCCAGGCAGCGGCCGGCCCGGGGCACGGGTGTACTGGGACGACCGGCAATGGCACCTCGAAGCCTGGGACGGGGACGGCGCGCTCGACCGGCACGCCGTCAACACCCGAGGCGAGGCATTCAGCATCGGCATCCGCGCGGTCGAGACGTTCGCCGCCGACCACAAGATCCCCCGCGAGGCGATCCACCAGGCCGGCATCGAACGCCGCGAACGCCGCGACAACGCCGCGTCCCCCACGACGGTGGAACCGACCGCCGCGGTGGTCGAACCCGCCGACGCGATCGTGGAGCCGACCGAGACGATCAGCGCCGCCACCGGCACCTTCGAGCTCGATGACACGCTCGCCCACGGATTGCGTGCCGCAGGCGACGTTCGCCCACTGCACAAGTTCAATCCCCACGGCACGCGGCCGCAACAGCAGCAGCACATCGACCCGATGCAGCAGTACGAAGCCGAATACGGAGGCGGGTACGAGGAAGACGGCCGCGCCGTCTGACCGCGTCTCTAACCTCGACACCACCGGTGGGGCAGGACCCGACGGTCCTGCCCCACCACACCACCGACCAGGGGGAACCTGTGACACCACGCAAGACCGAAGCCGAAGCCCGCGCCGCCGTCGCCGCGATGGAACCGATCATGGCCATCGAAGGCCGCGAGATGAGCGACGCCGACAAGGAACTGCTGGTCGAACTGATCCAAGGCACCACGACCATCGACGAAGTCACCAAGATCATGGCTCGCGAAGCCGGCTACGAGATCGACTGACATGGCCCCGCGCTACTCCCGCGAATGGCTCGACTACTTCATCCCCGACACGGTCGACTGGCACCCGGACGGAATGCCCGACACCAGCCGCGCCGTGATGAAAAGCCTGGTCCTGCGATCGGACAAATGGCCGCACGGCATCCCCGACGCCGACCTGCTGCACCGCACCGAAGGCGTCATCAGCTACATGCGCATGCAGGAGCTGGCCGACGATCCGATCCCCGGCCGGTTCGACCTGCCACACTTCCAACGCATCCATCACCACCTGTTCCAGGACGTCTACCCCTGGGCCGGCCGGTTGCGCACCGCACCACGGGACTGGCCGATGGTCAAGATGGGGCCGGACGTCGCGGCCGTGCGCGCCGGCGGGCGCCCTGTCACCGAAATCCCGCATTCGTACTTCAAGGCTCGCGACGTCCTGTCGGCCGCCACCGCTGTTCTCGACCGCGTCACAGCGAAGAACAACCTGCGCGGACTCGGACGAGAACAGTTCCTCGACGAGCTGACGAAAGTGTGGGCACGGATCAACTTCGTGCACCCGTTCCGGGAAGGGAACACCCGAACACAGTTCGCGTTCTTCCGGCAGCTGTGCACCGGGGCCGGCTACACCCTGCACACCGACCGCTTCATCGCCGTCAAGAAAGCCGACCTCGCCAGCAACCCTCTGCTCGGAGACCTCCGCGAGCAATTCGTCTGGGGGCGGTTCGAGTACATGCAGACCGGCGACACCCGCCTGATGCGCGAAGTACTCGACATGGCGATCACCGACGCCGGCGACCCGACGCCCGTCGGTCCGATCATCGACCACGGCGTCGACCTGCGCGCCCTCGCCACCGCGACCCTCGGCCACCCCCGATCACCACGAGCGATGCTCGACAGCGCACCCTCACCTGACGGAGACCCCACGAACGCCGTCGTCACCGAACCCGGTCGCACCCACCAGCACGGCCGTGGCCTCGGCTTCTGATCGAGGTGCACGGAATTCAGTGGTCCAGCTCGAGGCCGGAACCCCCGCCGGTGGCCGTGGTCGGGGTTCGGCGCACCGTCGCCCAGCATCGACGTCGCCCACCGAGGATGGGCCGTCGACGCCGCAGACAAGGCGGCGAGCCGTCTGTTACGTCCTGCGGGCGTGCTCGAATCCTACTGGACAACTTAGGTGTTCGATCCGTATGGGCCATGGGAGCCGGGCGCCGGTGGGGTGGCCGGATCGGCGACGTAGCGCCGGATCAGGGCGGCGAGCCGGGCCGGCACCATCGTCAGTCCCTCGATCTGCTGGTGCCGCTCGATCATCGCGACGAGGTCGTAGAGCGCCCGAGCGGCGTCGCCTCGCGAGCCTTTCCGGACGGTGTCGAGCTTCCACCCGGCCAGGTCGTTGCGGTGCTCGAACACGATCGTCATCAGCGCACACAGGTCCCCGACGTCCTTCGCGGCGAGGCGAGAGCGCCAGGCGAGCGCCTTGAGGACGACGGCCGCCTCGATGTCGGGGACCGGCACGTCGAAGACCAGCGTGTCGTCGGTGGTCAAGCGCGCATGGACCCGCACCTCGAGCGGCTCGGACGACAGGGCCAACTGCAGCCCGGGTATGGCATCGAAACCGCGACCGTCGTGCTCGACCCTCTCCCACCGTCGGCCGCTGGTGCTGGGCACCAGCAGGTCGACGGCCAGGGTTCCCTCGGAGCGCGAGGATGCTTCGTAGTGGTTGCCCCGCACGCGGCGGTACCCGCGTCGCACGAGGGCTTCGTGCAGGTCGGAGCCGGCGGCGACCACGGGGTCCATGCCGGCATCGGCGTCGACGGTGACGCGGGCACTCTGTTCGGCGGTGGGGTAGACCCGGCCGAGAAGGTGCACCATGTGCCCGCCGATGACCCGGTAGTTGCTGCCGTGGGCGGCGGCTGCTAGATCCGCCAACGCGCGCAGGCCCCGATCGGCGGCGTTCGACGCTGCGAGCAGGTGCACCTCAGCCACGGAAGGTGCCCTCCTCGATCGCCCGGCGCAGGTGCCCGGCGGCTTCGTGGGCGTCGGGTCCGTGGCTGCGCAGCACATCGTGCGTCGCGATCACCGGATCGACCAGGATCACCGGCGCGTCGGACACCATACGGGCGGTGCGCCACAGCGTCGGATCGGCGGGGACGATCACCTCGAGGGTGTGTGCGCCGGCGGTCGCGGGCGTGAACCCGGCCGCGGTGAAGTCGAGGAACTGCGGGACGTAGAGCACGGCCCGGGTCGGCAGCCGCCACGGCGCATACACATCGGCGGCCACGTCGCCGCTCTGCAGCACGGGAACGCCGATCTCCGCACAGAAGCGGGCCGCGTCGGTGGCCTGCCGGATCACCGGATCGAGCCCGTACCAGTACGTCGAGGCGCCGCCGGGGCCGGGATATTCGGTCAGGTGCTCGTCGAGCAGTTCGGTCCGGGGCTCGGCGATCCATCCGCCGGATCTGCGGTGCAGGTGCCGGCTCTGCCGCACCGCCAGGGAGACGGCCTGCTGGGTGACCTCGAGGGCGGCGGCCAGGTTCGGCTGGGTTATCGGATGCTCGGCCAGCAGCAGCGCCCGCTCGGTCGCCCATCGGATCCACGGTTTGCGGCCGCGGCCGGGGCGGACGGGCGGGGTCGGCGCCGGTGCGGGGGCCGGTACGTCGTAGCGGGTGCCGAGGACGATGAGCAGCTCTTCGTCGGGTGCGATCACATCGACCGCGCCGTCGTGGGCCAGAGCCCGCAGGTGCGCGGTGGTGCGGGGGGTCACCACCAGCAGGCGGGACTCGGGATGCTTGCGCCGCAGCGTCGCGAGGAGGTGCGGGGTGGGGGGCCGCGGCTGCACCGTGACGTGCGCGGCCACCTCACGACCGTCGGGCAGGACCAGGTCCAGACCGTCCAACGAGCCCGCCACGATGCGGGCATCGGTGCGCCGCAGCAGGTGCAGGGCGTCCGAAAGGGCATGGGATGCCGCGTCCATCTCCTCCGCCCTTTCGTCGTCTACCAGCACATACAAGCATATACGGCAATCAATATTTTAGCTTGTGCAGGGAAGGGTGGCGGCCACTGCTCACCACGGGGACGACACCGGTGCGCACCCCTGCGGCACGCGTGACCCGGCCGTGGCGGATGGTCCCGGCAAGAAATTCGAGGACGTCGAGGGTGGGATTGCCGACGGCGGCAGGGGTGAGGGTGGCAGCGCCCCGGGCACGCCAGCCGAGTGCGTGCAGCAGGGTGCGGATCTCGGTGTGCCAGTGTTCGGCGGGGAGGCCGCTGGCAACGACGGCCAGGGCCGACCAGCCGGCGTGCCGGTCGAAGTCTGTCTTGCCGACCGGCAGCCGGGACACGATGTGCTGCCACACCGCCCGGGGCCGGTCACGGTGTCGGCGGGCGAGCATGGTCGGTGTCAGTCGGCCGTGTCGCACGCGGAGCAGACCGAGTGCTCGCGTGCTGGTGCGCAGCTGTGCGAGCGGCCAGGTCAGGTCCTCGCGGTTCGCCTTGCCGATCCACCATCCGGTCAGACCGGTCCGGTGGGCGAGGTGCTCGACCAGTGTCGGCGGGAGGTAACCGGCGCTGGTCAGGCGCATCCCGTCGCCGATCAGGTCGAGCAGCATGAGATACGGCTCGAGCAGGTGTGCGGCGTCGGCCTCGTCCACCTCGACCACCGGGTGCGCGGCCGAGCGTGCCAGCAGCTGCGTCAGCGTCGGGTCGCCGTGGCGTTCGAGGTGGGCGCGCAGCGCCGCCAGCTCCTCGGCCACGGGCACCGGCGCGGCCATCGCCGCCGCGACGGCGGCGGTGGCGTCGGCGGGATCGAACCGGTCGGGATGCCAGCCCAGTGGCAGCCAGCCGCGAGCGTGGTCGAGGTCGTCGAACGGCGGCGGCACCTACGCCGGGTCGCACCCGCCCCGCACCCACGCCGCCAGCTCCGCGTACCCCCACATGCCCCCGCAATCCTCGGGCGGACAGGCCATCCGACCGGCGGTACAGCGCACCTCGGTGGGCGGTTCGTCGAGGACCGCCTCCACCGCGAGCACGTGGTCCCAGCCGTCACCGAAGTCGTATTCGTACCACAGGCGATCCCCGGTGCCGGTCAGCAGCTGATCGGCGAAAAGCACTGAGTATTCATCCTGTGGCCCATTACCGGTACGGCGGTCTCGTAATTTCTCGTCATCTCGGACAGTTCGAATACCTCCGTTCTCGAAACCGACCACGGGGCACCGGTCCCGGATCGTGTCGGTCGTAACCGTGTGAAAGGGACACCATGCGTCGCCACCCCCTCCTCGTCGGACTGCTCGGCGCCGCCACGCTCGCGCTCTCACTGACCGCGTGCTCGTCGGACGGTGCCGGCTCCGACACCGCCGAGGGCACCATCACCATCGCCACCGCCCCGATCGGCGACGACCCCACCCAAGCGAACCCGGCCGAAGTGCTCGCCGACAAGCTGGAAACCGAGACCGGCCGACCGGTCGAGATCCGTGACGTTCCCGATTACCTGAGCGTGGTCGAGGCGATCCGATCCGATCACGTCGACATCGGCCTGATGAGCGGATTCCCCTCGGCTCTCGCCGTCAACACCGGTGAGGTCGACGCCCTGCTGGCCTGGAAGGGCAGCGACGAGCCGGTCTCCACCTGCGTCGTGCTCGACGACTCCCCGGTCCACTCGCTCACCGACCTGAAGGGTAGGACCGTCGCGTTCGCCGACCAGGCGTCGAGCTCCGGCTATTTCATGCCCGTCTACATGCTGCATGAGGCCGGCCTCGAGCAGGGCGCCGACTACGAGGCGATCTTCGCGGGCGGACACGAGGGCAGCTTCGCCGCACTCGAACAGGGCCAGGTCGACGCCGCCTGCACCGCAGTCATGCTCACGCAATTGGGCGAGCCGATGTTCCCGTTCGCCGACGGCGAGTGGCGCGGGGTCGGCGAGAGTCCGTCGATGCCGCTCATGGGCTCCGTCCTTGCCCGCAAGTCCCTCGACGAGCAGACCCGGACGCAGCTGCAGCAGGCCCTGCCGAAGGTGTTCTCCGAGCAGAACGCCGAAGCCCTCGGCGCGTTCTCCGGTTTCGTCGGTCTCGAGGAGATCCTCGACCCGAGCCCCGCAGAATTCCAGTCCTTCGTCGACATCGCCGCGGTCGCCGGCGTCGAGCTGTCGGACCTCGAGGGATGACCGCCGTGAGCATTCCCACCCCGACCGCTACGGACGTGTCCGCGCCCGTCGTCGGGGTGCGGAACCTGCGCGTCGCCTACGGCGACCAGACCGTGCTCGACGGCGTCGATCTCGAGCTGCACGCCGGGGAAACCGTCGCCCTGCTGGGCGCGTCCGGCTCCGGAAAGTCGACGCTCATGAAGAGCCTGACCGGTTTCGCTCCCGTGTCAGGCGGTGCGGTGACGGTCGCCGGTCACGACGTGACCGCGCTCCACGCCCGCGAGTTGCGACGACTGCGCGCCGAAGTCGGCCAGGTGTTCCAACAGTTCAACCTCATTCCTCGGCTGAGTGTGCTCACCAACGTCCTCGCCGGTGGCCTGCACACCGCGGGACCGATCAACGCCCTCGGCGGATTCACCAGCGAGCAGCGCAAGCTCGCCATGCATTACCTCGACCGGGTCGGTATCGCCCACAAGGCGAAGGACCAGGCCCGGTCCCTCAGCGGCGGCCAGCAGCAACGTGTCGCGATCGCCCGCGCCCTGATGCAGCAGCCCCGCGTCGTCCTCGCCGATGAACCCGTCGCGTCCCTCGATCCGAAGCTCGCCGACTCGGTGCTCGACCTTCTGCGCGGCATCGCCACCGACTACAAGATCCCGGTCCTGGTCAGCCTGCACGTGCTGCCGCTCGCGCTGCGGCACAGCGACCGGATCGTCGGGCTGAGGCAGGGCAAGATGCTGATCTCCGCGCCCACCGCCGACCTCGACGCCGAGACCCTTCTCCCGCTCTACGAACACCAGGAGCACGGTGATGACGACGATCTCGCCTGAATCCCGCACGACCGGAAAGCCCTCCGCCACCGTCACCTCCACGCTCGACCCCGCCGAACGCCGGCGGCTCGAGAGCGCGTTTTCGGTCCCGCGCGGACGTGTTCTCGCCGGCATCCCGCTCGCCCTGGTCGTACTCCTGTGGTCGATGGGCGGGGCGGAGTTCGACTTCGCGGAACTCTCCGACGGTGCCGTCAACATGGGCGAGTTCCTGTCCCGACTGTTCCCACCGGACTTCTCGAAGTTCGGCACCATCGTCGAACTGCTCGTCGAAACTCTGCAGATGGCCATCGTCGGAACGGTGCTCGGCGGCATCCTGTCACTGCTGGTCGCCTTCGCGGCGGCGTCGAACATCGCACCGAAATGGCTCTACTACACCGCCCGCTGGACGATGAACATCATCCGCTCGGTCCCCGACCTGGTGTTCGCGCTGATGTTCGTCTCCGCGGTCGGGCTCGGACCGTTCGCCGGCATCCTCGCGATGACACTCGGCTCGATCGGCTCGATCGGCAAGATCTACGCCGAGGCGATGGAAGCGGTCGACCGCGGCCCGGTCGTCGCGATGGAGGCCGTCGGCGCCTGCCAACGTCAGGTCATCATCTACGGCACCCTCCCGCAGGCCGCCCCCAACCTGGTCTCCTACACGTTGCTGCTGTTCGAGGGCAACGTGCGCGGCGCCACCATCCTCGGGCTCGTCGGCGCCGGCGGGATCGGGCTCGAACTCACCACCGCGATGAAGATGTACGACTACGGCCATCTCAGCGCCATCATCGTCTGCATCATCGTGCTCGTGACGGTCATCGACCAAGCCAGCGCCCTCATCCGAAGGAGAATTACCTAAATGACCACCGCACCGACCCTCAGCGCGCCCGTCAACCTGCGAGATCTCGGCGGCATCCCGATCGAAGGCGG
The DNA here is from genome assembly GCF_017068255.1 of Rhodococcus sp. PSBB066. Classification (NCBI taxonomy): domain Bacteria; kingdom Bacillati; phylum Actinomycetota; class Actinomycetes; order Mycobacteriales; family Nocardiaceae; genus Rhodococcus; species Rhodococcus sp. PSBB066. Next base: position 122,587 of record NZ_CP070860.1, read on the forward strand.
AGTGTTGCGCCCCGGCCTCGCGATCCGCACCGACGACATCGCCTACGTCACCGAGGACATCGCCGAGCGACTTGTCGCCGACGGCCTCACCGCGATCATCGATCTACGATCCCCGCTCGAGGTCGCCATCACCGGACGTGGCCCGCTCGCACACTACCCCACCGCCTACCATCACCTCCCGCTGATCGCGGACGTGGTGACGGCGACGCCGAAGGACAGCTCGGGCTTCAGCCACGAGGCCATGGGCGAGATGTACTTGGCTATGGTCGAGGACGCGGCGTCGCAGCTGGTCACCGCACTGAACGTCATCGCGCACACCCCCGGTACGACGGCGTTCCACTGCGCCGCCGGTCGTGACCGCACCGGTGTGCTCGCAGCAATGCTGTTGCTCACGCTCGGGGCCGCCGATGCCGACATCATCGCCGACTACGCCCGAACCGGTGACAACATGCGTGCGATCTTGGAGCGCAACAAGGCGATGATGGGCGCGATGTGGAAGGCGATCGGGTTCGATGCCGCGGCACCGAATCTCACAGCTCTCCTCGAGGGCCGCATGGACGTGGCGATGCAGATCGCGCTGGCGACTCTCCGGGAACGACACGGCGACGCACTCGGCCCGTTGCGCGCCGCGGGTCTCAGTGACGACACCATCGCCCGGCTTCGGAACAGGGCCCTCGCCGCATGAGTTCGAGTGCGGTCAACGATGCCGGGACCGTGGTCCGCCGCGCTCCCGGGCGCCCTCGGGACGACGACCTCGACGTTCAGATCATCGATGCGACTCTTGCCGTCATCGACGCCGGGGAGGAGGTCACGGTGTCGCGTATCGTCGCCCGCAGTGGGGTGAGCCGTGCCGCGTTGTACCGGCGGTGGCCGTCGCTGACTGCCCTGATCGCCGCGGCGCTGGATGTGGGGCGTACCGTGCCGCCAGAACTGCCCACAGACGGGGACCTGCGCGCGACGGTCTTCGATGCGATGCTCGGGGACACCGTGACGGTTACAGCCTCCGGCTTCTCGGAGGTGCGCTTCCGGCAACGGATACGGCTGGTGATGGCGGACCGTTCCTTGCAGAAGGCCTACTGGAACTCCCACGTCGCCCGCCGACGGGTGCCGATGGAGAACCTCCTCCGGGCCGGGATCGCACGCGGAATCTTGCGTGCCGACCTCGATGTCGAGGCCTGCTTCGATGCGATCGCAGGGGCCAGCTACTACCAACTGGTCGTGCGCGGCGAACCCCTCGACGAGCCCGCCGTGAACGTGCGTCTGCGCCGCGCGCTGGACGTAGTGTGGCGAGGAATGCTGGCGTGAATTCCACACCTCAGTAGCGATTTTGTCGCTCCGACCCGATACCCACATGTCGGGGACGTGGCGACCTTCGCCCAAACGCCGCGACGTTCGCCGTCGACGGCCGCAACGAGTTGTCCAGCACCCGCATCCGCCGTGGCTGATCCGGCGGCTCCGATGCGACGTACTCGACCTCGGCATCCGAGAACCCGACGTCGAGCGACGGCTCGCCGGGGCGCTCATGACAGGAGCAGCGTCATGACGCTGCGGTCACCGGCTGCCTGTCGTCGGTAGCAGGCGCCGGAGCCGGCGTAGCCGTCGTGGGTAGGGCGACGGTGCCGGACGCGGCCAGGTCGTCCTTCGCCTGCTCGATGATCATCTTCGCTTCCCGGGTGTTCACGCCCAGCAGCGGTGCGAGTTCGGCGGACGTAGCGTTCTCGCTGAACTTCACGATCGCCGATGCGTACTCGCGCAGCAGCGACGACTCCTGCTGCTGCTCTTCCGGCGTCAGGTGGGTGCCGGCCGATTTCGCTTCGGCCTTCACCGCCTCGATCTTGGCGGCGTACTCCTGCTGGATCTTCGCGATGCGACGATCGCGCGCCTTCTCCAGCTGCTCGATCTTGCGCTGCGGTGCGGCAGAGCGTGATTCGACCAGCGCGTCGAGCTTCGCCAGCTTCGCCGCTGTGTCATGGATTGGGGCTGCCAACGATTCGAGTTCGGCCTGGCGTGCGAGGAACCGCTCTTTCTCGCGCCGGAGGTTCTCGCGCACGTTCGGGGTGGTGTGCGGGCGCAGGGAGCGGCGCGCTGCCGCCTTCGAAGACGTGGCCATGGCCCGGGAGTGTATCGGCTCGCGGTTCCGGACGGCTTCACACTCGGCAGCCGTGTCGTCGTGTCAATTCACAACTCTGGTCTCTCTTCCCGCCGAGCCCCTCCCCTATTGTCCCCGTCGGCAGTCCCGTCAGGTGCCCAGAACCGTCGAGGTTCTGCGCACTTTGGGGCTGACCTGTGGTCAGCCCCAAAAACTTCTACACACCTCATGCACTGAAGTGCCGACGTGGCATGATCAACTTCCGTGATGACCGTCCACAAGCTCAACGCCGGGGACGGTTATGTCTATCTCACCAAGCATGTTGCGGCCGGTGACGCCACCGAGTCCCGCAAGGCCGATGCGGTCGATTACTACGTCGCCAAGGGCACCCCGCCCGGCGTCTGGTGCGGGAAACTCGCCGAGAAGGTCGGCGTCGAGGTCGGTACCGAAGTCACCGAGTCGGCGATGCGGTCGGTGTTCGGTGCCGCCCGCACCCCGACCGCGTTCGACACCCGACCGGGCAAGAACGCCACGCTCGCAGAGCGTCTCGACTGGTCGAAGAGCACGGCTCTCGGTCGTGCGTTTTCGTGGTTCCAGCGCAGCCAGGAGTACGTCAACGACGTCGAGGAACTGTGCAGCGCGTACAAGGGGCAGCACGGTGAGTACCCGGATGCGGAGGCCAAGAAGGCGATCCAGTTCGCCACCGCCCGCAAGCACCTGGCGCGCACGAGTGGCGAGAAGGCGGACCTGCTCGGTGACGACGAGATCTGGACGTTCGTCGCCGAGCAGTACGGCAAGGCCCGCTCCCCCGTCGCCGGCTACGACCTGGTGTTCACCCCCGCCAAGTCCATCTCCCTGGTGTGGGGACTCGGGGACGAACGCGTCAAGGCCGCCGTCGAAGCGGCCCATGCGCAGGCGGTCACGGAGACGCTGGAGTGGATCGAGAACGAGGTGATCTACACCCGCCGCGGTGCCGGCGGCGTGCGCAAGATCAAGGCCGAGGGGCTGCTGGTGGCCCGGTTCGATCACTACGACAACCGTGCGGCGGATCCGAACCTGCACACCCACTGCGCGGTGTTCAATCGGGTGCTGGCCGAGGGCAAGTGGACGAGCATCGACGGCACGATCCTGTACAAGGCGAACGTGGCCGCCTCGGAGAAGTACAACACCCGGGTGGCCGATCTGGTGGCCCGCAGACTCGGGGTCACCTTCGCCCCCCGTCCCGACACCCCGGCCGGCAAGCAACCGGTCCACGAGGTCGCCGGCATCCCCCTGTCGCTGATCGAGGAGTTCTCCCGCCGCTCGGCAATCGAGGCACGCCAGGAGGAACTGGCCCGCGAGTACAAGACTCGCTACGGCAAGAATCCGCCGAAGAAGGTGCAGTACGCCCAGGCGCAACAGGCCACCTTGGACACCCGTAACGCCAAGAATCCGCCGCGCTCGTTGGCCGAGTTGCGGGCCGAATGGCGTGAGCGCGCCGAGGCGATCCTCGCCGGGAACAATCCCGGAGAGCTGGTCGAGTCTGTCCGCGGTGAACGTGACCGCCGACCGGTGTTGACTCCGCAGCAGGTGCCGGCCCTCGTCGATGAGGTCGTCGATACGCTCTCGCACAAGGTGGGATCGTGGACGGTGTTCTCGGTGACCGCCGAGATCGAGAGGCGACTGCGAGAGTTCAGTTTCGCCGACGACGAGCAGCTTCGCGCCGTCCACGATGACGCGCTCGAACTCGCACTGCGCGACTACTGCCTGCCCATCGACATCGAGGAATACCACCTGCCCGAGCGGATCAGCGACCGCGTCGAACGGGGACGGCGGCGCAGTCTGCTGGTCGATCGCGCGCAGATGCGCTACACCGCACAATCGGTCATCGACGCCGAGGACTTCATGCGCCGGCAGGCCGACACCGGCGACGCGCACACCGTTTCCGAGCGGATCATCCGCCGCACGTTGCGCCAGATCGAGAAGAGCAGCGGGCACGAGCTCGGTGCCGATCAGCTCGCGATGATCACCCACTTCCTCACCGCCCGCACGCGTGTGGCCGTGGCGGTCGGTGCGGCCGGGGCCGGCAAGACCACCGCGGCCACCGTGATCGCCCGCGCTTGGGAAGCGGTCAACGGCAACGTCCTCGCCCTGGGGCCGTCGGCCCGTGCCGCCGAAGTGCTCGGGGAGGAGATTTCGGTGCAGGGACGCACCATCGCCGACGTGCTCACCCGCCACCGTGTCGGCCTCCCGACCGGCATCGGCAGGGGTGATCTTCTGCTGGTGGACGAGGCCGGCATGGCCTCGGCCCGCGACCTGGCCGACCTGACTTCCCTCGCCACCGACGCCGGTGCGGTGGTGCGGTTGCTGGGCGATCCGCAGCAGCTCGCCTCCGTCGAATCCGGTGGTGTGCTGCGGGATCTGGCCGATCGCACCAACGCCCCGTTCCTGCGCAAAGTCCACCGGTTTGCCACCGACGGCGAGGCCGAGGCGAGCCTGCAATTGCGCAAGGGCGATGTGACAGTGCTCGAGTGGTACGACCAGAACAATCGCATCCGGCAGGGCATGGCACACGAGCTGGCCGATCTGGTATTCGACGCCTACGTCACCGACGTCAAGGCCGGCCAGGTCGCCTTGATGGTCGCCCCGACCAACGATCTGGTGCGCCAGCTCAACGAGAAGGCCGCCGCCTACTACCGCGCGGGCGGCACCGTCACCGGCCCCGGCATCGTCCTCGCGGACGGTCTCGAAGCCGCCGTCGGGGACGTGGTGGTCACCCGGAAGAACAATTCCAAGTACGTCGTCAAGGACTCCGCCGGCAACACCTCGGGCCGGGTGAAGAACGGCGACCTGTGGACCGTCGCCGCAATCGGCACTGACGGCTCACTGCGGCTGCGCAACAACACCAGCGGCGGCCAGGTCACCGTCGCCGCCGACTACATCACCGACAACGTGCACCTCGGCTACGCGACCACGGTGCACCGCTCGCAGGGCATGACGGTGGGAAGCTGCCACGTGCTCGCCGGGGCGAACATGGACCGGCAGTCGCTGTACGTCGCGCTCACCCGCGGCAAACTCGCCAACATCGTCTACGCCGCGAACGACGAGCTGCCCGACTGGGACTTCGAACACCGCCCCGACGCCCATCCCGGTGCGATGGGTCTGCTGGCGAAGATCATCGCCCGTGACTCATCGCAGCGCACCGTGCATCAGATGATCGAGGACGAACAGCGCAAGGCCGCGTCCTGGTCGACGATCACCGACACCTACATGCTGGCCGTCGGGGAGCTGTACGAGGACTACACCGAACAGCTGCTGGGCCGGATCCTCACCGACGAGCAGTTCGGCTGGGTCCACAGCCTCGGCGGGTGGGATCAGATCGTCACCTACGTCGCCCAGTCGGAGACCTTCGGCTGGGACACCGAGGCCCTGCTGCGCGAGGCGGCGGCGGTGATGAGTACTGAGGGCAAGGCCGGCCGGATCGACACCGCCGACAACTCCCCCGGCCGGGTCCTCGCCCGCGCCCTGAAAGAGCGCATCGACGCCGACGACGAGCCGCAGCTGCCGCGCCGCCGCACCGACCCGGTGGCGGCCTACCGCCTGCCGGCGTTGACCGACGCCGCCGCCGACACCGACCCGATCCTCGCCACCTACGCCCGCTCGTGCGAGCAGCAGATGCACGCGTTCATCGACTCCTACACCACCACCGCACTCGAGCGCAGCGCACCGTGGATCCTCGCGATCGGTGAGCGCGGAACCGATCCACGCCGGGTGCGACTGTGGGAAACCACGGTGCGGGAGATCGCCATCTCGCGGGTGCTCGCCGACGCTCCCGACGACGAGCACGATCCGCTGGCGCACATCCGGAAGGCCCGCCAGGACGCCGTCGCTGCGAACATCGAACGACTGCACCGGCCCGAGCAGACCGCCGGCGAGGTGGCCGGACCGTACGCCCGTTACACCGACGCCGAACTGGCGTCGGCACGGGTGCTCAGCCAGGGCCGGCTCACCGACGACGCGATGTTGCTGTCGTTGGCGCAGGAGGAGCTCGGCCGGGTACGAGGCGAGGCGTCCGCTCTCGGAGCTGTCGAACGGTCCCTGGCGCAGGTCGAAATCGACGAACGCACCATCGCGGCGGTGCGTGCTGCCCGCGCCCGCCTCGATGCCCTGACTCGTTCCCCGCAGGCGAGTGCACAGCAGGTCGAGGCCGCTCGCGCCGCGGTGGCCGCCGCCGAACAGGTGGCACCGCTCGAGCGTCGCTGGGCGGTGATCGAACGCGGTGCCCAGCACTACCGTGCCGCCGAAGCGGCCAAGGTCCGCGCCCGCAACGCCGACGACCAGGTCCTCGGCCGGCTCACCGACCGCATCACCCGCCTCGACGAGTCGATCACCGCCGAACGCACCGTCCTCGGCCAGATCGACGCCGAACTCGCCCGGCGCCGCGCCGGCGGAACCGACTTCACCGGCGGCCACCAGCCCCAGTCGACCCAGCAGAGCTCGTCGGCGAACGCCCAGATCGACCTCGGCCCGCTCGACCACGACAACGGTCCGGAACGGGAACTGTAAGCCCGCAGGCTACGACCCCCGACTACGACCCCGACCCCGACTGGCACAAGGAGAAGGACCATGGCGGACAACGACCAGAAGCGACGGTTTCTGCGTAGCCGGGGCCGGTCGACCGAGACCGGCGAGACCGCGATCCCGGCCGGTGCGCAGGCCGGCCCACAGCGCAGACCGGCCAGGGCACAGGCCGCCCAGGACGTTGCCGACCTCGTGGATTTTCTGCGGGAAGTAGACAATCGGCGCACCCAGGGCCAGCCGGCACCGACCCCGAAGTCGATGCAGGAGGTTCTCGGAGCGTTCCGCGGCCGGCCCGCCCAGCAGGCCACCATCCAGGTGGTGGCAGCCGCCGCGACCACCCGGCACCTGGGGGCGCACGCACGCACCACCGGCGCATGGGAGCAGTTGGCACACGACAATGCGGCCCGACTCGAGGCGCTGCGCGCACAGCAGTACCGCCGGCAACAGCAGCAGTACGTGCAGGTGCAGATGCCGCCGGACGAGATCGCCCGGCGCCTGGCCGAGCGGCAGGCCGCCGACCGGGACAGCGACAAGCGTGCCTTCGACGCCGCCGCGGCGCTGGCGCTCAGCTATGTCGCAGCCAAGAGTGTGCCGTCGTTGGACACGCTCGCCGCACTGTCCGCCCAGCACCTCGCAGTGGCCGAACCCATCGTGGACGTTCCGGTAGCGGTGGCCGAATCCTTCGCCCGCGCCGCCGCCGACCACACCGCCGCCGCCGACGCCGCAGAGATGGACTTCGACAAGGCCGCGGACGGTTCGGAGGCGTCCGGCGGCCCCAATACGCGGACCGACGTGGCTGTTGCGGTCGAAGAAGGTGACGAAGCAACCGTGTCCGACCAGCTCGAACGGGTCGTAGAACCCGCACCCACGAGCAGCAGTGATCTGGGCAAGATGGGGGCGGTGCTCGAGTCCGCCGGCCGGGGTCTGGCCACCGCGGTAGGCCCGCTCAGCGGTGACGACGAGGTGGCCCCTCCCCTCTCGCCCGTCGATCCGAACCGGCTCAACCAGGAACTGCTCGATGCGATCGGTGCTGCGATGCGCAGTCACCCCCGGTCGGTGACCGAGATGCTGAACATCGAACGTCGGTCCGAGCACACCACCGAGGCCACGTTCGCTTCGGACACCGGTGTCGAACACAGCCAGGAAGCGACGCTCCCGTACTGACTGCACGCCCCGGCCACCGACCTGCATCAGCGCCCCAGTACAGCATTCGCACACGACCGGCTCAGGAGAACGCTTCGTGTACGAACGTCGCCGCGACCGCCGGCCGGATCCGCCTCGCGGTGTACGGCACCTGCCACCGTCTCGACGTCGACACCGCCCCACCCTCGTCGTTCGTGATCGGAGCGGCTGTGCCGCGCTGAACCCCTTTACGGGGGCCTCGAGGGGTACGACGTCTCTCGGTGGGCGTATGAGTTCTGCTCCGCGGACCGTTATTCGAGTACCGAAGCGGACGGAAAGTAGTGAGGAGCCGAATCACGGGGTGTGTGGCTGACGCCGCCGACCTGCCGGGGCGGAGAGCAACACGAACTTCGTGCTCATCGGATCGAACGCTGCCGCACTGTCGCCGGCGACGAGAAGCGCAGGTTCACGGGGGCGTGCAGCGCCGCGATCGCGGTGTCGAGTTCCTCTGTGGTCATCGCGTCGGTGGCATCGCCGATGGTTCGCGTCGTCTCGTCCACGCGCCGAGGGTAACCCTTCCAATCGGCGGGGGACGTCCGGGCGATCAAGCAGATCCGCTCACGGGTCTGCTCATCGATCGCCTTCGGGCGTCCCCCTCTCCATTTTGGGTGCAACGCCTCGAACCCCTGCTCGTTGAATGCGTGGATGACATCGCGGACTTAATCGTCGCTGACCTGCATCAACAATGTGATGTCCTTGACGGTCTGGCCTTGGGCGGACATCAGGACCACGATAGCGCGGCGGAGCTTGATCGGGTCCTTGGCGGTGCGGCTGATCTTCTGCAGCCGTCGTCCTTCTTCCATGGTCAACGGTCGGACGAACACGCTGGGTTGACGTGCCACGACCACCTCCTTGTCTCGACTCGGAGATAGTCTGCCGTGCATCCTGCTGTCGGCCTGGGATTACCCGGTCAACAATCCGTGACGAGGCACTAGTGTACTGCGTCATAAATTGAGCAGGTTAGTTATTGATCTGTTGTAGTGATGGTCGGGTTGATCTTGGCTAGGTAGTCGGCGAGGGACTTGAGGATCTCGTCGGCGGTCTTGGTCCAGCGGAAGGGGCGCGGATTGTCGTTCCAGGTGTCGATCCATGCGGTGATGTCGTCTTCGAGGGCTTGGACCGAAGTGTGGACGCCGCGGCGGATGAGTTTGTCGGTGAGCAGGCCGAACCAGCGCTCGACCTGATTCATCCAGCTCGAGCCGGTGGGGGTGAAGTGGATATGGAAGCGGGGGTGCCGGGTCAGCCAGGTCTTGATCTCGGCGGTGTTGTGGGTGGCGTAGTTGTCGCAGACCAGGTGCACGTCGAGGTCGCGGGGTACGGCCTTGTCGATGGTGATCAGGAACTTGCGGAATTCGATGGCGCGGTGGCGGCGGTGCAGTGCACTGATGACGGTGCCGTCGGCGATGTCGAACGCGGCGAACAGGCTGGTGATGCCGTGGCGGAGGTAGTCGTGGGTGCGGCGTTCGGGGGTGCCGGGCATGATCGGCAGGATCGGTTGCGACCGGTCGAGGGCCTGGATCTGGGATTTTTCGTCGACGCAGAGCACGACCGCCTTCTCCGGTGGATTGTGGTACAGGCCAACGACATCGACCACCTTCTCCACGAACAGCGGGTCGGTGGACAGCTTGAACGAGTCCTGCAGGTGCGGTTTGAGGTCGAACTTGCGCCAGATCCGGCCGATGGTCGATTTGGACAGTCCGGTGCGCTCAGCCATCGACGCCCGGGACCAGTGGGTGTCCTTGCCGGGCGTCGATTCCAAGGTCGCGATGACCACGTCTTCGACCTGGTCGAGCAGGATCGACGGCGGCCGGCCCGGGCGGGGTTCGTCGACCAGCCCGTCGAGCCGGTGGGCGATAAAACGCGCCCGCCAGCGTTCCACGGTCGACTCGTCGACCCCGAGCTCGGCTGCGGCCTGCTTGTTCGTCCCGCCTTCGGCGCAGCGCAGCACGATTCTCGCCCGCATGGCAAGGTACTGAGCGGTTTTCGCTCTCCGTGCCCACGATGACAGTTGCGTTCGCTCGTCCTCGCTCAACACCAGCTCCGCCTTCGGTCGTCCACTCCGCCCGGCATCGGCCAGCCCCTTGAGCCGCTCGGCGGCGAACTTGCGCCGCCATTTCGCCACCGTCGCCACCGCGACACCGAGATCGCGTGCAGCACCGGCGTTCGACGCACCTTCGGCGCAGGCCAACACGATGCGCGCCCGTTCCGCCTGTCGCCGGTCCGCCGACTCGGCTCTGTGCGTCAGCTCGGCACGCTCAGCTGCGGTCAATGTGATCCCGACAGCCGAAGGCCCACGATGCGACATAAAAACACACTATAGACTAACAGGTGCAATTTCTGACGCAGTACACTAGTCAACCCGAGTCGGTGATACCTGACTCCGGCTCCGCTATCGATTTGCAATCCCTCAGCGCGTTGGGAAGTCGTGGCGATGGATGTAGAACGCTGATCCGGAATCGTCTTCGGTGTAGTGGAATCCGACAACGTGCAATGAGGAGCGCAATGCTGTCGCCATGGATTGTGCCGCCTCGTGCAGCACGTCCGGTGTAGTGGACAGGTCCGCGACGGGCACTTGGCAGAACGCATCGGCGAGCGCGGGCCACGATTCGCCGACGTATCTCTGCCAGAGGGGCATTCGCAGGATCTCTGCCGGTGGTGACGTAATCGATTCTGGCGATCGGTACTGCGCAGCCCAGTAGGCCAGGGCCACCCAGAACGGCCGGCAGGCCGTAAGAGTGCCCTCCATGAGCGCGCGTACATCCATCGATCGCTGGTATTCGGATTCGACCGCCGTCAGTTGTCGGCTGAGGGCCGACAGAACATCAGCGACGTCCGTCGTTGATGGGTGTTTCTCCGCGGAGATCGCGATGGCTCCCCACTCGGCGCGATGCTCGTCCAAGACGAGACTCGCGAAGTCGAACATGTGGACATCGATCCACCCCGACACCTTGTGCCGGCCGTAGTCTTTGAAACCACTTCCGCGCTGGCACATCACGACGTGCTGGGCTTCATGCTGTATCGATCGGCGCATCAGGTCCACGCCCACTACTTTCGGGATCATGTGGCCTCGATTGTCCACGTCAACGAGCCAGTTCCCGTCGATGAGCACGTCGATCTTGCCGTCATCGCGCAGCATTGTCCGGCCACCTACCATTCCCGATCCGCGGGTGGTGGAGTAGTGAACCGACGGGTCCCGGCACATGACTGCCTCGGCGAAATCGACTGCGATCACCAGAGTCACCTCGTCGGGGCGGTCGACGAGGCCTGCCAGCAGTGCCGCAAGTTCGCTGAAAGTCGTCCTGAGTGGACGAGAATCCACATCGGTCCACAGCCAGTGCTGAAGATCCGGGCGCCAACCGTCGAGGTCGATCACACAGCTCTTCGGGGTCGCAGCCTCAGTCGTCATCCGCAGGACGGTAACCGACCCCGCCGACATCCCTACTCGGACCGCTCCGCGGGCTCCGCCCCCGCTGAGACGGTGAACCCCGCCGCCATCGAAGCGATGGCCGAGGTCGTCATCGACATCGCCGACCAGTCGCCGAAGATCCTCATCGTCGACGCGGTCCAGGCCTCCGACGGGGTGATCACGATGGGCTGCGGTGGCACCTGCCCGATCTTCCCCGGAAAGTCCTACCGTGACTGGGTTCGCCGACTAATACCTGCGCCGGTCCGGACACCGCTTCGTGATCCTCGACGACGAGCCCACAGCCGGTGGTGCGTGGCCGCACACCTGGCCGTCACTGCGCCTGTTCTCACCAGCGGAGTTCGAGTCCGCTGCCCGGCAGGCCGATGCCCCGCTGCAGGACGGATTCCCACCCGCAAGCCATGTCCTCGACTACCTCACCGCCTACGAGACCCACTGCGACCTGCCCGTCGAGAGGCCGGTGCGGATGAGCGCGGTGCGCCGCGACAGCCGTGACCTGGTGGTCGAATCCGGCAATGGTCAGTGGCGAGCCCGCCGGGGCATCAGCGCCATCGGCACCTGGCAGCGGCCCTTCTGGCCGATCTACCCCGGCGCCCACACCTTAACCGGACGGCAGTTGCACACCGTCGACTACCGCACCCCGGCCGACTTCGCCGTCGCGGACGTTGCGGTCGTCGGGGCGGGACGGCGCCGTCTGCCCGTGCGACCTCGCCACCGGAGTCGACCTCGCCGAATCCACCGTCAGTCACCACCTCGGCCAGCTCCGCAAGGCAGGAATGGTCGAATCCGAACGCCGAGGGATGAACGTCTTCCACCGTGCCCGCGGCGACGCCCTCGATGCACTGCGCGTTGTGTTGGACCCGAACTGCTGCTACTGACCTCGCCGGACCTGTCTGTGGTGGCGGACATGACCACGCCGCCACCGCAGACGCGAGTCGACGCGGCCATGCACGCCAGTCTCGGGCATGCCACTGACATGATGTGGCGGCGGTCCCCGGCCTCTACATCCTCAGCGATGTCGGTGCCCCGAACTAGGCTGAGATCGTTGATGTCCGAGGTGTGAGAGGGGTCGTGTAGTGAGGCTGACATCGTTCCGGGTTCGCCGGTACAAGAACGTGCTGGACTCGACGGAGGTGTCGGTCGAAGAGGACGTCACGACTCTGGTCGGGATGAACGAGTCTGGTAAGTCGACCATGCTCGACGCGCTCTACAAGCTCAACCCCGTCTACGGCGACAAGTTCGTCGAACGCGACGACTACCCGCGGTGGCGGTGGAAGCGCGACGGCCGCAAGGAGGACCTGTCCAAGGTCTCGCCGATCGAAGCGACCTTCCACCTCCACGACGCTGATCTCGAAGCGCTCAAGGACGCGCTTGGCGAGGGCGTCGTCACAGACGACACGGTCCGGATCGGTCGTCGCTACAACGACGTAATGTGGATTCGTGTCGCCGTCGACACCGAGCGCTTCATGCGGAACGTCCTCGCCGGGCACCCGGAGGCCGACACTCTCCTGGCGGAGCACGAGACCATCGTCGGGCTCAAGGAGGCGCTCGCGCCCAAGTCCGCGGCATCGGTTGCCGCAGACGAGGAAGCTGAAATAGACGAGGACGAGCCGGACATGAGCGTCTTCAACGCAGACGCGCTCCAACGGATCACGACGCTGGTCGGCACTAGCGAGGATCTGAACGCGGTCGCCCGGAGGGTCGTGCACGACCGGATGCCGCAGTTCTTCCGGTTCGCGGCCTACCAGAACCTCGAAGGCCGGGTTGACGTCGCCAGCCTGCGCACCCAGGACGATGAAGAACCCGGAGCTTCGTCCAAGCAGACGGCTCGCGCGCTACTGCGTTTGGCCGACACCGACATCGACTCCGTGACGGACGCTGAGTTCGAATCGCGCACAGCGGAGCTCGAGGCCGTCTCCAGCGACCTCTCTCGCGAGATGGCGGAATACTGGAGCACGAACCCCGAGCTTCGCATCAAGGTGGAGATCGAGGCGGCGACCGAGCAGGACGGCCGCGGTCAGTCGGTCGTGGTGCGCCACCTCAACTTCCGCGTCGAGGATCGCAAGCATGACTTCACCAACAACTTCTCGCTCCGTTCGTCGGGCTACCAGTGGTTCTTCTCCTTCCTGGTGGCGTTCGCTGAATTCGAAGACCACGACGGCGACGTCGTGATCCTGCTCGACGAGCCAGCGCTCACCTTGCACGCCAAGGCACAGCGCGACTTCCTGCGCTTCATCAACGAGCGCTTGGCCCCGGTCGGGCAGGTGCTCTACACGACGCATTCACCGTTCATGGTCGACCAGATCGAGCGCGTGCGCATGGTCGAGGATCGCGGCGACGGCATCGGTTCGGTGACCTCATCGGACGCCCTGGAAGTAGGGGAGGACAGTGCGTTCCCGCTGCAAGCCGCGCTTGGCTACGACCTGTCGCAGAACCTGTTCATCGGCGAGCGGAACCTACTCGTCGAGGGACCGTCGGACCTCGCGTATCTAGACCTGCTCAGCCGACGTCTGCGCGACTTGGATCGCGAGGGCCTCGACGAGCGCTGGCGCATCCTCCCCGCTGGCGGCTCGTCGAACGTTCCTGCTTTCGTGTCACTTCTTGGCAGGAAGGTGTCAGTTACAGTCTTGCTCGACTCCGGTACCGAGGGTGCCGGCAAGGTTGAGGCCGCCATGAAGGCGAACAAGATCGATGGCGGGCGGGTCGTCCTCGTCAGCTCTATTCTTGAGCAGAGGCACGGCGACATCGAGGACCTTTTCTCGGTCGAGGATTACGTCGAGCTGTACAACGCGTCGTTCGGCAAGTCGATCAAGGCCGAGGACCTGCCGAACCACCATGAGCGGATTCTGAAGCGCCTGGAAGGGCTGGGTGAACCCAGGTTTGACCATTGGCGTCCGGCTGAATTCCTGCTGCGCGATCCGTCGATGGTCGAGAAGCTTTCTGCGACAACGCTGGATAACTTCGAGGCGCTGGCGCGGAAGATCAACGCCACGCACATGTAGAGCCCTGCGCGCGATTCACGGTACAGAGTCCGCGCGGTGGGGCGATGAGCCGCTGCTAGGTCCCGCTGGGGCCTTGCTGGGTCGCCACGCCTGGGTCACGAGGTGCCGATCGCCCAGAGGTTGGCCGGTGGACCAACCGTTGCTGGGACCGGTGCCCCACGCCATCGACAACCACAACAGCCGCCACTGTCAGGCCCGAGTTGGCTCATTTCGTTAGTGCGTGAAACCAGGCCGATCGCGACGAGAACCAGCAGGTCACAGACGTGAGTAGTCATTCACCTCGAAATCGTGAGCCAACTCGGGTCAGGGGACGTGATGCGCATGCCGTCTGGCGCTTTGGGTTCGTCAAGACCAGTTACGACTCGGCAAGGTGTGCCACGAAGGTAGCCCCTTCTACCACTGTTCATGGCCGAGAGGTGCTTCGTTGAGCTGGTCGCGGCATTGCCGCCAGTCCGGTAGGTGCCGGTCCATCAGCACGGTGAAGCGTTCGTCGTGATGGCGTTCGAAGTAGTGCATCATCTCGTGCACGACGATGTATTCCAGACAGTCCGGGTGCTTTTTGGCGAGTTCGACGTTGAACCACAGGTGCCGGGTTTCGCGGTTGCACGAGCCCCATTTGGTTTTCATCCGGCGGATCGTCCACTGCGGCACGCTCACCCGGAGTTCACGTTCCCACTTGGTGATGAGGTCGGGGATCGCCTGCCGAAGCTGTGTCCGGTACCAGCGGTCGAGGTATGCCCGGCGCTGGTTGGTCGAGGTGCCGGCGGGGGTGTAGAGCACGAGCCGGGTGCCGTCGATCTCGAAATGGGCGCGGCCGGGGCGTTCGATGACGGTGAGCCGGCGCCGCACCCCCCAGATGTAGTGGGATTCGCCGGTGACCATTTCGCGTTCGGTTTGCCGCTGCGCGGAGCGGAGTTTGTCGCGTTGGCGTTTGATCCACGACAGGCGTTGGATCACGGCCAGGCGGACCTGGTCGTCGTCGAGGC
This sequence comes from Rhodococcus sp. PSBB066, assembly GCF_017068255.1. Classification (NCBI taxonomy): domain Bacteria; kingdom Bacillati; phylum Actinomycetota; class Actinomycetes; order Mycobacteriales; family Nocardiaceae; genus Rhodococcus; species Rhodococcus sp. PSBB066. The sequence goes on from NZ_CP070860.1 coordinate 137,830, forward strand.
GGGTGGGGGCGGCGACCCGAACCCGGCCCATGGGTGGGTAGACCCCGATGTGCAGGTGTTTGATGTCCTTGTAGACCACATCGATGTCGATGCCGCGCACGCTCAGGTAGGCGTTAGTGGTACTCATCGCGGGCCTTGATCAGCTCGAACAGCTCGTCGAGGCGGTCGAAGCCTGGTGGCAGGACCTGGCGGACCGCCTGTTTGACGCGCTTCTCTTTTATCCGATGGCCGACCCAACCGTGGGGTTTGCTGGTCAGGATCGCAGTATCGATCTGGATGGGGGTGGCCGGATCGTCGAAGCCGAAGTCGATCAGGGCGCGGCGGGCACCGTTGTCCGCCCACTGCGGGTAGGTGGTGTCGGAGGACTTGGTGCCGAGTTTCGTGGCGGTATCGAGGAGCTTGGCCAGGTACTGCTGGTAGTCGAGAGCCTGTCGGCGGTGCTGGTCGATGAGCGCGTCGAGCAGCGCGCTCATGCTGTCGTAGTACTTCGGGTTCAGCGCGCGTTCTTCGACGATCACCTGGCGGATGTTGTTGGCGATGGTCTCGGCGACCGCTTCGGGATCGTTCTTGATCCCGGGCGGGAGGGTGTCGATCGCCCCGGAACCGTGCTGGACGATCAGTTCGATCAATCCGGTGTCGGCGAAGTCCGCGACGACCTGGGAGGCGCCGGCCTGGATGTAGGTGTCGAGCAGAAACCGCATCCCGGCCTCGTACTGGGTGAAGTCGATGTCCTCGCCGGCGCCGAGTTTCACCTCCGCGCGCACATCGACGTAGTGGGCGATTTCGCGGCGGATGGCGTCGGCCTCGGCCGCGGTGTAGCCGGCCTCGGCCATCTCGTTGGCGAGGTTGCCGTAGGCGCGGGTGAGTGCGGCGATCGACTTGTACAGCTCGACGCGTTTAGGCTCGTTGGCCTTGACTTGGTCGGCGTTGCCCGGTTCGAGGGCGCAAAAGTACTGCTGGTACTGCAGGGTGTTCTTCGGTGGGGCGACGGGTTCAACGAGTGCCCGCACCCGTTCGAGGGTGTCGTCGAGGTCCTCGCGGGCCTTGGCGATCCGGTCGGTCAGCAGGCCGTCGATGTCGGTTTTCTCGTAGCCGTCGAGCGCGCCGGAGGTGTAGTCGGTGATGGCGGATTCGAGGGAGTTGAACAGGTCCTGGTAGTCGACGATGTAGCCGTAGTCCTTGTCGTCCCCGTCGAGCCGGTTGACCCGGCAGATCGCCTGGAACAGCCCGTGATCGCGCATCTTCTTGTCGATGTACAGATACGTCGCCGACGGGGCATCGAACCCGGTCAGCAGCTTGTCGACGACGATCAACAGCCGCATCTGCCCCGGATCGTCGCGGAACTGCTTCTTTACGGCCTGTTCGAACTGCTCCACCTTCGCCGGCGTGGCGGCCTTGTCGGCGGGCTCGGAGAAGTAGTCGGCGAGCATCCGCCGATAGGTCTCGTACTGGAAGCGTCTTTCGGAGTCCCCAGCGCCGGCGTCGTCTTTCGCGACATCGCCGGCGTTGGGGGTGTAGCTGGTGACGATGGCACACTTGCCGCGGAACCCGGCGGCGACGAACATGTCGTAGAACTTGCAGGCCTGGTAGATGCTCGATCCGACGAGCATGGCGTTGCCGCGCCCGTCTATCAACCGCGGTTTGGTGTCCATGTCGAACATGATGTCGGTGACGATCTTCTCGGCGCGGGACTTGCTGGTGAGGACCTTCTGTATGGTGCCCCACCGCTTCTTCAGCTCCGCCTTCGACAGATCCGTCATGCCCTGGGTCTTGACCTCGAACCACCTGTCGATCTGCTCGGGGGAGGTGAGCTGCTGATCGATGTGGCGGGCCTCGTACCGCAGATCCAGCACCACCCCGTCGGTGACGGCCTCGTCGAACTTGTAGGTGTGGATGAATTTGCCGAAGGTTTCGATGCTGGTGGCCTTGTCCGCCTTGAGCAGCGGGGTGCCGGTGAACCCGATGAACATCGCCCCCGGAAGCAACTGCTTCATCGCCTCGTGCATCGCCCCCGACTGGGTGCGGTGCGCCTCGTCGACGAACACGAAGATGTTGCCCTGGGCGTGAAAATCCTTCGGCACCGTGGCCCGCAGTTCCTTGATGAACTCCGCCGTCGCATCCCCGCCGGTCTGGACGGTGTTGTCGGTGCCGCGGAACTTGTGGATCAGCGCACAGATCAGCCAGTGCTCGCTGGTGTTGAGGGCGGCGATCAGATCCGCCCCGCTCTTGGTGCGATAGATCTGCTCGTTGACCCCCAGAAACACCTTCTCGATCTGGTCGTCGAGTTCGGTTCGGTCGGTGATCAGCAGCACCCGCGCATCGGGCTGGTTCTCCCGGATCCATTTGGCCAGCCACACCATCGTCAACGACTTGCCCGAGCCTTGGGTGTGCCAGATGATGCCACCCTCACGCTCCGCGATGCGTTCTTGGGCGGCCTTGACCCCGAAGAACTGATTGTGCCGCGGCGCCTTCTTCCATCCGGTGTCGAAGACGATGAAATCGTGGACCAGCTCGAGCAGCCGCTGTTTGCCGCACAGCTGCAGCAACCCCCGATCCAACGGTGCGGCGACCTCGGAGGGTTCTTTCCACTCCAGCCAGTATTTCTCCGGGGTGTCGATCACCGCGTAGCGCAGGCCTTCGACGTCGTTGCCGGCGAAGACGAACTGCACCGTGGAGAAGAACGAGTGGATGAACTCCGGGCGCTGATTGCCGATGGTCTGCCGGATTCCCTCTGACACCGCCACTTTCGAGCGTTTGAGTTCGAGGGTCGCCAGCGCCAGGCCGTTGACGTACAGCACCACATCGGGGCGTTTGATGTGCTGCCCGGCAACGGTGACTTCTTCGGCGATCGCGAAGTGATTTGCCTCGGGATTGCGCCAGTCGATCAGCCACACCGTCTCGAACGGCTCGCCGACACCGGCCTGGACCTTCACCCCGTAGCGCAGAAGCCCGTAGACCTCGCGGTTCGCCTCGTACAGACCGTGCCCGGCTCCGACCGCAGCGGCTTTGCCGAGCTGGTCCAGCGCCCGGGTGACGAGGGTGTCGTCGTAGCCACGAGACTTCAAGTTCTGGGTCAACAGGGTGGTCTCGATGTTCGCGTTGCCGGCGCGGGTTCCCCAGTTGCCGAGGTACTCGTACCCCAGCCGATGCTGGAACAGGGCAACGACGCGGTCCTGGGTCTTGCGCTCGATCTGCCCGACGTCACTCATCCCCACGCCCCCTGCCCATTGCAGCGTCGATGCCTTCGGTTTCCCACTCACCGTAGGTAGTGCGACGTCCCTCGATCACCCATTCCTTGCGGCCGTTGGCGCTGCGGCCGGCCACGATCGCCGCGGCCGCACTCGGACTGGCGAACACATGATTGCGGGCAAAACGCATCGACGAACTATCGGGCGAGGGCACCAAGGTGCCGTCCTGCTCCAGCTTCGCTCGCAACCCCGTGTAGCTATGGCTCTCCGCTCCGGTCCAGGCCAGCCGCGCACCGGATCCTTCGAGTACGGTGAACTCCCCGTCGACTTCGCGGGCACGGGCGGTGATACCGAACTTTCGCAACGTCATCTCGAACACGGGTGACTCACTCCGACGACGATCGGCAGTCTCGACGCTCGAAGCGACCGGGCTGGTGGCGGGGGACCGAAAGATGTTCACTCCGAGTACGGGCAGCACGATCTTGGCCTGCTCGATGAAGTACTCCATGTCCGACACATCCGCCTCGGGCAACGTGATCGGTGGCGGAGACGTTGCGTTGGTGAGCCGAGCCCGGCTGGCTTGTAAGGCGAGGGTGATGAACCGGCTCTCCAGATAGCGGGCGTGGGCCTTGGTCAGGTTCGTGTCCTTGCTGGTCAGCACGACCGCTCGATCCCAGAAGTCCTTACCGCGTTGGTCTTCCAAGCGAGCATGCTGATACAGCCGCGTGCTGACGTCATCGCCCTCGCCGATGTACGTCAGCAGGCCGCCCAGGCTGTCCGGGTCCTCCCCGAGGAGGATGTAGATGCCGGTGCGGCTGGTCTCGGGACGTTTCAACAGTGCAGCGAGATCCGAACGTGGCGCAGCGACTACGTGGCCGGTCCAGTTCATGATCTCGGCGGTCAACAAACCACCTGGCGTGCCGTCGGCAAGAAACAAACGAACGGACTTACCCACACTCACGACGCGGTCTCCACCGGCAACCGCGTGCGGCCGGTCAGCAGCTGCTGCATCATGCCGGTCTTGACGGAGCGAGCCTTTCGTAACCGTTCACGCAGCAAATCAATCTCCTGATCTGCGTCCATCAACACCTTGGCGATGGCATCTTGTTCAGGGCGAGACGGGAGGGAAACGGTGATTTCTGCTAAAGCACGGCTATTGATATGAACCACCGCATCACCCTGGCCCGCCCGCGACTTCTGATTGACCACAGCTGGCGTATTCGCCAAAGACGCGAGATACACAGGGTTGAAGACACTTCCTCGGAGGACAATAATATCTCCACCAGCAACTGCGGGTGAATCTCCGATATAAGCCGCGCATATGCCGATCTCTGCGCGCGTTTCACCGGACCCTGCGAAGAGTAGATCACCCGAGCGAAGTGGCAGCGCAGTGTTGGCGACCGCGTGGTCGACGAATGATCGAGTCGATGCGGTGTAGTCGACGAATTCCGTATACAACTCTCCGTATCTAATGCATGGGATACCTGACGCGCGCACATCGTCGCGTCTTATCCCGCGCCCTTTGAGGAAAACGCCCAGCTGGCCGAGGGTCGTCTTCACCCAACTTTCTCCAAAGTTCGGCAGGCGTGTGCGGCCGGTCAGAAGTTGCTGCATCATGCCCTGCTTGATCGCCTGCTTTTTGGCGATGAGGCGTTCGAAGGTCCTGATTGTTTCTTGAACGTCACCGAGTGCAATTACGATACGATCCTGCTCGCGCTTCGACAGCAGCAGAATGGGAAGCGCAGCCAGGATGCTGGTGTTTAGGTTCGGCATCGTTCCGCCGACGGCGTTGTCGACAAGCCAGGTTTGAGCAGCGTTTGACCCGAGATACTCGGCTACATATGCCGGATTGACGTGCTCCGTGCGGGGTCCAAATCTCGCCGCAAGACAACCCGTTCCGCATAGCCATCCCGTCTCGGTTTCGCGTATGAGAGACCGGCGGCCTACGTCACCTCTACGGCTAAAGATGATGTCGCCGTCCCGGAGCGCATGACGACGCAGCTTGTGCGCGTCGGTAGCGCCAATACGGGCGATTCCTTTCTCAAGGACTTCGTTATCTCCGAGGTTTACCGGCATTATCAGCGGAGTGCCGGTCGGCTGGTAGTCGCTTGCGTGGAGCTGGCTGCCGAAGGGGCCCGTTTGTAGGGCGCCGCCCGTCCGTGTCACGACGCTTCCGAGTGTTGTAAATTCCGGAGAATCGGCCATCACAGGATTCCCATCTCAGCAAGATGCTGGGAAACCTTCGATTCGAGGTCGTGCAATTGGGAATTGAGTGAGTCGAGCGTGTAGGCATACCGAGCGCCGACCTGCTGAATACGTGCGACGAGGTTCAGGGTCAGTGCTTCAACTTCACCCACCACATAGCGATCCACCGTCGCTTGCCACTTGTCATCAAGCACGAGCGTGGTTATATCGTTCTCACTTAAGACGCCGTACATCTTTAGCGTTGCCAGGTCGAGCTCGGCCTGTGCGTCTTTGACGGCCTTTTTGGCTGCGGCCTCTGTGTTGTACAACTTGAGCGCCTGCTGCAGTGCCTGGATCTCACCGGGGTCGCCGCTCTTCTTGATGTCTTTCAACCGCGTGGTGACGAGTGCTTTGGAGATCTTGTCCTCGTCTATCGCGCCGGCAAGCAGGCCGTCTTCGACGGCGTGTTCTTCGATGTACTCCGCGATAGCGCGGGTAGCTTCGTCGGCAGCGGCGGTGAGTTCGTCGATCTGCGCATGCTGATCGGAAAAGTACCGTGCGACGATCAGATTCGGGGGGATGAGATCCATCTTGTACTTGGTGGCGCTGCGCCCGGACCCTACGACGAGGTCGGGGGTTTCGGTGAGTTTGCGCTCCTTATCCTCGATGGTTTGACGTGGTGCGGCGGCACCGGCCCAGCCGTCGGCCATGATCAGATAGACGTCGTCGTGCATGATCTCATGCCAGTAGGTCATGAGCTGTTCGTAGGCGTCGTACTCGTCGAGCAGTGGGACGGGTTTGAATCGGGCGAGCAGGTCGTCGCCGATGGTCGCGATCAGATCGTTCGGCTTGGTGTCTTTATCGATTGTCGCGAGGGTGTCCCGGTGTGTGACGAACCAATCATTGACCAGATCGCGGACCTTGTCGGCGAACGTCGTGAATTCGGGGGAATCGAGAATGGTTTGCTGGACTTCGCTCACGTCGATGGCCAGGTCACTGTAGCCGGGGCGGTTCGGGGCAAAGAGTTGGCTGCGTAGCCGGGGGAAGGCGTCCCAGTAGTCGCTCAGGGCATCGAGATCGCGGTCGGGGATGCCGCCGTGGAGGTGGGCGTGCAGGTCCTGCAGGTCTTCGGGTTCGGAGGAGTCGATGTAGCGGGGGATGTTGAGGTTGTAGTCGTTCTTCGGATCGGCGATCTCGCTGAGCGGCACCATGCGGGAGTAGCGGTCGATCTCGATCTGCTTGGTGAAGGTGTCGACGATCTTGTGGATGTCCTGGCTGCGCAGGCGGTTCTTGTTGCCATCTTTCATGAAGCCCTTGGAGGCGTCGAGCATGAACACCCCGGTGCGGGCATGCGCGTTCCCTTTGTCGAGGACGACGATGCAGGCGGGGATGCCGGTGCCGTAGAACAGGTTCGCCGGGAGCCCGATAATGCCCTTGATGAAACCGTGCTTGAGCAGGTTGCGGCGGATCGCAGCCTCATTGTTGCCCCGGAACAGCACACCGTGGGGCAGGATGATCGCGGCCTTGCCGGTGCTCTTGAGCGAGGTGAGCGCGTGCAGAAGGAAGGCGTAGTCGCCGTTCTTCTCCGGGGGCCGGCCGTACTCGAAGCGACCGTAGTCGTGCTCGAGTCCGTTGTTCCACGACTTGACCGAAAACGGGGGATTCATCACGACGAAGTCGAAGGTCCGCAACCGATCACCCTGGGTGAACTGCGGGTTGGTGATGGTGTCGCCCTTTTCGATCTCGGCGATCTCGTTGCCGTGCAGGATCATGTTCATCTTCGACAGCGCCCAGGTGGCGTTGTCTTTTTCCTGGCCGTAGATCGTCATGCCGCGTGGTGCCTCGGCTGCGGCTTTGAGCAGCAGTGAGCCGGAGCCGCAGGCGGGATCGTAGACGGTCTGGTCTTGGCGAGTGTTCGGTCCGATCCCGACGACCTTGGCGAGGACGCGGGAGACCTCGGCGGGGGTATAGAACTGGCCCTTGGATTTGCCGGACTCGGTCGCGAAGTGCCGCATCAGGTACTCGTAGGCATCACCGAGCAGGTCATCGCCTTCGGCGCGCGAGCCCCGGAAGTCGAGGTCGTTGAAGATGGTGACCAGTTTGGAGAGGCGGTCCTGCATCTCCTTGCCGTTGCCGAGCTTGTTCGGATCGTTGAAGTCGGCTTCGTCGATGACGTTGCGCAGGCCGTTGGCGTCGGCGAGCTTGGCGATGATCTTGTTGAATCGGTCGCCGATCTCCTTGTCGCCCTTGGCGGCGAGCATGTCATCGAACGATCCGCCCTCGGGTACTTCGATCAGGCCGTTCTCGGGATCAGCCTTGTACTTGTCGGAGACGTACTTCACGAACAGCAGCGTCAGGATGTAGTTCTTGTACTCGCTGGCATCCATGCCACCGCGGAGCTGGTCGCAGCTCGCCCACAACGACGAGTACAGATCGGACTTCTTGAGCGCCACGGTCGCCTTCCCTACCTAACTGTCGGACCGTTCGTCGACGGGTGTCGGCCGAATCCATCCATTTCATTACCGCATTGAAGCGTGCCATCCCGACACATCCCGGCCAGAGGCGGGAGCTACCGCTGAGGCTCTGGCGATCTGCGCCGATCCCACTTGTACCGATGGTCGAGCAGCGCCTCGGCACGGCTTCGATCTCGTCGTAGACATCGGTTCAGGACGGGAACGAACTGCATCCGTCTCAGAACCTTGGTATTGAGACGGTCCCCTCTTCTCGTTTGAGATGAGGAAACATACCTGGTCAGAGCGTCTCATAAGTTGGTTCCGAAACTGCGTGTCGAAATAACGCTTCGCACACAACTTTCGATACGCTCCGGCGCATGGAACTCGGGTACGCACGAGTGTCGACCACCAAGCAGGACCTCGAACGGCAGATCGACGCACTCACCACCGCGGGTGTCGACCCGGCTCGCATCTACGTCGACAAAAAGTCCGGTGCCACCACCGACCGCCCCGGGCTGACGGCCTTGATCCGGTACGCCCGCGAAGGCGACGTCATCGTCGTGCACACCCTCGACCGGCTGGGCCGCACCGTGCGGGACACCTTGAACCTGATCCACGATCTGCACGAACGTGGTGTGGGGGTGCGGAACCTCGCCGATCCGATCCGGATCGACTCGTCGGACCCGGACGATCCGATGGCACAGCTGGCGGTGGTGCTGCTCGCATTGTTCGGGCAGATGGAACGCACTTACTCCCTCGAACGGGCCGCACACGCCCGTGCGGTGGCCACCGCGAAGGGCCGCCGGATCGGCCGGCCGTCGGTGGTGTCCGAGGCGCAGCTGGCCTACGCCACCGCGTTGCGGGACGCCGGCGCCACCGTCGCCGAGATCGTCGCCAAGACCAAGCTGACCCGCTCGACGTTGTACCGGCATCTACCGCCACGGTCGGCAGATCCGCTCACCGCCGCCGCTGCCGCTCCCCCGGCATCGGCTCCGGCTCCGACCGTCACGGCGGTGTCCGACACGGACCGGCCGGAGGACCGACTCGAGTGCCCGACCTGCGGGTACCGGCCCTCGACCCGGCGGGAGATGATCCCGCATCTCGACGACCTCGACACCGTCTGGTTGCACATCGACAGTGACGGGCAGGTGCGCGAGCAGCGGCACTGCGCGCAGTGCCAGCCGCACGGTGTCGAGATCGTCGAAGTCGGCTGCTGGCGTTGCGGGGCGGGACCGTTGGTGACCGGCCTCGTCGACGAGCAGCTACCTTCCGCCGTCGTGCGGTGGCTCGAACAGCGGGGCTGGGACACCGCCGCCGACCTGGTGTGCGGCAACCACGGGTGACCTGTCGCGTTGACGGCCTCACCGTCGGCGAGGCCGCTGTGTTCGGCATGAACCGGATACGTGAGAGGCAGCACGAAGGAACTACCTACGCTCGATCCTGCTCTCATCCTCGTTCTGCCTCGAGATTGCGTCGAGGACCGCTGCCGGTACGGGATCGGAGGGCATGGCCGGCCAGCCCATGAAGCTGCGGTCGGCTTTGGCGTTGGCCATCGGCCCGGTGTCGCCGTCGAGGATGACCCGCAGGTGCGGTTCGAGGTGCTGGATCCACCAGGAGGACATGGCGGACATCGAGTCCGAGGCGCGTGCTTCCTCCCAGGCCTGGTGCAGCGCGGTCAGGCGGGCGACGACCTCGGGGTAGGCCCACCACCGTGGGTCCCAGGACAGGCCGCCGTCGTTGTCGCTGATCCGGCGTCGGATCACCGGCAGGAAGAACCCGTGCACGAACTCGACGACGTTCGCGTACCTCGGCTCCTTCTTCTCCTGCTCGGGTTCGGTCGAGGGCTGGGAGGCGGCCGGTGTCCGAGGCTGCGGCGCGAACTCCGACGCCACCGGGGGCGGGGTCGTCTCGTCGCCGGTTGCGTCCCCGGCGTCGTTGCCGGTGTCCCAGCGATCGTCGGTCGTTCGGGGCAGATTCACCATGCTCATTCCTTCGACATGAATTCGGACGTGAACAGGGCAGCGGTGCGGGAGGACTCCACGGCGGGTTCGCCGGCCACCGGTGCGTGATCCGGCCAGGTGTCGTCGCCGCCTGTGGTCGGTGAGGGACGGTCGGGCACCGGCCGGTCGGAGGAGCCGGCGGGCAGCGACTTCTGCTCGCTGAGCCCGCGATTCTTGCTGTCCTTCGTGGACTGGCGAATCGCCCCCGCGAACGGCGAGTCACCCCAGAACGCCTTACGGACCAGGATCGGCGTCGAGCCCCCGATCGTGACGAGGGCCCGGGTTTTCGGCAGTGCCCGCAGGTCCCGCTTGTCGAGGATGGTTTCCTTCTGCCAGCTGCTCGACACACTCGCCTGACTGCTGGAGAAGAATCCGGCGGGGCGACTGCGGGATTCGGTGTCGACGTAGTGGGTGCCGACCGCGTCGACCAAACCGGACAGGAACGCGTCGTCGTCGACGTTGCCGCCGTACCAGATCACACTGCACGCATCGACCATGGCTTTGAACGCTTCGCGACCCCACACCTTCTCGCCCTGGGAGGGGGACTGGAAGAAGGTGATGAGGATGATGCCGCGGCCACCGAAGTGCGAGTACCAGCGCGGCAGGTCTTCGAGCTTGCAGATGTTGGCGGCCTCGTCGAGCACCGCCGTCAGCGGGATCGGCATCCGCTCCGAGTCCTGCTGCTCGGAGTATTCCTCGGCGCAGCTCAGGATCTGCCCGACCAGGGCACTCGAGATCGCCGAGGACGAGCCGGGGCCGTCCTTGGACAGCGCGTACATCGTGTCGGTGCGGCGGACGAACTCGGCGGAGATGAACTCCGGCAGGTCGTGGATGTGCTGACCCGGTGCCATGGTGACCCGACCGTGAGTGTCGGTGCCGATGACCACCCGCCGGTTCGGCAGGACCGCCTCGGCATAGCGCGGTTCGTCCAACGGGGACAAAAAGCGCCGGGCCATGTCGTAGAAGCCGTCGCGCTGTTTGGCGTTGACGGATTGCTTGCCGCGCATCGTGCGGGCGAGTTCCGGGTAGCCGTACTGCTCGAGCACCGCCGGGGGAATCTGCGACTGGGTGTGGGTCAGCCACTCGACCACGTGCCGGATGTCCCCGCCGGCCAGGGCGGCGGCGAGCAGGTAGGAGGCGAACAGGTCCCGGGCGTTGCCGTCGAAGTAGGCATCGACCCGGGCACCGGCATCGGTGGCGGCGGAGATGAAGTAACCGCACACCGCCGCAGCAGAGGGCAGGTCGGTGACGGTGCGCAGCGGATCGAACCAGAAGCTCGCTCGCTGCTGCCGGTTACCGGTGGTCACCCCTTGCAGGTCGAACACCCACACCCGCCCGCTCTGGCGGCGGAGACCGACGGTGTGCGAGTACACATCGCCGCGGTTCGAGGCCACCAGCGCCGCCCCCGGGGCGTGGCAGATCGCCGGGATCGCGAAGCCGGCGGATTTGCCCATCCGGGCGCCGGCGAACGCGATCGCCACGAACTCCCAGGTCATCCGCACGGTGCGACCCCCGACCACGGTGTCACCGAGGGGGATGCCGAGGTAGCCGGGATGGTCTTTCGGGATCGCGGGGGCGAGCCGGTCGGTGGAGGCGGCGAGGTACTTCGTGTCGGCCTCGTCGACCTCCTTCGGGTCGACCATCGTGCGGGCGAGACGATCGATGCGCTTTTCGAACTGCTTGCCCTCGAGCGTCTCGAGGACCCCGAACCGGCGCAGCGCCCACCAGCTCGCGCCGGCGACCACCGCCAGCAGGACCAGCTCGACACCGAGGACGATGGTTGCCCCGGCCGGCCAGCTCGTCGACCCGAAGGCCAAGGCGAAGATCAGGCCGATGGGGTTCCAGGTGGGGTGGTTTCCCCCGCCGGTGTTGTAGGCGATCGTCGGCAGATACGCCACGACCACCAGGACGGGAAGTGCCTCGAGGAACATCTCGTCGGCGCCCGAGGAGGTGCGCGGCCGGTCCCGTCGCGTCTGTGCCATCGTCGTCCGCCTCTTCTACTGCTGGAATCGGTAGTCGGTCAGCCGCCACCCGTCGTCGGTGCGGACGGTGGTGGTGCGCCAGAGTTGCGGGGTCAGGCGGGTGCTGCGCCCGCTCGCGTGCAGCACCGTCTGGGTGCAGGTGACGTCGATGACGAGGGTGCGCATCCCGGCCGGTGCGGCCGGGGTCGAGTCGGCCCGCACACAGGTCGCGGCCACCGCGTCCTTCGACGCCGCCCACTGCTGCCAGTCCGCATCCGGGCGTACCTCGGCGCGGGTGCCGGAGTCGGCGACGGCGAGCAGGTCCCCGCCGAGATACGCCGTGGCCCGGATCAGCGCGTCGGCCTTGCTCTCGTCGAGCGCCGGCTGCCAGGACAGGACCATCTGCATCGCCGTGAGCGCGGTCTGGTCGGCGCCCGTCTGCTGGGGCGAGAGCGGCTCGATCACCTGGTGGTCGTCGCTGCCCTCATGCACGTGCTGGCCGTCGGTGGTGTCGCTGCCGCAGCCCGCCAACGCGACGGCGGCCGCGGTGCACACCGCCGCGACGGTGATGCGTGTGATCCTCACGGGCGTACCTCCTTTCACTGGTTGCTCATCGCCCGGTACTGCGGTTCGGCGGCGATGATCGTGTCGGCGTAGGGGCGGGTCTGCACCACGTAGTCGGTGTGCCCGGTCGGAAAACCCCCGGAGGCCAGGACCGCGCCTTCGCCGGCGTTGTAGCCGGCCAGATACAGCTCGCTGCGCCCGCTCGGGGCGGAGACCACCCCGTCTGCGATCGCGCCGTCGATGGTGGCGGCGATGGTGCACATGTAGTGGCCCTGGGCCATGACCGCATCGCCGATGCTGTTCACATCGACCTTCCCGTCGCCGTCGTAGTCCTGGCCGTAGGACGCCCAGGTGGCGGGCATGAACTGCGCCGGTCCCTTCGCCCCGGTCACCGACACCGGAGCGTCGGTGCCGTGGCGGAAGCCGTTCTCGGCCGAGAGTTGCGCGGCGAGCAATGAGGGCTTGATCTGCGGGCAGAGCGATCCGGCCCGCTCGAGCCACGGCGCGAACTCGTCCGGCACGGTGCCGTCGGCGAGCCGGTCGCCGATGCCTTCCCCGGAGATGAGGCAGTCGGCGGCCGCGGCGGTGGCGTTGCCGCTGCCGCTGCCGCCGGGCGGCGCTCCCCACGACACCAACCTCTCGTCGGTGCCCTGACCCCGGACGCTGATGTGCACGTGGTCGTAGTGGTTCTGGGTTTCGCTGCCGCGGTCCTCCATCAGGCTCGGGGCACCGCCGGCGGGGTAGTAGGTCTGCCGCCAGATCACGTATTCGACGTCGAAGAACTCCGCGTTGGCCAGGATGTAGTCGGTGATCTCGTCCCCGAGGGCCACGCCGTCGCCGGAGCGGTGGTGCGGGATCATCACATCGACGGCCCGGCCTTCGGTGTGGTCGGTGGCGTAACCGCCGCCTGGGCGCCAGCCGCCGATACCCCCGATCCGGTCGCCGAACGTCAGGTGGGCTGCGCGAGCGACCTTTTTTGCATCGACCTGTAGGCCCTGCTCGGAGCCGGCCGACGGCGGCAACGGCTGCGCCAGGTCGCCCTGGGACGGGGCCGGCGGCACCGGGGTGGTCGGCCCGGCCGAGGACTGTCCCGGGGCGGGGGCGGCTTCGTAGTACGGCAGCGGGTCCACCGCTTCGGTGCCCCAGCCGCCGGGCCAGAGTTCCCAGTGCAGGTGCGGGCCGGTCGACTGGCCCCGGTTGCCGAGGGTGGCGATCTGCTGACCGGCGCGGACCTGCTCACCGACTTCGACGGTGTAGGTGTCGATGTGCCCGTACACGGTGGACACCAGCTGCCCACCCTGCACATGGTCGAGCACCACCCACTGCCCGAACCCGCTGGCGGGGCCGGCATGGCGCACCACCCCGTCCGCGGAGGCGTAGAGGGGGGTGCCGACGGCGCCGGCCAGGTCGATGCCCTGATGCTGGGTCCCCCACCGCTCACCGAACCCGGAGGTGAGGGTGACGGCGGAGGGATCGACCGGTTTGAGGAACGAGCCCCTCGGTGCGAGCCGGTCCCCCGACCCCACACCCGAACCGGGGCCGAGGCAGGTCGTGCCGGCCTGACGGTCTTGTTCGTCCTGGATCCCCATCACCAGCACGAGGAGCAGGAAGAACGGAATGAGCGTAAGCGCCAGGATCAGCGCGATCAGCCCGGTGCCCCCCTTGTCGGTCACCGCAGACTCAGATCCTCGGCGAGGGCTGCGTGCGTGCGCGCCAACGCCCGGTTGAGCTCCTGCGCCATCGCCAGCTCCGCTTCCAGGGCGGCGACATCGCGTGCGGTGCGGCGGGGGCGACGGCCGGAGCGGTTGACCCAGCCCCGCACCGTCGTCTCGGCCACATCCAGCTGCGCCGCGGCGGCTCGCGTCGCGGCGGTGAAGCTGTCCCCGGCCTGCATGCGCTGAAGGACCGCCTCGATCGCGGCCTCCCGGGTGCGCTCGTCGACCAGGGTGTATCGGCGAGTGCCGGGACGTTGACGCCGGCTCATGCTGCGAACTCCGTGCCCCGGTCTTCGTCGGCGGCCCGCAGGCGGGCATCGGTGTCGTGAATCCCGGCGTCGCGCTCCGCCTGGGGCACCCACACCTTGAACGGGGTGCCGGGTGTCGCGCCTTCGCCGAGCTTGAGCAGGAAGTGCCCGACACCGGCCGCGGTGCGTGTGGTTTCCACCGGCTCCGGTTCGCCGTCGTGCCCCGCCGTCACCCGGCGACGGGCCTGGCGCAGCGCCTTCTTCTCCTCCACCGAGGAGGTGGTGTCGTTGGCCCAGCCGGTGACCATCGCGCGTTCTGCCTGCGAGAACTTCATGAAGTGGGCGAGGCGGTCGAGTTCGGCGTCGGGGACCGGGCCGATGATCCGGGCGCGGGAGCGTTCGATCATGCCCAGCGCGCCGACCTTCTCGAAGTCCGCGAGCGAGTGGGTGACCAGCGTCATCGCCACGCCCATCGACCGCTGCAACCGCTGCACCGCGTCCAGGCGCGCCACCGCCGAGCTGCCGGTCTGGATCACCTGCCAGACCTCGTCCAAGATGATGTGCGCCGCGATCGACTTCGCGCCGGGCACCTGGTTGTCGGCCAGGATGTGCGCCGCCTCCACCGCCGCGAACGCCTCGTTCCATCCGGCGAGCAGCACCGCGGCCCGCATCAACTCGTCCCCCGGCGGGACCGAGGACATGTCCAAATCGACCATCGGCTTGGTGATATCGATCCGCACGGTGCTGTGCCGGTTGAAGGTTTCCCCGAACCGGCCCTTGACCAGCGCGCGCAGCGAGCGCAGCAGCGGTTTGATCTGGCCGCGGTATTCCTCGGCGGTGTCGGCCACCGCGTCGTCCCTCAGCTCGTCCGGGCCGGCGGCGATCAGCGTCAGCAGGTCCTCGATCCGGGCCGCATGATTGTTGTCGAACGTCGAGCCCGGCGTGTAGAGCAGCCGGATCGCCGAGGCGAGCAGGGTTTCCTCGAAGTCCTGCAGCGGGCCGCGGCGGACGATCTCGAGCAGGGCGCAGAGCATGTTGAGCTGGCGGGCGTGCAGCGCGAACTCGGCTTTTTCCCGCTCCAGGGAACCTGCGGGCAGCTGCTCGATCGCGTCGCCGATCGGGCCGCGGTCGAGTGGGTTGATCGCGCCGGTGCCGTAGCCGACCTCGCTGACCTGCCCGCCGACCTGCTCGGCGAGCACCCGCAGGTCCGGCTTGACGTCGCCGGGCACGAGCACGAGCGTGCCGCGGGCGATGTCGCCGAGGGCGATGCGGCGCAGCAGGGTGGATTTGCCGAAGCCGTTGAGGGCGCAGATGAAGCAGGACGGGGCGGTGATCGCCTTCATCGTCCAGGCGTAGAGCGGATCGAAACCGACGGCGGCTCCGGTGGTCAGGTGCCGGCCGAGCGGGGTGCCCAGCAGCGGGGCCTTCGCGCCGACGATCCACGGGTAGATCCCGGCGACCTGCACACTCGTGCCGCGGTATTCGACCGGGGGCATCACCGTGGACATCCGGCCCCCGCCGGCCCCGTCGAATCCGCGGGCGTCGAGGTCGGCGACCTGGCGGTCGAAGCCGTCGGTGTTGATTCGGGTCAACCGCTCCACCGTCGCCCGGCGACTGTACTGGCGGGTGACCAGGCTTTTCTTCCATGCCTTCGTGAGTCCGGTTGCGGTGGCGGCCTGCTCTTCGAGGCGGGAGAGCTCGTCGTCCGACAGCAGAGTCTTGGCGATCTTCTCCGCTGTGAGCAGCCGCGACGATCTCGTGGCGTTGCGTGCACTCATGCCTATAGCCCTTTGCGTGTCAGTTGCTGAGGAAGCTGGGAATGGTGGTGTGGTCGGGGGCGATGACCCCGACACCGAGGCAGGCCGCGAACGCGGCGGCCTGCCAGCACCAGGAGCGGCGGATCGTCAGCCGGCTCTGGCGCGAGAGGTCTTCGATGAGGGCGTCGATCTTCGGCACATCGGCGCTGCCGGCCGGTTCGGTGACGGTGATGAGCACCCCGAAGCGCACCATGCCCGCACCGCGGGCCTGCTCCATGCGGGCTTGCGAGGTGGCGGCGACCTCGATCTGCGACTTGGCCGAGGCGATCGAGCCGTTCTTGAGCGAGCCGCCGTGGGCCTCGGCCATCGCGTTGCGGTAGTCGCGGTCGGCGATGTCGGTGGCATCGCCGGCCGAATGCGGCCGGTAGAGCACCGACACCCGCTTGAGCGGCACCGCCTCGTTCGGCGCCAGCAGGCGCGCCAGCACCCGTTCGGTCACCGCGCCCTTGGGGGCCTCGCGCATCTCCCAGGTCACCGAGACTGCGCCGTCGTGGACGTATTTGCCGCCGTCCGGGCTTTCGTGGGCGGTGCGGGGACCGCAGTCCTCCCAGGTCAATCCGGTGCCCTCGCCGGAGTGCAGGCCGGCCTCCACATCCACGAGCGCGGCCGGATCGTAGGAGCGGCGCACGAACGCCATGACCTCGTCGGCGTCCATCGGTGAGCACGGCACACCGGACCGTGCCGCGGCCGCGGTCAAGCCGGGAAGCCGGCGGCCGAGCTCGACGGCCTGCTCGGAGGGGTCCTGCCGGCGTTCGGTGGTCTGGGCCTCGAAGGTGAGCGCGATCCTCGCTGCGAGGCGGATCCCGCCCGTGGTCAGTCCGGTGGCGAGCTGGTAGGCCGCGTCGCGGGCCAGCTGCGGGGCGTCGGCGCGGGTGTTCTGGTGGACCGTCTCGTACAGTTCGATGCCGGTCTCGGGCAGGGTTTCGACGGTGGTGACCACCGCGAGGATGTCCGAGGTCTCCCCCGCCGCGGACAGGAACTGCGCCCAGTTGCCGACGTAGTGGTCGATCACGTCCTGATCGACGGCCTCCGCACCCTGCGGGTAGGCGTCGAAGACGACCGTGTAGGCACCCCGGCTGGGCATGTGGATCATCCCGAAGGTGCGCCCGTCGGAATCGATGCCCTCGTACAGCTCGGTGTCGGCGAGCACCCCGGGCAGCCGGTACGCCCGCCCCGGGACGCGGGAGAACGTGCCCGAGGCGTAGGTGTGCTCACCGCGACGGCGGCCGCGCCAGAACTGCAATCGCATCAGTGCCCTTTCGTAACCGGAACGCCCGTCACGGGAGATGACCAGGGGGATGAAGCACACGATCACCGGGATCGCCAGCAGCAACGACACCCGCAGGCCGAAGAACAGACCCGCGATGATGACGGTGGCCGCGGCGGCGATCGCGGCGATCGAGGTGCCGAAGGTGGCACCGAGCAGGCCCGTTTCGCGGGGTCGGCGCCAGTTGCCGTAGGTATGGAAAGTCGGTTCGCCGCTCATTGCTCGAATCCCCCTCGGTGGAATTGGTGGCCGGCCCCCGATGCGACCGGGGCAGCGGAGGCTGCGTTCTCCGGCGATCCCTCGCTGGGGGTTCCGGTCGCATTGCCACCGGGTTGCCCACCGGCTCCCCCACCAGAGGCACCCGAGGTGTTGCCCTGCGGAGTTCCTTGCTGATTGCCCGCCGGGCTTGCACCTGCGGCACCGAAGCCGACCGGGGCACCGGAGGGAGGAGCCCCACCCCCAGGAGGCGAACCATCGTCATCGCCTCGCTTCGTCGCAGTGAATGCTGCGCCGGACACTGCGCCACTGGCACCGCCGCTGGCGATCATCCCGGCGGTTTTCGCGCCCGCACCGACCACACCCGCCAATCCCGCGGCGGCCGCCAGACCGCTGCCGCCGCCACCGAGTGCGCCGATGTTCGGGACGATCAACCGCATCAAGGACGGCAGGACCAGGGCCGCGGCGCACAAGGTGATGACCCCGGACAGGGCCATGAACCCGTCCC
Source organism: Rhodococcus sp. PSBB066 (assembly GCF_017068255.1). Lineage (NCBI taxonomy): Bacteria > Bacillati > Actinomycetota > Actinomycetes > Mycobacteriales > Nocardiaceae > Rhodococcus > Rhodococcus sp. PSBB066. The sequence goes on from NZ_CP070860.1 coordinate 155,951, forward strand.
CGTTCTCGGGGTCGGTGATCGTGGGGGTGGCCTCGAGGAACAGGATCGCCGAGACCCCGATCACGAACGCCCCGACCGGTTTGACCAGCAAGAACGCGATCGTCCAGGCCAGCATCTTCTCGAATGCCTGGCTGCCGACCTTCGTGCCCCCGGCCGCACCCGCGATCGGCAGTGCCGCGGCCATGAGCACCAGGATGCCGGTGCGCAGCAGCATCAAAAACGCCATCACCACACCGCCGAGCATCCCGATGAGGCCGATCAGGAACAGCAAACCGACGCCGGCCGGACCCGCATAGAGCTGGATCGTCACCATCGCTTCGGCCAGGCGGGACGGATCGGAGCCGACCGCACTGTCCATGAACCAGGCCGACACCTGATCGGCCAGACGGGTGCCGAGCACGATCATCGTCGTTGCTCCCCCGGCGAGCACCACAGCGCGGGCCAGTTGTTTCAGGCCCTCTTCCGAGGTGTCGCGGATCGCCCCCGAGCGGGCCAGCGCCAGACGCCCGCCGAGCAGGATCAGCGACAACGACAAGGCGGCGACCTGGATGTAGAAGGTGTAGTCGTTGACCGTCGCGACGGTCCTCTGGAAGGTGTCCCCGTCCATCTCGGTGCCGGTGATCCACCATCCCAGCGCGAACTTCAACACCGCCACACCGGCATTACCGATCCACAGCGCGGTCTTCTCGACCGCGCCCGCAGCGGCCTCATTGATGCCGTCCTCGATCGCGCCCGTACCGGCATCGACGACGTTGCCGGCTGCGTCCACGCAGTCGGGAATGTCTACATCCAAGACCATCTCGCCCAGCGCGCCGACGACGTTCCCGGCGGTGCTGGCGCAGCTCAAGGCCCCAGCACCCGTTTCCAGCCAGTCGAAACCCAAGTCCCCCTCGCCCTGTTCCTCGACCTCGGCACTGTCGATGCTGCCCCCGGACGAATCCCCCGAGGGCTCGGAGTCCTGGGCGAAGGCCGCACCCGCTGCGCCGATGCCGACGACCATGACAGCGCAGAGCACGGCAACCAGCCGAAGAACGACTGGGGGCAGGCTGTAGTTCACCACCACTGCTGCCACCCTTCGGACGACACCGGCTCGAACTCGGTACCAAAAGCGGTCGAGTCCAGCTGGACAACCCAACCGGTGCCCTCACGCCACACCACCGGAATCTTCACCACCCTGATCTCGGTAGCCCCGTTCGGCCGCTCGACGGTGGCGCCGAACTTCACCAGGCTCAGATCGGGATGGAACGACACGTTGACCATCGGCATCACCGCAGTCGGCGTGTCGTCGGCCAGCTTCACTCCCGACAACTGTCCGGTCGGGTCCGACACCCGGCCTGCTTCGGTGACCATCTCGACCCGGTTGTCCCCGGCTGCGACGTACCCGATGTAGTGGGCTGCGGCGAGCGCCGCTCCCTGCGGGGTGCGGGCAAAGCCGGTGGCCACACCGTTGTCGGTGAATCCGGTGGGGCCGTCGGAGGTCGAGAACGGCAGGTCCATGTTGCCGTGGATGCGCTGGAGCATCACCCCACTCGGTGCCTGCTCTGCGGGCCGGTTCCCGGTGGCGAGGGTGTCGGAAAGGATCACCCCGTGGGGGTCGAGCGGCACGTAGATGACGCGGTGGAGCTTGTCGAAGACGGGTTCCGGCATGAACTGGAGGTCGTCGAGTCGGGCGGTGGCCCCGTTGTCGGTGGTCGGGTCGAGCGAGACCAGCGGTTCGGCATCGTCACCGCGGAAGAGCATCACGATGCTCAGCACGAGACCGACGACGACGATCACGGCCACTGCCGCCAACCCGATGGTGAGTTTCGTTGCTGCCGAGGCGCGCTCGTTCCCGGCGCCCTCGAGTGAGGAAGTGTTCGTGTCCCCGGTCTGGCCGGTGGTGTGGGGTTCGGTCACTTGCGGGTCTCCTCGAGGTCGACCAGCTCCGACGGCAGCGCGTCGAGGACGGTGATGGTGGCGGTGTCGTCGCTGGGCAGGTTCAGCCGCCAGTCCCCGTCGATCCACACCACCTGGGTGGTCGCGGAGGCGAGCGAGTTGTCGGAGAACCGCTGCACGACGTCGACGGTGGCGGCGGTGTCGCTGTAGTCGGCGAGGGTGTAGCCGACGATGGTCGGCACCATCTCGGGGTCGGTGCCCGACATCTCCACCAGGGAGCGGTGGGCGGCGTAGAGGTCGCGGCCTTCGCCGGGGGCGGCCACCCCGGCCAGGATCGTCGGCCAGGTGCGATCGGACGCGGTGGCGAGCTGCACCGACTGGGTGATCGCCGCCAGAGCCGCACCCTGCGGGGTGTGGCTGAACCCGGCGAACGGCTCCCACTCACCGCCTCGCGGTCCGTCGGTGGTGCCGATCGGCACCTCGATGCCACCGACGGTGACCCACCGGCTGATCTGCGGCGGGTCGGTGCTCGACCCTGCGGTCTCGGTCGTCTCCGATCCCCCGCAGCTCACGGCCACCAGCGCCACCGCGACCACCGCGGCTCGCGCCCACCGACGCATCATCGTTCGTTCTCCTCGTTGTCGGGTTGCTGTTGCTGTTGCTGGAGCTGTTCGAGCTGGTCGATGACGGTCGGGGAATGGCCGCCTCCGAGCTGGTGGGCTTGGGGCCCCTGGGCGGTGGCCAGCAGGATCGTGGCGAGGGTGGCGGCCACACCGCCGGCGAGGATCGCGCCGATGTTCGCCGCCAGGAACTCCGCGGCGGTGGGGGATTCGAGGCCGGCCCCGTGCTTGTGGTCCCAGGCCAGGCGTGCGCCGACGAAGATCACCTTGGCCACACACAGGAGGAAAACGATCCCGGCCGCGTAGCCCAGAAGCGTCTGGAACCCGTCGAGGACGTCGGGGGGCGGGCTGACCACGCCCTGTACGGACACCTCCATCGCTGACCCCGCCTTATGCCGCGCTGGTGACGGCACTGAGGATCTGGTTGGCGGAGATGGCGACGATCGCGCCGACGAGGGCACCGACGAGCATCTTCGGCGAGTCACCGGAGCCGTGCTGCCACTTCTCCCACGCGAACTTCCCGCCCGAGAAGATCAGGGCGGCCACGCACGCGAGCGTGACGCCCCACAGCAGCCAGTTCAGCAGCTTGAGCAGGCCGTTCGCGCCCGGCGGCACCTCCGGGTTGATGTCGAAGTTGACCGAACCTTGTGCGAGATACGCAACGTCCACGACGGTCTGAAGCATGACGTGTCCTCCGTGTCTTACTGCCCCGACCACAAGGCGGGCAGGGCGGATTGGATTGCCGTGACGATGCCGACGCCGGCAGCGATCACGTCCTCGGGAACGGCGATCACGGCTCCCTTGGTCTGAATCGGCACGCCGTCGAGGGCGCGCCAGGTGGGCAGGCTCGACCGGGCCGCCGAGGCCAGGAAGCGATGCCAGCCGATCACCCAGTGCGCAGCCACCGCACCGGTGACGATCGAGCGCAGCTGACGCACCTCCTTCGGGGGCTGACCGGGCGCGTTCGCGACGGTGACCAGGCCGAGCAGCTCGCACGCCAACCCGCGGTGGCGGTGCTCGAGGATCAGATCGTGGGCGCTGGACAGACCCTCGATGGTGTCGCGGCAGACCACCACCACATACGGCGATTCGGTCTCACGGGCGTCACCGCACGGCCACTGATGCCGCGCATCCTCGGCGAAGTCCCAGTACTGGGCGAGGGTGGAGACCCCGGCCCCGCCGTGCGCGCCGAGCAGCCACACTGCAGGTCCGGGCGCAGCCACCGGGTACGGATCGACCCTCACCTCGACGCTGGTGCGTTCGCGGGTGGTCATGCCAGCTCCCCCGCCCCGGCCTGGTGATCGGTGTCGCGCTGGCCGGCCTCGATGCGGCCCAACGCGTCGAGCACGTCGGTCCAGGCGTCGATCGAGGCGGCCGACAGGCGGCGGTGATCGACGGTGCCCGGCCGCGCCAAGGTCGCATCGAAGGGCACTTCGACGAATCCGGCGACCCGTGGGGCCAGGTGCTCTCGGATCGGGGTCAGATCCACCAGGCGGTGCGGCATCTGGTGCGAGATCGACACCACCGTGCGCGTCAGCACGCCGCGCCCGTAGGTGCCGATGAGCCATTCGAGACCGTCGCGCATCCGGGCCAGCGGTTCCGAGCGTGCCGGGGCGACGATCACGATCGCGGCCCCGGCCTCGAGCAACGGGGCCAGACGCCGTGAGCGCAACGCTGTTCCGACGTCGTGGATGCGGGCCAGATGCCGGTCGGCGAGCAGGCTGTCCACCAGCGCCGTGTCCGTGGCGTCGCCGTGACCGACGACGACGGCCCCGGCGCTGCTGAGAGCCATGCGCGAGCCGAGCTGGCGGATCGCTCGGGCCGGGTCGATCGGTTCGACACCGACCCGGTCGAGCAGGTTGCCGCCGCCGAAGGTGCCGTCGATCGCGGCGACGTCGGCGCCCAGGCCCAGGCGCAGGGCGGTGGCCAGGCCGAAGCAGGTGGTGGTCGCAGCCGCTGCGCCGGCGCCGGCCACCACGATGGTCGAGAGGTCTTCGGGCTGCTCGAGTTTCGGGCTACGACGCAGTGCGACAACGTTGTTCATCGATTCTCCACGTTCGCGATCTTCAACCCGCCGTCGGCGGGCAGGGTGGTGATCCACTGCTTGTGGATGCCTTCGTCTCCCACGGGCGGGAACTTCAGCAGCACATCGACCGACCAGCGGTTCGGGTCCTCGGTCGGCAGCACGCTCACGCAGTGCTCGGTCCCGACCGGAACGGCGTCGATGAACGACTGAATATCGGTGCCCGGCAGGACCATCAGCTCCGCGACGGCCTTGCCGTCCCGCTCGACGTAGTAGGCGTACTCGAACGCCTGGATCACCGCGGGGCCGGAATCGCGGCCACCGGGACCGTTGCCGACCACCCGGCCGGGTTCGGTGACCGGGGCGCACCACGCCGGAGCCGCGACCGTCGACGTCGAGGTGGTGGACGAGGACACCGCCGTCGGCGAGGGCAGCGGCGGCACCTGCGGTTCGTCGGTGGTGCCGACCGTCGCGGTGACCACCGCCAGCACCGTGACACCGCCGCCGACGAGCATCCAGGTGCGGGATCGATCGGGGCGGGCCGTCGCGGCCGCAGAGGCGCTGTCGGTGACCGGCTGGGCGGTCCTCTCCTCGACGACCTCGACCGGAGCCGCAGCCGGAGCTGCGGCAGGGGTCGGGCGAGCAGGTCGGGCACGGCCGATCGCGGACTTCAATCCCCCACGGGTGCGTTCGGGGATCATCAGCGGGCCACGGGGAAGGTGGGCGCGGACCCACTCCGGGGCGCCTGCATAGGGGGCGACCTCGGTCGCCGTATCGCCGTATCCGGCCCCGCCGTGCTCGTCGTCGGCCGGGTTCTGATCGTCGTATCCGGCAGGGCCGTGGGCTGAGTGATCGGCAGGATGGACCGGGGCCGGGTAGATCTCGGCTGCGGGTTCGGCAGCGACGATCGGTTCGAGGTCGGTCTGGATGACCGACTCGTCGTCGGTAGCAGGCTGTTCGGGGACGCAGGCCGCATCGACCGGGTGGAGGTCCGATGCCGGCACCCCCGCGGCGTCGAGGGTCTCGTCCGGGATCGGAAAGCGCACCGATCCGGTCTCTCGTTCGTCGCTCGCAGTCGACTCCGGCCCGTACCGCTCGGTCACGTCCGGGAAGAGTTGTCCTCGATTGCCGGTCGACAATGTGTCCTCCGTCGTCGGGTGGTGGGGGCGGGGCTACCCGCCCCCACCGGCGAGATGGTCGGGCAGGTCAGGCCGGGTTGATGCCGTCCGCGGCCGCGGTCGAGATCATCTCGGCGGCAGTGCCGAGCGAACCGTCGAAGAACGTGGTCAGCACGGTGTCCGCTCCCGCGACGATGCCGTCGCCACCGGGCTGGACCTTCACCCACTCGCGGGCCTGCGAATCGACCTGCGGGGCGGTGGTCACGACGCTGCGCACGGCGTCGGCCGCGGCCTGCCCGACCGGGCCGGAGGAGCGCCACTGCTCGACCGTGGCGTCGGCCTGCTCGGTGAGCGCGTCCTGGTGCACATCCGGCAGCTGCACCTCGATGGGCTGGCCTTCGTCGTCCCCGGCACCGAAGGCGGTTCCGGCCGCCAGACCGGCCACCCCGCCGACCACCGCGCCGGGGACCGCGCCGACCGCAGCGCCGATCGCTGCGCCTGCCGCGGTCCCGGCCACGCCGGTGGTCACCGCGGGCAGCACCGGGATCGGCAGCGGCACCACACCCCCGGCCGCAGCCCCGGCGATACCGCCGAGGGTGCCGCCGATCAGCGCGCCGGGAACCGCCCCGGCCGCAGCGCCCGCTGCAGCACCGGCCACCGTCGCACCGATCTGCGCAGCAGCGACCCGATCGGCACGGCTGGCATCCACGCCGACCGAGGTGTAGAAGGTGGCGACCTCGGAGCGGATCAGACCGGCGGTGTTGTTGGTGCGCTCCCGGTCGTCGTCGGTGACCCAGTTCGGCTGGTTGAAGTGGACATCGCCGACCATGATCTTCTCCGGCGGAGCGATGTAGATCGGCTCCGGGGTGACCGGCTGCGGCGCCCGCAGCGTCATCGGGTCGATCGGCGGCGGGGCGGACTGCCGCTCGTAACGGTTCGTGTCGTAGTTGTAGTCCGGCAGCGGCGCGTACTGACGCTGCTGCGCCGGCGGCGGGGTCCAGTAGATCTGCTTGGCCGGAGGAGCCGGGGCCGGCTTCGGGGCGCTGGTGGTGCCGCCCTGGGTGGACGGTGCCGGGGTGGTCACCCCGCCCTGCGAGGGCAGCTCGACCGGAGCGGCCGAGGCCAGCCCCGACCCTGCTGCCACGATCGCTGCGGCCGTGGCGGGCACGACGCTCGCCTTGGCGAGCCGCGAAGCCCTGCGATGTGTGCTCATGATCGCTTCTCTCTCTCGTGTGTGTGTCGGGGCGTGGAATCAGTTGAGTGCGGCGGCCGAGACGCCGCCCTGCTCGAGCACCGTCGGTCCCGCCTCGACCACATGCGTCGTGGCCGCGGCCGGTGCCGAGGTGGTGGAGGCGACCGTCTGCGACGGCGTGGCCGAGACGGTCTCGGAGGTGGTCGTCGGCCGCGCCGTAGTGGTGGCCGAGGCGGTGGGACCCGTCGACGTGGAGGCCGAGGAGGCGGCGAGGTCGAGGTCGGCTGCCGCCGCAGCGAGCCAGGACGCGACGAATCGTGTCGGGGCCTGCCCACTGGCGGTGGCCGGAACCGACCCGTAGGAGCCGTGC